>NZ_JBJQJI010000001.1:0-1162883 GCF_046487485.1 Escherichia sp. WS1368
AAGGGTTAGTGCAGAGCATGTCGCGCAAGGGCAACTGTCTTGATAATGCGGTAATGGAGAATTTCTTTGGTCACCTGAAAGAAGAAATTTACTATCGCCGGGACTACAGAAGTGTAGAAGAGCTGGAAAATGCCGTTAACGAATACATAACTTACTGGAATCAAAAAAGAATAAAACTCAGTCTTGGGGGACTCAGCCCGGTAGAATACCGGACTGAGTATCAAAAAGCCGGTTAACTGAAACTGTCCAGGTTTTGGGGTTCAGTTCATGGCGCGTCTTATCCAGCTTACGCAGGCACGATAGGGGGCAGCTTATTCCTCCACATACGCCAGCGAATACGGCTTCCCCAACTTGCCCACCTCCATACGTGTCCTCCTTACCAGAAATTTATCCTTAAGCTCCTCAATAACCATTTTCCTGCTAACTAAATTCGTGGTTAAGGTTGCATGATGATATGCAACAAATGTATAACATTTTCTTTACCAAAAGAAATAAACAAAAGCGACCGACAAAAGCATCGGATTACGGCAGGAGACATAATGGCATGGCTGAAAGTACTGTAACGGCAGACAGCAAACTGACAAGTAGTGATACTCGTCGCCGCATTTGGGCAATTGTGGGGGCCTCTTCAGGTAATCTGGTCGAGTGGTTCGATTTCTATGTCTACTCGTTCTGTTCACTCTACTTCGCTCACATCTTCTTCCCTTCCGGGAACACGACGACTCAACTACTGCAAACAGCAGGTGTTTTTGCTGCGGGATTTCTGATGCGCCCAATAGGCGGTTGGCTATTTGGCCGCATAGCCGATAAACATGGTCGCAAAAAATCGATGCTGTTATCGGTGTGTATGATGTGTTTCGGCTCACTGGTTATCGCCTGTTTGCCAGGCTACGAAACAATCGGTACCTGGGCTCCGGCATTATTGCTTCTTGCTCGTTTATTCCAGGGATTATCCGTTGGCGGAGAATATGGCACCAGCGCCACCTATATGAGTGAAGTTGCCGTTGAAGGGCGCAAAGGTTTTTACGCATCATTTCAGTATGTGACGTTGATCGGCGGGCAACTGCTAGCTCTACTGGTTGTCGTGGTTTTACAACACACCATGGAAGACGCTGCACTCAGAGAGTGGGGATGGCGTATTCCTTTCGCGTTAGGAGCTGTGTTAGCTGTTGTGGCGTTGTGGTTACGTCGTCAGTTAGATGAAACTTCACAACAAGAAACACGCGCTTTAAAAGAAGCTGGATCTCTGAAAGGATTATGGCGCAATCGCCGTGCATTCATCATGGTTCTCGGTTTTACCGCTGCGGGCTCCCTTTGTTTCTATACCTTCACCACTTATATGCAGAAGTATCTGGTAAATACTGCGGGAATGCATGCCAACGTGGCGAGTGGCATTATGACTGCCGCATTGTTTGTATTCATGCTTATTCAACCACTCATTGGCGCGCTGTCGGATAAGATTGGTCGTCGTACCTCAATGTTATGTTTCGGTTCTCTGGCAGCCATTTTTACCGTTCCTATTCTCTCAGCATTGCAAAACGTTTCCTCGCCTTATGCCGCTTTTGGTCTGGTGATGTGTGCCCTGCTGATCGTGAGTTTTTATACTTCAATCAGTGGAATACTGAAGGCTGAGATGTTCCCGGCACAGGTTCGTGCATTAGGTGTTGGTCTGTCATATGCGGTCGCCAATGCTATATTTGGTGGTTCGGCGGAGTACGTAGCGTTGTCGCTGAAATCAATAGGAATGGAAACAGCCTTCTTCTGGTATGTGACCTTGATGGCCGTGGTGGCGTTTCTGGTTTCTTTGATGCTACATCGCAAAGGGAAGGGGATGCGTCTTTAGTGACGGGTCAGTTGCCAGACGGTATAGCCAGTAGTTGCACCGGCGACATCCCAGGTAAAATCTTTCCAGCTCCAGCCGCTCCCCTCGGGGCGGCTATCCCAAAGTTCTTTTGACGCCCCCAGCCCAACAGAGAACATCAGCCCGAAAGTGGCACTGCGATCGCGACTCATCCCCTGATGCTGTGCATATTCATTTCCGGCGGCGGAAAGCATCGCCGAGGCGATAAAGTGTTGAGCTTTATCCTGCCCGCTCCAGCTATCGTTAGCCATATGGCTGCATCCAGAAAGTAATAATAGCGAACAGACAAAAAGAATACGCAAAACGTGGCCTCCAAAAAACAAACCCCGTACAGGACGGGGTTGTGATTACAGGATGCGGCTAATTAATCGGTCGATGCGGATACGGCGCAAACGACGGATGAGTTTACGAACCTTCACCGGATAATCGGCAATACTTTGCAGGTCGCGATAGTGCTTAACGATGGTGGTATGCTCGCGGATCAGCTCCAGTTCTTTCTCTCGCTGTGGCGCAAGCTCCAGTTGCGGATCGTGGATCAAAATAGCGTTTTCCAGATCCAGACGCCAGGCGCGCGGGTTCAGGTTATTACCAGTGATCAACATCCACTTATCATCAACCCACATCCCTTTCAGGTGATAGGTGTTGTCGTCATCTTTCCATAACCGAACCACTAACTGGTCAGTGTTGACGTAATACTGCAAACGGCTCAGGAAACGACGCAGATTGATCTCATAGAGATAAGGCAATGCGCCAATTATCTTGAAAGGTTCATCTTCCGGAATGTAGAAGTCATTCGCGGTTTTATCACCAACAATAATTTCGACCTTTTTCCCTTCGCGCAGCAACTGGATAATATTGCGCACAAGGATTGCTGGCAGGTTGAAGTAAGGTGTGCAGATGGTTAGTTTCTGCTCGGCACAAGGCATAAGATGGAAAATGGTCTTGTTCAACAGACTCGATTTCCCCAGACCTACCAACGGCGTTACGGAAAGCTGATCGTTGTCGGCATCGCCCTGGAAATGATAAGCGGCATCACGCAGCTCCTGGCGGAACAGACGAATATCGTTCTTGATTTCCGGGCTTTTTGGCCGATTAACATCATCCAGACGATTAACGCCGCGGCCATTCATAATATTCTGTGTAACCCATTCAAACATAATGTCTGACATCTTACGGTTACGGATAAGATGATAACGGTCGTAGCGATATTTATCGTGCTGATGCAGGTAAACATCGTTCAGGCTGGCACCGCTATAAAGTACGCTATCGTCGATGATAAAGCCTTTAAAGTGCAGAACACCAAGGGCTTCACGGGTATTGATTGGAACGCCATAAACCGGAACATCTACGCCCGGATTTTCCTGCGCCATGCGGCAGTACCAGTCAGCGTTAGTGTTAGATGCCGCAGCGCCAATGCGTCCACGTTGTGCACGATGCCAGTCGACCAGCACCCGCACATCCAGTTCCGGACGCTGCCTTTTAGCCTCATACAACGCGTTCAGAATGCCTTTGCCACCGTCATCCTGTTCGAGATACAGGGCGACAATGCAAATGCGCTGCTTCGCGCTGGCTATTTTTTCCAGCAGCGTCTCCCGGAAGTCGGCGGGAGCGTAAAAGAAATCGACATCATCAACTGATTGAGAAATCTTGGGTAGTTGGGCAAGGTGTTGTTGATGTTTATTACGCTTAAATTTTGACAACATCACAGTGCATTTCTTCTCTGTTCATTGAAGGGTCCTCTGTGCAATGCAGACGACATAAGCGGGCAATAATAACACCAGTCCCGATTAAGTGGTCAACATTTCCAGTACCTTACTCATGATTCCTCGCGCTGGGCAAGATTTAGCGTAAGCCCAACGATCCCCTCTTCGAGCTGGATATCAACGTTAAACCCGAGCTTGCGGGCCAGCGCCACCATGCCACGATTGTTTGGCATCGTAATACCATTCAGACGTTGCAGTCCGTGATCTCGCGTATAGGTAATCAACTTTTCCATTAAGCGTCGACCTAAGCCTAACCCTTTGAGATCCGAGCGAACCAGCACGGCAAATTCGGCATCGATGTTATCAGGGTCGGAGATCGCACGCGTGACGCCAAGGATCTCTTCCGTTTGATCAATACGTCGTACCGCTACAAATGCCATTTCCCGATCGTAGTCGATCTGCGTCATGTTGGCTAAATCTTCATGGGTAAATTCGTTGATCTCGCTAAAGTAGCGGTAATAAAGATCTTCTTTGGTGACTCGCGAAATGAATTGCTGAAGTTGTGGCTCATCTTCTGGCAAAATCGGGCGGAACAAGCAGCGTTCACCGTTTTTCAATTCTACCCATTCTTCCAGCTGATGCGGATAAGGGCGCACTGCCAGCCGACTCTCGTTATCGCCTTCAAACGGCGCGATATCCAGCGTGACATCCAGCGCGGTAAATTCACTGCCAGAAGCCAGCAAAGGATGAATATCCAGACGCTGAATTTCCGGGCAATCGACAATCAAGTTAGAAACCTGCACCAGAAGCTGGCTCAAGCCTGCAACATCTAATGGGCGTAGCGCACTGCGCGCACGAATCTTTTTACTTTTGATCCCCTGAATAACCAGATAGCGGGCCAGGTTCATGTTCAGCGGCGGTAGTGCGACGACGGCTTGATCTTCAGGACGCCACTCCACACCGCCTTCGCCCAGCATGATCAACGGCCCGAAAACCGGATCGTGCTCAACCACAACCCGCAACTCCTGAGCGCCAGCACGGTTAGCCATACTTTGCACCAACAGGCCGTGGATCCGCGCCTGCGGCCAGGCCATTTTTACGCGATCGAAAATAGCGTTTGCCGCTTGCTGGACTTCATTAGCTGTACGCAGGTAGAGCATTACGCCCTGAACTTCCGATTTATGTGGAATATCCGGCGAACGCAATTTCAGCGCCACCGGATAACCAATCTGTTCGGCAATATGCACCGCTTCGGTGCTATCGCTGGCAATCCAGGTGGGGAGCGTGTTCATGCCATATGCTTGCAGGATGGGCTGAACTTCATGGGTATCGAGTGACGTTGCTCCTTCGGCAATCGCCTGTTGCAACAGAAGATGCGCTTCTGCGGTATTGGAGGTCAGATTGCTGGGCAACGCCGGCGTTTCGCGTAGTTGCTTCTGATTACGCCGGTACTCCACCATATGCATAAAAGCAGTGATGGTTCCTTCCGGGGTACGGTAGGTCGGCAGCCCGGCTTCGCTGAATAATCGTCGTGCCTCTTGCGAGGAATGTTCGCCACACCAGTTCGTCAGCAGAGAAACATACTTGCTGCGGGGATGATGCTTTACCGCTTCAATTAATACTTGCGCGCTTTCTGTTGCGGGAGCAGCGGCGCTGGGCGAATGAATAACCATCAGCGCATCAAAATCCTGGCTGTGGAGCAGAATGTCCAGCGTTTTGACATAATGCTCGCTGCTGGCGTCATCGCGTAGATCGAGCGGGTTAGAGATTGCCACATGTTCTGGCAGTGCATCGCGCAGTTTCTGGCAGGTTTCTTCGCTTAGCGTTGCCAGCTTGCCATTGCGTGACCATAAGGCATCCAGCGCCAGCGCGGCAGGCGCAGCACCGTTGCTGATAATCATCAGCCGGTCGCCACGCAGTGGGCGCATATGGCTGAGGGTTTCCACTGCCGAAAACAGCTCGTGAGTATCCTGTACCCGCAACAAACCGGCACGCTGAATAGCCGCATCCCACGCCGGATCCATTCCTGCCGTGGTGTTCAACAGACGTTGAGCCGCCGGGCTACGTCCGCTTTTAATCACCAGAATCGGTTTATTGCGAGAGGCACTACGGGCCGCCGAAACAAAGCGTCGCGCGTCGCTTAACTGTTCGAGATAGAGCAGGATGGCGCTGGTTTTACTGTCGCGCGCCAGATAGTCGAGCAATTCATCAACGTCGATATCCAGGCTGTCGCCGAGCGCAATAAAGTAGGAAAAGCCCATCTCACGCTGTTGCGCCCAGTCGAGGATGGTGTTGGAGACGGCAGCCGATTGCGAAATAAACGCCAGTTTGCCGCGTTTAATCGGCACAGGTGAAAAGCTGGCATTTAGACCTTGCCAGGGAGCCAGTAAACCCAGACTGTTTGGTCCTAGCAGGCGCATGTTATGGCGCAGGGCGCAGGCGCGGAGATCTTCGTGTTGCGATGCCGGGGCGGAAAGAATAATGCAGGTTTTACAGCCTTTCTCGCCGAGCTCTTCCAGAAGAGCAAGATTACGGCTGGCATTGGTACATAAAACCGCAAGGTCGGGTGTAAAGGGCAAGCTGGCAATATCCGGCCAGGCCAACACACCCAACACCGCTTTCCAGGCAGGCGTCACCGGGAGTACCGGTCCGTTAAAGCCTCCCGCCAGCAGGTTACGCATCATCAGGTAACCTGCGCGATTGGGTTTCATCGATGCGCCAATTACCGCAATCGATTTTGGTCGCAGTAGTGCTTCCAGTCCTCGCTGACTCATACCGGTCTCCCGCAGAAGTGACCGAATGATTTTAAACGCTTTCTAACTGTTCTGCTGTGATGCTACCCAGATGTTGCGTTTTTCCTGCCAGATAGCGTGTTTTAAAGCGGGTAAAATGCTCGCCTAACCCTGCCGCCGCCCCGGTATCGCCGGCCATATCTAACAGTGCGATGGCTACCTCGGCAGTACAATATTGGCCTTCAGCCTGGGCTTCACGCAGGCGATAGGCAGAAAGCCGGGAAAGATCGACGGAAATGACGGGAAGATTATCCAGATACGGACTTTTACGAAACATCTTGCGAGCTTCAGGCCAGGTACCATCGAGCATGATAAATAGCGGAGGCTTACCGGCAGGTGGTGTGAAGATCACTTCCCGTTGCTCATCAGCATACGAGGCGGGAAAGACCACCATTGGCTGATAGTCCGGGTTTTGTACCAGATCCAGCAAATCTAGCGAGGGTTCGGTACGCGACCATTGAAACGCAACGGTATCAGGCAAAATATCAGCAATCAGACGCCCGGTATTACTGGGCTTCATTGGCTCGGTGTCGAACATCAGCAAACAGAAGCGACTTTTTGCTTGTGCTGGGGTAATTGTCGAACAGAGACATAATTTCTCTGGCAAAAGACAGCGTTGGCAGCGACGAACGCGATTACCGCGGGCAAGAAAAGGACGTGTTGCGCGCGCAATACGCTCGGCGCGTAACTGGAGAACAGCGTTTTCGGTCATAAGAGAGCGTCGAAAAAACGCCATTGTCGCAGAGGAGAAAACGGGGCACAAGATGCGCCCCGGTAAGATTAAAGAGATTCGTTCAGCCAGCTATCAAACGGCGCTTTCGGTACTGCGCCATTAAGCATGTCGACAACCTGACCGTTTTTGAAAATCATGATCGTCGGTATACTACGAATTCCAAAGCGACTGCTCAATTCACGTTCAGCTTCGGTATTCACTTTCACAAAGCGCACTTTACCGCTACGCTCTTGCGCGACATCTTCAAAAATTGGTGCGAAATTACGGCAGGGGCCGCACCACGGTGCCCAGAAGTCGATCACCACAGGTAGATCATCTTTCAGCAATTTGTCGAGCGTTTCACCGGTCGCATTAATCACCTCTCCGTCAAACAAGTCGTGACCGCAGCGTCCGCATTTTGCCGCATCTTCGATCCGATCGTCGGGAATGCGATTGATGGCCTGACAATGGGTACAAACGGTATTCATAACTAACCTCGGGATGAGTAAGGAGACTTATCGGCAACGACGCCGGTATGTTTCTAATATGTTACATATTATCGGGGACATTGTTCCAGACAACAATCTGTTTTATTCAATAGGTATGATAGTCGCAGGCTTTGGTACGAAATCATGGCGAACCGCGCGGACTTCGGGTAATCTGCGCGCTTCGCGCAGCGCTGGTGGAGAAAAGCATGAACGATGAAATGAAAGGTAAAAGCGGCAAGGTCAAAGTGATGTATGTCCGCAGTGATGATGATTCTGATAAACGTACCCACAACCCGCGTACCGGGAAAGGGGGCGGGCGTCCAGGAAAATCTCGTGCTGACGGTGGCCGTCGCCCCGCCCGCGATGACAAACAGAGTCACCCCCGTGACCGCAAGTGGGAAGATTCGCCGTGGCGCACGGTTTCCCGCGCGCCGGGTGATGAGACGCCGGAAAAGGCCGATCACGGTGGCATCAGTGGTAAAAGTTTTATTGATCCGGAAGTTTTGCGTCGTCAGCGTGCGGAAGAAACCCGCGTCTACGGCGAAAATGCCTGTCAGGCACTGTTCCAGAGCCGTCCGGAAGCGATTGTTCGCGCCTGGTTTATCCAGAGTGTAACGCCGCGTTTTAAAGAAGCCTTGCGCTGGATGGCAGCAAACCGCAAAGCGTACCATGTGGTAGATGAAGCGGAACTGACAAAAGCGTCAGGCACGGAACATCACGGCGGCGTTTGCTTCCTGATCAAAAAGCGTAACGGTACAACCGTGCAGCAGTGGGTAAGCCAGGCAGGCGCGCAGGATTGCGTTCTGGCACTGGAAAACGAATCTAACCCGCATAACCTGGGTGGCATGATGCGCAGCTGTGCGCACTTCGGCGTGAAAGGCGTTGTGGTGCAGGATGAGGCACTGCTGGAGTCGGGGGCGGCTATCCGTACCGCAGAAGGCGGCGCAGAGCACGTTCAGCCGATTACTGGCGACAACATTGTTAACGTGCTGGATGATTTCCGTCAGGCAGGTTACACCGTAGTGACCACTTCCAGCGAGCAGGGGAAACCGCTGTTCAAAACCAGTCTGCCAGCGAAAATGGTACTGGTGCTGGGTCAGGAATATGAAGGGTTACCGGATGCCGCACGCGATCCAAACGATCTGCGCGTGAAGATTGACGGTACTGGCAACGTTGCCGGGCTAAATATCTCTGTCGCAACTGGCGTTTTGCTTGGTGAATGGTGGCGTCAGAATAAAGCCTGATAAATCAGCCGGGTGGCAACGCTGCCATCCGGCGTTTTCCTGCAAATTTACTCACTCTCTGCCGGTAATACTGGCATCCAGTCAATCGGTTTCTCGCCACGTTGTTCCAGCCACTGATTTGCCAGCACAAAATGGTTGCAGCCAAAGAACCCACGATGCGCAGAAAGCGGTGATGGATGCGGCGCTTTCAGTACGTGATGGCGTTGCTTATCAATAATCGCCCCTTTCTTTTGCGCATGTGAGCCCCACAACAAAAACACCACGCCTTCGCGATGCTGGTTAATCAGGCTGATGACTTTATCGGTGAAGGTCTCCCAGCCGAGGCTGGCGTGGGAATGCGCCTGACCTGCGCGAACCGTCAACACAGTATTGAGTAGCAGAACGCCCTGACGCGCCCAGCTTTCAAGATAACCATGATTAGGGCGGGTGAAACCGGGAATAGTATTTTCCAGCTCTTTATACATATTCAGCAGTGACGGCGGTGTCGCAATGCCGGGGCGAACGGAAAATGCCAGACCATGCGCCTGTCCCGGTCCGTGATAAGGATCCTGGCCGAGAATCACCACTTTAACGTCACCCAACTCTGTAAAGCGGAACGCGTTAAAGACATCCTTTTGTGGCGGATAGATAGTGACGCCGGACTGCCGCTCGCTGGCGACGGTCTGTAGGGTATTAAGAAAATAGGGTTGTTGCTTCTCTTCAGCCAGCACGTCATGCCAGGTTAATTCGTTTGCCATCTCGCTCTCCCGCGAATCTTCAATCCGCCTAGCTTAACTGCTTCTTTCTACAGAACAAAATCATGCTCATTTTTTAGACTTAAACGAGTGCAAAAAAATGTAAATTGGTAAAATTTCACACCTGCATAAGTTGATGTAAAACAATAAAATCCATTTGCAACCATACTTGATGTGTGGTTTTTATTGATTTAAATCAAAGATTCAAGGGTGTTTGAGGAGTATATATACACTCAAGCAACAATGGTTTTACCAATTGGCCGCGACAGGCTGAACAAATCAAATAATTTTGCCGGGGAGGCATCACATGATTACAGGTATCCAGATTACTAAAGCCGCTAACGACGATCTGCTGAACTCTTTCTGGCTGCTGGACAGCGAAAAAGGCGAAGCGCGTTGCATCGTTGCGAAAGCAGGTTTTGCAGAAGACGAAGTGGTTGCAGTAAGCAAACTGGGTGATATTGAATACCGTGAAGTTCCAGTAGAAGTGAAACCAGAAGTTCGCGTTGAAGGTGGTCAACACCTGAACGTTAACGTTCTGCGTCGTGAAACTCTGGAAGATGCAGTTAAGCATCCGGAAAAATATCCGCAGCTGACCATCCGTGTATCCGGTTATGCAGTTCGCTTTAACTCTCTGACTCCGGAACAGCAGCGCGACGTTATCGCTCGTACCTTTACTGAAAGCCTGTAAGGCTTAAGTAGCAAGTTATTAAGCGGAAGAGGGTGACCTCTTCCGCTTTTCTTTTTGTCTTTCAATAGAAAATGCGTACCGCACAATAGACCAGCAACAGCGCCAGCACGATATTTAACGGGCGACCATACTGGCGAAACAATCGCTGAAACAGATGCCCCGCCAGCGCCCAGCACACATTGCCAAACGTCCCAATCATCGCCAGCAAAACGCTGACGCCAACTACCCAGCTTAGCGCCTGCGTTTGCGGCAGGACAAACGTCGACAGTGCCGTAACGCCATACAAAATGATTTTGACGTTCACAAACTGCAAAGCAAAGCTGGCCCAAAAGCTGATTGGTTTTGCCTGAAGTCCGTCTTCCTTTGTTGGACTGGTAGCGATTTTCCATGCCAGCCAGACAATATATGCCGCTCCTGCCCAGCTCAACAGATGCACTGCTGCCGGGTCGATAACAGCCAGTGAAAACGAAATTCCCACGCATAGCAACATGACGATTAAAAATCCCAGACTCATCCCTGCCAGCACGCGAGTACTCTGACGAAATCCGTGCGTTGTAGCTGAGCTAAGGGCGAGAATATTGTTCGGTCCTGGCGTCATGGCGGTAATCAGGGTGTAAGTCCAAAAAGCACTTAAAAGGGTCGGTGTCACTTGTTATCTCCTCTGTTTTGGTAGACAGTACCCGACACGGAACATTTAAAAAAATGAATGTTTTTACATTCTAAATTCGATATTTTCGATAGGTTTGGGGTTATGGATCTGCGCCGTTTTATTACGCTTAAAACCGTGGTGGAAGAGGGGTCCTTTTTGCGAGCTTCGCAAAAATTGTGCTGCACACAATCGACGGTGACTTTTCATATTCAGCAGCTTGAGCAGGAGTTCTCAGTCCAGTTATTTGAGAAAATTGGTCGACGAATGTGCCTTACCCGCGAAGGAAAAAAGCTGCTGCCGCACATCTATGAACTCACCAGAGTGATGGATACCCTTCGTGAGGCTGCCAAAAAAGAGTCGGATCCGGACGGGGAACTACGCGTTGTTTCAGGCGAAACGTTGCTTTCTTACCGAATGCCGCAGGTGTTGCAGTGTTTTCGGCAACGCGCACCAAAAGTGCGTTTATCGTTGCAGTCTCTGAACTGTTACGTGATCCGTGATGCGCTACTGAATGATGAGGCTGATGTCGGCGTCTTTTACCGCGTAGGGAATGATGATGCTCTGAACCGACGAGAGTTGGGTGAACAATCACTGGTGCTGGTGGCTTCACCGCAAATTAAAGATGTCGATTTTACTGAGCCGGGAAGACATAACGCCTGTAGTTTTATTATCAATGAACCGCAATGTGTCTTTCGCCAGCTATTTGAAAGTACGCTGCGCCAGCGACGGATCACGGTGGAAAACACCATTGAGCTTATAAGTATCGAAAGCATCAAGCGTTGTGTCGCGGCAAATATCGGGGTCAGTTACCTGCCGCGCTTTACAGTGGCAAATGAACTTGCGAGTGGCGAATTAATCGAATTGCCTTTTGGCGAACAGTCGCAGACCATTACGGCAATGTGCGCTCACCATGCCGGAAAAGCGGTTAGCCCGGCGATGCACATTTTTATTCAGTGTGTTGAAGAGTGTTTTTTGCCGGGATAAAAATAATGCCGGGCTTAAACCCGGCATTGAGATTACTCTTCTGTCGTTTGCGGTGGCACGCCCGTTCCGCTCGGTTTACGGCGCTTACCAATATTTTTGGTGTCGCGATGGCGTTTTTTCACCCGCGGCTTCTCTTTCTCTTTAGCTTTTTTCTTCTCGGCGCGTTTTGCCAGTACTTTCTTCGATGGCTTGCCGGTCTGCTTCTCGCTTGGCGCACGCGTTTTCGGGCGTAACTCATCAATTACACGAGCTTTAATTGGCTCTTCAATATAGCGACCAACTTTGCCCAGCAGCAGATGGTCATGGGCTTCTACCAGCGAAATTGCGGTGCCTTTACGACCGGCGCGCGCGGTACGTCCGATACGGTGCAAATAAGTATCGCCACTGCGCGGCATATCGAAGTTAAAGACGTGGCTGACGTCAGGAATGTCGATACCGCGCGCGGCAACATCGGTGGCAACCAGTACGTTTACGCGACCTTCGGTCAAACGCTTGATCGCTTCGTTACGCTTGCCCTGTACCATCTCACCTTCGAGATAGCAGTTGTTGATGCCCGCTTCGCGCAGCCAGTTTGCCAGCTCATGCACACGCTCACGCTTACGCACAAACACAATTGAGCGGGTCGCTTCCGGCTGTTTTAACAGATGCACCAGCAATGCGGTTTTATGTTCCAGGTCATCGGCGCGGTAATACCACTGATGAATTTTTTTGCGCTCACGTGTGGACGGATTGGCAGAAACCTCCACCGGATCTTCCAGCAGACGCTCGGCAAAGTCCTGAATCGCATCGCCTTCCAGAGTTGCCGAAAAGAGCAGGGTCTGTTTACGCCAGCGCGTTTCGCCAGCAATATGTTCGATATCCTGAGCGAAGCCCATATCCAGCATACGGTCTGCTTCGTCGAGGATCAGCGTTTCAACCGCGCGGCAATCGAAGTTCTCTTCTTTTATGTATTGCAGCAGACGTCCGGTCGTGGCGACCACGATGTCCTGATTTTCGCTGAACACTTCCGCGTGGTTCATATAGGCTACGCCGCCGGTGATGGTGGCAATATCCAGATGCGTATGTTTCGCCAGTTCGCGGGCATGATCGGCCACCTGCATCGCCAGCTCGCGAGTTGGGGTGAGGATCAAAATACGCGGCGGACCGGATTTCTTACGTGGGAAATCGAGCAGGTGCTGCAACGCTGGCAGCAGATACGCCGCCGTTTTACCGGTGCCTGTCGGCGCAGAACCGAGTACATCACGGCCATCGAGCGCAGGCGGAATGGCGGCAGCCTGAATGGCGGTCGGGCGAGTGAAACCTTTATCCTGGAGGGCTTCCAGCAGGCTTTCGTCGAGTTCAAGTTCGGAAAAAGTCGTTACAGTCATGTTCTACCTCTGTGTGGGGCGCTGATTATAGACGTTACGGCTGCAATCTTCATCTGTTTGTATGGATATCGCTTCTCGGGTATTGTTCTCACCCGGTGCTATCGCCGTTTTTCCTGCAAGGTTTTATTTTCATGTCACAGTCTACATCCGTGCTTCGTCGTAATGGATTTACTTTTAAACAGTTTTTTGTTGCTCACGATCGTTGTGCGATGAAAGTGGGAACGGATGGCATTTTGCTGGGCGCATGGGCACCGGTGGCTGGGGTAAAACGTTGCCTTGATATCGGCGCGGGTAGCGGGTTGCTGGCATTAATGCTGGCGCAGCGAACCGATGACAGCGTAATGATTGATGCAGTTGAACTGGAAAGTGAAGCTGCCGCGCAGGCACAGGAAAATATCAACCAGTCCCCGTGGGCAAAGCGGATTAACGTCCATACGGCGGATATTCAGCAGTGGATCACACAGCAGACAGTACGCTTCGATTTAATCATCAGTAACCCACCTTACTATCAGCAGGGAGTAGAGTGCTCGACACCTCAACGGGAACAGGCTCGCTATACCACTACGCTTGATCACCCATCGTTGCTGACCTGTGCGGCGGAGTGCATTACCGAAGAGGGATTTTTCTGCGTGGTGCTGCCAGAGCAGATTGGTAATGGTTTTACTGAACTGGCATTAAGTATGGGCTGGCATTTACGTTTGCGGACGGATGTGGCGGAAAACGAAGCGCGACTGCCGCATCGGGTGCTGCTGGCATTCTCCCCGCAGGCGGGAGAATGCTTTAGCGATCGCTTAGTCATTCGTGGGCCAGACCAGAACTATTCCGAAGCGTATACGGCGCTGACCCAGGCTTTTTATCTGTTTATGTAATGATTGCCGGGGGAAAGGATCGACGGACCGGAATGGGTGAGCAGTTCCGGATAATCCAGCGTGAAATGCAACCCCCGACTCTCTTTACGCATCATTGCACAGCGAACAATCAACTCGGCAACCTGTACCAGATTACGCAGCTCCAGCAAATTATTTGAGACGCGGAAATGGGCGTAATATTCGTCTATTTCTTGTTGGAGCATGGTTATCCGCCGCAGGGCGCGTTCAAGGCGCTTCGTTGTGCGCACAATGCCGACGTAATCCCACATAAACAGGCGTAGCTCGTGCCAGTTATGCTGAATTACTACCCGTTCGTCAGGGTTCTCAACGCGGCTTTCATCCCACGGTGGTAACGTACTGACGCCGTGGGCATAAGGCATACGTCTGGTGATATCTTCTGCCGCCGACCAGCCATAGACCAGACACTCCAGCAATGAATTCGAGGCCATGCGGTTAGCGCCGTGTAAGCCGGTATAACTCACCTCGCCAATGGCATACAAGCCCTCGACGTCCGTACGCCCATGATCATCCACCATCACACCACCGCAGGTATAGTGTGCAGCAGGCACAATCGGTACCGGTTCTTGTGTGAGATCAATCCCCAGCCCGAGCAATTTTTCATAGATCATCGGGAAATGCTGGCGAATAAAATCGGCAGGCTTATGGCTGATGTCGAGATACATACAATCCGCGCCGAGGCGTTTCATTTCATGGTCAATGGCGCGGGCGACAATATCGCGCGGGGCCAGTTCGCCGCGCTCATCAAAATCGGGCATAAAACGCGTACCGTCCGGGCGCTTGAGATAAGCGCCTTCGCCGCGCAGTGCTTCTGTTAACAGGAAATTGCGTGCCTGTGGGTGATACAGCGCGGTAGGGTGGAACTGATTAAATTCGAGATTGGCAACCCGGCAGCCTGCGCGCCACGCCATAGCAATGCCATCGCCAGAAGAAATATCCGGATTGGTGGTGTACTGATAAACCTTCGACGCACCGCCGGTTGCCAGCACCACCGCTTTTGCGTGGCAGGTTTCAACCGTTTCTTTATTTCGGTTCCATACCCACGCGCCTACAACTCGTCGCGTGCCCGGCAGGCCAATTTTGTCAGAGACAATTAGATCAACCGCGTTGCTGCGCTCCAGCACGCAAATATTCGGATGGTTCAGCGCCTTGCTCACCAGCGTGGTTTCTACTTCTCTACCGGTGGCGTCGGCGGCATGAAGAATACGACGGTGACTATGTCCACCTTCACGGGTCAGATGGTAGCTTTCTGCGCCATTTGGCTGAATGTGGGTATCAAACAACACCCCCTGGTCGATTAGCCATTGCACACAGGATCGTGCATTGCTGGCGACAAATTCAACTGCATGGCGATCGCAAATACCACCCCCGGCAATCAATGTGTCTTCCACATGCGAGTCAATGCTGTCAGTTTCATCAAACACGGCGGCAATACCGCCCTGGGCATAAAATGTTGAACCTTCCGTTACCGGGCCTTTACTTAGAACGATGACCTGATGCTGATCAGCCAGGCGCAGCGCCAGTGAAAGTCCGGCTGCGCCGCTACCGATAATCAACACGTCACATGAATGATCAGGGAGAGTATTCATTTTCTTTGTTTAATTTACTAAACACGGTTTGGTCAGCATAGCATCATGTTGTGCGATTAAACACCTGCTATTTTAATATTTGTTACAGTGGCTAAACACGCTGACGCAGGGCGGCGAGAAAAAGAGAAGTTACTGGCTGGTGGAGGATTAGGTGGTGAAATAAAAAGGCCGTTGGGTTACTCTTCAGGCAGTTAAATGGGCATTTCTACACAGATAATGCGATGTTCAGATTCTGTAGACTTATAATGATAGATAATGATCCGTCTACAGCATGACAAACAAAAACAGATGCGTTACGGAACTTTACAAAAACGAGACACTCTAACCCTTTGCTTGCTCAAATTGCAGCTAATGGAGTGGCGTTTCGATAGCGCGTGGAAATTTGGTTTGGGGAGACTTTACCTCGGATGAGCGAGCAGTTAACGGACCAGGTCCTGGTTGAACGGGTCCAGAAGGGAGATCAGAAAGCCTTTAACTTACTGGTAGTGCGCTATCAGCATAAAGTGGCGAGTCTGGTTTCCCGCTATGTGCCGTCGGGTGATGTTCCCGATGTGGTACAAGAAGCTTTTATTAAAGCCTATCGTGCGCTGGATTCGTTCCGGGGAGATAGCGCTTTTTATACATGGCTGTATCGGATTGCTGTAAATACAGCGAAAAATTACCTGGTTGCTCAGGGGCGTCGTCCACCTTCCAGTGATGTGGATGCCATTGAAGCTGAAAACTTCGAAAGTGGCGGCGCGTTGAAAGAAATTTCGAACCCTGAGAACTTAATGTTGTCAGAAGAACTGAGACAGATAGTTTTCCGAACTATTGAGTCCCTCCCGGAAGATTTACGCATGGCAATAACCTTGCGGGAGCTGGATGGCCTGAGCTATGAAGAGATAGCCGCTATCATGGATTGTCCGGTAGGTACGGTGCGTTCACGTATCTTCCGAGCGAGGGAAGCTATTGATAACAAAGTTCAACCGCTTATCAGGCGTTGACGATAGCGGGATACTGGATAAGGGTATTAGGCATGCAGAAAGAACAACTTTCCGCTTTAATGGATGGCGAAACGCTGGATAGTGAGCTGCTTAACGAACTGGCTCATAACCCAGAAATGCAGAAAACCTGGGAAAGCTATCACTTAATCCGTGACTCAATGCGGGGTGATACTCCCGAGGTGCTCCATTTCGATATCTCTTCACGCGTGATGGCCGCCATTGAAGAAGAGCCAGTACGTCAACCGGCGACATTGATCCCGGAAGCCCAGCCTGCGCCGCATCAATGGCAGAAAATGCCATTCTGGCAGAAAGTACGTCCGTGGGCGGCACAGCTTACCCAAATGGGCGTAGCAGCATGCGTATCGCTTGCAGTTATCGTTGGGGTCCAGCACTATAATGGACAATCTGAAACGTCCCAGCAGCCCGAAACGCCGGTATTTAATACACTGCCGATGATGGGTAAAGCCAGCCCGGTTAGCTTGGGAGTACCTTCTGAAGCGACCGCAAATAATGGTCAACAGCAGCAGGTACAGGAGCAGCGTCGTCGCATTAATGCAATGTTGCAGGATTACGAACTGCAACGCCGACTCCACTCTGAACAGCTTCAGTTTGAGCAGGCGCAAACTCAGCAAGCCGCTGTACAGGTGCCAGGAATTCAAACTTTAGGAACGCAATCGCAGTAATGAAGCAACTTTGGTTTGCCATGTCATTAGTGACAGGTAGCCTGTTATTCTCTGCTAACGCCTCGGCCACTCCCGCGTCCGGGGCGTTATTACAGCAGATGAACCTGGCCAGTCAGTCACTGAATTACGAGCTGTCATTCATCAGCATCAATAAACAGGGTGTTGAGTCTCTGCGTTATCGACATGCACGCCTCGATAACCGTCCTCTTGCACAATTGTTGCAAATGGATGGCCCGCGCCGGGAAGTGGTACAGCGCGGCAATGAAATCAGCTATTTTGAACCGGGACTTGAACCGTTCACGCTTAATGGCGATTACATTGTTGATTCTCTACCATCGCTCATCTATACCGATTTCAAACGCCTTTCTCCTTACTACGACTTTATCTCCGTCGGGCGCACGCGTATTGCTGATCGTCTTTGCGAAGTCATTCGTGTGGTTGCCCGAGATGGTACACGCTACAGCTACATCGTGTGGATGGACACCGAATCGAAATTACCGATGCGGGTTGATCTCCTTGATCGCGATGGTGAAACGCTGGAACAATTTCGCGTGATTGCTTTTAATGTCAATCAGGATATCAGCAGCAGTATGCAGACGTTGGCGAAGGCAAATTTGCCGCCGTTGCTTTCTGTTCCTGTAGGTGAAAAAGCTAAATTCAGCTGGACGCCAACCTGGTTGCCACAGGGTTTTAGCGAAGTTTCCAGTAGTCGACGTCCGCTACCGACGATGGACAACATGCCTATCGAATCACGTCTCTATTCCGACGGATTATTCAGCTTTTCGGTAAACGTTAACCGCGCTACGCCATCGAGCACCGATCAGATGTTGCGCACCGGACGCAGAACCGTCAGTACAAGCGTACGTGATAACGCCGAAATCACCATTGTCGGTGAACTGCCGCCGCAAACGGCGAAACGCATTGCCGAGAATATTAAGTTCGGGGCAGCGCAATGATCAAAGAGTGGGCTACCGTCATCTCCTGGGAAAACGGGCAGGCGCTGGTTAGTTGTGATGTTAAAGCCTCATGCAGCAGCTGCGCTTCACGCGCCGGTTGCGGTAGCCGCGTGTTGAATAAACTTGGCCCGCAAACCACGCATACCATTGTCGTACCCTGTGATGAGCCGTTAGTGCCGGGGCAAAAAGTAGAATTAGGAATCGCCGAAGGCAGCCTGCTTAGCTCCGCATTACTGGTTTATATGTCGCCGTTGATGGGACTATTCCTCATCGCTTCACTATTTCAGCTACTCTTTGCTTCAGATATTGCAGCATTATGCGGTGCGATTCTCGGTGGCGTTGGTGGATTCCTGATTGCACGTGGCTGCTCTCGAAAGTTTGCTGCCCGGTCTGAATGGCAACCGATCATCTTAAGCGTGGCCTTGCCGCCTGGCCTTGTGCGATTTGAAACATCTTCGGAAGACGCGAGCCAGTGATTTCACTGGCTTTGTTGCATTTTGCATAACAAATGCGAGGACGTTTCCAGATACCACAATCCATACGGTATGAACATTTCCTCGCCTCAATGTTGTAGTGTAGAATGCGGCGTTTCTATTAATACAGACGTTAAGCTCAGAACAGCGACTTCTAAAAGCCTGGTTAACCGGGCATTAAGGCACAATAATCATACTTTATGAAGAATATACGTAACTTTTCGATCATAGCTCACATTGACCACGGTAAATCGACGCTGTCTGACCGTATTATCCAGATCTGCGGTGGCCTGTCTGACCGTGAAATGGAGGCGCAGGTTCTCGATTCCATGGATCTTGAGCGTGAGCGTGGCATTACCATCAAAGCGCAAAGCGTGACGCTGGACTACAAAGCGTCTGACGGCGAAACCTATCAGCTTAACTTTATCGACACCCCGGGCCACGTTGACTTCTCTTATGAAGTTTCTCGTTCGCTGGCTGCCTGTGAAGGTGCATTGCTGGTGGTCGACGCCGGGCAGGGCGTAGAAGCGCAAACCCTGGCAAACTGCTACACCGCCATGGAAATGGATCTCGAAGTGGTGCCGGTACTGAACAAGATTGACCTGCCGGCAGCCGATCCTGAACGCGTGGCGGAAGAAATTGAAGATATTGTCGGCATCGATGCCACCGACGCGGTGCGCTGTTCAGCGAAAACCGGCGTTGGCGTGCAGGACGTTCTCGAACGTCTGGTGCGCGACATTCCGCCGCCGGAAGGCGATCCGGAAGGCCCGTTACAGGCACTCATTATCGACTCCTGGTTCGACAACTACCTGGGCGTTGTTTCACTTATCCGTATTAAAAACGGCACCCTGCGTAAGGGCGACAAAGTGAAAGTCATGAGTACCGGGCAGACCTATAACGCCGACCGTCTGGGCATCTTCACGCCGAAGCAGGTTGACCGCACTGAACTGAAATGTGGCGAAGTAGGCTGGCTGGTATGTGCGATTAAAGATATCCACGGCGCTCCAGTAGGCGATACCTTAACGCTGGCGCGTAATCCGGCAGAAAAGGCGCTGCCTGGCTTTAAGAAAGTCAAACCGCAGGTATACGCCGGTCTGTTCCCGGTAAGTTCCGACGACTATGAAGCCTTCCGTGACGCGCTGGGCAAACTCAGCCTGAACGATGCTTCACTGTTCTATGAGCCGGAAAGCTCCAGTGCGCTGGGCTTTGGTTTCCGCTGCGGCTTCCTCGGCCTGCTGCACATGGAGATCATCCAGGAACGTCTGGAACGTGAATACGATCTGGATCTGATCACCACTGCGCCGACCGTAGTGTATGAAGTTGAAACCACGTCAAGAGAAGTTATCTACGTCGACAGCCCATCCAAGCTGCCAGCGGTAAATAACATCTACGAACTGCGCGAGCCGATTGCAGAATGTCACATGCTGCTGCCGCAGGCATATCTCGGCAACGTTATTACGCTGTGCGTAGAAAAACGCGGCGTGCAGACCAATATGGTTTACCACGGTAATCAGGTGGCGCTGACGTACGAGATCCCGATGGCGGAAGTGGTGCTCGACTTCTTCGATCGCCTGAAATCTACCTCGCGTGGTTATGCGTCTCTGGATTACAACTTCAAACGCTTCCAGGCGTCCGACATGGTACGTGTAGACGTATTAATCAACGGTGAACGTGTTGATGCGCTGGCGTTGATCACCCACCGTGATAATTCGCAAAACCGCGGTCGCGAGTTGGTGGAGAAGATGAAAGATCTGATCCCACGCCAGCAGTTTGATATCGCCATTCAGGCAGCGATTGGTACGCACATTATTGCGCGATCCACCGTGAAACAGCTGCGTAAAAACGTACTGGCTAAATGTTATGGCGGCGATATCAGCCGTAAGAAAAAGCTGCTGCAGAAGCAGAAAGAAGGTAAGAAACGCATGAAGCAGATCGGTAACGTCGAGCTGCCGCAGGAAGCGTTCCTCGCCATTCTGCACGTCGGCAAAGACAACAAATAACCCTTAGGAGTTGGCATGGCGAATATGTTTGCCCTGATTCTGGTGATTGCCACACTGGTGACGGGCATTTTATGGTGCGTGGATAAATTCTTTTTCGCACCTAAACGGCGGGAACGTCAGGCAGCGGCGCAGGCGGCTGCCGGTGACTCACTGGATAAAGCAACGTTGAAAAAGGTTGCGCCGAAGCCTGGCTGGCTGGAAACCGGTGCTTCTGTTTTTCCGGTACTGGCTATCGTATTGATTGTGCGTTCGTTTATTTATGAACCGTTCCAGATCCCGTCAGGTTCGATGATGCCGACTCTGTTAATCGGTGATTTTATTCTGGTAGAGAAGTTTGCTTATGGCATTAAAGATCCTATCTACCAGAAAACGCTGATCGAAACCGGTCATCCGAAACGCGGCGATATCGTGGTCTTTAAATATCCGGAAGATCCAAAGCTTGATTACATCAAGCGCGCGGTGGGTTTACCGGGCGATAAAGTCACTTATGATCCGGTCTCAAAAGAGCTGACGATTCAACCGGGATGTAGTTCCGGCCAGGCATGTGAAAACGCGCTGCCGGTCACCTACTCAAACGTGGAACCGAGCGATTTCGTTCAGACCTTCTCACGCCGTAATGGTGGGGAAGCGACCAGCGGATTCTTTGAAGTGCCGAAAAACGAAACCAAAGAAAATGGAATTCGTCTTTCCGAGCGTAAAGAGACACTGGGTGATGTGACGCACCGCATTCTGACAGTGCCGATTGCGCAGGACCAGGTGGGGATGTATTACCAGCAGCCAGGGCAACAACTGGCAACCTGGATTGTTCCGCCGGGACAATACTTCATGATGGGTGACAACCGCGACAACAGCGCGGACAGCCGTTACTGGGGCTTTGTGCCGGAAGCGAATCTGGTCGGTCGGGCAACGGCTATCTGGATGAGCTTCGATAAGCAAGAAGGCGAATGGCCGACAGGTGTGCGCTTAAGTCGCATTGGCGGCATCCATTAATAGCCCATCTTCGTTCACGTTGTCGCCGTTATGGCGACAACGTGAATTATTTATGAGATAAATCTCCCGTGGCTAACGACATCCCCCGTCGTTGTGTATAGAATATTCCCCCGAAGTTTAAGGTTGGCACCTCCAGGTTGCCACGGCACACGAAACAGCGTTGGTCCCCATATACCGGTAAACTGAAACTGCAGCGAAGCAGTTAGCAGAACCATGTATATCAGGTCTGTTTCGTGTGCTGAATTGTTGACGCATTTATTTATTGGTATCGCATGAACCCCATCGTAATTAATCGGCTTCAACGGAAGCTGGGCTACACTTTTAATCATCAGGAACTGTTGCAGCAGGCATTAACCCATCGTAGTGCCAGCAGCAAACATAACGAGCGTTTAGAATTTTTAGGCGACTCTATTCTGAGCTACGTTATCGCCAATGCGCTTTATCACCGTTTCCCTCGTGTGGATGAAGGCGATATGAGCCGGATGCGCGCCACGCTGGTCCGTGGCAATACGCTGGCAGAACTGGCGCGCGAATTTGAGTTAGGCGAGTGCTTACGTTTAGGGCCAGGTGAACTTAAAAGCGGTGGATTTCGTCGTGAGTCAATTCTCGCCGACACCGTCGAAGCATTAATTGGTGGCGTATTCCTCGACAGTGATATTCAAACCGTCGAGAAATTAATCCTTAACTGGTATCAAACCCGTCTGGACGAAATTAGCCCAGGTGACAAACAAAAAGATCCGAAAACGCGCTTGCAAGAATATTTGCAGGGTCGCCATCTGCCGCTGCCGACTTATCTGGTCGTCCAGGTACGTGGCGAAGCACACGATCAGGAATTTACTATCCACTGCCAGGTCAGCGGCCTGAGTGAACCGGTGGTTGGCACAGGTTCAAGCCGTCGTAAGGCTGAGCAGGCTGCCGCCGAACAGGCGTTGAAAAAACTGGAGCTGGAATGAGCATCGATAAAAGTTACTGCGGATTTATTGCTATCGTCGGACGTCCGAACGTTGGCAAATCCACATTGTTGAACAAACTGCTGGGGCAGAAGATCTCCATTACCTCCCGCAAGGCGCAAACAACTCGTCACCGCATTGTGGGGATCCATACTGAAGGCGCGTATCAGGCGATCTACGTTGATACCCCAGGCCTGCATATGGAAGAAAAACGCGCCATTAACCGCCTGATGAACAAAGCGGCGAGCAGCTCTATCGGCGACGTTGAGCTGGTGATTTTTGTCGTAGAAGGCACCCGCTGGACGCCGGACGATGAAATGGTGCTCAACAAACTGCGCGATGGCAAAGCGCCGGTAATCCTCGCGGTGAACAAAGTGGATAACGTGCAGGAAAAAGCCGATCTGCTGCCACACTTACAGTTCCTGGCAAGCCAGATGAACTTCCTCGATATCGTGCCGATCTCTGCCGAAACCGGGTTGAATGTTGATACTATTGCGGCAATCGTGCGTAAGCATCTGCCTGAAGCGACTCATCACTTCCCGGAAGATTACATCACCGATCGCTCACAGCGTTTTATGGCGTCTGAAATCATCCGCGAAAAACTGATGCGTTTCCTCGGCGCTGAACTGCCGTACTCCGTGACCGTGGAGATCGAACGTTTCGTCTCTAACGAACGCGGCGGTTATGACATCAACGGTTTGATTCTCGTTGAGCGTGAAGGGCAGAAGAAGATGGTTATTGGCAACAAAGGGGCCAAGATCAAAACCATCGGGATTGAAGCGCGTAAAGACATGCAGGAAATGTTCGAAGCGCCTGTTCACCTTGAGCTGTGGGTAAAAGTGAAATCCGGTTGGGCCGACGACGAACGCGCACTGCGCAGTCTCGGTTACGTTGACGATCTTTAAGAGTAACTCCGATGGAAGGCTGGCAGCGCGCATTTGTCCTGCATAGTCGCCCGTGGAGCGAAACCAGCCTGATGCTGGACGTCTTCACGGAGGAATCGGGTCGCGTGCGTCTGGTTGCCAAAGGCGCACGCTCTAAACGCTCTACTCTGAAAGGTGCATTACAGCCTTTCACCCCTCTCTTGCTACGTTTCGGCGGGCGTGGCGAAGTCAAAACGCTGCGCAGTGCTGAAGCCGTCTCGCTGGCGCTGCCATTAAGCGGTATCACGCTTTACAGCGGTCTGTACATCAACGAACTTCTCTCCCGCGTACTGGAATACGAGACGCGCTTCTCTGAACTCTTTTTCGATTACTTGCACTGCATTCAGTCTCTTGCAGGTGCCACTGGTACGCCAGAACCCGCGCTGCGCCGCTTTGAACTGGCACTGCTCGGGCATCTGGGCTATGGCGTCAATTTTACCCATTGTGCGGGTAGCGGCGAGCCGGTAGATGACACCATGACGTATCGTTATCGCGAAGAAAAAGGGTTTATCGCAAGCGTCGTTATCGACAATAAAACGTTCACCGGAAGGCAGTTAAAAGCGTTAAACGCGCGGGAATTTCCTGACGCAGACACACTGCGCGCCGCGAAACGCTTTACCCGCATGGCGCTTAAGCCGTATCTTGGCGGTAAACCATTAAAGAGCAGGGAACTGTTCCGGCAGTTTATGCCTAAGCGAACGGTGAAAACACATTATGAATGATGAGGATTGTCATGGCTGAATTACTGTTAGGCGTCAACATTGACCATATTGCAACGCTGCGTAACGCACGCGGTACTGCTTACCCGGATCCGGTGCAGGCGGCGTTTATTGCTGAGCAGGCGGGAGCGGACGGCATTACCGTGCATTTACGTGAAGATCGCCGCCACATTACTGACCGTGATGTGCGCATCCTGCGTCAGACGCTGGATACCCGCATGAATCTGGAGATGGCGGTGACCGAAGAGATGCTGGCGATCGCCGTTGAGACGAAGCCACATTTTTGCTGTCTGGTACCGGAAAAGCGTCAGGAAGTAACAACCGAAGGCGGCCTGGACGTCGCAGGGCAGCGTGACAAAATGCGCGATGCCTGTAAACGTCTGGCGGAGGCCGGGATCCAGGTTTCTCTGTTTATCGACGCCGATGAAGGGCAGATCAAAGCTGCGGCAGAGGTTGGCGCACCGTTTATCGAGATCCACACCGGTTGCTATGCTGATGCCAAAACTGACGCCGAACAGGCGCAAGAGCTGGCGCGTATCGCCAAAGCCGCGACCTTTGCCGCTAGTCTCGGTCTGAAAGTTAACGCTGGTCACGGTCTGACCTATCACAACGTGAAAGCTATTGCCGCCATCCCTGAGATGCATGAACTGAATATCGGTCATGCCATTATTGGTCGTGCAGTGATGACCGGACTGAAAGATGCGGTGGCAGAAATGAAGCGTTTGATGCTGGAAGCGCGTGGCTAATGGCAATATTAGGTTTAGGTACGGATATTGTGGAGATCGCTCGCATTGAAGCGGTGATCACCCGATCCGGTGAGCGCCTGGCACGCCGCGTATTAAGCGATAACGAATGGGAAATTTGGAAAACGCACCACCAGCCGGTGCGTTTTCTGGCGAAACGCTTTGCCGTAAAAGAAGCCGCAGCAAAAGCGTTTGGCACCGGGATCCGCAATGGTCTGGCGTTTAATCAGTTTGAAGTATTTAACGATGAGCTTGGTAAGCCACGGCTGCGACTGTGGGGCGAGGCATTAAAACTGGCGGAAAAGCTCGGCGTTGTAAATATGCATGTAACGCTGGCAGATGAACGCCACTATGCTTGCGCCACGGTAATTATTGAAAGTTAAAATAATACCGTTCTCTTTAAAAAGTAAAACCCCCGAACTGGTAAGGAACAGGGGGTTTACTTTACAACTTTAATTTTGTGCAGCACGCACCCTCAACAAGAGCGATTATGGATCAGGGCGGTTATCTTTTACAAGCAACTTGCAATCTTTAGCATAAAAACTCGAGCCTTTACGAAGAAAACAATATTGATGGAAAGATTAACGTGACCGCCAATTCGGAAGTACATTAAAATTGGCTTCGTTATTGGCGATTTTGCTGTGCTTTATACCATGCCACAGAATTCCCCCATTGAAACGAGTGGTGTCGTCAAAGCTCTGGTGTGGAGTGCAGCATGCACCCTCAATAACTCGCACGTTCAGTTTTGGGGAGATGTAAGGGCTAATCTGAACGGCTGCATTCCTTGTTTAAGGAAAAACGAATGACTGATTGCCGATACCTTATTAAACGGGTCATCAAAATCATCATTGCTGTTTTACAGCTGATCCTTCTGTTCTTATAACATAAGGAAACGTACTTAAGGCGCGTCAGGTTAACCAGCCAGGCGCGCCTTTAATAATTATAAATAAGTGCTTATACAGATAGTGTTATCATTCATGAAATAATTGATATTTATGATCACATCACGAAAATAAATATAAGAACCTGAAGGCTCACACTATAAAGTCAACAATAGTCTACTCCAGGAGCAGAATATTAAATTTTATCCGCGTGATGCATCAGCACAAATTTATCCCACAACTGTTCTTCCGTCTCGACATGTTGCGGATCCTTCACAATAGTATTGGGGATCGGGCACACCTTCTGGCAGGTTGGTGTCTCGTAGTGCCCTACGCATTCGGTACACTTATCGCTGTTAATCTCATAGATATGATCGCCCATTGAAATCGCCTCATTCGGGCATTCGGGTTCA
The DNA here is from genome assembly GCF_046487485.1 of Escherichia sp. WS1368. Taxonomy (NCBI): domain Bacteria; kingdom Pseudomonadati; phylum Pseudomonadota; class Gammaproteobacteria; order Enterobacterales; family Enterobacteriaceae; genus Escherichia; species Escherichia sp. WS1368. Next base: position 26,416 of record NZ_JBJQJI010000001.1, read on the forward strand.
CACATATCACAATTGATGCATTTTTTAGTGATTAACAGCGCCATAAGGAAACTCTCAAAACAACACAAACCGGGCGGGCATTATACGCGCATTCTTTACTCAGACCAGTTTTTTCACCAGCGCTTCACTGTGACGAATACGTTCTGGAGCCAGTTCCAGATCCTGCTGAATCAGCGCAATGAACAGCAAATCCGTTAACATTCCCTGCGCGTGACAAGCAGAGATTGAAGCACTGTTTGTCGCTTGTTCTTCGGCAATGGTATACAGGCAATGAGAAGCACGCTGTTGCAGGGCATTCGGAGTAAAGCCGGTAATCGCCAGCACTTTTCCGCCCACTCGCAGCATCTCATCTGCCGCCAGGTTTAACTCGCGTCGTACACCGGTGTAAGAAATGGCTAATAACAGATCGTCAGGGGACGACGCCTGTACGGTAGCGAGTAGCGCATGCATATCGCGCACTGCGGCAGCATTGAAGCCAATCTTCATCAGCTTCCAGGCAAAGTTTTGCGCCACCAGACCCGAAGCGCCAATACCGGTCAGAATTATCCGCCGCGCAGAGCGCAACATTGTTACGCATTCATGCAGTTTCTCTTCACTATTAACGTTTAGCGTTGCGTACATAGCGGCAGTATTTTCTTTAATCAGTTTTTCGCCGACCAGCCGTAACGGATCATCACCGCGGATTTGGTTATGAATGGGCACGGAGGGCGATTCCGGCTGGCTTGCCAGCGCTTCACTCAACGCCAACTTAAGCGCCGGAAAACCTTTATAGCCGAGTTTTTGCGCGAACTTCACGACGCTGGACTGACTGACTCCGGCTTCGTTGGCCAGTTGCTGAGAGCTTAAATGGCGCGCCGTATCAGGTTGTAGCAGCAGATAATCCGCCAGTTTTTTATCACTCTGGGCAAGCCCCTGGTAACGCTGACGGATACGAAGTAAGCCGTTCATATCTTTCCTCGCGATGAAATAGTGGCGACAACAGGCAATATGAGACAAACGCGAGTGAATTTTATATTCCATTGCCGCTAATTTCCATGAATTAAAAATTCCAGTTAGCCATGATGCGGTCGATTGTTGCCGGAAAAGTGATGATCTATCTGTTAGGCTATGTAGTAGCGAAAATTAATCAGGATGTTTCAGTCCAGAGGAGTATGGTTTGGCAACTCACGAGCGTCGTGTGGTGTTTTTTGACTTAGATGGAACATTGCATCAGCAGGATATGTTCGGCAGTTTTTTGCGTTATTTACTGCGGCGCCAACCGCTGAATGCGTTGCTTGTCCTGCCGTTGTTGCCGATCATAGCCATTGCGTTATTGATAAAAGGCCGTGCGGCACGCTGGCCGATGAGTCTGCTTCTGTGGGGATGCACTTTTGGTCACAATGAAGCGCGTTTGCAGGCGTTGCAGGCCGATTTCGTACGCTGGTTTCGTGACAATGTTACCGCCTTTCCGCTGGTTCAGGAGCGATTAACCACCTACCTGTTAAGTTCCGATGCTGATATCTGGTTGATTACCGGCTCTCCGCAGCCGCTGGTTGAAGCGGTTTATTTCGATACGCCCTGGCTGCCGCGGGTTAATCTTATCGCCAGTCAGATTCAGCGTGGCTATGGTGGTTGGGTATTGACGATGCGTTGCCTCGGGCATGAGAAGGTCGCGCAACTGGAGCGTAAAATCGGCACGCCACTGCGGTTGTACAGTGGCTATAGCGACAGTAATCAGGACAACCCGCTGCTTTATTTCTGTCAGCATCGTTGGCGAGTAACCCCGCGCGGTGAACTCCAGCAACTGGAATAGAGTAAAGCATAGCGTCCGTGTATAATGCGCCGCGCTTTTATAACCGGAGTTTTCTTTTTGTCTGAAGTCGAATTTAGCCACGAATACTGGATGCGTCACGCGCTGACGCTGGCAAAGCGTGCCTGGGATGAGCGGGAAGTGCCGGTCGGCGCGGTATTAGTGCATAACAATCGTGTTATTGGCGAAGGCTGGAACCGTCCGATTGGTCGACATGATCCCACCGCACATGCAGAAATCATGGCTCTGCGGCAGGGCGGTCTGGTGATGCAAAATTATCGTCTGATCGACGCCACGTTGTATGTCACGCTTGAACCCTGTGTAATGTGTGCCGGAGCGATGATCCACAGTCGCATTGGTCGCGTGGTCTTTGGTGCGCGTGACGCGAAAACTGGCGCTGCGGGATCTTTAATGGATGTGCTGCATCATCCGGGTATGAATCACCGAGTGGAAATTACCGAAGGAATACTGGCGGATGAGTGCGCGGCGTTGCTCAGTGACTTCTTTCGCATGCGCCGCCAGGAAATTAAAGCGCAGAAAAAAGCGCAATCCTCGACGGATTAATTTTGTTTCTCTTCACTCCCTTTCCTGGAAAACAGCAGAGAGGGAGAGTGGGTCAAATAGTTTGATGACGACTGGGAAAGAAACGAGAGAAAAGGAAATTTCTCTTTGCCCAGCTCCGTAGGCGATACCGCCGGATAATCCTGCGCCAGTTGCATCGCCGCTTCTGTAGCCTGCTTCTCTTTCTCCTGCAGATAACCCACTAGGCTAATCTGATACTTACGAATATTTTCGACATAAGCGTAGGCTTCATGCCCACGAGCGTAGCCGTAAGTCAGCTTGCTGTAATAGGGTTTCTGGCTAAGTAAAGGCAGACGCTGTTTTACGTCAGCCCAACTGTCAGGATTCCCTTTGGTTTTTGCCGTCAGAGCGCGGGCATCCAGCATATGCGCATAGCCCATATTGTACGCGGCGAGGGCAAACCAAATCCGTTCGTTCTCCGGCACACTTTCCGGCACTTTACTCATCATATCCTGCAAATAACGCACGCCGCCGCTGATGCTCTGTTCGGCATCGGTACGATCCGTAATGCCGAGGCTTTGCGCGGTATTTTTGGTTAGCATCATCATGCCGCGCACACCCGTCGGTGAAGTGGCCTGCGCATCCCAGTGCGATTCCTGATAAGCAATAGCGGCCAGCAAACGCCAGTCAATTTCTTCGGCGTATTTCTCAAACAGGGGCTTTAACTGCGGCAGTACCGCATCGACGGCGCGTAAAAATGTGCGCGTATCGACGTAATCAAAATCATCGCCATGCCCCAGGTATTTCTCTTCAATGCGTGCCAGCGTACCGTCTTCATTCATTTCGTTGAAGAAATCGAGCAGAGCGGCGGAAAGGGTATTATCGCCATCTAATGGGCTAAACCAGGTCACCGGTTGTTCATCGGTAATGTCGAGCGCTACGGCGAGTTCCGGATGAACGCGCTGAAACAGGCTAATGGCAACAGAATCAGCAATGGTGTAATCGAGTTTTCCTTCGATGACATCTTCCATTAATTCCGCAGAGCCTTTTTTGTCGTCTACCTTCCAACTTAATTCCGGGAATTTTGTTTCTTTCAGGGTCTGGAGATCGTTAACCACCACATGACCCGGTGCAACGGTGAGTTGCTCCGCCGTCAGGTTGCCCAGTGTACGTGGGCGATACTGACCCACTTTATAAACCAGTTGTTGTGACACGGAATAATAGGTAGGGCCAGGCTGATAATTTTTTACACGCTCACTGTTATAGACCAGGCCTGCCGCCAGCAGGTCGGCGTTACCATTATCGAGGTCGTCAAACAGCTGGCTGATATTCTGCCGCACGGTCACTTTCAGTTTTACGCCGAGGTAATCGGCAAACTGTTTCGCCAGTTCGTAATCCAGGCCAAAAGGTTTCCCGTTGATTTCGTTATACGTCAGGGGAGTATGAATGGTGCTCACACGCAACTCTCCCCGCGCTTGAATGGCGGCGATACGGTTGTCGGCTTTACCAAACCAGGGAATGGATGGCCAGAGAGCGACCGCGAGCAGCAGTGCCAGAATGCCGATGAACAGATAATTAATCTTTAATTTTTTCAATTAGTTAATTCTCTGTGTCGTGCGCGTCCCAGCTTGAAAAAACGTAATAATAGTGAAAGGTTTACTCATAAATGAGCGGCATTTTGCGTAAACCTGCGCCAGTTGGCAACTTATTACAGCCATTGGCGGCACGCGTTGCTAATTCGCGATGGTGATTTTATTTCCACGCAAACGGTTTCGTCAGCGCATCAGATTCTTTATAATGACGCCCGTTTCCCCCCTTGGGTACACCGAAAGCTTAGAAGACGAGAGACTTATGATGGAAATTCTGCGTGGTTCGCCTGCATTGTCGGCATTCCGAATCAACAAACTGCTGGCACGTTTTCAGGCTGCCAGGCTCCCGGTTCACACTATTTACGCCGAGTATGTCCATTTTGCTGACCTCAATGCGCCGTTAAACGATGATGAGCACGCACAACTTGAACGCCTGCTGAAATATGGCCCGGCACTCGCCAGCCACGCCCCGCAAGGCAAACTCCTGCTGGTGACCCCGCGTCCTGGCACCATCTCTCCCTGGTCTTCGAAAGCGACCGATATTGCCCATAACTGCGGGCTGCAACAGGTAAACCGTCTTGAGCGCGGCGTGGCTTACTATATAGAAGCCGGTACGCTGACCAATGAACAATGGCAGCAGGTTACCGCTGAACTGCACGACCGCATGATGGAAACGGTCTTTTTTGCTTTAGATGATGCAGAGCAGCTGTTTGCACACCATCAACCGACTCCGGTCACCAGCGTTGATTTGCTGGGGTTGGGCCGTCAGGCGCTAATCGACGCTAACCTGCGTCTTGGCCTGGCACTGGCGGAAGATGAAATTGACTATTTGCAGGATGCTTTCACAAAGCTTGGTCGTAACCCGAACGACATCGAACTGTATATGTTTGCCCAGGCGAACTCCGAGCACTGCCGCCACAAAATTTTTAACGCCGACTGGGTTATCGATGGTGAACAGCAGCCGAAATCGCTGTTTAAGATGATCAAAAACACCTTCGAAACTACGCCGGATCACGTTCTCTCTGCTTATAAAGATAACGCCGCCGTCATGGAAGGGTCTGAAGTGGGCCGCTACTTTGCTGACCACGAAACGGGCCGCTACGATTTCCATCAGGAACCGGCGCATATTCTGATGAAAGTTGAAACCCACAACCACCCGACGGCGATTTCTCCGTGGCCGGGCGCGGCGACCGGTTCCGGCGGTGAAATCCGCGATGAAGGTGCCACCGGACGCGGCGCGAAGCCGAAAGCTGGTTTGGTTGGTTTCTCCGTTTCCAACCTGCGAATTCCTGGCTTCGAACAGCCGTGGGAAGAAGATTTCGGTAAGCCTGAGCGCATTGTCACCGCGCTGGACATCATGACCGAAGGCCCGCTGGGTGGCGCGGCATTTAACAACGAATTTGGTCGTCCGGCACTGAACGGCTACTTCCGTACTTATGAAGAAAAAGTGAACAGCCACAATGGCGAAGAGCTGCGCGGTTATCACAAACCGATCATGCTGGCGGGCGGGATCGGCAACATTCGTGCCGATCACGTACAAAAAGGCGAGATCAACGTTGGTGCGAAGCTGGTCGTTCTCGGCGGCCCGGCAATGAACATCGGTCTTGGCGGCGGCGCGGCGTCTTCCATGGCGTCTGGTCAGTCTGATGCCGACCTCGACTTCGCTTCCGTACAGCGCGACAACCCGGAGATGGAGCGTCGCTGCCAGGAAGTGATCGACCGTTGCTGGCAGCTTGGTGATGCCAACCCAATCCTGTTTATCCACGACGTTGGCGCAGGCGGTCTTTCTAACGCCATGCCGGAACTGGTGAGCGACGGCGGGCGCGGCGGTAAATTCGAACTGCGCGATATCCTGAGCGACGAACCGGGCATGAGCCCGCTGGAAATCTGGTGTAACGAATCCCAGGAACGCTACGTGCTGGCGGTTGCTGCCGATCAGTTACCGCTGTTTGACGAACTGTGTAAGCGTGAGCGCGCGCCATACGCGGTGATTGGTGAAGCGACCGAAGAACTGCATCTTTCTTTGCACGATCGTCATTTTGATAATCAGCCGATCGATCTGCCGCTGGACGTACTGCTTGGTAAAACGCCGAAGATGACCCGCGAAGTACAAACGCTGAAAGCGAAGGGTGATGCGCTGGTTCGTGAAGGGATTACCATTGCTGACGCGGTGAAACGCGTGCTGCACCTGCCGACCGTGGCGGAGAAAACTTTCCTGGTGACCATTGGTGACCGCAGCGTAACCGGCATGGTAGCGCGCGATCAGATGGTGGGTCCGTGGCAGGTGCCGGTCGCTAACTGCGCGGTCACTACCGCCAGCCTCGACAGCTACTACGGCGAAGCGATGGCGATTGGCGAGCGTGCGCCGGTTGCGCTGCTGGATTTCGCCGCCTCTGCCCGTCTGGCGGTCGGTGAAGCGTTAACCAATATTGCCGCAACACAGATTGGCGATATCAAACGCATTAAACTTTCCGCCAACTGGATGGCGGCGGCAGGCCACCCTGGTGAAGATGCGGGCCTGTATGAAGCCGTTAAAGCTGTGGGCGAAGAACTTTGTCCGGCGCTGGGCCTGACGATCCCGGTGGGTAAAGACTCTATGTCGATGAAAACCCGCTGGCAGGAAGGTAACGAAGAGCGCGAAATGACGTCGCCGCTGTCGCTGGTGATTTCTGCATTTGCCCGTGTGGAAGATGTGCGTCACACCATCACGCCGCAGCTTTCTACCGAAGATAACGCATTACTGCTGATTGATCTGGGCAAAGGCAATAACGCGCTGGGCGCAACGGCGCTGGCGCAGGTTTATCGTCAGCTTGGCGACAAACCGGCAGATGTACGCGACGTCGCGCAACTGAAAGGTTTCTATGACGCGGTTCAGGCGCTGGTAGCACAGCGTAAGCTGCTCGCGTACCACGACCGCTCTGATGGCGGCCTGCTGGTAACGCTGGCGGAAATGGCCTTTGCTGGTCATTGTGGCATTGACGCAGATATCGCCACTCTGGGTGACGATCGTCTGGCTGCATTGTTTAGCGAAGAACTGGGTGCGGTGATTCAGGTTCGAGCCGCTGACCGTGAATCAGTTGAAGCGGTACTGGCACAGCATGGGCTTGCTGATTGCGTCCATTATGTTGGGCAAGCGGTTTCCGGTGACCATTTTGTGATTACTGCCAACGGGCAGACTGTATTTAGCGAAAGCCGCACCACGTTGCGTGTCTGGTGGGCAGAAACTACCTGGCAGATGCAGCGCCTGCGTGACAACCCGGAGTGTGCTGACCAGGAGCACCAGGCGAAATCCAACGACGCCGATCCGGGCCTGAATGTGAAACTGTCGTTTGATATCAACGAAGATGTGGCAGCACCGTTTATTGCCACTGGCGCGCGCCCGAAAGTTGCCGTGCTGCGTGAGCAGGGTGTGAACTCGCATGTTGAAATGGCGGCAGCTTTCCACCGTGCAGGCTTCGATGCTATCGACGTGCATATGAGCGATCTGCTGGCTGGACGCACGGGCCTGGAGGATTTCCACGCCCTGGTCGCGTGCGGCGGTTTCTCCTACGGTGATGTGCTGGGTGCCGGTGAAGGTTGGGCGAAGTCTATCCTGTTCAATGACCGTGTACGCGATGAGTTTGCAACCTTCTTCCATCGTCCGCAAACGCTGGCGCTGGGGGTATGTAACGGTTGCCAGATGATGTCTAACCTGCGCGAACTGATCCCAGGTAGTGAGTTGTGGCCACGTTTTGTGCGCAATACCTCCGATCGCTTTGAAGCGCGTTTCAGCCTGGTTGAAGTAACCCAAAGCCCGTCTCTGCTGTTGCAGGGGATGGTGGGCTCGCAAATGCCGATTGCTGTCTCTCATGGTGAAGGGCGCGTGGAAGTGCGTGATGCGGCGCATCTGGCGGCGCTGGAAAGCAAAGGGCTGGTGGCACTGCGCTATGTCGATAACTTCGGTAAAGTCACTGAAACCTACCCGGCTAACCCGAACGGTTCACCGAACGGTATTACGGCAGTCACGACTGAAAGTGGTCGAGTCACCATTATGATGCCGCACCCGGAACGTGTTTTCCGTACTGTCAGCAACTCCTGGCATCCGGAAAACTGGGGCGAGGATGGCCCATGGATGCGCATTTTCCGCAATGCGCGTAAGCAGTTGGGGTAAGTCGTCAGCCCATTGGTTTTGCAGCCCGGATGAGGCATTCACGCCGCATCCGGCATTAAGCACCAACCGCTATTATAAGCTCCCAACTTCGGGAGCTTTTTTGTGTCTGTAAATCACGACAATGGGTGGTGTGCCGTGTCGCTTTCTGGCGACACTTAACTTATTGATTTTAATATTATCTAATAAGTTTATCTTAAGTTGTCTCTTTTTAGCGACACAGTGGCTGATTTACATTCAAATAGCGAAGAAGCAATAAATCCCTCAAAGCAGCGTATAATCAGTACGTTACCAAACTATTTTCTTTATTGGCACAGTTACTGCATAATAGTAACCAGTGGCTCATTCACCGACTTATGTCAGCCCCTTCGGGACGTGCTACATAAAATTCGAATGACGCACAACAAGGTGCCTGCCGTCCAACTTCTGATATCAGCGTAGCTATATCAACCATCGGGCGAAACGTCGAGTTAGGCACCGCCTTATTCCATAACAAAGCCGGGTAATTCCCGGCTTTGTTGTATCTGAACTTCCCCTCGGTTAGCATCAGGCTATTCGCGTCTGACGAGAGTAACACCTTGAAACGCTGGCCCGTTTTTCCCCGCTCATTACGAAAACTGGTAATGCTGGCATTTTTGCTGATTCTGCTACCCCTGTTGGTGCTGGCATGGCAAGCCTGGCAAAGCCTGAATGCGCTTAGCGATCAGGCGGCGCTGGTTAACCGCACTACGCTTGTTGATGCCCGGCGCAGTGAAGCGATGACCAACGCGGCACTGGAAATGGAGCGCAGCTACCGTCAGTATTGCGTGCTGGACGACCCTACGCTTGCGAAGGTTTATCAAAGCCAGCGCAAGCGTTATAGCGAAATGCTCGATGCCCACGCAGGCGTACTGCCAGACGATAAACTTTACCAGGCATTGCGTCAGGACTTGAACAATCTGGCTCAACTTCAGTGTAACAACAGCGGTCCCGATGCCGCCGCCGCCGCGCGTCTGGAAGCCTTTGCCAGTGCCAATACCGAAATGGTGCAGGCCACGCGCACAGTGGTGTTCTCTCGTGGGCAGCAACTTCAGCGTGAAATCGCCGAACGTGGGCAATATTTTGGTTGGCAATCGCTGGTGCTATTTCTGGTGAGTCTGGTGATGGTACTGCTTTTCACGCGGATGATTATCGGTCCGGTAAAAAATATCGAGAGGATGATCAACCGGTTGGGAGAAGGGCGTTCTCTGGGCAATAGCGTTTCGTTCAGTGGACCGAGTGAGTTACGCTCGGTTGGGCAACGTATTCTTTGGTTAAGTGAGCGCCTGTCATGGCTGGAATCCCAACGTCATCAATTCTTAAGACATTTATCTCATGAATTAAAAACGCCGCTGGCGAGTATGCGTGAGGGCACTGAATTACTGGCTGACCAGGTTGTTGGGCCGCTTACGCCAGAGCAAAAAGAGGTGGTGAGCATTCTTGATAGCAGCAGCCGCAATTTGCAAAAGTTGATCGAACAACTGCTTGATTACAACCGTAAACAGGCGGACGGTGCGGTGGAACTGGAGAATGTTGAGTTAGCGCCACTGGTGGAAATGGTGGTTTCTGCTCATAGCCTGCCCGCACGGGCTAAAATGATGCATACCGACGTCGATCTCAAAGCAACAGCTTGCCTGGCGGAGCCAATGCTGCTGATGAGCGTACTGGATAATCTTTACTCCAATGCGGTGCACTACGGGGCTGAATCCGGTAACATTTGCCTTCGCAGCAGCTTACATGGTGCGCGGGTTTATATTGATGTCATCAATACAGGCACACCCATTCCGCAAGAGGAACGCGCCATGATCTTCGAACCCTTTTTTCAAGGAAGCCACCAGCGAAAAGGGGCGGTGAAGGGCAGCGGTCTGGGATTAAGCATTGCCAGGGATTGTATTCGCCGTATGCAAGGGGAACTGTATCTGGTCGACGAGAGCGGGCAAGACGTTTGTTTCCGCATTGAATTGCCGTCGTCGAAAAACACGAAATAATGCTAACAGCCTATCCCATCAGGCTATTTTATTTGCCAGTTCGGCCCCGGGCAGTGCTCGAAATCCTCACGTACGACGTGTACGCTCCGGTTTCTCCGCGCTGTCCATGTCCAAACTGCCTGCAACAATTACGCCCACTGGGATAGGCATTAAGTCTGGTGAATATGCGACACATTTTTCAACGATTATTGCCCCGACGGCTGTGGCTGGCAGGGCTGCCATGTCTGGCATTGCTGGGTTGCGTGCAGAGTCACAATAAGCCAGCCATTAATACGCCAGCAGAAGAAAAAATTCCGGTTTATCAACTGGCTGACTATCTTTCTACTGAATGTAGCGACATCTGGGCGCTGCAAGGTAAATCAACCGAAACCAATCCGCTTTACTGGCTGCGGGCGATGGATTGTGCTGATCGTTTAATGCCTGCGCAGTCGCGTCAGCAAGCTCGCCAATATAACGACGGCAGCTGGCAAAATACCTTTAAACAAGGGATTTTGCTCGCCGATGCCAAAATTACGCCGTATGAGCGCCGCCAGCTGGTCGCGCGCATTGATGCGCTAAGTACCGAAATCCCGGCACAGGTTCGCCCTCTGTATCAACTTTGGCGCGACGGTCAGGCGCTGCAACTGCAACTGGCGGAAGAGCGCCAACGCTACAGCAAACTCCAGCAGTCCAGCGACAGCGAGCTGGATACTTTGCGCCAGCAACATCACGTTCTACAGCAGCAACTGGAACTCACCACCCGCAAGCTGGAAAACCTGACTGATATTGAACGCCAGCTCTCGACCCGCAAACCGGCTGGAAATTTCTCGCCGGATACGCCGCACGAGAGTGAAAAGCCCGCGCCATCCACCCATGAGGTCACTCCTGATGAGCCATAAACCTGCGCATTTATTATTGGTCGATGACGATCCGGGATTGCTGAAACTGCTTGGCCTGCGCCTGACCAGCGAAGGCTACAGCGTGGTCACGGCGGAAAGTGGTGCTGAAGGATTACGGGTACTGAATCGCGAAAAAGTAGATTTAGTTATCAGCGACCTGCGGATGGATGAAATGGATGGTATGCAGCTGTTTGCTGAAATCCAGAAAGTGCAGCCGGGAATGCCGGTAATTATTCTTACCGCACATGGTTCTATTCCCGATGCCGTTGCTGCAACACAGCAGGGAGTGTTCAGTTTCCTCACCAAGCCTGTCGATAAAGACGCGCTATATCAGGCAATTGACGATGCGCTGGAACAATCCGCGCCAGCCACCGATGAACGCTGGCGCGAGGCGATTGTCACCCGCAGCCCGCTGATGCTGCGTTTGCTGGAACAGGCGCGGCTGGTGGCGCAATCAGACGTTAGCGTTTTGATTAACGGTCAGAGCGGCACCGGGAAAGAGATTTTCGCCCAGGCTATCCACAACGCTAGCCCGCGCAATAGCAAACCATTTATTGCTATTAACTGTGGTGCATTGCCCGAGCAATTGCTGGAGTCGGAGCTGTTTGGTCATGCGCGTGGCGCGTTTACTGGCGCTGTCAGCAATCGCGAAGGTTTATTCCAGGCGGCGGAAGGCGGTACGCTATTTCTCGATGAGATTGGCGATATGCCCGCACCGTTGCAGGTTAAACTGCTGCGCGTGTTGCAGGAGCGTAAAGTGCGCCCGCTGGGCAGTAACCGCGATATTGATATCGACGTGCGGATTATTTCCGCCACTCACCGCGACCTGCCAAAAGCGATGGCGCGCGGGGAATTCCGTGAAGATCTCTATTACCGCCTCAACGTTGTCAGCCTGAAAATTCCGGCTCTGGCAGAGCGCACAGAAGACATTCCGCTACTGGCAAATCACCTGTTGCGCCAGGCGGCAGAGCGACATAAACCGTTTGTCCGCGCGTTCTCCACCGATGCGATGAAACGCCTGATGACCGCTAGCTGGCCGGGTAATGTACGCCAGTTGGTCAACGTGATTGAACAGTGCGTGGCGCTGACCTCATCTCCGGTGATTAGCGATGCATTAGTAGAGCAGGCGCTGGAGGGCGAAAACACGGCGCTGCCAACCTTTGTTGAGGCACGTAATCAGTTTGAACTCAACTATTTGCGTAAGCTGCTGCAAATTACCAAAGGCAACGTCACCCACGCGGCGAGAATGGCGGGGCGCAACCGGACAGAATTTTATAAACTGCTTTCCCGACACGAGCTGGATGCAAACGATTTCAAGGAATGAATTGGCGTTATGTGTTACGTTTAGCAGATCAAAAGACAGGCGACCTTTTCAAGGAATAGCATGAAAAAGATTGATGCGATTATTAAACCCTTCAAGCTGGACGATGTTCGCGAAGCACTGGCTGAAGTCGGCATTACCGGCATGACGGTCACTGAGGTGAAAGGTTTTGGCCGCCAGAAAGGCCATACCGAGCTGTACCGCGGCGCGGAGTATATGGTGGATTTTCTGCCGAAAGTGAAAATTGAGATTGTCGTACCGGACGACATTGTCGATACCTGTGTTGATACCATTATTCGCACGGCGCAAACCGGCAAAATCGGTGACGGTAAAATCTTCGTCTTCGACGTGGCACGGGTCATTCGCATCCGTACCGGTGAAGAGGACGACGCGGCAATTTAAACCGCGTCAAGGGTTGCCGGATGTTTCCATCCGGCAACATCAAATCACAGCACCTTATGCGGACCAAAGCATTCGTAATGAATGTTTTCCTGCTTCACGCCCAGATCCACTAACTGTTTCGCGGCAAACTGCATGAAGCCAACCGGGCCGCAGAGATAGAACTGCATTGTCGGATCGCTGAACGCACCTTCCAGTTTGCCCAAATCCATCAGACCTTCGCTATCAAACTGACCTTTAGCGCGATCGGCTTCGCTCGGCTGACGATACCAGGTGTGCGCGGTAAAGCGCGGCAGTGCTTGCCCCAGTTCCTTAACTTCATCGGCAAAGGCGTGAACATCGCCATTTTCTGCCGCATGGAACCAGTTCACTTGTGCTGTGTGGCCAGCTTTTGCCAGCGTGTCGAGCATTGCCAGCATTGGCGTTTGACCGACACCGGCAGAGATTAACGTCACTGGTGTGTCATCTGCGACAGCCATAAAGAAATCACCTGCTGGAGCGACCAGTTTCACGACATCGCCAACATTGGCGTGATTGTGCAGCCAGTTGGATACCTGCCCACCCTCTTCGCGTTTCACCGCAATACGATAGCCTTTGCCATCCGGTTTGCGAGTCAAAGAGTACTGACGAATTTCCTGATGCGGGAAACCTTCCGGCTTCAGCCAGACGCCGAGATATTGCCCCGGACGGTATTCTGCCACTGCGCCACCGTCGACCGGCTCCAGTTCGAAGCTGGTGATAAGCGCGCTGCGCGGTGTTTTAGCCACAATGCGGAAATCGCGAGTACCTTCCCAGCCACCGGCTTTGCTGGCGTTTTCGTTATAGATTTCCGCCTCGCGATTGATAAATACATTAGCCAGTACGCCATAGGCTTTACCCCATGCGTCCAGCACTTCCTGGCCCGGGCTGAACATTTCGTCCAGCGTCGCCAACAGGTGTTCACCGACAATGTTGTACTGTTCCGGTTTGATCTGGAAGCTGGTGTGCTTCTGCGCGATTTTTTCTACCGCTGGCAGCAGCGCAGGCAGGTTTTCAATATTACTGGCGTAGGCGGCAATAGCGTTAAACAGGGCTTCACGTTGATCGCCATTGCGCTGGTTACTCATGTTAAAAATTTCTTTGAGTTCTGGGTTATGAGTAAACATACGGTCGTAGAAATGGGCGGTTAACTTTGGCCCCGTTTCCACCAGTAAAGGGATGGTGGCTTTTACTGTAGCGATGGTTTGAGCGTCAAGCATATGGTCTTCCTTTTTTTGCATCTTAATTGATGTATCTCAAATGCATCTTATAAAAAATAGCCCTGCAATGTAAATGGTTCTTTGGTGTTTTTCAGAAAGAATGTGATGAAGTGAAAAATTTGCATCACAAACCTGAAAAGAAATCCGTTTCCGGTTGCAAGCTCTTTATTCTCCAAAGCCTTGCGCAGCCTGAAGGTAATCGTTTGCGTAAATTCCTTTGTCAAGACCTGTTATCGCACAATGATTCGGTTATACTGTTCGCCGTTGTCCAACAGGACCGCCTATAAAGGCCAAAAATTTTATTGTTAGCTGAGTCAGGAGATGCGGATGTTAAAGCGTGAAATGAACATTGCCGATTATGATGCCGAACTGTGGCAGGCTATGGAGCAGGAAAAAGTACGTCAGGAAGAGCACATCGAACTGATCGCCTCCGAAAACTACACCAGCCCGCGCGTAATGCAGGCGCAGGGTTCTCAGCTGACCAACAAATATGCTGAAGGTTATCCGGGCAAACGCTACTACGGCGGTTGCGAGTATGTTGATATCGTTGAACAACTGGCGATCGATCGTGCGAAAGAACTGTTCGGCGCTGACTACGCTAACGTCCAGCCGCACTCCGGCTCCCAGGCTAACTTTGCGGTGTACACCGCGCTGCTGGAACCAGGCGATACCGTTCTGGGTATGAACCTGGCGCATGGCGGTCACCTGACTCACGGTTCTCCGGTTAACTTCTCCGGTAAACTGTACAACATCGTTCCTTACGGTATCGATGCTACCGGTCATATCGACTACGCCGATCTGGAAAAACAAGCCAAAGAACACAAACCGAAAATGATTATCGGTGGCTTCTCTGCATATTCCGGCGTGGTGGACTGGGCGAAAATGCGTGAAATCGCTGACAGCATCGGTGCTTACCTGTTCGTTGATATGGCGCACGTTGCGGGCCTGGTTGCAGCTGGCGTCTACCCGAACCCGGTTCCTCATGCTCACGTTGTTACTACCACCACTCACAAAACCCTGGCGGGTCCGCGCGGTGGCCTGATCCTGGCGAAAGGTGGTAGTGAAGAGCTGTACAAAAAACTGAACTCTGCTGTTTTCCCTGGTGGTCAGGGCGGTCCGTTGATGCACGTAATCGCCGGTAAAGCGGTTGCTCTGAAAGAAGCGATGGAGCCTGAGTTCAAAACTTACCAGCAGCAGGTCGCTAAAAACGCTAAAGCGATGGTAGAAGTGTTCCTCGAGCGCGGCTACAAAGTGGTTTCCGGCGGTACTGATAACCACCTGTTCCTGGTTGATCTGGTTGATAAAAACCTGACTGGTAAAGAAGCAGACGCCGCTCTGGGCCGTGCCAACATCACCGTGAACAAAAACAGCGTACCGAACGATCCGAAGAGCCCGTTTGTGACCTCCGGTATTCGCGTGGGTACACCGGCGATTACCCGTCGCGGCTTCAAAGAAGCAGAAGCGAAAGAACTGGCTGGCTGGATGTGTGACGTGCTGGACAGCATCAATGATGAAGCGGTTATCGAGCGCATCAAAGGTAAAGTTCTCGACATCTGCGCACGTTACCCGGTTTACGCATAAGCGAAACGGTTAATCTGTTGAAAAAAGGCTTCCTTTGGGAAGCCTTTCTACGTTATCGCGCCATCAAATCTGCCGTAACTGCGCCTCAACATACAAATAGCCAATCCCCAGCACCTGTTGTGCGCGGCTTAATTGCCCAAAGCCAATTTTCGTCGCTTTCACACTCGGTCCTTCGTCGCGGTCGAACGGGTTAAATCCCGTCTGGCGAATAATGGTATTAAGCCAGTGCTCACCAAAGGCACAACTGCGACCGTACAACCAAATCTGATTAATATTGAGGATGTTGAGGAAGTTATACAGACTCAAACCAATGGCATTGGCAGAGCGATCAACCCAGCTGGTGATCCACGGTTCTCCACTCTGCCAGGCAGCGATTAACTGCGCTGTTGTCAGTTTTTCAGGATCAAGCTGAGTATTAACCGGTTGTGATTTTAGCCATACCCGCGCCTGTTTTTTTAATGCGCTTAACGAGGCGACGGTTTCCAGGCAGCCATAACGTCCGCAGTCGCAGACGACGCCATCCGGATTAACGATGGTGTGACCAATCTGTCCGCTACCATACAAACTGCCGCGATAAATTTGCTCGTTAATCACGAACGACGAGCCAATACCGTAATCAACGTTGATCACGCAGAAATCCCGGCCCTGCGAATTATTTTGCCATTTCTCCGCCAGCGCCAGCATCACGCAGTCATTATCGACCATCACCCGAATGCCGAGCTTCTCTTCCAGCAGATACTTCACCTCAACCGGCGTTGTCCACGGTGCTTGCGGCATGGTTTGCGACACGCCAGTCACCGGATCAACCTGACCGTGGATTGCCAGCGCCAGGTTGATGGTACGGTCCGGCCACAATTTACGGTGGCGATGCCAGCATTTTTCGATTTCGGACAGCAGCGCCTGCGGCGTCGGTGCATCAATCTGTAAATACTCAAATTCGCCTTTCGGACTTAAACAGGCGTTAGCGACCTGACACTCAATACTGGTAGGCGTCACGTTCAGGCACAGCGTCCAGTCACCTTCCGGCGCAATCAGCCATGTACCGCTACTATGCCCGCGCGTCTGGCTTTCATCGTCGATATTCACCACCCGTTTTTCGCTTTCCAGTTCCTGCAAAATATTACTGACCGCCGGAATCGAAATTTGCGCCAGCCGGGCCAGGGTTGATTTATTGGCGCGCTTTTGCCGGTACAGCAGTTCCAGAATCACGCATTTGTTATGGTGGCGAATCTGTTGATTATTAATGCAGGCTCTCATCTTCACTAAACCTTGTTTAGTTAATTGCGTGATTATTCCGCGAAAACATTGCCAGATTGTTCAATACACTGCCACAAATCTTTTAATTCAGTATGTCTTGTTAATATTGAGGGCACCATGACTCCAGTAAAAGTGTGGCAAGAGCGCGTTGAGATCCCGACCTATGAAACCGGGCCGCAGGATATACATCCCATGTTCCTGGAAAATCGCGTTTATCAGGGATCGTCCGGCGCGGTTTATCCCTACGGCGTGACCGATACGCTGAGCGAGCAGAAAACCCTGAAATCCTGGCAGGCGGTGTGGCTGGAAAACGACTACATCAAAGTGATGATCCTGCCGGAACTGGGCGGTCGGGTGCATCGCGCGTGGGATAAAGTGAAACAGCGCGATTTTGTCTATCACAATGAAGTCATTAAACCGGCGCTGGTGGGGCTGCTGGGACCGTGGATCTCCGGCGGGATTGAGTTTAACTGGCCGCAACACCATCGCCCGACCACCTTTATGCCCGTTGATTTCACCCTCGAAGCCCATGAAGACGGCGCACAAACCGTGTGGGTAGGCGAAACGGAGCCGATGCATGGTTTACAGGTGATGACAGGTTTCACCCTGCGTCCTGACCGGGCGGCGCTGGAAATCGCCAGCCGCGTCTATAACGGCAACGCCACGCCGCGTCATTTCTTGTGGTGGGCCAACCCGGCAGTGAAAGGGGGTGAAGGGCATCAGAGCGTTTTCCCACCGGATGTGACTGCGGTGTTTGATCACGGCAAACGGGCCGTCTCTGCTTTCCCCATCGCCACCGGCACTTACTACAAAGTGGACTACTCCGCTGGAGTGGACATTTCTCGCTATAAAAATGTGCCTGTTCCAACCTCATATATGGCTGAAAAATCACAGTACGATTTTGTTGGCGCGTGGTGTCACGATGAAGATGGCGGTTTGCTGCACGTTGCCAACCACCATATTGCGCCAGGTAAAAAACAGTGGAGTTGGGGACACAGTGAATTTGGCCAGGCGTGGGATAAGAGTCTGACCGACAATAACGGCCCGTATATCGAACTGATGACCGGTATTTTTGCCGATAACCAGCCTGATTTTACCTGGCTTGATGCGTACGAAGAGAAGCGTTTCGAGCAGTATTTCCTGCCTTATCATTCTCTGGGCATTGTGCAAAATGCCTCCCGCGATGCGGTGATAAAACTCCAGCGTAGTGAGCGGGGGATTGAGTGGGGGCTGTATGCCATCTCTCCGTTGAAAGGATACCGTCTGGCGATCCGCGAAATCGGCAAATGCAACGCGTTACTCGATGATGCCGTGGCCCTGACACCAGCGACCGCCATCCAGGGCGTGTTGCACGGTATCAATCCTGAAAGGCTGACCATTGAACTCTCCGATGCCGACGGCAATATCATACTGAGTTATCAGGAACATCAGCCGCAAGAGTTGCCGTTGCCGGACGTCGCCAAAGCGCCACTGGCAGCACAAGACATTACCAGTACAGATGAAGCCTGGTTTATCGGTCAGCATCTGGAGCAATATCATCACGCCAGCCGTTCACCGTTCGATTACTACCTGCGCGGCGTGGCGCTGGATCCGCTGGATTATCGCTGTAACCTGGCGCTGGCGATGCTGGAATATAACCGCGCCGATTTCCCGCAAGCGGTGGCGTATGCCACTCAGGCGCTGAAACGCGCACATGCGCTGAACAAAAATCCGCAGTGCGGACAGGCCAGTTTGATTCGCGCCAGTGCTTACGAACGTCAGGGACAATATCAACAAGCCGAAGAGGATTTCTGGCGTGCGGTCTGGAGCGGCAATAGTAAAGCAGGCGGCTATTATGGTCTGGCACGACTGGCGACGCGTAATGGTCACTTCGATGCTGGTCTGGATTTTTGCCAACAAAGTCTTCGCGCCTGCCCAACCAATCAGGAAGTGCTTTGCCTGCATAATCTGCTGCTGGTGTTAAGTGGTCGTCAGGACAACGCGCGTTTGCAGCGCGAGAAACTGCTGCGCGATTATCCGCTGAACGCCACTCTGTGGTGGCTGAACTGGTTCGATGGTCGTAGCGAATCAGCCCTCGCGCAGTGGCGCGGTCTGTGTCAGGGACGCGACGTTAACGCCCTGATGACCGCCGGGCAACTGATTAACTGGGGAATGCCCACCCTGGCGGCAGAGATGCTGAACGCACTGGACTGCCAGCGCACGCTGCCGCTTTACCTGCAAGCCAGCTTGCTGCCGAAAGCCGAACGCGGCGAACTGGTCGCAAAAGCCATTGATGTCTTCCCGCAGTTTGTCCGTTTCCCGAATACGCTGGAAGAAGTGGCGGCGCTGGAGAGTATTGAAGAGTGCTGGTTTGCCCGTCATTTACTGGCCTGCTTCTACTACAACAAGCGCAGCTACAACAAAGCCATTACTTTATGGCAACGTTGCGTAGAGATGTCGCCGGAGTTTGCCGACGGTTGGCGCGGGTTAGCGATCCATGCGTGGAATAAGCAACACGATTATGAGCTGGCCGCGCGTTATCTTGATAATGCTTATCAGCTTGCGCCGCAGGATGCACGTCTGCTTTTCGAACGGGATTTGCTGGATAAGTTAAGTGGAGCCACACCGGAGAAACGACTGGCGCGTCTGGAAAATAATCTGGAAATTGCGCTGAAACGCGACGACATGACCGCAGAACTGCTCAATTTGTGGCATCTCACGGGTCAGGCAGACAAAGCGGCGGACATTCTCGCCACGCGCAAATTCCACCCGTGGGAAGGCGGGGAAGGGAAGATCACCAGTCAGTTTATCCTCAACCAGTTATTACGCGCCTGGCAGCATCTTGATGCCAGAGAGCCGCAGCAGGCCAGCGAACTGCTTCATGCCGCGCTGCATTATCCGGAGAATTTAAGCGAAGGCCGTTTACCGGGGCAAACTGATAACGACATCTGGTTCTGGCAGGCGATATGCGCCAACGCGCAGGGCGATGAAACTGAAGCGACGCGTTGTTTACGTCTGGCGGCGACCGGCGATCGCACCATTAACATCCACAGTTATTACAACGATCAGCCGGTTGATTATCTCTTCTGGCAAGGAATGGCGCTGCGACTGCTGGGCGAACAACACACCGCACAGCAACTGTTTAGTGAAATGAAACTGTGGGCGCAAGAGATGGCGAAAACCAGTATCGAAGCGGATTTCTTTGCCGTCTCGCAACCTGACCTGTTGTCGCTGTATGGCGATTTACAACAGCAGCATAAAGAAAAATGCCTGATGGTGGCGATGCTGGCGTCCGCGGGACTAGGGGAGGTTGCGCAATATGAATCTGCTCGCGCTGAATTGACGGCGATTAATCCGGCCTGGCCGAAAGCAGCATTATTCACCACCGTGATGCCTTTTATTTTTAACCGCGTTCACTAAACCTTATTAACTGTAATATTTGAGCGGCACGCGCTGCCGCTCATCACAAAATAATTAGAATAAGCCGTTGTAAATAAAAACCCTACAGGAGGCACTATGCCTAAAAAAATGAGAACAACCCGTAATCTATTATTAATGGCTACGCTATTAGGTAGCGCTCTATTTGCCAGGGCAGCGGATAAAGAAATGACCATTGGTGCAATATACCTTGATACCCAGGGATATTACGCTGGCGTGCGTCAGGGCGTTCAGGATGCGGCAAAAGATTCTTCAGTACAGGTACAGTTAATTGAAACTAACGCCCAGGGCGATATTTCGAAAGAAAGTACTTTTGTAGATACCCTCGTGGCGCGTAATGTCGATGCCATTATTTTATCGGCAGTATCTGAAAATGGCAGTAGCCGTACCGTTCGTCGCGCCAGTGAAGCGGGTATTCCGGTGATTTGCTACAACACCTGTATTAATCAAAAGGGTGTCGATAAATATGTCTCGGCATATCTGGTTGGTGACCCGCTGGAATTTGGTAAAAAACTGGGTAACGCTGCCGCCGATTATTTTATTGCCAACAAAATTGACCAGCCGAAAATTGCCGTCATCAATTGCGAAGCCTTTGAAGTTTGTGTGCAACGACGTAAAGGGTTTGAAGAAGTATTAAAAGCCCGCGTTCCCGGCGCGCAAATTGTCGCTAATCAGGAAGGGACTGTTTTAGATAAAGCGATTTCCGTTGGTGAAAAACTAATTATCTCCACGTCGGATCTCAACGCCATTATGGGGGAATCGGGCGGTGCGACACTCGGCGCGGTAAAAGCGGTACGTAATCAAAATCAGGCCGGAAAAATTGCTGTTTTCGGTTCGGATATGACCACTGAAATTGCTCAGGAGCTGGAAAACAATCAGGTGCTGAAAGCGGTGGTGGATATTTCCGGTAAGAAAATGGGCAATGCTGTTTTCGCGCAAACTTTGAAGGTTATCAATAAACAAGCCGACGGTGAAAAAGTGATTCAGGTGCCAATCGATCTCTATACCAAAACGGAAGACGGTAAACAGTGGCTGGCAACGCACGTTGATGGTCTGCCCTAATCGCTGATTCGCAGAGGTCCCTATGTTCACGGCAACAGAGGCAGTCCCGGTAGCAAAAGTGGTGGCAGGAAATAAGCGTTATCCCGGCGTCGTTGCGTTGGATAACGTTAACTTCACGCTCAATAAAGGCGAAGTTCGTGCGCTGTTAGGCAAAAACGGCGCGGGCAAATCGACCCTCATTCGAATGCTTACCGGCAGTGAACGTCCGGATAGCGGTGATATCTGGATTGGCGAGACGCGACTGGAAGGTGACGAAGCTACGTTGACTCGCCGTGCCGCTGAACTGGGGGTTCGTGCGGTTTATCAGGAGTTAAGTCTGGTGGAGGGACTGACTGTGGCGGAAAACCTCTGCCTCGGTCAGTGGCCCCGCCGCAACGGCATGATTGATTACCTGCAAATGGCGCAGGATGCCCAACGTTGCTTACAGGCGCTGGGCGTTGACGTTAGCCCTGAACAACTTGTTTCAACGCTAAGCCCGGCACAAAAGCAGCTGGTGGAAATTGCGCGGGTGATGAAGGGCGAGCCGCGCGTGGTCATTCTTGATGAACCTACCAGTTCGCTTGCCAGTGCGGAAGTTGAACTGGTGATCAGCGCGGTGAAAAAGATGTCGGCACTGGGCGTGGCGGTGATTTATGTCAGCCACCGGATGGAAGAAATCCGCCGCATTGCCTCCTGTGCCACCGTTATGCGCGATGGTCAGGTGGCGGGCGATGTGATGCTCGAAAACACCTCCACGCATCATATTGTGTCGCTAATGCTCGGGCGCGATCACGTTGATATTGCGCCGGTTTCCCCTCAGGAAATTGTCGATCAGGCCGTGCTGGAAGTCCGTGCGTTACGCCATAAGCCCAAGCTGGAGGATATCAGCTTTACGCTCCGTCGTGGCGAAGTACTCGGCATTGCTGGCCTGCTGGGGGCAGGGCGCAGTGAATTGTTGAAAGCCATAGTTGGGCTGGAGACGTATGAACAGGGCGAAATTGTTATCAACGGCGAGAAAATCACGCGCCCCGATTACGGCGACATGCTGAAACGCGGCATTGGCTATACGCCAGAAAACCGCAAAGAAGCGGGGATCATTCCCTGGCTGGGCGTTGACGAAAATACAGTGCTGACCAATCGGCAAAAAATCAGCGCCAACGGTGTGCTGCAATGGTCCACCATCCGCCGCCTGACCGAAGAGGTGATGCAGCGGATGACGGTCAAGGCCGCCAGTAGCGAAACGCCCATCGGCACGCTTTCTGGCGGCAATCAGCAAAAAGTGGTGATCGGTCGTTGGGTCTATGCCGCCAGCCAGATTTTGTTGCTCGACGAGCCAACGCGTGGCGTCGATATCGAAGCCAAACAGCAGATTTACCGTATTGTCCGCGAGCTGGCTGCCGAAGGAAAAAGCGTGGTGTTTATCTCCAGTGAAGTGGAGGAGTTGCCGCTGGTGTGTGACCGCATCCTGTTATTACAGCACGGTACGTTCTCGCAGGAGTTTCACTCGCCGGTCAATGTGGATGAGCTGATGTCCGCCATTCTGTCTGTGCACTGATGAATTTTACCGAGGAACCTGAAGATGTCTGCTTCGTCATTACCATTGCCGCAGGGCAAGAGCGTCTCGCTCAAACAATTTGTCAGTCGCCATATTAATGAGATCGGTTTGCTGGTGGTGATCGCCATTCTTTATCTGGTCTTTTCTCTGAACGCGCCGGGTTTTATCTCATTGAATAACCAGATGAACGTGCTGCGCGATGCCGCCACCATTGGGATTGCCGCCTGGGCGATGACGCTGATTATTATCTCCGGTGAAATTGATGTCAGCGTTGGGCCGATGGTGGCTTTTGTCTCGGTGTGCCTGGCATTTTTGCTGCAATTTGAAGTTCCGTTGGCGATTGCTTGTCTGCTGGTGTTGCTGTTAGGCGCGCTGATGGGAACGCTCGCCGGGGTGCTGCGCGGCGTGTTTAACGTGCCAAGTTTCGTGGCCACGCTGGGGCTGTGGAGCGCCCTGCGCGGAATGGGGCTGTTTATGACGAACGCCTTGCCAGTGCCGATTGACGAAAACGAAGTGCTGGACTGGCTGGGGGGACAATTTCTCGGTGTGCCGGTATCCGCGCTGATCATGATGGTGTTATTTGCGCTGTTTGTGTTCATTAGCCGCAAAACCGCCTTCGGGCGCTCGGTTTTTGCTGTTGGCGGTAATGCCACTGCAGCACAGTTGTGCGGTATTAACGTTCGTCGGGTACGCATTCTTATTTTTACCCTTTCGGGATTATTAGCAGCGGTGACCGGCATTTTGTTGGCGGCGCGCCTCGGTTCCGGTAACGCAGGTGCCGCAAACGGTCTGGAGTTTGACGTCATCGCCGCGGTCGTGGTTGGCGGTACGGCGCTTTCCGGTGGTCGCGGTTCCCTGTTTGGTACATTGCTTGGTGTGTTGGTGATTACGCTAATCGGTAACGGTCTGGTGCTGCTCGGGATTAACTCCTTTTTCCAGCAGGTGGTGCGCGGCGTCATCATCGTGGTGGCGGTGCTGGCGAATATCTTGCTGACCCAGCGTAGCAGTAAAGCGAAACGCTAAACCTTAACGCCCCTGGCGCGGGTGCGGCAGGGATGAAAATTAATCGTATTGTTAATGAGGGATTTATGAAAACGATGCTGGCAGCTTATTTACCAGGAAATTCGACCGTCGATCTGCGGGAAGTTGCGGTGCCGACGCCGGGGATTAACCAGGTACTGATCAAAATGAAATCCTCCGGGATTTGCGGAAGTGATGTCCACTATATCTATCATCAACACCGTGCCACGGCAGCGGCACCCGATAAACCGTTATACCAGGGATTTATCAACGGTCATGAACCGTGCGGGCAAATTGTGGCGATGGGGCAAGGCTGCCGCCATTTTAAAGAGGGCGACCGCGTGCTGGTGTATCACATTTCTGGCTGTGGTTTTTGCCCGAACTGCCGTCGCGGTTTTCCTATTTCTTGTACTGGCGAAGGAAAAGCGGCTTACGGCTGGCAGCGTGACGGCGGTCATGCCGAATACTTGCTGGCGGAAGAAAAAGATCTGATCCTCCTGCCGGATGCGCTGAGCTACGAAGATGGTGCGTTTATTAGTTGCGGCGTTGGCACGGCCTATGAAGGGATTTTGCGCGGCGAAGTTTCCGGCAGCGATAACGTGCTGGTGGTCGGTCTGGGGCCGGTCGGCATGATGGCGATGATGCTGGCGAAAGGTCGCGGTGCAAAAAGGATCATCGGCGTTGATATGCTGCCGGAACGTCTGGCGATGGCGAAACAGTTAGGGGTGATGGATCACGGCTATTTAGCAACCACCGAAGGTCTGCCGCAGATTATCGCCGAACTCACCCACGGTGGCGCGGATGTTGCGCTCGATTGTTCCGGTAATGCCGCAGGTCGCTTACTGGCGTTGCAATCCACTGCTGACTGGGGACGGGTGGTTTACATCGGGGAAACCGGAAAAGTGGAGTTCGAGGTTAGCGCCGATCTGATGCATCATCAACGGCGGATTATTGGCTCCTGGGTGACCAGTCTGTTCCATATGGAAAAATGCGCCCACGATTTAACGGACTGGAAACTGTGGCCGCGTAATGCCATTACCCATCGCTTCACGCTGGAACAGGCAGGAGATGCCTATGCGCTGATGGCGAGCGGTAAATGCGGGAAAGTTGTGATTAACTTCCCGGATTAAGGAGTCAGCGGATGACCATCTATACGTTATCTCACGGGCCGCTAGAGCTGGACGTTTCTGACCGGGGCGGC
Organism: Escherichia sp. WS1368; assembly: GCF_046487485.1. Lineage (NCBI taxonomy): Bacteria > Pseudomonadati > Pseudomonadota > Gammaproteobacteria > Enterobacterales > Enterobacteriaceae > Escherichia > Escherichia sp. WS1368. The sequence goes on from NZ_JBJQJI010000001.1 coordinate 51,377, forward strand.
GTCATCGAAGGCTTCTGGCGTGACGCGACGCCGCTCTTACGTCCCGGTAAAAAAAGCGGTGTGGCAACCGATGCCTCCTGTTTTCCGCTGGTGCCGTTTGCAAACCGGGTGAGCGGCAATCGTTTTGTCTGGCAGGGGCGTGAGTATCAACTGCAACCGAATGTTGAGTGGGATGCGCACTATCTGCACGGCGACGGCTGGCTGGGGCAGTGGCAATGTGTCTCGCGCAGCGAAGATAGCTTGTGTCTGGTGTATGAACATCGCAGCGGTGTTTATCACTATCGGGTAAGTCAGGCGTTTCATTTAACGGCAGATACGCTGACGGTGACGCTCTCTGTCACCAATCAAGGGACAGAGACGCTGCCATTTGGTACCGGCTGGCATCCTTATTTTCCGTTGTCACCACAAACGCGGATTCAGGCGCAGGCGAGCGGTTACTGGCTGGAGCGGGAGCAGTGGCTGGCGGGTGAGTTTTGCGAGCAGCTACCGCAGGAGCTGGATTTCAACCAGCTCGCGCCGTTGCCGCACCAGTGGGTGAACAATGGCTTTGCCGGATGGAATGGTCAGGCCCGCATCGAGCAGCCGCAGGAGGGTTATGCCATCATCATGGAAACGACGCCACCTGCACCATGTTATTTCATCTTTGTTTCCGACCCGGCGTTTGATAAAGGATATGCGTTTGATTTCTTCTGTCTGGAACCGATGAGCCATGCGCCGGATGACCATCATCGCCCGGAAGGGGGTGATCTCATTGCGCTTGCACCAGGGGAATCAACAACTTCAGAGATGTCGTTGCGGGTTGCGTTACTGTAATTTATAAAATGCCGGATAAGGCGTTCACGCCGCATCCGGCATCTTTCCTAACGCCGATCGAGAGAAATTGCCCCCGGCCCGGTAATTGCCAACAGCAGGAATGCGCCAGCGATACTGACATTTTTCCAGAAATTAATCATATTTGGCCCAACCGCATCGCCGGTCATATCCCAGTAATGGTGACCAATTACCGCTGTACCCAGCGTGTAGAAAATAAACAGCACCGCCAGCGGACGGGTGAAAAAGCCAAGCACGATTAATATCGCGGCGGGCACTTCCATAACTACCGCAATAATCGCTGCCAGCATCGGCATTGGCGCGCCCAGCGAGGCCATATATTGGACCGTACCGTCAAAACCCATCATTTTGGGAAAACCAAAAATAATGAAAATTAAGACCACGGCGATACGGGCAATTAATAACAAAACGGGGCGGGCAGCTCCAAAATCAAAATAACGTAGTGTGTTCATAACCAATCCCTTTGCAAGATAATGTGATTTAAACGTAATACACACTCTGGCACCTCGCCACGCCCCAGGCATTGAGATATTCGCTAATTATCCTGGTTACAGTGATTTAAGCGCGATGTGCTCATCTGTCAGCAGTTTCGCATCAAACGTTTTGCCGCTCTGGATCCATTTGCGGATTAAGCGAATCTCACGCCCCTGATTCAGCGTTACCGCACCGATAAGCACGCCGTTTTGCAGATTAAACCAAATCGCCTTCTGAGTTTCCGGGTTGCCACGACAAAGCCAGTCATCACCACGCATATCACCAATAAACTGTAAGTTATCACTGTACTGATCGCTCCAGAACCACGGCGGCGGCAGTCGCGGAAGCGGTAGCCCCAACATTGCGGAAGCGGCAATTTGCGCCTGGTTATTGGCGTTTTCCCAGCTTTCGCAGCGATGTAGTGCACCATTATCAAGACGGGTGATTGCCACATCGCCACCGGCAAAGATCGCGGGATCGCAGGTGCGGCAAGCCTCATCAATGACAATGCCATTGGTAGTATCAAGGTTGGCCTCGCGAGCCAGTTGGTCGTTGGCGCTGATACCAATACCGTAAATCACCACATCGGCCCGAAGCGTTTCGCCACTTTGCAGCGTCAGTTCTACGTTTTCACCATCGACCACATGTTCAATGGCATTATTGAGCAGAATGTGCACACCAGCCTGCTGATGGCGCTGCAAAAGATAGCGTTGTACGGGCGGTGGTGCATTACGACCCATGACGGTTGCCGCCAGTTCAATCACTGTCACCTTACATCCGCGCTGCGTGGCGCTGGCAGCCAGTTCCAGACCAATAGTTCCGGCACCGACAATCACGACTGACCGTTCGGGCTGCAGAACTTCTCGCAGTCTGGCGGCATCACCGGCATGGCGCAGGGTAAAGCAGCGTTCTCCCAGTGCATCAAGCAACGGCAGCGGTCGAGCTGCCGCGCCAGTTGCTATAAAAAGCTGATCCCAGTGCCAGCTTTCGCCGTTAGCTAACACTAACTCTTGTGTGTCGCGGCCCAATGTTTTGATGGTTACACCGGAATGCAGATGAACATTGTTTTCCTGCCACCAGTGAGCGGGTAACACAGACTGCAACTGTGGGGAATCTTCCAGCAACATGGATTTCGAGAGCGGGGGGCGTTCATAAGGAAGATGTTGCTCACCGGAAAACAGATGCAGCTCACCGGTGAACCCTTGCTGGCGTAGCAAGGCCGCAGCCATTGCCGCCGCTTGCCCGCCACCGACAATAATGATCGTTTTTTCTTTCATCGTGCTTCCTTAAAGATCCAGCCCAGCCGCTACGTGGCGAATGCCGCGAATCGCTAAACCCGCATCAGCGTTGATCATCACACCGCTTAATGCGCGATTATTGCGCCGCGATGCCAACATCACATACGGACCCGTAAAATCCGCCGGTTGCGGGAAAAATTGCAGCGGTAAAATGGCGGCAATTTTCTCCGGCGTCAGAGACTGCATTATCGAGGTTTCACTTTGCCCGAGCGCCTGTGGGCCGCGCAGGTCGCTGGCCATACCACACGGGCCGACGCCATTCACCCGCACTTTCGGTGCCAGTTCATAAGCCAGTTGGCGAATAAGTCCGGTTGCGGCATGTTTACTGGCGGTGTACAGCGGGCCACCGCCGCCGGGATACCAGGCGGCATTTGACAGTGTGAAAATCATGCTGCCTTCACTGGCGATTAACGCCGGAGCGCAGGCTTTTGCGCCCAGCAGGTAACCGAGTACGTTGACGTTAAACAGCTCGTGGAAGCCAGTTTCGAGCGTCTCTGCGGGAGTGTTAACCAGTGAGGCATTGTGATCCCAGATGCCCGCATTGCCGATAAAACAATCCAGCTTGCCAGAACGAGTCAGGATCTGATCGACCGCGCGTTGATAATCGGCATAGCAGGTCACGTTACCTTCCACCGCCAGAATATGTTCGCCAAATCGCTGACGCAGACTGGCGACTTTTGCCGCCGACAGTTCCAGCGTGGCAACCTGCGCGCCTTCTTCGATAAATCGCTCGACCAGCGCCAGGCCTAATCCCGATCCGCCGCCGGTAATAAAGATGGACTCGTTATGCAGATCGCTCATGGCTGCGCCTCCGGTAAGTCGATGAAGATGTCACCACCTTCAACGTGTACTGGATAAGTGGTTAGCGGATCGGTGGCGGGCAGGCATAACGCTTTCCCCGTTTTCAGGCAAAAACTGGCGGCGTGCAGCGGGCACTCCACCGTGGCGTCATCTTCCAGATACCCTTCTGACATCGACGCATTACCATGGCTGCAACGATCGTTAATGGCATAAAACTCGCCGCCTACGTTGAACAGGGCGATGACGGGCGAGGTATCGATCCGGAGAGCCTCACCCTCCGGCACATCCGCAACGGGACACGCATAAATTCGATTCATCAGAACAGTACACTCAGGTTATGGGAGGAGATGACCGCTTGATCCAGGACGATATCCCGTTCCAGCAAGCGCCAGTTCCCGTCCTCCAGACGGCGAACTTTGTCGAAACGCGTTCCAACATAGAATGTTTCATCGCGCTCTTTTTGTGCCCGATAAAGTAGATAATTCACCCTCACGGCAAATACGTTTGGGATGTCGGTTTCGCTTACCTGGCAGTTGCTGATTAAGTGACGAGTGCGTGACGGCGGTTCTTCTGCCCAGGCCATGCCGGTTTCCAGACGGGCGATTCGCCGTTCCAGCTGGTCTTTGGTGTCATTAAAAATCCAGGTTGTCGGCGGTTGAACGCCTTTGCGGCGGTCGCGCGTTTGTGCGTTAACCGTGGTGCGCATGGTGTAACGAATCTCTTCGTCGAGCTGTGCCAGCCAGTCACGAAATTTCCAGTCATCCAGCAGACTGGCTTCGTGAAAGAGAAACTGGCTAATGCGGTGATGTAACTCCAGTGAAACTTGCGCACTCATTTCATCACCTCCTGCTGGTAAGCGGCGGTTTTATCGAGCACTTCCTGCCAGCTTTCGCTACTCAGGAGATCGGCCCAGCGTTGGTACATTCCACGAGCGGCCGTTTCTGAGAAGATATAGTTAGTAATGCCTGGAATGCTGTCGTCGCGACGCTTTTCCTGACCAAGCCCCATTTCCAGACACAGTTTGCTGTTGCGGGCGCGGTGACCTTTCAGCAATTTCTGGATTTCACACCAGTTCTCCGAGTCATCCTGCTCGAGAAAACCAGCAGGACCAAAAGCACGAGTGGCGCTGTTTTCGAAAGCGGCTTTAACTTCATCGGAGGCGGCTTTGTCAGTAATACAGAACGCCCACACTTCAACTTGATCAGGGCCGCGCGGATGCCAGACGCGGAGTGTGGCAGTGCCGTTTAGCCATGAAAGCGTGGGGAATATATTGTTATGACCCGCCAGACGCAGGGCGCGAACTTCACCTAAACGTTGTTCTGCTTCGGCATAGGTTTCGCGGTAATAGCTTGAAACTGCGCCATCGACCCAGACATTAGCATCCGGTTTTTCAGTAAAGAAGAAACCGCTACCGTGACCGTCCTGACCAAATTGCAGCGCATCTTTGGCGGTTTCCCATACCGGACGGGCGGTTTGTCCATCACCGAGGCGCTTATCGCTGCCATCATCTTTCGCCCCTAATACCTGAACGGCAGAAGCATGGCTGAACAGAGCATGATATTGGTCACTGGCGAACTGCTCTGCCGGGAATTTCCAGTTGCAGTTGATCACCCACTTTTGTACACCGCCGACAATTTCGGTGCCGCCTTCGCGACGATCCAGCATGCCATCCAGATACCAGGCAATGTCACCCAGGTAATCACGCAGGCCTGGTGCGCTGGTATCCCAGTTGCCAAAAATCAGCCCTTTATAACTCTCCACACAAGGAACTTCGTTTAGTCCCCAGTGGGATTTACACAACCCTTGTGGGTAGGCGCGAGGTTCCAGCGGTACATCGATCAACTCGCCGTTAATGCCATAAGACCAGCCGTGATACGGACAGGTAAAGGCGCGAGTGTTGCCGCAATCTGCATAACTCACACGCATGGCCCGGTGGCGGCATTGGTTGAGAAACGCCTTAATGCTGCCGTCTTTCTGACGCACTACGACAACCGCATCTTCCCCCATGTAGGTGTTAAAGAAATCACCAGGTTTTGGGATCTGGCTTTCGTGGGCGAGAAATAGCCAGCAACGACCGAAAATGCGCTCAAGCTCCAGTTGGTAAATATCCGGGTCGGTATAAATACGCGGAGTGACCCGACCGTTTTGGGTGTCAATCAGTTGGTAAATGTTCAAATCTGAGGGTGTGGTCATATTTTTTAATCCTGAAAGATAAGATGTATTGACCTTCTATTTTTGTGCCATAAGGATGTTGCTGGTTGGTTGCTAATATGTGAAATAGTTAATTTCTACCAGCTGAGACGTTTTTTCGATAACAAGGGGAAGGTGATGGAACTACGGCATTTACGCTATTTCGTCGCAGTGGCGCAGGCACTGAACTTTACCCGTGCGGCGGAAAAACTGCATACCTCACAGCCTTCGTTAAGCAGCCAGATCCGCGATCTTGAAAACTGTGTCGGTGTTCCGTTACTGGTGAGGGATAAGCGCAAAGTCGCGTTGACGGCGGCGGGAGAATGTTTTCTCCAGGACGCGCTGGCAATCCTCGAACAAGCGGAAAATGCCAAATTACGGGCGCGGAAAATTGTTCAGGAAGACAGACAATTAACCATTGGCTTTGTGCCATCGGCGGAAGTGAATTTACTGCCAAAAGTATTACCGATGTTTCGTCTCAGACAGCCAGACACCTTAATTGAGCTGGTGAGTTTAATCACCACGGAACAGGAAGAAAAAATTCGCCGTGGTGAACTCGACGTCGGCTTAATGCGCCATCCTGTTTATAGCCCGGAGATTGATTATCTGGAGCTTTTTGACGAACCATTAGTGGTGGTGTTACCGGTTGATCACCCTTTAGCACATGAAAAAGAGATCACTGCCGCGCAACTGGATGGCGTGAATTTCGTCAGTACTGATCCAGCGTATTCCGGTTCGCTTGCGCCGATCGTTAAAGCGTGGTTTGCGCAAGAAAACAGCCAGCCAAATATCGTCCAGGTGGCAACGAATATTCTGGTGACCATGAATCTGGTGGGGATGGGGCTGGGCGTCACTTTGATACCCGGTTATATGAATAATTTTAATACCGGCCAGGTGGTATTTCGACCCATTGCCGGAAATGTGCCTTCCATTGCTTTACTGATGGCGTGGAAGAAAGGGGAGATGAAGCCGGCATTACGCGATTTCATCGCCATTGTGCAGGAACGTTTGGCAAGCGTAACGGTATAATTACGCATTATTTTTGCAACATGCGTCGCGGAACGCAGTTTTTTAGTGCTTGTGAACTGGTGTTACAGACATCGGGAAGCAGGCTCGAATATTCTTATTTTTCAACTTGCACCAACATTCGATTAACCCCAGACTAACGCCTCCTGACGGGAGGGACTCATGGTTTTGCAATCCACGCGCTGGTTGGCGCTCGGCTATTTCACATACTTTTTTAGTTACGGCATTTTTCTACCTTTCTGGAGCGTCTGGCTTAAGGGGATTGGTTTAACGCCAGAAACCATCGGCCTGTTATTGGGGGCAGGTTTGGTTGCCCGTTTTCTCGGGAGTTTGCTCATCGCGCCCCGCGTCAGCGATCCTTCTCGCCTGATTTCCGCCTTGCGCGTGCTGGCACTGCTGACACTTCTCTTTGCTGTCGCATTCTGGGCGGGGGCGCACGTAGCGTGGCTGATGCTGGTGATGATTGGCTTTAACCTCTTTTTCTCACCGCTGGTACCGTTGACCGATGCACTGGCGAATACGTGGCAAAAGCAGTTCCCGCTTGATTACGGCAAAGTGCGACTGTGGGGCTCGGTAGCGTTTGTCATTGGCTCGGCGCTGACGGGCAAACTGGTCAGTATGTTTGATTATCGGGTGATCCTCGCGCTGTTGACGTTGGGCGTGGCATCCATGCTGCTCGGCTTTCTCATCCGTCCGACGATTCAGCCACAAGGGGCAAGCCGCCAGCAGGAGAGCACCGGTTGGTCTGCGTGGTTGGCGTTGGTTCGCCAGAACTGGCGCTTTCTGGCCTGCGTTTGTTTATTGCAGGGGGCGCATGCGGCCTATTACGGTTTTAGCGCCATTTACTGGCAGGCTGCTGGCTACTCGGCCTCGGCGGTGGGCTATTTGTGGTCGCTGGGCGTGGTGGCGGAAGTCATTATCTTTGCGCTGAGTAATAAACTTTTCCGCCGTTGTAGTGCACGCGATATGCTGTTGATCTCAGCGATTTGCGGCGTAGTGCGCTGGGGCATTATGGGAGCAACTACGGCGTTGCCGTGGTTGATAGTGGTGCAAATTCTGCATTGTGGCACCTTCACGGTCTGCCACCTGGCCGCCATGCGCTATATTGCCGCTCGCCAGGGTAGCGAAGTCATCCGTTTACAGGCGGTTTACTCTGCCGTCGCGATGGGCGGCAGTATTGCGATCATGACCGTTTTCGCCGGTTTCCTGTATCAATATCTGGGCCACGGCGTGTTCTGGGTTATGGCGCTGGTGGCGCTTCCGGCAATGTTTTTGCGCCCGAAAGTTGTTCCCTCATGCTGATTCGAGCATTTTGCGGATCTGCTCCTGTTGATGTGTTGTCAACGTCAGGTCCGTATAGATCAGCGGTGGTGAAAAGAGCGGTAACGGCATGGTATAAGGAGCAATAATCAGTGCCGCGCTGCGCGGAGCGCCTGTCTGCAAAAATACCTTTACCGACATATGTTTAATATTGAGCGGCAGTAACGTTAGTTCGCGTAGCTGCTGCTCAATCTGCGCTTCTCGCTCACTATCATTCCCGGTCAGTAGAATAATCTGTTTCTCATGCAGGTCGTTTTCCTGCATTAGCCAGGCACCAAAAATCACCGCGACCAGACCGCTTTCCTCATCAGAAAGATGGACGCCGTATTCACTTTCAAATCCGGTCAGCGCCGCGCGGGTGGTGCGCACCAGGCGTGGATACAGGCGGGCGAACTCTTCCGGCAGGGTGTTATCAATACCGATGGCAAACAAACTGCGATTTAACGCCTGGGCGAGGTGGGTATAAAGCTGATCGCACAACCCCTGTTCATCATAAAAACGAACATTTCCCAGCTCACGAAAATGGTTTACCAGACGTTTGATAGACTGACGCAGTTGTCTGTCCCGCTGATGCGCATCCCGCAGTGGATCGGGAACCCGCAACATGGAAAAAAGTAATGCCATGAACAGTGGCTCATCAGGCGGTACAGGCTGGAGCGCCCGACGCTGCCAGTGGCGTCCAATTTCCTGCGCTACCTGAAATTCAAGGCAGGATTCCGCCCAGCGACGTTGGAGCGGATTAAACTGAGGCGTAATTCCAGCGTGGTGTTGCAGCAAACAATATTGCAGATACAGACACAGGAAATGAATATCGCGTGTTTCAAAGCGTTTTTGCAGCCGTCGGGAGCAGAGATTCACTAACGCTTGTAGATTGGTATCGTCGTAAAAGTTACGCGCAATTCCGCGCCGCTTCAGTTCACTCTTCAGGGCGGGGGTGAAATGGCTGGTAATAAATGACGGACACAGACGGAAACCACGTCGTAGCCAGTGAAATAAACACAAACGTTGGTTAAGCACTGTACCTTCAACCCGGTAGCTACCGTCATAACCAGTAGTCAGTGTGAGTTGATGATAGCGCAGGATCTCACGTCCTGTTTCGCTGATATCAAGACTGGCAATATCATCATCCACACCATTAAGCTCGCTGAAAGTTGCCGTGGTGGCGGTCAACCCCGGCTGAAAGAGTGTCAGCAAGATCTGGCAGCGGCGCTGGGGAGCCGAAAGGACAGATGGTGGAGCAAGCGTAGGCATCATCTGTAGATCTCCCATAAGCATAATTGATAAGAATAGCTAAAGTTTGCTCATGGAAATGGCGAAGGGAATGCTAATCATCAGAAATGTTGGCAAGCGTCACAGAATTTTTCTCATCTTAAACTGTTCTGACCAGTGGATTAGCATGTCTTAAGGTGGTTTTGTGAATGATTATCGTGCTAGCGATCATGGGTTAGTTCTGCGGATTCAACGCGCTAAGGATAAAATCCACCATCTGTTCGCGATAAACATCGCCGTGACGATCGGAAAAAGCATCAATGTGTTCGCCATCCGGGATTAGGATCAACCGTTTTGGCTCTTTTGCCAGGCTATACAACTTTTCGCTGTGCTGCCATGGGATAACGTGATCAGCTTTACCGTGAATCAGTAAAAGCGGGATCGGGCTGACGCTGGCGATGTAATTTTCGCCGCTGCAACTCTCATCAAGTAAGTAGCCACTGCCGGGGATCATCTGGTTGGCGATGGTCGCATAAGAGGCAAATGTGGAGTCGAGGATCACCGCACGTATGCCTTCACGATCACCCTGACCAATAACATCCAGAATATTCGCCCCGCCAATACTCTGCCCGAACAGCACCAGCCGTTGTGGGTTTACATCACTGCGATGGCGCACCACATTGATGGCACTTTGCGTATCGTCCAGCAATCCGGCCTGGGACGGCGTGCCTTTTGATTTACCAAACCCGCGATAATCAAACATAAAAACGTTGAAATTACGCTCGGGTAACCAACTGACCAGCGGCCAGTGGGCGGACATATTTCCGGCATTGCCGTGAGCATGAATAATGGTGGCAATGGCATTTTCAGCGGGGCCAGTTGCAGAAGGGATAAACCAACCATGTAGGCGAGTGCCATCTTTAGCGGTGAATTCTACTGATTCGGCTGACCAGGGATCGGGGCCGTAGATTTTGTCGTCAGGGTAATAGAAAAAATTGATGGCGATGCGCGGTATTAAATAAATGCAGAAGGCAACAACAAAGAGAATAAACAGAATTTTGAGAACGCGTTTGTTCACTGGCAGCGCCATAACCTTTCCTTGCGACTTCTTTATCATCCATTAATCGGGGAAAGATGGTGGGAGAGTGGCGAAAGAAAGTAAAGCGGTGAGGAAGTATTTCGGAATAGCGCCTGAAAGGCGAGGGCGGGTGAGTGACATCACCCGCCAGAGTCATTAACGCTTCAGGGCGTCGCTTAACTCGTCACGCATGTTCGCCAGCATGGCTTTAACAACGCGCGGGTTACCAGCAACGATGTTACCGGTCAGCATGTAGTTATGACCACCGGTGAAGTCGCTGACGATGCCGCCCGCTTCACGAACCAGCAGCTCGCCTGCCGCGAAATCCCACGGACGCAGACCGATTTCAAAGAAACCGTCAACGCGACCCGCAGCAACGTAAGCCAGATCCAGCGCCGCAGAACCGGTACGACGGAAGTCTGCACATTCGTTGAACAGTTTGCCGACGATGTTGATGTAGGTGGTGGCGTACTGTTTTGCTTTGAACGGGAAGCCGGTCGCCAGAATAGTACCGTCGAGATCGCGAGCGGTGCTGCCGCGCAGACGGTAGCCGTTCAGCTGTGCGCCCTGACCGCGAGTGGCGGTGAACAGTTCGTTACGCATAGGATCGTAAACCACAGCAACTTCAGTGCGGCCTTTGATACGAACGGCGATAGATACCGCGAAGTGCGGCAGACGTTTGATAAAGTTGGTAGTGCCATCCAGTGGATCGATAACCCATTGAACATCCTGATCAGTACCTTCAAGTTCACCGCTTTCTTCGGTGATGATGGTGTGCTGTGGGTAAGATTTACGAATCGTGTCGATAATCACCGCTTCGGCAGCTTTATCTACGTTGGTCACGAAGTCGTTACTGCCTTTCTGGCTCGCTTCTACAGCGTCCGGGGTTTCATAGTTTTTGGCAATTAAATTACCCGCCTTGCGCGCTGCGCGCACGGCGATGTTCAGCATCGGATGCATCGGTCTCTCTCACTGGATGTTAAAGAACGGGAAAACGGCGCAGAGTATAGCAGCGAGATCGGCATCTGTCTTCGTTTTATGATAAGATGCGCGAATAATCTTTAGACGAAGAAAGACAATGCTGCAAAATATTCGAATTGTGCTGGTGGAGACGTCACACACCGGCAATATGGGTTCTGTTGCCCGTGCCATGAAAACAATGGGATTAACCAATCTGTGGCTGGTTAATCCACTGGTGAAACCTGACTCCCAGGCGATTGCCCTGGCAGCAGGGGCCAGCGATGTGATTGGTAATGCTCACATCGTCGATACGCTCGACGAAGCGTTAGCCGGTTGTAGCCTGGTGGTGGGCACCAGCGCACGCTCCCGCACGCTGCCGTGGCCGATGCTCGACCCGCGCGAATGCGGTCTGAAAAGCGTCGCTGAAGCGGCAAATACCCCGGTGGCGCTGGTTTTTGGTCGCGAGCGCGTCGGCTTGACCAATGAAGAGTTGCAGAAATGCCATTATCATGTCGCGATTGCCGCTAACCCGGAATACAGTTCGCTGAATCTGGCGATGGCGGTTCAGGTTATTGCCTATGAAGTGCGCATGGCCTGGCTGGCAACTCAGGAAAATGGCGAACAAGTCGAGCATGAAGAGACGCCGTATCCGCTGGTCGATGATCTGGAGCGTTTTTATGGTCATCTGGAACAAACGCTGCTGGCAACCGGTTTTATTCGTGAAAACCATCCGGGGCAGGTGATGAATAAATTGCGTCGTTTGTTTACCCGTGCGCGCCCGGAAAGCCAGGAATTGAATATCCTGCGCGGGATTCTGGCTTCTATAGAGCAGCAGAATAAAGGTAATAAGGCCGAATAATAGTGGTTGTCTGATGCGACGCTTAACGCGTCTTATCAGGCCTGCAGTGCACAGAGCCTCAGGTCGGATAAGGCGTTCACGTCGCATCCGACAACAGGTACAAACGCCACGATAAAAAAATGGCACTGAAGGTTAAATACCCGACTAAATCAGTCAAGTAAATAGTTGACCAATTTACTCGGGAATGTCAGACTTGACCCTGCTATGCAATACCCCCACTTTTACAATAAAAAACCCCGGGCAGGGGCGAGTTTGAGGTGAAGTAAGACATGAGACTGACATCTAAAGGGCGCTATGCCGTGACCGCAATGCTTGACGTTGCGCTCAACTCTGAAGCGGGCCCGGTACCGTTGGCTGATATTTCCGAACGTCAGGGAATTTCCCTTTCTTATCTGGAACAACTGTTTTCCCGTCTGCGTAAAAATGGTCTGGTTTCCAGCGTACGTGGACCAGGCGGTGGTTATCTGTTAGGCAAAGATGCCAGCAGCATCGCCGTTGGCGAAGTGATTAGCGCCGTTGACGAATCTGTAGATGCCACCCGTTGTCAGGGTAAAGGCGGCTGCCAGGGCGGCGATAAATGCCTGACCCACGCGCTGTGGCGTGATTTGAGCGACCGTCTCACCGGTTTTCTCAACAACATTACTTTAGGCGAACTGGTTAATAACCAGGAAGTGCTGGATGTGTCTGGTCGTCAGCATACTCACGACGCGCCACGCACCCGCACACAAGACGCGATCGACGTTAAGTTACGCGCTTAATAAAAAGTATTCAGAATCAGGCCGGGGCGTATCGCGCTCCGTAAACACGGTCGTACATCCAGCCGGTAGCCTGGTTCCTTGCATTGAGTGATGTACGGAGTTTATAGAGCAATGAAATTACCGATTTATCTCGACTACTCCGCAACCACGCCGGTGGACCCGCGTGTTGCCGAGAAAATGATGCAGTTTATGACGATGGACGGAACCTTTGGTAACCCGGCCTCCCGTTCTCACCGTTTCGGCTGGCAGGCTGAAGAAGCGGTTGATATCGCCCGTAATCAGATTGCAGATCTGGTCGGCGCTGACCCGCGTGAAATCGTCTTTACCTCTGGTGCAACCGAATCTGACAACCTGGCGATCAAAGGTGCAGCCAACTTTTATCAGAAAAAAGGCAAGCACATCATCACCAGCAAAACTGAACACAAAGCGGTACTGGATACCTGCCGTCAGCTGGAGCGCGAAGGTTTCGAAGTCACCTATCTGGCACCGCAGCGTAATGGCATTATCGACCTGAAAGAACTTGAAGCAGCGATGCGTGACGACACCATCCTCGTTTCCATCATGCACGTAAATAACGAAATCGGCGTGGTGCAGGATATCGCGGCTATCGGCGAAATGTGCCGTGCTCGCGGCATTATCTATCACGTTGATGCAACCCAGAGCGTGGGCAAACTGCCTATCGACCTGAGCCAGTTGAAAGTTGACCTGATGTCATTCTCCGGCCACAAAATCTATGGCCCGAAAGGTATCGGTGCGCTGTATGTGCGTCGTAAACCGCGCGTACGCATCGAAGCGCAAATGCACGGCGGCGGTCACGAGCGCGGTATGCGTTCCGGCACTCTGCCTGTTCACCAGATCGTTGGTATGGGCGAAGCCTATCGCATCGCAAAAGAAGAGATGGCGACCGAGATGGAACGTCTGCGCGGCCTGCGTAACCGTCTGTGGAACGGCATCAAAGATATCGAAGAAGTTTACCTGAACGGTGACCTGGAACACGGCGCGCCGAACATTCTCAACGTCAGCTTCAACTACGTTGAAGGTGAGTCGCTGATTATGGCGCTGAAAGACCTCGCGGTTTCTTCAGGTTCCGCCTGTACGTCAGCAAGCCTCGAACCGTCCTACGTGCTGCGCGCGCTGGGGCTGAACGACGAGCTGGCACATAGCTCTATCCGTTTCTCTTTAGGTCGTTTTACTACTGAAGAAGAGATCGACTACACCATCGAGTTAGTTCGTAAATCCATCGGTCGTCTGCGTGACCTTTCTCCGCTGTGGGAAATGTACAAGCAGGGCGTGGATCTGAACAGCATCGAATGGGCACATCATTAATCGGTATCGGAATCAGGAGAATTTATAATGGCTTACAGCGAAAAAGTTATCGACCATTACGAGAATCCGCGTAACGTGGGTTCCTTTGACAACAACGACGAGAACGTCGGCAGCGGCATGGTGGGTGCACCGGCCTGTGGCGACGTAATGAAGTTGCAGATTAAAGTCAACGATGAAGGTATCATTGAAGACGCGCGTTTTAAAACTTACGGCTGCGGTTCTGCTATCGCTTCCAGCTCCCTGGTCACCGAATGGGTGAAAGGGAAGTCTCTCGACGAAGCGCAGGCGATCAAAAACACCGATATTGCTGAAGAACTTGAACTGCCGCCGGTGAAAATTCACTGTTCTATTCTGGCAGAAGACGCGATCAAAGCCGCCATTGCGGACTATAAAAGCAAACGTGAAGCAAAATAAGAGTTGAGGTTTGGTTATGTCGATTACACTGAGCGACAGTGCAGCAGCGCGAGTAAATACCTTTCTGGCTAACCGCGGCAAAGGGTTTGGCCTGCGTCTGGGCGTGAGAACCTCCGGATGTTCAGGTATGGCTTATGTACTGGAATTTGTTGACGAACCGACGCCGGAAGACATCGTGTTTGAAGACAAAGGCGTGAAAGTCGTGGTCGATGGCAAAAGCCTGCAATTTCTGGACGGTACGCAGCTGGACTTCGTAAAAGAAGGCCTGAACGAAGGGTTTAAATTCACCAACCCGAACGTCAAAGATGAGTGTGGTTGCGGCGAAAGCTTCCACGTTTGATGCGCATACCGATAACCCCACCGTGGTCGCCTGCGCGTGGGGTTTGTTTTACCTGATTCGCCGTTATCGCGGCGGATCGCAGCCCTGAGAATGTTATGGATTACTTCACCCTCTTTGGCTTGCCTGCCTGTTATCAACTCGATACCCAGGCGCTGAGCCTGCGTTTTCAGGATCTACAACGTCAGTATCATCCTGATAAATTCTCCAGCGGAAGCCAGGCGGAACAACTCGCCGCCGTACAGCAATCTGCAACCATTAACCAGGCCTGGCAAACGCTGCGTCATCCGTTAATGCGCGCGGAATATTTGCTTTCTTTGCACGGTTTTGATCTCGCCAGCGAGCAGCATACTGTGCGCGACACCGCGTTCCTGATGGAACAGCTGGAACTGCGCGAAGAACTGGACGAGATCGAACAGGCGAAAGATGAAGCGCGGCTGGAAAGCTTTATCAAACGTGTGAAAAAGATGTTTGATACCCGCCATCAGTTGATGGTTGAACAGTTAGACAACGAGACGTGGGACGCGGCGGCGGATACCGTGCGTAAGCTGCGTTTTCTCGATAAACTGCGAAGCAGTGCCGAACAACTCGAAGAAAAACTGCTCGATTTTTAATTTCTGGAAGCTAAACATGGCCTTATTACAAATTAGTGAACCTGGTTTGAGTGCTGCGCCGCATCAGCGTCGTCTGGCGGCCGGTATTGACCTGGGCACAACCAACTCGCTGGTGGCGACAGTGCGCAGCGGTCAGGCCGAAACGTTAGCCGACCATGAAGGCCGTCACCTGCTGCCGTCTGTTGTTCACTATCAACAGCAAGGGCATTCGGTGGGTTATGACGCGCGTACTAACGCCGCGCTCGATACCGCCAACACCATTAGTTCTGTTAAACGCCTGATGGGGCGCTCGCTGGCTGATATCCAGCAACGCTATCCGCATCTGCCTTATCAATTCCAGGCCAGCGAAAACGGCCTGCCGATGATTGAAACGGCGGCGGGGCTGCTGAACCCGGTGCGCGTTTCTGCGGACATCCTCAAAGCACTGGCGGCGCGGGCAACTGAAGCCCTGGCAGGCGAGCTGGATGGTGTCGTTATCACCGTTCCGGCGTACTTTGACGATGCCCAGCGTCAGGGCACCAAAGACGCGGCGCGTCTGGCGGGGTTGCATGTTCTGCGCTTACTTAACGAACCGACCGCTGCGGCTATCGCCTACGGGCTGGATTCCGGTCAGGAAGGCGTGATCGCTGTTTATGACCTCGGCGGCGGGACGTTTGATATTTCCATTCTGCGCTTAAGTCGCGGCGTGTTTGAAGTGCTGGCGACCGGCGGTGATTCCGCGCTCGGCGGCGATGATTTCGACCATCTGCTGGCGGATTATATTCGCGAGCAGGCGGGCATTCCTGATCGTAGCGATAACCGCGTTCAGCGTGAACTGCTGGATGCCGCCATTGCAGCCAAAATCGCGCTGAGCGATGCGGACTCCGTGACCGTTAACGTTGCGGGCTGGCAGGGCGAAATCAGCCGTGAACAATTCAATGAACTGATCGCGCCACTGGTAAAACGAACCTTACTGGCTTGTCGTCGCGCGCTGAAAGACGCGGGTGTAGAAGCTGATGAAGTGCTGGAAGTGGTGATGGTTGGCGGTTCTACCCGCGTGCCGCTGGTGCGTGAACGGGTGGGCGAATTTTTCGGTCGTCCACCGCTGACTTCTATCGACCCGGATAAAGTCGTCGCTATTGGCGCGGCGATTCAGGCGGATATTCTGGTGGGTAACAAGCCGGACAGCGAAATGCTGTTGCTGGATGTGATCCCGCTGTCGCTGGGCCTCGAGACCATGGGCGGCCTGGTGGAGAAAGTGATCCCGCGTAATACCACGATTCCGGTGGCCCGCGCCCAGGATTTCACCACCTTTAAAGATGGTCAGACGGCAATGTCTATCCATGTGATGCAGGGTGAACGTGAACTGGTGCAGGACTGCCGCTCGCTGGCGCGTTTTGCACTGCGTGGTATCCCGGCGCTACCGGCTGGCGGCGCGCATATTCGCGTAACGTTCCAGGTCGATGCCGACGGTCTTTTGAGCGTGACGGCGATGGAGAAATCCACCGGCGTTGAGGCGTCTATTCAGGTCAAACCGTCTTATGGTCTGACCGATAGCGAAATCGCTTCGATGATCAAAGACTCAATGAGCTATGCCGAGCAGGACGTAAAAGCCCGTATGCTGGCAGAACAAAAAGTAGAAGCGGCGCGTGTGCTGGAAAGTCTGCACGGCGCGCTGGCTGCTGATGCCGCGCTGTTAAGCACCGCAGAGCGTCAGGTCATTGACGATGCTGCCGCTCACCTGAGTGAAGTGGCGCAGGGCGATGATGTTGACGCTATCGAACAAGCGATTAAAAACGTAGACAAACAAACCCAGGATTTCGCCGCTCGCCGCATGGACCAGTCGGTTCGTCGTGCGCTGAAAGGCCATTCCGTGGACGAGGTTTAATATGCCAAAGATTGTTATTTTGCCTCATCAGGATCTCTGCCCTGATGGCGCTGTTCTGGAAGCGAATAGTGGTGAAACCATTCTCGACGTTGCGCTGCGTAACGGTATCGAGATTGAACACGCCTGTGAAAAATCCTGTGCTTGCACCACCTGCCACTGCATCGTTCGCGAAGGTTTTGACTCGCTGCCGGAAAGCTCAGAGCAGGAAGACGACATGCTGGACAAAGCCTGGGGACTGGAGCCGGAAAGCCGTTTAAGCTGCCAGGCGCGCGTTACCGACGAAGATTTAGTGGTCGAAATCCCGCGTTACACTATCAACCATGCGCGTGAGCATTAACAGAGGTTAGTATGGGACTTAAGTGGACCGATAGCCGCGAAATTGGCGAAGCACTGTACGATGCGTATCCCGATCTTGATCCGAAAACGGTTCGATTCACCGATATGCATCAGTGGATTTGCGATCTGGAAGATTTCGACGACGACCCGCAGGCATCCAACGAGAAAATCCTCGAAGCGATTTTGTTAGTCTGGCTGGACGAAGCCGAATAATTTCCGCGTCATGCTTCACGCCGCAGATGCGTTGGCTGCGCTCGTTCACCCCAGTCACATAGTTATCTATGCTCCTGGGGCTTCACTCACTTGCCGCGTGATTCGGCCTTTTGGCCTCACCCCTTTGGGGCCAGCGCAAGCGCTGTTCAAAACGCAATGCGTTTTGTCCTGCAACGCGAATCATTTAGCGGAAAAATCCTGGGGCTGCCAACTGGCGGCCCTTTTACAAAGAAGGATAACTAAAATGACAGAAGCGATGAAGATTACCCTCTCTACCCAACCTGCCGACGCGCGCTGGGGAGAAAAAGCGACTTACAGCATTAATAATGATGGCATTACCCTGCATTTGAACGGGGCAGACGATCTGGGGCTGATCCAGCGTGCGGCGCGCAAGATTGACGGTCTGGGCATCAAGCATGTTCAGTTAAGCGGTGAAGACTGGGATGCGGATCGCTGCTGGGCATTCTGGCAAGGTTACAAAGCCCCGAAAGGCACACGTAAAGTGGAGTGGCCGGATCTGGACGATGCCCAACGGCAGGAACTGGATAACCGCCTGATGATCATCGACTGGGTGCGTGACACCATCAACGCACCGGCGGAAGAACTGGGGCCATCGCAACTGGCACAGCGTGCTGTTGATCTGATCAGCAATGTCGCGGGCGATCGTGTGACTTACCGGATCACCAAAGGCGAAGATCTGCGTGATCAAGGTTATATGGGGCTGCACACGGTCGGACGCGGTTCAGAACGTTCTCCGGTATTGCTGGCGCTGGATTACAACCCGACTGGCGATAAAGAAGCGCCAGTGTACGCGTGCCTGGTTGGTAAAGGCATCACCTTTGATTCCGGCGGCTACAGTATCAAACAGACCGCATTTATGGACTCGATGAAGTCGGACATGGGCGGCGCGGCAACGGTTACCGGGGCGCTGGCGTTTGCCATTACGCGCGGACTGAACAAGCGCGTGAAGCTGTTCCTCTGCTGTGCGGATAACCTGATCAGCGGCAACGCGTTCAAACTGGGCGATATTATTACCTATCGCAACGGTAAAAAAGTTGAAGTGATGAACACTGATGCGGAAGGGCGTCTGGTGCTGGCCGATGGCCTGATTGATGCCAGTGCGCAGAAACCGGAACTGATCATTGATGCGGCGACCCTCACCGGGGCGGCGAAAACTGCGCTGGGTAATGATTATCACGCGCTGTTCAGTTTTGACGATGCGCTTGCCGGTCGCTTGCTGGCGAGTGCCGCGCAGGAGAATGAACCGTTCTGGCGTCTGCCGCTGGCGGAGTTCCACCGCAGCCAGCTGCCGTCTAACTTTGCCGAACTGAACAATACCGGAAGCGCGGCGTACCCGGCAGGCGCGAGCACGGCGGCGGGCTTCCTGTCGCACTTTGTTGAGAACTATCAGCAAGGCTGGCTGCATATCGACTGCTCGGCGACTTACCGTAAAGCGCCGGTTGAACAGTGGTCTGCGGGTGCTACGGGACTTGGTGTGCGCACGATTGCTAATCTGTTAACGGCGTAATCGTCTTATTTGGCCTACAAAATTGCGAAAATCCAATAGATTGAGATTCCCTTGTAGGCCTGATAAGCGTAGCGCATCAGGCACTTGTGCCCCGAACGTTGAATGAATTGTGGTTCTTATGTCCGAAACAAAAAACGAACTTGAAGATCTGCTGGAAAAAGCAGCAACCGAACCGGCGCACCGCCCGGCCTTTTTCCGTACTCTACTGGAATCCACCGTCTGGGTGCCGGGTACGGCGGCGCAGGGCGAGGCTGTGGTTGAAGATAGCGCGCTTGATTTACAGCACTGGGAAAAAGAAGACGGCACCAGCGTCATTCCTTTTTTTACCTCGTTAGAAGCACTTCAACAGGCGGTTGAAGACGAACAGGCATTTGTCGTAATGCCCGTTCGCACATTGTTTGAGATGACCCTTGGCGAAACGCTCTTCCTTAATGCCAAACTGCCAACCGGTAAAGAATTTATGCCGCGTGAAATCAGTTTGTTGATTGGTGAAGAAGGAAATCCGCTGAGCAGCCAGGAAGTACTGGAGGGCGGTGAATCGCTGATATTATCGGAAGTCGCAGAGCCGCCAGCACAAATGATTGATTCACTCACCACCTTATTTAAAACTATTAAGCCGGTGAAGCGTGCTTTTATTTGTTCAATTAAAGAGAACGAAGAGGCACAGCCTAATTTACTTATTGGCATTGAAGCCGATGGTGATATCGAAGAAATTATTCAGGCGGCGGGAAGTGTAGCGACCGATACATTACCTGGCGATGAACCCATCGATATTTGTCAGGTGAAAAAAGGGGAAAAAGGAATTAGCCACTTTATTACCGAACATATTGTGCCATTCTATGAACGTCGCTGGGGTGGTTTTTTGCGTGACTTTAAACAGAACCGGATAATCTAAAATATGCCGCCCTAAAGGGCGGCATTCGGGCTTACTTGCTGCTCTGAAGGTTGTTAACCACCAGTAAATTGTTGCCGGAGAGACTCCGGTTATTATTTACCTCGGTTAACAGCGCACCAGAAACAATAAGTACGATACAAAAGCACCGTATCTTCATTGTGCGGTCCATGCGAAGACCGCATCACGACAGCACCACTGGCGATATTGCCGCGATAGCAAGCACTGTGGGGTGTCTGCATTTACGGTCATGGAACATCCTTTCCTAAAGCCAGCGCCCGTTTGCGAGACGGCGAAAAGGGCCGTCACGAATAATACTCTCATGTTTGAATAATTACTCTGTTTATTATCTTGACATAGCCAGGCATAAAAGAGAGTATTTCAACACTGTGGGGTGCCTGCGTTGCTCCAGCAACACAAGTCAACCAGCTGGAAAGGCCGCGAACCAGACCAGCAATAAAAAACCGCCAAATTCGGCGGTTTTTTATTGCCTGTAAAAAGCTTATTTCAATGGCTCAACCGGTAAATCTGCCCGTGCGCCCCATTCACTCCATGCGCCGTCGTACAGTTTCACGTTTGGCACATCCAGCGTCGCGAGTGCCAACAAAACCACGGCTGCCGTTACACCAGAACCGCAACTGACGATAATAGGTTTGTCATAACTTACGCCGCGACCAAAAAATATCGCATCCAGTTCATCGGTCGTTTTTAGTTCGCCTTCACGTACCAGTTCTGTCCACGGAACGTTAAACGCGCCGGGAATATGTCCGCGACGTAAACCTGGGCGAGGTTCATCAACTTCTGCGTTAAAACGTGCAGCCGGGCGGGCATCAATAATTTGCGCCGTATTTTCATGGCTTGCCAATAACACATCGGTGACTTTCACCACGGCTTCAGGATTAAACGTGGCGTTAAACTCTCCTTCCGGCAGCTCTACTGCACCTTCTTCTAACAGCAGATCATCGCGCTGCCAGCCTGCAAGTCCACCCCCCAGAATCGACACTTTCTCTACACCAAAGGTGCGCAGCATCCACCATGCTCGTGGGGCTGAGAAAAGATTACCTTCGTCATAGACAATCAGGTGCTTATCCTGGTTAACGCCTAACTCACGCATCGCCACGGCGAACGTTTCCGGGCGCGGCAGCATGTGCGGAAGCGGGGAAGTGTGATCAGAAAGCGCTTCGATATCAAAAAACACTGCGCCGGGAATATGTCCATTCAGATACTCCTGAGCAACGTTACGATCTTCCTGTCCAGGCGACGCCATGCGGGCATCGATAATCTGAATTTCCGGGTCATCAATATGTTCGGCGAGCCAGTCGGCTCCTACAAACCATGTCGTGGACATAGGCATCTCCATTTTTGCCGGGGTTAGGCTAAATTGTCGGATGTTTAGTGAAATGCAACAAGCAAAAGAGGCTGATTTGGCTGTCTGAGCCACAATTCTCACTAAAATTCGGATTGTATGGGCGTGATACTGAATTACATAACGTAAATTCTCACGCATAATAATTATTCGACGTTGCTAACGGGCCATTGTGGCAGGGATGAAAAATGAAAAAGTTACGCGTAGCCGCCTGCATGCTAATGCTGGCGCTGGCAGGGTGCGACAACAACGATAACGCGCCAACAGCGGTGAAAAAAGATGCGCCTTCTGAAGTTACTAAAGCGGCCTCTTCAGAAAACGTGAGTTCAGCAAAACTTTCCGCGCCGGAGCGACAAAAACTGGCCCAACAGAGTGCCGGTAAGGCGCTGACATTGCTGGATCTCTCTGAAGTTCAACTTGATGGCGCAGCCACGCTGGTGCTGACGTTCTCCATTCCTCTCGACCCGGATCAGGATTTCTCACGCGTTATCCATGTCGTCGATAAGAAAAGCGGCAAAGTGGATGGTGCCTGGGAGCTGTCAGATAATCTTAAAGAGTTGCGTTTACGCCACCTCGAACCGAAACGTGATTTGATCGTCACTATTGGCAAGGAGGTCAAAGCACTCAACAACGCAACCTTCAGTAAAGATTACGAAAAAACTATAACTACCCGCGATATCCAACCCAGCGTCGGTTTTGCCAGCCGTGGTTCGTTGTTACCTGGTAAAGTTATTGAAGGGCTGCCGGTAATGGCGCTCAACGTTAACAATGTTGATGTTAACTTCTTCCGTGTGAAGCCCGAATCTCTGCCTGCATTCATTAGCCAATGGGAATACCGCAATTCGCTGGCGAACTGGCAGTCTGAAAAACTGCTGCAGATGGCGGATCTGGTTTATACCGGACGGTTTGATCTCAATCCTGCGCGTAACACCCGTGAAAAATTATTGCTGCCGCTGGGTGATATCAAACCGCTTCAGCAGGCAGGCGTGTATCTGGCTGTGATGAATCAGGCTGGACGTTACGATTACAGTAATCCCGCGACGCTGTTTACGTTAAGTGATATCGGCGTTTCAGCTCACCGTTATCACAATCGTCTGGATATCTTTACCCAAAGTCTGGAAAACGGCGCGGCCCAGCAAGGAATACAAGTCTCTTTATTAAATGAGAAAGGGCAGACTCTGACTCAGGCAACCAGTGATGCTCAGGGGCATGTGCAGCTGGAAAATGATAAAAACGCGGCATTACTGCTGGCGCGTAAAGACGGTCAGACAACGCTACTCGATTTAAAACTTCCGGCGCTGGACTTAGCAGAATTTAACATTGCTGGCGCGCCAGGCTATAGCAAACAGTTTTTCATGTTTGGCCCGCGCGATCTTTATCGCCCTGGTGAAACAGTCATCCTCAATGGTTTATTGCGTGATGCAGATGGAAAAGCATTGCCCGATCAACCCATCAAGTTAGACGTGATTAAACCCGACGGGCAGGTACTCAGGAGCGTCGTTAGTCAGCCGGAGAATGGCCTCTACCACTTTACCTGGCCACTCGATAGCAATGCGGCAACCGGTATGTGGCATATTCGCGCTAACACGGGCGATAACCAGTACCGGATGTGGGATTTCCACGTCGAAGATTTTATGCCAGAGCGCATGGCGCTGAATCTGACTGGTGAGAAAACCCCGCTAACGCCGAAAGATGAAGTGAGATTTTCCGTGGTGGGGTACTACCTGTATGGTGCGCCTGCTAATGGTAATACTTTGCAAGGGCAACTTTTCCTGCGCCCACTGCGTGAAGCTGTGTCAGCCTTACCTGGTTTCGAATTCGGCGATATAGCTGCCGAAAATCTTTCCCGCACGCTGGATGAAGTTCAGTTGACGCTGGATGATAAAGGGCGTGGCGAAGTTTCTACAGAAAGCCAGTGGAAGGAAACGCATTCCCCATTACAGGTTATTTTCCAGGGTAGTTTGTTGGAATCGGGCGGTCGCCCGGTGACGCGCCGCGCTGAGCAGGCTATCTGGCCTGCCGATGCATTGCCGGGGATCCGTCCGCAGTTCGCCTCGAAATCGGTTTACGATTATCGCACTGACAGCACGGTGAAACAGCCCATTGTTGATGAAGGCAGTAACGCCGCTTTTGACATCGTTTATAGCGATGCGCAAGGCGTGAAAAAAGCCGTGTCGGGCTTGCAGGTGCGCCTGATTCGCGAACGCCGCGATTACTACTGGAACTGGTCAGAAGATGAAGGCTGGCAATCACAGTTTGATCAAAAAGATCTGATTGAAAATGAACAAACTCTGGATCTGAAAGCGGACGAAACCGGCAAGGTCAGTTTCCCGGTAGAGTGGGGCGCTTATCGTCTGGAAGTCAAAGCGCCGAATGAAGCGGTCAGTAGTGTGCGTTTCTGGGCTGGCTATAGCTGGCAGGACAACAGCGACGGGAGCGGCGCAGTGCGTCCGGACCGTGTCACGCTGAAACTGGATAAAGCCAGTTATCGCCCTGGCGACACCATTAAGTTGCATATCGCCGCGCCAACGGCGGGTAAAGGTTATGCGATGGTCGAGTCCAGTGAAGGGCCGCTGTGGTGGCAAGAGATTGATGTTCCGGCTCAAGGGCTGGATCTGACGATTCCGGTCGATAAAACCTGGAATCGTCATGATCTGTATTTAAGTACGCTGGTGGTACGTCCTGGCGATAAATCTCGCTCTGCGACGCCAAAACGCGCAGTTGGGGTGTTGCATCTGCCGCTTGGCGATGAAAACCGTCGTCTCGATCTGGCGCTGGAAACCCCCACCAAAATGCGCCCCAATCAGCCATTAACCGTGAAAATTAAAGCCAGCAATAAAAATGGTGAGATGCCAAAACAGGTGAATGTGCTGGTGTCTGCCGTTGATAGCGGTGTGCTGAATATTACTGATTACGTTACCCCCGATCCGTGGCAGGCGTTCTTTGGTCAGAAACGCTATGGTGCAGACATTTACGATATTTACGGTCAGGTCATTGAAGGTCAGGGGCGTCTGGCAGCTCTGCGTTTTGGTGGCGATGGTGATGAGCTGAAACGTGGTGGTAAACCGCCGGTCAATCACGTCAATATTGTCGCGCAGCAGGCGCTGCCGGTAACGCTCAACGAACAGGGCGAAGGCTCGGTTACACTGCCGATTGGCGATTTTAACGGTGAACTACGCGTCATGGCGCAAGCCTGGACGGCAGATGACTTCGGTAGCAACGAAAGCAAAGTGATAGTTGCCGCACCGGTGATTGCTGAACTGAACATGCCGCGCTTTATGGCGAGTGGCGATACCTCGCGTCTGACGCTGGATATCACTAATCTTACCGATAAACCGCAAAAACTGAACGTTGCCCTGACCGCCAGTGGTTTGCTTGAACTGGTCAGCGTTTCACCCGCAGCCGTTGAATTAGCGCCAGGTGTGCGTACTACGCTGTTTATCCCGGTGCGAGCATTGCCGGGTTATGGCGATGGAGAAATTCAGGCCACCATTAGCGGGTTAGCGTTACCGGGTGAAACCGTTGCCGATCAGCATAAGCAGTGGAAAATCGGCGTCCGTCCGGCGTTCCCGGCACAAACGGTTAATTACGGTACGGCGTTGCAGCCTGGTGAGACATGGGCGATTCCGGCGGATGGATTGCAAAACTTCTCGCCTGTTACACTGGAAGGGCAATTGTTGTTGAGCGGCAAACCACCGCTGAACATCGCACGTTATATCAAAGAGTTAAAAGCGTATCCGTACGGCTGTCTTGAGCAAACCGCCAGCGGCTTGTTCCCGTCACTTTATACCAACGCAGCCCAACTGCAGGCGTTGGGCATCAAAGGCGACAGTGATGAGAAACGCCGTGCATCGGTCGATATCGGCGTTTCCCGTTTGCTGCAAATGCAACGTGATAACGGCGGCTTTGCGCTGTGGGATAAAAACGGTGACGAAGAGTACTGGCTGACGGCTTACGTGATGGATTTCCTGGTCCGCGCAGGTGAGCAGGGGTACAGCGTGCCGACAGACGTCATTAACCGGGGAAATGAGCGTCTGCTGCGCTATTTACAAGATCCGGGCATGATGTCGATCCCGTACGCGGATAATCTCAAAGCCAGTAAATTCGCCGTACAGTCTTACGCTGCGCTGGTGCTGGCCCGTCAGCAAAAAGCACCACTGGGTGCGCTGCGTGAAATCTGGGAGCATCGTGCAGATGCCGCTTCTGGTTTACCGCTGCTGCAACTTGGCGTTGCGCTGAAAACCATGGGTGATGCGACGCGTGGTGAAGAAGCAATTGCGTTGGCGCTGAAAACGCCGCGTAATAGTGATGAGCGGATATGGCTGGGTGATTACGGTAGTCCACTGCGCGACAACGCGTTGATGCTCTCCTTGCTGGAAGAAAATAAACTGCTACCCGATGAGCAGAACACTTTGCTGAACACGCTTTCGCAGCAGGCATTTGGTGAACGCTGGCTATCGACCCAGGAAAGTAACGCGTTGTTCCTGGCTGCCCGTACAATTCAGGATTTACCGGGTAAATGGCAGGCGCAAACCTCTTTCTCAGCTGAGCCGCTGACAGGCGAGAAAACGCTAAACAGCAATCTGAATAGCGATCAACTTGCCACCTTGCAGGTGACCAACAGTGGCGATCAGCCGTTATGGCTGCGTGTGGATGCCAGCGGTTATCCGCAATCCGCACCTTTACCGGCGAACAATGTGCTGCAAATCGAGCGTCATATTCTTGGTACTGATGGTCAGAGTAAATCGCTGGACTCGTTACGTAGCGGCGATCTGGTGCTGGTCTGGTTGCAGGTAAAAGCCAGTAACAGCGTGCCGGATGCGTTAGTCGTGGATCTGCTGCCTGCGGGTCTGGAACTGGAAAACCAGAATCTGGCGAACGGTAGCGCCAGCCTGGAGCAAAGTGGTGGCGAAGTGCAGAACTTACTGAACCAGATGCAGCAGGCGAGCATTAAGCACATTGAGTTCCGTGATGATCGCTTTGTGGCGGCGGTTGCCGTTGATGAATACCAACCGGTAACGCTGGTGTATCTGGCGCGGGCGGTGACGCCGGGAACGTATCAGGTACCGCAACCGATGGTGGAATCAATGTATGTTCCCCAATGGCGGGCGACTGGCGCGGCTGAAGATCTGCTGATTGTCAGACCGTAAATGCCTCGCCTGTTAACCAAACGCGGCTGCTGGATAACGCTGGCAGCTGCGCCCTTTCTCCTTTTTCTTGCAGCGTGGGGAGCAGATAAACTCTGGCCTCTACCGCTGCATGAAGTCAATCCCGCACGAGTGGTTGTGGCGCAGGATGGGACGCCGCTCTGGCGCTTTGCCGATGCGGAAGGCATCTGGCGTTATCCGGTAACAATCGAAGATGTTTCTCCACGTTACCTTGAAGCGCTGATCAATTATGAAGATCGCTGGTTCTGGAAGCATCCGGGGGTGAATCCATTCTCGGTGGCGCGCGCAGCATGGCAAGATCTCACTTCGGGACGGGTTATTTCCGGTGGCAGCACGCTCACTATGCAGGTTGCTCGTCTGCTTGATCCTCACCCCAAAACATTTGGCGGCAAAATTCGCCAGCTCTGGCGCGCGTTGCAACTGGAGTGGCATCTGTCTAAGCGTGAAATTCTGACCTTGTATCTTAACCGTGCCCCGTTTGGCGGTACGTTGCAGGGGATCGGTGCGGCAAGTTGGGCTTATCTCGGAAAATCGCCTACGAATTTAAGCTATTCCGAGGCGGCAATGCTGGCGGTTTTGCCGCAAGCTCCCAGCCGTCTTCGCCCGGATCGCTGGCCGGAACGTGCCGAAGCCGCGCGTAATAAAGTGCTCGAACGGATGGCTGCGCAAGGTGTGTGGTCCCGTGAGCAGGTAAAAGAATCAAGGGAAGAACCCATCTGGCTGGCACCCCGACAAATGCCGCAACTGGCACCGCTGTTTTCGCGCATGATGCTCGGTAAAAGCAAAAGCGACAAAATCGTTACTACGCTGGATGCCGGTCTTCAACGACGTCTGGAAGAACTGGCGCAAAACTGGAAAGGACGATTACCACCGCGCAGCTCACTGGCGATGATCGTGGTTGATCATACCGATATGCGTGTTCGCGGCTGGGTGGGTTCTGTTGATCTCAACGATGATTCACGCTTTGGTCATGTTGATATGGTCAATGCGATCCGATCGCCAGGATCGGTGCTCAAACCGTTTGTTTATGGTCTGGCGCTGGATGAAGGCTTGATCCACCCGGCATCACTGCTGCAAGACGTTCCCCGGCGCACCGGTGATTATCGACCAGGTAACTTTGATAGCGGTTTTCATGGCCCGATCAGCATGAGCGAGGCGCTGGTGCGCTCGCTGAATTTACCTGCTGTGCAGGTGCTGGAAGCCTATGGACCGAAACGGTTTGCGGCAAAATTACGCAATGTTGGATTGCCGTTGTATCTGCCCAACGGCGCTGCGCCGAATCTTTCGCTCATTCTCGGCGGCGCTGGTGCAAAACTGGAAGATATGGCGGCAGCGTATACCGCGTTTGCTCGCCACGGCAAGGCAGGTAAATTGCGCTTACAGCCTGACGATCCGCTGCTTGAACGGCCTTTAATGTCGTCGGGGGCTGCGTGGATCATTCGCCGGATTATGGCTGATGAAGCGCAACCCTTGCCGGATGGTGCCTTGCCGCGCGTCGCCCCACTGGCATGGAAAACGGGCACCAGCTATGGCTATCGTGATGCCTGGGCGATTGGGGTTAACGCTCGCTATGTCATTGGGATCTGGACTGGCAGACCGGACGGCACGCCCGTTGTTGGTCAGTTTGGCTTTGCCAGCGCCGTACCATTGTTGAATCAGGTTAATAATATCTTACTGTCGCGCAGTGCGAATCTGCCGGAAGACCCACGTCCTGACTCTGTAAGTCGTGGCGTTATCTGCTGGCCGGGCGGACAGTCTTTGCCGGAAGGTGACGGTAACTGCCGCCGCCGCCTGGCAACCTGGCTGCTGGACGGGAGTCAGCCACCAACTCTATTACTGCCGGAGCAGGAAGGCATTAATGGCATTCGTTTCCCCATCTGGCTGGATGAAAACGGCAAACGTGTTGCCGCTGATTGCCCTCAGGCGCGACAAGAAATGATAAATGTCTGGCCGCTACCGCTGGAACCCTGGTTGCCCGCATCAGAACGCCGCGCTGTGCGCTTACCACCGGCCTCGACAATTTGCCCGCCATACGGTCACGATGCACAACTCCCACTGCAGCTGACAGGTGTTCGCGATGGCGCGATTATTAAACGTTTACCGGGCGCAGCGGAAGCGACTTTGCCGTTGCAATCAAGTGGAGGGGCAGGTGAACGCTGGTGGTTTCTGAATGGCGAACCGTTAACTGAACGCGGGCGCAACGTGACCCTGCATTTGATGGATAAGGGCGATTATCAATTGCTGGTGATGGATGAGGTGGGGCAAATCGCGACAGTGAAATTTGTCATGCAATAGTCTGTTTTGTCCCTGATTGTTGCTTAAACTAGGTTTATTTTAAAAAAATGTTACCTTCATCAATAGTCAACGGCCCTGTTGCTCATTATAATCCGCGCCATCTCGTACGCTGGTACAGACAACAACAGAACAATTTACAGAGGTAAAAATGGCTATTGAACGTACTTTTTCCATCATCAAACCGAACGCGGTAGCAAAAAACGTCATAGGTAATATCTTTGCGCGCTTTGAAGCTGCAGGGTTCAAAATTGTCGGCACCAAAATGCTGCACCTGACCGTTGAACAGGCTCGTGGCTTTTATGCTGAACACGATGGAAAACCGTTCTTTGATGGTCTGGTTGAATTCATGACCTCTGGCCCGATCGTGGTTTCCGTGCTGGAGGGTGAAAACGCCGTTCAGCGTCACCGCGATCTGCTGGGCGCGACCAATCCGGCAAACGCACTGGCCGGTACTCTGCGTGCTGATTACGCTGACAGCCTGACCGAAAATGGTACCCACGGTTCTGATTCCGTCGAATCTGCCGCTCGCGAAATCGCTTATTTCTTCGGCGAAGGCGAAGTGTGCCCGCGCACCCGTTAATAATTTCGTAAATGCCGCGTGCAAACGTGGCATCCGTGCGCCAGAATTTGTACAATGCAGCGCCCCCGGACGAGCAGCCGCTCACCGGGGCGTTTCTTTTTTCAACCCTCCAGGGGCCATAACGTGTAATAACGAGGCCGGAATAGCATATGTCTGAACAATTAGTCACACCTGAAAACGTCACCACGAAAGATGGAAAAATCAACCTGCTGGATCTCAACCGTCAGCAGATGCGGGAGTTTTTTAAAGATTTAGGTGAAAAACCCTTCCGCGCCGATCAGGTGATGAAGTGGATGTATCACTATTGCTGCGACAACTTTGATGAGATGACCGACATCAACAAAGTGTTGCGCGGCAAACTGAAAGAGGTGGCGGAGATCCGCGCACCGGAAGTGGTTGAAGAACAGCGTTCATCTGACGGCACCATTAAATGGGCAATTGCCGTTGGCGATCAGCGCGTCGAAACGGTGTATATCCCGGAAGACGACCGTGCCACGCTCTGCGTCTCTTCGCAGGTGGGGTGTGCGCTGGAGTGTAAATTCTGTTCCACCGCCCAGCAGGGCTTTAACCGCAACCTGCGGGTATCGGAAATTATCGGCCAGGTGTGGCGTGCAGCGAAAATCGTCGGCGCAGCAAAAGTCACCGGTCAGCGTCCAATCACTAACGTAGTGATGATGGGCATGGGCGAGCCGCTGCTCAACCTGAACAATGTCGTTCCGGCGATGGAAATCATGCTTGATGATTTCGGTTTTGGCCTGTCTAAACGTCGCGTGACGCTTTCCACTTCCGGTGTAGTTCCGGCGCTGGATAAACTGGGCGATATGATCGACGTTGCACTGGCAATTTCCCTGCACGCGCCGAACGACGAAATTCGTGACGAAATTGTGCCGATCAACAAAAAGTACAATATCGAAACGTTCCTTGCTGCGGTACGCCGTTATCTGGAGAAATCCAACGCCAATCAGGGCCGAGTCACTATTGAATACGTGATGCTTGACCACGTTAACGACGGCACTGAACACGCGCACCAACTGGCGGAGCTACTGAAAGATACGCCGTGTAAGATCAACCTGATCCCGTGGAACCCGTTCCCTGGCGCGCCGTATGGACGCAGTTCGAACAGCCGTATCGACCGTTTCTCAAAAGTGCTGATGAGCTACGGTTTCACCACTATTGTGCGTAAAACTCGTGGTGATGATATCGATGCTGCCTGTGGTCAGTTGGCGGGCGATGTTATCGACCGTACGAAACGTACCCTGCGTAAACGGATGCAGGGTGAAGCCATCGATATTAAAGCGGTCTGATAGCCATTACGCCACGGTTACTTTATGTACCGTGGCGTAATCTTTTATGAATGAAGTATTAAGTTGCAATTGTCTGGTCAATATTAACGGTGCGTTTTTGCTGACTTTAAGGCAGTATGTAACGATGCAACAGTAAGTTAGCCTTAGTGAATGTGGGCTTTGTCACGAGCACACAGACGGTCTTATACTGTATGATAACGGTTAACTTAACGGATGTTTCGCGGTGTGGGTGAGCATGATGGTTCACCGGCATCTCAATTCTCATTTAAACGTACCTGCAGCGAATGAATACTGAAGCCACGCACGACCAAAATGAAGCACTTACTACCGGCGCTCGCCTGCGTAATGCTCGCGAACAACTAGGACTTAGTCAGCAGGCCGTTGCCGAGCGACTTTGCCTGAAGGTTTCCACGGTACGCGACATTGAAGAAGATAAGGCACCCGCCGATCTTGCTTCAACATTCCTGCGCGGATATATCCGCTCTTATGCGCGTCTGGTACATATTCCAGAAGAAGAACTGCTGCCAGGGCTGGAAAAGCAGGCTCCACTTCGGGCTGCAAAAGTTGCGCCGATGCAGAGTTTTTCCCTCGGTAAACGCCGCAAAAAACGCGACGGCTGGCTGATGACCTTCACCTGGCTGGTGTTGTTTGTGGTTATCGGCCTGAGCGGTGCCTGGTGGTGGCAAGACCACAAAGCTCAGCAGGAAGAGATCACCACTATGGCCGATCAATCTTCGGCGGAATTGAGCAGTAATAGCGAGCAGGGGCAGAGTGTTCCGTTAAATACGTCGACAACTACAGACCCGGCTACAACGTCCACGCCGCCAGCGTCTGTGGATACTACCGCAACCAACACGCAAACACCTGCCGTAACTGCGCCAGCACCAGCTGTTGATCCGCAACAGAATGCGGTTGTTTCGCCTTCGCAGGCAAATGTTGATACCGCCGCGACCCCGGCACCAACGGCAACAACAACGCCAGATGGTGCTGCGCCGTTGCCAACCGATCAGGCTGGCGTGACCACGCCGGCGGCTGATCCGAATGCGCTGGTGATGAACTTTACTGCCGATTGCTGGCTGGAGGTCACTGATGCTACCGGTAAAAAACTGTTTAGCGGGATGCAGCGTAAAGACGGTAATTTGAATTTAACCGGCCAGGCACCGTATAAACTGAAAATTGGTGCGCCAGCCGCAGTACAGATCCAGTATCAAGGGAAACCTGTCGATCTGAGTCGTTTTATCAGAACTAACCAGGTTGCGCGTCTGACCCTCAATGCCGAACAATCACCGGCGCAGTAACAGACGGGTAACGCGGGAGATTTTTCATGCATAACCAGGCTCCAATTCAACGTAGAAAATCAACACGTATTTACGTTGGGAATGTGCCGATTGGCGATGGTGCTCCCATCGCCGTACAGTCCATGACCAATACGCGTACGACAGACGTCGAAGCAACGGTCAATCAAATCAAGGCGTTGGAACGTGTTGGCGCTGATATCGTCCGTGTCTCAGTACCGACGATGGACGCGGCAGAAGCGTTCAAACTCATCAAACAGCAGGTTAACGTGCCGCTGGTGGCTGACATCCACTTCGACTATCGCATTGCGCTGAAAGTAGCGGAATACGGCGTCGATTGTCTGCGTATTAACCCTGGCAATATCGGTAATGAAGAGCGTATTCGCATGGTGGTTGACTGTGCGCGCGATAAAAACATTCCGATCCGTATTGGCGTTAACGCCGGATCGCTGGAAAAAGATCTGCAAGAAAAGTATGGCGAACCGACGCCGCAGGCGTTGCTGGAATCCGCCATGCGTCATGTTGATCATCTCGATCGCTTGAACTTCGAACAGTTCAAAGTCAGCGTGAAAGCGTCAGACGTCTTCCTCGCTGTTGAGTCTTATCGTTTGCTGGCAAAACAGATCGATCAGCCGCTGCATCTGGGGATCACCGAAGCGGGTGGTGCGCGCAGCGGGGCGGTTAAATCCGCCATTGGTTTAGGTCTGCTGCTGTCTGAAGGCATTGGCGACACGCTGCGCGTATCGCTGGCGGCCGATCCGGTTGAAGAGATCAAAGTCGGTTTCGATATTTTGAAATCGCTGCGTATCCGTTCGCGCGGGATCAACTTCATCGCCTGTCCAACCTGTTCGCGTCAGGAGTTTGATGTTATCGGTACGGTTAACGCGCTGGAGCAACGCCTGGAAGATATCATCACTCCGATGGACGTTTCGATTATCGGCTGTGTGGTGAATGGCCCAGGTGAGGCGCTGGTTTCTACACTCGGCGTCACCGGCGGTAACAAGAAAAGCGGCCTCTATGAAGATGGCGTGCGCAAAGACCGTCTGGACAACAACGATATGATCGACCAGCTGGAAGCGCGCATTCGTGCGAAAGCCAGTCAGCTGGACGAAGCGCGTCGAATTGACGTTCAGCAGGTTGAAAAATAATAACGTGATGGGAAGCGCCTCGCTTCCCGTGTATGATTGAACCCGCATGGCTCCCGAAACATTGAGGGAAGCGTTGAGGGTTCATTTTTATATTCAGAAAGAGAATAAACGTGGCAAAAAACATTCAAGCCATTCGCGGCATGAACGATTACCTGCCTGGCGAAACGGCCATCTGGCAGCGCATTGAAGGCACACTGAAAAACGTGCTCGGCAGCTACGGTTACAGTGAAATCCGCTTGCCGATTGTAGAGCAGACCCCGCTATTCAAACGTGCGATTGGTGAAGTCACCGACGTGGTTGAAAAAGAGATGTACACCTTTGAGGATCGCAATGGCGACAGCCTGACTCTGCGCCCTGAAGGGACGGCGGGCTGTGTACGCGCCGGCATCGAGCATGGTCTTCTGTACAATCAGGAACAGCGTCTGTGGTATATCGGGCCGATGTTCCGTCACGAGCGTCCGCAGAAAGGGCGTTATCGTCAGTTCCATCAGTTGGGCTGCGAAGTTTTCGGTCTGCAAGGTCCGGATATCGACGCTGAACTGATTATGCTCACTGCCCGCTGGTGGCGCGCGCTGGGTATTTCCGAGCACGTAACACTTGAGCTGAACTCTATCGGTTCGCTGGAAGCTCGTGCGAATTACCGCGATGCGCTGGTGGCATTCCTTGAGCAGCATAAAGAAAAGCTGGACGAAGACTGCAAACGCCGCATGTACACTAACCCTCTGCGCGTGCTGGATTCAAAAAATCCGGAAGTGCAGGCGCTTCTCAACGACGCTCCGGCATTAGGCGATTATCTGGACGAGGAATCTCGTGAGCATTTTGCCGGTCTGTGCAAACTGCTTGAGAGCGCGGGGATCGCTTACACCGTCAACCAGCGTCTGGTGCGTGGCCTGGATTACTATAACTGTACCGTTTTCGAGTGGGTGACTAACAGCCTCGGTTCCCAGGGCACCGTGTGTGCAGGCGGTCGTTATGACGGTCTGGTGGAACAACTGGGTGGTCGTGCTACACCGGCTGTCGGTTTTGCGATGGGCCTCGAACGTCTTGTATTGTTAGTTCAGGCCGTTAATCCGGAATTTAAGGCCGATCCTGTTGTCGATATATACCTGGTGGCTTCAGGTGCTGATACACAATCTGCGGCTATGGCATTAGCAGAGCGTCTGCGTGATGAATTACCGGGCGTGAAATTGATGACCAACCACGGCGGCGGCAACTTTAAGAAACAGTTTGCCCGTGCTGATAAATGGGGTGCCCGCGTTGCTGTGGTGCTGGGTGAGTCTGAAGTGGCTAACGGCACAGCAGTAGTGAAGGATTTGCGCTCTGGTGAGCAAACGGCAGTTGCGCAGGATAGCGTAGCCGCGCATTTGCGCACGTTACTGGGTTAAGGAAGGAGAAGGACAGCGTGGAAATTTACGAGAACGAAAACGACCAGGTAGAAGCGGTTAAACGCTTTTTTGCTGAAAATGGCAAAGCACTGGCTGTTGGGGTGATTTTGGGCGTTGGCGCACTAATTGGCTGGCGCTACTGGAACAGCCATCAGGTTGATTCTGCACGCTCCGCTTCTCTTGCCTATCAAAATGCGGTTACCGCAGTGAGCGAAGGCAAACCGGATAGCATTCCGGCGGCGGAAAAATTTGCTGCTGAAAATAAAAATACTTATGGTGCGCTGGCTTCTTTGGAACTTGCGCAGCAATTTGTTGACAAAAATGAACTAGAGAAAGCTGCCGCCCAGTTACAACAGGGGCTGGCAGACACGAGCGATGAAAATCTCAAAGCCGTGATAAATCTGCGTCTTGCTCGCGTTCAGGTTCAGCTCAAGCAGGCTGATGCCGCGCTGAAAACCCTTGATACCATCAAAGGTGAAGGGTGGGCTGCCATTGTTGCCGACCTGCGTGGTGAAGCATTGCTGAGCAAAGGTGATAAGCAAGGTGCGCGTAGTGCATGGGAAGCAGGCGTGAAAAGCGATGTTACCCCGGCACTGAGCGAAATGATGCAGATGAAAATTAATAATTTGTCCATCTGAGAGGGACCCGATGCAATTGCGTAAATTACTGCTGCCAGGACTGCTTTCCGTTACCCTTTTAAGCGGCTGTTCGCTGTTTAACAGCGAAGAAGATGTGGTAAAGATGTCCCCATTGCCGACCGTTGAAAACCAGTTTACGCCGACCACGGCGTGGAGCACTTCCGTTGGTAGCGGCATTGGCAACTTCTATTCCAATCTTCATCCGGCACTGGCGGACAACGTTGTCTATGCAGCGGACCGCGCTGGTTTAGTAAAAGCGCTGAATGCGGATGATGGCAAAGAAATCTGGTCTGTCAGCCTGGCCGAGAAAGATGGCTGGTTCTCTAAAGAGCCTGCATTACTTTCTGGCGGTGTGACCGTGTCTGGTGGGCATGTCTACATTGGCAGCGAAAAGGCGCAGGTTTACGCGCTGAATACCAGCGATGGTACTGTGGCATGGCAAACTAAAGTCGCGGGTGAAGCACTTTCGCGTCCGGTGGTCAGCGACGGTCTGGTGTTAATCCACACCAGTAACGGTCAGTTACAAGCGCTGAACGAAGCTGACGGCGCTGTCAAATGGACAGTTAACCTCGATATGCCTTCGCTCTCTTTGCGTGGCGAGTCTGCGCCGGCAACGGCTTTTGGTGCGGCCGTCGTGGGTGGCGATAATGGTCGCGTCAGCGCAGTGCTGATGGAACAGGGCCAGATGATTTGGCAGCAGCGTATTTCCCAGGCGACCGGTTCTACCGAAATTGACCGTCTGAGCGATGTTGACACGACTCCCGTCGTTGTTAACGGCGTTGTTTTCGCGCTGGCCTATAATGGTAACCTGACGGCGCTTGATCTGCGCAGTGGTCAGATTATGTGGAAACGCGAACTGGGTTCGGTGAATGATTTCATCGTCGACGGCAATCGCATCTATCTGGTCGATCAAAATGACCGGGTGATGGCGTTGACCATTGATGGCGGCGTTACGCTGTGGACACAAAGCGATCTGTTGCATCGCCTGCTGACTTCTCCGGTGCTGTATAATGGCAACCTGGTGGTAGGTGACAGCGAAGGTTATCTGCACTGGATTAACGTCGAAGATGGTCGTTTCGTTGCCCAGCAAAAAGTTGATAGTTCCGGTTTCCAGACTGAACCGGTTGCCGCTGATGGCAAACTGCTGATCCAGGCAAAAGACGGAACCGTGTACTCTATTACACGTTAATCGTCTCTGTCGTTCACTTTGAAAACGGCTCCTGGACAGGGGCCGTTTTCCTGTTTTTAACAACGACACGAATATAGCGTGCGTTGTCTGATGATTTATAAAAATGAGGCTTTAAACATGGTACCTGTGGTCGCGCTTGTCGGGCGCCCTAACGTAGGAAAATCCACGTTATTTAACCGTCTAACTCGCACCCGAGATGCGCTGGTTGCGGATTTCCCGGGTCTGACTCGTGACCGTAAGTACGGTCGTGCAGAAATTGAAGGCCGCGAGTTTATTTGTATTGATACTGGTGGGATTGATGGCACCGAAGACGGTGTAGAGACACGTATGGCGGAACAGTCGCTGCTGGCGATTGAAGAAGCGGACGTCGTACTGTTTATGGTGGATGCGCGCGCGGGCCTGATGCCGGCGGATGAAGCGATTGCCAAACATCTGCGCTCCCGTGAAAAACCGACCTTCCTGGTGGCAAACAAAACTGACGGTCTGGATCCCGATCAGGCGGTGGTTGATTTCTACTCGCTTGGTTTAGGGGAAATCTACCCGATCGCCGCGTCTCACGGTCGTGGCGTATTAAGTCTGCTGGAGCACGTGCTGCTGCCGTGGATGGAAGATCTCGCACCGCAAGAAGAAGTCGACGAAGACGCCGAATACTGGGCGCAATTTGAAGCGGAAGAGAACGGCGAAGAAGAAGAGGAAGACGACTTCGACCCGCAAAGTCTGCCGATCAAACTGGCGATTGTGGGTCGTCCGAACGTAGGTAAGTCTACACTCACTAACCGTATTCTTGGTGAAGAGCGCGTTGTTGTTTATGATATGCCTGGTACGACGCGTGACAGTATCTACATTCCAATGGAACGCGATGGACGTGAGTATGTGCTCATTGACACCGCTGGCGTACGTAAACGCGGCAAAATCACCGATGCTGTAGAGAAATTCTCGGTAATCAAAACGTTGCAGGCCATTGAAGATGCCAACGTGGTGATGTTAGTGATTGATGCGCGCGAAGGTATTTCCGATCAGGATCTCTCCCTGCTGGGCTTTATTCTCAATAGTGGGCGCTCACTTGTCATTGTGGTGAATAAGTGGGATGGCCTGAGCCAGGAAGTGAAAGAGCAGGTGAAAGAAACGCTGGACTTCCGTCTGGGCTTTATCGATTTTGCTCGTGTGCATTTTATCTCAGCCTTGCACGGCAGTGGTGTTGGTAATCTGTTTGAATCAGTACGTGAAGCGTATGACAGCTCCACCCGTCGTGTGGGGACCTCTATGCTGACGCGCATCATGACGATGGCTGTTGAAGATCACCAACCGCCGTTGGTACGCGGTCGTCGTGTGAAGCTGAAATATGCCCACGCCGGTGGTTATAACCCGCCGATTGTGGTGATTCACGGTAATCAGGTGAAAGACCTGCCTGATTCCTACAAGCGTTACTTGATGAACTACTTCCGCAAATCGCTGGACGTAATGGGATCGCCGATTCGTATTCAGTTCAAAGAAGGGGAAAACCCGTATGCGAACAAGCGTAACACCCTGACGCCAACCCAGATGCGTAAACGTAAGCGTCTGATGAAGCACATCAAGAAAAATAAATAATTATCCGTAAGTATTTTATCTGCCATTCCCTCTATGAATGTAGAGGGAATGGCTACCGGAGAAATTCATATGGAACTGCATTGTCCACAATGTCAGCATGTGCTTGATCAGGATAACGGCCATGCGCGTTGCCCATCCTGCGGGGAATTTATTGAAATGAAAGCTCTTTGTCCAGACTGCCATCAACCGTTGCAGGTGTTAAAAGCCTGCGGTGCAGTAGATTACTTCTGTCAGCACGGGCATGGCTTGATATCGAAAAAACGCGTTGAATTCGTGCTGGCTTAATGAACCTTTTTACGCGATTTTTTTACCGGCTGGATGTTTTTTACTTCACTTTCTATCCAGCCGTCTTCCAGACGTGTGGTTAGCATTTCACCCGCTTTAACTTGCTTCACTTTTTTCAGTACATTGCCGTCAGTAGCAGTAGTAACGCTGTATCCACGCGCCAGCGTCGAAAGCGGGCTAACTGCTTCCAGGTGCGTTACTGCATTACCAAACCGTTCTCGCGTTGCGCTCAGTTGCGCGCGCAACGTTTCTGCCAGGCGATATTCCAGTTGTTGAATTCGCGTCTGTGCGCGGTGAATACGCGGCTGCGGATTTTGCTGGTTTAGCCGCTGTGTTAACCGCTGCTGCTGTTGCCCGGCACGCTTAAGCTGATTTTCCAGCGCAAAGCTCATCCGCTTTTGCAGGCGCTCAAGCATGGTTTGCTGGCGTGCCAGCCGGAGCTGTGGATGCTGCTGCTGTAAGCGATGATGGATCTGCGTAAAACGACGCGTGCGGTTGGCGAGATAATAATCCATTGCCATTTCGAGGCGCTGCTGCGCAGACTGCACCTGACGCAGTAACTCCTGTTGATTGCGGCTCACTACTTCAGCGGCGGCAGACGGCGTTGGCGCACGCAGATCAGCGACAAAGTCGGCAATCGTCACATCCGTCTCATGCCCGACGGCGCTGACGACCGGAATGCGGCTGGCAAAAATCGCCCGCGCTACACGTTCGTCGTTAAAACTCCATAAATCTTCCAGCGAACCGCCGCCGCGCCCAACGATCAACACGTCGCACTCGTTGCGCTGATTCGCCAGTTCAATGGCGCGAACAATTTGCCCTGGCGCGTCATCGCCCTGAACGGCGGTGGGGTAGATGATCACCGGCAGAGAAGGATCGCGACGTTTTAATACATGCAAAATATCATGTAGCGCAGCACCGGTTTTTGAGGTGATCACACCAACGCAATGCGCAGGAGAGGGGAGTGATTTTTTGTATTGCTGATCGAACAGACCTTCAGCCTGCAATTTCGCTTTAAGCTGTTCGTATTTTTGTTGCAGCAACCCTTCACCGGCAGGCTGCATACTTTCGACGATAATCTGGTAGTCACCGCGCGGCTCGTAGAGCGTAATATTGGCGCGAACTAAAACCTGTTGCCCATGCTGTGGGCGGAAGGTCACCCGGCGGTTGCTGTTGCGGAACATCGCGCAGCGTACCTGGGCGGTGTCGTCTTTGAGTGTAAAGTACCAGTGACCGGAAGCCGGTTGTGTGAAATTAGAGATTTCGCCGCTGATCCAAACCTGTCCCATCTCATGCTCAAGCAGCAGACGAACCGTTTGATTCAGGCGACTAACGGTAAAAATTGCAGGGGATTGAGAAGGTAACATGTGAGCGAGATCAAATTCTAAATCAGCAGGTTATTCAGTCGATAGTAACCCGCCCTCCGGGGATAGCAAGCATTTTTTGCAAAAAGGGGTAGATGCAATCGGTTACGCTCTGTATAATGCCGCGGCAATATTTATTAACCACTCTGGTCGAGATATTGCCCATGCTACGTATCGCTAAAGAAGCTCTGACGTTTGACGACGTTCTCCTCGTTCCTGCTCATTCTACCGTTCTGCCGAATACTGCTGACCTCAGCACCCAGCTGACGAAAACTATTCGTCTGAATATCCCTATGCTTTCCGCAGCAATGGATACCGTAACGGAAGCGCGCCTGGCTATTGCTCTGGCTCAGGAAGGCGGTATCGGCTTTATCCACAAAAACATGTCCATTGAACGCCAGGCAGAAGAAGTTCGCCGTGTGAAAAAACACGAATCTGGCGTGGTAACTGATCCGCAGACCGTGCTGCCGACAACCACCCTGCGTGAAGTGAAAGAACTGACCGAGCGTAACGGCTTTGCGGGCTACCCGGTGGTTACCGAAGAAAACGAACTGGTCGGCATCATCACCGGTCGTGACGTGCGTTTTGTGACCGATCTGAATCAACCGGTTAGCGTTTACATGACGCCGAAAGAGCGTCTGGTAACCGTGCGTGAAGGCGAAGCCCGTGAAGTGGTGCTGGCAAAAATGCACGAAAAACGCGTTGAAAAGGCGCTGGTGGTTGATGACGAATTCCACCTGATCGGCATGATCACCGTGAAAGACTTCCAGAAAGCGGAACGTAAACCGAACGCCTGTAAAGACGAGCAAGGCCGTCTGCGTGTTGGTGCAGCGGTTGGCGCGGGTGCGGGTAACGAAGAGCGTGTTGACGCGCTGGTTGCCGCAGGCGTTGACGTTCTGCTGATCGACTCCTCTCACGGTCACTCAGAAGGCGTTCTGCAACGTATCCGTGAAACCCGTGCTAAATATCCTGATCTGCAAATCATCGGCGGCAACGTGGCAACAGCTGCAGGTGCACGCGCTCTGGCAGAAGCTGGTTGCAGCGCGGTTAAAGTCGGTATCGGCCCAGGCTCTATCTGTACGACTCGTATCGTGACTGGCGTCGGTGTTCCACAGATCACCGCCGTTGCTGATGCAGTAGAAGCCCTGGAAGGCACCGGTATTCCGGTTATCGCTGACGGCGGTATCCGTTTCTCAGGCGATATCGCCAAAGCTATCGCCGCTGGCGCAAGCGCGGTAATGGTGGGTTCCATGCTGGCGGGTACTGAAGAATCTCCGGGTGAAATCGAACTCTACCAGGGCCGTTCTTACAAATCTTACCGTGGGATGGGTTCCCTGGGCGCGATGTCCAAAGGTTCTTCTGACCGTTACTTCCAGAGCGACAACGCTGCCGACAAACTGGTGCCGGAAGGTATCGAAGGTCGCGTAGCCTATAAAGGTCGCCTGAAAGAGATCATTCACCAGCAGATGGGCGGCCTGCGCTCCTGTATGGGGCTGACCGGCTGTGGTACTATCGACGAACTGCGTACTAAAGCGGAGTTTGTACGTATCAGCGGTGCGGGCATTCAGGAAAGCCACGTTCACGACGTGACCATTACTAAAGAGTCCCCGAACTACCGTCTGGGCTCCTGATTCTCTTCGCCCGACTTCATGTCGGGCGATTTATATTATCTGTTTCACTTGCCTCGGAATAAGCGTCAATGACGGAAAACATTCATAAGCATCGCATCCTCATTCTGGACTTCGGTTCTCAGTATACTCAACTGGTTGCGCGCCGCGTGCGTGAGCTGGGCGTTTACTGCGAACTGTGGGCGTGGGATGTGACAGAAGCACAAATTCGTGACTTCAATCCAAGCGGCATTATTCTTTCCGGCGGCCCGGAAAGCACCACCGAAGAAAACAGCCCGCGTGCGCCGCAGTATGTCTTTGAAGCAGGCGTACCGGTATTCGGCGTTTGCTATGGCATGCAGACCATGGCAATGCAGTTGGGCGGTCACGTTGAAGCCTCTAACGAACGTGAATTTGGCTACGCGCAGGTTGAAGTCGTAAACGACAGCGCACTGGTTCGCGGTATTGAAGATGCTCTGACCGCAGACGGTAAACCTCTGCTCGATGTCTGGATGAGCCACGGCGATAAAGTTACCGCTATCCCGTCCGACTTCGTCACCGTAGCCAGCACCGAAAGCTGCCCGTTTGCCATTATGGCTAACGAAGAAAAACGCTTCTATGGCGTACAGTTCCACCCGGAAGTGACTCACACCCGCCAGGGTATGCGCATGCTGGAGCGTTTTGTGCGTGATATCTGCCAGTGTGAAGCCCTGTGGACGCCAGCGAAAATTATCGACGATGCTGTAACTCGCATCCGCGAGCAGGTAGGCGACGATAAAGTCATCCTCGGCCTCTCTGGTGGTGTGGATTCCTCCGTAACCGCAATGCTGCTGCACCGCGCTATCGGTAAAAACCTGACTTGCGTATTCGTCGACAACGGCCTGCTGCGTCTCAACGAAGCAGAGCAGGTTCTGGATATGTTTGGCGATCACTTTGGTCTCAATATTGTTCACGTTCCGGCAGAAGATCGCTTCCTGTCAGCGCTGGCTGGCGAAAACGATCCGGAAGCAAAACGTAAAATCATCGGGCGCGTTTTCGTTGAAGTATTCGATGAAGAAGCGCTGAAACTGGAAGACGTGAAGTGGCTGGCGCAGGGTACTATCTACCCTGACGTTATCGAATCTGCGGCGTCTGCAACCGGTAAAGCACACGTCATCAAATCTCACCACAACGTGGGCGGCCTGCCGAAAGAGATGAAGATGGGCCTGGTTGAACCGCTGAAAGAGCTGTTCAAAGACGAAGTGCGTAAGATTGGTCTGGAGCTGGGCCTGCCGTACGACATGCTGTACCGTCACCCGTTCCCGGGACCAGGCCTTGGCGTTCGTGTTCTGGGTGAAGTGAAGAAAGAGTATTGTGACCTGCTGCGCCGTGCTGACGCCATCTTCATTGAAGAACTGCGTAAAGCGGACCTGTACGACAAAGTCAGCCAGGCATTCACCGTCTTCCTGCCGGTACGTTCCGTTGGCGTAATGGGCGATGGTCGTAAGTATGACTGGGTTGTTTCTCTGCGTGCTGTCGAAACCATCGACTTTATGACCGCACACTGGGCGCATCTGCCGTACGATTTCCTCGGTCGCGTTTCCAACCGCATTATCAATGAAGTGAACGGTATTTCCCGCGTGGTGTATGACATCAGCGGCAAGCCACCAGCTACCATTGAGTGGGAATGATTTTGATCCCTGCACTATGAATGAACAAAACCCTCTGTTACTACAGAGGGTTTTTTATCTTCAAGAATTATAGGCTTGAAGTTACTTACATCGATTAATTAAACCAGCTGTCCGATTTGTTCTCTTCTGCTTTGCCCACGCTTTTCATCAGATCGCGACCGCCCTCAGTCATATTCCTGTTTGCGTCAGCTTCAGATTGCACCACATCGGTTTGCGCAGCTTTGTGCTTCAGTTCCTGATCGATAAATTCGTTTTCTCGCTTAACGCGGGCTTCTTCTTTCGCCAGCGCCAGTTTTTGTTTCTGAATCTCTAAGCTGCGTAGCTCATCTTCATAACTTTGATCGCGTTTTTTGTCCGCAGTGGCTTCGGCGTCCAGTTTATCCTGACGAGCTTTCTTATTTGCCGCTGCCGTTGCCGCTCTTTTGTTAGCGGCGGCCTGGGCGTTTGCGCGACGTTGCTTCTCTTGCTGGATTTCCCTGTTGCGCTCCGCGACCCATTCGTCATGCTGCCTTTGCTCTTCATTTTTACCTTGCTGTTCCGCTTCTGCGACAGCAGAGAGTTGATCCTGCAATGATGAGGCGATAGCCGGATAGCTTAAGGAGGTTAAGATGGCGCAAAGAAAAACTTTCTTCATGACTCCTCCTGATCATTAGCTCTTTTCAGGACATTTCGTATTTGGCTGAATACGCGTTTCGTTATACGTCGTGGTAATAACAACGGCTAAACCTGTCGTAAACTGGCACTCTTTACCCACCTGGGTAGAGGTATACACTTTGGTGCCTTCCTTATACGTTAGAGAAACACCTTCCACTAAGGTTTTATCATTCACCATAGAACCCGCTGCCGCGCCAACAGCTCCGCCGCCAACTGCACCTGCCGTCGTTCCGGAATTGCTGCCAGACCCCACGTTGTGGCCGATTACACCGCCAGCGACTGCACCAATAAGCGCGCCGAAGGCTTGTGCGTTCCGTTTATTTTGGGAGTTGTCTACGGCAACTTTTGCGGGAAGAATGGAAATAATATTAACGGTTTTAGTTTCTTGTTTGGTATTCAGTTGATCGGTTTGATAAACATCGGCGGCATGATCATCAGCATTTGACTGGCATCCTGCCAGAGTGAATGACGCTAACATTGCCACAGGCAGAAGACATTTTTTAAATTTCATCACTATTCCTTGTTATACACATTACTAAAAATAAGACATTTAAGATCATCAAAAGAAGAAAGTAAATGTATTGCGTATAAAGGAATAGATTAAATTTATTAAAATTCATGTGGGAAATAATTTATAAAAATACATCATTAAAATATATGTATTAATTTTATATTTATTTCGCAGCCAAACAGGATAAACATCTGTCAGGACAAAGACGTAAAATTTAAGATGAAAGAATATCTGCCGCTTTGATAATCCCAAAGAGCAAAAGCATCCGACAGCGAGGTGCCGTTATGTTCTGTGAAAGTGGAGAAGGTAACCGCTAACGTTGTACCGGTGATTCGACGGAGAGTGTGGATTGCTGAGCTTCTTTTTTGCTCTGATGGTGCTGCCATGCACCGACGGACGAGTAGATAAAACGGCCAAAG
Source organism: Escherichia sp. WS1368 (assembly GCF_046487485.1). Classification (NCBI taxonomy): domain Bacteria; kingdom Pseudomonadati; phylum Pseudomonadota; class Gammaproteobacteria; order Enterobacterales; family Enterobacteriaceae; genus Escherichia; species Escherichia sp. WS1368. The sequence continues at coordinate 96,176 of NZ_JBJQJI010000001.1, forward strand.
AAGAAGATAAAGCTGATGAGCAGTACGATACGGGTCATGCGACTGTTAAATCGGTGTCGTTTTCGCATACTGGTTGCCTGACTCACAAAAGGTTCCTTGAAGTATGTCCCACGCTGTGGACGGTACTTACATTAAGGCACAACAGGACAAAATGGTCAATTCTTCGTTATGTAAAAAAGCGTCAGTGGATACATATTTTAATGTTATGGAAGTTAATTTAATTATTTACAATGATGATGTAATAATGATGAATTAACATGATAAACGTAATAATTCATTAATCAGGGTTATTTTGTTTGATATATATCAATTGGAACTTTCATATGACACTTAGAATCAATGCTCTCTATAGTGATGAATAATCATCATTCGAAGTCAGGTGGGATGCCTGTCTGAATACACCTCCTTCAGGATGTGGGGGATTCTGCTGAGCATCTATGAAACTGAATGCAACTTATATAAAAATACGTGATAAATGGTGGGGGCTTCCGCTGTTCCTGCCTTCTTTAATCTTGCCCATTTTCGCCCACATTAATACTTTCGCGCATATTTCTTCCGGTGAGGTTTTTCTCTTTTATCTGCCTCTGGCTCTGATGATCAGCATGATGATGTTTTTCAGCTGGGCGGCATTGCCAGGGATCGCCTTAGGGATTTTTGTCCGCAAATATGCAGAGCTGGGTTTTTACGAAACGCTCTCATTAACGGCTAATTTTATTATCATTATCATTCTCTGTTGGGGCGGTTACAGGGTCTTTACTCCCCGGCGTAACAACGTTTCACATGGTGATACCCGTTTAATTTCCCAGCGTATATTCTGGCAGATTGTGTTTCCTGCAACGCTGTTTCTGATACTTTTCCAGTTTGCTGCGTTTGTAGGATTACTGGCGAGCAGAGAAAATCTGGTCGGCGTCATGCCTTTTAACCTCGGGACCTTAATCAATTATCAGGCCTTACTGGTGGGCAATCTGATTGGTGTCCCGCTGTGCTACTTCATCATTCGTGTAGTGCGAAATCCGTTTTATTTACGTAGTTATTATTCGCAATTAAAACAGCAGGTTGATGTCAAAGTCACCAAAAAAGAGTTCGCACTCTGGCTACTGGCATTAGGTGCGTTGTTGTTGCTGTTATGCATGCCGTTAAATGAAAAAAGCACAATTTTTAGCACCAATTATACCTTGTCATTATTGCTGCCCCTGATGATGTGGGGAGCCATGCGCTATGGTTATAAGCTGATTTCGCTGCTCTGGGCGGTCGTGTTGATGATCAGCATCCACAGCTATCAAAATTACATTCCCATTTATCCTGGCTATACCACGCAGCTGACCATAACCTCCTCCAGTTATCTGGTATTCTCTTTTATTGTCAATTATATGGCTGTACTGGCAACCCGTCAGAGAGCGGTAGTCAGACGCATTCAGCGGCTTGCGTATGTGGACCCGGTGGTTCATCTGCCAAATGTTCGCGCCCTGAATCGCGCGTTGCGTGATGCCCCCTGGTCTGCGCTTTGTTATTTACGCATCCCTGGCATGGAAATGCTGGTTAAAAACTATGGCATCATGCTACGGATTCAATACAAGCAAAAACTTTCTCACTGGCTGTCACCATTGCTGGAACCGGGTGAAGATGTTTATCAGCTATCGGGTAACGATCTCGCGCTGCGACTGAATACAGAATCGCACCAGGAGCGCATTACCGCACTGGATAGCCATCTCAAGCAATTTCGTTTCTTTTGGGATGGAATGCCGATGCAACCGCAGATTGGCGTCAGTTACTGCTATGTGCGCTCGCCAGTGAATCATATCTACTTACTGCTGGGAGAGCTAAATACGGTCGCCGAACTTTCCATCGTGACCAACGCCCCAGAAAATATGCAGCGTCGCGGGGCAATGTATTTGCAACGCGAATTGAAAGATAAAGTCGCGATGATGAATCGGCTACAGCAGGCGCTGGAACACAACCATTTTTTCCTGATGGCCCAGCCGATTACCGGTATGCGTGGCGATGTCTACCATGAAATTCTTCTGCGTATGAAAGGTGAGAATGATGAACTGATCAGCCCCGACAGCTTCTTGCCGGTCGCGCACGAATTTGGTTTATCGTCGAGTATCGACATGTGGGTCATTGAGCATACGCTGCAATTTATGGCTGAAAACAGAGCGAAGATGCCCGCTCACCGTTTTGCGATTAATCTGTCGCCAACCTCGGTATGTCAGGCTCGTTTTCCCGTTGAAGTCAGTCAGCTGCTGGCTAAATATCAAATTGAAGCGTGGCAACTTATTTTTGAAGTCACCGAAAGTAATGCTCTGACAAATGTTAAGCAGGCGCAAATCACCTTGCAGCATCTTCAGGAATTAGGCTGCCAGATTGCGATTGATGATTTCGGCACCGGCTATGCCAGCTATGCGCGGCTTAAAAATGTGAATGCCGATTTGCTTAAAATTGACGGCAGTTTTATCCGCAATATTGTGTCAAATAGTCTGGATTATCAGATAGTGGCGTCGATTTGCCACCTGGCGCGAATGAAGAAAATGCGGGTAGTGGCAGAGTACGTTGAAAACGAAGAGATCCGCGAGGCGGTGCTCTCTTTGGGGATCGATTATATGCAGGGTTATCTTATTGGTAAGCCGCAACCGTTAATTGATACGCTGAATGAAATCGAACCCATTCGCGAAAGTGCCTGAATAATGCGGGCCGACATTTCTCGTCGGCCCGCAAAGCATTAAGCGGCGATTTCTGGGGTACTTTCTTCTTCAATTTTCAACCGCCAGCCAGCCACGCCTTCCCAGTATTCTTGCTCCTTTTCCAGATCAAGCAGTACCAGCGCATTCTGACTAAACCAGTCATGCGGGAAACGCAGTGTCCAGTGACTGTCATCGGTAATCAGCGTCAATGTTGGCGGTGTAGTGGTTGCCTGACGTTGATTATTGAGTAATACGCCAAGGCGCAATAGCTGAATCAGTGGCAGGAACTGTTTCTTCTTAAACAAGGTAAAGCGCGGCAGATCGTCGAGCTTAATCGCTTTACGGTGATAGCGCACCAGCGTCGCCATCATCAACTGCTGTTCCTGATTAAAACCCGGCAAGTCGCTGTTTTGCAGAATATAAGCTGAGTGGCGATGCAAACCGCTGTGGTTGATATTCAACCCGACCTCATGCAGCATGGCGGCCCATCGCAGTAGCGCCTCCAGTTGCGGATGCGCCAGCTTCGGTTGCTGTTCCCGCCACTGTTCGTACATTTGCATAGTGGTATCCAGTACCCGTCGGGCCTGTTCGCTGTCGATGTGATACTGGTTGGCGAGGCTGCTGGCGGTGCGACTACGCACATCCTGATGACGGAAACGTCCTTCCATTTCATACAGTACGCCTTCGCGTAACGCCCCGTCAGAAAGGCGCAGTTCACGGATGGCTAAAGCATCAAACACACCGCATAAAATCGCCAGTCCCGGAACGAAGACTGTTTTCCGCTCTTCGGAAAGACCCGGTAAACTCAGCGATGCGAAATTACGGTGACGTAAAACTTCTTTTACCAGTTTTTCCAGACGTTCCGGGGTAATTATCCCGTCTTTCTCGCCCATTTCCATTAACACTTCATGGGCGGCTTTTATGGTACCGGAAGCGCCCATTGCCACGTTCCAGCCCTGAATACGGAATTGCCAGGTTAAAGTTTCCAGTTTTTGTGCTGCCGCCATGCGAGCGCGCTGAAAATTCTCTTTATTGATGACCCCGCCAGGGAAGTAAAGCTGGGCAAAGCTGACACAACCCATCCGGCGGCTTTCAACGAGAATCGGTTCGAAATTTTCACCAATCACCAGTTCCGTAGATCCGCCGCCAATATCAATAACCAGTTTGCGACCTTTCTCCGGTTGGGTATGTTCCACGCCCATAAAAATCAGACGGGCTTCTTCATTACCGGAAATAATTTCAATCGGGTAGGGAATGACCTTTTCCGCGCGTTTCAGAAAGTCAGTGGCGTTCAGCGCCTGACGCAGTGTATGGGTGCCAACTATACAGACGCTGGCAGGAGAAAACCCTTGCAGCCGTTCGGCAAACAGCGACAGACAGTTCAAACCGCGCGTCATTGCCTCTTCACTCAACATATTATCTGGCCCCAGGCCGTCCGCCAGATGCACCCGCTGTTTCAGGCGGCCAATAATCTGCATGGCACCATCTACCACACGGGCTATGACCATGTGAAAACTGTTTGAACCAAGATCGACCGCAGCAAACTCCTGCGGACGAGGGGATTTATCGTGTATTGGCATAGGGTTATTCAGGTTGTTCGAGTGATTTGATGTAGTCGTAAATCGCCAACTGCGCCCGTACTTTGCGGCGATTGCCGCGGGGAACGTAGCGATTACTGAGTTCTTTATCGATATAACGTGCTTTGACTGTATCGCTGAACAATATGTCGATGATGTCCAGCACCCGCTGCTTCAGGCGCGGATCGAGCAGTGGCGTCGCCACTTCAATACGATAATCAATATTGCGCGTCATCCAGTCGGCGGAAGAAAGGTAGACCTTTTTATCGCCGCCATTTTCAAAAATATAAACCCGGTCATGTTCAAGGTAACGGTCAACAATACTGATGGCACGAATGTTGTCGCTAATGCCTTCCAGATTGGGGATCAGCGAACACATGCCGCGAACCAGCAGATTAACCGGTACGCCGGAGCTGGAGGCCGCATACAGACGATCAACCAGGCCTTTATCGACAAGGTTATTTAGCTTCAGGGTGATACCACTGGGCAGCCCTTGCTGCGCGTTGGCGATCTCGCGGTCCACCATTTCATACAACAGGCGGCGGGAGTTTTGCGGCGACACCATTAAATAATCAAATGTCACCGGACGGTATGGGTTTTCAATAAAGTTGAACACCCGCCGTACTTCGTTGGTGATGCGCGCATCGGCGGTCAGCAACGAATAGTCAGTATAAAGACGCGCGGTTTTTTCGTTAAAGTTCCCGGTCCCGATGTGTGCGTAACGCACCACTTCACCGTTTTCTTTACGTGAAATCAGGAACAGTTTGGCGTGAATTTTCAGCCCCGGCGCAGAGAAGATAACGTGCACGCCTGCTTCGGTCAGGCGCTTCGCCCAGTGAATGTTGGCTTCTTCGTCGAAACGCGCCTGTAACTCAACCACCACGGTGACTTTCTTACCGTTGTGTGCGGCGTGGATCATCGAGTCGATGATGCGTGAATCTTTCGCCACGCGGTAAATGTTAATTTTAATCGCCAGTACGCTCGGGTCGAACGAAGCCTGACGCAGCAGTTCCAGCACATGCTCAAAGGTATGATAAGGATAATAGAGCAACACATCGCGTTCGCGAATGGCATCAAAACCATTGCGGAACTGGGCTTTATCAAACCAAATGTGGCGTAAACGCGGCAGTGGTTTGTTCACCAGATTGGCTTTGCCGACATTGGGGAAATTAATAAAGTCTTTAAAATTATGATAACGACCGCCGGGGACGATGGAGTCGTAGCGGGAAATAGTCAGTTTTTCGCGTAACACTTCAACCAGCGCATTGGGCATATCGCGCTGATAAACAAAACGCACCGGCTCAGCAGTTAAACGCTGCTTGAGACTGGAAGACATCAACTCCATCAGGCTGGCTTCCATCTCATGCACTAAATCGTATTCGGCATCGCGGGTCATCTTCATTGAATAGGCATTCAGTGCGTCATAATCAAAGAAGCCTTTGAAAATATCATCAAGGCAGTAACGCAGAATGTTATCCAGAAGAATCATCGGCTTGCGTCGACGCGGCGCTTCTGGCGGTAAATTCACAAAGCGCGGCACTTTATCTGATGGGATCTCCAGCAGCGCGTAACGGATGGTATCGCCACGGATAATTTCCACCGCCAGATAGGTGTAATCATCTTTCAGGAACTGCACTAAGTCAGTGTCAGGATTGATTAAAATCGGCGTAATGTGCTGACGCAGATACTGCTTAAAATAATGACGCAGCCAGTTTTGTTGATTGACGGAGAGCTGGCGTTCATTAATCAGGAAGATCTGGTTGCGCGCCATCTCCAGCAGTAACTCGTTGTAGAGGCCGTCGAATTCCTGATCGGCTTTCAGCACCCGGGACTGAATTTTGCCCAGTAAATGGCGGGAATGAGAGTTGGAGCCTTGTTCTTCGCTAATAATGATGCGTCGCTTCAGTTCAGCGAAGCGGACTTTATAGAACTCATCAAGGTTATTGGAATAGATCCCCAGGAAACGCATCCTTTCAATCAGCGGGTTAGATTTGTCCGCCGCTTCCTGAAGCACGCGTTCATTGAACGATAACCAACTGAGCTCTTTTTCGATGTATAGCTTTTCCTGACCCATTACCACTTTTACTCCGTTTTATTCACGGGACACTGCCTGGATATTATGGCGAGCAATATTGGCAGATGTCCAACTATGCCAGAAAAGGGGGAAAAAAACTGCTGGAGCTTGCGATTTACAGGTGAATTGAAAAACGCCAGCGGCAGAGCTGGCGCTTTAACTACGGGGCATTACTCGTCGGCAGCGTAGCCCTGCGGCGGCAGACGTTGACCATCCAGCCACGCGGCGTTTTCGTGCATTTTCAGACGACCATCGGCAAACCAGCTAATCACCAGTGGATAAATAGCGTGTTCCTGGGTTTGCACGCGGGCGGTGATGTCATCCTCCGTATCACCAGCAAATACCGGGACTTTCGCCTGTAAAATAACCGGGCCACCGTCCAGTTCATCGGTGACGAAATGCACCGATGTACCGTGCTCTTCATCGCCATTTTCCAGCGCCTGACGATGGGTGTGTAATCCGGGATATTTCGGCAGCAGAGAAGGGTGAATGTTCAGCAAACGCCCGGCATAGTGGGAGACAATCGCCGGGCTGAGAATGCGCATAAAACCAGCCAGTACGACCACATCGGGTGCGTACATGTCGATTTCATGAATCAACTCCCGGTCATAGGCTTCACGACTGTCAAACGCGCTGGCGATGAGCGTATGCGTTGCAATACCCGCCTGGCGGGCGCGTTCAAGGCCGAACGCGTCGGCCTTATTGCTGAAAACTGCCCGTACGGTGCCTTTAATTTTATTGGTTTTGCAGGCGTCAATAATTGCCTGCAAATTACTTCCGTTGCCGGAAATAAGCACCACAATATTCATTATTCGATAACCACGCGTTGTTCGGAATCAGAGGCTTTGATGATACCGATTTTCCACGCGTTTTCACCGTTGGCATTGAGCAGGGCGAGGGCTTTGTCCACTTCCGGAGCAGGCAGGGCAATAATCATCCCGACGCCGCAGTTGAAGGTGCGATACATTTCATGGCGCTCAACGTTACCTGCCGTTTGCAGCCAGTTGAACACTTCCGGCCACTGCCAGGATGATTCATCAATCACTGCCTGAGTATTATCTGGCAATACGCGCGGAATGTTTTCCCAGAAGCCGCCGCCGGTCAGGTGCGCAATAGCATGCACATCGACCTTTTCAATCAACTCCAGCACGGACTTCACGTAAATGCGGGTCGGTGCCAGCAGATGATCGGCTAATGGCTTACCATCAAGTTCGGTGGTTTGCGGATCACAACCGCTGACTTCAAGAATTTTGCGCACCAGCGAATAGCCGTTCGAGTGCGGACCGCTGGAGCCGAGTGCAATCAGCACATCGCCATCGCTGACTTTAGAGCCGTCGATGATTTCTGATTTTTCTACCACGCCAACGCAGAAACCAGCGACATCGTAATCTTCACCGTGATACATCCCCGGCATTTCTGCCGTTTCGCCACCCACCAGTGAACAGCCCGATTGCAGACAACCTTCCGCGATGCCGCTGATCACCGCTGAAGCGGTATCAACATCCAGTTTTCCGGTTGCGTAATAGTCGAGGAAAAACAGCGGTTCTGCACCTTGCACCACCAGGTCATTAACGCACATGGCGACCAGATCAATACCAATGGTGTCGTGACGTTTTAAGTCCATCGCCAGACGCAGCTTGGTACCTACGCCGTCAGTGCCGGAAACCAGCACGGGTTCACGATATTTTTGCGGCAATGCACACAGCGCACCGAAGCCGCCCAGACCGCCCATCACTTCCGGACGACGCGTTTTCTTCACTACGCCTTTGATTCTTCCAACCAGAGCATTACCCGCGTCAATATCAACACCGGCATCTTTGTAGCTAAGAGAGGTTTTATCGGTCACTGCTTGGGTCCCCACGCGTTACTTGCGGTAGAAAAATAAAATTCGGCGCAATTCTAACAGGGAAAGCAAACGTTTGCGAGACTGCTTTACACAACCTTTTTGCACGTCTTTTCCCCAGGCGCGCGGCGAAAGAATACTTGTACCAGGGCAAAGGATCGTTTTCGGATGGAATAATCTTCTTCTATAACCATTTGAATATAAAATAACTTTATCTCAAACCGTTATCATTTTGACTAAAGTCAACGAAAATAATATTGCCGCCTTGAAGAAAGGAGGTATAATCCGTCGATTTTTTTTGTGGCTGCCCCTCAAAGGAGAAAGAGTATGAAGATCGTGGAAGTCAAACACCCACTCGTCAAACACAAGCTGGGACTGATGCGTGAGCAAGATATCAGCACCAAGCGCTTTCGCGAACTCGCTTCCGAAGTGGGTAGCCTGCTGACTTACGAAGCGACCGCCGACCTCGAAACGGAAAAAGTAACTATCGAAGGCTGGAACGGCCCGGTAGAAATCGACCAGATCAAAGGTAAGAAAATTACCGTTGTGCCAATTCTGCGTGCGGGTCTGGGGATGATGGACGGTGTGCTGGAAAACGTTCCGAGCGCGCGCATCAGCGTCGTCGGTATGTACCGTAATGAAGAAACGCTGGAGCCGGTACCGTACTTCCAGAAACTGGTTTCTAACATCGATGAGCGTATGGCGCTGATCGTTGACCCAATGCTGGCAACCGGTGGTTCCGTTATCGCGACCATCGACCTGCTGAAAAAAGCGGGCTGCAGCAGCATCAAAGTTCTGGTGCTGGTAGCTGCGCCAGAAGGTATCGCAGCGCTGGAAAAAGCGCACCCGGACGTCGAACTGTATACTGCATCAATTGACCAGGGACTGAACGAGCACGGATACATTATTCCGGGCCTCGGCGATGCCGGTGACAAAATCTTTGGTACGAAATAAAGAATAAAAATAATTAAAGCCGACTTTAAGAGTCGGCTTTTTTTTGAGTAAAGCGCCTATAACACATAATACAGAGGATAATACTATGACGCGCCGTGCTATCGGGGTGAGTGAAAGACCGCCACTTTTACAGACAATCCCGCTTAGTTTGCAACATTTGTTCGCCATGTTTGGTGCAACCGTCCTGGTGCCCGTCTTATTTCATATTAACCCGGCGACTGTACTGTTATTTAACGGTATAGGAACACTGCTGTATCTCTTCATCTGTAAAGGGAAAATTCCGGCTTATCTTGGTTCCAGCTTTGCCTTTATTTCACCGGTATTGTTACTGTTGCCGTTGGGGTATGAAGTCGCGCTGGGCGGCTTTATTATGTGCGGCGTGCTGTTCTGCCTGGTTTCTTTTATCGTGAAGAAAGCGGGGACCGGCTGGCTGGACGTGCTGTTTCCACCTGCGGCAATGGGCGCAATCGTTGCCGTCATCGGTCTGGAGCTGGCGGGCGTAGCTGCCGGTATGGCAGGTTTACTCCCGGCTGAAGGGCAAACTCCAGACTCCAAAACCATCATCATCTCCATTACCACCCTGGCGGTTACGGTTTTAGGTTCCGTGCTGTTTCGTGGTTTCCTGGCAATTATCCCGATTTTAATTGGCGTGCTGGTGGGCTACGCGCTCTCTTTCGCAATGGGAATTGTCGATACCACGCCGATTATTAATGCTCACTGGTTTGCGCTGCCAACTCTCTATACGCCGCGCTTCGAGTGGTTTGCCATTCTGACTATTCTGCCAGCGGCGTTAGTGGTTATTGCCGAACACGTAGGGCACCTGGTGGTAACGGCTAATATCGTCAAAAAAGATCTGCTGCGCGATCCAGGTCTGCACCGTTCGATGTTTGCTAACGGCTTGTCGACCGTGATCTCCGGCTTCTTTGGCTCCACGCCAAATACCACCTACGGGGAAAACATTGGCGTGATGGCGATCACCCGTGTTTACAGTACCTGGGTTATCGGCGGGGCGGCGATTTTCGCTATCCTGCTTTCCTGCGTCGGTAAACTGGCTGCTGCTATCCAGATGATCCCATTGCCGGTGATGGGCGGCGTTTCGCTGCTGCTTTATGGTGTCATCGGTGCTTCCGGTATTCGTGTTTTGATCGAATCGAAAGTGGATTACAACAAAGCACAGAACCTGATCCTGACTTCCGTGATTTTGATCATCGGTGTCAGTGGCGCGAAGGTAAACATCGGCGCGGCGGAGCTGAAAGGTATGGCGCTGGCGACCATCGTCGGTATCGGCTTAAGTTTGATCTTCAAACTGATTAGTGTGCTGCGCCCTGAAGAAGTGGTGCTGGACGCAGAAGACGCGGATATAACAGACAAATAATGTACCGACCGGGCAGTGTTGCTGCCCGGTTCAAACATCATGGGATTCTGTGGTAAACTTCTCGCGATTTTGTGAAATCCTGGTTGAGGTATCTCTGAACACACCGGCACAGCTCTCTTTGCCACTTTATCTTCCTGACGACGAAACCTTTGCAAGTTTCTGGCCGGGGGATAACTCCTCTTTACTGGCCGCGCTGCAAAACGTGCTGCGTCAGGAACATAGCGGTTACATCTATCTCTGGGCACGCGAAGGCGCGGGGCGCAGCCATCTGCTGCACGCGGCTTGCGCGGAATTGTCGCAGCGTGGCGATGCGGTGGGCTATGTCCCGCTGGATAAACGCACCTGGTTTGTTCCGGAAGTGCTCGACGGTATGGAGCATTTGTCGCTGGTCTGTATCGACAACATTGAGTGTATTGCAGGCGATGAGTTGTGGGAGATGGCGATTTTCGATCTCTACAATCGAATTCTGGAATCGGGCAAAACACGGTTGTTAATCACCGGCGATCGTCCACCGCGGCAGTTGAATCTGGGATTACCGGATCTCGCGTCGCGTCTCGACTGGGGGCAGATCTACAAATTGCAGCCACTTTCTGATGAAGATAAGTTGCAGGCGCTACAGTTACGCGCGCGTTTGCGTGGTTTTGAACTGCCGGAAGATGTGGGGCGTTTCTTGTTGAAGCGGCTCGACAGAGAGATGCGCACGTTATTTATGACGTTGGATCAGTTGGATCGTGCGTCGATTACCGCGCAACGTAAGCTGACCATTCCGTTTGTGAAAGAAATTCTGAAACTGTAGACAAGACGTTTATTGTCGGATGCGCACCCATAGTATTCGTCGGCCGGATAAGACGCGGCAAGCGTCGCATCCGGCAATGTGCTTCAACTAGCGATGGAGCACTTCTTAACCCACGATTTCCAGCACCTGCTCCGGTGGACGACCAATTCGCGCTTTGCCATTCGCGACCACAATCGGGCGCTCCATTAGCTTCGGATTATCCACCATTGCCTGAATCAGCGCCTCTTCGCTAAGCGAACTGTCAGCCAGGTTCAGTTCTTTATAAAGATCCTCTTTCTGGCGCATCAATTCACGAGCGCTATTCATCCCCAGCATTTTCAGCAAATCACGCAGCGTTGCCGCATCGGCGGGTGTCTCAAGGTAGAGCACCACTTCTGGCTCCACGCCGTTTTCTTTCAGCAGGTTCAGCGTTTCCCGGCTCTTTGAACAGCGTGGGTTATGGTAGATTTTTACCTGTTTGGTCATTGTTCTTCCTTTAATGCGAATTACATCTTGGTATAAGGCTTAAAGCGTTCCTGCAGCTGGCGCAACTGGTCGATGCGCGCATCGTAACGTGCTTGTTGCAGGCTGCCTAATTTCACCTGCGAACTGGCGCTACTCAACAAGGAAATAGCCTGATCGAGTCGCCCGGCGAGCGCATAACCTTCTGCTCGCGCAGCCAGTTCCTGATCGCGGTTATTTAGCGCGGCTTCCGCCTGTGCCAGCAAATCCCAGCCGTTGCTGTCATCTTTATTATTAAAGGTGTAGCGATTCAGAATATTGGCCGCTTCTTGTGGTTGACCGCCTTGCAGATAAGCGTTCGCCAGGTTGAGCTGCAACACCGGATTGGTGCGTAAATCACGGGCATTTTTCAGACGATTGATAGCGTCATTGGCTTTGTTTTGCCCAAGATCGATATCAGTAGCCAGATCGAGATACCATGCGTTGCCAGGTTCTGCCGCCAGTAACGGTTGCAGCGTTTTACGCGCCTCGTCGTATTTATTGGCTTCCATCGCCTGTAAAGCACGACCATATTGTGCTGCTCGTTGCTGACGAACGTTTCCTTTCGCCCATTCATCCAGCAAATCACTGGTGAGCTGGTTACGTCCGGAATTATACATCCCCAGTGTGCGCGCTTTCGCCAGATAGAAATCTTCCGACGACTGCACCACCATCGGACGCATCTGATTAGCACGGTTGCGGGCATCTGCCAGACGACTTTCCGGCAACGGGTGAGTCAATAAAATTTCCGGCGGACGCGAGGAGTAACGCGCCTGATCGAGCAATTTTTCGAGGAAGGTCGGCATCGCCTGCGGATCGAATCCCGAGCGTTGCAGCACCTGAATACCAATGCGGTCCGCTTCCTGTTCATTTTGCTGGGTGAAACTGATCATCCCCTGGCGCGTTCCCGCCAGTGTACCGGTCAGCGCAGCCATCCCCGCCTGCGGACTGGCCATCGCCAGTAAAATAGAACCTAATGCGCCGACCCAGGTCAGCGGCGCGCTGCGCTGCTGATCTTCCATCGCTCGCGCCAGGTGACGTTGGGTGACGTGGGAGATTTCGTGCGCCATAACTGAAGCCAGTTGACTTTCGTTATCGGAATAACGGAACAGGGCAGAGTGCAGCACCACGTTGCCGCCAAAGAAAGCAAAGGCGTTAATTTCGTCGTTGTTGATCAGAAAGAAATGAAACGGTGTCTTAACCGAATTGGCATGCGAAACCAGACGCATACCCAGCGAATTAATATATTGCGTTAACAGCGGGTCATTAATTAACGGCGCGCTGCCGCGTAGCTGGCGGACATAATAGTCGCCCATCTGCATTTCCTGGCCAATGGAAAGCGTGCTTCCTGCGGAGGTTCCCATATCCGGCAAGGTGTCTGCGCTGTCGGCAAACGCCGGGGCTACCTGACCAATGGTCATAGCAGCAATGAGGGTTGCAACCAGGTTTTTTTTCAACTGCCTGAACATAACCTCTATCCTGTATTTCTGAAGATAGTCATTTGACCGATACTGTGAAATATCGTTCCCACCGCGCCGCCTTTGAGTGTAACGGCGAAGATTAGCCCACTCAAATGACTTTTCAGTTTCCTGAATCCGTCATAAAAAGCGAAGTCTTTTTTGTGACATTTCGATACAATTGCGGATCGCAATCCCGCTCTTGAGGTTCAGGGAAGGTCTTTATGCTCGAAATGTTGATGCAATGGTATCGCCGCCGTTTTAGCGACCCGGAAGCGATTGCCTTGCTGGTTATTTTAGTTGCCGGATTTGGCATTATCTTTTTCTTTAGTGGCCTGCTTGCTCCGTTGCTGGTGGCTATTGTGCTGGCCTATTTGCTGGAATGGCCAACCGTGCGCCTGCAATCTATTGGCTGCTCCCGCCGCTGGGCGACGTCGATTGTATTGGTGGTTTTCGTCGGTATATTGCTACTGATGGCGTTCGTGGTATTGCCTATCGCCTGGCAGCAGGGCATCTACTTAATTCGCGATATGCCGGGGATGCTCAATAAGCTTTCTGACTTTGCCGCCACGTTGCCGCGCCGCTATCCGGCGTTGATGGATGCGGGCATTATTGATGCAATGGCCGAAAATATGCGCAGTCGGATGCTGACCATGGGCGATTCGGTGGTGAAAATTTCCCTCGCCTCGCTGGTCGGTTTGCTGACCATTGCCGTCTATCTGGTGCTGGTACCATTGATGGTCTTCTTCCTGCTGAAAGACAAAGAGCAGATGCTGAACGCCGTTCGCCGGGTGCTGCCACGTAACCGTGGACTGGCAGGACAGGTGTGGAAGGAGATGAATCAACAAATCACCAACTATATCCGCGGCAAAGTGCTGGAGATGATCGTGGTGGGGATCGCCACCTGGCTGGGATTCTTACTCTTCGGGCTGAACTATTCGCTGCTGCTGGCGGTGCTGGTCGGCTTCTCGGTACTTATTCCGTACATTGGCGCATTTGTGGTGACCATTCCGGTGGTTGGCGTGGCGCTATTCCAGTTTGGTGCTGGCACGGAATTCTGGAGCTGCTTCGCGGTGTATCTGATCATTCAGGCGCTGGACGGCAACCTGTTAGTACCTGTGTTGTTCTCCGAAGCGGTTAACCTGCATCCGCTGGTCATTATTTTATCGGTGGTGATCTTCGGTGGTTTGTGGGGATTCTGGGGCGTATTCTTCGCCATTCCGTTGGCGACGCTGATCAAAGCCGTGATTCATGCCTGGCCCGATGGGCAAATCGCGCAAGAATAATCTTCAGCCCGACGAACTGTTTCGCCGGGCTGATTTTTTAGGGTTCCTGACGTAAATAAATAGCCCGATAACAAATACTCACCAGCACTGCACCGCCGATAATATTACCCAGCATCACCGGGAGCAGATTGGCGGTAATAAAATGGCTGACCGTCAGTGCCGGAAAATTGTCTGCGCTACTGTGCGCCAGTTGCCAGAAGGGGGGAGGGGCGAAATGGCGAATGGCAATGGCGAACGGAATCACAAACAAATTGGCGATACAGTGCTCAAAGCCACTTGCGACAAACAGGGTGATGGGCAAAATCATGGCGACGATTTTGTCGCATAATGAACGTCCGCAATAACTCATCCACAGCGCCAGGCAAACCATCACATTGCACATAATGCCGAGGCTGACTGATTCAGTAAATGTATGATGCATTTTGCCCTCGGCGCAGTGTAAAACCGCGACTCCCCACATCGCGTTTTCACTCATCACCAGCCCGGAAAACCAGATTAACAAACTGAAACAGGCAATACCTGCCAGATTACCGCAGGCCACCAGAAGTGCATTAATCAGCCATGTTCGCCAGCTAATAACGCCCCGACTTTTTGCCATCACCGTCATTACCGACGAGGTGAACAGGCTGGTGCCGCAAACCGCTAGCAAAATAAAGCCGAGTGTAAAGCAAAGGCCGCCCACCAGATGGGTTAATGCCTGTGAAGACGGGGCATCGGCGATAACGGAAAGGTAAAAAGTAAATCCAATCGCCATAAACACGCCAGCGGACATCGCCATTAAAAAGACCGATACTTTGCTGCGGGCAATTTTATGGGCAGCAATCCGTTCAGCGATTGCCGCTTTTCTGGCGCTCAACTGCAAGTCGAAAGAGAGTTTGTTTCTCATGCATACTCCTGCAAAAACAGATTACAACACCTCGCGAACCGAGATCCCCAGCCGCTGCATTCGTGACAGCAGCGTGGTGCGCTTCATCCCTAATCGCGTCGCCGCGCCACGGGGCCCGGCAACAATGCCATTGGTTTCTCGCAATACCTGAACAATGCGCTGACGTTCTTCTTCGTCATTCTCTGGCGTCGTCGGGTGCAGCAACTGTGCCATTGAACTGCGAAGCGCTGAATCTTCATTTAGCGTCGGCAGTAAACGGCTTTGTCGGACATTAAGATGTAAATTCAGACTGTTACCGCGAGTCAGTAGTACCGCTCGCTCAATCACGTTTTCCAGCTCGCGCACGTTGCCCGGCCAATCCCACGACATCAACTGGCGTAGTGCCTCGGTCGGGATGGCGTCAATTGCGCGATTCATATGGCGCGCCATTTTTTGCGTGAAATGTTTTGCTAAAAGAGGGATATCTTCCGGACGGTCGCGCAGCGGCGGCAATTCCAGTGGGAAGACATTCAGGCGATAAAAGAGATCGCTGCGAAACTGGCGATCTTCAACCATTTGCCACAAATCACGGTTGGTGGCGGCAATGACTCTGACATTCACCGGGATCGTTCTACTCCCGCCGAGACGCTCAATCTCCCGTTCCTGCAATACGCGCAGCAGTTTAGGCTGAAGTTCTAACGGCAGATCGCCAATTTCATCGAGAAACAACGTGCCGCCATCGGCAATTTCAAAACGACCACGATGGGTATTAATCGCACCAGTAAATGCCCCTTTGTCATGACCGAATAACTCACTTTCCAGAAGACTGGCGGGGATGGCAGCGCAGTTGATTTTGACCAGTGGCTTGTCGCGTCGTGGGCTAAGTTGATGGATCGCTCTGGCGATCACCTCTTTGCCGGTTCCGGTTTCACCACAAATCAACACCGTACTGACGCTCTTCGCCACAATATCTACCTGCTGGAGCAAATCTTCCATTGCCTGGCTTTGATAGATAATGTCACCGACGCCCAGATTCGAAAGGAGCTGCTCGCTAAGCTGGTGGTTTTCTTGCTGCAAGCTTTCCTGCAAATCGGTCATGCTGCGCCAGGCATCGGCATTGCCAACGGCAATAGCGATGCGATCGGCAATATGTTGTAGTAGCTGGCAGTTTTCCTCACTAAAGAGAGTGGAAGAGGTATGCGCCAGCAACAATGCGCCCGGTGTATGGTTGCCAAAGGTGAGCGGTATCAGGAGCGCAGATTCGCAGCCGTTAGATGCAAGTAAGTGTAATAACGGGTCGCGTTGCCAGAGAAACAGATCGTCTGCACGGTGCGTCAAGGTCGGTTGTCGGGTTTGTAGCGTTTGTGTCAGCAATACACTTTCGCCAGGCATACAGCGTGGCAGACACGCACAATGTGAGGCAGAAAGATCGCTGCACCACAGGCTGAACTTCTCGTTCTTTCGATGATCGCCCAGTACCATACTGACTGAAGCCAGACCGAAAAAATGATGGATCTCACGAGCGACGTCAGCGATCAGATCGTCGAGATCAAGATGTGACAACACTGCATTAGTGATATCCACCAGTACCCGATGATGATCGCGATCTTTCTCCAGCAAACGCAGCGCCACCTGCTGTTCTTCATCATTGAGCCATGATTGCAGAACCGGAGTGATTATGTGTGCCAGCCAGTTAAACAGTGTGCAATCCTGGGGAGTAAAACGGCTGCCGTGAGTGCGAATAAAGCGTAGCTCCGCCATTCCACTACTGCCGAGAAGGACGGCGTGACGCGAATAATCGACCATCTCACCCTGATACTCTGTTGTTGCCGTCACATCGCTGCCATCATCATGGTAGCGGTAATAGAAGTTGCTTTTGAGAACATGCAGTTCAATAAGTTGTACCGGGCTGAACGGCGGCGGCAGCGGGATGAAGGCGCGTAATAAAGACGCCTTGCCGTGTTTCTGCGCTAACCGCTCCGCGAGCATTCCGTTTACCGCTTCAATTGTTATTCCTTGCGGCGGGGCAAACATCGCCTCGTCTGACATAGCCATCAACAGTCCTTATTAATGAGAAATCCTTCTCACGCAATTTTTCTGGCCATCAGATAGATGGCCGGTTCCTGCACAATTTCATCCAACAGATGAATGAATTGAATGCTACGCGCCTGCCACGCCGACGTCGCGTCATCTGCCAGTGGCGCGAATGCCCGGGTCAACAGGGCGGTGTGGCTGGCGTCAATAACAATCTCACCAAAAGTCATCACCCCCAGCATCTTACGTCGGGCTTGCTCCTCTTCGACCAGTGCAAGCCAATCTTCGTATTCCGTCAGTGGGCAGCGGAAGGCGACATTCAGACAATCAATCACGCCAACGTGATGGCCGATAGCCAACGAGTAATACATTACCTGGGAGCTGTGTTCCGGCATCTCGTCGCTACTGGCGATAAATTTTTTTCGCAGCATCCAGAAAACAATTTCCCTGCACTCCTCAGCCATGTAACCCCCGGAGAACGCGAAAGAGTTGCTGAACGATACTATTGAGACGCGGATCGTCGGCTTCGCGCAACCAGGTGTTAACCCGATTTCCTGTGGGATCGTCGCTTAAATGGCGCAGGAGTCGATCGCAAATTTCTCGCCCTTGACGATAGCCCGCCAGCCGCCTCGCTTCTCGCTCAATGGCGATACGCTGTGATGGCGGGATCTGCGGCCACAGCGGTTGCATGGTCACCCCGGTGGGATCGCGATAATCCACCGCGTGAATCTTCTGTTGCAGCAAACCGAGCGCCACGGCGAAACCGTGAATGGTGGCGGCCGGTGTTGGCGGGCAGCCGGGGATCCAAACATCAATGGGGACAATGGTGTCGCTGCCGCCCCAGACGCTGTAGAGATCGTGGAAAATACCGCCGCCGACACCACACGCGCCGTAGGAAACACAGATTTTATGATCGGGGGCAGACTCATATGCCCGAAGTGCAGGCATACGCATCGCCCGGGTGACTGCGCCAGTAAATAACAAAATATCGGCGTGACGCGGTGATGAAACAACCTTAATGCCAAAACGTTCTGCGTCGAATACGGGTGTGATGGCGGCAAAAATTTCGATTTCGCAGGCGTTACAGCCGCCGCAATCGACGCGATAAACGTAGGCCGAGCGACGGATATCCTGTAGCAAATGCTGCTTCATCTTTTGCGTTTGCTCGTCCAGCGTTATGGGCTGGCTGACATGTTGCGTAAGCACTGGACTCATAGCTGCTCCTTAGCCACCAGCGGTTCATCTGTGTCGTCGTTGATCAGCGTCGCGCGTTGTTTGCATTCCGGGCAGACGCTCGCTTGCGCCCGCAACATTTCGCGGTTTTGTGGTGCATTTTGTTGCTGTGCCAACAGTTCTGCAGCCAGTGCGACGGTTTTTTGCGGGGCAAACGGGCGTTCGCAACGGCTGCAACGTTGTAGATGGAACGTCGCGCGGGTATAGAGATCGGCTTTATTGGTGACGGTCAGTTCAAAGTTATTGGTAAGCTGAATGGCTCTGGTCGGGCACACTTCTTCACAACGTCCGCAGTAAATACAACGTCCCAGATAGAGCTGCCAGGTGCGCGTATTTTGCTGGTAGTCGGTCTGGATAGTCAGCGCATTTGCCGGACAAGCACAGGCGCAGGCACCGCAGGCAATACATTGGCTGGGCATCAGGTCCGGTTTCCCGCGAAAGCCTGGGCTGACCTCCAGTGGTGCGAAGGGATATTTCACCGTCGCGGTTCCGGCGCGCATAATAGTTTTCAGTAACTTCAGCATCTTCTGTCCTTACTTCAGCGGCGAACGGTTACGATCAATGCCGTAGCGTTCGATCTCTTTATACGGCACGATTTTTGACTGGCGCTTGCGCACATCAACCAGCGTCACACGGTCGGTACAGGAGTAGCAGGGATCAAGGCTACCGATAATTAGCGGTGCGTCAGAAACGGTATTGCCGCGCAGCATGTAACGCAGCACTGGCCAGTTGGCGTAGGTGGCGGCACGACAGCGCCAGCGGAACAATTTTTGGTTATCACCGAGCATGCTCCAGTGCACGTCTTCACCACGTGGCGCTTCAACAAAGCCCAGCGCGAATGCGTGAGGTTTATAGCTAAAGCCTTCGGTCAGCAGTGGGGTATCTGGCATGTTGTCGAGGGCAAATTCCAGCATTGCCAGCGAATCAAACGTCTCTTTGACACGGACCATCACGCGGGAGAAGACATCGCCGCCGGTAAAGGTAAACAGCGTTTTTGGAATATTGCCGTAGTCGGCGTAGGGGTGATCAAAGCGCAAATCACGGGCAAAACCACTGCCGCGGATCAGCGGCCCGACAGGGCTATAATCACGGGCGATTTGTCGGTCGAGAATGCCAATGCCCTGAGTGCGTTGTTCCATATTCGGCGTGGCAAGCAGCATCTCTACCAGCTCCGACACGTCGGCGCGCATCTCGCGCACTAGTTTCAGCGTTTGCAGACGTTGCTCTTTGAGAATATCGCGGCGAACACCACCAATCAGATTCAGACCGTAGGTTTTACGCGACCCGGTCAGCAATTCCGCCATCGTCATCGACTTTTCCCGCACGCGGAAAAATTGCATAAAGCCGGTATCAAAACCAACAAAATGACAGGAGAGGCCAAGGTTGAGCAAATGACTGTGCAGCCGTTCGACTTCCAGCAGAATCGAGCGAATAGTATGCGCTCGTTGCGGCACCTCAATCCCCAGTGCATTTTCAACCGAGTTGGTATAGGCCACACTGTGGGCAAAACCACAAATCCCACACACGCGGTCGGATAAGAAGGTCACTTCGTTGTAGCCCATCCGCGTTTCTGCCAGTTTCTCCATGCCGCGATGGACATAAAACAGGCGGTAATCAGCATCGACAATTTGCTCGCCATCCACAAACAAGCGGAAGTGACCTGGTTCATCGGAGGTGATATGCAGCGGGCCGACAGGGATCACCCGCGCATCGCTGTTGCCCTCGTTGATAAACGGATACGTTTCGGTATCAGTCGTCGGTTCTGGGCGCAGTCGATAATCCATCGCGTCTTTGCGCAGCGGATGCATATCTTCCGGCCAGTCATCGGGCAACACCAGCCGACGCTGATCCGGCAGGCCAACCGGAATCAGCCCGTACATATCGCGAATTTCTCGCTCGCCCCAGACCGCGGCAGGGACGCGCGGTGTGACTGACGGAAACTCCCGACTGTCGGCATCGACCAGTGCCTTCACCACGATCCAGCATTTTTCGGCCCCTTCCATAGAAAGGGCGTAATAAACCGCGTAATGACCGTTAAGTGTCCGCTCGTCGTTGCCAAACAGGACCGGAAGCCAGCCATCATGTTGATAATAAAGATAATGTACAACGTCAGGCAGCAGATTGATTTTCACCGTAATGGTGACCTGTTCAGGCGTTTGTCGCTCTTCATCCAGCACCGCGCCGGGGAACTGCGTTTTCAGGGCGGCGAGAATCGCTTCGCCACGATTTGACGATGAATTAACGTTCACTGTGTTTCTCCGAAACAGATGCGGTGCCTGAAGGCAAAAAATCATGCCAGGTGCTACGTTGTGCAGGCAGGTTGTGCGTCCCTGAGAGGACTATAGTGGAAGCGCCCGCCAGGATCCTGATGACAGGTTGTGGAATATGCGTTCCCATCGCCAGCATCATGACCAGCAGAATCACCATTGGCGAGGTGGTCAACCAGCCAAGTTCACCCCGGTTAACGGCCTGCGGCGGTTTCGCCATTAATACCCGTGCAGCCATCCGTACCAGGCCCGCCAGCACCAGCGTTAACAGCAATAACAGCAGGACGATAAGCAGCAGATGATTACGCGCCAGTCCGGCGGTAACGGTCATAAATTCGCTAAGAAAAATGTTGAAGGGCGGCATCCCGGCCAGCGCCAGCGCACCGCCGCCAAACAACACGGCGGTAAATGGCATGATTTTGAGCATCCCACAGACGACGTTGAGATCGCGCGTGCCGTACTTGAGCAGTACATTGCCGGAACCGCAGAACAACAGCGTTTTGGCCAGACTGTGGTTTAAGGTGTGCAGCAGCGCGGCAAAAATTCCCAGCGGCCCGCCAATGCCTAACGCCACCGCGACCAGTCCCATGTTCTCCACGCTGGAGTACGCCAGCAGACGCTTAATGTCCCGCTGTACCAGAATGAAAAATGCCGCCACGGCAACCGACAACATGCCGAAGATGAGCAACAACCGGTTGGGGAAATCGCTGCCGATGGCCTGGCAAATAATGATGTAATAGCGAATAAGCACCAACAGCGCGCAGTTCAGCAATACGGCGGAGAGCAGGGCGCTGACCGGACTCGGCGCTTCACTGTGAGCATCTGGCAGCCAGGCGTGCATGGGGAATAGCCCGGTTTTGGTGCCAAAGCCAATTAGCACAAACACAAAGGCCAACAGCATTAATGTTGGGTCAAGCAAGGACGATTGCTTAAGAACCTCGCTCCAGAATATCGCCATTTCTGCCTGCGGCATAACGCTGGCGGCGTTGGCGTATACCAGCACGGTACCGAACAGACCAAAAGCGACACCAACAGTACAAATAATGATGTACTTCCATGCAGCTTCCAGCGATGAACGCTGACCGTAAATGCCTACCAGAAACGCCGAGCTTAAGGTGGTGGCTTCAATTGCCGCCCACATCACAATCAGGTTATTGCTGGTAACAACCAGCAGCATGGTGAACAAAAACAGATGGAAGAAACCGTAGTAATCGCACAGCGTAACGGGTGAAAGCTCGCCGTGTGCCACTTCATGACGCATGTAGCCAATCGAGTAAACACCGGTGAGAAAGCCAATCACACCAAGAATGGCGAGGAACAAACCGCCCAGACCATCAATGTGAAGCCACAGTCCCGCAGCGAATATTTCTCCCGCATCAGCGGCAGTTTGGACCACCCACAGTGCCAGAATCAGCAGCAGTGTGATCCCTAAGCCATGTAGTACTGTCACCGTGCGAGTCGCAGAGTGCCCCCGTTTCCGGCAGGCAAAACAGAGCAGCGAAAAAAGCAGCGGCGTGAGCAGGAGTAAAGCGAACATCACAGAATAACTCATCTCATTATCCCTTCAGCGCGGTCAAGTTATTCACGTCCAGCGTGCCGTGGGTACGCCATATTTTTCTTGCCAGTAACACCATCACAATGACGGCGAAGATGGCGTCGGTAGCGATACCTATTTCCACCAGTTCCGGTGCTCGCCAGGCAAGAAGCGCCAGCACCAGATGGGAGCCGTTTTCCATCAGGCAGTAACCAAAAATTTGCCGCAGGATATTGCGCTGGCTGACAATGCACAGCAGGCCAAGCAGAAAATGACCTAACGCCACCGCCAGCGCCGGTTTCAGCCCGGTAGCCATCGGTAGCTTCACGGGCTGAACGACAAATGCGCAAAGCAGGACAATTAACGCCGCGAGCAGTGTCATCATTGCCGGACCGAATAACGCTTTTTCCGGGATGTTCTGGGGAATATTTCGTGCAGCGTAAGTCATGATTAACGGTACCAGCAGCACTTTGGTGATAAAGGCGCTGGCGGACCAGATCAGCAGTTGCTCTGCGACGAACAGGCACGAGAGGGTGGCGAAAATAGACACCAGCACCAGCGACTGGCAGGCGTAAAATCCGCATGACAGGCGATAGCTTTTGACGCTAATCACAAACAGCGATGTCAGCATCATCAGTCCCGCCAGATTATTTACGATCATAGAACCGGTCATTCATCATCTCCTTACTGCAACCAGGTCGCGGCGATTACGCTGGAAATCAGCGACATCACAATCAGTACAATCAACACCAGGCGCATTGATCCTGGCAGCGGTGCGGCATCGGCGACGGCCTCGCTCGGTTTGCCAGGCACGACGCGACCAAACCAGCGAATAAACCAGGCGAAACTGGCGACCGATTCAATCATCAGCAGAATCATGGCGGGCAGCAGGATCCAGTACTCCACTGACAACGCAAAACCGGCGGCAAACAGCGGGAATTTACTGAAGAAGCCGTTGAACGGCGGTACGCCGGTAATCGCCAGCGCTGCCACGCAGAAACCCACGCCTGGCAACGGCAGGGTGTGCAATACGCCACGCAGACGCGGCAACAAGCGCGTGCCGCAGCTGTAACTCAGCGCACCTGCTACAAGGAAAAATAGGCTTTTAGCGAACGCGTGGTTGACGATGTAGGCGATGCTGCCCTCCAGCGCCAGCCGCGAGCCGAAGATGGAGAGCGACAAGCCGAAAAACATCCAGCCAAGTTGAGTGATGGTCGACCAGGCCAGCAACCGCTTCATATCCTGCTGTGGCAAATACATCAGGAAGCCATAAAGAATGGTGACCAGTGCCATAACCATGCCAACGCCGCCAATCACATGCGGGATATTGCCGCCGTCGATAATGGCGCGGGCAAAAATGTAAACGCCCACTTTCACCATCGATGCGGCGTGGAGATAGGCGCTGATCGGTGTTGGCGCTTCCATTGCATCCGGTAGCCACGCTTGCATCGGTAGCTGGGCCGATTTCCCCCACGCGGCAAACAGGATGCCACCATAAACCAGATAGCGTGCGTCGCCGTGTAACTCG
Source organism: Escherichia sp. WS1368 (assembly GCF_046487485.1). Taxonomy (NCBI): domain Bacteria; kingdom Pseudomonadati; phylum Pseudomonadota; class Gammaproteobacteria; order Enterobacterales; family Enterobacteriaceae; genus Escherichia; species Escherichia sp. WS1368. The sequence goes on from NZ_JBJQJI010000001.1 coordinate 120,160, forward strand.
CTCATCGCGCTGAGCGCGAACGTTCCGGTCTGCAAAAACAGCGTGGCGGCGGCAAGATACAACCCCAACGAACCGATATGAGTGATAAGCAACGCTTTTAGTGCTGAACGCTGCGCTTTATCGCTCTGGTAATAACTGATCAACGCCCAGGAGCAGCCGCCCGTAATTTCAAAAAACAACAACTGACCGAGCAGCGTCGAGGAGAGTACCAGTCCCGCCATCGCGCCGATAAAAACCAGCAAAAATGCGTAATAACGATTCGTGCCGTTATGCGGGTGTTCGCGATTTTTATCCGTCAGATAACCCGTGGAGTAGATCGTGACCAGCAAACCGAGAAACACCACCACAAACAGAATCAGCGTACTCACGCGATCAATGACCAGGCCAAACAACGCCACACCCCCCACGTTGACCAACGTCAACGTGACGGCAACTTTATCGGCCTGATAAAACGCGGAGATCAGTGACAACATGCACAGCGTGGTCAGCGCGGCGAACAAAACCCCCCATTCGGCGGCCCGACGTTGTGGCGAAAACGAAACGACCAGTGCGCCGATAAAAGGCAGCAATAACGTCGTCAGAGCAAGATTTTCCATATTCCGTCAGTGCTCCTTACAGACCGGTTAACCAGAAGACCCATGCAAGCGCAGCAAGGCTGAAGCCAAGCCAGGTCACATGGTGAATGAGTAAAAATCGCCCGCGTGCCAGCGTGTTTTCTGCGATTGAGGCCAGTACAAAAATCAGCAAAACCTTGAGCAGCGTAACGACAAGTGAAGTCAGCAGGCAGGCGAGAGAAAGCTCTTGCGCGCGCCCAAAGGGCAGAAACAGGGCCACAAACAGTGATGCCATCACGACCTGTTTCAGCCCCAGCCCCAACTTCGCCAGCGCCAGCCCGGCACCGGAATATTCGGTCAGCGGGCCTTCCTGTAATTCCTGTTCTGCTTCAGCAACATCAAAGGGAATTTTTCCCATCTCAATGAAGCAGGCAAAACCACAGGCCAGTAACGCCAGTACGGTGGTTAGCGGCGAGTTCCAGCCCGTCGCCAGCGTCTTGCTGATCATCTCGATATGCGTGGAATCCGCTATCAGCGCCAATACCAGCAGTGAGAGAATGAGCATGGGTTCGACCAGAATGCCGAGCGTCAACTCGCGACTGGCACCGACTCCCGCAAACGGGCTTCCGGTATCCAGCCCGGAAAGAGCAAAGAAAAAATGAAACAGGGCAAGAAGATAGATAAGGGTGATCAGATCGCCGCCGCCCGCAAAAGGGGAAACAGTAATAAATAGTGGCAGGGCCATCGCCAGCACCAGCATGCTGCTGATTAATACCCACGGCATCAGGCGGAACATCAGACCTGAAGATGTCGGCGCAACTTCCTGGCGTTTAAACAGTTTGTGGATATCGCGATAATCCTGCCAGAACCCCGGTCCGCGACGGGAGTGCATTCGCGCGCGTATCTGCCGGGAAATCCCCGTAAAAAGCGGGGTTAGCACCAGCAGAGTCACGGCCTGTGCTAACGCAAAAATGACCAGATATCCGTCGCAAAGAGTTTGTCTCATGGTGATTTCCTTAGACGGCAATAGCGATTAGCAGCACAACCAGTGCGGCGACCACATACAGGCAATAGAGACGAAAGTCGCCACTTTGCAGATGCTGTATTTCTTTGGCCAGCCGTTGGGTGGCGCTCACGATGGGGCGGATCACCCGCTCATCCCAGAAGGGTTCTGTGCTCTGAGCCCTGGCGGTGACGTGCGCAAGACCTTTGTTCAGCCTCAGCGTAGGGTCGAGCTGTTGTCGTAGACGAAATAGCGCACAAAAGACCACACGCAGCGGCTGCATCACGCCATTGCCTGACGGGGCCATCGCATGTTCCCAGCCGTAGCCGCATGCCCAGGCATCTCCAGTGCGACGAAACGCTGCGCGGCGCGAACGACACCACAGCCAGTAAAGGCCAGGCAGCAAAGGCATCGCCAGTAGTAACAGCAACAGTAATGAGGGAGTGACCCGTGTATGAAACGTGCCGGGTACAAGTGCTATTCCGCTGGTGACAGTGACGGGAGGGGTATTGGTAAACGCATGGGCAATGTGCATTATCTTCGGTGCCAGCCAACTGGCACTAAGCGCAATGAATACGCAGAGTGCCGCGAGCAGTAGCATGGCGACGATCATCGTATTTGGCACTTCCTGTGCCTCTTCAGCGTGTGTACTGCGCGGCGCGCCACAGAAAGTAATACCGTACATTTTGACGAAGCACATTACTGCCAGCCCACCAGTGACTGCCAGCATCACCATAGCAATAGGACCCGCAAGTTGTAGCGCTACGGCTTCCACACGACTTAGTGAGAACAGCGACTGCCAGGTGTACCATTCGCTGATAAAACCATTCAGCGGAGGAATGGCTGATATCGCGAGGCAACCAATCAGGCATGCTGCGGCTGTCCACGGCATCCGTTTCGCCAGTGCCCCCATTTTTTCCATGTCGTGGGTATGCAAACGCGAAATAATCGCACCCGCGCCGAGAAACAGCAGCCCTTTGAACAGCGCATGGTTGAGCAGATGAAACAGCGCGCCGAGCAGTCCAACAACGGTGAGCAGCGGGTCGTGCAGTGACAGACCGACCATCGCCACACCGACCGCCAGCAAAATAATGCCGACGTTTTCGACGGTGCTCCAGGCCAGCAGCCGTTTGATATCCTGTTCCGCCAGCGCATACAGCACGCCCAGGAGCGCGGAGATTGCGCCGATCGCCATCACCAGAATGCCCCACCACAGCGGCAAACCCGTTTGCGCCAGCAGATCAATCGCTACTTTCAGGATGCCGAAAATACCGATTTTGACCATTACGCCAGACATCAACGCCGAAGCGTGCGATGGTGCGGCAGGGTGAGCGCGTGGCAACCAGCTGTGCAACGGCATCATCCCGGCTTTCGCGCCAAAACCGAAAAAGGCCAGCAGGAACACCGCCGACGCCAGCCCCGGAGAAAGTGAAAGCGTGCGGAAACTGGCAAAATCGAGGCTGCCGCTTTCGCGCCCCATCAGCAAGAAGGCGATCATAATCAGCACCGATCCGGCGTGGGCGATAAAAAAGTAGAGCATGCCAGCGTTGATCGACGTTTTATCCTGCCTGGCAATGACCAGAAACCAGGAAGACAGCGACATCATTTCAAACAGCACGATGAACCAAAAAGCGTTGTCCATCACCAGCAGGGCAACCATCGATGCGATGAAAAGATTCATAAAGAAGCCCATCGCCGCCGCGCCTTTACCCTCGTATTCGCGCATATAAGTCAATGAATAGAGCGAACAAACCACCACCAGCAAGGAGATAACCATCACCATAAATGCCGAGAGGCTATCCATTCGCAGTGTTAAATCGGCAAAGTCAAAAGGCGTGGCAAAACGGGCGACTAAAGTTACGCCTGCATGTAATTGCGTAATTCCGCTGATGATGCCAATCACGCCACCCACCAGCGATGTGATGCCGGAAAGCTTAATAGCCAGTCTGTCCAGACCGAGTAAAAACAGCGAAGCCAGACTGGCAAACAGATAGAGGATCAGTGACCAGGTTAATAATTGCAGGGCATCCATTAGCGTTGCTCCTGAGTGAGGGAAAGGGGATCCTCCCCGCCATTGGCAAACCAGCTTGCGGCAAGGCGCTGTTTTTCTTTCATCTGACGTTGCAGGCTATCGTCGGTGATCAGCCGTAACGCCTGATTCGGGCAAGCGCGAACGCAGGCCGGACCTTCTGGCAAGAAATCACACAGGTCGCATTTCACCGCGACGGTCTGGACACCCGGTTCCCAGCGCAGCAAAGCATGTTGGGTCGGCGCGTTTTCTTCGCCGTCTTTGAGTGAGCCGTCAGCCTGAAAAACATATTGCGCAGGGGCATTCACCGGACGGCTTCCTGAAGCGCTGATTGCGCCAAATGGGCAGACCACGGCGCAAAGCTTGCAGCCAATACAGAGGCTTTCGTTGAGTTGGATCGCATCGTCCCTCTGGGAGATGGCATTGACCGGGCAGACCTGCAGGCAAGGGGCTTCCTCACAGTGATGACACACGACAGGGGCAGTGAGTGTTGACGTCTTCGCCAGGGCCAGGCGCGGGTGTTGCTGTAAACCTTGCGTTTTATGCACGTCCGAACAGGCAGCGAGACAGGTATTACATCCTGTACACCACAGTGGTTCGGCCACCACAAAGCGGTTCATGTCGGCTCCTTGAAAATGATATGAAACATTGCATTTCATATTGCATAAAGGATGCCAGTCTGATTAATTTAATGTATTCAATAAGTTATGAATTAACTGTATTCTGAACGGTACAAAAATGATGGTCATTAACGTTCAGCAAAAAATGAATTCGACACCCGTGTCGCAGGGGAAAGCGAGAATGTGATCTTGATCACGAGAAGTGAGGTGTGCTGACCGCAAGCGCAGCCAGCACGGAATGGAGCAAAGTAATCAGGCGTGTTCTTTCAGCCAGTTCAGCACAACGTCGTGGTGATTGCTGGTTTTGAAATCGTCAAAGACATGTTCGATTTTGCCATCAGCGTCAATCAGGAAGCTGATGCGATGAATACCATCGTAGGTTTTGCCCATGAAGGACTTTTCACCCCAGACGCCGAATTGTTCGCACACCTGGTGGTCCTCATCAGACAGGAGCGTAAAGTTAAGCAGCTCTTTTTCCGCAAAACGGGAGAGTTTTTCGGGTTTATCGGTGCTGATACCCAGCACATCAACGCCCGCTTTTTTCAACTCATCCATGTTATCGCGTAAGCCGCAGGCCTGTACGGTACAGCCGGGGGTCATGGCTTTCGGGTAGAAATAAACCAGAACACGCTGTCCCTGGAAGTCGGTCAAATTAACTTGTTCTCCGTCTTGATCCGGCAAGCTAAATTTCGGTGCGATATCACCGGCTTTCAGTGGATTCATTACTTAACTCCATCCTGTTCATCATGTTGGGAATAATTGACGACGTTAATACTGCCTTGTGCATTGAGTTCTGTACATAGGGCTTTGAACGCTTGCTCAATATTTGCTGCGTCCGCAGATGCGGGGCTGTGGGCGGTTATCTGAATATGCAACTGCGCAGCCCGTTCATTTTCAGCAGGTTGCGTGCGCGACACCAGCTCCGCAATGTTCATATGATGCGCGTCGAAAAGTGCTGTGAAGCGTTCAATTAAATGCGGGGAGTCTGCCACATCGACCTGAACCCAGACAGATGCTGGCATTGGCGGACGCGGACGCGCCGTCGTGCGCTTCATCACGATTAAAAGATCCAGTTCTGCACCTTTCAACGGTAACGTTGATTCAATCAGAGTAATGGCATTCCATGAACCGGAAAGCAGCATGATAAACGTGAACTCTTCTCCCAGCATCGCCAGGCGACTGTCTTCAATATTACAGCCGCAACTACTGACATGACGGGTGATGGTGTTCACAATTCCAGGGCGATCGGCACCCAACGCAGTGATCACCAGATAATGTTGCGATGACAGTGTCAAACTGGTTATTCCTTTAAGGGGTGAGTTGTTCTTAAGGAAAGCATAAAAAAAACATGCATACAACAATCAGAACGGTTCTGTCTGCTTGCTTTTAATGCCATACCAAACGTACCATTGAGACACTTGTTTGCACAGAGGATGGCCCATGTTCACGGGAAGTATTGTCGCGATTGTTACTCCGATGGATGAAAAAGGTAATGTCTGTCGGGCTAGCTTGAAAAAACTGATTGATTATCATGTCGCCAGCGGTACTTCGGCGATCGTTTCTGTTGGCACCACTGGCGAGTCCGCTACCTTAAATCATGACGAACATGCTGATGTGGTGATGATGACGCTGGAGCTGGCTGACGGGCGCATTCCGGTGATTGCCGGGACCGGCGCTAACGCTACTGCGGAAGCCATTAGCCTGACGCAGCGCTTCAATGACAGTGGTATCGTCGGCTGCCTGACGGTAACCCCTTACTACAATCGTCCGTCGCAAGAAGGTTTGTATCAGCATTTCAAAGCCATCGCTGAACATACTGACCTGCCGCAAATTCTGTATAATGTGCCGTCCCGTACTGGCTGCGATCTGCTTCCGGAAACGGTGGGCCGTCTGGCGAAAGTAAAAAATATTATCGGAATCAAAGAGGCAACAGGGAACTTAACGCGTGTAAACCAGATCAAAGAGCTGGTTTCAGATGATTTTGTTCTGCTGAGCGGCGATGATGCGAGCGCGCTGGACTTCATGCAATTAGGCGGTCATGGGGTTATTTCCGTTACGGCTAACGTCGCAGCGCGTGATATGGCCCAGATGTGCAAACTGGCAGCAGAAGGGCATTTTGCCGAGGCACGCGTTATTAATCAGCGTCTGATGCCATTACACAACAAACTATTTGTCGAACCCAATCCAATCCCGGTGAAATGGGCATGTAAGGAACTGGGTCTTGTGGCGACCGATACGCTGCGCCTGCCAATGACACCTATCACCGACAGTGGTCGTGAGACGGTCAGAGCGGCGCTTAAGCATGCCGGTTTGCTGTAAAGTTTAGGGAGATTTGATGGCTTACTCTGTTCAAAAGTCGCGCCTGGCAAAGGTTGCGGGTGTTTCGCTTGTTTTATTACTCGCTGCCTGTAGTTCTGACTCACGCTATAAGCGTCAGGTCAGTGGTGATGAAGCCTACCTGGAAGCGGCACCGCTTGCGGAGCTTCATGCCCCGGCTGGAATGATTTTGCCGGTGACCTCCGGTGATTATGCAATCCCGGTGACCAACGGTAGTGGTGCTGTCGGTAAGGCGCTGGACATTCGTCCACCAGCCCAGCCGCTGGCACTGGTTTCTGGCGCGCGTACCCAGTTCACGGGCGATACCGCTTCATTGCTGGTGGAAAATGGTCGTGGCAATACTCTGTGGCCGCAGGTGGTTAGCGTGCTGCAGGCGAAAAACTACACCATCACCCAACGTGATGATGCTGGTCAGACACTGACCACCGATTGGGTACAATGGAACCGTCTGGACGAAGACGAGCAGTATCGTGGTCGTTATCAAATCTCTGTTAAGCCGCAGGGTTATCAGCAGGCGGTTACGGTTAAACTGCTGAACCTGGAACAGGCGGGCAAACCGGTTGCAGACGCGGCTTCCATGCAGCGTTACAGCACGGAGATGATGAACGTTATTTCCGCCGGTCTGGATAAATCTGCCACTGACGCCGCGAACGCTGCGCAAAATCGTGCCTCCACCACTATGGACGTACAAAGTGCAGCTGATGACACCGGTTTACCGATGCTGGTCGTACGCGGGCCGTTCAATGTGGTTTGGCAACGTCTGCCAGCGGCGCTGGAAAAAGTGGGCATGAAAGTGACCGACAGCACCCGTTCGCAGGGTAACATGGCCGTAACTTACAAGCCGCTGTCTGACAGCGACTGGCAGGAACTGGGCGCGAGCGATCCAGGCCTGGCATCCGGTGACTATAAACTGCAGGTTGGCGATTTAGATAACCGCAGCAGCCTACAGTTCATCGATCCGAAAGGTCATACTCTGACTCAGAGTCAGAACGACGCGCTGGTAGCTGTCTTCCAGGCTGCGTTTAGCAAGTAAAAATACAGGGCTGGAGTCATCCGGCCCTTTTTTCTGATATGATACGCAAACGTGTGCGTCGGCAGGAAAACGCGATTTTAGCGGTAATTCGCACTAAATTTGTTTGTCGGACGTAGGTCGGATAAGGCGTTCTTGCCGCATCTGACAAAACATCCGGCACACCAGACAGCAAAAGATTTTAAAACGTTAATTCACACCCAGGAGTGATAAAGATGCAAAAGCAAGCTGAGTTGTATCGTGGTAAAGCGAAAACCGTATACAGCACGGAAAACCCGGACCTGTTGGTGCTCGAATTCCGCAATGATACGTCAGCAGGGGATGGCGCGCGCATTGAGCAGTTTGATCGCAAAGGTATGGTGAACAACAAGTTCAACTACTTCATTATGAGCAAACTGGCTGAAGCGGGTATCCCGACTCAAATGGAGCGTCTGCTCTCCGATACCGAATGTCTGGTGAAAAAGCTGGATATGGTGCCGGTTGAGTGTGTCGTGCGTAACCGTGCTGCTGGCTCTCTGGTGAAACGTCTTGGAATCGAAGAAGGTATTGAGCTGAACCCGCCGCTGTTCGATCTGTTCCTGAAAAACGACGCCATGCACGATCCGATGGTCAACGAATCTTACTGCGAAACCTTTGGCTGGGTGAGCAAAGAGAACCTGGCGCGTATGAAAGAGCTGACCTACAAAGCGAACGACGTGCTGAAAAAACTGTTCGATGATGCTGGTCTGATTTTGGTCGACTTTAAACTGGAGTTTGGCCTGTACAAAGGTGAAGTGGTACTGGGCGATGAGTTCTCCCCGGACGGCAGCCGCCTGTGGGACAAAGAAACGCTGGAGAAAATGGACAAAGACCGTTTCCGCCAGAGCCTCGGTGGCCTGATCGAAGCCTATGAAGCCGTCGCCCGCCGCCTGGGTGTACAGCTGGACTGATTTTTCTGTTCATCATCTTGCCGTGCAGCTGGCACGGCAAGACAACCGCTCTCGGAAGATGTGCATTGAACGCTCATTCCTCCGCCATTTCATCCCGCTTTCCTGTGGTAATCTTCCTCTGAACCACCTACGATCATTTCTATAATGAATATATTGTTGAGGTATCTATGCGTTGGCAAGGGCGACGTGAAAGTGACAATGTTGAAGACAGGCGCAACAGCTCTGGTGGTCCGTCAATGGGCGGTCCCGGTTTTCGCCTGCCAAGCGGTAAAGGCGGGCTGATTTTACTGATAGTCGTGCTGGTTGCAGGCTACTATGGCGTTGATTTAACCGGGTTGATGACCGGACAGCCGGTTTCCCAACAGCAATCAACACGGTCAATTAGTCCTAATGAAGACGAAGCCGCAAAATTCACTTCGGTGATTCTGGCAACCACGGAAGACACCTGGGGACAGCAATTCGAGAAGATGGGTAAAACCTATCAGCAACCGAAGCTGGTCATGTACCGTGGAATGACGCGCACCGGCTGCGGGGCGGGCCAGTCCATTATGGGACCGTTCTATTGCCCGGCGGATGGCACGGTTTATATCGATCTCTCTTTCTATGATGACATGAAAGACAAACTTGGCGCGGATGGCGATTTTGCCCAGGGGTACGTTATCGCCCATGAAGTCGGTCATCATGTGCAGAAACTGTTAGGCATCGAGCCGAAAGTTCGTCAACTGCAACAAAACGCGACGCAGGCGGAAGTGAACCGCTTATCTGTGCGTATGGAACTCCAGGCCGACTGTTTTGCCGGTGTCTGGGGGCATAGTATGCAGCAGCAAGGTGTTCTGGAAACCGGCGATCTGGAAGAGGCGCTGAACGCGGCGCAGGCCATCGGCGATGACCGTTTACAACAGCAAAGTCAGGGGCGAGTAGTACCAGACAGTTTCACTCATGGCACTTCTCAGCAACGCTACAGCTGGTTTAAACGTGGTTTCGACAGCGGTGATCCGGCACAATGCAATACTTTTGGTAAAAGCATTTAACTTCCGGGGCAGGGATGGCTGAACTGACTGCGCTTCACACATTAACAGCGCAAATGAAACGTGAAGGGATCCGCCGCTTGCTGGTGTTGAGCGGGGAAGAGGGTTGGTGTTTTGATCATGCGCTTAAGTTGCGTGATGCCTTACCTGGCGACTGGCTGTGGATTTCGCCGCAGCCAGTCGCTGAAAACCACTGTTTTCCCTCGGCGCTACAAACTTTACTTGGGCGCGAGTTCCGGCATGCGGTATTCGACGCCCGCCACGGCTTTGATGCCGCTGCCTTTGCGGCACTTAGCGGAACGTTGAAAGCGGGAAGTTGGCTGGTTTTGTTACTCCCTGTATGGGAAGAGTGGGAAAACCAACCTGATGCCGACTCGCTGCGCTGGAGTGATTGCCCTGACCCTATTGCGACGCCGCATTTTGTCCAGCATCTCAAACGCGTACTTACGGCGAATAACGACGCTATCCTCTGGCGGCAGAACCAGCAGTTCTCGTTGGCGCATTTTGCTCCCCGTACTGACTGGCACCCCGCTACCGGCGCACCACAACCAGAACAACAGCAACTCTTACAGCAGTTACTGACCATGCCGCCGGGCGTGGCAGCGGTAACTGCTGCGCGTGGGCGCGGTAAATCGGCGTTGGCAGGGCAACTCATTTCTCGTATTGCGGGCAGTGCGATTGTCACCGCGCCCGCAAAAGCGGCAACGGATGTACTGGCACAATTTGCGGGCGAGAAGTTTCGCTTTATTGCACCGGATGCCTTGTTAGCCAGCGATGAGCAAGCCGACTGGCTGGTGGTCGATGAAGCCGCAGCCATACCTGCGCCGTTGTTGCATCAACTGGTATCGCGTTTTCCTCGAACGTTGTTAACCACTACGGTGCAGGGCTACGAAGGCACCGGACGTGGTTTTTTGCTGAAATTTTGCGCTCGCTTTCCGCATTTACACCGTTTTGAACTGCAACAACCGATCCGCTGGGCGCAGGGATGCCCGCTGGAAAAAATGGTTAGTGAGGCACTGGTGTTTGACGATGAAAACTTCACCCATACACCACAAGGCAATATCGTCATTGCCGCATTTGAACAGACGTTATGGCGAAGTGAGCCAGAAACGCCGTTAAAGGTTTATCAATTATTGTCTGGTGCGCACTACCGGACTTCGCCGCTGGATTTACGCCGCATGATGGATGCACCAGGTCAACATTTTTTACAGGCGGCTGGCGAAAACGAGATTGCCGGAGCGCTGTGGCTGGTGGATGAGGGCGGATTATCTCAAGAACTCAGTCAGGCGGTATGGGCGGGTTTTCGTCGCCCGCGGGGTAATCTGGTGGCCCAGTCGCTGGCGGCGCACGGCAGCAATCCACTGGCGGCGACATTGCGCGGACGGCGGGTTAGCCGGATAGCAGTTCATCCTGCTCGTCAGCGGGAAGGCACAGGGCGACAGCTTATTGTTGGTGCTTTGCAATATACGCATGACCTCGACTATCTTTCGGTGAGTTTTGGTTACACCGAGGAGTTATGGCGTTTCTGGCAACGCTGCGGTTTTGTGCTGGTGCGAATGGGTAATCATCGTGAAGCCAGCAGCGGTTGCTATACGGCGATGGCGCTGTTACCGATGAGTGATGCGGGTAAACAGCTGGCTGAACGTGAGCATTACCGTTTACGTCGCGATGCGCAAGCTCTCGCGCAGTGGAATGGCGAAACGCTTCCTGTTGATCCACTAAACGATGCCGTCCTTTCTGACGACGACTGGCTTGAACTGGCCGGTTTTGCTTTCACTCATCGTCCGCTATTAACGTCGTTAGGTTGCTTATTGCGTCTGCTACAAACCAGCGAACTGGCATTACCGGCGCTGCGTGGGCGTTTACAGAAAAACGCCAGTGACGCGCAGTTATGTACCACACTTAAACTTTCAGGCCGTAAGCTGTTACTGGTCCGTCAACGCGAAGAAGCCGCGCAGGCGCTGTTCGCACTTAATGATGTTCGCACTGAGCGTCTGCGCGATCGCATAACGCAATGGCAATTTTTTCACTGACTCCTTCAATTTTCTCCCATGGTCATTGTGAGTCAGCGGCGTAAAATTAATGACATCAGTTAAGGAGTTCGCCATGAAACATGACCATTTTGTTGTTCAAAGCCCGGATAAACCTGCGCAACAGTTGTTACTGCTTTTCCACGGTGTCGGGGATAACCCGGTGGCAATGGGGGAAATAGGCAGCTGGTTTGCGCCGCTATTTCCTGATGCGCTGGTGGTGAGTGTCGGAGGCGCGGAGCCGAGCGGTAATCCGGCGGGGCGTCAGTGGTTTTCGGTGCAGGGTATTACGGAAGATAATCGCCAGGCACGTGTGGATGCCATCATGCCGACGTTTATTGAAACGGTGCGCTACTGGCAGAAACAGAGCGGAGTAGGGGCTAACGCCACGGCACTAATCGGTTTCTCTCAAGGCGCGATTATGGCGCTGGAGAGCATTAAAGCCGAACCGGGCCTTGCTTCGCGCGTCATTGCCTTTAACGGACGCTATGCCAGCCTGCCGGAAACCGCGTCTACAGCCACGACAATTCACTTGATTCATGGTGGTGAAGATCCGGTTATCGATCTGGCGCATGCGGTTGCGGCGCAGGAAGCGTTAATCAGTGCCGGTGGTGACGTGACGCTGGATATCGTGGAGGATTTAGGCCATGCGATCGACAATCGCAGTATGCAATTTGCCCTGGATCACTTGCGTTATACCATTCCGAAACATTATTTCGACGAAGCGCTAAGTGGCGGTAAGCCTGGCAATGATGATGTGATTGAAATGATGTAATAATAACCGGGTAGGCCTGATAAGACTGTATCAGGCATCATGGCCGGATGTGGCGTGAACGCCTTATCCGGCCGCTCAGCTTACTTCTTCGGTTGATCCTTTTTCGGCCAGTCGTCGTCATCGTCCCACTTATCGTTGAAATCACGATGCGGGGGAAGCTCCGGCTTGTTGGCGAGAAATTTCTTATGGTCGACGCGCTTGAGATCTTTAATCACGTTCAGCAGGACGCCTACCAAAAAGACAATCACCAGAATCCACCAATATTTAGCCAGCCAGTCCATGCTTATTTCCTCTTGCAGAACCACTCATCAGGCGACGAGCTGTTCCATGATACGTTGATACATACGGGCAAGTAGCTGCAGGTCGGCAGCGTTCACACATTCATTAATTTTATGAATAGTGGCATTGACCGGCCCGAGTTCCACCACCTGCGCCCCCATGCGGGCAATAAAGCGCCCGTCGGACGTTCCGCCTGTGGTCAGTAGCTGCGGTTTAATTTCATTATAGTGCTCAACCGCGTTAACGACCGCATCCACCAGTTTACCGCGCGCGGTCAAAAATGGCTGCCCGGAAAGCCACCATTCCACCGTATAACGCAGTTGATGTTTTTCAAGCAGGGCAAGTACCTGCGCTTTGATCATCTCATCAGTCAGTTCGGTGCTGAAGCGGAAGTTAAACTGCACAAACAGTTCACCCGGAATAACGTTGTTACTGCCCGTTCCCGCCTGAATATTGGCAATCTGCATACTGGTCGCCGGGAAGAATTCATTGCCCTGATCCCACTCAATAGCCACTAATTCATTAAGGAAAGGTGCTGCGCGATGTACCGGATTGTCAGCCAGATGTGGGTAGGCAACATGCCCCTGCACGCCATGAATGGTGAGGTTGCAGGTTAACGATCCGCGACGACCATTTTTCACCACATCACCTACCACTTCGATACTCGACGGTTCGCCAACCAGGCAGTAATCGAGACGCTCATTACGTGCCATCAACGCTTCGACGACTTTTACCGTACCGTTATGGGCACTGGCTTCCTCATCAGAAGTGATCAGAAATGCCAGTCGACCTGCATGGTTGGGATGTTGTGCGACAAAGCGTTCTGCCGCTACCACCATCGCTGCCAGCGAGCCTTTCATATCTGCCGCACCGCGCCCGAATAACATGCCATCACGAATGGTGGGTTCAAACGGCGGATTGATCCAACGATCGGCGTCGCCAGGCGGCACCACGTCGGTATGCCCGGCAAAGGCCAACGTTTCACCTTGCCCACGCCATGCCCAAAAATTCTGCGTATCGGCAAAATCCATGCGTTCAACGGTAAAACCGATCGCCTGCAAACGTTCAATCAACAAAGCCTGACATCCTGCGTCATCAGGACTCAGGGAAGGGCGGCGAATAAGCTGTTGTGTCAGCTCAATAACCGGGCACGACATAGACTACACCTCATGGAAAAATTGCTGATAACTGGAATCACTGAAACCCAGCAGCATAGGCTTACCGGGCGTGCAGAGCAATGGACGTTTGATAATTGCAGGCATTTCAGTCATTAATGCCGCCGCAGAGGCCGCATCGATGATTTTATTGCGGGTGGTTTCGTCCAGTTTACGCCAGGTTGTACCACGGGTGTTGAGTAACGCTTCCCAGCCTAATTCGTTGATAAAACCGTTCAATAATTCGCTGTCCAGCCCATCGACGCGGTAATCATGAAAACGATAGTCGATGTTATTGGCTTCCAGCCAACGGCGAGCCTTTTTAATGGTGTCACAATTTTTGATGCCGTAAAGTGTAACCATAATGAATCCTTTTTCGATTTATGAGAATAAATACTCATTTAAGAGTGAAAACATTTTGCCTGCAAATGATTATCAGGAAATATAACATTATCGAAGTATTCAAATTAACAACTATTAAATAATATTAAACATTTTTAACGTAAACATTAAGAATATTCATCTTGTTATCTGTCTGTATTTTAACCAGAATTAAATAAGTATTAGATGCCGTATGAATATCTCGAAATGTTGCTGTGTATCACATACAAATCATCACCGCAGGACCATAGTATTTACATAAGGTTTGTCCCCCGGAGGTAGTCATCGCAGCAATCGAGTAAATTAGCTTCACCACGGTATATTGTTTCCGTAGAATACCCATAATTATAAGAGAGGTTGTTATGATTGAACGTGAACTGGGGAACTGGAAAGACTTTATCGAAGTTATGCTTCGTAAGTAATTCCTGAGACAAAGTACAAACAGCAAGAACCTGCTGAGCAGGTTCTTAATCGGAAAGTTGAAAAAGGCGACACATTGGCATGTCGCCTTTTTTATTGCTTATTCCGGGCGCGGCTTCAGCGGGAAGCGGCGGCGCACCAGCACAAAGAACAGCGGCACGAAGTAAATAGCCAGAATAGTGGCCGAAATCATCCCGCCCATTACGCCAGTACCCACCGCATGCTGACCACCGGAACCGGCACCCGTGCTGGTTGCCATTGGCAATACGCCGAAGATAAATGCCAGCGAGGTCATCAGAATCGGGCGTAAACGCTGACGGCAGGCGTGGAGCGTCGCTTCAAACAGGTCGTGGCCTTTTTGGTTCATCTCGTTAGCAAACTCGACGATCAGGATGGCGTTTTTCGCCGATAAACCAATGACCGTTAACAGGCCCACCTGGAAGTAAACGTCGTTTTCCAGCCCGCGCATCCAGGTTGCCAGCAGCGCGCCGATAACCCCCAGCGGCACGACCAGCATTACCGAGAACGGCACCGACCAGCTTTCATACAGCGCCGCCAGACACAGGAATACCACCAGCAAGGAAATGGCGTACAGCGCCGGAGCCTGCGCGCCGGAAAGCCGCTCCTGATACGACATCGCCGTCCACTCCAGACCAAAGCCGTTTGGCAACTGCTTCACTAACGATTCCATAATATCCATCGCCGTACCGGTACTGACCCCCGGTGCGGCTTCCCCAACAATCTCAACCGCAGAATAACCGTTATAGCGTTCCAGACGCGGCGAGCCTGTCTCCCAGCGTGAGGTCGCGAAAGCAGAGAAGGGCACCATGCCGCCATCTTTATTTCGGACATACCAGAGATTGATATCATCTGGCAGCATGCGATACGGCGCAGCTGCCTGCACATAGACTTTCTTCACGCGACCGCGATCCATAAAGTCATTCACATAGCTCGAACCCCAGGCGGTTTGCAGTGTGTCGTTAATATCGTCGATAGCAACGCCCAGCGCCTGAGCTTTACGCTGGTCGATATCAATCTGCAACTGCGGACTGTCGTCGAGGCCGTTATGGCGCACACGGGTTAGCTCCGGGTTTTCCGCCGCCAGCGCCAGCAACTGGTTACGTGCTGCCATCAGCGCATCGTGACCTGCTCCAGCGTGGTCCTGCAACTCCATATCAAAACCCGCAGAACTACCAAGACCGCTAATTGCTGGCGGGCTGCTGGCGATAACGCGAGCTTCTTTAATCTTGTTAAACGCCTTCGTTGCACGCTCGATAATGGCAAACGAGGTGCCGGTCTTACTGTCGCGTTCGCTCCAGTCTTTCAGGCGGATAAACATTCTCGCCACGTTTTGCCCGTTACCCCCAGGGCCAGAACCAACAGTGGCAAACACCGACATGATGTTGTCTTTTTCATGGGTGAAGTAATATTTCTCGATTTGCTCAACGACTTTCAGGGTCTGTTGTTGGGTTGAACCGCTGGGCAACTGTACCGAGGTAGTAAACATGCCCCGGTCTTCCAGTGGCAAGAACGACGTCGGCAAACGCAGGAACAGGAACACCATGCCGCCAAGCAGCAGGACATAAATCACAATCCAGCGCAGGCTACGGTGGAGAATTTTCGCCACCCCTTTTTCGTAGCGTTCGGCGTTGCGGTTAAACATCTGGTTAAACCAGGCAAAAAAGCCTTTTTGCCCGTGATGCTCACCCTTTTTCAGTGGCTTAAGTAGCGTGGCACACAGAGCCGGAGTGAGGATCATCGCTACCAATACTGACAGCACCATCGCCGCAACAATGGTAATAGAGAACTGGCGATAGATGGCACCGGTGGTGCCGCCGAAGAAGGCCATTGGTACAAATACCGCCGAAAGCACCATCGCAATCCCGACCAGTGCCCCCTGGATCTGCCCCATCGATTTACGTGTGGCTTCGCGAGGAGTGAGTCCTTCCTCACTCATAATACGTTCGACGTTTTCCACCACCACGATGGCGTCATCCACCAGCAGACCAATCGCCAGCACCATCGCGAACATGGTTAAGGTGTTGACGCTGTAACCGAAGGCATAAAGTACGGAGAAGGTTCCCATCAACACCACCGGCACGGCGATAGTGGGTATCAGCGTGGCGCGGAAGTTTTGCAGGAACAGATACATAACGAGGAAAACCAGAGCGATAGCTTCCAGCAGCGTTTTCACCACGTCTTCAATGGAGGCTTTAACAAACGAGGTGGTTTCATACGCCACCTTGTATTCCAGTCCATGCGGGAAATACTGCGCCAGCTCGTCAAGACGATTGAGCACCAGCTCCGCTGTCGCCATTTCGTTCGCGCCGGAGGCCAGTTTTACCCCCAACCCGGAGGCTGGTTTACCATTGAAGCGGCTAAGATAATCGTATTTCTCCGCCCCCATTTCGACGGTGGCGACATCGCCCAGCCTTACCTCTGAGCCGTCCTGATTCACCCGCAAGGTGATATCGCGGAACTGTTCTGGTGTTTGCAGCAGTGACTGGGCGTTAATGGTGGCGTTGAGCGCCTGCTTATCGACGGAAGGCGTACCACCAAGTTGCCCAACCGCAATCTGCGCGTTCTGTGACTCAATGGCATCAGTGACATCTTTAGCCGTCATCTGGAAACTGTTGAGTTTCGCCGGGTCCAGCCAGATACGCATGGAATATTGCGAACCATAGGCATCGATATCCCCGACGCCATTCACGCGGCTTAACGGGTCCTGAATATTACTGGCAACATAATCGGCAATATCCTGTTTATCCATCGAACCATCGGTAGAGACGAAGGCAATGGTCAGAATATTGGTATCGCCGGTTTTACGCACCGTCACGCCCTGATTTTGCACCGCCTGCGGTAACTTTCGCATGGCTGATTGCAGCTGGTTTTGTACTTGCTGCACGGCTTCGTCCGGATCGGTGCCTGCTTTAAAACTTAACGTGACAGATGCCTGGCCGGTGCCACTGCTCTGAGACGACATATACATGAGATTATCGAGGCCGGTCATATTTTGCTCGATAACCTGGGTCACGGTGTTTTCCAGCGTCTGGGCCGATGCGCCGGGATAGTTAGCGGTCACTCGCACATTCGGTGGCGCGAGATCGGGGTATTGTTCAACGGGCAATGAGAAAATCGCCAGGGTCCCTGTCAGACACAACAGGATTGCCAGCACCCAGGCAAAAATGGGGCGATCAATAAAGAAATTCGCCATTAAAAGAGGACCTCGTGTTTCTGCGTATCGTTGTAGGCTTGACTTGCTTCACTGTAGCGGCAAGGTACGAGCCAATCGTGGAGAAAAAAAGGAGTTAATGTAAATTATCATGCCCTTTTATACTGAACTTTAAGGGCCAGTATTCTTTGGTCAGTCGGAGGCATTACATCAGCTGACTTTCCTCACCCTCCGCGGAGCGAAAGCTAATACTCACTAACGTGCCGCCGCCGGAAGGTTGTGAAAAAGTCAGCGTCCCACCCAGCCGTTCCGCGCGCTCGCGCATGATATTCAGGCCATAATGACCTTCGGGTTCTTTCGGTTCACCGATGCCAATCCCGTTGTCGCGAATATAGACTGTGTGATTGCCATCCGGCGCGGTGACGCAGCTAACGGCGATTTCGCTGGCGTTGGCGTGCTTCATCGCATTCAGCACCGCTTCGCGAATAATTTGCAACAAATGCACCTGCATTTGCGCATCCAGCGCCAGGGTTGGCAGACGGCAGTCGAGGGTCAGTTTGGCGCTGGTTTGATTTTGTAACGTATCCAGCATTTCACGTAGCGCAGAGGGGAGATCCGCCTGCTGCAGCGTCAGGCGGAAAGTAGTTAACAGCTCGCGTAACTGCCGATAAGCATCATTCAACGCCTGGGAAAAATCGGCCATGATACTTTGTGCGGTGGCGTTATCTTCCGGTATCGAACGCTTCAGTAACGTCAACTGGATACGTAAGTAAGAAAGTACCTGAGCCAGCGAGTCGTGCAATTCGCGGGCGATGGTCGCACGTTCTTCCATCAACAATAACTGCTGAAAATGCTTCTGCGCCTGATTAAAGTACAAACCGCGTCCCAGCATCGACGAAACGCTGTTAAGCAGCGGTTCTGATGATGAAACGTGACTATTTTGCCAGTGCAGTTCGCCGTAAACCGTCTCTTGCATTGTCACCGGTAAAATCTGCATCGGCAATTCCGGGTTTGGCTGCCCTTCGCTAATCCGCCAGTTGTCACCGACATTTAACTCCAGATATTCAGCCGCTTCGTTGTCGCGAACAATCTGCAAAATATGGCGGAAACAATGCACATCAATCTGGCTGGTGTTCAGCGCCTGCGAACACTGATACAACACCTCCAGGCGACGCTTGGCCTCGTGGAGGTCGCGGGTCTTTTCTTCTACTGACGCCTCCAGCGAACGGTACAATTTATGCAGCTCGCTCGACATCTGGTTAAAGGTTTTGGCAAGCAGGCCAAGCTCATTCGGCAGGCTGGTATCCAGCGGCGGCGAGTCGAACTGCCCGTGTTCAATACGCTGACTGGCGGTAACCAGCTGATTCAGCGGGGCAACCACCTGATGGCGTATGCGGCGCAAAGTAAAAAAGACCAGCGTGAAAATACCGATGCCGCCAGCCAGGGAAATCGCCACCACCAGCAGCATTTTGCGTTCAGCGTAGTGCTGTAAAGCCAGTACGAACAGGTCTATCTGATTAACATAATTATTAATATTGGCCTGATACCACGGCAAGTCGCCCTTGCTGAGCCGATTATTCATCTCCAGCCAGTTGGCATTCAGATGCGCATAGCGGGTTTTTACTGCCTCTGGCACATACCAGACGTTGAGATTGGTTAATACCGGTGAATGCAGTGCCTGCTGAAATAACTGGCGATGTGCATTGAGTTGTGGACTGCCACTTTGCAAATCGTAGCCCAGGCGGTAACTCTGCATACGCAGCGATCCGGCAATATTGATAGCCTCAGCGTCGCGCAAACTGCTCGCCAGAGTTAGCAGAGCGATACCCGTGGAAAGAATCGACAGCAGGACAATGTAAAAAAAGGCCCGGGCCAGACTGGCCGAGACGGGTCGTTTAACAATCACACGCGTCTTCTCCACAAAAAATCATTAATGTTCCAGTTCGCTGAAACGCAATTTAGTCAGTGATGGGATTATTTGATCTGCCACAGTTTATAGCGAAATAGTTACTTATTCTGGGCACATGAACATTGCCGATTCCCCTGTAAGTCGGGTAATAACAACACTCATATAAAGAATAAGGTTTTTACAACCAAAAAAGAAGGTCGTTATGAATCGTTTTATTATGGCCAACAGTCAGCAATGTCTGGGTTGTCATGCTTGTGAAATCGCCTGTGTCATGGCTCACAATGATGAGCAACATGTCCTGAGCCAACACCATTTTCATCCCCGAATTACGGTTATCAAACATCAGCAGCAACGTAGTGCAGTGACCTGTCACCATTGCGAAGATGCGCCCTGCGCCCGTAGCTGCCCTAATGGCGCAATCAGCCACGTTGATGACAGCATTCAGGTCAATCAGCAAAAGTGTATTGGCTGTAAATCCTGCGTGGTGGCCTGTCCATTTGGTACGATGCAAATCGTCCTTACCCCCGTCGCGGCAGGAAAAGTAAAAGCCACGGCGCATAAATGCGACCTTTGTGCAGGGCGCGAAAACGGTCCTGCTTGTGTCGAGAATTGCCCAGCGGACGCACTGCAACTGGTCACTGACGCCGCACTCTCAGGCATGGCGAAATCCCGCCGCTTGCGTACCGCACGTCAGGAACATCAACCGTGGCATGCCAGTACCGCGGCGCAAGAAATGCCGGTAATGAGTAAAGTCGAGCAAATGCAGGCAACGCCCGCGCGTGGCGAGCCGGACAAACTGGCGATTGAAGCGCGTAAAACCGGTTTTGATGAAATTTATCTGCCATTCCGTGCCGATCAGGCACAACGGGAAGCCTCGCGCTGCCTTAAGTGCGGCGAGCACAGCGTTTGTGAATGGACCTGCCCGCTGCATAACCATATTCCGCAGTGGATTGAACTGGTGAAAGCCGGAAACATCGACGCCGCCGTCGAGCTTTCTCACCAGACCAACACCCTGCCGGAAATTACCGGACGCGTTTGTCCGCAAGACCGTTTGTGTGAAGGAGCCTGTACTATTCGCGATGAGCACGGTGCAGTAACTATCGGCAACATTGAACGCTACATTTCAGATCAGGCGTTGGCGAAAGGTTGGCGTCCTGACTTAAGCCATGTCACCAAAGTGGACAAGCGGGTGGCGATTATCGGTGCAGGTCCGGCAGGGCTGGCCTGTGCGGATGTTCTGACCCGCAATGGCGTGGCGGTGACGGTGTACGATCGCCATCCAGAAATTGGTGGCTTGCTCACTTTCGGCATTCCTTCTTTCAAACTGGATAAATCCCTGCTGGCACGCCGTCGGGAAATCTTCAGCGCGATGGGGATTCACTTCGAACTCAATTGTGAAGTGGGTAAAGATGTCTCTTTGGATTCGCTTTTGGAACAATACGACGCGGTCTTCGTTGGCGTAGGCACTTACCGTTCCATGAAAGCGGGTTTACCCAATGAAGATGCGCCGGGCGTTTATGACGCCCTGCCGTTCCTCATCGCCAACACTAAACAGGTGATGGGACTCGAAGAGCTACCGGAAGAGCCGTTTATCAATACCGCCGGACTCAACGTCGTGGTACTGGGCGGCGGCGACACCGCGATGGACTGTGTGCGTACTGCGCTGCGCCACGGCGCGAGTAACGTTACCTGCGCTTATCGTCGTGATGAAGCTAACATGCCAGGCTCGAAGAAAGAGGTGAAGAACGCCCGCGAAGAGGGGGCCAACTTCGAATTTAACGTCCAGCCGGTGGCGCTTGAGCTGAATGAACAAGGTCACGTTTGCGGGATTCGTTTCCTGCGTACGCGTCTTGGCGAGCCGGATGCCCAGGGGCGTCGGCGTCCAGTACCGGTGGAAGGCAGTGAATTTGTCATGCCAGCCGACGCGGTGATTATGGCGTTTGGCTTCAATCCGCACGGGATGCCGTGGCTGGAGTCGCACGGTGTAACGGTAGACAAATGGGGCCGCATCATCGCGGATGTGGAAAGCCAGTACCGTTATCAGACCACGAATCCGAAAATCTTCGCCGGTGGTGACGCCGTGCGTGGTGCGGATCTGGTGGTTACCGCAATGGCAGAAGGACGTCATGCGGCACAGGGGATTATTGACTGGCTGGGGGTAAAATCAGTCAAATCTCACTGATAGCCTGCGCAGACAAACCCGGCTTCACAGCGTAAGATAATTGTTCATTTCGCGCTGTGGAGTCGGTATGACGCAACAAATCACCCTCATTAAAGACAAAATTCTCTCCGATAACTATTTCACCCTGCACAACATTACTTACGATCTCACGCGCAAAGATGGCGAAGTTATCCGTCATAAACGTGAAGTTTACGATCGCGGTAATGGTGCAACGATCCTCCTGTACAACGCGAAGAAAAAGACTGTAGTTCTGATTCGTCAGTTCCGCGTCGCTACCTGGGTTAATGGCAATGAAAGCGGGCAGCTGATTGAAACCTGCGCCGGGCTGCTGGATAACGACGAACCGGAAGTGTGCATTCGCAAAGAAGCGATTGAAGAGACGGGCTATGAAGTGGGCGAAGTGCGCAAATTATTTGAACTGTATATGTCGCCTGGCGGTGTGACTGAGCTAATCCACTTTTTTATCGCCGAATACAGTGACAGCCAGCGCGCTAACGCCGGCGGTGGTGTCGAAGATGAAGATATTGAAGTGCTCGAGCTGCCGTTCAACAAGGCGCTGGAGATGATCAAAACTGGCGAGATACGTGACGGTAAGACGGTGTTATTGCTTAACTATTTGCAAATGTCACATTTAATGGACTGAAAAATAACAATAATATTTCGTTGTTTATTATTGGCTCAATCCGATAAATCCGATTGAGCCGCGCTACCTGCGCAACGAAGATACGACTTGTGCTGTTTGTTTGAACTTCTGGGGTCGTACCGTCCATGCGCTATCGCATTTTCCTTCTCTTTTTTTTCGCTTTGTTGCAGACGTCTTTGGTGTGGGCGGCACCAGCGCAACGGGCGTTTTCCGACTGGCAGGTCACCTGTAATAACCAAAACTTCTGCGTGGCGCGTAATACGGGCGATCATAACGGACTGGTGATGACCCTGAGCCGCAGCGCCGGGGCGCATACGGATGCCGTTTTACGTATTGAGCGCGGCGGGTTGAAGTCGCCGGATGCGTCTGAAGGGGAGATAGCGCCACGGCTGCTGTTAGATGGCGAGCCGTTGGCGTTAAGTGGTGACAAGTGGCGGATTTCACCATGGTTATTAGTAACCGATGATACGGCAACCATCACCGCGTTTTTGCAGATGATTCAGGAAGGGAAGGCAATCACCTTACGCGATGGCAATCAGACCATTTCTCTGAATGGCTTAAAAGCGGCGTTGTTGTTTATTGATGCTCAGCAAAAGCGCGTTGGCAGTGAAACCGCGTGGATAAAGAAAGGGGACGAACCGCCGCTCAGCGTACCGCCCGCGCCTGCGCTGAAAGAGGTCGCGGTGGTTAACCCAACGCCGACGCCACTCTCACTCGAAGAACGCAACGATTTGCTGGATTATGGAAACTGGCGGATGAATGGTCTGCGCTGCTCGCTTGATCCATTGCGTCGAGAGGTAAATGTCACTGCGCTGACCGATGATAAAGCGCTGATGATGATTAGCTGTGAGGCAGGGGCCTATAACACCATTGATTTGGCCTGGATTGTGTCGCGTAAAAAGCCACTGGCCTCGCGCCCGGTTCGGTTACGTTTGCCGTTCAACAGCGGTCAGGAGACGAATGAACTGGAACTGATGAACGCAACATTCGATGAAAAATCGCGTGAACTGGTGACCTTAGCGAAAGGGCGCGGATTAAGCGATTGTGGCATTCAGGCGCGCTGGCGCTTTGACGGTCAGCGTTTTCGCCTGGTGCGTTACGCCGCAGAACCCACCTGCGATAACTGGCATGGGCCAGACGCCTGGCCCACGTTGTGGATCACCCGTTAAACAAAATCCCAGATGCGCCCCTAAAAAGCGCACGGACCGTCCCCTCGCCCCTCTGGGGAGAGGGTTAGGGTGAGGGGAACATATAGCATCCGGCGATCACCATCAGGCACCTTTCACTCCCAGCACCTTATGCGCTTTTGCCACAATATTCTCGGCGGTAAAGCCAAAGAACGGGAACAGCTTATCTGCCGGAGCAGATTCCCCATAGCCGGTCATCCCGACAATTGCCCCTTTCAGACCAACATATTTGTACCAGTAATCGGCGATGCCTGCTTCCACCGCCACGCGAGCCGCAACGTTAGAAGGCAACACCGACTCCCGATATTCCTCATCCTGGGCGTCGAAAATATCGGTCGAGGGCAGCGAAACTACGCGTACATTGCGACCTTCTCCTGCTAATTTCTCTGCCGCTTGCAGGGTGATTTCCATCTCTGAACCGGTGGCAATCAGAATAATATCCGGCTTGCCGCCGCTGTCTTTCAACACATAACCACCACGAGCAATCTCTTTAACCTGATCCGGCGTACGTTCCACCTGGGCCAGATTCTGCCTGGAGAGGATCAGTGCCGTCGGTCCGTTGTGGCGCTCAACCGCCAGCTTCCAGCCCACCGCCGCTTCCACCTGATCGCACGGTCGCCAGGTGCTGAAATTTGGCGTTAAGCGCAGACTGGCCAGTTGCTCAACAGCCTGGTGCGTAGGACCATCTTCGCCCAGACCAATTGAGTCGTGGGTATAAACCATAATCTGCCGCGCTTTCATCAGTGCCGCCATCCGCGCGGCGTTACGGGCGTATTCAACAAACATCAGGAACGTCGCGGTATACGGCACAAAGCCGCCGTGGTGCGCAATGCCGTTGGCGATAGCGGTCATGCCAAATTCACGCACCCCGTAGTGAATGTAGTTGCCCGCCGGATCTTCCTTCAGCGACACAGAACCTTTCCAGATGGTGAGGTTGCTGGGAGCCAGATCTGCCGAACCGCCGAGCAGCTCCGGTAGCAAGGGGCCATAAGCGTTAAGCGTATTTTGCGAAGCCTTACGGGTGGCGATTTTCGCCGGATTCGCCTGCAACTCATTGATATATTTCTGAGTCGTTTTCTCCCAGTCCTTCGGTAAACCGCCGCTCATCCGACGGGTAAACTCTTCTGCCAGTTGCGGATGGACCTTTTTATAGGCGGCAAACTTCTCATTCCAGCTCTGCTGCGCTTTTTCGCCTTTTTCGCGGGCATCCCAGGCGTGATAAATCTCTTTAGGGATTTCAAATGGCGGATGGTGCCAGCCCAGTTTTTGCCGTGCCAGCGCCACTTCTTCTTCCCCCAGTGGTGCGCCGTGCGCCTCTTCCTTACCTGCTTTATTCGGCGATCCAAAGCCAATCACCGTACGGCAGATAATCAGCGACGGCTTATCTTTCACGCTTTGCGCTTCAAGGATCGCTTCCTTCACCGCCTGCGGATCGTGACCGTCGATCTCGTGGATCACATGCCAGTGATAGGCTTCAAAACGTTTTGCCGTATCGTCGGTAAACCAGCCTTCGGTTTCACCGTCGATGGAAATACCGTTGTGATCGTAAAAACCAATCAGCTTGCCCAGTCCCAGCGTGCCCGCCAGCGAACAGACTTCGTGGGAAATACCTTCCATCAGGCAGCCGTCGCCCATAAACACATAGGTGAAGTGATCGACAATTTCATGATCCGGCTGGTTAAACTGCGCCGCCAGCGTACGTTCTGCTATCGCCAGTCCGACGGCGTTCGCCAAACCTTGTCCAAGTGGACCGGTGGTGGTTTCAACACCTGGCGTATAACCAATCTCCGGGTGACCTGGGGTTTTTGAATGCAACTGACGGAAGTTCTTCAGCTCTTCCAGCGGCAGGTCGTAACCGGTCAGATGCAGCAAACTGTAGAGCAGCATCGACGCGTGACCGTTGGAAAGAATAAAGCGGTCGCGATCATACCAGGTTGGGTCGGTGGGGTTATGTTTAAGAAAATCGTTCCACAGCACTTCAGCAATATCAGCCATGCCCATCGGCGCGCCGGGATGACCAGAATTGGCTTTTTGTACCGCATCCATACTGAGTGCGCGAATCGCATTGGCAAGGTCTTTTCGGGACATATAACACTCCGTGGCTGGTTTATAGTTTGGCGGCAAGAAGATCTTCCAGTTTGCGTTGATCAACGGCGAACAGACGAATGCCTTCAGACAGTTTTTCTACCGCCATCGCATCCTGATTGTGCTCCCAACGGAACTCCGCTTCGCTCATGGGAGCGGGGCGTGGGAACGTCTGAGAAGGTGGGATTAATTTACGTACCACTGGCGAAACTTTTTCCTGCAGCTCCTTCAGCAAATTCGGTGCGATAGTCAGTCGATCGCAGCCGGTTAAGGCGAGGATTTGTTCGGTGCGACGGAAGCTCGCGCCCATCACAATGGTTTCATAGTGGTGTTGCTTATAGTAGTCGTAGATATTGCGTACTGATTTAACGCCTGGATCTTCTTCCACCACATACGGGTCCATCGGCTTGCGTGCCTGATACCAGTCATAAATACGCCCGACAAACGGCGAAATTAGAAATACGCCTGCTTCTGCACAGGCCCGCGCCTGTGCAAAAGAAAACAGCAGTGTCAGGTTGCAGTTAATACCTTCTTTTTCCAGCTCTTCTGCCGCGCGAATTCCTTCCCAGGTTGAAGCCAGCTTGATCAAAATACGTGATTTCTCAACGCCTTGTTGCTGATACAAGTCCACCAGATGGCGCGCTTTCTCAATACTCTTTTCTTTATCAAAAGAGAGGCGTGCATCAACTTCTGTTGACACGCGACCGGGTACGATTTTGAGAATTTCAGCACCGAAATTGACCGCCAGTTTGTCACACGCTGCGACCACCTGTTGTTCCTGGGTTTTGCCATTTTTTCTACCCCAGGCGATAGCATCGTCTATTAAATGCTCATATTGTGATAATCCGGCAGCCTTGAGTAACAGCGAAGGATTGGTGGTGGCATCCTGGGGATGATAATGGCGAATGGACTCAATATCGCCGCTGTCTGCCACGACAGTGGTGAACTGTTTGATGCCGTCTAACTCGTTCATAGGAAATACTCCTTGAAAAGTAAAGTGTTAGATGAGTGCGTTAATTCACACTTCTGAGAAATTTCGCTAAACGCATCAAAAAAGCATAGCAGACAGGCATGGTATTGCTGGATTAAGCAGGTAACATCAGTGTTATAGGATTATTACCAAAACATTATATTAATGGTGAGAGTTTGGACTTGCTCAAAGTCTGTAGACTCCGGCAAGGTAATAATGTGCGCCACGTTGTGGGCAGGGGCTGTTGCCCACACACTTTATTTGTGAACGTTACGTGAAAGGAACAACCAAATGGATGACCAGTTAAAACAAAGTGCACTTGATTTCCATGAATTTCCAGTTCCAGGGAAAATCCAGGTTTCTCCAACCAAGCCTCTGGCAACGCAGCGCGATCTGGCGCTGGCCTACTCACCAGGCGTTGCCGCACCTTGTCTTGAAATCGAAAAAGACCCGTTAAAAGCCTACAAATATACCGCGCGTGGTAACCTGGTGGCGGTGATCTCTAACGGTACGGCAGTGCTGGGGTTAGGCAACATTGGCGCGCTGGCAGGCAAACCGGTGATGGAAGGCAAGGGCGTTCTGTTTAAGAAATTCGCCGGGATTGATGTATTTGACATTGAAGTTGATGAACTCGACCCGGACAAATTTATTGAAGTCGTCGCCGCGCTTGAACCGACCTTCGGCGGCATCAACCTCGAAGACATTAAAGCGCCAGAATGTTTCTATATTGAACAGAAACTGCGCGAGCGGATGAATATTCCGGTATTCCACGACGATCAGCACGGCACGGCAATCATCAGCACTGCCGCCATCCTCAACGGTTTGCGCGTGGTGGAGAAAAACATCTCCGACGTGCGGATGGTGGTTTCCGGCGCGGGTGCCGCAGCAATCGCCTGTATGAACCTGCTGGTAGCGCTGGGTCTGCAAAAACATAACATCGTGGTTTGCGACTCAAAAGGCGTTATCTATCAGGGCCGTGAGCCAAACATGGCGGAAACCAAAGCCGCATATGCGGTGGTGGATGACGGCAAACGTACCCTCGATGATGTGATTGAAGGTGCGGATATTTTCCTCGGCTGTTCCGGCCCGAAAGTGCTGACCCAGGAAATGGTGAAGAAAATGGCCCGTGCGCCAATGATCCTGGCGCTGGCGAACCCGGAACCGGAAATTCTGCCGCCGCTGGCGAAAGAAGTGCGTCCGGATGCCATCATCTGTACCGGCCGTTCCGACTACCCGAACCAGGTGAACAACGTTCTTTGCTTCCCGTTCATCTTCCGTGGCGCGCTGGACGTTGGCGCAACCGCCATCAACGAAGAGATGAAACTGGCGGCGGTACGCGCGATTGCAGAACTGGCCCATGCGGAACAGAGTGAAGTGGTGGCTTCAGCTTATGGCGATCAGGATCTGAGCTTTGGTCCGGAATACATCATTCCAAAACCGTTTGATCCGCGCTTGATCGTTAAGATCGCTCCTGCGGTCGCTAAAGCAGCGATGGAGTCCGGCGTGGCGACGCGTCCGATTGCTGATTTCGACGTCTACATCGACAAGCTGACGGAGTTCGTTTACAAAACCAACCTGTTTATGAAGCCGATTTTTTCCCAGGCTCGCAAAGCGCCGAAGCGCGTCGTTCTGCCGGAAGGTGAAGAGGCGCGCGTTCTGCATGCCACTCAGGAACTGGTAACGCTGGGGCTGGCGAAACCGATCCTTATCGGTCGTCCGAACGTGATCGAAATGCGCATTCAGAAACTGGGCTTGCAGATCAAAGCGGGTGTTGATTTTGAGATCGTCAATAACGAATCCGATCCGCGCTTTAAAGAGTACTGGACCGAATACTTCCAGATCATGAAGCGTCGCGGTGTCACTCAGGAACAGGCGCAGCGTGCATTGATCAGTAACCCGACAGTGATTGGCGCGATCATGGTTCAGCGTGGCGAAGCCGATGCAATGATCTGCGGTACGGTGGGCGATTATCATGAACATTTTAGCGTGGTGAAAAATGTCTTTGGTTATCGCGATGGCGTTCACACCGCAGGTGCCATGAACGCGCTGCTGCTGCCGAGTGGTAACACCTTTATTGCCGATACCTACGTCAATGACGAACCAGACGCAGAAGAGCTTGCGGAGATCACCTTGATGGCGGCAGAAACTGTTCGTCGTTTTGGTATTGAGCCGCGTGTGGCTCTGTTGTCTCACTCCAACTTTGGTTCTTCTGACTGCCCGTCGTCGAGCAAAATGCGTCAGGCGCTGGAACTGGTCAGGGAACGTGCACCAGAACTGATGATTGATGGTGAAATGCACGGCGATGCAGCGCTGGTGGAAGCGATTCGCAGCGACCGTATGCCGGACAGCCCTTTGAAAGGTTCCGCTAATATTCTGGTGATGCCGAACATGGAAGCTGCCCGCATTAGTTACAACTTACTGCGTGTTTCCAGCTCGGAAGGTGTGACTGTCGGTCCGGTGCTGATGGGCGTGGCGAAACCGGTTCACGTGTTAACGCCGATCGCATCGGTACGTCGTATCGTCAACATGGTGGCGCTGGCCGTGGTTGAAGCGCAAACCCAACCGCTGTAATTCTTTTTTAACTCTCACGCTTACCCTGAATATTCAGGGTAAGCGGTTTAGCTGCAATATATTAGTAAAGCTTATTACTGAGTTTGCGAATAATAAAAAAAGCAGTATATAAAATATCTCGAGATTATTTTATTTATATTCATGCGTCGCATATGAAAGTTTATTCATAACAGTAATTATCTCTCCATTCTTAGTGATCTACCTCACCTTTTAAACGTACTTGCCGAATTTTGTTATTTACTCTGACGAAAAATTGTCACGATACACG
Source organism: Escherichia sp. WS1368 (assembly GCF_046487485.1). NCBI lineage: Bacteria > Pseudomonadati > Pseudomonadota > Gammaproteobacteria > Enterobacterales > Enterobacteriaceae > Escherichia > Escherichia sp. WS1368. Next base: position 149,716 of record NZ_JBJQJI010000001.1, read on the forward strand.
AAAGTTTTTCACAGGCGGCGACTCATGGATAAAGAACGCATCATTCAGGAATTTGTGCCCGGCAAACAGGTCACGCTGGCGCATCTCATCGCGCATCCCGGCGAGGAACTGGCGAAGAAAATCGGCGTTCCGGATGCTGGCGCAATCGGCATTATGACGCTAACTCCTGGCGAAACGGCGATGATCGCCGGTGATTTAGCATTGAAAGCCGCTGATGTGCATATCGGTTTTCTCGACCGCTTCAGCGGTGCATTGGTGATTTATGGCTCGGTGGGTGCAGTAGAAGAAGCGTTATCACAAACCGTCAGCGGTTTAGGGCGTTTATTAAATTATACGCTTTGTGAAATGACCAAAAGTTAATACGAGGCATTCATGAAACGAATTGCGTTTGTGGGTACCGTCGGGGCAGGAAAAACAACGTTATTTAATGCGTTGCAGGGAGATTATACCCTCGCCAGAAAAACGCAGGCCGTAGAATTTAATGATAAGGGTGATATTGATACGCCGGGTGAATATTTTAGCCATCCCCGCTGGTATCACGCCTTAATTACCACGCTACAGGATGTGGACATGCTGATCTATGTCCACGGCGCGAATGACCCGGAAAGTCGGTTGCCTGCCGGGTTGCTGGATATTGGCGTCAGCAAACGGCAAATCGCCGTCATCAGTAAAACGGACATGCCAGATGCTGACGTCGCCGCAACGCGAAAATTATTGCTTGAGACGGGCTTCGAAGAGCCGATTTTCGAGCTAAACAGCCACGACCCGCAAAGCGTGCAGCAACTGGTGGATTATCTGGCATCTCTCACCAAACAGGAGGAAGCAGGTGAAAAAACTCATCACAGCGAATGATATTCGTGAAGCACACGCGCGCGGCGAACAGGCAATGTCCGTGGTTCTGCGCGCCAGCATTATTACCCCGGAAGCCCGTGAAGTGGCAGATCTACTGGGTTTTACCATCACTGAATGTGATGAATCGACCCCGGTAACGGCGTCCGTTCCCGCCAGCGTGCCAGCCGATAAAACCGAAAGCCAGCGCATCCGCGAAACCATCATTGCCCAGCTGCCGGAAGGCCAGTTTACCGAAAGCCTGGTCGCGCAGCTGATGGAAAAAGTGATGAAGGAAAAACAGTCGCTGGAGCAGGGCGCAATGCAGCCGAGCTTCAAATCGGTGACCGGCAAAGGCGGTATCAAAGTTATTGATGGCAGCAGCGTCAAGTTTGGTCGTTTCGACGGCGCACAGCCACACTGCGTCGGATTAACGGATCTGGTCACCGGAGACGACGGCAGCAGCATGGCCGCTGGTTTTATGCAGTGGGAGAACGCCTTCTTCCCGTGGACCCTGAACTATGACGAAATCGACATGGTACTGGAAGGGGAACTGCACGTTCGCCACGAAGGCGAAACCATGATCGCCAAAGCAGGCGACGTGATGTTTATCCCGAAAGGCTCCAGCATCGAATTTGGTACGACATCCAGCGTGAAATTCCTGTATGTCGCCTGGCCGGCTAACTGGCAATCCCTATGAAAGATTTCATCACCGAAGCATGGCTAAGAGCGAACCATACGCTCAGCGAAGGCGCAGAGATCCATCTCCCTGCGGACAGTCGCCTGACGCCCTCTGCCCGGGAGTTGCTGGAAAGCCGCCATCTGCGCATCAAGTTTATTGACGAGCAGGGCCGCCTGTTTGTTGACGATGAACAGCAGCAGCCGCAGCCCGTTCATGGGCTGACCAGTAGCGATGAACATCCGCAGGCGTGCTGCGAACTGTGCCGCCAGCCGGTGGCGAAAAAGCCGGATACGCTGACTCACCTGTCGGCGGAAAAAATGGTCGCCAAAAGCGATCCGCGCCTGGGTTTTCGCGCGGTTCTCGACAGCACCATTGCGCTGGCAGTGTGGCTGCAAATTGAACTGGCGGAACCGTGGCAGCCGTGGCTGGCGGATATCCGTTCGCGTCTTGGCAACATTATGCGTGCCGATGCGCTGGGGGAACCGCTGGGCGATCAAGCGATTGTCGGGCTTTCTGACGAAGATCTGCATCGGCTTTCTCATCAGCCGCTGCGCTATCTCGACCACGATCATCTGGTGCCGGAAGCCAGCCACGGGCGCGATGCGGCGTTGCTCAATCTGCTACGCACCAAAGTGCGGGAAACCGAAACCGTAGCGGCGCAGGTCTTTATCACCCGCAGCTTTGAAGTATTACGCCCGGACATCTTGCAGGCGCTGAACCGCCTTTCCAGCACGGTCTACGTGATGATGATCCTGAGCGTAACGAAGCCGCCGCTAACGGTGAAGCAGATCCAACAACGACTGGGGGAAACGCAATGATTATTGAACGTTGTCGTGAACTGGCGTTGCGAGCGCCCGCCAGAGTGGTTTTTCCGGATGCGTTAGATCAGCGTGTGCTGAAAGCGGCGCAATATTTACATCAACAAGGTCTGGCAACGCCCATTCTGGTCGCTAATCCGTTTGAACTTCGTCAGTTTGCGCTCAGTCATGGCGTAGCGATGGACGGGCTACAGGTGATTGATCCGCATGGCAACCTCGCAATGCGGGAAGAATTTGCTCATCGCTGGCTGGCCCGCGCGGGCGAAAAAACGCCGCCGGATGCGCTGGAAAAACTTACCGACCCGCTGATGTTCGCCGCAGCAATGGTCAGCGCCGGTAAAGCGGATGTCTGTATCGCGGGCAACCTCTCTTCCACGGCGAATGTGCTGCGTGCCGGATTACGCATTATCGGCTTGCAGCCAGGCTGTAAAACGCTCTCATCCATTTTCCTGATGCTGCCACAGTACAGCGGTCCGGCGTTGGGTTTTGCCGATTGCAGCGTGGTGCCACAGCCGACGGCGGCGCAGTTGGCGGATATCGCGCTTGCCAGCGCCGAAACCTGGCAGGCCATCACCGGAGAAGAACCGCGCGTGGCGATGTTGTCGTTTTCCAGTAACGGCAGCGCCCGTCACCCCTGCGTTGCCAACGTCCAGCAGGCGACAGAAATCGTCCGTGAGCGCGCGCCGCAGTTGGTAGTCGATGGCGAGTTGCAGTTTGACGCCGCCTTCGTGCCGGAAGTGGCGGCGCAAAAAGCGCCTGCCAGCCCGCTACAAGGCAAGGCCAATGTGATGGTTTTTCCGTCGCTGGAAGCCGGAAATATTGGCTACAAAATCGCACAACGACTCGGCGGATATCGTGCCGTCGGGCCATTGATACAAGGACTTGCCGCGCCGATGCACGATCTCTCTCGTGGTTGTAGCGTGCAGGAAATTATCGAGCTGGCGCTGGTGGCAGCTGTGCCGCGTCAGACAGAAGTGAACCGCGAAAGCAGTTTACAAACACTGGTTGAATGAACGGTCCCGTTCTGGACCCTGATAAAGAGGAAAGCACAATGGAAGCATTAGGAATGATCGAAACCCGGGGCCTGGTTGCACTGATTGAGGCTTCTGACGCGATGGTGAAAGCTGCGCGCGTCAAGCTGGTTGGTGTTAAGCAGATTGGCGGCGGCCTGTGTACTGCCATGGTTCGTGGTGATGTTGCAGCCTGTAAAGCCGCGACCGACGCAGGTGCTGCAGCGGCACAGCGTATCGGCGAGCTGGTATCTGTACACGTTATCCCGCGTCCGCACGGCGACCTGGAAGAAGTCTTCCCGATCGGCCTGAAAGGCGATAGCAGCAACCTGTAATCACCCTGTGTGACGTCGATTCGGGCGTCACGCTCTCTCCTTTTTCAGTTTACCTTCCGCGGAGGGTAGGGGGAGCTTTTACCTGAAATACGCCACGGAGGCGGGTATGAAACTGGCAGTCGTCACTGGACAAATTGTTTGTACCGTACGCCATCACGGACTGGCGCATGACAAATTGCTGATGGTGGAAATGATTGATCCACAAGGTAATCCTGACGGGCAATGCGCCGTCGCCATCGACAATATTGGCGCGGGAACCGGGGAGTGGGTGTTGCTGGTGAGTGGCAGTTCCGCCCGCCAGGCGCATAAAAGCGAAACGTCACCGGTCGATCTGTGCGTGATTGGCATCATCGATGAGGTGGTGTCTGGCGGTCAGGTAATTTTCCACAAATAAGGCAGAACATCATGAATCAACAGGATATTGAACAGGTGGTGAAAGCGGTACTGCTGAAAATGCAAAGCAGTGATACGCCGCCCGCCGCCGTTCATGAGATGGGCGTTTTCGCGTCCCTGGATGACGCCGTTGCGGCAGCCAAAATTGCCCAGCAAGGGTTAAAGAGCGTGGCAATGCGCCAGTTAGCCATTGCTGCCATTCGTGAAGCAGGCGAAAAACACGCCAGAGATTTAGCGGAACTTGCCGTCAGTGAAACCGGCATGGGCCGCGTCGAAGATAAATTTGCCAAAAACGTCGCTCAGGCGCGCGGCACACCGGGCGTTGAGTGCCTCTCTCCGCAGGTGCTGACTGGCGACAACGGCCTGACTTTAATTGAAAACGCGCCCTGGGGCGTGGTGGCTTCGGTAACTCCGTCCACCAACCCGGCGGCAACCGTAATTAATAACGCCATCAGCCTGATTGCCGCGGGCAACAGCGTCATTTTTGCCCCGCATCCGGCGGCGAAAAAAGTCTCCCAGCGGGCGATTACGCTGCTCAACCAGGCGATTGTTGCCGCAGGCGGGCCGGAAAACTTACTGGTTACTGTGGCAAATCCGGATATCGAAACCGCGCAACGTTTGTTCAAGTTTCCGGGCATCGGCCTGCTGGTGGTGACCGGCGGCGAAGCGGTAGTAGAAGCGGCGCGTAAACACACCAATAAACGTCTGATTGCCGCAGGCGCTGGCAACCCGCCGGTAGTGGTGGATGAAACCGCTGACCTCGCCCGTGCTGCTCAGTCCATCGTCAAAGGCGCGTCTTTCGATAACAACATCATTTGTGCCGACGAAAAGGTACTGATTGTTGTGGATAGCGTAGCCGATGAACTGATGCGTCTGATGGAAGGCCAGCACGCGGTGAAACTGACCGCAGAGCAGGCGCAGCAGCTGCAACCGGTGTTGCTGAAAAATATCGACGAGCGCGGAAAAGGCACCGTCAGCCGTGACTGGGTTGGTCGCGACGCAGGCAAAATCGCGGCGGCAATCGGCCTTAAAGTTCCGCAAGAAACGCGCCTGCTGTTTGTGGAAACCACCGCAGAACATCCGTTTGCCGTGACTGAACTGATGATGCCGGTGTTGCCCGTCGTGCGCGTCGCCAACGTGGCGGATGCCATTGCGCTGGCGGTGAAACTGGAAGGCGGTTGCCACCACACGGCGGCAATGCACTCGCGCAATATCGAGAACATGAACCAGATGGCGAACGCCATTGATACCAGCATTTTCGTTAAGAACGGACCGTGCATTGCCGGGCTGGGGCTGGGCGGGGAAGGCTGGACCACCATGACCATCACCACGCCAACCGGTGAAGGGGTAACCAGCGCGCGTACGTTTGTCCGTCTGCGTCGCTGTGTATTAGTTGATGCGTTTCGCATTGTTTAAGGAGTAACCGATGGCGCACGACGAACAATGGCTCACCCCGCGTCTGCAAACGGCGGCAACGCTGTGTAACCAGACGCCTGCCGCAACGGAATCTCCGCTGTGGCTGGGGGTGGATCTGGGCACCTGCGATGTGGTGTCGATGGTTGTCGACCGCGACGGTCAGCCGGTGGCGGTATGCCTCGACTGGGCTGATGTGGTCCGCGACGGCATCGTCTGGGATTTCTTCGGTGCGGTCACCATTGTTCGTCGCCATCTCGACACCCTCGAGCAGCAATTCGGTCGCCGTTTTAGCCATGCGGCGACCTCTTTTCCTCCAGGTACGGACCCGCGTATTTCCATCAACGTGCTGGAATCTGCCGGACTGGAAGTGAGCCATGTACTGGATGAGCCAACCGCAGTCGCGGATCTGCTGCAACTGGACAACGCCGGTGTAGTGGATATCGGCGGTGGCACTACTGGTATTGCCATCGTGAAAAAGGGCAAGGTGACGTACTCGGCGGATGAAGCGACCGGCGGACATCACATCTCTCTGACTCTCGCCGGAAATCGTCGTATTTCGCTGGAAGAGGCAGAGCAGTACAAGCGCGGTCACGGTGAAGAGATTTGGCCCGCGGTGAAACCGGTGTACGAAAAAATGGCGGACATTGTTGCCCGGCATATTGAAGGGCAGGGCATTACTGATTTATGGCTGGCGGGCGGCTCTTGTATGCAACCGGGCGTGGCGGAACTGTTTCGCAAACAATTCCCGGCGTTACAGGTGCATTTACCGCAGCACAGTTTGTTTATGACCCCGCTGGCGATCGCCAGTAGCGGGCGAGAGAAAGCGGAGGGGATCTATGCAAAATGAATTGCAGACCGCGCTCTTTCAGGCGTTCGATACCCTGAATCTGCAACGGGTAAAAACATTTAGCGTTCCACCGGTGACGCTTTGCGGTCCGGGCTCGGTGAGCAGTTGCGGACAGCAAGCGCAAACGCGTGGGCTGAAACATCTGTTCGTGATGGCAGACAGCTTTTTGCATCAGGCAGGGATGACCGCCGGGCTGACGCGCAGCCTGGCCGTTAAAGGTATCGCCATGACGCTCTGGCCATGTCCGGTGGGCGAACCGTGCATCACCGACGTGTGTGCAGCCGTGGCACAGTTGCGTGAATCAGGTTGTGACGGGGTGATCGCGTTTGGCGGCGGCTCGGTGCTGGATGCAGCAAAAGCCGTGGCGTTGCTGGTGACGAACCCGGATAGCACGCTGGCAGAGATGTCAGAAACCAGCGTTCTGCAACCGCGCCTGCCGTTGATTGCCATTCCAACGACCGCCGGAACCGGCTCTGAAACCACCAACGTAACGGTGATTATCGACGCGGTGAGCGGGCGCAAGCAGGTGTTAGCCCATGCCTCGCTGATGCCGGATGTGGCGATTCTCGACGCTGCGCTGACCGAAGGCGTGCCGTCGCATGTCACGGCGATGACCGGTATCGACGCGTTAACCCATGCTATTGAAGCGTACAGCGCGCTGAACGCCACACCGTTTACCGACAGTCTGGCGATTGGTGCCATTGCGATGATTGGCAAATCGCTGCCGAAAGCGGTGGGCTACGGTCACGACCTTGCCGCCCGCGAGAGCATGTTGCTGGCTTCATGTATGGCGGGAATGGCGTTTTCCAGTGCGGGGCTTGGGTTGTGCCACGCGATGGCGCATCAGCCAGGGGCGGCGCTGCATATTCCGCACGGTCTGGCGAACGCCATGCTACTGCCAACGGTGATGGAGTTTAACCGGATGGTCTGTCGTGAACGCTTTAGTCAGATTGGTCGGGCGCTGCGAACTAAAAAATCCGACGATCGTGACGCTATTAACGCGGTAAGTGAGCTGATTGCGGAAGTCGGGATCAACAAGCGGCTGGCAGACGTGGGCGCAACCACCGGACATTACGGCGCATGGGCGCAGGCCGCGCTGGAAGATATTTGTCTGCGCAGCAACCCGCGTACCGCCAGCCTGGAGCAGATTGTCGGCCTGTACGCAGCGGCACAATAAATGCCGGATGCGACGCTTGCTGCGTCTTATCCGGCCTACAGGATTGCACATGTAGGGCGGATAAGGCGTTCACGCCGCATCCGCCAGTGGCGCGGTGCAATTGCCGGATGCGACGCTTGCCGCGTCTTATCCGGCCTACAGGATTGCACATGTAGGGCGGATAAGGCGTTCACGCCGCATCCGCCAGTGGCGCGGTGCAATTGCCGGATGCGACGCTTGCCGCGTCTGATCCGGCCTACAGGATTGCACATGTAGGGCGGATAAGGCGTTCACGCCGCATCCGCCAGTGGCGCGGTGCAATTGCCGGATGCAACGCTTGCTGCTCTTATCCGGCCTACAGGATTGCACATGTAGGGCGGATAAGGCGTTTACGCCGCATCCGCCAGTGGCGCGGTGCAATTGCTGGATGCGACGCTTGCTGCGTCTTATCCGGCCTACAGGATTGCACATGTAGGGCGGATAAGGCGTTTACGCCGCATCCGCCAATAAATAACAACTAACAGGGAGTAAAGGCGATGGGAATTAACGAAATCATCATGTACATCATGATGTTCTTTATGCTGATAGCTGCCGTAGACAGGATCCTGTCGCAGTTCGGCGGTTCTGCTCGTTTCCTCGGTAAGTTCGGTAAAAGTATCGAAGGATCCGGCGGGCAGTTTGAAGAAGGCTTTATGGCGATGGGCGCACTGGGCCTGGCGATGGTTGGTATGACCGCGCTGGCACCTGTTCTGGCCCACGTACTCGGGCCGGTGATTATCCCGGTTTACGAAATGCTCGGCGCAAACCCGTCAATGTTCGCCGGAACACTGCTGGCGTGCGATATGGGCGGCTTCTTCCTCGCCAAAGAGCTGGCGGGCGGCGACGTAGCAGCGTGGCTATACTCTGGATTAATTCTCGGGTCGATGATGGGTCCAACGATTGTGTTTTCCATTCCGGTGGCGCTCGGCATTATCGAACCTTCTGACCGTCGTTATCTGGCGCTCGGCGTGCTGGCGGGCATTGTGACCATTCCGATTGGCTGTATTGCCGGTGGTCTGGTGGCTATGTATTCCGGTGTGCAGATCAACGGTCAGCCAGTGGAATTCACCTTTGCCCTGATCCTGATGAACATGATCCCGGTACTTATCGTCGCGGTACTGGTGGCGCTGGGGCTGAAATTCATCCCGGAAAAAATGATCAACGGCTTCCAGATCTTCGCCAAATTCCTCGTTGCATTGATCACCCTCGGTCTTGCCGCTGCGGTAGTGAAATTCCTGCTCGGTTGGGAACTGATCCCCGGTCTGGATCCGATCTTCATGGCTCCAGGCGACAAACCCGGTGAAGTGATGCGCGCCATTGAAGTTATCGGTTCTATCTCCTGCGTGCTGCTGGGGGCGTATCCGATGGTGCTGCTGCTGACTCGCTGGTTTGAAAAACCGCTGATGAGCGTCGGTAAGGTGCTGAATATGAACAACATCGCGGCAGCTGGCATGGTCGCAACCCTTGCCAACAATATCCCGATGTTCGGCATGATGAAGCAGATGGATACCCGCGGCAAAGTGATCAACTGTGCCTTCGCCGTTTCCGCTGCTTTCGCCCTGGGTGACCACTTAGGCTTCGCCGCTGCCAACATGAACGCCATGATCTTCCCGATGATTGTCGGCAAGTTGATCGGCGGCGTAACGGCGATTGGCGTGGCGATGATGCTGGTGCCAAAAGAAGACGCGACCGCGGCCAAAACCGAAGTGGAGGCACAATCGTGAACACTCGCCAGCTACTGAGCGTCGGTATCGATATCGGCACCACCACCACCCAGGTGATCTTCTCCCACCTGGAGCTGGTTAACCGTGCGGCGGTGTCGCAGGTGCCGCGCTACGAATTCATCAAACGCGAAATTAGCTGGCAAAGCCCGGTGTTCTTTACCCCTGTCGATAAACAGGGTGGTTTAAAAGAAGCGGAACTGAAAACCTTAATCCTGGAGCAATATCAGGCTGCGGGCATTGCGCCGGAAAGTGTTGATTCTGGTGCCATCATCATCACCGGTGAAAGCGCGAAAACCCGCAACGCTCGCCCGGCGGTGATGACGCTCTCCCAGTCGCTGGGCGATTTTGTCGTCGCCAGCGCCGGGCCGCATCTCGAATCCGTGATCGCCGGTCACGGTGCCGGGGCGCAAACCCTTTCTGAACAACGGCTGTGTCGGGTACTGAATATCGACATCGGCGGTGGCACCGCGAACTACGCCCTGTTCGATGCCGGAAAAATCAGCGGCACTGCCTGCCTCAACGTCGGTGGTCGCCTGCTGGAAACCGACAGCCAGGGGCGCGTGGTTTACGCTCATAAACCGGGGCAGATGATTGTGGATGAGTGCTTCGGCGCAGGCACCGACGCCCGTTCGCTGACCGGCGCGCAGCTGGTGCAGGTTACCCGGCGGATGGCAGAGCTGATTGTCGAAGTGATTGACGGAACGCTCTCGCCGCTCGCGCAGGCATTAATGCAAACCGGTTTGCTGCCCGCAGGTGTTACGCCCGAAATCATTACGCTTTCTGGCGGCGTGGGCGAATGTTATCGCCACCAGCCCGCCGATCCGTTCTGTTTTGCCGATATCGGCCCGCTTCTGGCAACGGCGCTGCATGACCATCCGCGCCTGCGTGAGATGAACGTGCAGTTTCCAGCGCAAACCGTACGCGCCACGGTGATTGGCGCGGGTGCACATACCCTTTCGCTCTCTGGCAGCACAATCTGGCTGGAGGGCGTACAACTGCCGCTGCGCAATTTGCCGGTGGCGATCCCAATTGATGAAACGGATCTGGTGAGTGCCTGGCAACAGGCGCTGATTCAGCTGGATCTTGATCCCAATTCTGACGCGTACGTGCTGGCGCTTCCCGCCTCGCTGCCTGTGCGTTACGCCGCGGTACTGACGGTCATCAACGCGCTGGTCGATTTCGTCGCGCGTTTTCCGAATCCGCATCCCCTGCTGGTGGTGGCCGGGCAGGACTTTGGTAAAGCTCTGGGCATGTTGTTGCGCCCACAGCTACAACAACTCCCGTTGGCAGTCATTGACGAAGTGATTGTCCGCGCGGGGGACTATATCGACATTGGTACGCCTCTTTTTGGCGGATCGGTTGTGCCGGTGACGGTGAAATCACTCGCATTTCCTTCCTGAGGGAACGACTTATGAAACTAAAGACCACATTGTTCGGCAATGTATATCAGTTTAAGGATGTAAAAGAGGTGCTGGCTAAAGCCAACGAACTGCGTTCGGGGGATGTGCTGGCGGGCGTTGCAGCGGCAAGCTCACAGGAGCGCGTGGCGGCAAAGCAGGTGTTGTCGGAAATGACCGTAGCGGACATCCGCAATAATCCGGTGATTGCCTATGAAGATGACTGCGTGACGCGGCTGATTCAGGACGACGTTAACGAAACGGCCTACAACCAGATTAAAAACTGGAGCATCAGCGAACTGCGTGAGTATGTGCTGAGCGATGAAACCAGCGTGGACGACATTGCCTTTACCCGCAAAGGGCTGACCTCGGAAGTGGTCGCGGCGGTAGCGAAGATTTGCTCCAACGCGGACCTGATCTACGGCGCGAAGAAAATGCCGGTGATCAAAAAGGCCAATACCACCATCGGTATTCCGGGCACCTTCAGCGCCCGCTTGCAGCCAAACGACACCCGTGACGACGTGCAAAGTATCGCCGCGCAAATCTACGAAGGGCTTTCTTTCGGGGTGGGCGATGCGGTGATCGGCGTTAACCCGGTGACTGACGACGTGGAAAACTTAAGCCGCGTGTTGGACACCATCTATGGCGTGATCGACAAATTCAACATTCCGACCCAGGGCTGCGTGCTGGCGCACGTCACCACCCAGATTGAAGCGATCCGTCGTGGCGCACCAGGCGGGCTGATTTTCCAGAGTATCTGCGGCAGCGAAAAAGGGCTGAAAGAGTTTGGCGTGGAACTGGCGATGCTCGACGAAGCGCGCGCAGTGGGCGCGGAGTTCAACCGTATCGCCGGGGAAAACTGCCTCTACTTCGAAACCGGACAAGGCTCTGCGCTATCCGCTGGCGCTAACTTCGGCGCAGACCAGGTGACGATGGAAGCGCGTAACTACGGGCTGGCGCGTCATTACGATCCGTTTATCGTCAACACCGTGGTCGGCTTTATTGGGCCGGAGTATCTCTACAACGACCGCCAGATTATCCGTGCGGGCTTAGAAGATCACTTTATGGGCAAGCTGAGCGGCATCTCTATGGGCTGTGACTGCTGCTACACCAACCACGCTGACGCTGACCAGAACCTCAACGAAAACCTGATGATCCTGCTCGCCACCGCAGGCTGCAACTACATCATGGGGATGCCGCTGGGCGATGACATCATGCTCAACTATCAGACCACCGCATTCCACGACACTGCCACTGTGCGTCAGTTACTCAACCTGCGCCCGTCACCGGAGTTTGAACGCTGGCTGGAAAGCATGGGCATTATGGCAAACGGTCGCCTGACCAAACGGGCGGGCGATCCGTCACTGTTCTTCTGATGACGCGGAGATAACACATCATGGATCAAAAACAGATTGAAGAAATTGTACGCAGCGTGATGGCGTCAATGGGACAAGCGGCCCCCGCGCCGTCAGAAGCAAAGTGCGCCACCACCACCTGTGCGGCACCGGTGACCTCGGAAAGCTGCGCGCTGGATTTAGGCTCTGCGGAAGCAAAAGCGTGGATTGGCGTTGAAAACCCGCATCGCGCAGACGTATTAACAGAACTGCGTCGCAGCACCGTGGCCCGCGTTTGTACCGGTCGTGCCGGTCCGCGTCCGCGTACCCAGGCGTTGCTGCGTTTCCTGGCCGATCACTCTCGTTCGAAAGATACCGTACTGAAAGAAGTGCCGGAAGAGTGGGTGAAAGCGCAGGGCTTGCTGGAAGTCCGCTCTGAAATTAGCGACAAAAATCTCTACCTGACTCGTCCGGATATGGGCCGCCGCCTGTGTGCAGAAGCTGTTGAAGCGCTGAAAGCGCAGTGTGTTGCCAATCCGGACGTGCAGGTCGTTATTTCTGATGGCCTGTCAACTGATGCGATCACCGTGAACTACGAAGAGATCCTGCCACCGCTGATGGCGGGCCTGAAACAGGCCGGGCTGAAAGTCGGTACGCCATTCTTTGTTCGTTATGGTCGCGTGAAGATTGAAGATCAGATCGGTGAGATCCTCGGCGCGAAAGTAGTGATCCTACTGGTGGGGGAACGCCCGGGATTAGGGCAGTCAGAAAGCCTCTCCTGCTACGCCGTTTACTCGCCGCGTATGGCAACCACCGTTGAGGCCGACCGTACCTGTATCTCTAACATTCACCAGGGCGGCACGCCGCCGGTTGAAGCCGCAGCCGTCATTGTGGATTTGGCGAAACGTATGCTGGAGCAGAAAGCATCCGGCATCAACATGACCCGATAAGGAGGCATCATGCCAGCTTTAGATTTGATTCGACCGTCGGTCACCGCCATGCGGGTGATTGCCTCTGTTAACGCCGAATTTGCGCGTGAACTGAAATTGCCGCCGCATATTCGTAGCCTTGGGCTGATTTCTGCTGATTCCGATGACGTCACCTACATTGCGGCTGACGAAGCGACCAAGCAGGCGATGGTCGAAGTGGTGTATGGCCGCTCGCTGTATGCGGGAGCTGCACACGGACCGTCACCGACTGCCGGTGAAGTGCTGATTATGCTCGGTGGGCCAAACCCGGCGGAAGTGCGTGCTGGTCTGGATGCGATGGTTGCGCATATTGAAAATGGCGCGGCTTTCCAGTGGGCTAATGACGCAGAAAACACAGCTTTCCTGGCACATGTAGTTTCGCGTACCGGTTCTTATCTCTCATCAACCGCCGGGATCACGCTTGGCGATCCGATGGCGTATCTGGTGGCACCGCCGCTGGAAGCGACCTACGGCATTGATGCGGCGTTGAAATCTGCCGACGTGCAGCTGGTGACCTATGTCCCGCCGCCGTCTGAAACCAACTACTCGGCAGCATTTTTAACCGGTAGCCAGGCCGCGTGTAAAGCAGCCTGTAACGCTTTTACCGATGCAGTGCTGGAAATCGCGCGTAATCCAATCCAGCGTGCGTAACGGAGGTTGCCGATGATCAATGCACTGGGATTGCTGGAAGTGGACGGCATGGTCGCCGCGATAGATGCAGCGGATGCCATGCTCAAAGCAGCTAACGTTCGTCTGCTCAGTCACGAAGTGCTTGACCCTGGTCGCCTAACGCTGGTGGTGGAAGGCGATCTGGCGGCGTGTCGTGCGGCGCTGGACGCAGGTTGTGCTGCCGCGATGCGTACCGGGCGTGTCATCAGCCGTAAGGAGATCGGTCGGCCAGACGATGACACCCAGTGGCTGGTTACTGGCTTTAACCGCCAGCCGAAGCAACCCGTAAAGGAACCCGACGCGCCAGTTATCGTCGTGGAATCTGCTGACGAGTTGTTGGCGCTGTTAACATCAGTACGTCAGGGAATGACGGCAGGAGAAGTGGCTGCCCACTTTGGCTGGCCGCTGGAAAAAGCCAGAAATGCGCTCGAACAGCTCTTTTCTGCCGGGACGTTACGTAAACGCAGTAGTCGTTATCGTCTCAAGCCCCATTAACCTGTCGGAGGTGCCGGGTGTCCTACAACACCCGGCATTAACATCATGAAAAAGACCCGTACAGCCAATTTGCACCATCTTTATCATGAACCCTTACCCGAAAACCTGAAGCTCACGCCGAAGGTCGAAGTGGATAATGTTCATCAACGACAGACAACGGATGTCTATGAACATGCTTTGACGATTACCGCCTGGCAGCAGATTTACGATCAGCTGCATCCGGGCAAGTTTCATGGTGAATTTACGGAAATTCTACTCGATGATATTCAGGTTTTTCGTGAATACACCGGTCTGGCGCTGCGTCAGTCGTGCCTGGTCTGGCCGAATTCGTTCTGGTTTGGCATTCCGGCGACGCGCGGAGAGCAGGGATTTATCGGTTCGCAATGTCTGGGAAGCGCAGAAATAGCGACGCGCCCTGGTGGAACCGAGTTTGAATTAAGTACGCCGGATGATTACACGATCCTTGGCGTAGTGCTTTCTGAAGATGTCATCACCCGTCAGGCTAACTTTTTGCATAATCCGGATCGGGTATTACATATGCTGCGTAGCCAGTCGGCGTTGGAAGTGAAAGAGCAGCATAAAGCCGCGCTGTGGGGCTTTGTCCAACAGGCGCTGGCGACATTTTGCGAGAACCCGGAAAATCTTCATCAGCCTGCTGTGCGTAAAGTGCTGGGGGATAATTTGCTAATGGCGATGGGGGCGATGCTGGAAGAAGCGCAGCCAATGGTGACGGCGGAAAGCATCAGTCATCAGAGTTACCGTCGGTTGCTTTCCCGCGCCCGTGAATATGTGCTGGAAAACATGTCCGAACCGGTGACGGTGCTGGACTTGTGTAATCAACTGCATGTCAGCCGCCGCACGCTACAAAACGCGTTTCACGCTATTTTAGGCATTGGCCCAAATGCGTGGCTGAAACGCATTCGCCTGAACGCCGTGCGCCGCGAACTGATAAGCCCGTGGTCGCAAAGTATGACGGTAAAAGACGCCGCCATGCAGTGGGGATTCTGGCATCTGGGGCAATTCGCCACGGATTACCAGCAGCTGTTTGCCGAGAAGCCGTCACTGACGCTGCATCAGCGGATGCGGGAATGGGGGTGAGGGAGTTACACCCAATCCCTGACCTTAATAAACTCACTCAACGCCGCTTCCGGGCTGCCATCTTCTGGATGATAATCGTACTCCCAGCGTACCAGCGGCGGCATTGACATCAGGATAGACTCGGTGCGCCCGCCAGTTTGCAAACCAAACAGCGTGCCACGATCCCAGACCAGATTGAACTCGACATAACGACCGCGACGATATAACTGGAAATTGCGCTCGCGCTCGCCGTAGGCCATCGTTTTACGTCGCTCTACAATTGGTAAATAAGCGTTGGTGTAGCCTTTGCCTACCGCCTGCATAAAGGCAAAACAGTGGTCGAAGTCTGGCGTGTTCAGGTCATCAAAGAACAGGCCGCCAATGCCGCGTTGTTCGTTACGATGTTTGAGGTAGAAGTATTCGTCGCACCACTTTTTGTAACGCGGATAAACGTCTTCGCCAAATGGCAGGCACAGGTCACGGGCGGTGCGGTGCCAGTGAATAGCATCGTCTTCAAAGCCATAGAAAGGGGTTAAGTCGAAGCCGCCGCCAAACCACCAGACGGGTTCGGCACCCGGTTTTTCGGCAATAAAAAAGCGCACATTCGCGTGGCTGGTGGGAACATACGGATTATGCGGATGCACTACCAGTGAAACGCCCATCGCCTCGAAACTGCGCCCGGCAAGTTCCGGGCGATGAGCGGTGGCGGAAGCAGGCATCGCCTCACCGTGGACATGTGAAAAGTTGACACCCGCCTGTTCGAAAACACCACCATTACGCAACACCCGGCTACGTCCGCCGCCGCCAGCTTCGCGCTGCCAGCTATCTTCGACAAACTCTGCGCCATCGACGGCGCTCAGCTGCTGACAAATTGTATCCTGAAGGTTGAGCAGGAACTGTTTAACCTGGTGTGCGTCGGGTTTCATCACTTACCGCTTTCTCGAGTGTGCTTTCTGGTTGTCAAACCAGTGGAAATAACTGATCACGCCTTCGGCAATCGCAGTGGCGATTTTCTGGCGAAATGCCGCCGTGCCTAACAGCCGCTCTTCTTCCGGGTTGGTGATAAACGAGGTTTCCACCAGCACCGAAGGAACCGACGGCGATTTCAACACCACAAACGCGGCTTGTTCGGTGTTGCGGCTGTGCAGTTTATGCACCGGCTTAATCTTCTTCAGAATATGCGAGCCGAGCGTCAGGCTGTTTTTAATAGTATCGGTTTGCACCAGATCAAACAGCACTTGCTGCAATAGGTGATCCTTGTCAGTCGCCTTTTTACCAGCAACTTCATCGGCGCGGTTTTCGCGTTCAGACAGGTATTTCGCCATTGCGCTACTTGCACCGCGGTTAGAGAGGGCAAATACCGAAGCACCGGCAGCTTTCGGGTTGGTAAAGCCGTCGGCATGAATTGACATAAACAGATCTGCGCCATGTTTATGGGCGATTTCAACGCGATCGTAAAGTGGGATAAACGTATCGCCAGAACGCGTTAAACGCGCATCAATCCCATGATTACGCAAAATGGAACGGACGTTTTTAGCAATCGCCAGCACCACATGTTTTTCTTTCGAACCGTTGCGTCCGATCGCTCCGGTATCGATCCCACCGTGGCCTGGATCGAGAACAACGACACGTTTGCCGCCAGATTTTTTGGCTTTCGGCTTGCTGTGTCCGTTGCTGGTTTTTAAAGGTTCGTCTTTGGCGATGGCTTGCGACATTCCTGACAACGTCAGGGCAGCCAAACCGGCTTTCAGCACCTGGCGGCGCGAAGTGAGTGTTTTTAGTGGTTTAAAAGTGCTCATACGGCCTGAGTTGTAATAATAAAGTTCCAGATGTTATATCGTATCGCGTAATCCGTTACGACCGTTTGCTGATGAGAATTGTTTTACTTTTCATTTCAATAGTTGACAACTCCCCATTATGCCACTTTTTCAACCGATTTTCGTCAGATATTGGCTAATTCGACCGTTCACGCCATAATCAGCCTTTTAACCCGCAAAAAGGTAACGAATACCATGGAGATACGCGTATTTCGCCAGGAAGATTTCGAAGAGGTCATCACCCTTTGGGAGCGTTGCGACTTGCTGCGTCCGTGGAACGATCCGGAAATGGACATCGAGCGTAAGATGAACCATGACGTCAGTTTGTTTCTGGTCGCTGAGGTGAACGGTGAAGTGGTCGGAACGGTGATGGGCGGTTATGACGGGCATCGCGGGTCTGCTTATTATCTTGGCGTGCATCCAGAGTTTCGTGGGCGTGGGATTGCTAATGCGTTGCTTAATCGGCTGGAGAAAAAGCTGATTGCTCGCGGCTGTCCGAAAATTCAGATCAACGTGCCGGAAGATAACGACATGGTGCTCGGAATGTATGAACGCCTGGGATATGAACACGCCGACGTGCTGAGTCTGGGTAAGCGTTTGATTGAAGATGAAGAGTACTGAGTTTCATCCTGTCCATTATGATGCGCACGGTCGCCTGCGTTTACCCTTGCTCTTCTGGCTTGTGCTATTGCTTCAGGCGCGAACCTGGGTGCTGTTTGTCATTGCTGGTGCGTCGCGCGAGCAGGGTACTGCGCTGCTAAATCTGTTTTATCCCGATCACGATAATTTCTGGCTGGGGTTGATTCCCGGCATTCCGGCGGTGCTGGCGTTTTTGCTGAGTGGTCGGCGGGCTTCATTTCCCCGTATCTGGCATGTGCTCTATTTTCTGTTGCTGTTGGCGCAGGTGGTTTTACTTTGCTGGCAACCGTGGCTGTGGCTGAACGGTGAATCCGTTAGCGGTATCGGGCTGGCGCTGGTAGTGGCGGATATTGTGGCGTTAATCTGGCTGCTGACCAATCGACGTTTACGCGCTTGTTTTAATGAAGAAAAAGAATAACGGCACTTTTTGGTGAATTTGCACTCCAAGCAACGTTATTGAATAACCAAAGGAAGTGACATGAAATCGCTGCGTTTAATGTTATGCGCTATGCCGTTGATGCTGACCGGCTGTTCCACGATGTCGTCAGTTAACTGGTCTGCCGCTAACCCGTGGAACTGGTTTGGGTCGTCCACCAAAGTGAGCGAGCAGGGCGTTGGTGAATTAACGGCGTCCACACCACTGCAAGAACAAGCCATTGCCGATGCGCTTGATGGCGATTATCGCCTGCGCAGCGGAATGAAAACCGCGAACGGCAACGTGGTGCGCTTTTTTGAAGTGATGAAAGGCGACAACGTGGCGATGGTGATTAACGGCGATCAGGGTACGATCAGCCGCATTGATGTGCTGGATAGCGATATTCCTGCTGACACCGGTGTTAAAATCGGTACACCGTTTAGCGACCTTTACAGCAAAGCATTTGGCAATTGCCAAAAAGCTGATGGTGATGATAATCGTGCCGTCGAATGTAAAGCCGAAGGCAGTCAACATATTAGCTACCAGTTCAGCGGGGAATGGAGTGGTCCTGAAGGGTTAATGCCTTCGGACGATACCCTGAAAAACTGGAAAGTCAGTAAAATTATCTGGCGGCGTTAATTTGCGTCTGAACAAACCGCCGCCGCGAAAAAACACGTAAAATAGCGCTCAACAATGCCACGGATTGCGTGGCATTCTTATTTTCAGGAGGAACAATGTCTCAGGTTCAGAGTGGCATTTTGCCAGAACATTGCCGCGCGGCGATTTGGATCGAAGCCAACGTGAAAGGGGAAGTTGACGCCCTGCGTGCGGCCAGTAAAACATTTGCCGATAAACTGGCAACTTTTGAAGCGAAATTCCCGGATGCGCATCTTGGTGCGGTGGTTGCCTTTGGTAACAACACCTGGCGCGCTCTGAGCGGCGGCGTTGGGGCCGAAGAGCTGAAAGATTTTCCGGGCTACGGTAAAGGCCTTGCGCCGACGACCCAGTTCGATGTGTTGATCCACATTCTTTCTCTGCGTCACGACGTAAACTTCTCTGTCGCTCAGGCGGCGATGGAAGCCTTTGGTGACTGCATTGAAGTGAAAGAAGAGATCCACGGCTTCCGTTGGGTTGAAGAGCGTGACCTGAGCGGCTTCGTTGACGGTACAGAAAACCCGGCGGGTGAAGAGACGCGCCGCGAAGTGGCGGTTATCAAAGACGGCGTGGATGCGGGCGGCAGCTATGTGTTTGTGCAGCGTTGGGAGCACAACCTGAAGCAACTCAACCGTATGAGCGTTCACGATCAAGAGATGATGATCGGGCGCACTAAAGAGGCCAACGAAGAGATTGACGGCGACGAACGTCCGGAAACCTCTCACCTGACCCGCGTTGATCTGAAAGAAGATGGCAAAGGGCTGAAGATTGTTCGCCAGAGCCTGCCGTACGGCACCGCCAGTGGCACTCACGGTCTGTACTTCTGCGCCTACTGCGCGCGTCTGCATAACATTGAGCAGCAACTGCTGAGCATGTTTGGCGATACCGATGGCAAACGTGATGCGATGTTGCGTTTCACCAAACCGGTCACTGGCGGCTATTACTTCGCGCCGTCGCTGGACAAGTTGATGGCGTTGTAATCGTTTCTGATTCGATGATTTAAGGCCAGCCAGTATCACAACTGACTGGCCTTTTTATTACTGCTTTAACGCCGCATACACCTGATCAACTACCCAACCATAAGTTGCAATCGGTAGCTGACCGCTTTCGAACATATTGGGATTTTTTTGTGGATCGGCAACTGGCGAATGTGGCTTGTTGCTTAACATCACAATCGCCATATGATTCACCGGATCGATAACGGTCACCGTCCCGGTCCAGCCAGTGTGACCGTAGGTTTGCGGGCTTGCCAGCGTGCCAAACGTCGGCGTCATGGTGGCATTACCATTCACGCGCCAGCCAAGGCCAAAAGTGGCATCTTCCTTAGAGCTGGTGGTGAACATCTTCACCGTTTCTGCATTGAACAACTGCACATCGCCATAGCCGCCGCCGTTCAGCATCGTTTGCATTAACACCGCAATATCGCCGGTATTGGAAAACAACCCTGCATGCCCGGAAACGCCGCCCATCGAATAAAAGGCTTTTTCATCGTGCACCTGACCCCAGAGAGTGGAGGTGCGGATATTCGGGAAATGGATCACGCCATCGCGGGTATTGCCGTTGAGTTCCGTGGCGGCAATTTGTTGCGGTTTAAAGCCTTTCAGTAGCGGATTAAACACCGTATGCGTCAGGCCGAGCGGGCGATAAATCGACTCTTCAACATAGCGGTCAAGTGGCTGACCGGTAACCGACTCGACGATAAATCCAAGCAGCATATAATCGACATCGCTGTAGATATGCTTGCTGCCGGGCTGATACTCCAGCGGCGTGCGCTTGATCATCTCCAGCGTCTGGCCTTTATCCTGGGAATATAACGCGCCCGCGACCGCTTTATTCGGATATTGTGGGTCCGCCGGGAAACCGCCGCTGTGATGCAGCAGGTCAGAAATCCGCAGCGTGTTTTTGCCTTTGATGGTGTCATTTGGACTATCGGCAAATCCCGGAATATATTTCGCAATCCGATCGTCAGGATGCAGCTTGCCTTCGCTCATTAGCTTTTGCAGAGCAAAGTTAGTGGCGTACATCTTGGTATTGGAAGCCAGGTCATACAGCGTCCCGGTGGTGGCTTTGACAGGCTGTTCCATCAATACGCTGCCATCGTACTTTTTCGCCGCTCCCCAGGCTTTGCGATACACAATCTGATTATCTTTAATAATCAGCAGGTTTACGCCGGGATAACCGGCATCCACCTGCTGGCTTATCCAGCGATCCATCTGGTTAAGCCGTTCGACGTTGAACCCTGCTTTCTCTGGCGAACTTTCTGTCAGAACAGGGTATTTTGCGGCGCTGACGCTACAGCTGACAGCCAGCAGAGAAAGATAGAGCATTGTCCGTTTCATATTATCAGTCCAGATTGACGTTACGGCAGCCAAAGAGCGTGGTGAAAATAAACCCGCAAACCCATGCCACCAGAATCCCGCCTGCATAAACCGCCATTGCCGGAAGGATGCCTTGTGCGGAAGTCATCAGCGGCAGCGCCACCAGACCAGACGGCCCAAAGGCGCTGTTTAAGCCCATCGGCAGACCCCACCAGGCTATCAATCCGATAAACAAACCGCCCGCCGCGCCGCCTAAACAGGCGGTAATAAACGGTTTCATGCGGGGCAGGGTGACGCCATAAATCAACGGTTCGCCAACGCCCAGCAGGCCGGGAATAATCGCCCCGCGTACCTGACTGCGTAATGCACTGTGCGGTTGCGCCCGCCAGTAGAGTGCCAGCGCCGCGCCCACCTGGCCCGCGCCTGCCATCGAAAGGATGGGAAATAAGCTGTTGAATCCCTGACTGTCCATTAACGCGAGGTAAACAGGAATAAAGCCCTGATGCACGCCAAACACCACGGCGATCAGGAACAGCCCGGCTAAAACCGCACAACCGAGCGGATTACTGTTCAGGTGCATAAACAGCCACGACATGCCTTCAAACAGCCAGCCGCCCAGCGGCATAATGATCAGGTAGGCCAGCGTAGCGGTGATCAGCAGGGTGATTAACGAGGTCAACAGCATGTCGAGATCGTCCGGCATAAAGCGGCGCACCATGCCTTCGATGCGGGCGCAGGCCCACGCGGCAATCAACACGCCGATAATATTGCCGCGCGGATCGATGGGCAGACCAAAGAAATCGTGAAAACCGGCGTAGTAACCGGTGGTTGCAGTTGGGTTATAACCGAGCAAAAAGAGCGCGGCGATAATCGCGCCATTTACGCCCGTGCCGCCAAATGCCTGGGCGGCGTTATAGCCCACCAGAATCACCAGGAAGGTGAACAAACCTTTGCTGAACACCTTCATAAAATTCAGCGCGTCGGGTAGCGTGCCCTGAGCATCTGCCGGAACGTGCATCACCGTGGCAATTAACGTCGCTATCCCCAGCAGCAGACCGGCGGCAATAAAACCGGGGATCAGCGGCGTGAAGATGGTGGCGAATTTGGCGAGAAATTGTTGCACGCCGGAGGTTTGTTTGGCTTTTAACTGACGTTTGTTCTGGGCGGCGATTTCTGCGGCATCCTGTACCGGTGCTTCTCCCAGCAGCTCGCTCATGGCTTTTGCGGCACGATGCGCTTTGCCCGGCCCAAAAACCACCTGCACCTGATCGCTGGTCAAAATGACGCCCTTCACGCCTTCCAGCGTTTTGATATTGGGATCAACCAGTGAACTGTCATGTACACCCAGACGCAGGCGCGTCATACAGTTACCACAACTGGCGATATTTCCCGGTCCGCCGACACGGGTAAGAATGGTGTTCAGAAGTTCACTGCTGATCTCTTTGGCCATGGGTTATTCCTTGTCTAAAACCTGACGAATAAAGCCGCCGTGTTGATCAAGACGTTTTTTAGCTTCTGCGGCATCGAGATTTTTCAGCACCATCACAATGGCCGTTTTACAGTTGCGCTCGCAGGCAACCAATGCCGCTTCCGCTTGCTCTGCGCTACATCCGGTAGCGTTTTTGACGATATTGACCTGGCGCACATGCAATTTTTCGTTGGTGGCGACCACATCGACCATCAGGTTGCCGAACACTTTGCCGGATTTAATCATCAGCCCGGTGGAGAGCATATTGAGCACCAGTTTCTGCGCCGTACCTGCTTTCATTCGCGAAGAACCTGTGACCACTTCGGCCCCAACAACTGGCGTAATGGCAAACTCAGCGGTGGTTGAAACGGCGCTCCCGGGATTACAGGAAATTCCCACTGTGCGGCAGCCGAGCTGGCGTGCGTATTCCAGTCCGGCAATTACATACGGCGTGCGACCACTGGCCGCAATGCCAACCACCACATCCTGCGCGGTTAAGCCGATGTTTTTCAGATCGTTAACACCACCTTCCCGGCTATCTTCAGCGCCTTCCACCGCGTGCTGAATGGCATATTCGCCTCCAGCAATCAAACCAACCACCAGACCCGGTTTAACGCCGTAGGTGGGCGGACATTCGCTGGCATCCAGAATCCCCAGACGACCGGATGTTCCCGCACCGAGATATATCAGACGCCCGCCGCCGCTTACCTGGGCGTGGATAACATCGATCGCCGCGGCGATATCCGGCAGTACGCGCTCAACGGCGAGTGGTACGGTTTTATCTTCATCGTTGATAATCCGGCACATTTCCAGCGTTGATACGCGGTCAATTTCAGCCGAGGCGGCGTTCGAGCCTTCGGTAATCATCTTTTCAAGTTGCATCGGTGGTGACCTTACTATTTACGATCAAATAATTGCAGATGTATGGAATCATATATCCCGAATTGACAGACTTAAAGGAATCATTGAGTCTACACTCGCAGAGTGTGAAGAGCGTCATAAGAACTTAAGCGGAATTTTTGCTGCCAGCCCAGGAGAGTGGAAGATGTTGTACCTGACGAAAATACGCAATGCGGAAAGTGAATTTACCGGGAACGAGCAAAAAATTGCTGACTTTCTGCGGGCCAACGTGAGTGAGCTGAAATCCGTCTCTTCGCGCAAGATGGCGAAACAGCTCGGCATCAGCCAGTCGAGTATTGTGAAGTTTGCCCAGAAGCTCGGTGCGCAAGGATTTACTGAATTGCGTATGGCGTTAATTGGCGAATACAGTGCTAGCCGGGAGAAAACGAATGCCACGGCGCTGCACCTGCACAGTTCGATTACCAGTGATGATTCGCTGGAAGTGATTGCCCGCAAATTGAATCGCGAAAAAGAGCTGGCGCTGGAGCAAACCTGTGCGTTGTTCGACTACGCGCGGTTGCAAAAAATCATTGAGGTCATCAGTAAAGCACCGTTTATCCAGATAACGGGCCTGGGTGGGTCGGCGCTGGTGGGGCGCGATCTTTCATTCAAACTGATGAAAATTGGTTATCGTGTGGCCTGTGAAGCTGACACGCATGTACAAGCCACCGTTTCCCAGGCGCTGAAAAAAGGCGATGTACAAATCGCTATCTCTTACAGCGGCAGTAAAAAAGAGATTGTCTTGTGCGCCGAGGCAGCACGAAAGCAGGGGGCAACGGTGATTGCCATTACCTCGTTAACCGATTCCCCGCTGCGGCGGCTGGCGCATTACACCCTCGATACCGTTTCTGGCGAAACCGAATGGCGCAGCTCGTCGATGTCCACCCGCACGGCGCAAAATTCTGTTACCGATTTACTGTTTGTTGGCCTTGTGCAACTCAATGATGTGGAGTCATTGAAAATGATTGAGCGCAGCAGTGAGCTAACGCAACGCCTGAAATGATGCATAAAGCAGCGACTGGATTGAGATTTTCCTGAATTAGTGAGCTGATCCGCAGCAATATTTTGTTTATCCTGTATTTTCAGAGGGAATGGAGTGTAACGCTCTGTATTAACAAGGAGAGCATTAAAATGGGTAAACTCACGGGCAAGACAGCACTGATTACGGGCGCATTGCAGGGAATTGGCGAAGGAATTGCCAGAACTTTTGCGCGTCATGGCGCAAACCTAATCTTGCTGGATATCTCCCCTGAGATCGAAAAGCTGGCGGACGAACTGTGTGGTCGTGGTCATCGCTGTACGGCGGTTGTCGCCGATGTGCGTGACCCGGCGTCGGTCGCCGCAGCTATCAAGCGCGCGAAGGAAAAAGAAGGGCGCATTGATATCCTGGTGAATAACGCAGGCGTTTGTCGTCTGGGCAGTTTCCTCGATATGAGCGATGAAGATCGCGATTTCCATATTGATATCAATATTAAAGGCGTATGGAACGTCACGAAGGCGGTGCTGCCGGAGATGATTGCCCGCAAAGATGGTCGCATTGTGATGATGTCTTCAGTCACTGGCGATATGGTGGCCGATCCGGGTGAAACGGCGTATGCCTTAACGAAAGCGGCGATTGTTGGCCTGACTAAATCGCTGGCGGTGGAGTACGCGCAGTCTGGTATTCGCGTTAACGCCATCTGCCCGGGATACGTACGCACGCCAATGGCGGAAAGCATTGCCCGCCAGTCGAACCCGGAAGATCCAGAATCGGTGCTGACTGAAATGGCAAAAGCAATCCCGATGCGTCGCCTCGCCGATCCGCTGGAAGTCGGCGAACTGGCAGCCTTCCTCGCATCGGATGAATCAAGTTATTTAACCGGTACACAGAATGTGATTGATGGCGGCAGCACACTGCCGGAGACGGTTAGCGTCGGCATCTGATTCACCTCTGTTTCCTCCCTGCATTTGTGGGGAGGATTTCGTCTTGAACCCGGTTCTTATTCCCTTTTCAACTTCCAAATCACCAAACGGTATATAAAACCGTTACTCCTTTCACGTCCGTTATAAATATGATGGCTATTAGAAAGTCATTAAATTTATAAGGGTGCGCAATGGCCGTTAACTTACTGAAAAAGAACTCACTCGCGCTGGTCGCTTCTCTGCTGCTGGCGGGCCATGTACAGGCAACGGAACTGCTGAACAGTTCTTATGACGTCTCCCGCGAGCTGTTTGCCGCCCTGAATCCGCCGTTTGAGCAACAATGGGCCAAAGATAACGGCGGCGACAAACTGACGATAAAACAATCTCATGCCGGGTCATCAAAACAGGCGCTGGCGATTTTGCAGGGCTTAAAAGCCGACGTTGTCACTTATAACCAGGTGACTGACGTACAAATCCTGCACGACAAAGGCAAGCTGATCCCGGCCGACTGGCAAACGCGCCTGCCGAATAACAGCTCGCCGTTCTACTCCACCATGGGCTTCCTGGTGCGTAAGGGTAACCCGAAGAATATCCACGACTGGAACGATCTGGTGCGCTCCGACGTAAAGCTGATTTTCCCGAACCCGAAAACGTCGGGTAACGCACGTTACACCTATCTGGCGGCATGGGGCGCAGCGGATAAAGCTGACGGTGGCGACAAAGCCAAAACCGAACAGTTTATGACCCAGTTCCTGAAAAACGTTGAAGTGTTCGATACTGGCGGTCGTGGCGCGACCACCACTTTTGCCGAGCGCGGCCTGGGCGATGTGCTGATCAGCTTCGAGTCGGAAGTGAACAACATTCGCAAACAGTATGAAGCGCAAGGCTTTGAAGTGGTGATTCCGAAAACCAATATTCTGGCGGAATTCCCGGTGGCGTGGGTCGATAAAAACGTGCAGGCCAACGGTACGGAAAAAGCAGCAAAAGCTTACCTGAACTGGCTCTACAGCCCGCAGGCGCAGACCATCATCACCGACTATTACTACCGCGTAAATAACCCGGAAGTCATGGACAAACTGAAAGATAAATTCCCGCAGACCGAGCTGTTCCGCGTGGAAGACAAATTTGGCTCCTGGCCGGAAGTGATGAAAACCCATTTCACCAGCGGTGGCGAGTTAGACAAGCTGTTAGCGGCGGGGCGTAATTAATGTTTGCAGTTTCATCAAGACGCGTGCTGCCGGGCTTTACCTTAAGCCTCGGCACCAGTCTGCTGTTTGTGTGCCTTATTTTGCTGCTGCCGCTCTCCGCGCTGGTGATGCAGCTGGCTCAGATGAGCTGGGCGCAGTACTGGGAGGTGATCACCAACCCACAAGTGGTCGCGGCCTACAAAGTGACGCTGCTGTCGGCGTTTGTGGCATCAATTTTTAACGGCGTTTTCGGCCTGCTGATGGCGTGGATCTTAACCCGTTATCGCTTTCCGGGCCGCACGCTGCTTGATGCGCTGATGGATTTACCCTTTGCGCTGCCAACGGCAGTCGCCGGTTTAACGCTGGCCTCGCTCTTTTCTGTAAACGGTTTTTACGGTGAATGGCTGGCGAAGTTTGATATCAAAGTCACCTATACCTGGCTGGGGATTGCGGTGGCGATGGCCTTTACCAGCATTCCGTTTGTGGTACGTACCGTGCAGCCGGTGCTGGAAGAGTTAGGCCCGGAATATGAAGAAGCGGCAGAAACGCTTGGCGCAACGCGCTGGCAGAGTTTCTGCAAAGTGGTGCTGCCGGAACTTTCTCCGGCGCTGGTGGCGGGCGTGGCGCTGTCGTTTACTCGTAGTCTTGGTGAGTTTGGCGCGGTGATTTTTATCGCCGGGAACATCGCCTGGAAGACGGAAGTGACGTCGCTGATGATTTTTGTGCGCTTACAGGAGTTTGATTACCCGGCGGCGAGCGCGATTGCTTCGGTGATCCTCGCGGCATCCCTGCTGCTGCTGTTCTCAATTAACACTCTGCAAAGTCGCTTTGGTCGGCGTGTGGTAGGTCATTAATGGCGGAAGTGACACAGTTGAAGCGTTATGACGCGCGCCCGATTAACTGGGGCAAATGGTTTCTGATTGGCATCGGGATGCTGGTTTCGGCGTTCATCCTGCTGGTGCCGATGATTTACATCTTTGTGCAGGCGTTCAGTAAAGGGCTGATGCCAGTTTTACAGAATCTGGCCGATCCGGACATGCTGCACGCCATCTGGCTGACGGTGATGATTGCGCTGATTGCCGTGCCGGTGAACCTGGTGTTCGGCATTCTGCTGGCATGGCTGGTGACGCGCTTTAACTTCCCCGGACGCCAGTTGCTGCTGACGCTGCTGGACATTCCGTTTGCCGTGTCGCCGGTGGTTGCCGGTCTGGTGTATCTGCTGTTTTACGGCTCTAACGGCCCGCTCGGCGGCTGGCTGGATGAACATAATCTGCAAATTATGTTCTCCTGGCCGGGAATGGTGCTGGTCACCATCTTCGTGACGTGTCCGTTTGTGGTGCGTGAGCTGGTGCCGGTGATGTTAAGCCAGGGCAGCCAGGAAGACGAAGCGGCGATTTTGCTGGGCGCATCTGGCTGGCAGATGTTTCGCCGCGTCACGCTGCCGAACATCCGCTGGGCGCTGCTTTATGGCGTGGTGCTGACCAACGCCCGCGCGATTGGCGAGTTTGGTGCGGTGTCGGTGGTTTCCGGCTCGATTCGCGGCGAAACACTTTCGCTGCCGTTACAGATTGAATTGCTGGAGCAAGACTACAACACCGTCGGCTCCTTTACCGCTGCCGCGTTGTTGACGCTGATGGCGATTATCACCCTGTTTTTAAAGAGTATGTTGCAGTGGCGTCTGGAGAATCAGGAAAAACGCGCGCAGCAGGAGGAACATCATGAGCATTGAGATTGCCAATATTAAGAAGTCTTTTGGTCGCACCCAGGTGCTGAACGATATCTCACTGGATATTCCTTCTGGTCAGATGGTCGCGTTGCTGGGGCCGTCCGGTTCCGGGAAAACCACGCTGCTGCGCATTATCGCCGGGCTGGAGCATCAAACCAGCGGGCATATTCGCTTCCACGGCACCGACGTCAGCCGCCTGCATGCGCGCGATCGTAAAGTTGGTTTCGTGTTCCAGCACTATGCGCTGTTCCGCCATATGACGGTGTTCGACAATATCGCTTTCGGCCTGACGGTGCTGCCGCGTCGCGAGCGCCCGAATGCCGCAGCCATCAAAGCGAAAGTGACAAAATTGCTGGAGATGGTGCAGCTTGCGCATCTGGCGGATCGTTATCCGGCACAGCTTTCCGGCGGGCAGAAACAGCGCGTGGCGCTGGCGCGTGCGCTCGCTGTGGAACCGCAAATTCTGCTGCTTGATGAACCGTTTGGCGCGCTGGATGCGCAGGTGCGTAAAGAGCTGCGTCGCTGGTTGCGTCAACTGCATGAAGAACTGAAATTTACCAGCGTATTCGTGACCCATGACCAGGAAGAAGCGACCGAAGTAGCCGATCGTGTAGTGGTGATGAGCCAGGGCAATATCGAGCAGGCTGATGCGCCGGATCAGGTATGGCGCGAACCAGCGACCCGCTTTGTGCTCGAATTTATGGGCGAAGTGAACCGCCTGCAGGGAACCATTCGCGGCGGGCAGTTCCATGTTGGCGCACATCGCTGGCCGCTGGGCTATACACCTGCGTATCAGGGGCCGGTGGATCTCTTCCTGCGCCCGTGGGAAGTGGATATCAGCCGCCGTACCAGCCTCGATTCGCCGCTGCCGGTACAGGTACTGGAAGCCAGCCCGAAAGGCCACTACACCCAATTAGTCGTGCAGCCGCTGGGGTGGTACAACGAAGCGCTGACGGTCGTGATGCACGGCGACGACGCCCCGCAACGTGGCGAGCGTTTATTCGTTGGTCTGCAACATGCGCGGCTGTATAACGGCGACGAGCGTATTGAAACCCGCGATGAGGAACTTGCTCTCGCACAAAGCGCCTGATAGGTTGAGTGAATGTTAAACGCCCGGAGGCGCTTCCCGCGATCCGGGCTTTTTAATGGCAAGGTTTGTAACCTGTAGGCCTGATAAGACGCGCAAGCGTCGCATCAGGCAACACCACGTATGGATAGAGATCGTGAGTACATTAGAACAAACAATTGGCAATACGCCTCTGGTGAAGTTGCAGCGAATGGGGCCGAATAACGGCAGTGAAGTCTGGTTGAAACTGGAAGGCAATAACCCGGCAGGTTCGGTGAAAGATCGTGCGGCACTTTCGATGATCGTCGAGGCGGAAAAGCGCGGGGAAATTAAACCGGGTGACGTGCTGATCGAAGCCACCAGTGGTAACACCGGCATTGCGCTGGCAATGATTGCCGCGCTTAAAGGCTATCGCATGAAATTGCTGATGCCCGACAACATGAGCCAGGAACGCCGTGCGGCGATGCGTGCTTATGGTGCGGAACTGATTCTTGTCACCAAAGAGCAGGGCATGGAAGGTGCGCGCGATCTGGCGCTGGAGATGGCGAATCGTGGTGAAGGAAAGCTGCTCGATCAGTTCAATAATCCCGATAACCCTTATGCGCATTACACCACCACCGGGCCGGAAATCTGGCAGCAAACTGGCGGGCGCATTACCCATTTTGTCTCCAGCATGGGAACAACCGGCACCATCACCGGCGTGTCACGCTTTATGCGCGAACAATCCAAACCGGTGACCATTGTCGGCCTGCAACCGGAAGAGGGCAGCAGCATTCCCGGCATTCGCCGCTGGCCTGCGGAATATCTGCCGGGGATTTTCAACGCTTCGCTGGTGGATGAGGTGCTGGATATTCATCAGCGCGATGCAGAAAACACCATGCGTGAACTGGCGGTGCGGGAAGGAATATTCTGTGGCGTTAGCTCCGGCGGCGCGGTTGCCGGAGCACTGCGCGTGGCAAAAGCTAACCCCGGCGCGGTGGTTGTGGCGATCATCTGCGATCGCGGCGATCGCTACCTCTCCACCGGCGTGTTTGGGGAAGAACACTTTAGCCAGGGGGCGGGGATTTAAGATTATTGCGCAGACACCGTTTTATCCGTCTGCGCAATCAGCGCATGTAAAAAAGGTTGCGCATTTTCATCGCTCTTACCGGGCATCTTCACGATATACGGCTTCCCGGTAATCGATGATGACGAAGCAACCTTATCAATAAATTGTTCGGCAGTGTCAATGCGGTTACGGGTATTGCCGAGCTTCAGACGCAGGTGGGAAACCGCTTCATCACAGGTGTGTTCATCGCCGTTACGCACAAATATCAAATCCTTTTTCTGTGCTAATCCCTCCAGCATGGCGTTGATACGGGCTTCTTCATGGGCAGTTAACTTCGCGTAAACGGGGAGTGTCATTAGCAGCGTAATGACCAGACAAATGATTTTCTTCATTGAATTACCTTATCCTTGTTTTGTGATAGCCGATTTGACTGCCAGAATCAGGTAAAGTTTCGGTTGGAATACGATGAGGATCATCGGCAAGGAGAAAAAATTAAATGAGTAGTTTGTTGTTGTTTAACGATAAGAGCAGGGCATTGCAGGCAGATATCGTCGCCGTGCAGTCGCAGGTAGTGTACGGCAGCGTAGGCAACAGCATTGCCGTGCCTGCTATCAAACAGAACGGCCTGAATGTCTTTGCCGTGCCGACGGTATTGCTGAGCAATACACCGCATTATGACACTTTCTACGGTGGTGCGATTCCGGACGAATGGTTTAGCGGCTATTTGCGTGCGCTTCAGGAGCGTGATGCGTTGCGCCAACTTCGTGCTGTAACCACGGGCTATATGGGAACGGCATCGCAAATCAAAATCCTTGCCGAGTGGCTGACTGCGCTACGCAAAGATCATCCTGACCTATTGATCATGGTCGATCCAGTGATTGGCGATATTGATAGCGGAATTTATGTCAAACCTGACCTTCCCGAGGCGTATCGACAATATTTACTGCCGCTGGCGCAGGGAATTACCCCCAATATCTTTGAGCTGGAAATCCTGACCGGTAAAAATTGCCGCGATCTCGACAGTGCCATTGCTGCCGCAAAAAGTCTGCTTTCAGACACATTAAAATGGGTGGTGATTACCAGCGCCTCCGGTAATGAAGAAAATCAGGAGATGCAGGTGGTGGTGGTCAGTGCCGACAGCGTGAATGTCATTTCCCATTCACGGGTAAAAACCGACCTGAAAGGGACTGGCGACCTGTTTTGTGCTCAGCTTATCAGTGGTTTGCTGAAAGGGAAGGCGTTAAACGATGCGGTGCACCGTGCGGGGTTGCGCGTACTGGAAGTGATGCGCTACACCCAGCAGCATGAGAGCGATGAATTGATTTTGCCGCCGCTGGCGGAAGCATAAAAAATGGCGCCGATGGGCGCCATTTTTCACTGCGGCAAGAATTACTTCTTGATGCGGATAACCGGGGTTTCACCCACGGTTACGCTACCGGACAGTTTGATCAGTTCTTTGATTTCGTCCATGTTGGAGATAACAACCGGAGTCAGGGTAGACTTGGCTTTCTCTTCCAGCAGCGGCAGATCAAATTCAATGACAGTATCGCCAACTTTCACGCGCTGACCTTCTTCAGCAATACGCTTGAAGCCTTCGCCTTTCAGTTCAACGGTGTCGATACCGAAGTGGACGAACAGTTCAACGCCGCTATCAGATTCGATAGAGAACGCGTGGTTGGTTTCAAAGATTTTACCAATGGTGCCGTCTACAGGCGCGACCATTTTGTTTCCAGTTGGTTTGATAGCAATGCCATCACCAACGATTTTTTCCGCAAAAACGACATCCGGCACGTCTTCGATATTGACGATCTCGCCAGAGAGCGGAGCAATGATCTCAATAGTTCCGGTATCCTTCTTGTCGTCGGAAACCAGAGATTTCAGTTTATCGAACAAACCCATGATCTTCTCCTAAGCAGTAAATTGGGCCGCATCTCGTGGATTAGCAGATTGTTTTTTCTTCAATGAACTTGTTAACCAGCGTCATTAACTCGTCCGTTGTCGGTTGAGCAAGAGCCTGCTCTGCTAACACCTTCGCATCTTCGAAGTTCGTGTTACGGATAATCTTCTTAATGCGCGGGATAGAAATGGCGCTCATAGAGAATTCGTCCAGACCCATCCCCAGCAACAGAAGTGTAGCACGTTCATCGCCAGCAAGCTCACCACACATGCCAGTCCATTTGCCTTCAGCATGAGAAGCATCAATAACTTGCTTGATCAAGTTCAGCACGGACGGTGACATTGGCTGGTAAAGGTGTGAAATCATATCATTACCACGGTCAACTGCCAGAGTGTACTGCGTTAAATCATTGGTGCCGATACTAAAGAAATCAACTTCTTTGGCTAAATGACGTGCAATTGTTGCGGCAGCCGGTGTTTCCACCATTACGCCGATTTCAATTGACTCGTCAAACGCTTTACCTTCGTCGCGCAGTTCCTGTTTGTAGATTTCGATCTCTTTGCGCAGTGCACGTACTTCTTCAACAGAGATGATCATCGGGAACATAATGCGCAATTTACCGAAAGCTGAGGCACGCAGGATAGCGCGGAGCTGATCGCGCAGGATCTCTTTACGATCCATCGCGATACGGATAGCGCGCCAGCCGAGGAACGGGTTCTCTTCTTTCGGGAAGTTCATGTATGGCAGCTCTTTGTCGCCGCCGATGTCCATGGTACGAACGATAACCGCCTGCGAGCCACACGCTTCAGCCACTGCTTTGTAAGCAGCAAACTGTTCTTCTTCAGTGGGCAGCGCGTCGCGGTCCATGAACAGAAACTCAGTACGATACAGACCAACGCCTTCAGCGCCGTTACGCTCTGCACCTTCAACGTCACGAACCGTACCAATGTTAGCGCACACTTCTACCTGGTGACCGTCCAGCGTAATAGCTGGCAGATCTTTCAGTTTAGCAAGCTCTGCTTTTTCAGAAGCCACTTGCTCCTGAACAGCGCGCATTTTATCAATAACTTCGTTGGTTGGATTGACGTAAACCTGATTATTTACGGCATCCAGAATCAGATAGTCGTCATTTTTCACCTGAGAGGTGACGCTACCGGTACCCACGATAGCAGGCAGTTCCAGAGAACGCGCCATGATAGAGGTGTGGGAAGTACGGCCACCCGCGTCGGTGATGAAACCCAGCACCTTCTTCAGGTTCAGCTGTGCAGTTTCGGACGGCGTCAGGTCAGCGGCAACCAGAATGACTTCATCCTGAATGGCGCTCAGGTCGATAATCTTCAGGCCCAGGATGTTGCGCAGCAGGCGCTTACCGATATCACGTACGTCAGCCGCACGTTCTTTCAGGTATTCATCATCCAGCTCTTCCAGGGCAGAAGCCTGACCTTCGATAACTTCATGAGCAGCTGCGTCAGCTGTCATGTGCTTATCTTTAATCAGGGCTATGATTTCCTGCTCCAGCTCCTCATCTTCGAGCAGCATAATATGCCCTTCAAAGATGGCTTCTTTTTCTTCACCGAACGTTTCACCAGCTTTCGTTTTGATCGTTTCCAGCTGGGCTGATGCCTTGGCACGACCGCTCAGAAAACGTTCAACTTCCTGATCAACCTGGTCGGCAGAAATTTTTTTCCGGTCAATGACAATTTCGTCTTCTTTCAGAAGCAGAGCTTTACCGAAAGCGATACCCGGGGATGCTAAAATGCCTGAAATCATAACCCTACCTTACTTGTGACTGATTTTTAAAAGAACCCGGGAAATTACTCGAGTTCCGCCATCAGTTTAACCAGATGTTCAACCGCTTTCTGCTCGTCTTCGCCTTCTGCGGAGATAGTCACAACGGTACCTTGAGTCAGGCCCAGAGTCTGCAGTTTAAACAGGCTTTTCGCGCTGGCGCTTTTGCCGTTGGAAGTCACAGTAATTTCAGAAGTGAAGCCCTTAGCTTCTTTTACAAACTGGGCAGCAGGGCGGGTGTGCAGACCGTTCGGAGCGGTAATGGTAACTTCTTGCTGGAACATTGTATTTCCCCAACTTATAGGTTTAGTGTTGTGGAACTAAAGTCTAGCCTGGCGGTTCGACTTTAGCCTGTATTGTTAGCGCCAGTTTTTAACAGACGCGACGCACGAAGAGCGCAATACAGTCCATTGCTGGCGGGTGTTGACCGCTGACGTTTCGTACGTCATTAAACATTATGCCGCTAAAGGAAGAATTGAACCAAATCATAAAATCGATTCAGCTTTGGCTTTTCCTGTAACGATTAATTTCGCGCATCAAAATAATTAGTCTGGTTAAATACCAGTTCCGACAGGCTGAATCAATGCCAGGAGGGGCGAAAGTTTGAAGCAGGCCACAAAAAAGCACCTGAAAAGGTGCTTTTTTACGCATTTTTAACAAGCTGGCATTACTGTTGCAATTCTTTCTCAGTGAAGAGATCGGCAAACAATGCGGTGCTTAAATAACGCTCACCCGATGATGGTAGAATAACCACAATATTCTTGTTGGTAAAGCTTTCATCTTCTTGTAGTTTCAACGCCGCGGCAACAGCTGCTCCAGAAGAGATACCTGCAAGAATACCTTCTTCTTCCATCAGACGACGGGCGGTAGAAATGGCTTCTTCATTGGTGATGCCAATGACTTTATCGACCAGCTTGAGATCGAGGTTAGCCGGGATAAAACCTGCGCCAATACCCTGAATTTTATGCGGGCCAGGTTTAATCTCTTCACCAGCCAGTGCCTGGGCGATAACTGGAGAATCGGTTGGCTCAACGGCGACAGAGATAAGATCGGTCTTGCCTTTGGTGCCTTTAATGTAGCGGCTGACGCCAGTCAGCGTACCGCCAGTCCCAACGCCAGCAATAAATACATCAACCTGACCGTCGGTATCTTCCCAGATCTCCGGACCGGTGGTTTTTTCGTGAATTTCAGGGTTTGCCGGATTGCTGAATTGTTGCAGCAGCAGGTATTTCTCTGGATTGCTGGCGACAATTTCTTCTGCTTTTTGGATTGCGCCTTTCATGCCTTTAGCACCTTCGGTCAGCACCAGGTTTGCACCTAACGCTTTCAGCAGCTTGCGGCGTTCAATACTCATGGTTTCTGGCATGGTCAGGGTAAGTTTGTAACCGCGAGCGGCAGCGACATAGGCCAGTGCAATCCCGGTATTACCGCTGGTTGGTTCAACCAGTTCAACGCCTGGTTTCAGCACGCCGCGCTTTTCGGCATCCCAAATCATGTTGGCACCGATACGGCACTTAACGCTGAAGCTGGGGTTACGAGATTCCACCTTCGCCAGAATGCGTCCGTTACCGATGCGATTCAGGCGAACCAGCGGCGTGTGACCGATAGTCAGCGAGTTATCTTCAAAAATCTTACTCATGGCCTGTCCTTAACTGTATGAAATTGGGATACAACAGGTAGCATACCCGCTCAGAGAATATGCGGAAGTAAGGATTTAGCATATCTATATGCAGAAGGGAAATAATGACATGCAAGATGGAATAAGGGGCGGCATAAGCCACCCCTGTTTCACACAAGCGGTTTACAAAATAACCGGTAGATTGTTACCGCCACATCGCGTGTTTATCGCGATAGCAATCGACCCACATCGCCGTCGCACCACAAACGGCAACGGGCATGATGAACAGATTAAGCAGAGGGATCATCGTAAACAGGCTGGTTAAAGCACCAAACTGCATATTGGTGATTTTGCGTGTGCGCAGGGCGGTGCGCATCTCTTTAAACGGCACTTTGTGGTTATCGAAGGGGTAATCGCAATACTGGATGGCTAACATCCAGGCGCTAAACAGGAACCACAGTACCGGCGCGACGGTTTGCCCAATACCAGGGATGAAGTAAAGAATTAGCAATACAATTGCGCGCGGCAGATACCAGGCAAATTTTTGCCATTCGCGTTTCATGATTCGCGGCACATCTTTCATGATACCGAAAATCCCGGTATCTGGCGGTGTAGCGCCAGTCAATCGTGCTTCCAGTTGTTCAGCCAATAAACCGTTAAACGGAGCGGCAATCCAGTTAGCAATCGTTGAGAAGAAATAGCCAAACACTAACAGCACGGAGATGACTGCCAGAGGCCACAAAAGATAGCTCAGCCATTGTAACCAGTCCGGAACATAACTCATGAGAGTCGGGATCCAGACATCGAGTTGCGTAAAGAGCCACCAGAATGCGCCCCCCATCAACAAAATATTGACCAGCAGCGGTAAAATAACGAAACGCCGAATCCCAGGTTGCGAGACGAGCTTCCAGCCTTGCGCAAAATAGTAAAAACCGCTGCGTGGGGCAGATGTGAATGATGAAACCATAATCAGGATGAGCTCCTTTTGACCAATCCCAGGAAAATTCTGCGTATTTTACCGGGTAATTGCGCAATGGACAGTTAGGATATGTTCGAAAAAACAGCAAAAAGCACGATTTCATCTATCTTTGTGCTGTGAAAGTTAATAGTGCACTTGCACTTGAGGTAATCGGCAAATACTCTTAGTGAGTAAATGTTTGCCGTGGTGGCAAGGTGTTAGAACAACAGAGAATATAATGATGCAGGATTTGCGTCTGATATTAATCATTGTTGGCGCGATCGCCATAATCGCTTTACTGGTACATGGTTTCTGGACCAGCCGTAAAGAACGATCTTCTATGTTCCGCGATCGGCCATTAAAACGAATGAAGTCAAAACGTGACGACGATTCTTATGACGAGGATGTCGAAGATGATGAGGGCGTTGGTGAGGTTCGTGTTCACCGCGTGAATCATGCCCCGGCTAACGCCCAGGAGCATGAGGCTGCTCGTCCGTCGCCGCAACACCAGTACCAACCGCCTTATGCGTCTGCGCAGCCGCGTCAACCGGTCCAGCAGCCGCCTGAAGCGCAGGTACCGCCGCAACATGCTCCGCGTCCAGCGCAGCCGGTGCAGCAACCCGTGCAGCAGCCTGCCTATCAGCCGCAGCCTGAACAACCGTTGCAGCAGCCAGTTTCGCCACAGGTCGCATCAGCGCCGCAGCCAGTGCATTCAGCACCGCAACCGGCACAACAGGCTTTCCAGCCTGCAGAGCCTGTAGCGGCACCACAGCCTGAGCCTGTAGCGGAACCGGCTCCAGTTATGGATAAACCGAAGCGCAAAGAAGCGGTGATTATCATGAACGTCGCGGCGCATCACGGTAGCGAGCTAAACGGTGAACTGCTTCTTAACAGCATTCAACAAGCGGGCTTCATTTTTGGCGATATGAATATTTACCATCGTCATCTTAGCCCGGATGGCAGCGGCCCGGCGTTATTTAGCCTGGCGAATATGGTGAAACCGGGAACCTTTGATCCTGAAATGAAGGATTTCACTACTCCGGGTGTCACTATCTTTATGCAGGTACCGTCTTACGGTGACGAGCTGCAGAACTTCAAGCTGATGCTGCAATCTGCGCAGCATATTGCCGATGAAGTGGGCGGTGTAGTGCTTGACGATCAGCGCCGTATGATGACTCCGCAGAAATTGCGCGAGTACCAGGACATCATCCGCGAAGTCAAAGACGCCAACGCCTGATACACTTAAGGCAAATTAACTCCTCTTCGAACCCCCGCTTGTCGGGGGTTTTTAGCATTGATGGTGCGATATGGAATCAATCGAACAACAACTGACAGAACTGCGAACGACGCTTCGCCATCATGAATATCTTTATCATGTGATGGATGCGCCGGAAATTCCCGACGCTGAATACGACAGGCTGATGCGCGAACTGCGCGAGCTGGAAACCAAACATCCAGAACTGATTACGCCTGATTCGCCTACCCAACGTGTAGGTGCTGCGCCGCTGGCGGCTTTCAGCCAGATCCGCCATGAAGTGCCAATGCTGTCGCTGGATAACGTTTTTGATGAAGAAAGCTTTCTTGCTTTCAACAAACGTGTGCAGGACCGTCTGAAAAGCAACGAGAAAGTCACCTGGTGCTGTGAGCTGAAGCTGGATGGTCTTGCCGTCAGTATTCTGTATGAAAATGGCGTTTTAGTCAGTGCCGCGACGCGTGGCGATGGCACTACCGGGGAAGATATTACGTCTAATGTGCGTACTATTCGCGCCATTCCGCTGAAGCTACACGGAGAGAATATCCCGGCGCGTCTGGAAGTGCGTGGTGAAGTGTTCCTGCCGCAGGCGGGGTTCGAAAAGATTAACGAAGATGCGCGACGCACGGGCGGGAAAGTGTTTGCTAACCCACGTAATGCGGCTGCTGGTTCACTGCGTCAGCTTGATCCGCGTATTACAGCGAAGCGACCGCTCACTTTTTTCTGCTATGGCGTCGGTATTCTGGAAGGTGGCGAGCTGCCGAATACTCATCTTGGCCGTTTACTGCAATTTAAAAAGTGGGGTTTGCCGGTCAGCGACCGGGTAACACTTTGTGAATCGGCGGAAGAAGTGCTGGCGTTCTATCACAAAGTGGAAGAAGACCGCCCGACGCTGGGCTTTGATATCGACGGCGTGGTGATTAAGGTCAACTCACTGACACAGCAGGAGCAGCTTGGCTTTGTCGCGCGTGCCCCGCGCTGGGCGGTAGCGTTTAAATTCCCGGCGCAGGAACAGATGACCTTTGTGCGTGACGTCGAGTTTCAGGTTGGGCGTACTGGCGCGATTACGCCTGTTGCGCGTCTGGAACCTGTCCATGTTGCAGGCGTGCTGGTGAGTAACGCAACCTTACACAATGCGGATGAAATCGAACGTCTTGGTTTACGCATTGGCGATAAAGTGGTGATTCGCCGCGCTGGCGACGTGATCCCGCAGGTGGTTAACGTCGTGCTTTCTGAACGCCCGGAAGATACCCGTGAGGTTGTATTCCCGACGCATTGTCCGGTATGTGGTTCTGACGTTGAGCGTGTGGAAGGTGAAGCGGTTGCCCGCTGTACCGGTGGCCTGATTTGCGGTGCGCAGCGTAAAGAGTCGCTGAAACACTTTGTTTCCCGCCGTGCGATGGACGTTGACGGTATGGGCGACAAAATCATCGATCAGCTGGTTGAAAAAGAATATGTCCACACTCCGGCGGATCTGTTCAAACTCACCGCAGGCAAACTTACCGGACTGGAGCGTATGGGGCCAAAATCGGCACAAAACGTGGTTAATGCGCTGGAAAAAGCGAAAGAAACCACCTTTGCTCGCTTCCTCTATGCACTTGGCATCCGTGAAGTCGGCGAGGCCACCGCAGCAGGTCTGGCGGCATATTTCGGCACGCTGGAAGCGCTGGAAGCCGCTTCGATTGAAGAGCTGCAAAAGGTGCCTGATGTTGGCATTGTCGTTGCATCCCACGTTCACAACTTCTTTGCCGAAGAAAGCAACCGCAATGTCATCAGCGAGCTGTTGGCGGAAGGCGTTCACTGGCCTGCGCCGGTGGTGATTAACGCGGAAGAGATTGACAGCCCGTTTGCTGGTAAAACCGTGGTGCTTACGGGCAGCTTAAGCCAGATGTCACGTGATGACGCTAAAGCTCGACTGGTCGAACTGGGCGCGAAAGTCGCGGGCAGCGTGTCGAAGAAAACCGATCTGGTGATAGCTGGAGAAGCGGCAGGTTCTAAACTGGCGAAAGCGCAGGAACTGGGCATAGAAGTTATCGACGAAGCGGAAATGCTGCGTTTGCTGGGTAGCTGAGATGGAAAAAGAGCAGCTGATTGAAATAGCCAATACGATAATGCCGTTTGGCAAATACAAAGGGCGTCGCTTAATCGACCTGCCGGAGGAGTATCTTCTGTGGTTTGCCCGCAAAGATGAGTTCCCAGCAGGGAAGCTCGGTGAGCTAATGCAAATCACGCTGCTGATTAAAACTGAGGGGCTGACGCAACTGGTCCAGCCCCTGAAGCGTCCTCTTTAAGCTTTATTGGCGCGGCTTTCCTGCTGCGCCTGTAACTGTTCGGTCTGGTGTTTGTATCGACGCGCCAGCACCGCACAGACCATCAATTGGATCTGATGGAAAATCATCAGAGGCAGCACCATCATACCGATCACCGATGTGGGGAAAAGAATGTTTGCCATCGGGATGCCATTTGCCAGACTCTTTTTCGAACCACAAAAGACGATAGTAATTTCATCTGCCTTATTGAAGCCCAGTCGGCGTGCCATAAAGACGTTAACTACAATCACGATAGCCAGAAGAACGCAGCTGACCACCACGATAAACAGCAATGATCCCCAGCCAACTTTATGCCAGATACCATTAACGACGGCTTCGCTAAACGCTGTATAAACCACCAACAGAATGGACGTCTGGTCAGTTTTCGCAATCCATTTTTTATTGCGCGACACCCAGTCACCAATCCACGGCCGGGAAAGATGCCCCAACACAAACGGCAGCAGCAGTTGCAGCATAATTTTACCGACCTGCTCAAGGCTGCCTCCCGCACCGTGAACATTCATCACCAGACCAACCAGCAATGGTGAAAGGAAAATCCCCAACAGGCTGGATGCTGACGCAGAACAAACCGCTGCCGCGACGTTACCGCCCGCCATTGAAGTAAAGGCGATTGCAGACTGCACGGTAGCGGGGAGAATGCACAAGTAGAGAAAACCGGAGTAGAGCATCGGGTCGACATTTACCGGTTTCCACCAGGCAAACAGCACGCCCAGAATCGGAAACAGTACAAAGGTGCTGCACATTACCCACAAATGCAGTCGCCAGTGACCACCGCCAGCAATAATCGCTTCACGCGACAACTTCGCGCCGTGCATAAAGAACAGCAGGGCAATAGCTGCGGTGGTCAGATTTTCAAAGAAGGGGACGAAATCGCCTCTGGCCGGAAAGAAAGAGGCCAGCAACACCACCGTGATCAGGGTTAAGGTGAAAGGATCGAGGATACGAAAAAGTTTCATAAAGACTCCAGATGATCGATGGTTCTATTGTGCTTCTTCCAGTTTGAGAAATAAAATTGATTTATTGCATCCATTCATGAAGAAAACAGATGAATTATTCTTTAAAGCAATTAAAGGTTTTCGTCACAGTAGCGCAGGAGAAAAGTTTTAGTCGTGCAGGAGAGCGTATCGGCCTGAGTCAGTCGGCAGTAAGTCACAGTGTGAAGGAGCTGGAAAATCATACTGGTGTTCGCCTGCTGGACAGAACCACGCGTGAAGTGGTGCTTACAGATGCAGGGCAGCAGTTGGCTTTGCGTCTTGAGCGACTGCTGGATGAACTTAACAGCACGTTGCGCGATACCGGGCGTATGGGGCAACAACTGAGCGGAAAAGTTCGGGTCGCTGCCAGCCAGACCATTTCCGCGCATCTTATTCCGCAATGCATTGCTGAAAGCCATCGCCGCTATCCAGATATTCAGTTTATCCTGCACGATCGTCCGCAGCAGTGGGTGATGGAAAGTATTCGCCAGGGAGATGTCGATTTTGGCATCGTCATCGATCCAGGCCCAGTGGGCGATCTGCAATGTGAAGCGATTCTTTCCGAGCCTTTCTTCTTGCTTTGCCATCGCGATAGCGCTTTGGCCGCGGAAGATTATGTACCCTGGCAGGCATTACAGGGAGCGAAATTGGTGTTGCAGGATTACGCGTCAGGCAGCCGACCGCTGATTGACGCAGCTCTGGCGCGCAACGGTATTCAGGCGAATATTGTGCAGGAGATTGGTCATCCGGCGACGCTGTTCCCGATGGTAGCCGCAGGCATCGGCATCAGTATTCTTCCCGCTCTGGCGCTACCATTGCCTGAAGGTAGCCCGCTGGTGGTAAAGCGCATTACGCCGGTGGTGGAACGCCAGTTGATGCTGGTGCGCAGGAAGAACCGTTCACTTTCCACCGCCGCACAAGCGTTATGGGACGTGGTACGAGGCCAGGGCCGTGCGCTAATGGCTGGGCGGGAAGGGGATCCGCTGTATCAGATATAGAGCTATTCATACTGCCGGGAGCCCCGGCAGTAATCAATCAGAAATTAAATTTGATGGAGTAGATTATCGCATCCTGGTAAAAATCTTCGCCCAGTTTGTCATCCGCATAACGATACTGAATCCCTGTGGTGATGTATGAAGTTGCATTCCACCAAAGTGCGACGGCACCGTTCAGACCTTCTTTGCCGCCATTACCTGCCGCGTAGGTGGCATCACGATCAAACTCGTACTCGTTCCAGTTGGTGAGGGTGAATTTCTCACTGCCCAGCATAAAGCTGTAACCTGCAACCCAACCGGCGACATAACCGTTATCGCCGGTATAATAGGTTTGGTCTGTATAGCGTTTTGCAAAGAACGGTTTGAACCACCAACCGCTGCCGGTGAAATTGTAGCCGATCCCGTAAAGGAACATATCGTCATGGAAATTCACACGATTCGCAGAACCGTAGGTGCCATACGCATGCAAGTAGAGATTAAATCCGGTGTCACCCAGGTAAATACGGTTGGTATTTTTAAATGTATAACGCTGCTCGCTACCCGGTTTATCATGACGATCATTATAAAAGTTTTCCCAGTCGAAGAACCCGTACATTTCTCCCCAACTAAAGTTAGCGCCGCCTTCCAGTTCCAGATATCCAAAATCATCTTTGTGTGATTTGGTCGACGATTTCTCAGTGGTTCTGCTAGTCCAGTCAAGATAATGAATACCTATATCAGCAAAACCGCCTTTAAATTCTGCATGGGTTACTGCTGGTATCGCCAATACAGAAGAGAGTGTCAGAGTAAAAAGATGTTTTTTCATAGCATAATTCCCTATGCCGATCGTTATTAGTTGATTGCTTAATAAAAAGGTTGATTAAAAGCGGCATATTGTTAATGCAATGGAAAGGAGAGTACCAATACAGTTTTTTCCGCCTATTAATAGTGAAAAAATATAAATATATCGATATCGAATAACTATCGGATACATGAAAAAAGTGTATTGGTATGAGGTAGGGCAATCTCGTTATAAAAAGGCGTTAGATTCCACCCTACAAAAAAAGGATATATATGTCTCAGGCTCGGTTTTCTCATAACCCACTGTATTGCGTAGATATTATCAAGACTTATAAACCTGATTTCACGCCACGAGTGGCCTTTATTTTAGGTTCCGGGCTGGGCGCGCTGGCCGATCAGATTGAGAACGCGGTCGCAATTTCCTACGAAAAGCTGCCGGGCTTCCCGGTAAGTACGGTACATGGTCATGCGGGGGAGTTAGTGCTGGGCCATCTCCAGGGCGTACCGGTGGTATGTATGAAAGGTCGCGGACATTTCTACGAAGGTCGTGGAATGACCATTATGACTGACGCAATTCGTACCTTTAAGTTGCTGGGCTGCGAGCTACTGTTCTGCACCAATGCGGCAGGCTCGCTGCGTCCGGAAGTGGGGGCAGGCAGCCTGGTCGCATTGAAAGATCATATCAACACCATGCCAGGTACGCCGATGGTGGGACTTAACGATGATCGTTTTGGAGAGCGTTTCTTCTCACTGGCAAATGCCTATGATGCGGATTACCGGGCGCTGTTGCAAAAAGTGGCGAAAGAAGAGGGATTCCCCCTGACGGAAGGTGTGTTTGTTTCGTATCCGGGGCCGAATTTCGAAACGGCGGCTGAAATTCGCATGATGCAAATTATTGGCGGGGATGTCGTTGGAATGTCCGTTGTGCCTGAAGTTATTTCAGCACGCCATTGTGACCTGAAGGTAGTGGCCGTTTCTGCGATTACCAATATGGCAGAAGGCCTGAGTGACGTGAAGCTCTCGCATACCCAAACGCTGGCAGCAGCGGAGCTTTCTAAGCAGAACTTTATCAACCTAATTTGCGGGTTTCTGCGCAAAATTGCCTGATTAAAACAACAATAAACGGCCTCACGGGTGAGGCCACATGATGCGACAAGGAAACGATTATGAGCATCGCTTTGCGCTTAAAGGTAATGTCCTTTTTGCAATATTTTATCTGGGGGAGCTGGCTGGTTACCCTCGGTTCTTACATGATTAATACCCTCCATTTTACCGGCGCTAATGTCGGCATGGTTTACAGCTCCAAAGGTATTGCCGCGATTATTATGCCTGGCATTATGGGGATCATCGCGGACAAATGGCTGCGCGCTGAACGAGCATATATGCTGTGCCATCTGGTGTGCGCGGGCGTACTTTTTTATGCGGCGTCGGTGAGTGATCCGGATACGATGTTTTGGGTGATGTTAATCAATGCGATGGCATTTATGCCGACTATCGCATTATCGAACAGTGTCTCTTACTCTTGCCTGGCCCAGGCAGGGCTTGATCCGGTGACGGCTTTCCCACCCATTCGCGTTTTTGGTACGGTGGGATTCATTGTCGCGATGTGGGCGGTAAGCTTACTGCATTTGGAATTGAGCAGCCTGCAGCTGTATGTTGCGTCCGGTGCGTCATTGTTGCTGTCGGCTTATGCGCTGACTTTGCCTAAGATTCCGGTTGCGGAGAAAAAATCGGCCACGTCGCTTGCCAGCAAGCTGGGTCTGGATGCCTTCGTGCTGTTTAAAAATCCACGCATGGCCATCTTTTTCCTCTTTGCCATGATGCTGGGTGCGGTACTGCAAATTACCAACGTTTTTGGTAATCCGTTCCTGCATGATTTCGCCCGTAACCCGGAGTTTGCTGATAGCTTCGTGGTGAAATATCCCTCCATTTTACTGTCAGTTTCACAGATGGCTGAAGTCGGTTTCATTTTGACGATTCCGTTC
The DNA here is from genome assembly GCF_046487485.1 of Escherichia sp. WS1368. Taxonomy (NCBI): domain Bacteria; kingdom Pseudomonadati; phylum Pseudomonadota; class Gammaproteobacteria; order Enterobacterales; family Enterobacteriaceae; genus Escherichia; species Escherichia sp. WS1368. The sequence goes on from NZ_JBJQJI010000001.1 coordinate 194,621, forward strand.
TTTTTGAAGCGTTTTGGCATCAAAACCGTCATGATGATGAGTATGGTGGCCTGGACGCTGCGCTTTGGTTTCTTCGCTTATGGAGATCCGTCACCAACCGGGTTTATTTTGCTGCTGCTGTCGATGATTGTTTATGGCTGTGCATTCGATTTCTTCAATATTTCTGGTTCGGTATTTGTCGAACAGGAAGTTGATTCCAGCATTCGTGCCAGCGCGCAGGGGCTCTTTATGACCATGGTAAATGGTGTCGGCGCATGGGTTGGCTCGATTCTGAGTGGCATGGCAGTTGATTACTTTTCGGTGGATGGCGTAAAAGACTGGCAAACTATCTGGCTGGTGTTTGCAGGATATGCTCTTTTTCTCGCAGTGATATTTTTCTTTGGGTTTAAATATAATCATGACCCTGAAAAGATAACGCATCGTTCAGTTACACATTAAAAGGATTCGCAGCTCTGTTCCTTGGGGCTGCTTTTATGATAAAGGTTAATTAGTGAAAGATATTTTATTTTCTTCTGGCGTTGGTTTTGGCATTGGTGCTTTGTTTACAATCGTGCGATTACCTATTCCTGTTCCAAATGTATTGCCGGGTATATTATCCATCGTGTTTATGTATGTCGGATATCTGGTGGTGAAATACTTTATGCCATGATAATTTAATACGATGTATTTATTATATGGAGCACTTAATTATGGAACGCGTATATAGAACAGATCTTAAGTTGCTCCGTTATTTTCTTGCCGTAGCGGAAGAGTTGCATTTTGGTCGCGCAGCAGCGCGTTTAAATATGTCTCAGCCTCCGCTCAGTATTCATATTAAAGAGCTGGAAAATCAACTTGGCACGCAGCTTTTTATTCGCCATTCGCGCAGCGTCGTACTGACACACGCGGGCAAAATCTTGATGGAAGAATCGCGTCGATTGCTGGTGAATGCAAATAATGTATTGGCTCGGGTTGAACAAATAGGTCGGGGAGAAGCAGGGCGGATTGAACTCGGGGTTGTGGGAACGGCAATGTGGGGACGGATGCGCCCGGTTATGCGGCGATTCCTCAGGGAAAATCCTAACGTTGACGTTCTTTTTCGCGAAAAGATGCCCGCGATGCAAATGGCCCTGCTGGAACGGCGTGAACTCGATGCCGGAATCTGGAGAATGGCGACAGAACCACCGGCTGGTTTTACCAGCTTACGGTTGCATGAATCGGCGTTTCTGGTGGCGATGCCTGAAGAGCATCATCTCTCATCATTTTCCACCGTTCCGCTGGAAGCGCTAGGTGACGAGTATTTTGTTACAATGCCGCCCGTGTACACTGACTGGGATTTTTTGCAGCGAGTTTGCCAGCAGGTGGGATTTTCACCGGTTGTTATTCGCGAAGTTAATGAACCGCAAACGGTACTCGCCATGGTCAGTATGGGTATTGGTATCACATTGATAGCGGACAGCTACGCGCAGATGAACTGGCCCGGTGTCATATTCCGTCCGCTCAAAGAACGCATCCCGGCAGACTTATATATTGTTTATGAAACGCAGCAGGTGACGCCCGCGCTGGTTAAACTGCTGGCGGCGTTGGCGCAGTAGATGAGAGGCACGGGAACTGCCGGACATAGTTGGTCTGATAAGCGAAGCGCATCAGGCAATTTCGCAAATTGCAGATAGCAAAAAAGCGCCTTTAGGGCGCTTTTTTACATTGGTGGGTCGTGCAGGATTCGAACCTGCGACCAATTGATTAAAAGTCAACTGCTCTACCAACTGAGCTAACGACCCGAAGTGGTGGGTGATGACGGGATCGAACCGCCGACCCCCTCCTTGTAAGGGAGGTGCTCTCCCAGCTGAGCTAATCACCCACTTCGGTACTTCACATTGCTACAAGAAATTTAGCTGGCGAGAAAGTGGTGGGTGATGACGGGATCGAACCGCCGACCCCCTCCTTGTAAGGGAGGTGCTCTCCCAGCTGAGCTAATCACCCATTTCTCAATTTCTTGCTACACGGCGGAGACTACATAAAGTAGTTGGTGGGTGATGACGGGATCGAACCGCCGACCCCCTCCTTGTAAGGGAGGTGCTCTCCCAGCTGAGCTAATCACCCCCGCTGTGTGGAGTCGCATTATAGGGAGAGTTCAAAATGAGTCAACGCATTTTCTAAAGAAATTGTTCGTTCGTCGTAAATTTAAGCAAGATGATCGCAAAACAGACCGTGTTGCGCAATTTGTCAACGAAAACAATAATGCGTAAGGTTGCAACCCGAACTACATTGAGGAATCAGGCGGGAGTGATAGAATATCGCCCACTCAATTTTTCCAGGATTTGCCGGTTGTCGGCATCTTTCTAAACGTAAGGCCATTTCATGAAAATCAAAACTCGCTTCGCGCCAAGCCCAACAGGCTATCTGCACGTTGGCGGCGCGCGTACTGCTCTTTACTCCTGGCTTTTTGCACGTAACCACGGCGGTGAGTTCGTGCTGCGTATTGAAGACACCGATCTTGAGCGTTCCACGCCGGAAGCTATCGAAGCCATTATGGATGGCATGAACTGGCTGAGCCTGGAGTGGGATGAAGGTCCGTACTACCAGACCAAACGTTTTGATCGCTACAACGCGGTGATCGATCAGATGCTGGAAGAGGGCACTGCTTATAAATGCTATTGCTCTAAAGAGCGCCTGGAAGCGCTGCGCGAAGAGCAAATGGCGAAAGGTGAGAAGCCGCGTTATGACGGTCGCTGCCGCCACAGCCATGAGCATCATGCTGATGATGAACCGTGTGTTGTACGTTTTGCTAACCCGCAGGAAGGTTCTGTTGTTTTTGACGATCAGATCCGTGGTCCGATCGAATTCAGCAACCAGGAGCTGGATGATCTGATTATCCGTCGTACCGATGGTTCTCCAACCTATAACTTCTGTGTGGTTGTCGATGACTGGGATATGGAAATCACCCACGTTATCCGTGGCGAAGACCATATCAACAACACGCCACGCCAGATCAACATTCTTAAAGCACTGAAAGCGCCGGTACCGGTTTACGCGCACGTTTCTATGATCAACGGCGATGACGGTAAAAAACTGTCCAAACGTCACGGGGCGGTCAGCGTAATGCAGTATCGTGATGATGGTTATCTGCCAGAAGCACTGCTGAACTATCTGGTGCGTCTGGGCTGGTCCCACGGCGATCAGGAAATCTTCACTCGTGAAGAGATGATCAAATACTTCACCCTGAATGCCGTCAGCAAATCTGCCAGTGCGTTCAACACCGACAAGCTGCTATGGCTGAACCATCACTACATTAACGCGCTACCGCCGGAGTATGTTGCTACTCACTTACAGTGGCACATTGAGCAGGAAAATATCGATACCCGTAACGGCCCGCAGCTGGCTGATCTGGTGAAACTACTGGGTGAACGCTGCAAGACGCTGAAAGAGATGGCACAGAGCTGCCGTTATTTCTACGAAGATTTTGCTGAGTTCGATGCCGACGCCGCGAAAAAACATCTGCGTCCGGTAGCGCGTCAGCCGCTGGAAGTGGTTCGTGACAAACTGGCCGCGATTACTGACTGGACCGCTGAAAACGTTCATCACGCTATTCAGGCGACGGCGGATGAGCTGGAAGTGGGTATGGGTAAAGTTGGTATGCCGCTGCGTGTCGCCGTAACCGGTGCAGGGCAGTCTCCGGCGCTGGATGTTACCGTTCACGCAATCGGTAAGACCCGCAGTATCGAGCGTATCAACAAAGCGCTGGCTTTTATTGCTGAACGCGAAAATCAGCAGTAATTAGCGCATAAAAGATAAACGGCAGGAGAGATACCCCTGCCGTTTTTTATTTATTCTGATTCATCTATGTCGAGACGAGCAAGGAAATTACGAATTCCTTCGCGTGACAAAAATTGCGCAACTTTTTCCTGCTCACTGTGAGTCATGTTGTCTATTGCGCTGATGATTTGCCGATAAGCAGGGGTGCGAATACCCGGTGCGTATTCGGCAAGGGGTTCTTCGGCTTCCAGAAGCATCGGTGTGTTATGGAAGGCTGGCGTGTTCTGAATAAACTCGCAAACTTGCGTATCGACCAGAATAAGTCTGGCACGACCGCCTTTCACGCCAGGAAATTTTTCCGTTTTCCAGCCTTTTTCTCTGATCCAACGGTTAACAGTTTGTTTAGCCACACCGAGGCATTCAGCCAGTTCTTCGGTGGTCATTTTATTGCGTAATCTTTTCATATTATTTGCTATCGCGAATCCCTAAGCGTTGTAATAATCCGATAATCCCTTCCCGCAGAAGCAAGGATGTAAACTGTTTTTGTTCAACTGGCGTCATCTCTTTCGCCAGTGTCACCAGCAACACTTCAAGCGGCGCATCACCAGACAGGGCAGGCGCTTCTCCCTGACCTTCTGGACGTTCAGCATTGCGAATATATTCACGAACCTGTTCATTGACGTGAACCAGTCGGGCTTTGCCACCCTGGACGCCAGGTTTTGGTGACGTTGTCCAGCCTTCCTTGCGTACCCATTTATTAATGGTCTGCCGGCTATAGCCGGTCAGTCTGGCAAGTTCATCTGGCGTCATCCTCTCCTTGAACATAACAATTCCCTGAATGTATGTGGGTCTATTAGTAGTTCATTTTATAACACCACTTTACAGGAAACCGTGACATGAATAACTACTGAATGCGAGCGGTTTTCCAAAATTGTTCATTTGCCTGATTTTTCAGCGATTGAAACTACACGTTGCAATTTGCCGTTGACACATTCGGGCGGAATTCATATGATGCCGCCCGTCAACTCGACAAGCTTTACGTGACGGGGCTATAGCTCAGCTGGGAGAGCGCTTGCATGGCATGCAAGAGGTCAGCGGTTCGATCCCGCTTAGCTCCACCAAATTTTGCACCCAGCAAATTTGGTACGTAAACGCATCGTGGGGCTATAGCTCAGCTGGGAGAGCGCTTGCATGGCATGCAAGAGGTCAGCGGTTCGATCCCGCTTAGCTCCACCAAATTTCAAACCCTCGCTGTAAAGCGGGGGTTTTTTGTCTCTGCTTTTTGCCGCTTTTGTAATACAGTCTACGTCCGGGTTAGCGCCGCCTGGTGAAAGCATCATTGGATGAAAAATCGGCAACAGGCTGGCCCCTGTTTGCTTCGCGATGCGAATAAACTTATTATTTGTGTGCCTGAAAACCCCGATCAGTGAGAGTAGTGTACTCATGTTTGTGGAGCATAACCTGATAAAAAATATCAAGATATTCACACTAGCGTTTACGCTCACCGTGGTACTTATTCAGCTATCCCGTTTTATTTCGCCACTTGCCATTATCCATTCCAGTTATATCTTTCTGGCGTGGATGCCACTGTGCGTAATGCTGTCAATCTTGTTTATCTTTGGCTGGCGCGGTGTCGTTCCCGTTTTATGCGGGATGTTTTGCACCAATCTGTGGAACTTTCATCTATCTTTTTTACAGACCGCGGTCATGCTCGGCAGCCAGACGTTTGTTGTGTTGTGTGCCTGCGCAATATTACGCTGGCAGCTGGGGACGCGTTGGCGTTATGGATTGACCAGCCGATATGTCTGGCAACGTCTTTTCTGGCTTGGTTTGGTGACGCCGATCGGCATCAAATGCAGCATGTATCTTGTGGGGAGCTTTTTTGATTTCCCGCTAAAGATATCCACCTTTTTCGGCGATGCGGATGCCATTTTCACAGTCGTTGATTTACTAAGCCTTTTCACCGCTGTGCTGATTTACAACATGCTTTTCTACTATCTCACTCGCATGATTGTAAGTCCCCACTTTGCGCAGATATTGTGGCGCAGGGATATCGCTCCGTCGTTGAGCAAAGAGAAACGCGCATTTACCTTAAGCTGGCTGGCAGCTCTTAGCGTGCTGCTACTTCTGATGTGCACACCGTATGAGAATGACTTTATTGCCGGTTACCTGGTACCTGTTTTCTTTATCATCTTTACCCTCGGTGTCGGTAAGCTTCGCTATCCGTTTTTAAATCTCACCTGGGCTGTTTCAACGCTTTGCCTGCTGAATTACAACCAGAACTTTTTGCAAGGGGTACTAACCGAATATTCGCTGGCATTTATTCTCGCGGTGCTGATTTCCTTTAGTGTTTGCCTGCTCTATATGGTGCGCATTTATCATCGCAGTGAATGGCTTAATCGCCGCTGGCATTTGCAGGCGCTGACCGATCCGTTAACGCTCCTACCCAACTTTCGTGCGTTAGAACAAGCGCCGGAGCAAGAGGCGGGCAAGAGTTTTTGCTGCCTGCGCATTGATAATCTTGAGTTTATGAGTCGTCATTACGGCTTAATGATGCGCGTTCACTGTATCCGATCAATTTACCGTACGCTGCTGCCGTTGATGCAGGAAAACGAAAAGTTGTATCAATTGCCGGGTAGTGAACTGCTGTTAGTGCTGAGTGGACCGGAAACGGAAGGGCGACTCCAGCATATGGTTAACATCCTGAATAGTCGGCAAATTCACTGGAATAATACCGGGCTGGATATGGGCTATGGTGCTGCCTGGGGGCGTTTTGATGGAAATCAGGAAACCCTGCAACCCTTGTTGGGGCAGTTAAGCTGGCTGGCGGAGCAATCCTGCGCACATCACCATGTGCTGGCGCTGGATAGCCGAGAGGAGATGGTTTCCGGGCAGACCACTAAACAGGTGCTATTGCTGAATACCATTCGTACGGCGTTAGATCAGGGTGATTTGCTGCTCTACGCCCAGCCAATTCGCAACAAAGAGGGTGAAGGTTATGATGAAATCCTCGCGCGACTGAAATATGACGGCGGCATTATGACCCCGGATAAGTTTCTGCCCCTTATTGCTCAGTTTAACCTTAGCGCGCGTTTTGATTTGCAAGTGCTGGAATCCTTGTTGAAGTGGCTGGCAACACATCCTTGCGACAAAAAAGGCCCGCGCTTTTCAGTCAATTTAATGCCGCTCACGCTGCTGCAAAAGAATATTGCCGGGCGGATTATTCGTCTGTTTAAGCGTTATAACATCTCCCCGCAGGCGGTCATTCTTGAGATCACCGAGGAGCAGGCGTTTTCTAACGCAGAAAGCAGCATGTACAACATCGAGCAGCTGCATAAGTTTGGTTTCCGGATTGCGATTGATGACTTTGGCACCGGCTATGCCAACTACGAACGGTTAAAGCGTTTGCAGGCTGATATCATCAAAATTGATGGCGTCTTTGTGAAAGATATTGTCACGAATACGCTGGATGCGATGATTGTGAGATCAATTACCGATCTGGCGAAAGCGAAGTCATTGAGTGTGGTCGCGGAGTTTGTCGAGACGCAACAGCAGCAGGCGCTATTGCATAAGCTCGGGGTGCAATATCTGCAAGGGTATTTGATTGGTCGCCCGCAGCCATTAGCTGATTAACAGGCGTAAAAAAAACCGGGGAATTATCCCCGGCTTTTTTATGTATGGTCTTACAGCACCAGTGCTGCGATTGACGCAGACAGCACACTCACCAGGGTAGAGCCGTAAACCAGCTTCAGACCGAAGCGAGAAACCACGTTACCTTGCTCTTCATTCAGGCCTTTAACTGCACCTGCGATAATCCCGATTGAAGAGAAGTTAGCGAAGGAAACCAGGAACACAGAGATGATGCCTTCAGCACGCGGAGAGAGTGTAGAGGCAATTTTCTGCAGATCCATCATCGCAACGAACTCGTTGGAAACCAGTTTGGTCGCCATGATACTGCCCACTTGCAGTGCTTCACTGGAAGGAACACCCATCACCCATGCAATCGGATAGAAGATGTAGCCCAGGATGCCCTGGAAGGAGATGCTGTAGCCAAACCAGCCAGTCACGGTGGCAAACAGTGCGTTCAGCGCGGCGATCAGGGCGATAAAGCCGATCAGCATCGCGGCAACGATAATGGCGACTTTGAAACCTGCCAGAATGTATTCACCCAGCATTTCGAAGAAGCTCTGGCCTTCGTGCAGGTTGGACATCTGGATGTTTTCTTCACTGGCATCAACACGGTAAGGGTTGATCAGCGACAGCACGATAAAGGTGCTGAACATGTTCAGTACCAGTGCCGCAACGACGTATTTCGGTTCCAGCATGGTCATGTATGCACCAACGATGGACATCGACACGGTGGACATCGCCGTTGCTGCCATGGTGTACATACGATTGCGGGAGATTTTGCCGAGGATGTCTTTATAGGCAATAAAGTTTTCAGACTGACCCAGAATCAGGGAGCTGACGGCGTTAAAGGATTCCAGTTTGCCCATGCCGTTGACTTTGGAGAGCAGGAAACCAATTGCGCGGATAATCACCGGCAACACGCGAATGTGCTGGAGAATACCGATCAATGCAGAGATAAAGACGATTGGGCACAGCACTTTCAGGAAGAAGAATGCCAGGCCTTGATCATTCATGCTACCAAAGACGAAGTTAGTCCCTTCGTTGGCAAATCCGAGCAGTTTTTCGAACATTTCGGAGAAGCCTTTCACGAAGCCTAAACCAACGTCGGAGTTCAGGAAGAACCACGCCAGTAACACTTCGATAACAAGCAGTTGAATAACATAACGGATACGAATTTTTTTGCGGTCGCTGCTTACCAGCAGTGCGAGAATCGCAACAACGGCAAGTGCCAGTACAAAATGAAGGACGCGGTCCATATTTGCTCCAAATATGAGGCAGGTTAAATTTCCGTGCACATTCTATGTAACATGGTTAAGGAAAACGAGATCTGACACACACTATAATGACGTCCTGTGACAAGCTTCAAAAATAGTGAGCTGTCATACATTTCTGCTATGTTGTGTATGGAAGCTGAAAGTTATGTAAATGTGCTAACATTAAACATAACCATAACATTCAAGTCATCAATCTTTTCGTAGTCATAATCCTGGTCTATCAGAGAAATCACCACAACCCATTTAAATGAATTTGATAATCATTCTCGTTTGGCATAGCATGAAACATAGCAAAGGCTATGTTTTAGAGGCACAAGATGACGAACTATCGCGTTGAGAGTAGCAGCGGACGGGCGGCGCGCAAGATGAGGCTCGCATTAATGGGACCTGCGTTCATTGCGGCGATTGGTTATATCGATCCCGGTAACTTTGCGACCAATATTCAGGCGGGTGCCAGCTTCGGCTATCAGCTACTGTGGGTTGTCGTTTGGGCCAACCTGATGGCGATGCTGATTCAGATCCTCTCTGCCAAACTGGGGATTGCCACCGGTAAAAATCTGGCGGAGCAGATTCGTGATCACTATCCGCGTCCCGTAGTGTGGTTCTATTGGGTTCAGGCAGAAATTATTGCGATGGCAACCGACCTGGCGGAATTTATTGGTGCGGCGATCGGTTTTAAACTCATTCTTGGTGTTTCGTTGTTGCAAGGCGCGGTGCTGACGGGGATCGCGACTTTCCTGATTTTAATGCTGCAACGTCGCGGGCAAAAACCACTGGAGAAAGTGATTGGCGGGTTACTGTTGTTTGTTGCCGCGGCTTACATTGTCGAGTTGATTTTCTCCCAGCCTAACCTGGCGCAGCTGGGTAAAGGAATGGTGATCCCGAGTTTACCTACTTCGGAGGCGGTCTTCCTGGCAGCAGGCGTGTTAGGGGCGACGATTATGCCGCATGTGATTTATTTGCACTCTTCGCTCACTCAACATTTACATGGCGGTTCTCGTCAACAACGTTATTCCGCCACCAAATGGGATGTGGCTATCGCCATGACTATTGCCGGTTTTGTCAATCTGGCGATGATGGCTACAGCTGCGGCGGCGTTCCATTTTTCAGGTCATACTGGTGTTGCCGATCTTGATGAGGCTTACCTGACGCTGCAACCGTTGTTAAGCCATGCTGCGGCAACGGTCTTTGGATTAAGCCTGGTTGCTGCCGGACTGTCCTCAACGGTGGTGGGGACACTGGCGGGGCAGGTGGTGATGCAGGGCTTCATTCGCTTTCATATCCCGCTGTGGGTGCGTCGTACAGTCACCATGCTGCCGTCATTTATTGTCATTCTGATGGGATTAGATCCGACACGGATTCTGGTTATGAGTCAGGTGCTGTTAAGTTTTGGTATCGCTCTGGCGCTGGTTCCACTGCTGATTTTTACCAGTGACAGTAAGTTGATGGGCGATCTGGTGAACAGTAAACGCGTAAAACAGACAGGCTGGGTGATTGTGGTGCTGGTAGTGGCGCTGAATATCTGGTTGTTGGTGGGGACGGCGCTGGGGCTATAGTTCAACTGGCGTCGTACCAGTCATCACTGGCGGATGCGGCGTAAAACGCCTTATCCGCCCTACGCGTTAAAGAGACGGTTTGTAGGCCTGACAAGACGCGCTAGCGTCGCATCAGGCGTTGTGCTCCATTGGCGAATGTGTTTAATGGCGGTGTCCATGTCCGCGGCCTTTTCCGCGATGATCGTCACGATCGCGCCAGCCTTCACGATAGCCACGCTCATACGCTTTACGCTTATCCCAGCCACGATGGTAGCCATTATCATGACGCCACCAGCGGTTCTTACGCCATTCATAATTGCGATGCCAGTAGTCACGGTCGCGCCAGTGACCACCGTCCCAGTAATTACCGTAATGATCGCGATCGCCAATTTGTAATTTGATTGATGGCAGTAGGGTGATTTCACCTGCGTTTGCCGCAAGCGGGGTAAATGCCATCAGGGCGGCCGCCAGAAACAGTGACCTGAACATTGTTATTCTCCTTCACGATCGAAGCCGTCAGCGGCCTGTTAACGCAATATTACGGGGAGGTAAAGCCCCGTATCATCGCCATAACTCTTAAATCATAAAGGAGAGCATTTTTTGCTAAACGTTATCGTGGGGTGGCTGTTGCTTCGGACGATTGACCATCATCATCGGCTTACCTGCTAATAACAGCCATGCCGGAAGCATGACGATACAGAGCAGCGGTAGCAATGTGGTATTGGGTACAACGACTGCCGCCATAAAAAGACTTAACCAGCCATCGCGTGTTACCACCAGCACGATGCCGAGAATAGCGCAGGAAACGGTTATTGCCGCTGGAACGGCGGGGACGTGCTCATGCAGCATCAACCCTAATGCCACGCCGACAAACACTGCCGGGAAGATTCGCCCACCGCGAAAGCCACTGGCGGCAGCAACGACCAGGGCGGCAAGTTTAATTACCGCCAGCAAAAAGTAATCGCTGGTGCTGAAAGCCTGATTTGCCACCATCTGCTGCATCTCATCCAGCCCTTTAAACAGAGAAACTGGTCCACCCATAACCCCCAGAATACCGAGAATAAATCCGCCAATACCCAGCACGAGCACCGGATTTTTCATTTGATGCATCATCGCGTGCAACCGTGGTAAGCACCATACGGCGACCATCCCTGCTGCGATGGCAATCGCCGCGACAATTGCACCGCTGAGAATATCGGTCATTTCCATTTGTCCGTAATGCGCAATGGGCAGTGAAAAATGGGGATGGAAAAATAATCCGGTAGTAAGTGCACCAGCTGCTGCCGCCATTAACGGCGCAAAAAGACGATCCCATAGCGGAACTTCACTACTACCATTTAAGGTTTGCGAAAATATCAACGCCGCCGCAACAGGTGTGCCAAACAGCGCGCCGATGGTTCCGGCAGAGGCTAAAATAGTCCACTCCATTCGGTTGACACGCGGTAACAGACGAGCGCCAATGGCAACCGCAAGGGCGATATTGACGGTCATGATCGGATGTTCTGGCCCCAGGCTGACGCCACCAGCAAGACCAAGAATTAATGCTACGATAAGTCCTGGTAGCGCAGAGGGCGGAACTGGTGCGCCGATCAGCGGTTCACAGGCGGGGTCTGGTCCGGCATGCCCCTGGCTGAAACGGATAACCAACCCCACCGCAATACCTGTTAGCGTTAATATGGCGATGATCCAGAAAGGTGAATCCTGGGCTATCCCCAGAGTTCCCGGCAGTCGTTGCCAGAGCAAATTCTGTAATACCGAGGCGATTTTCATCACCACAATCAGAATAAGACTGGACGCAATCCCAATTGCCACGGCGGGGAGCGATAATAACAACATGGTTCTGGCTCGCGGATGGAGCATATTCTATTCCTTATGCGGGGTCAGATACTTAGTTTGCCCAGCTTGCAAAAAGGCATCGCTGCAATTGGTGCTGAAACGATAAAGTAATTGTGTGACCCAGATCGATATTTACAGGGAGCCTGCCTTTCCGGCGTTGTTGTTATGCCCCCAGGTATTTACAGTGTGAGAAAGAATTATTTTGACTTTAGCGGAGCAGTTGAAGAATGACAAAGTATGCATTAGTCGGTGATGTGGGCGGCACCAACGCACGTCTTGCTCTGTGTGATATTGCCAGTGGTGAAATCTCGCAGGCTAAGACCTATTCAGGGCTTGATTACCCCAGCCTCGAAGCGGTCATTCGCGTTTATCTTGAAGAACATAAGGTCGAGGTGAAAGACGGCTGTATTGCCATCGCTTGCCCAATTACCGGTGACTGGGTGGCAATGACCAACCATACCTGGGCGTTCTCAATTGCCGAAATGAAAAAGAATCTCGGTTTTAGCCATCTGGAAATTATTAACGATTTTACCGCTGTATCGATGGCGATCCCGATGCTGAAAAAAGAGCATCTGATTCAGTTTGGTGGCGCAGAACCGGTAGAAGGTAAGCCTATTGCGGTTTACGGTGCCGGAACGGGGCTAGGGGTTGCGCATCTGGTCCATGTCGATAAGCGTTGGATAAGCTTGCCAGGCGAAGGCGGTCACGTTGATTTTGCGCCGAATAGTGAAGAAGAGGCCATTATCCTCGAAATATTGCGTGCGGAAATTGGCCATGTTTCGGCGGAACGTGTGCTTTCTGGCCCTGGGCTGGTGAATTTGTATCGCGCAATTGTGAAAGCCGACAACCGCCTGCCAGAAAATCTCAAGCCAAAAGATATTACCGAACGCGCGCTGGCTGACAGCTGCACCGATTGCCGCCGCGCGTTGTCGCTGTTTTGCGTCATTATGGGCCGTTTTGGCGGCAATCTGGCGCTCAATCTCGGGACATTTGGCGGCGTGTTTATTGCGGGCGGTATCGTGCCGCGCTTCCTTGAGTTCTTCAAAGCCTCCGGTTTCCGTGCCGCATTTGAAGATAAAGGGCGCTTTAAAGAATATGTCCATGATATTCCGGTGTATCTCATCGTCCATGACAATCCGGGCCTTCTCGGTTCCGGCGCACATTTACGCCAGACCTTAGGCCACATTCTGTAACTCCTTCCTGTTATATCGGGAGGTAACTCTCCCGATAATCTTTTAAATCATACAGTTAATTCAATTTTCCTTTGTGTCCCCTCACAAGGCCGACCTGCGTCACACTTCCGTGCAGCGGGATTAATTCTCCAGTAAATGCATTATTTGTCTGGTAACGGCGATTTGTTTTGCACGTTCATAATTTCACTCGTCAACTATCACTGAACGAGGAATTAACGATGAGTAAGAAACTGATTGCCTTATGTGCCTGCCCAATGGGCCTGGCTCACACCTTTATGGCCGCTCAGGCGCTGGAAGAAGCGGCGGTAGAAGCCGGTTATGAAGTGAAAATTGAAACCCAGGGTGCGGACGGTATCCAGAATCGTCTGACCGCGCAGGATATCGCCGAAGCGACCATCATCATCCACTCCGTGGCGGTTACCCCGGAAGATAACGAACGTTTCGAATCACGCGACGTTTATGAAATCACTTTGCAGGACGCAATTAAAAACGCTGCGGGCATCATCAAAGAAATCGAAGAGATGATTGCCTCTGAACAACAGTAATATTCGACAGGGATAATTGTTATGGCCATTAAAAAACGCAGTGCAACCGTTGTGCCTGGCGCATCCGGTGCGGCAGCGGCAATTAAGAATCCGCAGGCCTCTAAAACCAGCTTCTGGGGTGAACTCCCGCAGCATGTGATGTCAGGGATTTCACGCATGGTGCCGACCTTAATTATGGGCGGTGTGATCCTCGCTTTCAGCCAGCTGATTGCTTATAGCTGGCTTAAAATTCCTGCTGATATCGGCATCATGGATGCTCTTAATAGCGGGAAATTCTCCGGTTTCGACCTCTCCTTACTTAAATTTGCCTGGCTGTCGCAGTCCTTCGGCGGCGTGTTGTTTGGTTTTGCCATTCCGATGTTTGCTGCTTTTGTGGCAAACTCTATCGGTGGCAAACTGGCGTTCCCGGCGGGTTTTATCGGCGGCTTGATGTCTACCCAGCCGACGCAACTGCTGAACTTCGATCCCAGCACTATGCAATGGGCGACCTCTTCGCCGGTGCCGTCCACCTTCATTGGTGCGCTGATAATATCTATCGTTGCGGGTTACCTCGTGAAATGGATGAACCAGAAAATCCAGTTACCGGATTTCCTGTTAGCGTTCAAAACCACATTTTTGCTACCGATTCTTTCCGCCATTTTTGTCATGCTGGCGATGTACTACGTCATCACCCCCTTTGGTGGCTGGATCAACGGCGGTATCCGTACCGTGCTGACCGCTGCAGGTGAGAAGGGCGCGCTGATGTACGCGATGGGGATCGCCGCGGCGACAGCAATCGACCTTGGTGGCCCGATCAACAAAGCCGCAGGTTTCGTTGCCTTCAGCTTTACCACGGACCACGTATTACCGGTCACCGCACGTTCTATCGCTATCGTTATTCCGCCGATTGGTCTGGGTCTGGCGACCATTATTGACCGTCGTTTAACCGGCAAACGCCTGTTCAACGCTCAGCTTTATCCGCAGGGTAAAACCGCCATGTTCCTTGCCTTTATGGGGATCAGTGAAGGTGCGATTCCGTTTGCGCTGGAAAGCCCCATCACCGCCATTCCGTCCTATATGGTTGGCGCGATTGTCGGCTCAACCGCTGCAGTCTGGCTGGGCGCAGTGCAATGGTTCCCGGAATCCGCTATCTGGGCATGGCCACTGGTCACTAACCTCGGCGTCTACATGGCGGGGATCGCGCTGGGAGCAGTCATTACTGCGCTGATGGTGGTGTTCCTGCGTCTGATGATGTTCCGTAAAGGCAAATTGTTAATCGATAGCCTGTAAGAAGGAAAATCCTGATGACATTACTCGCTTCGCTGCGCGACTGGCTTAAGGCGCAACAACTGGATGCGGTGCTTCTCTCCTCACGGCAGAACAAACAGCCGCATCTGGGGATCTCCACCGGATCAGGCTATGTGGTGATTAGCCGTGAAAGTGCGCACATTCTGGTGGACTCGCGCTATTACGCGGATGTAGAAGCCCGCACGCAAGGTTACCAGCTGCATTTGCTTGACGCGACGCACAAGCTTACAACCATCGCCAGGCAAATCATTGCCGATGAGCAGTTGCAAACGCTCGGTTTTGAGGGCCAGCAGGTGAGTTGGGAAACCGCGCACCGCTGGCAGTCTGAACTCAATGCGAAACTGGTAAGCGCCACGCCGGATGTGCTGCGGCAAATCAAAACGCCAGAGGAGGTGGAGAAAATCCGCCTCGCCTGTGGGATTGCCGATCGCGGTGCAGAGCATATTCGCCGCTTTATTCAGGCGGGAATGAGCGAGTGCGAGATAGCCGCTGAACTGGAGTGGTTTATGCGCCAGCAGGGCGCAGAAAAAGCCTCTTTTGACACCATTGTCGCCAGCGGCTGGCGTGGGGCGCTGCCGCACGGCAAAGCCAGCGACAAGATTGTTACAGCGGGCGAGTTTGTCACTCTCGATTTCGGTGCGCTCTATCAGGGGTACTGCTCTGATATGACGCGCACCTTGCTGGTGAATGGCGAAGGGGTGAGCGCCGAATCTCACCCGCTGTTTAACGTCTATCAAATTGTCCTGCAGGCACAGCTCGCAGCAATCTCCGCGATTCGCCCCGGCGTGCGCTGCCAGCAGGTTGACGACGCCGCGCGCCGGGTGATTACCGAGGCTGGATTTGGTGACAATTTCGGTCATAACACCGGTCATGCTATCGGTATTGAAGTCCATGAGGATCCGCGTTTTTCACCGCGGGACACCACGACGCTACAGCCAGGCATGTTACTGACCGTGGAGCCGGGGATTTATTTGCCAGGGCAAGGGGGCGTGCGCATCGAGGATGTTGTGCTGGTCACCCCGCAAGGCGCAGAAGTGCTCTACGCCATGCCGAAAACAGTGTTGCTCACGGGAGAGGCATAATGGATTTATCGTTATTAAAAGCGTTGAGCGAGGCAGATGCGATCGCCTCCTCGGAACAGGAAGTGCGGCAGATCCTGCTGGAAGAAGCGGATCGCCTGCAAAAAGAAGTGCGATTTGACGGCCTGGGATCGGTGCTGATCCGCCTCAATGAATCGACAGGTCCGAAGGTGATGATCTGTGCGCATATGGATGAAGTGGGATTTATGGTGCGCAGCATCTCCCGCGAAGGGGCGATCGATGTGTTGCCGGTTGGCAATGTACGCATGGCTGCCCGCCAGCTTCAGTCGGTGCGTATCACTACCCGTGAAGAGTGCAAAATTCCAGGCCTGCTTGACGGCGACCGGCAGGGGAATGACGTCAGCGCCATGCGCGTGGACATTGGTGCGCGCTCGTATGACGAAGTGATGCAGGCGGGAATTCGTCCAGGCGATCGCGTCACCTTTGATACAACTTTTCAGGTTCTCCCTCACCAGCGGGTGATGGGGAAAGCCTTTGATGATCGCCTCGGTTGCTATCTGCTGGTGACGTTACTACGTGAGCTGCACGACGCCGAACTGCCTGCGGAGGTGTGGCTGGTGGCCAGCTCCAGCGAAGAGGTGGGATTACGCGGCGGGCAAACCGCTACCCGTGCGGTTTCACCGGACGTTGCGATTGTGCTGGATACCGCCTGCTGGGCGAAAAACTTTGATTATGGCGCGGCTAACCATCGCCAGATTGGTAACGGCCCGATGCTGGTATTAAGCGACAAGTCGCTGATTGCGCCGCCAAAACTTACCGCGTGGATTGAAACCGTGGCGGCAGAAATTGGCGTGCCGTTACAGGCAGATATGTTCAGCAACGGCGGCACGGACGGTGGAGCGGTGCATTTAACTGACACCGGCGTACCCACGGTGGTGATGGGGCCAGCGACGCGCCACGGACATTGTGCGGCATCGATTGCCGATTGCCGCGACATTTTGCAGATGCAGCAACTTTTATCTGCCCTTATTCAACGTCTTACCCGTGAGACGGTTGTTCAACTGACGGATTTCAGATGATCTCCTGATTAACCCGGAGCGGTTATGTTAACGATTCAATTTCTCTGTCCTTTGCCTAACGGTATTCATGCTCGTCCGGCGTGGGAACTTAAAGAACAGTGCAGCCAGTGGCAAAGCGAAATCACTTTTATTAACCATCGCCAGAACGCAAAGGCCGATGCGAAAAGTTCGCTGGCGCTGATTGGTACCGGCACTTTATTTAATGACAGTTGCAGCCTGAACATTAGCGGCAGCGATGAAGAGCAGGCGCGGCGCGTGCTGGAAGAGTACATCCAGGTGCGCTTTATCGACAGCGACAGCGTCCAGCCAACGCAGGCAGAACTGACGGCGCATCCGCTGCCGCGTTCATTAAGCCGTCTGAATCCTGATTTATTGTACGGCAATGTGCTGGCAAGCGGCGTCGGCGTGGGTACGCTGATCCTGTTACAGAGCGACAGCCTCGACAGTTACCGGGCGATCCCCGCCAGTGCGCAAGATTCCACCCGGCTGGAGCACAGCCTGGCAACGCTTGCCGAGCAACTGAACCAGCAGCTGCGTGAGCGTGACGGCGAAAGCAAAACTATCCTCAGCGCCCATTTGTCGCTGATTCAGGATGATGAATTTGCAGGCAATATCCGTCGCCTTATGGCAGAACAGCATCAGGGGCTGGGGGCGGCGATCATCAGCAATATGGAGCAGGTTTGCGCCAAACTATCTGCTTCTGCCAGCGATTATCTGCGCGAGCGGGTCAGCGACATTCGCGATATCAGCGAACAGTTGCTGCATATCACCTGGCCGGAACTGAAGCCGCGCAACAATCTGGTGCTGGAAAAACCGACTATTCTGGTGGCCGAGGATTTAACCCCAAGCCAGTTTTTGAGCCTCGATTTAAAAAATCTTGCGGGCATGATTCTGGAGAAAACCGGGCGCACCTCGCATACCCTGATTCTGGCCCGTGCCTCGGCGATCCCGGTACTGAGTGGCTTGCCGCTGGATGCGATCGCGCGCTATGCCGGGCAACCGGCAGTGCTTGACGCCCAGTGCGGCGTGCTGGCGATTAACCCTGATGACGCGGTGAGCGGTTATTATCAGGTCGCGCAGACGCTGGCGGATAAACGCCAAAAACAACAGGCGCAGGCCGCCGCGCAGCTGGCCTATTCCCGTGATAACAAGCGTATTGATATTGCGGCGAATATCGGCACCGCTCTGGAAGCGCCAGGCGCGTTTGCCAACGGCGCGGAAGGTGTTGGGCTGTTCCGTACTGAAATGCTCTATATGGATCGCGACAGCGCGCCGGACGAGCAGGAGCAATTTGAAGCCTACCAGCAGGTGCTACTGGCGGCGGGCGACAAGCCGATTATCTTCCGCACGATGGACATCGGCGGCGATAAAAGCATTCCTTATCTGAATATTCCCCAGGAAGAGAACCCGTTCCTCGGCTATCGCGCGGTACGTATTTACCCGGAATTTGCGGGCCTGTTCCGCACTCAACTGCGGGCCATTTTGCGCGCCGCCAGTTTCGGCAACGCCCAGTTGATGATCCCAATGGTTCACAGCCTCGATCAGATCTTATGGGTGAAGGGCGAGATCCAAAAAGCGATCGTTGAGCTTAAGCGCGATGGCCTGCGTCATGCAGAGACGATTACGCTGGGTATCATGGTGGAAGTGCCGTCGGTGTGCTACATCATCGATCACTTCTGCGATGAGGTAGATTTCTTCAGTATCGGCTCCAACGATATGACCCAGTATCTGTATGCGGTCGATCGTAATAACCCGCGCGTATCGCCGCTGTATAACCCGATTACGCCATCGTTCCTGCGCATGTTGCAGCAGATTATTACCACTGCGCATCAGCGGGGTAAATGGGTAGGCATTTGCGGTGAACTGGGCGGTGAAAGCCGTTATCTGCCGCTACTGCTTGGGCTGGGCCTGGACGAGTTAAGTATGAGTAGCCCGCGCATTCCGGCGGTGAAAAGCCAGCTTCGTCAACTGGATAGCGAGGCGTGTCGGGAACTGGCGCGTCAGGCATGTGAATGCCGCAGCGCGCAGGAAATTGAAGCGTTACTCACCGCCTTTACGCCGGAAGAAGACGTTCGCCCACTGCTGGCGCTGGAGAATATCTTTGTTGATCAGTCCTTTAGCAATAAAGAGCAGGCGATCCAGTTCCTGTGCGGTAACCTCGGCGTTAACGGGCGCACTGAACATCCGTTCGAGCTGGAAGAGGATGTCTGGCAGCGGGAAGAGATTGTTACCACCGGCGTTGGTTTTGGCGTAGCGATCCCGCACACCAAATCTCAGTGGATCCGTCATTCCAGTATCAGCATTGCCCGGCTGGTGAAACCGGTTGACTGGCAGTCAGAAATGGGCGAAGTCGAACTGGTGATCATGCTGACACTGGGCGCTAACGAAGGGATGAATCATGTGAAAGTCTTCTCGCAGCTGGCGCGTAAACTGGTGAATAAAAACTTCCGCCAGTCGCTGTTCGCCGCGCAAGATGCGCAAAGCATCCTGACGCTGCTGGAAACGGAATTAACCTTCTGACGTTAGCCCTGAAAACGGGCGCTGTACTCTCCCGGCGTCAGGCCAAACTGACGCCGGAAAACGCGACAAAAATAGTCGCTGTCCGGAAAACCGCAACGCTGTGCCACTTCATGAATCGACAGATGATATTTCTGCAAAATCATCCTCGCCTTCGCCATTCGCACCCAACGCACATATTCGATAAAACGCATTGTTCCATGCTGCGCAAACAGTTTTGACAGATGATTGGGCGTGATATTAAAAAACTGCGCCACGCTCTCACGGGTGAGCGGCTGGGCATAATTATCCTGAACCCAGTTACAAATGCTGTGATAGAGAAAATCGCCGCGCGGCTGCGAATTGCCCGGCGGCATATTCACCACGTTACGGCAAAGATGCAGCAAACTTAACACCAGCGGCTGAATGATATTCTGCTCCAGCGGCGAACGGCTAAGATGGGTGAGGGCAGTAAGCATTGCTTCACCTTCGCCGCGTTGCAGGCTGGGAAGTTGGATCTGGCGAGCAGGATGTAACAACGACGTGGTGCGGCTATCGTAAAATGATAAGCCAAGCCAGGTCGGTGCGAACACCAGGCTTAACAGCATCACCGGTTTGTTGTTGACCGGTAAATTAGCCGCGCGTGCCGGAATAAACAGCATTTCTCCTTCCACCATACGTTGCTGCTTTGCTTCCAGCAGATTGCCGTATTCGCCGCGTAGCACGATATCCAGACGGGGAAAATCAATACATAAACTGCCCACTGGCAATGAGGCAGGCTGGCTGGCAAACCAGACGCGCCCCAGTAGTTGCGGGTTAAGCACCAGGCCGCTGAACAGATCGGCGAAAAATTGTTGATCGGCGGGCAAGCCTGGTGCTTTCATGAAAGTTCCCGATTAAAGATGCATTAACTGGCGGAATTCTTTAACTTTGCTGCGGCTGACCGGCACTTCAAAATCCAGATCTTTCAGCCGCAGAATATAGGTGTTATTAAACCACGGTTCGATCTCGCGGATTTTGTTCAGATTGACACAAAATGAGCGATGGCAGCGGAAAAAATGCGACGGCGGCAGCTTGCTGCAAAACTCGGTAATGTTCATCGGCATTACGTAGGATTCACGCCGCGTATAGACAAAGGTCATTTTCTCGTGCGCTTCGGCGTAATAGATATCGTTAATTGGCGTGACAATGATTCGCTCATCTTTCACCAGATTAATGGTGTCATTCTCACGCGTTACCGTCGCGGCAGGCGTACTGCTGGTCTGCTGTTGTTGCCAGGCTGCTTCCAGTTTTTGCAGCATCCCGGTAATGCGTGACTCCTGATACGGTTTGAGAATGTAGTCAAACGCCTCCAGTTCAAACGCTTCTACCGCATGTTCTTTCCATGCGGTGATAAACACAATAAACGGTTTATGGGCGAACTGGCTGATGTTTTGCGCCAGCAACACGCCATCCAGCGACGGAATATTGATATCCAGAAAAATGGCGTCGACGCGGTTATGCTGCAAAAACTTCAACACGTCCAGACCGTCGTCAAAGGTGCCGACAATCTCCATCTGGCTGTGCTCTTTAATTAGCCAGCTCAGTTCCTGTTGTGCCAGGAATTCGTCTTCAACAATGATGACTTTCACAATATCACTCCGGCTCAAAGCAATAACGTAGCCTGTGAGGCGACTGGGGTGCGTTGGTTAGGAATGTAAAACGCAATTTCCGTTCCTGGTTCCAGGCGGCGGATATGCAGCCCCTCGCCATACAATAACTTCACGCGATGATGGACATTCAGCAGACCAATTTTATTGCCCGGCATTTCGTTCGCTTCGACCCGCTCAATGACTTTTGGATCGATGCCGTGCCCGGTGTCTCGCACCGCAATGCGTACCCGATTACCGCACTCTGCAACGCTGATGGTGACAACGCCTTTACCTTTGCAAGGCTGGATACCGTGGACAATGGCGTTTTCCACCAACGGCTGGATCAGCAGGCTGGGAATGCAGCAATTCACCTCTTCATCAATATCATAGATAACCGTCAGCTTGTCGCCAAAGCGGGCCTGCTCAATGGCAATATAGTCTTTAATTTGATACAGCTCTTTTTTGATATCGATTTGCTCATCGTCTTTTAATTCAATGTTATAGCGCAGATAACGCGACAGATTAAAGATCAGCTGGCGAGCGGTATCCGGATTCAGACGGATTGACGATGAAATAGCGTTCAAAGCGTTAAACAGGAAATGGGGATTAATTTTGCTTTGCAGGGCGCGAAGCTCTGCCTTATTTGCCATTTCACGTAGCTGCTCGGCGCGTGAAACCTCCAGTTGCGTGGAGATGATTTGCGACAGACCGACCGCCATTTCCTGTAATGATGACGTAATCTGATGCGCGTGGCAGTAGTAAATTTTCAGTGTTCCGGTCACAACGCCTTTCTCCCACAATGGGATCACCAGCATGGAATGAATCTCTGGTGTGCGGTGGGCTTCATCATTGTTTTTAATGATGATTTTTCCGTAATTCATCGCCTGTCGGGTAGTCGGGCTAATGAAGTCATCGCCATTCTGATAGTTGTGTTCACCCACGCCAACATAGGCCAGCACATGATCGGTATTGGTAATCGCCACCGCATCGGCATGAATATCATCGCGGATAATTTCACAAACTTTGCGTAATGACTCGCTATTGACATGGCGAAACAGCGGCAGCGTTTTGTTGGCGATATCCAGCGCCAGCTTGGCCTGCCGCGCGGCGCTGGCCTCTTTTTCGCCCTCAACGCTTTGCACCAGCAGCACAATAAAGCCGATACAGACGCTACCGAGGATCATCGGAATCCCGATTTTAGAGACGATATCGATCCCCAACGCGGTAGTTGGTGCCCAGACAATCACCAGAATCATGGTCAACGTTTCACATAACATGCCGCCGAGAATACCGACGCGCCAGCGCTGTGCTTTGGGGATTTTCAGGTTGATCCAGCCCGATATACAACCCGCCAGAATGCTGGTGATAAAGCAGGGGATCGCCGTCACGCCGCCGATATCAATTAAATACCGGTGAATACCCGCAATCACGCCGGTAATGATGCCTACCCACGGGCCAAACAGAATCCCGCCTGACATCACCGCGATAATACGAACGTTCACTAGCGAGCCTTCTACGGGAACGCCGGACCAGGTGCTGAACAGGGCGAACAGCGAGAAAATGGCGGTAACAGCGAGCAGCTCTTTTGGGGAGTGCGCCGACTTGTGCAACAGTTCGCGAAACAGGCGGATACGGATGAGAAAGAACAGGCAGATAAGCATTAACGCTGCCCGATCGAAGACCGCCAGCAGCATGTTGAATATTTCGTGCACGGGTGACTCTGAATAAGGATTAAACCTCTATGATAGGTAACCTGAAGGCTGATGACCAGCAGGCCGTTTTTGAGGAAAAACCACAATTTTAAAAGGGGATTGAAAGATAAATGGTGTATTAGCAATGCATCTCTTGATAATGCACATCTGCTTGGTAAATTTATTGAAATTATAATGTTAATAAAATGAGTGGTAATTTTCTTGTTAGCGCAGATAAATTTCCTGTTTTTGAAGTGGTGTTCCTCATTTAAAGCCATTGATAAAAATGTTCTAAAACGCTGGACAGACAGAAATTAATCAGGCTATTTTCAAAACAGCCACCATCGTGGCAGCGTCGCTCGGACGGTCCGGGCGCTAACGTTAATCTGAGGAAATTATGGCTGACACTCGCCCTGAACGTCGCTTTACGCGCATTGATCGTCTCCCGCCCTACGTTTTTAATATTACCGCTGAACTGAAAATGGCTGCGCGTCGGCGCGGCGAAGATATTATCGATTTCAGTATGGGTAACCCGGACGGTGCGACTCCGCCGCACATCGTCGAAAAATTATGTACGGTGGCCCAGCGCCCGGACACGCATGGTTACTCCACTTCACGCGGCATTCCGCGGCTACGTCGCGCCATTTCACACTGGTATCAGGATCGCTACGACGTTGAAATCGACCCGGAATCAGAAGCCATCGTCACTATTGGTTCGAAAGAGGGACTGGCGCATCTGATGCTGGCGACGCTGGATCATGGTGACACTGTACTGGTGCCTAATCCAAGCTACCCGATTCATATTTACGGCGCGGTGATTGCCGGGGCGCAGGTACGCTCAGTGCCGCTGGTGGAAGGTGTCGATTTCTTCAACGAACTGGAACGCGCCATTCGCGAAAGTTATCCGAAACCGAAGATGATGATCCTCGGCTTCCCGTCGAATCCAACCGCGCAATGTGTGGAGCTGGAGTTTTTCGAAAAGGTTGTGGCGCTGGCGAAACGCTACGATGTGCTGGTGGTCCATGACCTGGCCTATGCCGATATCGTCTACGATGGCTGGAAAGCGCCGTCAATCATGCAGGTGCCGGGTGCACGCGATGTGGCGGTCGAGTTCTTTACGCTGTCGAAAAGCTACAACATGGCGGGCTGGCGTATCGGCTTTATGGTTGGCAACAAAACGCTGGTCAGTGCGCTGGCACGTATTAAAAGCTATCACGATTACGGCACCTTTACGCCGTTGCAGGTGGCAGCGATTGCGGCGCTGGAGGGCGATCAACAGTGCGTGCGCGACATTGCTGAACAGTACAAACGCCGCCGTGATGTACTGGTAAAAGGGCTGCATGAAGCGGGCTGGATGGTCGAAATGCCGAAGGCTTCGATGTATGTCTGGGCGAAAATCCCGGAACCGTATGCTGCCATGGGCTCGCTGGAATTTGCCAAGAAGCTGCTGAACGAAGCGAAGGTTTGTGTCTCTCCGGGGATCGGCTTTGGCGACTACGGCGACACGCATGTGCGCTTTGCACTGATTGAAAACCGCGACCGTATTCGTCAGGCGATTCGTGGGATTAAAGCGATGTTCCGTGCCGACGGTTTACTACCCGTCAGCAGCAAACATATTCACGAAAACGCGGAATAAACACCATCGCCAGAAATGCAAACAGGAGCCAGATGGCTCCTGTTTTTCATTGCACAGTTTGCTTTTAGATCATCAGGGCAAAAGTACCGGCCCAAACGATGACCATAAAAGAAATGCCCATAAAGAAATATTTCACTTTACATCTCTCCGCGTAATTACTGTTACGCCTGAATGACTTCATTACACCTGATACAGTGAGTTGACACCGGGCAAAACGACCTTAAAAGTCCTGTATTTTACCGTGGGCATCACCCCAGAATTCTGAGCTAAACTGCTCCAGACGGCGCTAATGTACGCCTAAAACTGAAACGAGACAAGAGGCATTTTCTTATTTACTTTTAGTAACTTACAGGTGTCTCATATCGGCGACAGTTTAATTTCTGACGGTAATAATTAGAGATTCAGCGAAGGAAAAAACCTTAAGAAAAAAGCCATAAAAACCATGAGGTTATTATGGCTGATTTGAGGAGGGAAAGAGTAAGAGCAGTTTGTTAAATGTATAGCGACGATTCTCCCACCGGGCGCGTTTTAAAGCGACGGTGGATCCAGAGGTACTGCTCCGGTGCGCGCATGATCTCTTTTTCGATAATCTTGTTCATATAGGCAGCGGCTTGATTTTCATCTGCCGGGTAGCCTTCCATCTCTGGGGTGATGTACAAACGATATCCGCTGTAATCCGCTTTTCTTACCATCGTTACGGTTAACATGGCTGCGCCAGAGAGACGTGAAAGGACATACGTACCATTGGTTGTGGCAACATTTTCCACCGCAAAGAACGGCGCGAAGGAGCTGCCTTTACGACCATAATCCTGATCGGGAGCAAACCATACCGCTTCACTTTTCTTCAGTGCACCGACAATGCCGCGCAGATTATTTCTGCCGATCATCGCTTTGTTAGAGCGCATGCGCCCACGGGTCTGCACCCATTCCATCAGCTGATTATTATGTGGACGATAGGTAGCCATCATTGGTTGGCACAGTCCCATCACGCGGCCGCCCAGTTCCAGCGACATAAAATGGACGCCGACAACCATTACGCCGCGATTTTGCATTTGTGCGCGTTTAAGGTTATCCAACCCTTCAACATCAAACCATTTACGTACGCGACTGTCGGGCCAGAACCACGCCATGCCGGTTTCTACCAGCGCCATGCCGAGTGAACGAAAGTTTTCGGCAATCATCTTCTCACGTTCTTCCGCAGAATGCTGCGGGAAACAAAGTTCCAGGTTTTTACGGGCGATAGATTCACGCCGTTTCAGGAATGGTCGCGCCATTGCGCCAATACGCGTGCCGAGAAAGCAGAGAACAGGATAAGGAAGCTGTACCCAAAGCCAGAGTACACCAAGCCCAAACCATGTGAGCCAGTAGCGAGGATGTAGAAACTCGCGGGAAAATTTGCATTGTGGAAACATAGTTACCTTCTGTAGATACGAATTGTTGTATCGCAGAAGATTCCATGTCGACAGCGGTACACTCAATTGGTTGGGCCATCATGTACGACAATGGTTCCTGTAAAGAGTGTAAAGACTAGTCAGGACATAACCACGAGGAGCATGAATGCGGTGGCTCTACTTTATCACTGGCTGACTGCTTTCAGCTACTGATTATTAATCGTGCAAAGTAAAAAATTTTCCGCACGCAATAGCGTTGCATTTAACGTGCTGTTTTCATTGATGCTTAGCAAAAATTGCCAGAGGTTAAGGATTGTCTTACTATTAAAGTGACTGAAGTTACAGGTTTTTTAGCGCGGCAGGAGGTTGAGCTATGATTTATTTATGGATGTTTCTCGCCCTGTGTATTGTCTGCGTAAGCGGATACATCGGTCAGGTACTGAACGTGATCTCGGCGGTCTCTTCTTTCTTCGGCATGGTGATCCTCGCTGCACTCATTTACTACTTCACCATGTGGTTAACTGGCGGTAATGAACTGGTGACGGGGATATTTATGTTTCTTGCCCCGGCTTGTGGCTTGATGATTCGCTTTATGGTGGGGTATGGCAGGCGGTAGTAGTTCAGGATGGATCATTTGGGCAGGTGCTCACATCAGCATCAGGAATGATTGTTCACCTGCCATGTGACAGACGCTATCGCACAGGATGAATAAGATAATTCGCCTTTGTCGGAAAAGGGGGCGTAATGTCTTCTGTGAGATTTAATGGTGGCGCATCTTCTCTCATCTTAAACAAAATCGCCTGTGATGGCTGAAGTTTTGTAGAATGAGTTGTCGTCATCATTGACGTTTTTTCTGTCTCTTTATAGCTCGTCTCACTTCCACCACCAGAAATGGAAAATGCAAAAACATTGCATGCCATAATAGAGACCAATAAAAATAAGCTAAAAAGCATTAAGTTTACTTTCATAGAAAGTTATCCTGAAAATGGTTCACTGAGAACCTACGATGTTATGGCTGTATTTACATTTAATTAATCAGTATTTACATCGATATAATAAATGACATCTCTTTGTGGTATATAAGAATAGTTCTCTGTGACAGGAAGCATATTCCTACAATTGTAAGACTAAAATACTTCTTGCGATAATAACTACAACTGTAAGATAACCCTTTCAAAATGAGCGTTGCTCTCTGATTTCTCATTTCATGCTCACCCAATATGATGGCGGCGTTTTCTAAAACTGTTAAAGAATGAGGTAAGTATGAAACGTTTAATTATGGCTACGATGGTCACAGCAGTTCTGGCATCTTCAACTGTATGGGCTGCTGATAATGCACCGGTAGCGGCACAACAGCAAACTCAGCAAGTTAAGCAAACCCAGAAAACGGCAGCAGCAGAGCGTATCTCTGAACAAGGTTTATATGCGATGCGTGACGTGCAGGTAGCGCGCCTGGCTCTGTTTCATGGCGATCCGGAAAAGGCAAAAGAACTGACCAATGAAGCTTCAGCTTTGTTGTCAGATGACAGTACCGAATGGGCAAAGTTCGCTAAGCCAGGTAAAAAGACCAATGTCAATGATGACCAATATATTGTCATTAATGCATCTATCGGAATTTCTGAGAGTTATGTAGCGACACCCGAAAAAGAAGCCGCGATAAAAATTGCCAACGAAAAAATGGCGAAAGGGGATAAAAAGGGCGCAATGGAAGAGCTTCGCCTGGCCGGTGTTGGCGTAATGGAAAACCAATATCTGATGCCGCTCAAACAGACTCGTAATGCACTTGCTGATGCGCAGAAACTGCTTGATAAAAAGCAATACTACGAGGCAAACCTGGCGCTTAAAGGTGCGGAAGATGGAATCATCGTCGATAGCGAAGCACTGTTTGTGAACTAACGCTGACAGGCAGTATATTGAGGTAAAGGATTTAACTCCCTCCAGCCGACAATTTTTTATGACCACAATACGACAGATTGTGGTCATAAAATTATTTGGCGCTCGCGGTTCTATAAACTCGCATTTTATCTTCCTCAAAGTAAACCGCAATAATCCCGTGTCATCACAAATCATTTATTATGTTATGTTTTATGGTACGCTTTAAAAAGCGTAATCATACCCTTACTTGTAAATCACCGGCGCTTCTTACAGTTGTAAGAATAACATCACAAATGTCGCGGCTCTCTCTGATTACCGCGAACCAATATTTATCATATTCTTCTTTTCGTCCTCACTACTTACCATGCAGAAAGGAATTGGAAGTAGCGATGAAATGATTTTCAGTACTTGATACAGGAATTTAAAAATATCGAGTGCAGCTACGACGATATTTTGCGGATTATTTATAGAGGCGTTATGTCTTAAATAAACGCTAAATTAACACATATTTAATTAACTAATAGGTATTGCTATGTCAACTCCACTTCAAGGAATTAAAGTTCTCGATTTCACCGGTGTGCAATCTGGCCCATCTTGTACTCAAATGCTGGCCTGGTTTGGCGCTGACGTCATTAAAATTGAACGTCCCGGCGTTGGTGACGTAACGCGTCACCAGCTGCGAGATATTCCTGATATCGATGCGCTTTACTTCACCATGCTTAACAGTAACAAACGTTCTATTGAATTAAATACCAAAACAGCGGAAGGCAAAGAGGTAATGGAAAAGCTGATCCGCGAAGCTGATATCTTAGTCGAGAACTTTCATCCTGGGGCCATTGATCACATGGGCTTCACCTGGGAGCATATTCAAGAAATCAATCCACGTCTGATTTTTGGTTCGATCAAAGGGTTTGATGAGTGTTCGCCTTATGTGAATGTAAAAGCCTATGAAAACGTTGCTCAGGCAGCGGGTGGCGCTGCATCCACTACGGGTTTTTGGGACGGTCCGCCGCTGGTAAGCGCTGCAGCGTTGGGTGACAGCAACACCGGAATGCATTTACTGATCGGTTTACTTGCTGCTTTGCTGCATCGCGAAAAAACGGGGCGTGGGCAACGAGTCACCATGTCAATGCAGGATGCCGTATTGAACCTTTGCCGCGTGAAATTACGCGACCAGCAGCGTCTCGATAAATTGGGTTATCTGGAAGAATACCCGCAGTATCCGAATGGCACATTTGGTGATGCAGTTCCCCGCGGAGGTAATGCGGGGGGGGGCGGTCAGCCTGGCTGGATCCTGAAATGTAAAGGCTGGGAAACCGATCCTAACGCCTATATTTATTTCACTATTCAGGAGCAAAACTGGGAAAATACCTGTAAAGCCATCGGCAAACCAGATTGGATTACCGATCCGGCATACAGTACAGCCCATGCCCGACAGCCACATATTTTCGATATTTTTGCTGAAATCGAAAAATACACTGTCACTATTGATAAACATGAAGCGGTGGCCTATTTGACTCAATTTGATATTCCTTGTGCACCGGTTTTAAGTATGAAAGAAATTTCACTCGATCCCTCTTTGCGCCAAAGTGGCAGTGTCGTCGAAGTGGAACAACCGTTGCGTGGAAAATATCTGACAGTTGGTTGTCCAATGAAATTCTCTGCCTTTACGCCGGATATTAAAGCTGCGCCGCTATTAGGTGAACATACCGCTGCTGTATTGCAGGAGCTGGGTTATAGCGACGATGAAATTGCTGCAATGAAGCAAAACCACGCCATCTGATATTAACGGGGGCTTCTGGCTCCCAATTTATAAAAATTTCGAGGTTATTAATCATGTCAGATCAACTTCAAATGACAGATGGTATGCATATCATCGTTGAAGCATTAAAACAGAATGATATTGACACTATTTATGGTGTTGTAGGTATTCCTGTGACGGATATGGCGCGCCATGCCCAGGCGGAAGGCATTCGTTATATTGGTTTTCGTCATGAGCAGTCGGCAGGCTATGCCGCTGCGGCAAGCGGTTTTCTTACCCAAAAACCGGGGATCTGCCTGACAGTGTCTGCGCCAGGATTCCTCAATGGTTTGACCGCATTGGCCAACGCAACGGTAAATGGTTTTCCGATGATCATGATTAGCGGCTCCAGCGACCGCGCGATCGTCGACCTACAGCAAGGTGATTATGAAGAGCTGGACCAAATGAATGCGGCAAAACCGTATGCCAAAGCGGCGTTTCGCGTTAATCAGCCGCAGGATCTTGGCATTGCATTGGCACGCGCTATCCGGGTCTCAGTATCGGGTCGCCCTGGCGGAGTTTATCTTGATTTGCCAGCAAATGTCCTGGCCGCGACGATGGAAAAAGACGAAGCGTTAACCACGATTGTTAAAGTTGAAAATCCGTCGCCAGCATTATTGCCATGCCCGAAGTCAGTCACTAGCGCAATTTCGCTTTTAGCAAAAGCTGAACGACCATTAATTATCCTTGGCAAAGGCGCGGCGTATTCACAAGCTGATGAACAGCTTCGTGAATTTATTGAAAGTGCCCAGATTCCATTCCTGCCAATGTCTATGGCGAAAGGGATCCTCGAAGATACGCATCCACTTTCTGCGGCAGCTGCGCGTTCGTTTGCCCTGGCAAATGCTGACGTTGTCATGCTTGTTGGTGCACGACTGAATTGGTTACTGGCGCACGGTAAAAAAGGATGGGCGGCAGATACACAGTTTATTCAACTGGAAATTGAACCGCAGGAAATTGACAGCAACCGTCCCATTGCTGTGCCAGTCGTTGGCGATATTGCATCCAGTATGCAAGGTATGCTGGCAGAATTGAAACAAAACACATTTACGACTCCGCTGGTGTGGCGCGATATTTTAAATATCCACAAGCAGCAAAATGCGCAAAAAATGCATGAAAAGTTAAGTACAGATACCCAACCATTAAATTACTTTAATGCATTGAGTGCTGTGCGCGATGTATTGCGTGAGAACCAGGATATTTATTTAGTTAATGAAGGGGCAAATACCCTGGATAATGCACGAAATATTATTGATATGTATAAACCACGTCGTCGTCTGGATTGTGGCACCTGGGGTGTCATGGGCATCGGTATGGGCTATGCCATCGGTGCTAGCGTGACCTCTGGTTCTCCGGTTGTCGCCATTGAAGGTGATAGTGCTTTTGGTTTCAGTGGGATGGAGATTGAAACGATTTGTCGATATAACCTGCCGGTGACGATCGTTATTTTTAATAATGGCGGCATCTACAGAGGAGACGGTGTTGATCTCAGTGGCGCTGGTGCACCATCACCAACAGATCTATTGCACCATGCAAGGTATGACAAATTAATGGATGCGTTTCGTGGCGTTGGCTATAACGTCACTACGACAGATGAACTTCGTCATGCTTTAACCACCGGTATTCAGTCGCGCAAACCGACCATTATTAATGTGGTCATCGACCCTGCAGCAGGAACTGAAAGTGGCCATATTACCAAACTTAACCCAAAACAAGTCGCTGGTAATTAAATACTGACATCGTCTCCTCTTGCCAACTCATTATCGATGGTGAGGGGACCCTTATCGGAAATACTATTATGCTAACATTTTTTATTGGCGATTTATTGCCTATTATCGTAATCATGCTGTTGGGTTATTTTAGCGGCAGACGAGAAACTTTTTCAGAAGATCAAGCCCGGGCATTTAATAAACTGGTATTAAACTACGCTCTTCCTGCGGCCCTATTTGTTTCTATTACCCGGGCAAACAGGGAAATGATTTTTGCGGACACTCGCCTGACCCTTGTATCACTTGTGGTTATTGTCGGATGTTTCTTTTTCTCCTGGTTTGGTTGCTACAAATTTTTTAAACGTACTCATGCAGAAGCAGCAGTATGTGCATTAATTGCAGGTTCACCTACCATCGGATTCCTGGGATTTGCAGTTCTCGATCCTATTTATGGCGATTCCGTATCAACAGGTTTAGTTGTAGCAATTATTTCTATTATTGTTAACGCAATTACTATTCCTATTGGTCTGTATTTGCTGAATCCTTCCTCAGGAGCGGATGGTAAGAAGAATAGTAATCTGAGCGCATTAATTTCTGCGGCAAAGGAGCCAGTAGTATGGGCACCTGTTCTGGCAACGATCCTGGTGTTGGTTGGGGTAAAAATTCCGGCAGCATGGGACCCAACCTTTAATCTGATTGCGAAGGCTAACTCAGGGGTAGCGGTATTCGCTGCGGGGTTGACTCTGGCTGCACATAAATTCGAATTCAGTGCCGAAATTGCTTATAACACCTTCCTGAAGCTGATTCTGATGCCACTGGCGCTGCTTCTCGTGGGTATGGCATGTCATTTGAACAGCGAACATTTGCAGATGATGGTACTGGCAGGTGCCTTACCGCCGGCATTCTCCGGAATCATTATTGCCAGCCGGTTTAATGTCTACTCCCGCACTGGTACAGCGTCACTGGCTGTGAGCGTACTGGGCTTTGTCGTCACGGCTCCTTTGTGGATTTATGTCAGTCGACTGGTTTCATAATTAATCATGTTATTGATTTTACATAAATGCCGAAGTGTCTTTTCACCTTCGGCTTTTTTCAAGGCATAAGCAAATGACAAATAATGAATGCAAAGGGCCGTTTGAAGGCTTATTAGTTATCGATATGACACATGTCCTTAATGGACCTTTCGGAACTCAACTTCTTTGTAATATGGGCGCAAGGGTAATTAAAGTTGAGCCGCCGGGTCATGGTGATGATACCCGCACATTTGGTCCCTATGTGGATGGACAGTCACTCTATTACAGTTTTATTAATCATGGCAAAGAGAGTGTGGTTCTTGATTTAAAGAATGATCACGATAAAAGTATATTTATAAATATGCTTAAACAAGCTGATGTATTAGCTGAGAATTTTCGCCCAGGTACAATGGAAAAACTGGGGTTTTCATGGGAAACGCTACAAGAAATCAACCCGCGTCTCATATATGCTTCATCGTCAGGTTTTGGGCATACCGGCCCGCTAAAAGATGCTCCAGCCTACGATACCATCATTCAGGCAATGAGCGGGATAATGATGGAAACAGGGTACCCTGATGCTCCGCCAGTGCGCGTGGGTACCTCTCTTGCGGATTTATGTGGCGGTGTCTATTTATTCAGCGGAATAGTGAGTGCACTTTATGGCCGCGAAAAGAGCCAGAGAGGGGCGCATGTCGATATAGCGATGTTTGATGCCACGCTGAGTTTTCTGGAGCATGGTCTGATGGCATATATTGCGACAGGGAAGTCACCACAACGCCTGGGAAATCGCCATCCCTACATGGCACCTTTTGATGTTTTTGATACTCAGGATAAGCCGATTACGATTTGTTGTGGTAATGACAAGCTTTTTTCTGCGTTATGCCAGGCACTGGAGCTTACGGAACTGGTTAATGATCCCCGATTTAGCAGCAATATTTTACGCGTACAAAACCAGGCTATTCTTAAACAATATATTGAGCGAACGTTAAAAACGCAGGCAGCTGAAGTTTGGTTAGCCAAAATACATGAAGTTGGTGTGCCCGTCGCGCCGTTATTAAGTGTGGCTGAGGCCATTAATTTGCCACAAACTCAGGCGAGAAATATGTTGATTGAAGCCGGGGGAATAATGATGCCAGGTAATCCGATAAAAATCAGCGGCTGCGCGGACCCGCATGTTATGCCGGGAGCGGCAACGCTCGACCAACATGGGGAACAAATTCGCCAGGAGTTTTCATCATAAATGTAAGATGTGCTGGTAAATAGCTCCCACATTTGAATATTGTGGGAGCCGCTATTTAGTCATTTTGTTGACAGAAAACAGCTATCTCCTGGTCCAGCTCTGCAATGTGTTCTTTAACAGAGTTCAGCAACTTAAGAATTTCAGGCTTACTGTCATCTGAAACAGGTGTTATTTCTAACTGATGGCTAATATTAATCAACTTTTGCAAATTGAGGATGTTAGCCGCACCGTGGATGCGATGAATACACTGATGGAAAGTTCTGTTGTCGCCAGCTTCTAGTGCATGAAACGCAGCGGGTAGATCTTTATGCGTTTCATGCTGGAAAGTCATGAGAATCTCCTGCATCAGTTGTAGATCGTTCGCCGTATTATTTTTCAGGGCCTCGATATCAAGGTGGCGATACTGAGGTGCAATAGGCGCAACCTGGTGTAACTGACTTAAATGTGTTTTCAGTACATCCAGGGTCAACGGTTTGAACAAACATAAGTTCATGCCGCAATTTAACCCTTTTTCACGTTCGTTAGCCTGTGCGTTGGCTGTAAGCCCCCAGATGGGTAAGGAAGAATTTTGCTCACGGAGTTTGCGAGTCAACTCAAAACCATCCATATTCGGCATATTAACGTCAGTAATAAGCAGATCATAATGTTGCATACTGACTTTGTGTAGCGCTTGCACACCATCAGTTGCTTCATCAACATCATATCCTAATAGGTTTAGCTGGCGTTTGAGTAATAGCCTGTTGGTCGGATGATCATCCGCGATTAATATGCTCAACTTTTCAGGGAGTGTCATGGGTTGTTCTGCTTTTGCCTCGACAGCCGCCACTTGTTGGGTAATTTCTACCGGGATTGTGATCGTAAATGTCGTTCCTATGCCTGGATGACTTTCTAATGACAAATCGCCCTGCATGTTTTTAATTAATTCTTTGCAGATCATTAAGCCTAAACCAGAACCTGTTTGCTGACGACCTGCACTTGTTTGGCTATAGCGTTTAAACAGTTGTTGTTGTTCTTCCTGCGATAATCCACTTCCAGAATCCATAATCGTCATTTTGATAACAGCGTGGTTGTCATCAATGTCACCCAGGGAGGTCGTAATTTTTACTGCCCCCTCGGTAGTAAATTTAAGAGCATTGCTCAGTAAATTAGATAAGACCTGCTTAAACGCCTGAGGGTCGATCTTAACCTGGTAATGTTCTGGAAACGTACTGCTGCAACTTAATGCGATGGATTTGCTTGCAGCAATCGCACCGAAAGAATGACAAGTGTTCTGGACTAAAGTAGGGATATCGACCCATTGTGGTTGAAGTTGATAGTTACCCGATTCAATTTTGTCGACATCAAGGATTTCACCAATTAAGCCGAGGAGTGATTGTCCGGTGGCGTAGGCAAGTGAAATCGCCTCCACCCGTTGCTCCTTGCTAAGACCAGAACCCGACAGAAGTTCCAGGAAGCCCATAATGGAGCTTATTGGTGTTCTTATTTCGTGACTCATTGTTGCCAGAAACTGGCTTTTTGCGACAGTTGCATTGATCGCTTTATTTCTCTCTACCTCGAGTGCATGAATTAAATCACGCGTCTCGGTAATATCTTGCCAACCACAAATATAAACAGCATGATCGCTGGCTGGCAGATTGCATAATGTATGCCAGTGGTTAATGCATCTTTTCTCGATGCCATTATCAATTTCAAATACCTGTGTGTATATTGTTCGATTTTCTTTCGTTTCTGCTGTGACTTCATGCGCATTAGAAAAAACATCTTTAAAGGGTGAGTCACTGTTTTCTAATGGTAACATTGCATTTTTGTAGTAATCCGCAGTGAAATAATGTTCAAAAGCACTATTATGACTAATGACATTACCTTGCCAGTTTACAACATAAGTTGGATTCGGTAAGGAATCCGAGAGTGCTTTTCGGAATGATATTTGGTTTTCTAAATCACCCTGAATGACTTTACGACGACGAACTGAGCGTAACAGGTAGAATCCCCATAAAAGGCTACTGCCAACTAATAAAACGGATAATGTCGTGACAATATAAAATTGCTCGCTATAGAGGTCCCATGTGTCAATGGTCACATTGGGCATTTTAATCCATTTTTCCGTCAGGCGCAGAACTTCGCTTGGGGGAATTGCATTCAGTGCTTTATTAATAATATCCTTAAGTTCCGGTTCTCCGCGAGGAAAAGCGAACGAAAGCGATGCATTCGGAACGCCGGGAATAAGAAAATGATAAAGTTCATTAGGATAGTAATGGTCGATCATGTAACGTGAATTTAACTGTGTCGCGACCAGAGCATCAAGTTCGCCTTCCTTGACCTTGTGAAATGCAGCGCTGGCGTTATCGACTTTTATCCACTCTACCTCCGGATACATCTCTTTTAATTGCGAATGAAGCTCATAATAATAGGGAATGGCAACTTTCATTCCTTTTTTTAATGTTTGTTCACTGTCAGGCGCTTTTTGCATGACAAAAACGTAAGGCGTTGTTATGAAGGCTTCAGCAAATAAAACATTATTTTCTCTATCTTCACTATAAATAGCGGCGGGCAATATATCCCATCCACCGGGGTTAAGCTGTGTCCCCGCATGAATATTGTGTGAAACGGTGATCGGAGAAAAATTTAAACCTGTTTGCAAGGTAATAATATTAAGAATATCACCCATCACGCCCCGAACTGAGCCAGTTTCATCTGTCATAGAATAGGGTGGCGAGTAAGGATTTTCCAGCACCTTTAAATCGGGATGCTGCTTAATCCACTGTTTTTCATGTTCAGTGAGTTCTAATGGTTTGTTCAGAAAGGCCAGGTTTCCTGTATCAAGCCAATTTTGTGATACTTCATAGCGAACTTCATTTGTTAAAGCATCAACAAACCGATTGAGTACTTCATTAAGAACGACTGAATCTTTTCTGGTTAAGAAAAAGTTATATTGACGCGGCGAGTTATAATATTTCACTACATTTAAGGAGTGAGTGAAATAGCGGGAAATCATACTGCTGGTAATAATGTTACTACCAATAAAGTAATCATTCTGTCCGGCTGAGACGGATGCTAATGCCTGATATAAATTTGTAAAAGAGATAATTGTTGCTTTTGGAAATGATTGATGAATTACCTCATCTGGAGGGTAATTTGCTACCCGAGCAATATTTACTGGTTTTGATGAGGTAAGCGGTCTCATTGAATCGTGAAGGGTGGTGACCAGCGCCGGAAAGGTAATTATCAGCGGTTTGGTTGCAGCAATGTCATCATTAAGAGGCGGCGAAGCAACTAAATGTGATAACACTATATCGACTTCCCCTTCTGTAAGCGCGTCCATTGCTTTTTGATGATCTGCGTATTCCCGGAGTGTTAATTTGATATTTAACGCTCTTTTTAAAAGATTTAAATAATCAGCATTAATACCACGAACCCGTTGCTGCGAATCGGTATGCAACAAAGTAGCCGTTTGGGACTTGTGTACTGCAATCACAAGATTTTTTTTGCTCGCTAACCAACGTAATTCCTTGTTGCTCAGACGTAGTGGATCAAGCGTGACACGGTTGTTACTACTGATGCCACGATATTCGATGTAATCTTCGTCTGCGAAACTTATGGTCGACCAAAGACCACAACAGAGAAGAATAATATAGGGTAAAAACTTCATGTGGTTAGCCGATTTTGTTACGTTGTGCGAATGTGTAAAGATCCATCAGTGATTTACATTCTAATTTTTCCATCAGGCGACTTTTATAAGTGCTGACAGTTTTGTTGCTGATGAACATTTTTTCCGCAATGTCATTATTATCCTTGCCATCAAGAATATATCGCATGACACTAATTTCTTGTTTCGATAAGGAGTCGAGTTTTTGCTGGTCGGACGTTAAACTTCCAACAAACCGGTTGAGAGAGAAGGGGAAATAGCAGTAGCCATTTTTTGCAGCTTCAATAGCCGCAATGATATTGTTCATGCCTTCTTTTTTACTCACGAATCCATTAGCGCCAGCATCAGCACAATGTTTCCCGTAAAAATGGTCATTTTTAGCGGAGACGATAATAATAATTCCGCTATATTGGCGCTTCCTCAGCGTTTCTAACACCTGGATACCGTTAACTCCGGGGATATCGACATCAATGATGACGATATCAGGTTTAAGTGTTTCCACCCGCTGAACGGCACTTCCCCCTTCAGTCAACTCCGCTAAGATTTCAATATCGTTTTTGATCAATAAATTACGAATTGCTGCGATAGCAAGAGGATGGTCATCAATAATTATTGCGTTCATAGATTATTCCCTTTGCAATGAAGCATCTCCCTTCTCCCTGTAGTAATACAGACATAAGGCATCATCTCATTTTCTCAATAAAAATAAGAAAATTAGAGCTTCCTTTAAGATAATTCGACAAGTATACCATATAAATAGTCGGCATAAATGAAATGTCAACAATAAAATCAGGGATTGTACCGATGATTTATAGTTTCACATTAGCACTATAAGTCTTCTCACTAATCCTACATGCGTAAGAATTGTATTGCAAAAGCCACGGTTTAGTCCTCTGTTGTTTTTTTTGCACCTCATTTAAATTAGGCCTCCAACGTTCCTGGGACAATGTGCAACACATGCACTGTGTTTGATATGAAGAATGAATACTCTTTTCATTCAATTCATAAATTTCATCTATGCGAAATGAGAGATAATAGTGGAACAGATTAATTCAAATAAAAAACATTCTAACAGAAGAAAATACTTTTCTTTATTGGCGGTAGTTTTATTTATTGCGTTTTCAGGTGCCTATGCCTATTGGTCAATGGAATTAGAAGACATGATTAGTACAGATGATGCCTATGTCACGGGGAATGCAGATCCAATTTCTGCACAAGTTTCAGGCAGCGTCACTGTCGTTAATCATAAAGATACGAACTACGTTCGACAGGGTGACATTTTAGTCTCACTGGATAAGACTGATGCCACTATCGCACTCAATAAAGCTAAAAATAATCTGGCAAATATTGTTCGGCAAACGAATAAACTGTACTTACAGGATAAACAATACAGTGCCGAAGTCGCTTCAGCACGTATTCAGTATCAACAATCTTTAGAAGATTATAACCGTCGTGTACCTTTAGCGAAGCAGGGGGTTATTTCAAAAGAAACGCTGGAGCATACCAAAGATACGTTAATAAGTAGCAAAGCGGCATTGAATGCTGCTATTCAGGCTTATAAAGCGAATAAAGCTTTAGTAATGAACACACCATTAAACCGTCAGCCACAAGTCGTTGAAGCTGCGGATGCAACCAAAGAAGCCTGGTTGGCGCTTAAACGTACGGATATTAAGAGTCCGGTTACCGGCTACATTGCCCAGCGAAGTGTTCAGGTCGGCGAAACAGTGAGTCCCGGACAATCGTTAATGGCTGTCGTACCGGCACGTCAAATGTGGGTTAATGCTAACTTTAAAGAAACACAACTCACGGATGTACGGATTGGTCAATCGGTCAATATTATCAGCGATCTTTATGGTGAAAATGTTGTGTTTCATGGTCGGGTGACAGGGATCAATATGGGAACCGGCAATGCGTTCTCCTTATTACCTGCACAAAATGCGACAGGGAACTGGATCAAAATCGTTCAGCGTGTACCGGTTGAAGTTTCTCTTGATCCAAAAGAACTCATGGAACATCCCTTACGTATTGGTTTATCGATGACAGCAACTATTGATACGAAGAACGAAGACATTGCCGAGATGCCTGAGCTGGCTTCAACCGTGACGTCCATGCCTGCTTATACCAGTAAGGCTTTAGTTATCGATACCAGTCCGATAGAAAAAGAAATTAGCAACATTATTTCGCATAATGGACAACTTTAATGGCAATCACTAAATCAACTCCGGCACCATTAACCGGTGGGACGTTATGGTGCGTCACTATTGCATTGTCATTAGCGACGTTTATGCAAATGTTGGATTCCACTATTTCTAACGTCGCAATACCGACAATATCTGGCTTTCTGGGAGCATCAACAGACGAAGGCACCTGGGTTATCACTTCGTTTGGCGTAGCAAATGCCATTGCGATCCCTGTTACCGGCAGGCTGGCACAAAGAATAGGCGAATTAAGATTATTTTTACTTTCAGTCACTTTTTTTTCGCTGTCTTCCTTAATGTGTAGTTTATCGACCAATCTTGATGTGCTGATATTTTTTAGAGTCGTTCAGGGATTAATGGCGGGGCCGTTAATTCCACTGTCACAGAGTTTATTATTAAGGAATTATCCACCAGAAAAAAGAACATTTGCTCTGGCATTATGGTCTATGACCGTGATTATCGCGCCGATATGTGGGCCGATATTGGGCGGTTATATTTGTGATAACTTTAGCTGGGGTTGGATATTTTTAATCAATGTCCCTATGGGGATTATCGTTCTGACATTATGCTTAACCTTACTTAAAGGAAGAGAAACTGAGACTTCACCGGTCAAAATGAATCTACCAGGACTGACCCTGTTAGTGCTCGGTGTTGGTGGCTTGCAGATAATGCTTGATAAAGGGCGCGATCTGGATTGGTTCAACTCGAGTACAATAATAATACTAACAGTAATGTCAGTTATTTCTCTGATTTCTTTAGTCATTTGGGAGTCGACCTCAGAGAACCCGATTCTTGATCTCAGTTTGTTTAAGTCCCGTAATTTCACCATTGGTATTGTGAGTATCACATGCGCATATTTATTTTACTCTGGGGCGATAGTCCTTATGCCGCAGTTACTCCAGGAAACGATGGGGTATAATGCGATATGGGCCGGACTTGCCTATGCGCCCATCGGCATCATGCCGCTATTAATATCACCTTTGATAGGACGTTATGGCAACAAAATTGATATGCGGTTGTTGGTGACATTTAGTTTTTTAATGTATGCGGTTTGCTATTACTGGCGTTCTGTGACATTTATGCCAACGATTGATTTTACAGGCATCATTTTGCCACAGTTTTTTCAGGGATTCGCCGTCGCCTGTTTCTTTTTACCCTTAACAACGATTTCGTTTTCAGGTTTGCCAGATAATAAATTTGCCAATGCCTCGAGTATGAGTAATTTTTTTCGTACCTTGTCAGGATCAGTTGGTACGTCGTTGACAATGACGCTGTGGGGACGACGCGAATCGTTACACCATAGTCAGTTGACAGCAACCATCGATCAATTTAACCCCGTGTTTAATTCATCGTCACAAATTATGGATAAATACTATGGTTCGCTTTCAGGGGTTCTTAATGAAATTAATAATGAAATAACTCAGCAGTCACTTTCAATTTCTGCAAATGAGATTTTCCGTATGGCGGCTATTGCTTTTATCTTACTTACAGTTTTGGTTTGGTTTGCGAAACCGCCGTTTACAGCGAAAGGCGTTGGGGGATGATAAAAGGAGGGGGTTATAGCAGGTAAGACCAGGGACCTTAAGTCTGCGCCATCGGCAGCATCGCTCACCCAGGGAAAGGATGGCGATGCTGAATTGAAAATTAATTAGCGGCCTTTTGCCAGATATTGCTCCATCTCTTCTTCCGGCACCATTCCACCTCCCGTCGCCCACACCAGATGAGTGGCATTACGCAGTTGTTCTGCGCTGAAACCGTGCATCTGTTGGTAACTTACTGATGCGCACACGCGCTGAGGCCCGGCCATACCCGCCAGTGCCGAAGGTTCAAGACGAATGCCTTCTTCCTGCGCCAGCCAGCCAAGCATGTCATACATGGTTTGATCGCTAAGGGTATAGAAGCCATCCAGTAGACGCTCCATTGCCCGCCCGACAAAGCCTGATGCGCGACCAACTGCAAGGCCATCCGCTGCGGTAAGGTTGTCGATACCAATATCCTGAACAGAAATCTGATCGTGTAATCCTGTATGGACGCCTAACAGCATACAAGGGGAGTGCGTTGGTTCGGCAAAAAAGCAGTGAACATGATCGCCAAATGCCAGTTTAAGCCCGAATGCGACGCCACCAGGACCACCGCCAACACCACACGGCAGATAGACAAACAGAGGGTTATCAGCATCGACGATACGACCTTGCTCGGCAAATTGCGCTTTAAGACGCTGGCCTGCGACGGAATACCCAAGGAACAACGTGCGGGAATTCTCGTCATCAATAAAGAAACAGTTCGGGTCAGACTGCGCTGCGTTACGTCCTTCCTCGACTGCAACACCATAATCTTGCTCATATTCCACGACCGTAACGCCATGGCTGCGCAGTTTCGCTTTTTTCCATGCCCGGGCATCAGCAGACATATGTACTGTCACCTTAAAGCCAATGCGGGCGCTCATAATGCCGATTGATAACCCCAGATTTCCGGTTGAGCCCACAGCAATGCTGTATTGGCTAAAGAACTGTTTAAACTCCGGAGAAAGCAGTTTGCTGTAGTCATCTTCAAGCGTCAGCAACCCCGCTTCCAGAGCCAGTTTTTCTGCATGTGCCAGGACTTCATAAATCCCGCCGCGTGCTTTTATGGAGCCGGAAATGGGCAAATGGCTATCTTTTTTCAGTAGCAGTTGCCCGCTGATCGGTTGTTGATATTCCTTTTCCAGCCGTTTTTGCATAGCCGGAATGGCAACCAGTTCTGATTCAATAATCCCCCCAGTAGCAGCAGTTTCAGGAAATGCTTTTGCCAGATAGGGTGCAAAACGGGATAAGCGCGCATGGGCGTCCTGAACATCCTGTTCGGTCAGGCCAACATAAGGTAAACCTTCAGCCAATGAGGTCGTGCCAGGATTAAACCAGGTGGTTTCTTTAAGAGCAACCAGATCCTTTACCAATGGATACTGGGCGATGAGCGAATTCATTTTAGCGTTTTCCATAGTACGTCTCTTTGCGCTTAGATGATAAATGACAGCAGGAATGTGCCCGCCAGAGCGACGACTGAAGCGATAAATGTCGCTGTCGTATAGTATTTAAATGTTTCATTGAGCGTAGCGCCGCAATATTGCTTCGCCAGCCAGAAAAGCGAGTCCGTAACGATCGTGCAGCCAATCGCACCTGAACCGATAGCAATCGCAATAATTTCCGGGCTGATGTCGGGATACAGCGGCAGCACAATGATCCATATTTATATTTTCTTCTCCAGATTGGCGATGCCAGTTGGCATGTTTTACCTACTTGCCTACATGGTTACTCGTTGGCGAGAACAGAGGCGGAATTGGGTACAATTGTCCGGGAATTATTGTTATTTTTTATTGTATTGCCGTGTCGGGTGATAGGGCGTCGAGAATATCGTTGGATCTCGCCAGTGACGTCTGTTTCTGCTACAGTGCCCGTTTTACGGCAAACGGCTTGGGTATGGCTTCATTAAAGGATGTCGCACGCCTGGCGGGAGTGTCGATGATGACAGTCTCCCGGGTGATGCATAATGCAGAATCTGTGCGTCCTGCAACGCGTGATCGCGTATTGCAGGCAATCCAGACCCTGAATTATGTTCCTGATCTTTCCGCCCGTAAGATGCGCGCTCAAGGACGTAAGCCGTCGACTCTCGCCGTGCTGGCGCAGGACACTGCTACCACTCCTTTCTCTGTTGATATTCTGCTTGCCATTGAGCAAACCGCCAGCGAGTTCGGCTGGAATAGTTTTTTAATCAATATTTTTTCTGAAGATGACGCTGCCCGCGCGGCACGTCAGCTGCTTGCCCACCGTCCGGATGGCATTATCTATACTACAATGGGGCTGCGACATATCACGCTGCCTGAGTCTCTGTATGGTGAAAATATTGTATTGGCGAACTGTGTGGCGGATGACCCAGCGTTACCCAGTTATATCCCTGATGATTACACTGCACAATATGAATCAACACAGCATTTGCTCGCGGCGGGCTATCGTCAACCGTTATGCTTCTGGCTACCGGAA
This sequence comes from Escherichia sp. WS1368, assembly GCF_046487485.1. Taxonomy (NCBI): domain Bacteria; kingdom Pseudomonadati; phylum Pseudomonadota; class Gammaproteobacteria; order Enterobacterales; family Enterobacteriaceae; genus Escherichia; species Escherichia sp. WS1368. Next base: position 238,118 of record NZ_JBJQJI010000001.1, read on the forward strand.
AGTGCGTTGGCAACAGGGTATCGTCGGCAGGGATTTGAGCAGGCCTGGCGTGATGCTGGACGAGATCTGGCTGAGGTGAAACAATTTCACATGGCAACAGGTGATGATCACTACACCGATCTCGCAAGTTTACTCAATGACCACTTCAAATCGGGCAAACCAGATTTTGATGTTCTGATATGTGGTAACGATCGCGCAGCCTTTGTGGCTTATCAGGTTCTTTTGGCGAAGGGGGTACGTATCCCGAAGGATGTCGCCGTAATGGGCTTTGATAATCTGGTTGGCGTCGGGCATCTGTTTTTACCGCCGCTGACCACAATTCAGCTTCCACATGACATTATCGGGCGGGAAGCTGCATTGCATATTATTGAAGGTCGTGAAGGGGGAAGAGTGACGCGGATCCCTTGCCCGCTGTTGATCCGTTGTTCCACCTGATATTATGTTAACCCAGTTGCCAGAGTGCTCCATGTTGCAGCACAGCCACTCCGTGGGAGGCATAGAGCGACAGTTCCCGTTCTTCTGGCTGCGGATATATTCGGCTACTCATCACCGCCTCCCCGTCGTTAATAAATACTTCCACGGATGATGTATCGATAAATATCCTTAGGGCGAGCATGTCACCCTGCGGGAGGGGAATACTACGGTAGCCATCTAAATTCTCGTGTGGGTAATACCGCCACAAAACAAGTCGCTCAGATTGGTTATCAATATACAGCCGCATTCCAGTGCCGAGCTGTAATCCGTAATGTTCGGCATCACTGTTCTTCAGCGCCCACTGCAACTGAATCTCAACTGCTTGCGCGTTTTCCTGCAAAACATATTTATTGCTGATTGTGCGGGGAGAGATAGATTGATGCTGCTGGCGTAACGACTCAGCTTCGTGTACCGGGCGTTGTAGAAGTTTGCCATTGCTCTCTGATAGCTCGCGCGCCAGCGTCATGCAGCCTGCCCAGCCTTCACGTTTTGAGGGCATTGGCGATTCCCACATATCCATCCAGCCGATAACAATACGCCGACCATCCTTCGCTACAAAGCTTTGTGGTGCATAAAAGTCATGCCCGTTATCAAGTTCAGTAAAATGCCCGGATTGTGCAAAAAGTCGTCCTGGCGACCACATTCCGGGTATTACGCCACTTTGAAAGCGATTTCGATAACTGTATCCCTCGGCATTCATTCCCTGCGGGGAAAACATCAGATAATGCTGATCGCCAAGGCTGAAAAAGTCCGGACATTCCCACATATAGCTTTCACCCGCATCAGCGTGGGCCAGTACGCGATCGAAGGTCCATTCACGCAATGAACTGCCGCGATAAAGCAGGATCTGCCCCGTGTTGCCTGGATCTTTCGCCCCGACAACCATCCACCATGTGTCGGCTTCACGCCACACTTTAGGATCGCGGAAGTGCATGATGCCTTCTGGTGGAGTGAGGATCACACCCTGTTTCTCGAAATGAATACCATCCCGACTGGTAGCCAGACATTGTACTTCGCGAATTGCATCGTCATTACCTGCACCATCGAGCCAGACGTGTCCGGTGTAGATAAGTGAGAGGACACCATTGTCATCGACAGCACTACCTGAAAAACACCCGTCTTTGTCATTCTCGTCTCCTGGCGCTAGCGCAATAGGCTCATGCTGCCAGTGGATCATATCGTCGCTGGTGGCATGTCCCCAGTGCATTGGCCCCCAGTGTTCGCTCATCGGGTGATGTTGATAAAACGCGTGATAACGATCGTTAAACCAGATCAGGCCGTTTGGATCGTTCATCCACCCGGCAGGAGGCGCGAGGTGAAAATGGGGATAGAAAGTGTTACCTCGGCGCTCGTGAAGTTTTGCTAGTGCGTTTTGCGCCGCATGTAATCGAGATTGCGTCATTTTTATCATCCTGGTTAAGCAAATTTGGTGAATTGTTAACGTTAACTTTTATAAAAATAAAGTCCCTTACTTTCATAAATGCGATGAATATCACAAATGTTAACGTTAACTATGACGTTTTGTGATCGAATATGCATGTTTTAGTAAATCCATGACGATTTTGCGAAAAAGAGGTTTATCACTATGCGTAAGTCAGATGAATTTAAGGGAAAAAAATGTCAGCCAAAGTATGGGTTTTAGGGGATGCGGTCGTAGATCTCTTGCCAGAATCAGACGGGCGGCTACTGCCTTGTCCTGGCGGCGCGCCAGCTAACGTTGCGGTGGGAATCGCCAGATTAGGCGGAACAAGTGGGTTTATAGGTCGGGTCGGTGATGATCCTTTTGGTGCGTTAATGCAAAGAACGCTGCTAACTGAGGGTGTCGATATCACGTATCTGAAGCAAGATGAATGGCACCGGACATCCACGGTGCTTGTCGATCTGAACGATCAAGGAGAACGTTCATTTACGTTTATGGTCCGCCCCAGTGCCGATCTTTTTTTAGAGACGACAGACTTGCCCTGCTGGCGACATGCCGAATGGTTACATCTCTGTTCAATTGCGTTGTCTGCCGAGCCTTCGCGTACCAGCGCATTTACTGCGATGACGGCGATCCGGCATGCCGGAGGTTTTGTCAGCTTCGATCCCAATATTCGTGAAGATCTATGGCAAGACGAGCATTTGCTCCGCTTGTGTTTGCGGCAGGCGCTACAACTGGCGGATGTCGTCAAGCTCTCGGAAGAAGAATGGCGACTTATCAGTGGAAAAACACAGAACGATCGGGATATATGCGCCCTGGCAAAAGAGTATGAGATCGCCATGCTGTTGGTGACTAAAGGTGCAGAAGGGGTGGTGGTCTGTTATCGAGGACAAGTTCACCATTTTGCTGGAATGTCTGTGAATTGTGTCGATAGCACTGGGGCGGGAGATGCGTTCGTTGCCGGGTTACTCACAGGTCTGTCCTCTACGGGGTTATCTACAGATGAGAGAGAAATGCGACGAATTATCGATCTCGCTCAACGTTGCGGAGCGCTTGCAGTAACAGCGAAAGGGGCAATGACAGCGCTGCCATGTCGACAAGAACTGGAAAGTGAGAAGTAAACGGCGAGGCCGCTCTTATCTCTAAATAGGACATGAATTTTTTAACGACAGGCAGGTAATTATGGCACTGAATATTCCATTCAGAAATGCGTACTATCGTTTTGCATCCAGTTACTCATTTCTCTTTTTTATTTCCTGGTCGCTGTGGTGGTCGTTATACGCTATTTGGCTGAAAGGACATCTAGGATTAACAGGGACGGAATTAGGTACACTTTATTCGGTCAACCAGTTTACCAGCATTCTATTTATGATGTTCTACGGCATCGTTCAGGATAAACTCGGTCTGAAGAAACCGCTCATCTGGTGTATGAGTTTCATTCTGGTCTTGACCGGACCGTTTATGATTTACGTTTATGAACCGTTACTGCAAAGCAATTTTTCTGTAGGTCTAATTCTGGGGGCGCTCTTTTTTGGCCTGGGGTATCTGGCGGGATGCGGTTTGCTTGACAGCTTCACCGAAAAAATGGCGCGAAATTTTCATTTCGAATATGGAACAGCGCGCGCCTGGGGATCTTTTGGCTATGCTATTGGCGCGTTCTTTGCCGGTATATTTTTTAGTATCAGTCCCCATATCAACTTCTGGTTGGTCTCGCTATTTGGCGCTGTATTTATGATGATCAACATGCGTTTTAAAGATAAGGATCACCAGTGCATAGCGGCGGATGCGGGAGGGGTAAAAAAAGAGGATTTTATCGCAGTTTTCAAGGATCGAAACTTCTGGGTTTTTGTCATATTTATTGTGGGGACGTGGTCTTTCTATAACATTTTTGATCAACAACTCTTTCCTGTCTTTTATGCAGGTTTATTCGAATCACACGATGTAGGAACGCGCCTGTATGGTTATCTCAACTCATTCCAGGTGGTACTCGAAGCGCTGTGCATGGCGATTATTCCTTTCTTTGTGAATCGGGTAGGGCCAAAAAATGCATTACTTATCGGTGTTGTGATTATGGCGTTGCGTATCCTTTCCTGCGCGTTGTTCGTTAACCCCTGGATTATTTCATTAGTGAAGCTGTTACATGCCATTGAGGTTCCACTTTGTGTCATATCCGTCTTCAAATACAGCGTGGCAAACTTTGATAAGCGCCTGTCGTCGACGATCTTTCTGATTGGTTTTCAAATTGCCAGTTCGCTTGGGATTGTGCTGCTTTCAACGCCGACTGGGATACTCTTTGACCACGCAGGCTACCAGACAGTTTTCTTCGCAATTTCGGGTATTGTCTGCCTGATGTTGCTATTTGGCATTTTCTTCCTGAGTAAAAAACGCGAGCAAATAGTTATGGAAACGCCTGTACCTTCAGCAATATAGACGTAAACTTTTTCCGGTTGTTGTCGATATCTCCATATCCCTCAACCGGAAAATAATAATACAAAAATGCTTAGCCCAACTAATAATCACCTAATCCAAACGCCTCATTCATGTTCTGGTACAGTCGCTCAAATGTACTCCGGATACGCGGTTCGCTGATTTCCAGGACATTGTCGTCATTCAGCGACCTGTCCCGAGTATCACGGGCCTGCGAATTCATCAAGGAATGCATTGCAGAGTGAAGTATCGAGTCACGCCATATTTCGCTATCAGGATTCTGTATGATGGTTACATCGCCCGGCCCAGGGCTGTTTAGTCATCAGCGCTTTCTGACAGTGCTGAGATTTCAACCTGTTGCAGTAAAAATGAGTAGATATAGGGCAAGTGTGCTGCCAAACCCATCTTTTACGGGGTGAAGGTAGATATTGTTAGAAGGGTATCTGGTGTCCCCTGCAGGAATCGAACCTGCAATTAGCCCTTAGGAGGGGCTCGTTATATCCATTTAACTAAGAGGACAATGCGGCATGAGTATACCCGCTAATGGACTGCGGGGTAAGTACGCTGCCGCTCGATTGCTTAAACCCTCGCCATTTATGCCGGGTTTTTATCATTTTTCTTAATGTTTTCCGCACGTTCTGCTTTTTGGCGTGCTTCTGCTTTGCGCTTGTTGCTCATGTCGTTACGAATCTGTGCATGACTCATTAACGCGAAGATAAAGGTGCCGCCGCAGATGTTCCCCGCTAAAGTAGGTAGTGCGAAGGGCCAGATGAAATCGCTCCAGTGCAGCGTGCCGTTAAACACCAGATAGAGGATTTCTACAGAACCGACAACGATGTGAGTGGTGTCACCCAGTGCAATAAGCCAGGTCATCAATATAATCACCACAATCTTTGCCGCACCCGCTGCAGGAAACATCCATACCATAGTGGCGATCAGCCAGCCGGAAATGATCGCGTTGGCAAACATCTCGCTGGGGGTGTTCTTCATCACATCCATGCCGATTTTGACAAATGCATCGCGAGTTTCTTCATTGAAGATTGGCATATATTCAAATGCCCACGCCGCAATACCTGTCCCGAGAATATTACCCAGCAGCACGACGCCCCATAACCGCATAAGTAAGCCAACGTTGCTCATTGTCGGTTTTTGCATGACGGGTAGTACCGCAGTCACGGTGTTTTCGGTAAATAATTGCTGGCGGGCCATAATGACGATAATAAAACCAAAGGTATAACCGAGATTCTCCAGCAAGAAGCTGCCCGGCACGCCTTCCAGTTCGACATGAAATATCCCTTTTGCCAGTAGCGAAGCGCCCATCGACAGACCCGCCGCAATGGCTGACCACAGTAGCGCCATTGCGTCGCGTTCCAGCTCTTTTTCACCATCCTGGCGGATATGCTCATGAATTGCCATCGCCCGGGAGGGGAGTCGATCTTCATCTATTTCTATTTTTTTGCCGCGCTCTTTTTCTTCGCTCTCAACTTCAATTTCGTCGCTGTGTTGATCAATTTTGTCGTTGTCCATGGTCTCTTCTCTTGAATTAGCACGTATAGCTAAAGCGTAGCGGCTTTTTTGCTCGCAACTGGCGGGAGTTACTCTGAAAATGTAGAAAAGGCCGCGTTTGCCTTTTTCTGTTTCTATAGAATCAAGTAGCCTACAGGGCGGCGATTACCAGGCTATGATCAAATCAGCAAATCAGGGCGTCTGGACATCAGTTGACGTGCTGTTACAATCGCCCACACCTAAACAGGCGGATACGGTATCGTTCCGTCATGGATGGCAAACTGCATAAGCCATAAAAAAACAGGGAGACATTTATGAAGCTTCGCCTGTCGGCGCTTGCTCTGGGAACTACGCTTCTGGTGGGGTGTGCGAGTTCCGGTACAGATCAGCAAGGGCGTTCTGACCCGTTAGAAGGGTTCAACCGCACCATGTACAACTTCAACTTCAATGTATTAGACCCGTATATTGTTCGACCAGTCGCTGTCGCCTGGCGTGATTATGTTCCGCAACCGGCGCGTAACGGTTTGAGCAACTTTACTGGCAACCTTGAAGAACCTGCGGTGATGGTTAACTACTTCTTGCAGGGCGACCCTTATCAGGGGATGGTCCACTTTACCCGCTTTTTCCTGAACACCATTTTGGGGATGGGCGGCTTTATTGATGTTGCAGGGATGGCGAACCCGAAACTGCAACGGACTGAACCTCACCGCTTCGGTAGTACGCTTGGTCATTATGGTGTGGGTTATGGGCCATACGTTCAGTTACCGTTCTACGGTAGCTTCACGCTGCGTGATGACGGTGGTGATATGGCGGATGGTCTTTACCCGGTTCTTTCCTGGTTGACCTGGCCGATGTCTGTGGGTAAATGGACGCTTGAAGGTATCGAAACCCGCGCACAGCTGCTGGATTCCGACGGTCTGCTGCGTCAGTCGTCCGATCCTTACATTATGGTGCGCGAAGCGTACTTCCAGCGTCATGATTTCATCGCTAATGGCGGCGAACTCAAACCGCAGGAAAATCCGAACGCGCAAGCGATTCAGGATGATTTAAAAGATATCGATTCTGAATAAGAAACAAATAAAAAAGGTGAGTCGCAAAACTCACCTTTTTTGTTGTTATCCCTCAATTACCACAAGTAAAAGGAGATAAACCGACAATGACCCGGACGTAATGATGTAAAAATACTGATGTTCGTCATTGACTATTTCAGATATTCAGTCGTTGAAAAATCAAAAAACTGGAAAAATAATTTTAAACATCATCAAAATTAACACCTAACGCAGATAGTTGATTAATTTCATTTTGATATTCCGTCTGGCAATTTTGAAGCCTTTCTTCAATTTTACCTTCGAGTTTCTTATAGTGCACATATATATTTTGAGAATGGTCAGTGTTAACTTCGTTATCGAATAAAGTAGAAACTATTTCTTTTACATTATTGCGTCTATATTTTGCATTGTCCACTTGAAAATTATATCTTATTGCTCGACCATAACGTTTAAAAACTTCGTTTGGTTCTTTCAGTCTTTCCCCGTTGAGTTCGTTTACAACTTGATGATTTATACCTGTTGCAAATAATTCTGCCATGAGAGCTTTATTGCTTTCAAATGACGCTGAAGCATTCCTGGCGTTTTCACTACAATATTGTGTGAGACTATCACCATTAATACGAATTCCTCTTTTAATATGGTAGTTGTCCTGATCGTAGTAACCGAGAGATAAATAATCGTTTCCGTTTGTATTTTTAATTACAATGGCGAGAGTGTTGTATTTTTTATCTTTACCGTGCCAGGTAAATAAGTCCGTTGGTTTGCTTATCCCGTTCTCATCGGATTTTGTTACCGTATGTATGAGGTTACGTGATATTTTATCGAAAATAAAATCAGGATCTCCATTATATATTTCTTTTATTGCGCTGAAGATCATTTTCTTGTTATTGATATCATGAGTATTCTCTACTACATTTTCATTGATGAGGGTTTGGCCGAGTTTTTTTTCATCGTTCGTAGGTGATTTTATTGGTTCTTGATTTTCAATATCAATATCAATATCAAAAGTAATATCGTCTGTATCATTGGAGTCAATGCCAATATCACTACGATCATCAATACCACTAACAATAATACCATCAGTAAATTCAGCATTATTTATATCATCATGAGCCTTCTCAACTATGTTCTCATTAATGATAGTACGGACGAGTTCTTTGTCTTTATAGCTCGCAAGTAATTTTATTGGTTCTTGGTTATCGATACCAATAGTAATATAGTCTGTATCATTGGAATCAATATTAATATAAGTAACTGAGGAATTATTAATATTAAATCTATCAGGATTGTCGTTTACTCGCATGGCGTTTTTTATAAGCTCAAGCAAATGTTTAATACAGGTGCTTATTCCTTCCTTACCATTAAAAAGGTTTTTGAACTCTTGTACTAATCCATTAACTTCATCATTGTTATTTTCATTGATGGATTCTGGGTAAGCTGCGCTGGTATTGTTGATTGAAATAGATGGTAGCATGATTTTATTCCATGTTGATTGATTTGTTACAAATATATATTACCTAATAAAATAGACTATCAAAAAACGCTCATTTATTTAGAGCCTATCTTTAATTTGAGTGTATGAGCGCACAATAGCCAGGGAGGTTGAGTATCCTGGAAATGCAGAAAAGTAAACTCTTTGAGAAGGACGAGCAGAACGCCTGAAAATATGCGTTTCCCTTCAGGTTTGTCTGTGGATACCACTTACTGATTTGAAAGGGCAAGCTGCCATCAGGCTGTTTGCAAAACTCAGGAGGCAAGCAATGAGGAAACTACTTTCGGTGAAGTGGGGGAGTTAAAGTCACCTGCATAGCAGGTGACTTTATCCAGGCGAACGCGTTATCAGAACGCGTAGTTAAAGTTAGTACCGAACAGCCAGGCTTTACCTTCAGACTCGAAGGAATAAGCTGCCGGTCCTTCACCTTCAGTAAACTTCACTTTCTGACCATGCATATAAGATGCGCCAACGTCAATGGATGCATCTTCATTAAATGCGTAGGTTAACCCAGCACTTAACCACAAGCGATCCTGGTCAGGAATGGAAATAGAACGTTTATCTGCCGGAACTGGGCTATCGTCATAGGCGATACCGGTACGGAAGGTCCAGTTTTTATCGTAATAGTAGGTTGTGCCCAACGCGATACGATATGCGTCACGGAATCCTTCATCTTTATAGAACAGAGTCTGGCCACTATCGCCTTTCGCTTTCAACTCCTGGAACTGGCTCCAACTGGTATAGGCCATGCTGTAGTGAATTGCCCACTGCGGCGCAACACGGTTATAACCAGAAATCTCCCACATCTCAGGCAGGTTGAGCGTCAGGGAGCCATTTTGTGTTGCACCCATCGTGCCATACGGTAAGCCCATGCTACCCAAAATATTGTTCAGATTTGGGTTAATGGAACTTTTGTAATCCCCTTCGAAGTCGATTTTAACTTCTGAACGATATGTCAGGCCCCAACGGTTATCTTTATCCAGTTCATAAAGAATACCCGCGTTCCAGCCGAAGCCCCATTCGTCACCTTTCAGATGGGCAATTTGAGAGTCCGGAGTATTAATACCATTGGTTAATGAAGCGGGTACACCCCGGGCAATCAACTGCTGAGACAACATAGGCCCCAGCGAACCGGCGTAACGCTCAATTTTTGCTTTGGCGTAAACCGCATCAAAACCAAGACCAAAACTCCAGCTATTGTTAAGGCGATAAGCCCCGCTAAGGTTAAGGTTGATTGTCTGCAGATCGGTTTTACCGCCATAGATACCAGCAGCGTAGTTGTCGGTAAATTCCGTAGCCAGGCCGTAGTTGGAAGTTATTGACGCTCCCCAACCAAACTGATCGTTGATAGGCGCGACAAAGTGCAGGTTAGGTACCCACGCTGTCGGTGCGATATTTTTAGCATTTGCACTCTGACCGGTTAAATCAGAATGTCCGGTAATATCTACATCCGGATCAATATAAACCGCACCCGCAGAAAATGTCGGGCGGTCAAACATGGTAATCAATGCGGGGTTACGGCTAACGTTACCTGCATCATCGGCAATTGCACCTTCCCCTGAATAAGCCCGGCCCAGGCCAGAGGAAGAAAATTCGTTTAACTGAAAGCCTGCCGACCAGGCCTGGGTGGAGATAAGTGCCACTGCGACTGCGAGAGCAGACTTTGTAAACAGGGTTTTCTGGCTCATGACCATAACCTCAATGATTTATTTTTATACAAACTATGTTACGTGCTGTAACAGGAGCGCGAAGTGTAGGGTCTGAGGTACATCTTAGAAATCAGACCAGTGGCGAGAGTATAGGTCGGACCAGCTGGAATGTTGCAAGTATGTTTCTATCTTTTTTCAAATATGATCTAAGAAACGCGATCCAGCTGGCAAAATTTGGAGGTGGCGCACTCATGGATTCGGGTGAATTTTGTTTTAGATCATTTTTAAGTGTGATTTCGGTCACTTATCCGATTTTGCAGAATTAACAACTGGAGCAGCACTTTCCGGAAGCGTAAAATATCCACAACGTTTATCTGGCACCTTGGGTGCACATACAGAGGAAATCAACGATGAGTAAATGTAGTGCTGATGAAACCCCGGTTTGCTGCTGTATGGATGTTGGCACCATTATGGACAACTCCGACTGCACCGCGTCTTACAGCCGCGTGTTTGCAAACCGCGCAGAAGCAGAACAAACGCTGGCGGCGCTGACTGAAAAAGCCCGTAGCGTGGAATCCGAACCGTGCAAAATCACCCCGACTTTCACTGAAGAGTCTGACGGTGTGCGCCTGGATATCGATTTCACTTTTGCCTGCGAAGCTGAAATGCTGATCTTCCAGCTGGGTCTGCGTTAATTCCTCTCGGGTACGTACGCCCCTGTCAGTTGTTGGCAGGGGCGTTTTATTTTCTCTTCTACTTTTCTCTCTGTGTCATAGCTCCCACTTTCCCTTTTCTCCGCTTGGCTAAATGTAAAAAAATGGTTAAGACTATGATCAGGTCAGACCACTTTATTTATTTTTTTACAGGGGAGTGTTATGGGTCAGGTTTTACCGCTGGTTACCCGCCAGGGCGATCGTATCGCCATTGTTAGCGGTTTACGTACGCCTTTTGCCCGCCAGGCGACGGCTTTTCATGGCATTCCCGCGGTTGATTTAGGGAAGATGGTGGTAGGCGAATTGCTGGCACGCAGCGAGATCCCCGCCGAAGTGATTGAACAACTGGTTTTTGGTCAGGTCGTACAAATGCCGGAAGCCCCCAACATTGCGCGTGAAATTGTTCTCGGTACTGGAATGAATGTGCATACCGATGCTTACAGCGTCAGCCGCGCTTGCGCTACCAGTTTCCAGGCGATTGCAAACGTCGCAGAAAGCCTAATGGCGGGAACTATTCGCGCGGGGATTGCCGGTGGGGCCGATTCCTCTTCCGTATTGCCAATTGGCGTCAGTAAAAAACTGGCGCGCGTGCTGGTTGATGTCAACAAAGCTCGAACCATGAGCCAGCGCCTGAAACTCTTCTCTCGCCTGCGTTTGCGCGACTTAATGCCGGTGCCTCCGGCAGTGGCGGAATACTCTACTGGCTTGCGGATGGGCGACACCGCTGAACAAATGGCGAAAACCTACGGTATTACTCGCGAACAGCAAGATGCATTAGCGCACCGTTCGCATCAGCGAGCCGCTCAGGCGTGGTCAGACGGTAAACTCAAAGAAGAGGTGATGACTGCCTTTATCCCTCCTTATAAACAACCGCTTGTCGAAGACAACAATATTCGCGGTAATTCCTCGCTTGCTGATTACGCAAAGTTGCGTCCGGCGTTTGATCGTAAACACGGGACGGTAACGGCAGCAAACAGTACGCCGCTGACCGATGGCGCAGCGGCGGTGATCCTGATGACCGAATCGCGGGCGAAAGAATTAGGGCTGGTACCGCTGGGGTATCTGCGCAGTTACGCATTTACTGCGATAGATGTCTGGCAGGACATGTTGCTCGGTCCGGCCTGGTCAACGCCGCTGGCGCTGGAACGTGCCGGTTTGACAATGAGCGATCTGACATTGATCGATATGCACGAAGCCTTTGCAGCTCAGACACTGGCGAATATTCAGTTGCTGGGTAGCGAACGTTTTGCTCGTGATGTACTGGGGCGTGCACATGCCACTGGCGAAGTGGACGATAGCAAATTTAACGTGCTTGGCGGTTCGATTGCTTACGGGCATCCCTTCGCGGCGACCGGCGCGCGGATGATTACCCAGACATTGCATGAACTTCGGCGTCGCGGCGGTGGATTTGGATTAGTGACCGCCTGTGCTGCGGGTGGGCTTGGCGCGGCAATGGTTGTGGAGGCGGAATAATGGAAATGGCATCAGCGTTTACCCTTAATGTCCGTCTGGACAACATTGCTGTTATCACCATCGACGTACCGGGTGAGAAAATGAATACCCTGAAGGCGGAGTTTGCCTCGCAGGTGCGCGCCATTATTAAGCAACTCCGTGAAAACAAAGAGTTGCGCGGCGTGGTGTTTATCTCCGCGAAACCAGACAACTTCATTGCTGGCGCAGACATCAACATGATCGCCAACTGCAAAACGGCGCAAGAAGCGGAAGCACTGGCGCGGCAGGGTCAACAGTTAATGGCGGAGATTCATGCTTTGCCCGTTCCGGTTATCGCGGCTATTCATGGCGCTTGCCTGGGCGGTGGGCTGGAGTTGGCGCTGGCGTGCCACGGTCGCATGTGTACTGACGATCCTAAAACGGTGCTCGGTTTGCCTGAAGTACAACTTGGATTATTACCCGGTTCAGGCGGCACCCAGCGTTTACCGCGTCTGATAGGCGTCAGCACAGCATTAGAGATGATCCTCACCGGAAAACAACTTCGGGCGAAACAGGCATTAAAGCTGGGGCTGGTGGATGACGTCGTTCCGCAATCCATTTTACTGGAAGCCGCTGTTGAGCTGGCAAAGCAGGATCGTCCATCTTCACGCCCTCTACCTGTACGCGAGCGTATTCTGGCGGGGCCGTTAGGTCGTGCGCTGCTGTTCAAAATGGTCGGCAAGAAAACAGAACACAAAACTCAGGGTAACTATCCGGCGACAGAACGCATCCTGGAGGTTGTCGAAACGGGATTAGCGCAAGGCACCAGTAGCGGCTATGACGCTGAAGCCCGTGCTTTTGGCGAACTGGCGATGACGCCGCAATCGCAGGCGCTGCGTAGTATCTTTTTTGCCAGTACGGAAGTGAAGAAAGACCCCGGCAGTGATGCGCCGCCTGCGCCATTAAACAGCGTGGGAATTTTAGGTGGTGGCTTGATGGGCGGCGGTATTGCTTACGTCACTGCTTGTAAAGCGGGGCTTCCGGTCAGAATTAAAGATATTAACCCGCAGGGCATAAATCATGCGCTGAAGTACAGTTGGGATCAGCTGGAGGGCAAAGTTCGCCGTCGTCATCTCAAAGCCAGCGAACGTGACAGACAGCTGGCATTAATCTCCGGAACGACGGACTATCGCGGCTTTGCCCATCGCGATCTGATTATTGAAGCGGTGTTTGAAAATCTCGAATTAAAACAACAAATGGTGGCGGAAGTTGAGCAAAATTGCGCCGCTCATACCATCTTTGCTTCGAATACGTCATCTTTACCAATTGGTGATATCGCCGCTCACGCTACGCGACCTGAGCAAGTTATTGGCCTGCATTTCTTCAGTCCGGTGGAAAAAATGCCGCTGGTGGAGATTATTCCTCATGCGGGGACATCGGCGCAAACCATCGCTACCACAGTAAAACTGGCGAAAAAACAGGGTAAAACGGCAATTGTCGTGCGTGACAAAGCCGGGTTTTACGTCAATCGCATTTTAGCGCCTTACATTAATGAAGCTATCCGCATGTTGACCGAAGGTGAACGGGTAGAGCACATTGATGCCGCGCTGGTGAAATTTGGTTTTCCGGTAGGCCCAATCCAACTTTTGGATGAGGTAGGAATCGACACCGGGACTAAAATTATTCCTGTACTGGAAGCCGCTTATGGAGAACGTTTTAGCGCGCCTGCAAATGTTGTTTCTTCAATTTTGAACGACGATCGCAAAGGCAGAAAAAATGGCCGGGGTTTCTATCTTTATGGTCAGAAAGGGCGTAAAAGCAAAAAACAGGTCGATCCCGCCATTTACCCGCTGATTGGCACACAAGGGCAGGGGCGACTCTCCGCACCGCAGGTAGCTGAACGGTGTGTGATGTTGATGCTGAATGAAGCAGTACGTTGTCTGGACGAGCAGGTTATCCGTAGCGTGCGTGACGGAGATATTGGCGCGGTATTTGGCATTGGTTTTCCGCCATTTCTCGGTGGTCCGTTCCGCTACATCGATTCTCTCGGTGCGGGTGAAGTGGTTGCAATAATGCAACGACTGGCCACGCAGTATGGTTCCCGTTTTACCCCTTGCGAGCGTTTAGTCGAGATGAGCAAGCGTGGGGAAAGTTTTTGGAAAACAACTGCAACTGACCTGCAATAAGAAGGTCAAAGCTATATGAATCCGCGCTGAATGGCGGAGTATTGCTCAAAATGTAAACGCATATTGACTATACTTACGCCATTGAGGTAAAAAACAGCGTTTCATTCGGTGAATGGATAAGGCACAATGCCGGCCACCGTTTTCTTTCTCTGGTTTCAGATGAAAGAAAACGGGCGAATCTGGTTAACAAAAGCGGTGCAATATGCAAGTTTTTATCATGCGTCACGGCGACGCAGCCCTCGATGCCGCCAGTGATTCGGTTCGTCCTCTGACTACTAACGGTTGTGACGAATCTCGCCTGATGGCGAACTGGCTGAAAGGTCAAAAAGTGGAAATCGAACGCGTTCTGGTGAGCCCGTTCCTGCGAGCCGAGCAAACACTGGAAGAAGTAGGGGATTGTCTGAACCTGCCTTCCAGTGCAGAAGTTCTGCCGGAGTTAACGCCCTGCGGCGATGTTGGTCTGGTCAGTGCCTATTTACAGGCGTTGACCAATGAAGGTGTTGCTTCGGTACTGGTGATCTCCCACTTACCCTTAGTCGGGTATCTGGTTGCTGAGTTATGTCCGGGCGAAACGCCGCCTATGTTTACCACCTCGGCCATTGCCAGCGTAACGCTTGATGAAAGCGGAAACGGCACATTCAACTGGCAGATGAGCCCGTGTAATCTGAAGATGGCAAAAGCGATTTAATACGCATGCACAAGGCCCGCTGGTGTAATCTATCGGGCCTTTATTTTTTTCTGGCAATGTTGAATTTATGCAATCTTATTGTACTAACAATGATCCGCTTGTGATCGAATGGTCTTTATTTTATACGGCATGACGCTTTTATTTGTAAAAATTTACATATTGAAAGAGAATTTACTTTTATTCATAAATTATTTTTCTGGAAGCATTTTTAGGTAAATAATGACTAAAGTGAAAAATATTATTGGGTCTTGATTTTATATTAATTATAGTGTTTTAATATTATATCGTTGCGAAATTAATATCACAAGATAGTCATCGCCATGTGATTGTTTTTGACTTTAATTTATTCACTGGATTTTTGCATTTGCCGTTTTTTTGAACTTATTCTTCATTATTGAGATGAAAAGTTTCAGTAATTATTATCCCCGCCTATTAATTAAGTTTTTCTAACTTTGAATGTTAGAAAATCTAAATTGCATCAGTCATATTAAAATATCAACATGTTCGGCACGCCAAAGAATATTATATCAAGGAACCTGTTTTTTCAGGAGCTGACAATCTGTTCATTGGCTGCTTAAAAGTCGCTGTAAAAATTGAAGAAGCTCTGTGTCAATATTTCAGTTGGCTTATATTCTAATTATTTATGATTTAAGGACAAATAATGAGTAAGTTTGTAAAAGCAGCAGTTGCCACGGCAATGCTCATGGGGGCGCTGACTTCAGCATCAGTCGTTGCCGCAGGGAACAACGGTACAGTGAGATTTTACGGCACAATTGAAGACTCCCCGTGCTCAATTGTTCCTGACGATCATAAACTGGAAGTGGATATGGGCAGCATCGGTACGGGTTCTTTAACCGGCGGCAAAACAACCACACCAAAAGATTTCCAGATTCGTTTACAGGACTGTAATTTCAATACAGAAACGACAATGGCTACCACATTCACCGGTAATCCGTACTCCACTAACGCAGATAACTATTCTCTGTCTAACATGGATAATGGAACTGAAATTCCAAACGTTAGCCTGGTTATCGGTGACCAGCACGGTACAGGTTATGCACTGGGAGCAGAGATTAAGCAACCTATCGTGAAGGACAGTTCAACGGGAAAAGGCAAGCCTAAACAAACTCTGAACTTTAAAGCATGGTTAGTGGGTGAAACGGATGCTGTAACACCAACACCGGCACCGTTTGAAACGCTGACGACGTTCCAGATCACGTATCTCTAATGTATTTCCCCCATAGCTGCAAAGTTATGGGGTTTATAACTACCAAATAACTAAATTATAAAAAATCATGGATGGATACGCCGATGCCAGAACATTCTTTTCTCCGTTTACGGGGGCTTTCGTGGTGGATTGCTCTGGCAATTTCTGGAAGTCCATTTAATGCCCTGGCAGACGATACCATTCAGTTTGATGGCCGATTTCTTGATTTAAAAGGCAATACCAAAATTGATTTGGGCCGTTTTTCGCAAAAAGGCTATGTAGAACCGGGAAAATATAACTTACGCGTTCATGTAAATAATCAGCCGTTACCTGACGACTACGATATCTACTGGTACGCAACTGAAAACGATCCGAATAAATCATATGCCTGCTTATCGCCAGAGCTGGTTGCCCAGTTTGGTCTGAAGGAAGATATTGCAAAGAATTTGCAATGGATCCGCGATGGTCAGTGTCTGAATACGGCACTTTTAGCAGGTACAGAAATTAGCGGCGATTTAGGCCAGTCTGCACTCCTTGTTTCTGTACCGCAGGCTTATCTGGAATATACCGACAGCGAGTGGGACCCGCCTTCGCGCTGGGATGACGGTATCCCTGGGCTTATTGCCGATTACAGTATCAACGCGCAAACCCGACATGAAAATGGGGGTGATGACACTAACGACATCAGCGGTAATGGTACGGTCGGCGTTAACGTTGGGCCGTGGCGCTTACGAGCTGACTGGCAGAGCGATTATCAGCATACCCGCAGTAACGATGACGGCGACACTGACGATAGCGGTACGCAAAAAAACTGGGAGTGGAGTCGTTACTACGCCTGGCGCGCCTTGCCGTCATTAAAAGCCAAACTTTCGCTGGGCGAAGATTATCTCAACTCCGATATTTTTGATGGCTTCAGTTACATTGGCGGCAGCATCAGTACCGATGATCAAATGTTACCGCCAAACCTGCGCGGCTACGCCCCCGATATTTCAGGTGTTGCACACACTACCGCTAAAGTGACTGTAACCCAAATGGGCCGTGTCATTTACGAAACCCAGGTACCCGCAGGTCCATTCCGCATTCAGGATATTGGCGACTCCGTCTCTGGCACGCTGCATGTCCGCATTGAAGAACAAAACGGCCAGGTACAAGAATACGACGTCAGCACGGCGTCCATGCCGTTCCTGACTCGCCCCGGCCAGGTGCGTTATAAAGTGACAATGGGGCGTCCACAAAACTGGGACCATCAGGTTGCAGGTAGCTTCTTCTCGGGCGGCGAGGCGTCGTGGGGGATAGCCAATGGCTGGTCGCTCTACGGCGGTGCGTTAGCCGATGAAAACTACCAGTCGGCGGCGCTGGGCCTCGGTCGTGACCTGGCGCTGTTAGGCGCGTTAGCGTTTGATGTCACTCACTCTCGTGTTCAACTCGACGATAACAGCGTGTATGGCAACAAAACGCTGGACGGCAACTCTTATCGCGTCAGCTATGCCAAAGATTTTGATGAACTCAACAGTCGGGTGACGTTTGCTGGATACCGCTTCTCTGAAAAAAACTACATGACCATGAGCGAGTATCTGGATGCGAACGACGACGACCGGGCGCGCACCGGTAACGACAAAGAGATGTATACGGTCACCTATAACCAGAACTTCACGGATGCGCGCGTTTCGGTCTATCTCAATTATTCCCACCATACCTACTGGGATCGCCAGGATCAAACCAACTACAACATGATGCTTTCTCATTATTTCAATTTAGGAAGCCTTCGTAACTTGAGCGTTTCTCTGACTGGTTATCGCTACGAATACGATAAAAGTGCCGACAAGGGTGTTTATCTGTCCTTAAGTTTGCCGTGGGGCGACAACAGCACCATCAGTTACAACGGCAACTATGGCAGCGGTGCCGACAGCAATCAGGTGAGCCTGTACCACCGCATTGATGACGCCAGCCACTACACGTTAAGCGCCGGAACCAGCGAAAACCACAGCAGCGTGGATGGCTACTACAGCCACGATGGCACTCTGGCAAAAGTTGATCTCAGTGCTAACTACCATGAAGGGCAATACACCTCAGCAGGGATCTCTTTACAGGGCGGGGCAACGTTGACCGCTCATGGCGGGGCACTGCATCGTACACAAAATATGGGCGGCACACGTCTGTTAATCGACGCTGATGGTGTTGCTAATGTACCGGTTGAAGGTAATGGTTCCGCCGTTTATACCAACATGTTCGGCAAAGCGGTGGTGGCAGATGTGAATGATTACTACCGCAACCAGGCTTATATCGATTTGAACAAACTGCCGGAAAACGCCGAAGCTACAAAATCAGTGGTTCAGGCAACGCTGACGGAAGGCGCTATTGGCTACCGTAAATTTGCGGTAATCAGCGGTGAGAAGGCGATGGCAGTGCTGCGCTTGCAGGATGGCAGCCATCCGCCATTTGGGGCGGAAGTAAAAAACGATAATCAACAACAAGTAGGGTTGGTTGATGACGAAGGTAATGTTTATCTGGCAGGCGTTAAACCGGGTGAACATATGACCGTTTTCTGGGAGGGTGAATCTCACTGCGATATCAGCCTGCCAGACCCGTTACCGAATGACCTGTTCAATGGCTTGTTGTTGCCATGCCAGCAAAAGGGGGGAAGTTCTCCCGTCATACCGCATGATATTCAACCCGTCATTCAGGAACAGACACAACAGGTGACACCAATGGAACCGCCGATGTCTGTTTCATCGAACCAATAACGTGATTAAGGAATGATCCATGACTAAATATCTCTCTGCCAAAACATTGACAACGGTACTGTCGTTACTGGCAGCAACGGTAAGTTTTTCTGCTCAGGCATCAGTAACGCCCGATCGTACTCGCCTGATTTTTAATGAAAGCGATAAATCTATCAGCGTGACGCTGCGTAATAACGACCCCAAACTGCCTTATCTGGCGCAAAGCTGGATTGAAGATGAAAAGGGCGTCAAAATCAGCTCGCCGCTGGCGGTATTGCCGCCTGTACAGCGCATTGAAGCAATGATGAATGGCCAGGTTAAAATTCAGGGCCTGCCGGATATTCATAAATTACCTGCCGATCGGGAATCGATGTTCTATTTCAACGTGCGCGAAATTCCGCCGAAATCGAACAAATCCAACACGCTACAAATCGCTCTTCAGACGCGTATCAAACTTTTCTGGCGACCGAAAGCTCTGGAAAAAAACACCACGCAAAACCCGTGGCAGCATAAAGTGACCTTAACCCGCAACGGTCAGGAATTTACTGTCAATAACCCGACGCCGTATTACGTCATTTTCAGTAATGCCAGCGCACAGAAAAATGGCAATCCGGCAGCCGGTTTCTCGCCTATAGTGATGTCGCCGAAAACCTCTGCACCGCTGAATGTGAAGATGGGGAGTGTGCCGGTACTGACCTATGTCAACGACTATGGCGCTCGGATGCCGCTCTTTTTCACCTGCAACGGCAATAGTTGCCAGGTTGATGAAGAGCAGAGCCGCAAAGGCTAATGACGGGAGAGCCAGTATGAAAGGATCTTGTTCTGTCTGGGCGGTAACTGGGTTACTGATATGTTGTGTTGGTAGCGGCTTTGCAGTTGCAGCGAGTAAGTCAGTAAGTATGAATTTACGGGTACTTGTTGATGCCCCTCCTCCTTGTACGGTAAATGGTGCGGCAGTTGAGTTTGGTAATGTATTCATTAATAAGATCGATGGGGTGAGTTATAACCGTCCCATTGACTACTCGCTTGTTTGCAACAATTTGGCAATGGATGACTTGCGTTTACAGATGCAGGCGACAACGGTCGTGATTAACGGTGAAACAGTTATCAGCACAGGTATTCCAGGGTTTGGTATTCGGGTTCAAAAAAGTAGTGATCACTCAATACTCGACTTAACGTCTGGTTCATGGTTGCCGTTTAATTTTTCCTCGGGCATCCCTGCACTTGAAGCCGTGCCGGTGAAACAGAGTGGTACAACCTTAGCGGCAGCGGAATTTAACGCCAGCGCCACAATTGTGGTGGATTATCAATGAAACGGATCTCACTTCTTGTGCTGTGGGGCTTTTGCTCGATGGCACTCTCAAATGTCTCTTTTCACGGCTATTTAGTGCAGCCGCCTAACTGCACTATTAGCAACGCTCAAACCATAGAAATCACCTTTCAGGATGTGTTTGTTGATGACATTAATGGCAGTAATTATGAGCAAACGGTGCCGTATTCAATTACCTGTGATACGGCGGTTCGCGACCCATCAATGGAAATGACCTTGAGCTGGAGTGGCACACAAAGCGATTTTGATGATGCCGCAGTAAGCAGCAATATCACTGGATTAGGTATTCAGCTTAAACAGGCTGGGCAGCGTTTTAGGATCAATACGCCACTCGTGGTGAATGAAACCGATTTACCGGTGTTAACGGCTGTGCCAGTAAAAAAGAGTGGTGTTGATCTGCCTGAGGCGGACTTTGAAGCCTGGGCCACGTTACAGGTGGATTATCAATGAAGAAAAAGTGTGCGTTGATTTTTATCAATAGCCTGCTGTTGCTGAACAGCGGCACCACAACAGCGGTAGATAATCTGCACTTTACCGGCAATTTAATCAGTAAATCGTGTACACCAGTGATCAACGGTAGCCAGTTGGCAGAGGTACATTTTACTGCCATTGCCGCCAGCGATTTAATGAACATTGGGCAGTCAGAGCGAGTGCCGTTGGTCATTCAATTGAAGGATTGTCAAAGTTCTACATCGCTGAGTGTCAGAGTCACGTTAACGGGAACAGAAGATAGTGAACTGCCCGGATTTCTGGCTTTTGACGCCTCGTCTTCTGCGTCCGGCGCTGGGATTGGAATTGAAACAGCGGCAGGTATACCAGTGCCAGTCAACAATACAACAGGCGTCACGCTCCCGCTGACTCAGGGAAATAACAGCCTAAATTTTAATGCCTGGTTACAGGCGAAGAGCGGGCGAAATGTAACGTCCGGTGACTTTAACGCCACTGTGACGGCAACCTTTGAGTATTTATAACATGAAAAAATGGACCCTATTTTTCGCGAGCCTGATGCTGCTTGTCCTGAATGTTGTCGGCACACCCAGGAGCTATGCTGGGGATAAACTTATGAGTTCAAGTTTCGACAGTGTGAGAGTTTATTATGCGATGGACACGGTAACAGGGGTGGCCGCGAGTATCGTTTTCAATGTTACGGTGTTAACACCAGGGGAGGTCGCGTATGGGAAATATAATTCTATTGGGCGTAAAGGAGATACTCTGAGGCTGATTTCCTGGACGGGTTCGGGCCCGGCACCAACTCTGGTTATAACGGATTATGATACGATTAATAATTCACATTGCCCCGGTATTGATACGGATCTTTTCCGTTGTGCATATATGACATTTAAAGTCACCGTTGCATCTGATAATTATGGTTGCCCGTGGATCGCGTCCTTTTATTCATATACAAACTTACCCGGATATTTTGATGGAAGCTACACGAGCCCGACTGTGCATAACTCAATATGCCCAACGATACCGGTCGCCTCCTATGATATCTCCTGGAGTGAAAATTATGTCAGTCATAATAAAGCGCTACAGCTACAGTCCACGGGGTCGACAATTACCACCACGCTTTCGACCTACCTGATGGAAAACGGCAAACTCTGTGACGGCAGCGTTTTTGATAGTAGAGGTGCATACTGCCGTGCGGTATCAGAACTGTTAACCTTTACCTCTTATGGCTGCGACAAATCAACGGTAACGGTGACCCCCACACGTCATCCGGTAACCGATAAAGAGTTACATGATATCGTGGTGAAGGTGAATACCAGCAGTCGGCAACCGATTGATTCTACGTGTCGTTTTCAGTATGTATTGAATGAGTTATAGCTCGTCGTTGTGCACTGATGCCTGATGTGACGCCGACTGAAATGAATCACAATTTATTGAATTATCACATTTTTATCGGCCGGATAAGGCATTCACGCCGCATCCGGCATTCGATGCCAGCATTCACGGTAATTCCGGCGGCAACCACTCATCCACTTCAATCAACACCAGCAATGCCGCATCACCACCGTACTCTTTTGGTGCCTGGTGAAATGCCATCACATGCGGATGTTGCGCCAGCCACAGCGGCGTTTGCTGCTTCAAAATATGCTTCCCATGACCATGCATCACGCAGGCACAAAACACATGTTCGCGGCGACAGGCGGCAATCAATGCGCCTAACTCCTGCTTGGCTTGCAGCTGCGTCAAACCGTGCAAATCCAAAAACAGCTCCGGTGAATAATCGCCACGGCGTAACTTCTTCGCCTCAAAATGGCTTACATCCGGGCGAACATATTTCACCGGACCTTCGGTATTCAATAACGGCTGAAATTCATCGGAAAAATAATGGCTGGCATCGGCCTGCTCCTGAATCAACCGTTTCACCGGCACTTCGCTGATTTTCTTACGCTGCGGTCGGTGGACAATCGTGTCCTGCTTAATCTTGCGAGTCCCCGCCATCAACTGGCGAAACAGAGCCTGGTCCTCCTCGCTAAGTGTTGTTTTCTTTTTCATTTATCTGTCTCTATTTCTAATTTTCCTACAGTTTACCCGACTCGTAGCGCAATCGATCGTTTTAAACGTATTTTTCCTCACTCACCGCGCGTGAATGCTGATTTATCGTCATCTTCATGGCAAACTAGCCGCCGAAATTATTGCGATCATGCCCTGGAGGAATACGTGGATAAAATTTTCGTTGATGAAGCAGTAAATGAGCTGCAAACCATTCAGGACATGTTGCGCTGGTCGGTGAGCCGCTTCAGCGCGGCGAATATCTGGTACGGTCACGGCACTGACAACCCGTGGGATGAAGCCGTACAGCTGGTGTTGCCTTCGCTCTACCTGCCGCTGGATATCCCGGAAGATATGCGCACCGCGCGTCTGACCTCCAGCGAAAAACACCGTATTGTTGAACGCGTGATCCGCCGCGTCAATGAACGCATTCCGGTGGCTTACCTGACCAACAAAGCGTGGTTCTGCGGTCATGAATTTTACGTCGATGAACGTGTGCTGGTGCCGCGCTCGCCGATTGGTGAACTGATTAACAATAAATTTGCCGGACTCATAAGCAAGCAACCGCAGCATATTTTAGATATGTGTACCGGTAGCGGCTGCATCGCCATTGCTTGTGCTTATGCCTTCCCGGATGCGGAAGTTGACGCGGTGGATATCTCTCCCGACGCGCTGGCGGTTGCTGAACAGAACATCGAAGAACACGGTCTGATCCACAACGTCATTCCGATTCGCTCTGATCTGTTCCGTGATTTACCGAAAGTGCAGT
The DNA here is from genome assembly GCF_046487485.1 of Escherichia sp. WS1368. Classification (NCBI taxonomy): domain Bacteria; kingdom Pseudomonadati; phylum Pseudomonadota; class Gammaproteobacteria; order Enterobacterales; family Enterobacteriaceae; genus Escherichia; species Escherichia sp. WS1368. Next base: position 261,681 of record NZ_JBJQJI010000001.1, read on the forward strand.
ACGACCTGATTGTCACTAACCCGCCGTATGTCGATGCGGAAGATATGTCCGACCTGCCAAATGAGTACCGTCACGAGCCGGAACTGGGCCTGGCATCTGGCACCGACGGCCTGAAACTGACGCGTCGCATTCTCGGAAACGCGGCAGATTACCTCGCTGATGATGGCGTGCTGATTTGTGAAGTGGGCAACAGCATGGTACATCTTATGGAACAATATCCGGATGTTCCGTTCACCTGGCTGGAGTTTGATAACGGCGGCGATGGTGTGTTTATGCTCACCAAAGAGCAGCTGCTGGCGGCCCGTGAACATTTCGCGATTTATAAAGATTAAGTAAACACGCAAACACAACAATAACGGAGCCGTGATGGCTGGAAACACAATTGGACAACTCTTTCGCGTAACCACCTTCGGCGAATCGCACGGGCTGGCGCTCGGCTGCATCGTCGATGGTGTTCCGCCAGGCATTCCGCTGACGGAAGCGGACCTGCAACATGACCTTGATCGTCGTCGCCCTGGGACATCGCGCTATACCACCCAGCGCCGCGAGCCGGATCAGGTCAAAATACTCTCCGGTGTTTTTGAAGGTGTTACTACTGGCACCAGCATTGGCTTGTTGATCGAAAATACCGACCAGCGTTCTCAGGATTACAGCGCCATTAAAGACGTTTTCCGTCCAGGCCATGCCGATTACACCTACGAACAAAAATACGGTCTGCGCGATTATCGCGGCGGCGGGCGCTCTTCCGCCCGCGAAACCGCCATGCGCGTGGCGGCAGGGGCGATTGCCAAAAAATATCTCGCCGAGAAATTTGGCATTGAGATTCGCGGCTGCCTGACCCAGATGGGTGACATTCCGCTGGAAATCAAAGACTGGTCGCAGGTCGAGCAAAATCCGTTTTTCTGCCCGGACCCGGACAAAATCGACGCGTTAGATGAACTGATGCGCGCGCTGAAAAAAGAGGGCGACTCCATCGGTGCGAAAGTCACCGTTGTTGCCAGTGGCGTCCCCGCCGGACTTGGCGAGCCGGTCTTTGACCGCCTGGATGCCGACATCGCCCATGCGCTGATGAGCATCAACGCGGTGAAAGGCGTAGAAATTGGTGATGGTTTTGAAGTGGTAGCGCTGCGTGGCAGCCAGAACCGCGACGAAATCACCAAAGACGGTTTCCAGAGCAACCATGCGGGCGGCATTCTTGGCGGTATCAGCAGCGGGCAGCAAATCATTGCCCATATGGCGCTGAAGCCAACCTCCAGCATTACCGTGCCAGGGCGCACAATCAACCGCTTTGGCGAAGAAGTTGAGATGATCACCAAAGGCCGTCACGATCCTTGTGTCGGGATCCGAGCGGTGCCGATCGCAGAAGCGATGCTGGCGATCGTTTTAATGGATCACCTGTTACGGCAGCGGGCGCAAAATGCCGATGTGAAGACTGATATTCCACGCTGGTAAAAAATGAACAAAACCGCGATTGCGCTGCTGGCCCTGCTTGCCAGTAGCGCCAGCCTGGCAGCGACGCCGTGGCAAAAAATAACCCAACCTGTGCCGGGTAGCGCACAATCGATAGGCAGTTTTTCTAATGGTTGTATCGTCGGCGCTGACACGCTGCCGATACAGTCCGAACATTATCAGGTCATGCGTACCGATCAGCGTCGCTATTTCGGACATCCGGATCTGGTGATGTTTATCCAGCGTCTGAGTAGCCAGGTGAGCAATCTGGGCTTGGGCACGGTGCTGATTGGCGATATGGGGATGCCTGCTGGTGGTCGTTTCAACGGCGGTCACGCCAGCCACCAGACCGGACTGGATGTGGACATCTTCCTGCAACTGCCAAAAACACGCTGGACCTCCGCGCAGCTCTTGCGCCCGCAAGCGTTAGATTTAGTTTCCCGCGACGGTAAACACGTTGTTCCGACGCTGTGGAAGCCAGAAATTTTCAGCTTGATCAAACTCGCCGCCCAGGACAAAGACGTCACGCGCATTTTTGTTAATCCGGCGATTAAACAACAACTTTGCCTTGATGCGGGCACCGATCGCGACTGGTTGCGCAAAGTGCGACCCTGGTTCCAGCATCGCGCGCATATGCATGTACGATTACGTTGTCCTGCCGATAGTCTGAAGTGTGAAGATCAACCTTTACCGCCACCAGGCGATGGTTGCGGGGCAGAACTGCAAAGCTGGTTTGAACCTCCAAAACCGGGAACAACAAAGCCTGAGAAGAAGACACCGCCTCCGTTGCCGCCTTCCTGCCAGGCGCTACTGGATGAGCACGTGATCTAATGGAAACGTTTAATAGCCTGTTTATGGTTTCCCCGCTGTTGCTGGGAGTTCTCTTTTTTGTCGCCATGCTGGCGGGATTTATCGACTCGATTGCCGGTGGCGGTGGGTTACTCACCATTCCGGCATTGATGGCGGCGGGGATGTCTCCCGCTAACGCGCTGGCAACCAATAAACTGCAAGCCTGCGGTGGCTCTATTTCCGCCACTATCTACTTTATTCGCCGCAAAGTGGTTAGTTTAAGCGATCAGAAACTCAATATCGCCATGACCTTTGTCGGCTCAATGAGCGGCGCATTGCTGGTGCAGTATGTTCAGGCTGATGTCTTACGGCAGATTTTGCCCATTCTGGTGATTTGTATCGGCCTCTATTTCTTGCTGATGCCAAAGCTGGGTGAAGAAGATCGCCAGCGCCGGATGTACGGTTTACCCTTCGCGTTAATTGCCGGTGGCTGCGTCGGTTTTTATGACGGCTTCTTTGGTCCGGCAGCGGGATCGTTTTACGCGCTGGCCTTTGTTACGCTGTGCGGATTCAACCTCGCCAAAGCCACGGCTCACGCCAAATTACTCAACGCAACGTCAAATATCGGCGGTTTACTGCTGTTTATTCTCGGTGGCAAAGTGATTTGGGCGACAGGATTCGTGATGCTGGTGGGGCAGTTCCTCGGCGCGCGCATGGGTTCACGACTGGTGTTGAGCAAAGGACAAAAGCTGATCCGCCCGATGATTGTTATTGTCTCAGCGGTGATGAGTGCCAAATTACTTTACGATAGCCACGGACAGGAGATCCTCCACTGGTTGGGGATGAACTAATGAACAGTACACACCACTATGAGCAGTTGATTGAAATTTTTAATAGCTGCTTTGCCGATGATTTTAATACCCGTCTGATTAAAGGCGACGACGAACCGATCTATCTTCCTGCTGATGCGGAAGTACCGTATAACCGAATCGTCTTTGCTCATGGCTTTTATGCCAGCGCAATTCATGAGATTTCGCACTGGTGTATTGCCGGAAAAGCGCGCCGTGAGCTGGTTGATTTCGGCTACTGGTATTGCCCGGACGGTCGCGATGCCCAAACGCAAAGCCAGTTTGAAGATGTTGAAGTGAAGCCGCAGGCGCTCGACTGGTTGTTCTGCGTGGCGGCGGGATATCCGTTTAACGTCAGTTGCGACAATCTGGAAGGCGACTTCGAACCGGATCGTGTGGTGTTTCAACGGCGGGTACATGCACAGGTGATGGATTATCTGGAAAACGGCATTCCTGAACGCCCGGCACGCTTCATTAAAGCATTACAAAATTATTATCACACGCCGGAACTTACGGCGGAACAGTTCCCGTGGCCGGAAGCGCTCAACTAAAGCCAGCGCCACGTTTTACAATGAGGAAAGAAGATGATCGCGGAGTTTGAATCACGCATTCTGGCATTAATCGACGGTATGGTTGACCATGCCAGTGATGATGAGTTGTTTGCCAGTGGGTATTTGCGTGGCCACCTGACATTAGCCATCGCAGAACTGGAAAGTGGTGATGACCACTCCGCCCAGGCGGTACATACGACCGTTAGCCAGAGTCTGGAAAAAGCCATTGGTGCCGGTGAGTTGTCGCCGCGTGACCAGGCGCTGGTGACCGATATGTGGGAAAACCTGTTTCAGCAGGCGTCACAGCAGTAAGTTGCGGCGTCTGGAGCACCATGCCTGATGCGACGCTTATCGCGTCTTATCAGGCCTACACGTCACACGTAGGTCGGATAAGGCGTTCACGCCGCATCCGACAAACAATGCCAAAGCTGGTTACCCAGCCTTAACTGCTTTACCCTTCAACAATTTCCGCACCCATAACCTATTCGGATTTAACGCCGCCAGCGTACTGGCATCCATCGGAATCGGTTCTTCACTCATCTGTGCCGCCAGAATCTCTGCGCACAGTGGGGCAGAACACAAACCACGCGAACCCAAAGCAGCAAGCATAAAGAGATCGTCATAAACCGGCGCGCTTACCGCCTTATCTTTCTGCTCCGCCAGCGACGCATATTCCACGAGTGTTGCCTCATAATCGGGAACATTACCTACCATTGGCAGATGATCGCGGGTGGCACAACGCACACCGCAGCGCGCCTCTTTATCACTGACATCAACCTCTTTTGCCCACTGTGCCTGCGGGAAACAATCAATCAACCGCTGGCGATTCTGTTGCTGATCGTCCTCACTGTACGCCGTATCTTCGCTGCCGCGATGATAACTGGCACCAATACAATGGTGCTGATTCGCCGGATTTTGTGGCGTGAGATAACCGTCATAGCACAGCACCTGTTTCAGCTTTGCCAGTTCCGGCGTTGTCGGAATATGGCTGACCTGACCAGCAACTGAATACACTGGAAGAGACGACGTTTGGCTGAAACCGCTGATTTGATGCCCGTTCGCCAGTACCACTACATTGTGTGTTGCTTGCTGATCTCCTGCAAAATTCAGCAACCAACAGTCATCCTTACGGGATAAATCCTGCAACTGATATTGATAATGAATCTGTAAACCTTGCTGTTGCGCCAGTTCCAGGACATTACAGGTCAGTTCTGCTGGACACAGCCATCCACCTTGCGGATATGTAATACCGCCACAATTTGTTACTACACCTGTAACGCCTTCAACCTCATTCGCCCCGACCGCAACAGCCAGTTCTGTGGGTAAATCCATCGACAGCATCTGTGCGATTTTATGCTGGCTTTTCTCATCCCAGCCTAACTGCGTGACGCCGCACCAGTCATGCTCAAATTTGACGGGCAATAAATCGTAAAGCCGACGAGCAAAAGTAAACGCATTAGAGAAAAAGCGGTTTAGCGCCTCATCGTGTTTGCTTAATAACGGATACAGCGCCCCCTGACGATTGCCGGAAGCACCCAGCGCGGGGGCTTCATCCGCGCAATAAAGCGTTACCTGCCAGCCGCGACGCAATAGCGCCAGCGACAACAACGCGCTGGCAATACCGCCGCCGATAATCGCCACTTCCCGTTTGTTGCTGCCCGTGCGGTTAAACCACGGCGTGGAGCAGGGGAGGGGTAATGTTTGTTCCATCACCCCACAAAGCATTTCCCGTTTGCGCCCAAAGCCCTTACGTTTTTGCATCGTGAAGCCGGCTTCCTGTAAACCACGGCGGACAAAACCGGCAGACGTAAATGTCGCCAGCGTGCCGCCCGGACGCGCCAACCTTGCCATGGCGTTAAACAGATTTTGCGTCCACATATCCGGGTTTTTCGCTGGCGCAAAGCCGTCCAGAAACCAGGCATCTACTTTTTGATTTAGCGAATCGTCCAGTTTGCTGGTCAGTTCATTAATATCGCCAAACCATAAATCCAGCGTCACGCGGCCTTCATCGAGTAATAAACGATGGCAACCGGGCAAGGGCATTGGCCACTGCGCCTGAAGTTGTTCCGCCCACGGAGCCAGTTCCGGCCAGTGTTGATGCGCTAAGGCTAAATCAGTACGGGTGAGGGGAAATTTCTCAAAACTGATGAAATGTAAGCGTTGTAATTGCGCTTGCGGATGTGCTTCGCGAAACTGAACAAATGCCTGCCATAGCGTCAGGAAGTTTAATCCGGTGCCGAAGCCGCTCTCTGCTACCACAAACAGAGGATGTGGATGCTCAGGAAAGCGTGCCTCTAATTGGTTACCTCCGAGAAAAACATAGCGTGTCTCTTCCAGTCCGTTATCGTTGGAAAAATATACATCGTCAAAATCTCGGGAAACAGGTGTACCCTCAGCATTAAATTCGAGGTTGGCAGGTTGTATGGCGTTGTGTTTCACGTAAGTTACTCGTCTTACAGGCGGTGCCTCGATCTTAGCGATGTGTGTCAGGCTGCGCAAATTTCTCTATTAATTGGCTGATCGGACTTGTTCGGCGTACAAGTGTACGCTATTGTGCATTCGAAACTTACTCTATGTGCGACTTACAGAGGTATTGAATGAAACGTGCAGTGATTACTGGCCTGGGCATTGTTTCCAGCATCGGTAATAACCAGCAGGAAGTCCTGGCATCTCTGCGTGAAGGACGTTCAGGGATCACTTTCTCTCAGGAGCTGAAGGATTCCGGCATGCGTAGCCACGTCTGGGGCAACGTAAAACTGGATACCACTGGCCTCATTGACCGCAAAGTTGTGCGCTTTATGAGCGACGCATCCATTTATGCATTCCTTTCTATGGAGCAGGCAATTGCAGATGCTGGCCTCTCCCCGGAAGCTTACCAGAATAACCCGCGCGTTGGCCTGATTGCAGGTTCCGGCGGCGGCTCCCCGCGTTTCCAGGTGTTCGGCGCTGACGCAATGCGCGGCCCGCGCGGCCTGAAAGCGGTAGGCCCGTATGTGGTCACCAAAGCGATGGCATCCGGCGTTTCTGCCTGCCTCGCCACGCCGTTTAAAATTCACGGTGTAAACTACTCCATCAGCTCCGCGTGTGCGACCTCCGCACACTGTATCGGTAACGCAGTAGAGCAGATCCAACTGGGCAAACAGGACATCGTGTTTGCTGGCGGCGGCGAAGAGCTGTGCTGGGAAATGGCCTGCGAATTCGACGCAATGGGTGCGCTGTCTACCAAATACAACGACACCCCGGAAAAAGCCTCCCGTACTTATGACGCTCACCGTGACGGTTTCGTTATCGCTGGCGGCGGCGGTATGGTGGTGGTCGAAGAACTGGAACACGCGTTGGCACGTGGTGCTCATATCTACGCTGAAATCGTTGGCTACGGCGCAACGTCTGATGGCGCAGACATGGTTGCTCCGTCTGGCGAAGGCGCAGTGCGTTGCATGAAGATGGCGATGCACGGTGTTGATACCCCAATCGACTACCTGAACTCCCACGGTACTTCGACTCCGGTTGGCGACGTGAAAGAGCTGGCGGCTATCCGTGAAGTGTTCGGCGATAAGAGCCCGGCGATTTCTGCAACCAAAGCAATGACCGGTCACTCTCTGGGCGCTGCTGGCGTACAGGAAGCTATCTACTCTCTGCTGATGCTGGAACACGGCTTTATCGCCCCGAGCATCAACATTGAAGAGCTGGACGAGCAGGCTGCGGGTCTGAACATCGTGACCGAAACGACCGATCGCGAACTGACCACCGTTATGTCTAACAGCTTCGGCTTCGGCGGCACCAACGCCACGCTGGTAATGCGCAAGCTGAAAGATTAATTCGCAGTAGGTCGGATAAGACGCGCCAGCGTCGCCTCCGACATTACGCGCCAATGCGGCCTCCGGCACTAACGCCAAAGGGAACCCGATGGTTCCCTTTTTCACATTATTGACAATCGCCGCCTGTTCCAGGCAAACTTCCCGCTTTGTCGATTTCCTTCTGAAAAGACGTACGCGTTAAATCCTGCCAACGCACCGTAACCCTGAAAACCAGAGAGATGAGACGGGGAGACTCCTCGCCTTGCGCTGCATTCTGGAGTAATGCATGACTGCTGTAAGCCAAACAGAAACACGATCTTCTGCCAATTTTTCGCTCTTCCGCATCGCTTTTGCGGTTTTTCTCACCTACATGACCGTAGGGCTGCCGTTGCCGGTTATCCCGCTGTTTGTTCATCATGAACTGGGCTATGGCAACACCATGGTCGGGATTGCCGTCGGCATTCAGTTTCTGGCTACGGTGCTGACGCGTGGCTATGCCGGGCGACTGGCCGATCAATATGGCGCAAAACGTTCGGCGCTTCAGGGAATGTTAGCTTGTGGTCTGGCGGGCGGCGCGCTGCTGTTGGCGGCGATTTTGCCCGTCTCCGCACCGTTCAAATTTGCCCTGCTGGTCGTCGGGCGTTTGATTCTTGGCTTTGGTGAAAGCCAGTTACTGACGGGCGCTCTGACCTGGGGATTAGGCATCGTTGGGCCAAAACATTCCGGCAAAGTGATGTCATGGAACGGAATGGCGATTTACGGTGCCCTCGCTGTTGGTGCGCCGCTTGGCCTATTGATTCATAGCCATTACGGTTTTGCCGCACTGGCGCTCACCACAATGGCATTACCCTTACTGGCGTGGGCCTGTAACGGCACAGTGCGCAAAGTACCGGCCCTGGCGGGAGAACGTCCATCGCTGTGGAGTGTTGTCGGGCTTATCTGGAAACCTGGGTTAGGTCTGGCACTACAAGGCGTTGGTTTTGCGGTTATCGGGACTTTCGTTTCGCTCTACTTTGCCAGCAAAGGATGGGCGATGGCGGGCTTTACTCTTACCGCGTTTGGCGGCGCATTTGTCGTGATGCGTGTCATGTTTGGCTGGATGCCGGACCGTTTTGGCGGCGTGAAAGTGGCGATTGTCTCTCTGCTTGTAGAAACGGTGGGCTTGTTGCTGCTCTGGCAAGCCCCTGGTGCGTGGGTCGCATTAGCGGGCGCGGCGTTAACCGGAGCCGGATGTTCGCTTATCTTTCCTGCGCTGGGCGTGGAGGTGGTTAAACGCGTCCCCTCACAAGTTCGCGGCACCGCATTGGGCGGTTACGCCGCGTTTCAGGATATCGCCCTCGGCGTCTCCGGGCCGCTGGCGGGAATGCTGGCGACCACGTTTGGTTACTCTTCGGTATTTCTTGCCGGGGCGATCTCTGCGGTGCTGGGAATTATTGTCACGATACTGTCGTTTCGTCGGGGTTAACGAACCAGCCAGACCAGCATCAGGATAATCGCGACTAACAGTATCCACAGCGCGGGACGCGTTGCCATATTTTGCAACGTGTCCATCATCGGTGGAAAAGGATTAAGCAGCGGTTGCATATCACGCGGATCAATCCCTTTAACCCGCCGTTGATAAAGCTGATTAAGAATATCCTCGGCCTGGGCTGAAGAAAGCGATGATTGCGCAGAAAGACCATATTTTTGCTGGATATATGCCGATAACGCCGCCAGTTCACTGGCATCTAAAGGTTGTTTCAGCGCCATCTGTAGTGATTCCAGCGTCGGCGTATTTTGCTGGCTTAGCGTCTGACGCGCCTGCAGCCAGGTCACCAGATGGTTAAACAGTTTCGCTGGAATTAACTCACCATCTTTCACCCCGGAAAGTTCCAGCATCGATTGCCAGATCTGCTTGCTGGGTTCTCCCGTTGCCGCCGCAAGTTTGGTCACCAGCTGTTTAAGCGCATTGTGCTCCGCCGGTAATAAAGGACGGTCGGTCGCCTCGCGCTGCTGCGGTTGCGGAATAACCATCTTCCCTTCCTGCAACAGGGTGAGAATGTTTTTTAATTGCTCCGGTGAGAGCTGATTCAGCGGCGTCTGACCAAAGTTATGACGGATATAATCCGTGACCGCCTGACGATTATTCCCCAGACGTAAATACTCCCCTAATTGCGCTAAAAGCTGGCGGGCAGAATGGCTTTTTTGCGCGGCCAGCAGACGTTGCGCCAGATTGTGCTCAGCGGCAGGGAAGTGACGCGAAAGCAGCGGTGAATCTCCCGACAGACCAATATCGTGCCTGATACCCGCCCACAGTTCTGCTCTTTGCTGTTGCGTCAGTGAGGTCACTTTCGTCATTAAGCTTTCCAGCGAAGTACGTTGCTGACTGGATAAAGGCTGATTGCCCGCGCCAGACGGCAGGTTATCTCCCTGACCTGGTGGTTGCCCAGGAGGAGGGCCGGAAATAGGTTGTATCATTACGTATCCTTATACCTGAAATCTTCGCAAGTATGCCTGGCCGCGAGATTATGGCACACTTGTCCGGTTAACTCTCGTCTCATACAGGTAACACAAACGTGAAAATCCTTGTTGATGAAAATATGCCTTATGCCCGCGACTTATTTAGCCGTTTGGGTGAGGTGACCGCGGTTCCCGGGCGTCCAATCCCCGTCGCTCAACTGGCAGACGCGGATGCGCTGATGGTGCGTTCGGTCACGAAAGTGAATGAATCTTTGCTGGCAGGAAGACCCATTAAATTTGTTGGCACTGCCACCGCGGGGACCGACCATGTCGATGAAGCGTGGTTAAAGCAGGCGGGAATTGGTTTTTCCGCGGCACCTGGCTGTAATGCGATTGCGGTGGTGGAATATGTTTTCTCCTCACTGCTGATGCTTGCCGAACGTGATGGATTTTCACTGCACGAGCGTACCGTGGGGATCGTGGGCGTTGGTAACGTTGGTCGCCGTTTACAGGCGCGACTGGAAGCGTTAGGGATTACAACCTTGCTTTGCGATCCGCCTCGCGCCGACCGTGGGGATGAGGGGGATTTCCGCTCGCTGGATGAATTAGTTCAGCATGCGGATATTCTGACTTTCCATACGCCACTCTTTAAAGATGGTCCGTACAAAACGCTGCATCTGGCGGATGAAAAACTGATCCGTAGCCTGAAACCAGGAGCGATTCTGATTAACGCCTGCCGTGGCGCAGTCGTCGATAATACTGCCCTATTGACCTGCCTGAACGAAGGCCAGAAGTTAAGCGTAGTGCTGGATGTCTGGGAAGGCGAACCGGAACTTAACGTGGAATTGCTGAAAAAAGTGGATATCGGCACGCCGCATATCGCAGGCTATACCCTGGAAGGTAAAGCACGCGGTACTACGCAAGTGTTTGAAGCTTATAGCAAGTTTATTGGGCATGAACAGCACGTTGCGCTGGATACATTACTGCCCGCGCCAGAGTTTGGTCGCATTACGCTGCATGGCCCGCTCGATCAGCCAACGCTGAAAAGGCTGGTGCATTTGGTGTATGATGTGCGCCGCGATGACGCACCGCTGCGTAAAGTCGCCGGGATACCGGGTGAGTTCGATAAACTGCGCAAAAACTATCTTGAGCGCCGTGAATGGTCATCTCTGTATGTGATTTGTGATGACGCCAGCGCGGCATCATTGCTGTGTAAACTGGGTTTTAACGCCGTTCATCATCCGGCACGTTAATCTCTTCTTCATGCTCTCTGCTGTAATATTGGCAGGGAGCTTTGCTATTTCTGGAGTAAACCACCATGTCTGAAGGCTGGAACATTGCCGTCCTGGGCGCAACTGGCGCTGTGGGCGAAGCCCTGCTTGAAACGCTGGCTGAACGTCAGTTCCCGGTTGGGGAAATTTATGCACTGGCACGTAACGAAAGCGCAGGCGAACAACTGCGCTTTGGTGGTAAGACAATCACCGTGCAGGATGCCGCTGAATTCGACTGGACGCAGGCGCAGCTGGCGTTTTTTGTCGCAGGCAAAGAAGCTACCGCTGCCTGGGTTGAAGAAGCGACCAACTCAGGTTGCCTGGTGATCGATAGCAGCGGATTGTTTGCTCTCGAACCTGACGTACCGCTGGTGGTGCCGGAAGTAAACCCGTTTGTACTGACCGATTACCGCAACCGGAATGTCATCGCCGTACCGGACAGTCTGACCAGCCAACTGCTGGCGGCACTGAAACCGTTAATCGATCAGGGCGGTTTGTCGCGTATCAGCGTTACCAGCCTGATTTCAGCCTCCGCCCAGGGTAAAAAAGCGGTCGATGCGTTAGCGGGGCAGAGTGCTAAATTGCTCAACGGCATTCCGATTGATGAAGAAGATTTCTTCGGGCGTCAGCTGGCGTTCAACATGCTGCCGTTACTGCCGGATAGCGAAGGTAGCGTGCGTGAAGAACGTCGTATCGTTGACGAAGTACGCAAAATCCTGCAGGACGAAGGGCTGATGATTTCGGCAAGCGTCGTCCAGGCACCGGTATTCTACGGTCATGCCCAGATGGTCAACTTTGAAGCACTGCGTCCGCTGGCAGCAGAAGAAGCGCGTGATGCGTTTGCTCAGGGCGAAGATATTGTGCTCTCTGAAGAGAACGAATTCCCGACTCAGGTGGGGGATGCTTCTGGTACGCCGCATCTTTCCGTTGGCTGCGTACGTAATGACTACGGTATGCCGGAGCAAGTTCAGTTCTGGTCGGTGGCCGATAACGTTCGCTTTGGCGGCGCGCTGATGGCAGTAAAAATCGCCGAGAAACTGGTGCAGGAGTATCTGTACTAATGTCCGACCAGCAACAACCGCCAGTTTATAAAATTGCGCTGGGCATTGAGTACGACGGCAGTAAGTATTACGGCTGGCAACGGCAGAACGAAGTCCGCAGTGTGCAGGAGAAGCTGGAAAAGGCGCTCTCCCAGGTGGCGAACGAACCCATCACCGTCTTCTGCGCCGGGCGTACTGACGCAGGTGTACACGGCACCGGGCAGGTTGTGCATTTCGAAACGACCGCGCAGCGCAAAGACGCTGCGTGGACGTTGGGCGTAAATGCGAATTTACCTGGTGACATCGCCGTGCGTTGGGTTAAAGCTGTACCTGATGATTTTCATGCCCGATTTAGCGCCACGGCTCGCCGTTATCGCTACATCATCTACAATCATCGGCTGCGCCCGGCGGTACTGAGTAAAGGGGTAACCCATTTTTACGAACCGCTGGACGCTGAACGGATGCATCGGGCCGCGCAATGCTTGCTGGGCGAGAATGATTTCACCTCGTTCCGTGCGGTGCAGTGCCAGTCCCGAACCCCGTGGCGCAACGTTATGCATATTAATGTCACGCGTCACGGTCCTTATGTGGTGGTAGATATCAAAGCGAATGCCTTTGTACATCATATGGTCAGGAATATTGTCGGCAGCCTGATGGAAGTCGGTGCCCACAACCAGCCGGAGAGCTGGATAGCAGAGTTGCTGGCGGCAAAGGACAGAACGCTGGCGGCAGCAACGGCAAAAGCGGAAGGGCTGTATCTGGTCGCGGTGGATTACCCTGACCGGTATGATCTTCCAAAACCGCCAATGGGCCCGCTATTTCTGGCGGACTAACAAGAATAATGCTCGGAACATTTCAGGCTGTAGCCAACGTAGTTACAGCCTGTAAGATGACGAGTACAAGGCATAGGCTAATATGGACCTGATTTATTTCCTCATCGATTTTATCCTGCACATTGACGTGCATCTGGCAGAACTGGTCGCGGAGTATGGCGTCTGGGTTTATGCCATTTTGTTCTTAATTTTGTTCTGTGAAACCGGTCTGGTGGTAACGCCGTTTTTACCGGGTGATTCATTGCTGTTTGTTGCCGGTGCGTTGGCATCACTGGAAACCAACGATCTCAACGTCCATATGATGGTGGTGCTGATGCTGATCGCCGCGATTGTGGGTGACGCGGTGAACTACACCATTGGACGGTTATTTGGTGACAAACTGTTCAGTAATCCGGATTCGAAAATCTTTCGTCGCAGTTATCTTGATAAGACTCATCAGTTTTACGAGAAACATGGCGGCAAAACGATTATTCTCGCCCGTTTTGTGCCGATCGTCAGAACGTTCGCGCCGTTCGTTGCGGGAATGGGCCACATGTCGTATCGTCATTTCGCCGCTTTTAACGTCATCGGCGCGTTGCTATGGGTACTGATTTTTACCTACGCGGGTTATTTCTTCGGAACGCTCCCCTTCATTCAGAGCAACCTTAAACTGATGATTGTTGGCATTATTTTTGTTTCAATATTGCCAGGTGTTTTCGAATTTATTCGCCACAAACGCGCTGCGGCACGCGCCGCAAAATAAAAAGTAACTCCGCGGTTCGACCACTTTTTTATCCAAAGTTTCGGGCTGTTATGTTTTAATGTGCAACATTCATGGTCTGTTGGGGGCAAAAATGGCATTATGCGTCCCCAAAGATAAAACTGGCATCGAACCAGGTTCAGACAGAAAGGTCCCTAATGAGCTGGATTGAACGAATTAAAAGCAACATTACTCCCACCCGCAAGGCGAGCATTCCTGAAGGGGTGTGGACTAAGTGTGATAGCTGCGGTCAGGTTTTATACCGCGCTGAGCTGGAACGTAATCTTGAGGTCTGTCCGAAGTGTGACCATCACATGCGTATGACAGCGCGTAATCGCCTGCATAGCCTGTTAGATGAAGGAAGCCTTGTGGAGCTGGGTAGCGAGCTTGAGCCGAAAGATGTGCTGAAGTTTCGTGACTCCAAGAAGTATAAAGACCGTCTGGCATCTGCGCAGAAAGAAACCGGCGAAAAAGATGCGCTGGTGGTGATGAAAGGCACCCTGTATGGAATGCCAGTTGTCGCTGCGGCATTCGAGTTCGCCTTTATGGGCGGTTCCATGGGGTCTGTGGTAGGTGCACGTTTCGTGCGTGCCGTTGAGCAGGCGCTGGAAGATAACTGCCCACTGATCTGCTTCTCCGCCTCTGGTGGCGCACGTATGCAGGAAGCACTGATGTCGCTGATGCAGATGGCGAAAACCTCTGCGGCGCTGGCAAAAATGCAGGAGCGCGGCTTGCCGTACATCTCCGTGCTGACCGACCCGACCATGGGTGGTGTTTCTGCAAGTTTCGCCATGCTGGGCGATCTCAACATCGCTGAACCGAAAGCGTTAATCGGCTTTGCCGGTCCGCGTGTTATCGAACAGACCGTTCGCGAAAAACTGCCGCCAGGATTCCAGCGCAGTGAATTCCTGATCGAGAAGGGCGCGATCGACATGATCGTCCGTCGTCCGGAAATGCGCCTGAAACTGGCGAGTATTCTGGCGAAGTTGATGAATCTGCCAGCGCCGAATCCTGAAGCGCCGCGTGAAGGCGTAGTGGTGCCACCGGTACCAGATCAGGAACCTGAGGCCTGATAACTGATAAGGGCAGGGCCACTGGCTCTGCCCTTTTGCTATTCTCACCGTAACGAATCAGCGGATACCATGATTATCAAACGCACTCCTCAAGCCGCGTCGCCTCTGGCTTCGTGGCTTTCTTATCTGGAAAACCTGCACAGTAAAACTATCGATCTCGGCCTTGAGCGCGTGAGCCAGGTCGCGGCGCGTCTTGGCGTTCTGAAACCAGCGCCATTTGTGTTTACCGTTGCGGGTACGAATGGCAAAGGCACCACCTGCCGTACGCTGGAGTCGATTCTGATGGCGGCAGGGTACAAAGTGGGCGTCTACAGTTCACCGCATCTGGTGCGTTATACCGAGCGCGTACGTGTGCAGGGTCAGGAATTGCCGGAATCGGCCCACACCGCCTCTTTTGCGGAGATTGAATCGGCACGCGGTGATATTTCCCTGACCTATTTCGAGTACGGTACGCTGTCGGCGTTGTGGCTGTTCAAGCAGGCACAACTTGACGTGGTGATTCTGGAAGTAGGGCTGGGTGGTCGTCTGGACGCAACCAATATTGTCGATGCCGATGTCGCGGTTGTAACCAGCATTGCGCTGGATCATACCGACTGGCTGGGGCCAGATCGCGAAAGCATTGGTCGCGAGAAAGCAGGCATCTTCCGCAGCGAAAAACCGGCAATTGTCGGTGAGCCGGAAATGCCTTCTACCATTGCTGATGTGGCGCAGGAAAAAAGTGCACTGTTACAACGTCGGGGCGTTGAGTGGAACTATTCCGTCACCGATCATGACTGGACGTTTAGCGATGCTCACGGCACGCTGGAAAATCTGCCGTTGCCGCTTGTCCCGCAACCGAATGCCGCAACGGCGCTGGCGGCACTGCGTGCCAGCGGGCTGGAGGTCAGTGAAAATGCCATTCGCGACGGGATTGCCAGCGCAATTTTGCCGGGACGTTTCCAGATTGTGAGCGAGTCGCCACGTGTTATTTTTGATGTCGCGCATAATCCACATGCGGCGGAATATCTCACCGGGCGTATGAAAGCGCTACCGAAAAACGGGCGCGTGCTGGCGGTTATCGGTATGCTACATGATAAAGATATTGCCGGAACTCTGGCCTGGTTGAAAAGCGTGGTTGATGACTGGTATTGTGCGCCACTGGAAGGGCCGCGCGGTGCCACGGCAGAACAACTGCTTGAGCATTTGGGTAACGGCAAATCATTTGATAGCGTGGCGCAGGCATGGGATGCCGCAATGGCGGACGCTAAAGCGGAAGATACCGTGCTGGTGTGTGGTTCGTTCCACACGGTCGCACATGTCATGGAAGTGATTGACGCGAGGAGAAGCGGTGGCAAGTAAGTTTCAGAATCGGTTAGTGGGCACGATCGTGCTGGTGGCGCTGGGGGTGATTGTACTTCCAGGGCTGCTGGACGGGCAGAAAAAACATTATCAGGATGAGTTCGCGGCTATCCCGCTGGTGCCAAAAGCGGGCGATCGCGATGAGCCTGATATGATGCCAGCCGCCACCCAGGCGCTGCCGACGCAGCCGCCGGAAGGCGCAGCGGAAGAGGTGCGGGCAGGTGATGCCGCAGCACCGTCGCTCGATCCGGCCACTATTGCAGCCAATAACACCGAGTTTGAACCGGAACCTGCACCGGTCGCCCCACCGAAGCCGAAACCGGTGGAGTCGCCTAAACCGAAGGTTGAAGCACCACCTGCGCCGAAGCCAGAACCGAAGCCGGTCGTGGAAGAAAAAGCAGCGCCAACGGGTAAAGCTTATGTTGTGCAACTGGGCGCGCTGAAAAATGCCGATAAAGTGAATGAGATTGTCGGTAAGCTGCGCGGTGCCGGTTATCGGGTTTATACGTCGCCATCCACGCCAGTGCAGGGTAAAATTACCCGTATTCTGGTTGGGCCTGATGCTTCCAAAGAGAAGCTGAAAGGATCGCTGGGTGAGCTCAAGCAGCTTTCTGGCTTAAGTGGCGTGGTAATGGGCTATACGCCGAATTAATACGGTCTTGCCCGATGCCGCAAAGGCATAAAAAGTCGATGGCGTTGAATATTTTTTCAGCGCCATTTTTATTGATGCGTGGGAAGGAAATCCCTACGCAAACGTTTTCTTTTTCTGTTAGAATGCGCCCCGAACAGGATGACAGGGCGTAAAATCGTGGGACACATATGGTCTGGATTGATTACGCCATAATCGCGGTGATTGCTTTTTCCTCTCTGGTTAGCCTGATCCGCGGCTTTGTTCGTGAAGCGTTATCGCTGGTGACATGGGGTTGTGCTTTCTTTGTTGCCAGTCATTACTACACTTACCTGTCAGTCTGGTTTACGGGCTTTGAAGACGAACTGGTTCGAAATGGGATTGCCATCGCGGTACTGTTTATCGCTACCCTGATTGTTGGTGCTATCGTGAACTTCGTGATAGGCCAGTTGGTGGAGAAAACGGGGTTGTCAGGCACCGATCGGGTGCTGGGCGTCTGTTTCGGTGCGTTGCGCGGTGTGTTGATTGTTGCCGCCATTCTCTTCTTTCTCGACTCCTTTACCGGGGTGTCGAAAAGCGAAGACTGGAGCAAATCACAGCTGATCCCGCAGTTCAGTTTTATCATCAGATGGTTTTTTGATTATCTGCAAAGCTCGTCAAGTTTCTTGCCCAGAGCGTAAGTGCTCTGAGATGTGGCTTAACGAGGAAAAAGACGTATGTGCGGTATTGTCGGTATCGCCGGTGTTATGCCGGTTAACCAGTCGATTTATGATGCCTTAACGGTGCTTCAGCATCGCGGTCAGGATGCCGCCGGCATCATCACCATAGATGCCAATAACTGCTTCCGTTTGCGTAAAGCGAACGGGCTGGTGAGCGATGTATTTGAAGCTCGCCATATGCAGCGTTTGCAGGGCAATATGGGCATTGGTCATGTGCGTTACCCTACGGCTGGCAGCTCCAGCGCCTCTGAAGCGCAGCCGTTTTACGTTAACTCTCCGTATGGCATTACGCTTGCCCACAACGGCAATCTGACCAATGCTCACGAGTTACGTAAAAAACTGTTTGAAGAAAAACGCCGCCACATCAACACCACTTCCGACTCGGAAATTCTGCTTAATATCTTCGCCAGCGAGCTGGACAACTTCCGCCACTACCCGCTGGAAGCCGACAATATTTTCGCTGCCATTGCTGCCACAAACCGCTTAATCCGCGGCGCGTATGCCTGCGTGGCGATGATTATCGGCCATGGTATGGTTGCTTTCCGCGATCCAAACGGGATTCGTCCGCTGGTACTGGGAAAACGTGATATTGACGAGAACCGCACAGAATATATGGTCGCTTCCGAAAGCGTTGCGCTCGATACACTAGGCTTTGATTTCCTGCGTGACGTCGCGCCTGGCGAAGCGATTTACATCACTGAAGAAGGGCAGTTGTTTACCCGTCAATGTGCTGACAATCCGGTCAGCAATCCGTGCCTGTTTGAGTATGTATACTTTGCTCGCCCGGACTCGTTCATCGACAAAATTTCCGTTTACAGCGCCCGCGTGAATATGGGCACGAAACTGGGCGAGAAAATTGCCCGCGAATGGGAAGATCTGGATATCGACGTGGTGATCCCGATCCCGGAAACCTCTTGTGATATCGCGCTGGAAATCGCGCGTATTCTGGGCAAACCGTACCGTCAGGGCTTCGTTAAAAACCGCTATGTAGGCCGTACCTTCATCATGCCGGGTCAGCAGCTGCGTCGTAAGTCCGTGCGCCGTAAACTGAACGCCAACCGCGCCGAGTTCCGCGATAAAAACGTCCTGCTGGTCGACGACTCCATCGTCCGTGGCACCACTTCTGAGCAGATTATCGAGATGGCACGCGAAGCCGGAGCGAAGAAAGTGTATCTCGCTTCTGCGGCACCGGAAATTCGCTTCCCGAACGTTTATGGTATTGATATGCCGAGCGCCACGGAACTGATCGCTCACGGTCGCGAAGTAGATGAAATTCGCCAGATCATCGGTGCTGACGGGTTGATTTTCCAGGATCTGAACGATCTGATCGAAGCCGTTCGCGCTGAAAACCCGGATATCCAGCAGTTTGAATGCTCGGTGTTCAACGGCGTCTACGTCACCAAAGATGTTGATCAGGGCTACCTCGATTTCCTTGATACTTTACGTAATGATGACGCCAAAGCCGTGCAACGTCAGAACGAAGTGGAAAATCTCGAAATGCATAACGAAGGATGATGCCTTCGCTCAGGGTGCCGGTCTGGCACCCTGACTTGCAACTCCCGCCGAAATCCTGCAAAGTCTGCCTGCAAGTCTGACAGGGCAACTATTTATGAAACGACTTATTGTGGGCATCAGCGGTGCCAGCGGCGCGATTTATGGCGTGCGCTTATTACAGGTTCTGCGCGATGTCGCAGATGTTGAAACGCATCTGGTAATGAGCCAGGCCGCGCGCCAGACCTTATCTCTTGAAACGGATTTTTCCCTGCGCGAAGTGCAGGCGTTAGCTGATGTGACGCACGATGCGCGCGATATTGCTGCCAGCATCTCTTCTGGTTCTTTCCAGACGCTGGGGATGGTGATTTTACCCTGTTCGATCAAAACCCTGTCCGGCATTGTCCATAGCTATACTGATGGCTTACTGACCCGTGCGGCAGATGTTGTGCTGAAAGAGCGTCGCCCGCTGGTGCTCTGCGTGCGTGAAACACCATTGCACTTAGGCCATCTGCGTTTAATGACTCAGGCAGCAGAAATCGGTGCGGTGATTATGCCTCCCGTTCCGGCGTTTTATCATCGCCCGCAATCCCTTGATGATGTGATAAATCAGACGGTTAACCGTGTACTCGATCAATTCGCCATAACGCTTCCTGAAGATCTCTTTGCCCGCTGGCAGGGCGCATAACTCCGCTGTTGCCCTGTTTCAGGGCAATTTTGCAACCGCGATCAAATCCTCGACATTTTGTTTCTGCCATTCAATCGAAACGCTGCGATTCAACCGCTATACCTGCTATCTTCAACTTCAGGACAATAATGCAACGTCTTATTAACATATTTAACGTTGAATGTTACTGTTGTCGTCAAGATGGCATAAGACCTGCATGAAAGAGCCTGCAAACACACAACACAATACACAACATAAAAAAGCCATTTTCACTTGAGGGTTATGTATGAAGAAGTCGATTCTCGCTCTGTCTTTGTTAGTCGGTCTCTCCGCAGCGGCTTCCAGCTATGCGGCGCTACCGGAGACGGTACGTATCGGAACTGATACCACCTATGCGCCGTTCTCATCGAAAGATGCTAAAGGTGATTTTGTTGGCTTTGATATCGATCTCGGTAACGAGATGTGCAAACGGATGCAGGTGAAATGTACCTGGGTTGCCAGTGACTTTGACGCGCTGATCCCCTCACTGAAAGCGAAAAAAATCGACGCCATTATTTCGTCGCTTTCCATTACCGATAAACGTCAGCAGGAGATTGCTTTCTCCGACAAGCTGTACGCCGCAGATTCTCGTTTGATTGCCGCCAAAGGTTCGCCGATTCAGCCAACGCTGGATTCACTGAAAGGTAAACATGTTGGTGTGCTGCAGGGATCAACCCAGGAAGCTTACGCTAACGAGACCTGGCGTAGCAAAGGTGTGGATGTGGTGGCCTATGCCAACCAGGATTTGGTCTATTCCGATCTGGCTGCAGGACGTCTGGATGCTGCGTTACAAGATGAAGTTGCTGCCAGCGAAGGATTCCTCAAGCAACCTGCTGGTAAAGACTTCGCCTTTGCTGGCTCATCAGTGAAAGACAAAAAATACTTCGGTGACGGCACCGGTGTAGGGCTACGTAAAGATGATGCTGAACTGACGGCTGCCTTCAATAAGGCGCTTGGTGAGCTGCGTCAGGACGGCACCTACGACAAGATGGCGAAAAAGTATTTTGACTTTAATGTCTACGGTGACTGATACGTCGCAGGGAAGCTGTACCTGATGGAATGATCATCATGGTGCACGCCAGGTTTGTTGCACTATCGTGGTGCATTGAAATGCATACTTAAGCATTTTTAATGAAAAATAATACGTCTAACGGGGCGGGATATTTTGCCTTGATGGTCAATTTTATGGCACGATAAGTGTAACAAACCTGTAAATATTCCCTATAAAAAGACTGTCAGTTGAGGACATTATGAAAAAACTGGTGCTATCGCTCTCTCTGGTTCTGGCCTTCTCCAGCGCAACTGTGGCGTTTGCTGCGATTCCGCAAAACATCCGCATCGGTACCGACCCGACCTATGCGCCATTTGAATCAAAAAATTCACAAGGCGAACTGGTTGGCTTCGATATCGATCTGGCGAAGGAGTTGTGCAAACGCATCAATACGCAATGTACGTTTGTCGAAAACCCACTGGATGCGTTAATCCCGTCCTTAAAAGCGAAGAAGATTGACGCCATCATGTCATCGCTTTCCATTACGGAAAAACGTCAGCAAGAAATAGCCTTCACCGACAAACTGTACGCTGCCGATTCTCGTCTGGTGGTGGCGAAAAATTCCGACATTCAGCCGACAGTCGAGTCGCTGAAAGGCAAACGGGTAGGCGTATTGCAGGGCACCACCCAGGAGACGTTCGGTAACGAACACTGGGCACCAAAAGGCATTGAAATCGTTTCTTATCAAGGGCAGGACAATATTTATTCTGACCTGACTGCCGGACGTATTGATGCCGCGTTCCAGGATGAGGTCGCTGCCAGCGAAGGTTTCCTCAAACAACCCGTCGGTAAAGATTACAAATTCGGTGGCCCGTCTGTTAAAGATGAAAAACTGTTTGGCGTAGGGACCGGCATGGGCCTGCGTAAAGAAGATAACGAACTGCGCGAGGCACTGAACAAAGCCTTTGCCGAAATGCGCGCTGACGGTACTTACGAGAAATTAGCGAAAAAGTACTTCGATTTTGATGTTTATGGTGGTTAATCGCCATCGGTGAAAGAAAGTCCGCTCCCTTCGGGTAACCGGAGGGAGACAAGAGGCGGTAATTCACCACACACGACAGGACAGGCAGCATGTTGTATGGGTTTTCAGGTGTTATTTTACAGGGTGCGCTCGTCACGCTGGAGCTGGCTATCAGCTCTGTAGTGCTCGCTGTAATCATCGGTTTAATTGGCGCTGGCGGTAAGCTCTCGCAAAATCGGCTTTCGGGGCTGATTTTCGAAGGGTACACCACGCTGATTCGAGGCGTGCCGGACTTGGTGTTGATGCTGCTAATTTTCTACGGTTTGCAGATTGCACTAAACACGGTGACGGAGGCGATGGGCGTCGGGCAGATTGATATCGATCCGATGGTCGCTGGTATTATTACTCTCGGTTTTATCTACGGTGCTTATTTTACCGAAACGTTCCGTGGCGCTTTTATGGCAGTGCCGAAAGGACATATAGAGGCGGCGACGGCGTTCGGTTTCACTCGTGGGCAAGTGTTTCGGCGGATCATGTTTCCGGCGATGATGCGTTACGCCCTGCCAGGCATTGGCAACAACTGGCAGGTGATCCTCAAATCTACCGCACTCGTTTCGTTACTCGGCCTGGAAGATGTGGTCAAAGCCACGCAGCTGGCAGGCAAAAGTACCTGGGAACCGTTCTATTTCGCCATCGTCTGTGGCGTGATTTACCTGGTTTTCACCACTGTTTCCAATGGTGTGCTGCTGTTCCTTGAGCGCCGCTACTCCGTGGGTGTGAAGAGGGCTGACCTGTGATCGAAATCTTACATGAATACTGGAAACCGCTGCTGTGGACTGACGGTTATCGCTTTACTGGCGTGGCGATCACCCTGTGGCTGCTGATTTTGTCGGTAGTGATAGGCGGAGTCATGGCGCTGTTTCTGGCGATTGGTCGCGTCTCAAGTAATAAATACATCCAGTTTCCAATCTGGTTATTTACGTATATTTTTCGCGGTACGCCGCTGTATGTTCAGTTGCTGGTGTTCTATTCCGGCATGTACACGCTGGAAATTGTTAAGGGAACCGAGTTCCTTAACGCCTTTTTTCGCAGTGGCCTGAACTGTACCGTGCTGGCGCTGACGCTCAACACCTGCGCTTACACTACCGAGATTTTTGCCGGAGCGATCCGTTCAGTGCCGCATGGGGAAATCGAAGCCGCCAGAGCCTATGGCTTCTCGACCTTTAAAATGTATCGCTGCATTATTTTGCCATCGGCGCTGCGTATTGCGTTACCGGCCTACAGCAACGAAGTGATCCTGATGCTGCACTCTACTGCGCTGGCTTTCACCGCTACTGTGCCGGATCTGCTGAAAATAGCCCGCGATATTAACGCCGCCACGTATCAACCTTTTACCGCCTTCGGCATTGCCGCGGTGCTCTATTTAATCATCTCTTATGTCCTGATCAGCCTCTTTCGCAGAGCGGAAAAACGCTGGTTGCAGCATGTGAAACCTTCTTCAACGCACTGAGAATACGATGTCCGAGAATAAATTAAACGTTATCGATTTGCACAAACGCTACGGCGAACACGAAGTGCTGAAAGGGGTCTCACTGCAAGCGAATGCCGGAGATGTCATAAGCATCATCGGATCGTCGGGATCGGGGAAAAGTACCTTTCTGCGCTGCATTAACTTCCTCGAAAAACCGAGTGAAGGATCGATCGTGGTCAATGGCCAGACGATCAATCTGGTGCGCGACAAAGACGGTCAACTCAAAGTCGCCGATAAAAATCAGCTGCGCTTACTGCGCACACGCCTGACGATGGTATTCCAGCACTTCAATCTCTGGAGCCATATGACGGTGCTGGAAAACGTCATGGAAGCGCCGATTCAGGTGTTGGGCCTGAGCAAGCAGGAAGCGCGCGAGCGGGCGGTGAAGTATCTGGCAAAAGTTGGGATAGACGAACGTGCGCAGGGGAAATACCCGGTGCATCTGTCCGGTGGTCAGCAACAGCGTGTTTCCATCGCAAGGGCGCTGGCAATGGAACCGGAAGTTTTACTGTTTGATGAACCTACCTCGGCGCTCGATCCTGAACTGGTAGGCGAGGTGTTACGTATTATGCAGCAACTGGCAGAAGAGGGGAAAACCATGGTGGTAGTGACTCACGAAATGGGCTTTGCTCGCCATGTTTCTACTCACGTCATTTTCCTCCATCAGGGGAAAATAGAAGAAGAGGGTGCGCCAGAACAGTTATTTGGTAACCCGCAAAGCCCTCGTCTGCAACAGTTCCTTAAGGGATCGCTGAAATAATTCCCCCTCCGGTGGCTAACGCTGCCGGAGTATTTTCAAGGGGAATTTGCGAGTCAGCTTCCGCTGAAATGTAAAAGTTGCAGTCCGCTAAAAATAGTTCTGAATTCGCTGTCCAAAGATAAAAACAGCCTGCTGCATTGGGTGTTAATCGTGGTTATTGTCGCGTTATCTTAAATTTGAGGGGTGACGGAACGCCATGACAATATCGACAACTTCCACGCCGCATGATGCGGTATTTAAATCTTTTTTACGCCATCCAGACACCGCGCGGGATTTTATTGATATTCATCTTCCCGCGCCGCTGCGCAAACTGTGTGATTTAACAACGCTTAAACTGGAACCAAACAGTTTTATTGATGAAGACCTGCGGCAATATTATTCCGACCTCTTGTGGTCTGTGAAAACGCAGGAGGGAGCGGGTTATATTTATGTAGTGATAGAGCACCAAAGTAAGCCGGAAGAATTAATGGCTTTTCGCATGATGCGCTATTCCATTGCGGCGATGCAAAACCATCTTGATGCAGGCTATAAAGAGCTTCCATTGGTGATCCCGATGCTGTTTTATCATGGTTGCAGAAGTCCTTATCCTTATTCACTCTGCTGGCTTGATGAATTTGCCGAGCCTGCTATAGCCCGCAAAATATATTCATCGGCTTTTCCGCTGGTGGATATTACCGTGGTGCCGGATGACGAGATTATGCAACATCGCAAAATGGCGCTGTTGGAGTTAATTCAGAAACATATTCGTCAGCGCGATCTGTTGGGATTAGTCGACCAAATTGTTTCGCTGCTAGTTACAGGAAACACTAATGACAGGCAGCTAAAAGCCCTGTTTAATTATGTATTACAAACGGGAGATGCCCAGCGTTTCCGTGCATTTATTGGTGAGATAGCGGAACGCGCACCACAAGAAAAGGAGAAACTGATGACTATTGCTGACAGATTACGTGAAGAAGGCGCAATGCAGGGCAAACACGAAGAAGCCCTGCGTATTGCTCAGGAGATGCTGGAGAGAGGTTTAGACAGAGAGTTAGTTATGATGGTGACCCGACTTTCACCAGACGATCTTATCGCGCAAAGCCACTAATTCTGTAACACCAGGAGTTAACTGGCGGATGTTTGCAGTAAACCACATCAGCGAACAACATCCGCCAGCGCCTCTTCTAAATCGTACCAGCGAAACGCAAAACCCGCTTCTTCCAGCCGTTTAGGCAGCGCGCGTTGTCCACCTAATACCAGTACTGAAGATTCGCCCATTAACAGTCGAATGGCGGTCGCGGGGACGCGCAAAATGGCCGGGCGATGCAGCGCATGACCGAGCGCATGGGCAAATTGTTCATTGCGTACCGGGTAGGGCGAAACCATATTAAATGGTCCACGCAGCTCGTTATCCAGCAGCCAGAGAATGCCGTTGACCATATCATCAATATGAATCCAGGCCAGATACTGCCGACCGGAGCCAATCGGCCCGCCCAGACCAAGACGAAACGGCGGCAGCATTTTACCGAGAATACCGCCATCCGGTGCCAACACTACGCCGGTACGCAGCAGGCACACTCGCGTTTTGTCACTTTGTGCCCGGCAGGCAATTTCTTCCCAGCGGGCGCAGAGTTTATGGGTAAATTCGTTATGCGGCGGTTCCTCTTCGGTAACCACCACTTCACCTAAGTCGCCATAATAGCCCGTTGCCGAGCCGGAAATGAGTACCGACGGTGGCGTGTCGCTGGCATTAATCAAATCGACCAGTTTTTGCGTGATATTCCAGCGGCTTTGGCAGAGACGCTCTTTTTGCTCGTGAGTCCAGCGTTTATCAGCAATCGGTTCTCCGGCCAGATTGATTACCGCATCAACGCCGTTGAGGTTGCTTTGATCGGCAAGCCCTTGCCATAGTGTCACCCGAGGGCCGAGAACGGAACTGGCTTTCTGCGGGTTACGCGTCATTACCGTGATTTGATGGCCCAGCTCCAGCAAACGTGGAATCAAATGGCGACCAATTAATCCCGTCCCTCCGGTGATCACTATGTTCATGCAGCCTCCCGATATGGCGGTTAACGCTGCCAGCTTAAGGTCATGGATACCGAATCAGCGTAGCGCAGCGCGTGCAGTTTATCGATCTCCACTTCAGCATACGTCACCCAGTGATGTTCACGTGCGATATCGAGCACATCCTGAGTTAATTTTTCCAGCAAAGAGAAACGGTTATTCTCTACATGCTGAATAATGTTTTTCGTTACGGTGCGATAATTCAGCGCATCGTTGATATCTTCGCTAGTGCGCGCTTTATCGGCGGGGTAGTGGATCGTCACATTGATAACAATATCCTGACGGTTGTTAATTTCTTCTTCCTTAATTCCGATAAACGTACGTAAACGAAGGTTCTTTATACGAATAATAGCGGCAGGTTGTGCCATTGCAGGTTCTCCGTTGTTTTACTTAGAATGAAATAATACACGAGAACCTGTTTCTGTTAACTATCCGAACGCTCATCACCGAGTTGTGCTTTTAGCAGTGCCTGACCGGTGGCAGGGCGCGAACGGATCCGCTCATGCCAGTTCTTGACTGCCGGATACATTGCAAGGTCAATTCGCTGGCGAGTCCAGGCATTAACCCACGGCCAGCAGGCAATATCCGCAATGCTGTAGTTCTCACCTCCCAGCCAGGGCGAGTTTTCCAGCCGCTTGTTCAGTACATGGTACAGACGCTGAGTTTCAACCTGATAACGTTCAATAGCGTAAGGAATGGTTTGGGGGGCAGCGTGATTAAAATGATGATTCTGCCCAAGCATCGGCCCCAGTCCGCCTACCTGCCAGAATAACCACTGTAATGTGGCGGCGCGCTCACGCGTTTCATGACTCAAAAAGAGTCCTGTTTTCTCAGCCAGATACAACAAAATGGCACCAGACTCAAAGAGGCTTAGCGGTTCGCCGCCATCGGCTGGAGAATGATCAACAATTGCCGGAATTTTGTTGTTAGGCGAAATGTGCAAAAATTCCGGGCGAAACTGACCGCCTTTCCCCAGGTCTACCTTAATCAAGCGATAATCCAGCCCTGCTTCTTCGAGAAACAGCGTAATTTTGTGACCATTTGGTGTCGGGGCGAAATAGAGATCGATCATTGCAGCTCCGGTTGTCTAATCATCTGAACACCACAAGTATAGAAAGCGCGGCGACTTGCGTGAGTATTCGTCACGTGACAGTGACAAAAAGGCTCTATAGTTTGATAGCCAGCCCCCTTTATTGCCGAGGACATAATGAGTAAACCCGCTATCACGCTTTGGTCAGATGCCCATTTTTTCTCCCCTTATGTGTTATCCGCCTGGGTGGCGTTGCAGGAAAAAGGCCTGTCGTTTCATATCAAGACCATCGACCTCGACAGCGGTGAACATTTGCAGCCGACGTGGCAAGGTTACGGTCAGACACGCCGTGTGCCGTTATTACAAATTGATGATTTTGAGTTGAGTGAATCTTCTGCCATTGCGGAGTATCTGGAAGATCGATTTGCGCCACCGACCTGGGAACGCATTTATCCGCTTGATTTAGAAAATCGTGCGCGTGCACGACAGATTCAGGCCTGGCTGCGTAGCGATCTGATGCCCATCCGCGAGGAACGTCCAACGGATGTTGTCTTTGCGGGTGCGAAAAAAGCGCCATTAACGGCGGAGGGAAAAGCCAGTGCAGAGAAACTGTTCGCGATGGCAGAACATTTGTTAGCACTGGGTCAGCCGAATTTATTTGGTGAATGGTGCATTGCTGATACTGATCTGGCGCTAATGATTAACCGCCTGGTACTCCATGGCGATGAGGTGCCGGAACGCCTGGTGGATTATGCGACATTCCAGTGGCAGCGAGCGTCTGTCCAGCGTTTTATTGCACTTTCGGCGAAGCAATCTGGCTGATAGCAACGACAGAATCCAGTATCATAGCTTACGTTTTTTCGACGAGGAGTGAGTGATGAAACTGATGTTTGCATCGGACATTCATGGGTCGTTACCGGCGACGGAACGTGTTCTGGAGTTGTTTGCCCAAAGCGGTGCCCAGTGGCTGGTGATCCTTGGCGACGTGTTGAATCACGGCCCGCGTAATGCTTTACCGGAGGGTTACGCGCCAGCCAAAGTCGCTGAACGGCTTAATGAAGTGGCACATAAGGTTATCGCTGTGCGCGGCAACTGCGACAGCGAAGTGGATCAAATGCTTTTGCATTTCCCGATAACCGCGCCGTGGCAACAGGTATTACTGGAAAAACAACGTCTGTTTTTGACGCATGGTCATCTGTTTGGGCCGGAAAATCTGCCTGCTTTAAACCAGAACGATGTGCTGGTGTACGGTCATACCCATCTGCCAGTGGCAGAACAGCGGGGGGAGATTTTCCACTTCAACCCCGGCTCGGTGAGTATTCCGAAAGGCGGTAATCCGGCGAGTTATGGCATGCTGGATAATGACGTACTTAGTGTAATCGCACTCAATGATCAAAGTATCATTGCGCAGGTCGCGATTAATCCGTAATTTACCCACAACTCAAAATGCGCCGTAAGAGCGCCAGAAAAAGAAGGTTTCCTGATAATGGAACAGCGTCGTTTGGCAAGTACTGAATGGGTGGATATTGTCAATGAAGAGAACGAAGTCATTGCACAAGCCAGCCGGGAACAAATGCGGGCACAGTGTCTGCGTCATCGTGCAACTTACATCGTCGTGCATGATGGCATGGGCAAAATTCTGGTCCAGCGTCGTACCGAGACAAAAGACTTTTTACCCGGCATGTTAGATGCGACCGCAGGCGGTGTAGTCCAGGCCGATGAGCAACTGCTGGAATCCGCGCGTCGCGAAGCGGAAGAAGAGTTGGGCATTGCCGGTGTCCCCTTTGCCGAGCACGGGCAGTTCTATTTCGAAGATAAAAATTGCCGTGTCTGGGGCGCGTTGTTCAGTTGCGTCTCTCACGGTCCCTTCGCCCTACAGGAAGATGAAGTCAGTGAAGTTTGCTGGCTGACACCGGAAGAAATCACCGCACGCTGCGATGAGTTCACTCCAGACTCGCTGAAAGCGCTGGCGTTGTGGATGAAGCGCAATGCCAAAAATGAAGCCGTAGAGACTGAAACGGCAGAATGAAAAAAGAGCCGCAATTGCGGCTCTTAACATTTTTAGTGGTAGCCCATCAACTGAGCGCCGATCACTACGACGCTGGACATAATAAACAGCAGTCCAAGCAGGGTCGCGCCCACCTTCAGCCAGTTACGGAAGTCCACCCGGCACACACCGAGCGTCGCCATTAACGAAGCTGAGGTTGGGTAAATGATGTGGCTGAAGCCATCACCAAACTGGAACGCCAGCACGGTAACCTGACGGTTAACACCGACCAGATCGCCAAGCGGTGCCAGTAACGGCATGGTTAACGCCGCCTGACCAGAACCGGACGTCACGAAGAAATTAAATACCGCCTGGAAGAGCAACATAAACCAGGCCGCGACCGCGTTATCCAGACCGCTAATGGCATTGGCAATGCTGTTGAGGATGGTATTTAACACGCTGGCATCACCCGCTTCACCATTACCGACCAGCAGCAAAATCCCTTTGGCGAAACCTACCAGCAGGGCAGGGGCGATCATCATTCGCGCCCCTTCGGTGAAGGATGAAGCCAT
The DNA here is from genome assembly GCF_046487485.1 of Escherichia sp. WS1368. NCBI lineage: Bacteria > Pseudomonadati > Pseudomonadota > Gammaproteobacteria > Enterobacterales > Enterobacteriaceae > Escherichia > Escherichia sp. WS1368. The sequence continues at coordinate 291,327 of NZ_JBJQJI010000001.1, forward strand.
GGTATTAACCGTCATGCCGTTAAGGCGGAAAACAACGCCGATGATGCCAATCACCAGACCCATGGTGAAGAACTGGCTGGCAATTTCTGGAATAAACCAGGCATTAACGATCACGCCCCAAATCACCCAGACCATTACGGCGGTCAGGACAATCAATACCAGCCAGTCACCAAAGGTAAACGGACGTTGTTCAACATCCGCCTGCTTTTCACGAAAGAAGCGGTCGGACTCATGCACGCGTGACAGAAGAGGATTCTTTTTCACTCGTGAGGCGTACACCATGGTAAAGATCAGGCCAATCAGAGTGGCGATAACCCACACCACGATGCGCAACCCGGAGCCAGAAAGCACCGGAACGCCGGCAATCCCCTGAGCAACAACCACACAAAACGGGTTCATCCACGAACTGGCAAAACCGATTTGCGTGGCGATATAGGTCACCAGGACGGTGGTAATACTGTCATAGCCTAGCCGGACCATTAGCGGTGCGATGATAATGGCAAAGGCGACGGCCTCTTCTCCCATACCAAATACCGCGCCGCCAAGTGAAAACAGAATAAAGAGCGCAGGAATAAAGAGAATTTCATTTCCGCGGGTATGGCGAATAAGCGCCAGGATACCGTTATCAATGGTTCCTGTACGCATCACAATGCCAAACGCGCCGCCAATCACCAGCATAAACATGATGATGCCAACGGCTGTCCCGTATTTCGATCCTGAGGTTAACCCTTCAAACGGGAAGTTCATCAGGCCCGGGCGTTCATCGCCCGTCGTAAACAGCTGTACGCGGTGATACTCAGGTTCGCCTGCTTCGTTAGTCAGAATGCGAAATGAGTGTGGATCTACGACTTTTCGTGTTTTTGTTTGACCATCAACCTGATACTGCACTTCCTGACTGTCAAACATGCCCACCGGAACTACCCAGGTGGCAAGACTGGTTAAAATGGCAACAAAAAAGATAATCACCAACGTATCGGGCATTGCCCATCTTCTGGTTGGTTTAGATTCAGTGATTGCGGACATAGCGCAAATATTCCCTTGCACAAAACAAAGTGGTAAGTATGCAAAGTGAGATGGCGCAATTCATTGATGCAGCGCAGCTAAGCAAGATAATCAGAAAGGATTAATGCAAATTAAGAGAATAAAAAACCGGAAATAGTGACTATTTCCGGTTCAGATATCCGCAGCGCAAAGCTGCGGATGATGACGAGATTACTGCTGCTGTGCAGACTGAATCGCAGTCAGCGCGATGGTGTAGACGATATCGTCAACCAGTGCGCCACGGGACAGGTCGTTAACCGGCTTGCGCATACCCTGCAGCATCGGCCCGATGGAGATCAGATCGGCAGAACGCTGTACTGCTTTGTAGGTGGTGTTACCGGTGTTCAGATCCGGGAAGATGAACACGGTAGCGCGACCTGCAACCGGAGAGTTCGGCGCTTTGGATTTCGCAACGTCAGCCATTACCGCAGCGTCGTACTGCAGCGGACCGTCGATCATCAGGTCAGGACGTTTTTCCTGCGCCAGACGAGTTGCTTCGCGAACTTTTTCTACGTCGCTACCAGCACCAGAAGTCCCGGTGGAGTAGGAGAGCATAGCAACGCGCGGTTCGATACCGAAGGCCGCAGCGGAATCAGCGGACTGAATCGCGATTTCTGCCAGCTGTTCTGCAGTCGGATCCGGGTTGATCGCACAGTCACCGTAAACGTAAACCTGTTCCGGCAGCAGCATGAAGAACACGGAAGATACCAGGGAGCTGCCCGGTGCAGTTTTGATCAGCTGCAGCGGCGGACGGATGGTGTTTGCGGTAGTGTGAACAGCACCGGAAACCAGACCATCAACTTCATCCTGTTCCAGCATCAGCGTACCGAGAACTACGTTATCTTCCAGCTGTTCGCGGGCAACGGTTTCGGTCATGCCTTTGTTCTTACGCAGTTCGACCAGACGACCAACATAGCTTTCGCGAACCACTTCTGGATCAACGATTTCAATGCCTGCACCCAGTTCTACACCCTGAGACGCTGCAACACGGTTGATCTCTGCCGGATTACCCAGCAGTACGCAAGTTGCGATACCACGTTCAGCACAGATAGCGGCTGCCTTAACGGTACGCGGTTCGTCACCTTCCGGCAGAACGATACGTTTGCCCGCTTTGCGCGCAAGTTCAGTCAGCTGATAACGGAACGCTGGCGGAGACAGACGACGGCTGCGCTCAGAAGTGGCAGTCAGAGAATCGATCCAGTCAGCGTTGATGTAGTTAGCAACGTATTCCTGAACTTTCTCGATACGCTCGTGATCGTCAACCGGAACTTCCAGGTTGAAGCTCTGCAGGCTCAGAGAAGTCTGCCAGGTGTTGGTGTTCACCATAAATACCGGCAGGCCGGTAGCGAAAGCACGTTCGCACAGTTTAGAAATGCGCGCGTCCATTTCGTAGCCGCCAGTCAGCAGCAGGGCACCGATTTCTACGCCGTTCATGGCAGCCAGGCACGCGGCAACCAGCACGTCAGGACGGTCTGCGGAAGTCACCAGCAGAGAACCGGCACGGAAGTGCTCCAGCATGTGTGGAATGCTGCGTGCGCAGAAAGTGACGGATTTAACGCGGCGAGTATTGATGTCGCCTTCGTTGATGATGGTCGCATTCAGGTGGCGAGCCATATCGATCGCACGAGTCGCGATCAGGTCAAAGCTCCACGGCACAGCGCCGAGAACCGGCAGCGGGCTGGATTCTTGCAGCTTCGCCGGATCAACATTGTTTACTTTAGCTTTGGAAGAGTCGTCGAAAATCTCGGACAGATCCGGGCGAGTACGACCCTGTTCATCAACCGGTGCGTTCAGTTTGTTAACGATAACGCCGGTGATGTTGGTGTTTTTGGCACCGCCGAAGCTGTTGCGGGTCAGTTCGATACGCTCTTTCAGCTGTTCCGGGGTGTCAGTGCCCTGAGACATAACGAAGACGATTTCCGCATTCAGCGTTTTAGCGATTTCGTAGTTCAGAGACTGGGCAAACTGGTGCTTACGTGTCGGGACCAGACCTTCAACCAGAACGACTTCAGCGTCTTTGGTGTTAGCGTGGTAGTTTGCGACGATCTCTTCCATCAGCACATCTTTCTGATTGCTGGAAAGCAGACCTTCAACGTAGCTCATTTTCAGCGGTTCAGCGGCCGTCGTGGTGGAAGAGTTAGCACGCACGATAGTCGTAGTCTGATCGGGCGCATCGCCACCGGTACGCGGCTGAGCGATAGGTTTGAAAACGCTCAGACGAACGCCTTTGCGTTCCATTGCACGGATCACGCCAAGGCTGACGCTGGTCAGACCGACGCTGGTTCCGGTAGGGATCAGCATAATAATACGGGACACGGTTTATCCTCTTTCGTTACCGCCGATTTGGCGGGTTACAAAACAGCACCGCCAGCTGAGCTGGCGGTGTGAAATCAGGCAGTCAGGCGGCTCGCGTCTTGCGCGATAACCAGTTCTTCGTTGGTTGGGATAACCACCGCAGGACGGGTACCTTCTTTGTTGATGAAACCAGATTTGCCGAAACGTGCAGCCAGGTTGCGTTCATGATCAACTTCAAAGCCCAGCACGCCCAGTTTGCCCAGAGACAGCTCACGAACCATCGCGGCATTTTCACCGATACCACCGGTGAATACAACAGCGTCCAGACGACCATCCATCAGCGCAGTGTAGGCACCGATGTATTTCGCCAGGCGGTGGCAGTAAACGTCCATTGCGCGCTTCGCGTCTTCTTTCGTCGCGTAGTTGTCTTCAACATAGCGGCAGTCGCTGGTCACTTCGGTCAGACCCAGCAGGCCAGACTCTTTGGTCAGCAGTTTGTTGATTGCGTCAACGCTCATGCCCAGGGTGTCGTGCAGGTGGAAGATGATCGCCGGATCGATATCACCAGAACGGGTACCCATGACCAGACCTTCCAGCGGGGTCAGGCCCATAGAGGTGTCAACGCATTTACCGTTGCGGATAGCAGAAACGGAACCACCGTTGCCCAGGTGGCAGGTGATGATGTTCAGTTCTTCTACCGGTTTGTTCAGCATTTTTGCCGCTTCCTGGGTTACATAGAAGTGGCTGGTGCCGTGCGCGCCGTAACGACGGATGCCGTGCTCTTTGTACAGGTTGTACGGCAGGGCGTAGAGGTAAGACTCTTCCGGCATAGTCTGGTGGAACGCGGTGTCAAATACAGCAACGTTTTTGTCTTTCAGCTGTGGGAAAGATTTCAGAGCTTCTTCGATACCGATCAGGTGAGCCGGGTTGTGCAGCGGTGCAAAAGAAGCTGCATCTTTGATACCCTGAATAACAGACTCATCGATCACTACGGAGCTGGTATACTTTTCACCGCCGTGTACGATACGGTGACCGATAGCAGTCAGCTGCGCAGACAGTTCTGGTTTTTGTGCCAGAATAGTATTAACGATAAAGTTGAGCGCTTCGCTGTGAGCGGCGCCTGCACCTAAAGCCGCTTCCTGTTTATTGCCGTCCATTTTCCATTTGATACGTGCTTCGGGCAGGTGGAAACATTCGGCTAAACCAGAAAGGTACTCTTCACCATTTACTGCATCGATGATTGCAAATTTCAGTGAAGAACTACCGCAGTTCAGAACCAGTACTAACTTACTCGACATGGAAGTACCTATAATTGATACGTGGCTAAAAAAACGTCAGGGAGCCATAGAGCGTAGCGCATGATGACACCGACATTTATGATTAACATCATGCACTGCAAATTTTTTTTGCATGATGGAAGAAATATCTTGAGTCTATGCCATTTTGCGTAATTTTCAGCCAATGGCATAATGTATATGAATTTGACGACTCAATGAATATGTACTACTTAGGCCTTCAGGCTGCTAAAGGATACCTGATAGTGGGTATGGAAGACAAAATGTTTTGAACGTTGTCCCGCTGAGTTGTGAATTTGCACAAATTTTTGAATCTTTATATGTGAAGTTGAGGTGAAGCATGTCAACGCCGGATAATCGTTCTGTTAATTTTTTTAGCTTGTTTCGCCGGGGACAGCATTACTCAAAGACGTGGCCGCTGGAAAAACGCCTTGCCCCGGTCTTTGTCGAAAATCGCGTTATCAAGATGACGCGTTATGCGATCCGTTTTATGCCGCCGATCGCCGTATTTACTCTCTGCTGGCAGATTGCCCTGGGCGGTCAGCTTGGGCCGGCAGTTGCCACTGCGCTGTTCGCCTTAAGTTTACCCATGCAGGGATTGTGGTGGCTGGGCAAGCGTTCTGTAACGCCATTACCCCCTGCTATCCTCAACTGGTTTTATGAAGTTCGCGGTAAATTGCAGGAGTCTGGACAGGTGTTGGCACCCGTTGAAGGCAAGCCTGATTACCAGGCATTAGCTGACACGCTTAAGCGCGCCTTCAAACAACTGGATAAAACTTTCCTTGATGATTTGTAATTGACCCCTGATTACGCATATAAAAGAAGGCATACTCAGCCTTCTTTTTTTTCACCGTAGTAGAGTGATACAGGAGTCAACAATGGAAATGACCAACGCGCAACGTCTTATTTTGTCTAACCAGTACAAGATGATGACTATGCTCGATCCGGCAAATGCTGAACGTTACCGTCGCCTGCAAACAATCATTGAGCGTGGTTATGGATTACAGATGCGTGAACTGGATCGCGAGTTTGGCGAGCTGAAAGAAGAAACCTGCCGCACTATCATCGACATTATGGAGATGTATCATGCGTTGCATGTTTCCTGGTCTAATTTGCAGGACCAGCAATCCATCGATGAACGTCGTGTCACCTTCCTCGGCTTTGACGCCGCCACTGAAGCACGTTACCTCGGTTATGTCCGCTTTATGGTTAATGTGGAAGGGCGCTATACCCATTTTGACGCTGGAACTCACGGTTTTAACGCCCAGACGCCAATGTGGGAAAAATATCAGCGCATGCTTAATGTGTGGCATGCCTGCCCGCGTCAGTACCATTTGAGCGCCAACGAAATTAATCAAATTATCAACGCCTGAGGAGGTCCGCGTGCGGTGCAAAGGTTTTCTGTTTGATCTTGATGGAACGCTGGTGGATTCCCTGCCTGCGGTAGAGCGGGCGTGGAGCAACTGGGCCAGACGTCATGGGTTAGCGCCGGAAGAGGTGCTGGCTTTCATTCACGGTAAACAGGCGATCACCTCTCTGCGCCATTTTATGGCGGGCAAATCCGAGGCTGATATTGCCGCCGAGTTTACGTGTCTGGAGCAAATCGAGGCCACGGAAACCGAGGGTATTACCGCGCTTCCGGGGGCAATCGCCTTACTCAATCATTTGAATAAAGCAGGTATTCCGTGGGCCATTGTGACTTCTGGCTCCATGCCGGTAGCGCGAGCGCGCCATAAAGTAGCTGGGCTTCCCGCACCAGAGGTGTTTGTAACCGCTGAGCGAGTGAAGCGCGGAAAACCAGAACCTGATGCGTATCTGTTAGGCGCGCAGCTGCTGGGGCTTGCGCCGCAGGAGTGTGTGGTGGTGGAAGATGCTCCCGCTGGCGTGCTTTCTGGCCTGGCGGCGGGTTGTCATGTCATTGCGGTTAACGCTCCGGCAGATACCCCGCGCCTGAATGAGGTCGATTTGGTCCTCCACAGTCTGGAGCAAATTACTGTGACCAAACAGCCAAATGGCGATGTTATTATTCAGTGAAACACCTGATCATGATTTAGCCCCGTCTCGTCGGGGCTTTTTTATGGCAGAATCAAGTCATCCCCCTCAATTAACAAGGATAAGTTGTGAACGGTGAATTGATTTGGGTTCTTTCATTACTGGCCGTTGCCATCGTCTTGTTTGCGACGGGCAGAGTGCGTATGGATGCGGTCGCTTTGTTTGTTATTGTCGCGTTTGCATTAAGCGGAACGCTGACGGTCCCCGAAGTATTTTCCGGCTTTTCCGATCCTAACGTTGTCCTGATTGCCGCCTTGTTCATTATTGGCGATGGTTTGGTCCGTACCGGTGTTGCCACCGTAATGGGGACATGGCTGGTCAAAGTGGCGGGCAACAGTGAAATCAAAATGTTGGTTTTGTTGATGCTGACCGTCGCGGGGCTTGGCGCGTTTATGAGTTCAACCGGCGTTGTCGCTATCTTTATTCCCGTGGTGTTAAGCGTTGCCATGCGTATGCAAACGTCGCCGTCGCGCCTGATGATGCCGTTAAGTTTTGCCGGGCTGATAAGCGGCATGATGACGCTGGTGGCGACGCCGCCGAACCTGGTAGTCAACAGTGAATTGCTGCGTGAAGGCTATCATGGTTTTAGTTTCTTTAGCGTAACACCTATTGGCCTGGTCGTGCTGGTGCTGGGTATTTTGTATATGTTAGTGATGCGTTTCATGCTGAAAGGGGATACCCAGACCCCGCAGCGCGAAGGCTGGACGCGTCGAACCTTTCGCGATCTTATCCGTGAATATCGACTGACCGGGCGTGCGCGACGTCTGGCTATTCGCCCCGGATCGCCAATGATTGGTCAACGGCTGGACGATCTCAAATTACGTGAGCGTTATGGCGCTAACGTCATCGGTGTTGAACGCTGGCGGCGTTTTCGTCGCGTTATCGTGAACGTTAATGGGGTTTCTGAATTTCGCGCGCGTGACGTTTTGCTTATTGATATGTCTGCGGCTGATGTCGATCTCCGGCAATTTTGTAGTGAGCAATTGCTGGAGCCGATGGTACTGCGCGGCGAGTATTTTTCTGACCAGGCACTTGATGTGGGCATGGCAGAGATTTCATTAATTCCTGAGTCAGAACTTATTGGTAAATCGGTGCGCGAAATTGGTTTTCGTACCCGCTACGGACTGAATGTGGTGGGGCTAAAGCGCAATGGCGAGGCGATGGAAGGTTCGCTGGCGGATGAGCCTCTGCTGCTGGGCGATATCATCCTGGTTGTGGGTAACTGGAAACTGATCGGTATGCTGGCAAAACAAGGGCGTGACTTTGTGGCGCTGAACTTACCAGAAGAAGTGAGTGAAGCATCGCCAGCACACAGTCAGGCACCTCATGCCATTTTTTGCCTGGTGTTGATGGTGGCGTTAATGCTGACCGATGAAATTCCTAATCCTGTTGCCGCTATCATCGCCTGCCTGCTGATGGGGAAATTCCGCTGTATCGATGCTGAAAGCGCCTATAAATCCATTCACTGGCCGAGCATTATTTTGATCGTTGGGATGATGCCGTTTGCTGTGGCATTACAGAAAACGGGAGGTGTCGCGCTGGCGGTGAAAGGGCTGATGGACATTGGCGGCGGTTACGGGCCACATATGATGCTGGGTTGTTTGTTTGTCTTGTCGGCGGTTATTGGGCTATTTATCTCTAATACCGCAACGGCGGTGTTGATGGCTCCGATTGCGCTGGCTGCTGCCAAAACGATGGGTGTGTCGCCTTATCCATTTGCGATGGTCGTGGCGATGGCAGCATCCGCCGCCTTTATGACGCCGGTTTCTTCACCGGTTAACACACTGGTTTTAGGTCCGGGAAATTACAGCTTCAGTGACTTTGTGAAGTTGGGGGTACCGTTCACCATTATCGTGATGGCGGTTTGTGTGGTGATGATCCCGATGCTGTTTCCGTTTTGACAAGAGCCTGATGTCGCATCCGGCGCTTATTGCCTGATGCGACGCAGACTCCGGCTGCTTACAGCGGTGAATCCTGGCTAATCTCATCGAGCGAAAGATGGAAGCTGGGAACAAAGACTTCCATGAAGTAGTCCATCTCCTGGCTGCGGCGCGCTTCAAGCGTCGCTTCCAGTCGCGTTTTTGCCAGCAAGAATTCATTATTTCCCGCCGCGAGTTCTTCCAGACATTTCAGATATGCACACAGTGCATCTGCCTGTTTCACCAGCGATTTTTCTTCATCGCTATATGCATGCTCGTCAATTAACGGCGCAAAGATATCCCGCAGCTCTTCCGGAACCATATCGACCAGTTTTTGCTGAGCGATTTTTTCAATCGCCTTGTACTCCTGAGCGATTTGCGAATTGAAGTATTTCACCGGAGTAGGGAGATCGCCGGTGAGCACTTCTGAGGCATCGTGGTACATCGCCAGTAAAGCGATACGTTCGGCGTTGACATTACCGCCAAATTTCCGATTTTTGATAGCTGCCAGCGCATGGGCGACCATCGCTACCTGCAAACTGTGTTCGGACACATTTTCAGTCCGCACGTTGCGCATCAGCGGCCAGCGGTTAATGAGTTTCAGGCGGGAGAGATGGGCAAAAAAATGGCTCTGTTTCATAGTGACCTTATGTATGATGACATCATCAGGTCATTGTGGCGGGATAACACTGCCGGATGCAATCTCCGGCAGTGAAATTAAGATTACAGCTGATGATAACCAGAAAGGAAACGCGCGAACTTACTCAAAGACAGCTCGATATCATCGACACGCGGTAGCGTGACAATGCGGAAGTGATCCGGCCACGGCCAGTTGAATGCCGTCCCTTGCACCAACAGAACTTTTTCCTGCAACAGGAAATCCAGCACCATTTTCTGATCGTCGTGAATATTAAAGCGTTTGGCGTCGATTTTCGGGAACATGTACAGCGCACCGCGCGGTTTCACGCAGGAAACGCCCGGAATATCGTTGATCAATTCCCACGCGCGGTTACGCTGCTCATAAAGACGCCCGCCGGGAGTAATAAATTCACTGATGCTCTGATAACCGCCTAGTGCAGTCTGAATGGCGTGTTGCGCAGGAACGTTAGCACACAGGCGCATTGAAGCCAGCATTTCCAGACCTTCGATGTAGCCTTTGGCGTGTTTTTTCGGCCCGTTCAACACCATCCACCCCTGACGGAAGCCTGCAACGCGGTATGTTTTCGACAGGCCGTTAAAGGTAATGGTCAGCAGATCAGGTGCCAGCGGCGCAATTGAGTGATGCTCAGCGTCGTCGTAGAGAATTTTGTCATAAATTTCATCGGCGAAGATAATGAGATTATGCTGACGTGCAATCTCCACTATCTCCATTAAAAGCTCTTTGGAATATACCGCGCCGGTTGGGTTATTTGGGTTGATAATAACGATCCCACGCGTACGAGGCGTAATTTTAGCGCGAATATCATCAAGGTCCGGGAACCAGTCAGAGGATTCATCGCAAAGATAATGCACCGCTTTACCGCTGGAGAGCGAAACCGCCGCGGTCCATAGTGGGTAATCAGGTGCAGGAACCAACATTTCGTCCCCGCTGTTCAGCAATGCCTGCATTGCCTGAACGATAAGCTCCGATACACCATTGCCGATGTAAATATCTTCCACGGTAACATCACGCATGCCACGAGCCTGGTAGTGCTGCATGATGGCTTTACGCGCGGAGTAAAGCCCTTTGGAATCGCAATACCCTTGAGCGGTAGGCAGGTTGCGAATCACGTCAACGAGGATTTCATCTGGCGCGTCAAAACCGAATGGTGCAGGATTGCCGATGTTCAGTTTCAGTACCTTGTTACCTTCTTCTTCCAGGCGTTTTGCTTCTTTCAGCACCGGACCACGGATGTCGTAACAGACATTCTCTAATTTGCTGGATTTTTCAATGGGGGACATGAATCTTGACCTTTTTTGCTGTTATCGCCACTCCCTGCCGTGGAAGTCAGCTTAGAACAATGTACTCCCCCAGGACGGCGTTTTGAAGGTCTGCAGAATAAGATTTTGCCAGAGGGGAAGGCTTGATTGTGCTGTTAATAACTTAATAATGGCAAAATAATGAGGTGTATATGCTTAATAATTAATGTTATGTAGTGAATTGTTCTGATTCTTAATTGTGAGTGTGGTTTTTTTATCTGTAAGATAATTGTTTGAAAATGCCTCGTTTAAGAATTCACTAATGAATCGTGATGATGATATTTCCGCATTACGGAGAGTTTAACAGCGTGATGATTTCCGAGGTGTCGTAATGGGTGCAAGGTGTGAAACTATTGTTAAGCGGGATTAATGTATGAGGATGATGCTAATTAATTATTATTTAATATTCAAAAAGGTTTTGTTGTGCTTATTAATAATAGAAGATTACTTTGCCTAACATAACATAACTTTGCATCAGATAATTCGCAATGACCCTTATAAATAAAAGGTTTTTGGGGTAAAATGCTCGCATAAATGACGGATCCCTGCTCTTGATGCCGCCTCACCATTGCTGTTTGTACGTGTTCGCGTATGACCAGCGATGCTGCACGAGAGTGGAACAAGGACTCACATTTACATTTATACAAACACGCGCATGTCATAAATACAAAAGAGTGAGTAACTTAATAGATATGCGATTCCTGAAGATATATTCTGTGATCCACTTCAGGCATTATAACGGAACAATGTGAGTCGCTTTTTTAGTGCAACTCATATGCATTTTTACTTTCGTCCGGGTTCCGGATGAAACTGCCAGGGAGGCACATTACAAATGGAATTGCTTGTTTGTGTGTGCACAGCATTAACCAGCTCAGTATGAGCCGCCAGTAAGTGATAATATATGATAAGTGCAAATCGTCCGATAATTAACCTCGACCTCGATCTGCTGAGAACATTTGTTGCTGTTGCCGATCTGAACACTTTTGCTGCCGCAGCTGCCGCTGTGTGTCGTACTCAGTCCGCCGTAAGTCAGCAAATGCAGCGTCTGGAACAACTCGTTGGGAAAGAACTGTTCGCTCGTCACGGTCGCAACAAACTGTTAACTGAACATGGCATTCAACTTCTTGGTTACGCCAGGAAAATCCTGCGTTTTAATGATGAGGCCTGCTCATCATTAATGTTCAGTAATCTTCAGGGCGTGTTAACTATCGGAGCTTCAGATGAATCTGCCGATACGATCTTACCTTTCCTGTTAAATCGCGTGAGTTCGGTTTATCCGAAACTAGCGCTGGATGTCCGCGTTAAACGTAATGCCTATATGGCAGAAATGCTGGAATCCCAGGAAGTGGATTTGATGGTAACCACCCATCGTCCTTCAACGTTTAAGGCATTGAACCTGCGTACCTCGCCAACACACTGGTACTGCGCAGCGGAATACGTATTGCAAAAAGGCGAGCCGATCCCTCTTGTATTGCTGGATGATCCTAGCCCGTTTCGCGATATGGTGCTGGCGACGCTTAATAAAGCAGATATTCCATGGCGACTGGCTTATGTCGCCTCGACGCTTCCGGCAGTTCGTGCGGCAGTAAAAGCCGGTCTTGGCGTGACGGCAAGGCCGGTCGAGATGATGAGTCCAGACCTGCGTGTGCTGAGTGGAGTAGATGGCTTACCGCCGCTACCCGATACCGAATATTTGCTGTGCTATGACCCGTCCAGTAATAATGAGCTGGCCCAGGTGATCTATCAGGCGATGGAGAGCTACCATAATCCGTGGCAATACAGCCCAATGTCTGCTCCGGAAGGCGATGACTCATTGTTGATTGAAAGGGATATCGAGTAATCGACGGACCATAGATAATTTCTGAGACAATAGTGTAAAAACGAGCCGCTGGGGGTGTTTTAAACCCCAGCGGCTTTTTTTTAGTAAAAAGCCTTCCTCGTATCGTGCAGAACATACAAAACTGTTCATTTTTCAATCACCAGAGATTCACGTCCCGAACGCACAAATAATCGCCTGAAAAAAATCACCTGCTACAATGATGTTAAAAAATACGTAAATTTGTTGCTGCGTTTTTGTTATGGAATGACAAAAGCGTGTCACAGATCAAGAAAATACTCTCTTTTGGGGGGAGGAATCGACACAAATTCCTGTCAAAATAGACCCGTATTTTTTCCATTGCTTCACAACGGACACGATTCAACAACATCTAATTATCCTGGAGTCGTCAAGGATCTGGGGTGAAAGGGCATTAAATGCTAATGGTGTTGATATTATGTAAACTAATGTGAAGAAACTTTTGTTAAAGTTGACAAAAGGTTATAGAAAGGAGTAAAAGACCACATCAATTAGCTGTATAAAAGAATTTCTACAGTGATTGTAAGGTTTTTTTTATTCCTCCCCATGAATCGATGTGGCGTCCATCTGCCGTGAAGAGCAGTGAATCTGGCGCTACTTTTGATGAGTAAGCAATGAGTATGTCAACATCCACTGAAGTCATCGCTCATCACTGGGCATTCGCTATCTTTCTTATCGTTGCCATTGGCCTGTGTTGCCTGATGCTGGTAGGCGGTTGGTTTTTAGGCGGTCGCGCACGCGCGAGGTCGAAAAACGTGCCGTTTGAATCCGGTATCGACTCGGTCGGCTCCGCCCGCTTACGCCTGTCCGCCAAGTTTTATCTGGTGGCCATGTTCTTCGTTATCTTCGACGTTGAAGCGCTGTATCTGTTCGCATGGTCAACCTCTATCCGCGAAAGCGGCTGGGTAGGCTTTGTGGAAGCTGCAATTTTTATTTTTGTGTTACTGGCAGGTCTGGTTTATCTGGTGCGTATTGGCGCGCTGGACTGGACGCCCGCGCGTTCACGCCGCGAGCGTATGAACCCGGAAACGAACAGTATCGCTAATCGTCAACGCTAACCGCGAGGCATTAAGATGGATTATACGCTCACCCGCATAGATCCCAACGGTGAGAACGACCGTTACCCCCTGCAAAAGCAGGAGATCGTAACCGACCCTCTGGAGCAAGAAGTTAACAAAAACGTGTTTATGGGCAAGCTCAATGACATGGTTAACTGGGGTCGTAAAAACTCAATTTGGCCGTATAACTTCGGTCTTTCCTGCTGTTACGTTGAGATGGTGACTTCGTTTACCGCGGTGCATGACGTGGCGCGTTTTGGCGCAGAAGTATTGCGTGCTTCGCCGCGTCAGGCTGACCTGATGGTGGTGGCAGGAACCTGCTTTACCAAAATGGCACCGGTTATTCAGCGTCTGTATGACCAGATGCTGGAGCCAAAATGGGTTATCTCAATGGGTGCCTGTGCCAACTCTGGCGGTATGTACGATATTTATTCCGTTGTGCAGGGCGTTGATAAATTCATCCCGGTTGATGTGTATATCCCGGGCTGCCCGCCGCGTCCTGAAGCGTACATGCAGGCACTGATGCTGTTGCAGGAATCTATCGGCAAAGAACGTCGTCCGCTCTCCTGGGTGGTTGGCGATCAGGGCGTTTATCGCGCCAATATGCAATCAGAGCGCGAACGCAAGCGCGGTGAACGCATTGCCGTAACCAACCTGCGTACACCTGACGAGATTTAATTTGCGCCTGTCGGCAAAGGGATTTTTCTTCGCTTATTCCTAAATCTATTTCGCGAAGCTTACTGCGCCGACAGTCACCACGGACCATTTGCAATGGTGAACAATATGACCGACTTAACCGCGCAAGAACCCGCCTGGCAGACCCGCGATCATCTTGATGATCCGGTGATTGGCGAACTGCGCAACCGTTTTGGGCCGGATGCCTTTACTGTTCAGGCGACTCGCACCGGGGTTCCCGTTGTGTGGATCAAGCGTGAACAATTACTGGAAGTTGGCGATTTCTTAAAGAAACTGCCGAAACCTTACGTCATGCTGTTTGACTTACACGGCATGGACGAACGTCTGCGCACACACCGCGAAGGGTTACCTGCCGCGGATTTTTCCGTTTTCTACCATCTGATTTCTATCGATCGTAACCGCGACATCATGTTGAAGGTGGCGCTGGCAGAAAACGACCTGCACGTACCGACCTTCACCAAACTGTTCCCGAACGCTAACTGGTATGAGCGTGAGACCTGGGATCTGTTTGGCATTACTTTCGACGGTCACCCGAACCTGCGCCGCATCATGATGCCGCAAACCTGGAAAGGTCACCCGCTGCGTAAAGATTACCCGGCGCGCGCTACCGAATTCTCGCCGTTTGAGCTGACCAAAGCCAAACAGGATCTGGAGATGGAAGCCCTGACCTTCAAACCGGAAGAGTGGGGGATGAAGCGCGGAACCGAAAACGAGGACTTCATGTTCCTCAACCTCGGCCCGAACCACCCGTCGGCGCACGGGGCTTTCCGTATCGTTTTGCAGCTCGATGGCGAAGAGATTGTCGACTGCGTACCAGACATCGGCTACCACCACCGTGGTGCGGAGAAAATGGGCGAGCGCCAGTCCTGGCATAGCTACATTCCGTATACCGACCGTATCGAATACCTCGGCGGCTGCGTTAACGAAATGCCTTACGTGCTGGCTGTAGAGAAACTGGCCGGGATCACCGTGCCGGATCGCGTTAACGTCATTCGCGTAATGCTTTCTGAGCTGTTCCGCATCAACAGCCATCTGCTGTATATCTCGACCTTTATTCAGGACGTCGGCGCAATGACGCCAGTGTTCTTCGCCTTTACCGATCGTCAGAAAATTTACGATCTGGTGGAAGCGATCACGGGTTTCCGTATGCACCCGGCGTGGTTCCGTATTGGCGGCGTAGCGCACGACCTGCCGCGTGGCTGGGATCGCCTGCTGCGTGAGTTCCTCGACTGGATGCCGAAACGTCTGGCGTCTTACGAGAAAGCGGCGCTGCAAAACACCATTCTGAAAGGTCGTTCCCAGGGCGTTGCCGCCTATGGCGCGAAAGAGGCGCTGGAGTGGGGCACCACCGGCGCGGGCCTGCGTGCTACCGGGATCGACTTCGACGTGCGTAAGGCGCGTCCGTATTCTGGCTATGAAAACTTCGACTTTGAAATCCCGGTGGGTGGTGGTGTTTCTGACTGCTACACCCGCGTAATGCTTAAAGTGGAAGAGCTGCGTCAGAGTCTGCGCATTCTTGAGCAGTGCCTCAACAACATGCCGGAAGGCCCGTTCAAAGCGGATCACCCGCTGACCACGCCGCCGCCGAAAGAGCGCACGCTGCAACATATCGAAACCCTGATCACCCACTTCCTGCAAGTGTCGTGGGGTCCGGTGATGCCAGCCAATGAATCTTTCCAGATGATTGAGGCGACCAAGGGGATCAACAGTTACTACCTGACCAGCGACGGTAGCACCATGAGTTATCGCACCCGTATCCGTACGCCGAGTTATGCGCATTTGCAGCAAATTCCGGCGGCGATCCGCGGCAGCCTGGTGTCTGACCTGATTGTTTATCTGGGCAGTATCGATTTTGTTATGTCAGATGTGGACCGCTAATTATGCACGAGAATCAACAACCACAAACCGAGGCTTTTGAGCTGAGTGCGGCAGAGCGTGAAGCGATTGAGCACGAAATGCACCACTACGAAGACCCGCGTGCGGCGTCCATTGAAGCGCTGAAAATCGTTCAGAAGCAGCGTGGCTGGGTGCCGGATGGCGCGATCCACGCGATCGCCGATGTGCTGGGTATTCCGGCGAGCGACGTCGAAGGTGTGGCAACGTTTTATAGCCAGATCTTCCGCCAGCCGGTTGGTCGCCATGTGATCCGTTATTGCGACAGCGTGGTCTGTCATATCAACGGTTATCAGGGTATTCAGGCGGCGCTCGAGAAAAAGCTGAACATCAAACCAGGGCAAACGACATTTGATGGCCGCTTTACGCTGCTGCCAACTTGCTGCCTGGGGAACTGTGATAAAGGGCCAAACATGATGATCGATGAGGACACTCACGCGCATCTGACCCCGGAAGCGATCCCTGAACTGCTGGAGCGGTATAAATGAAAAACATTATCCGTACTCCCGAAACGCATCCGCTGACCTGGCGTCTGCGCGATGACAAACAGCCAGTGTGGCTGGATGAATACCGCAGCAAAAACGGTTACGAAGGCGCGCGTAAGGCGCTGACCGGGCTGTCTCCGGACGAAATTGTTAATCAGGTAAAAGACGCTGGTCTGAAAGGGCGCGGCGGCGCGGGCTTTTCGACTGGCCTGAAATGGAGCCTGATGCCGAAAGACGAATCCATGAACATCCGTTACCTGCTATGTAACGCCGATGAAATGGAGCCGGGCACCTATAAAGACCGCCTGCTGATGGAGCAACTGCCGCACCTGCTGGTGGAAGGTATGCTTATCTCCGCGTTTGCGCTGAAAGCTTACCGTGGCTACATCTTCCTGCGTGGCGAATATATCGAAGCGGCAGTGAATCTGCGCCGTGCCATTGCCGAAGCCACCGAAGCAGGTCTGCTTGGCAAAAATATTATGGGAACAGGTTTTGACTTCGAACTGTTCGTCCATACCGGGGCAGGGCGCTACATCTGCGGGGAAGAAACCGCGTTAATCAACTCCCTGGAAGGGCGTCGTGCTAACCCACGCTCGAAACCCCCCTTCCCGGCAACCTCCGGCGTATGGGGCAAACCGACCTGTGTCAACAACGTCGAAACCCTGTGTAACGTTCCGGCGATCCTCGCTAACGGCGTGGAGTGGTATCAGAACATCTCGAAAAGTAAAGATGCTGGCACCAAGCTGATGGGCTTCTCCGGTCGGGTGAAAAATCCGGGCCTGTGGGAACTGCCATTCGGCACCACCGCACGCGAGATCCTCGAAGATTACGCCGGTGGTATGCGTGACGGTCTGAAATTCAAAGCCTGGCAGCCAGGCGGCGCTGGCACCGACTTCCTGACCGAAGCGCACCTTGATCTGCCGATGGAATTCGAAAGTATCGGTAAAGCGGGAAGCCGTCTGGGTACGGCGCTGGCGATGGCGGTTGACCATGAGATCAACATGGTGTCGCTGGTGCGTAACCTGGAAGAGTTTTTCGCCCGTGAGTCCTGTGGCTGGTGTACGCCGTGCCGCGACGGTCTGCCGTGGAGCGTGAAAATTCTGCGTGCGCTGGAGCGTGGCGAAGGTCAGCCGGGCGATATCGAAACACTTGAGCAACTGTGTCGATTCTTAGGCCCGGGTAAAACTTTCTGTGCCCACGCACCTGGTGCAGTGGAGCCGTTACAGAGCGCCATCAAATATTTCCGCGAAGAATTTGAGGCGGGAATCAAACAGCCGTTCAGCAATACCCATTTGATTAATGGGATTCAGCCGAACCTGCTGAAAGAGCGCTGGTAACCGAATTTCGATTAACGCTCAGTCTCTGACTGAGAAAACTGGAAGCATGCTAATGGCTACAATTCATGTAGACGGCAAAGAATACGAGGTCAACGGAGCGGACAACTTGCTGGAAGCTTGTCTGTCTCTGGGCCTTGATATTCCTTACTTTTGCTGGCATCCGGCGCTGGGAAGCGTCGGTGCTTGCCGCCAGTGTGCGGTGAAGCAATACCAAAACGCGGAAGACACGCGTGGTCGCCTGGTGATGTCCTGTATGACACCGGCTTCCGATGGCACCTTTATTTCCATTGACGATGAAGAAGCGAAACAGTTCCGTGAAAGTGTGGTCGAGTGGTTAATGACCAACCACCCGCACGACTGTCCGGTATGTGAAGAAGGCGGTAACTGCCATCTTCAGGATATGACCGTGATGACCGGACACAGCTTCCGTCGCTACCGTTTCACCAAACGTACCCACCGTAATCAGGATTTGGGGCCATTCATCTCTCACGAAATGAACCGCTGCATCGCCTGCTACCGCTGCGTGCGTTACTACAAAGATTACGCTGACGGCACGGACCTGGGCGTTTACGGTGCGCACGACAACGTCTACTTCGGTCGCCCGGAAGACGGCACGCTGGAAAGCGAATTTTCCGGTAACCTGGTCGAAATTTGCCCGACCGGCGTATTCACCGACAAAACGCACTCCGAGCGTTACAACCGTAAATGGGATATGCAGTTTGCGCCGAGCATCTGCCAGCAATGTTCCATCGGCTGTAACATCAGCCCCGGCGAGCGTTATGGCGAACTGCGTCGTATCGAAAACCGTTACAACGGTACGGTAAACCACTACTTCCTCTGCGACCGTGGTCGTTTCGGTTACGGTTACGTCAACCTGAAAGATCGTCCGCGTCAGCCAGTACAGCGTCGTGGCGATGATTTCATTACCCTCAATGCCGAACAGGCAATGCAGGGCGCAGCAGATATTCTGCGCCAGTCGAAGAAAGTGATCGGCATCGGTTCTCCGCGTGCCAGCGTAGAAAGCAACTTTGCGCTGCGTGAACTGGTGGGCGAAGAAAACTTCTATACCGGTATCGCTCACGGTGAGCAGGAACGTCTGCAACTGGCGCTGAAAGTGCTACGTGAAGGCGGCATTTATACGCCGGCACTGCGCGAAATCGAATCTTACGATGCGGTACTGGTGCTGGGCGAAGACGTTACCCAGACCGGCGCGCGCGTCGCGCTGGCAGTTCGTCAGGCGGTGAAAGGTAAAGCGCGCGAAATGGCGGCAGCACAGAAAGTGGCTGACTGGCAGATTGCGGCAATCCTCAACATCGGTCAACGTGCGAAGCATCCGCTGTTTGTTACCAACGTTGATGACACCCGTCTGGATGATATCGCGGCGTGGACTTACCGCGCACCGGTTGAAGATCAGGCGCGTTTAGGTTTTGCCATCGCCCATGCGCTGGACAACTCCGCACCAGCGGTTGACGGTATTGAACCTGAGCTGCAAAGCAAAATCGACGTCATCGTGCAGGCACTGGCTGGTGCGAAGAAACCGTTGATTATCTCCGGGACGAACGCCGGTAGCTTAGAGGTGATTCAGGCGGCGGCTAACGTCGCGAAAGCCCTGAAAGGTCGCGGCGCTGACGTTGGTATCACCATGATTGCTCGCTCTGTAAACAGCATGGGGCTGGGCATTATGGGGGGCGGTTCGCTTGAAGAAGCGTTGACCGAACTGGAAACCGGACGCGCCGACGCGGTGGTGGTGCTGGAAAACGATCTGCATCGTCACGCTTCCGCTACCCGCGTGAATGCTGCGCTGGCTAAAGCGCCGCTGGTGATGGTGGTTGACCATCAACGCACAGCGATTATGGAAAACGCCCATCTGGTACTTTCTGCTGCCAGCTTTGCTGAAAGCGACGGTACGGTAATTAATAATGAAGGTCGCGCCCAACGTTTCTTCCAGGTTTACGATCCGGCTTATTACGACAGCAAAACTGTCATGCTGGAAAGCTGGCGCTGGTTACACTCGCTGCATAGCACCTTGCTGAGCCGTGAAGTGGACTGGACGCAGCTCGACCATGTGATTGACGCTGTTGTGGCGAAAATCCCGGAACTGGCGGGTATCAAAGATGCTGCGCCGGATGCGACATTCCGTATTCGTGGGCAGAAACTGGCCCGTGAACCGCACCGTTACAGCGGTCGTACCGCCATGCGCGCCAATATCAGCGTTCATGAGCCGCGTCAGCCGCAGGATATTGACACCATGTTCACCTTCTCGATGGAAGGTAACAACCAGCCGACCGCGCACCGTTCGCAAGTGCCGTTTGCCTGGGCGCCAGGCTGGAACTCCCCGCAGGCGTGGAACAAATTCCAGGACGAAGTTGGCGGCAAACTGCGCTTTGGCGATCCGGGCGTGCGTCTGTTTGAAACCAGCGAAAACGGTCTGGATTACTTCACCAGCGTACCGGCACGCTTCCAGCCGCAGGACGGGAAATGGCGTATCGCGCCGTATTACCACCTGTTTGGCAGCGATGAATTGTCACAGCGTGCTCCGGTCTTCCAGAGCCGTATGCCGCAGCCGTACATCAAACTCAACCCAGCGGATGCCGCGAAGTTGGGTGTGAACGCGGGTACACGCGTCTCCTTTAGTTACGATGGCAACACGGTCACGCTGCCGGTTGAAATCGCCGAAGGGCTGACGGCAGGGCAGGTGGGCTTGCCGATGGGTATGTCCGGCATTGCTCCGGTGCTGGCGGGCGCGCATCTTGAGGATCTCAAGGAGGCACAACAATGAGTTGGATATCACCGGAACTGATTGAGATCCTGCTGACCATCCTCAAAGCGGTGGTGATCCTGCTGGTGGTTGTCACCTGTGGGGCATTCATGAGCTTTGGCGAACGTCGCCTGCTGGGTCTGTTCCAGAACCGTTACGGACCTAACCGTGTTGGCTGGGGCGGTTCGCTCCAGCTGGTCGCGGACATGATCAAGATGTTCTTTAAAGAAGACTGGATCCCGAAATTCTCGGATCGCGTCATCTTTACCCTGGCACCGATGATTGCCTTTACCTCGCTGCTGCTGGCCTTTGCGATTGTGCCAGTCAGCCCAGGTTGGGTGGTTGCCGACCTGAACATCGGGATTTTGTTCTTCCTGATGATGGCCGGTCTGGCGGTCTACGCGGTGCTGTTTGCGGGCTGGTCAAGTAACAACAAATACTCGCTGCTGGGTGCGATGCGTGCTTCTGCGCAGACTCTGAGCTACGAAGTGTTCCTCGGGCTTTCCCTGATGGGCGTGGTGGCGCAGGCCGGTTCATTCAACATGACCGACATCGTCAACAGCCAGGCGCATGTGTGGAACGTCATCCCGCAATTCTTTGGTTTTATTACCTTTGCCATCGCGGGCGTGGCGGTGTGTCACCGTCACCCGTTTGACCAGCCGGAAGCCGAGCAGGAACTGGCGGATGGTTACCACATTGAATATTCCGGCATGAAGTTCGGTCTGTTCTTCGTGGGCGAATACATCGGGATTGTGACCATCTCTGCACTGATGGTGACGCTGTTCTTCGGTGGCTGGCAAGGCCCGTTGTTACCGCCATTCATCTGGTTCGCGCTGAAAACCGCGTTCTTTATGATGATGTTCATTTTGATTCGTGCGTCGTTACCGCGTCCGCGTTATGACCAGGTAATGTCCTTCGGCTGGAAAATCTGCCTGCCGCTGACGCTGATCAACTTGCTGGTAACGGCGGCTGTCATTCTCTGGCAGGCGCAATAAGGGGCAATAAGACCATGACCTTAAAAGAATTGTTAGTAGGATTCGGCACCCAGGTTCGTAGTATCTGGATGATCGGCCTGCACGCGTTCGCCAAACGCGAAACGCGAATGTACCCGGAAGAACCGGTCTATCTGCCGCCCCGTTATCGTGGTCGTATCGTTCTGACCCGCGACCCGGACGGCGAAGAGCGTTGCGTAGCCTGTAACCTCTGCGCGGTAGCCTGCCCGGTCGGCTGTATCTCGCTGCAAAAAGCAGAAACCAAAGACGGTCGCTGGTATCCGGAATTTTTCCGCATCAACTTCTCACGCTGCATTTTCTGTGGTCTGTGCGAAGAAGCCTGTCCGACCACGGCGATTCAGTTAACCCCGGATTTCGAAATGGGGGAATACAAGCGCCAGGATCTGGTTTACGAGAAAGAGGATCTGCTGATCTCCGGTCCGGGCAAATACCCGGAATATAACTTCTACCGGATGGCAGGTATGGCAATCGACGGCAAAGATAAGGGCGAAGCAGAGAACGAAGCCAAGCCTATCGACGTCAAGAGCCTGTTACCGTAAGGAGAGGGGCAATGGAGTTCGCTTTTTATATCTGTGGCCTGATAGCCATACTTGCGACCTTGCGAGTGATCACCCATACCAATCCGGTACACGCACTGCTGTACCTGATTATTTCGCTGCTGGCGATCTCTGGGGTGTTCTTCTCACTGGGCGCTTACTTCGCCGGTGCGCTGGAAATTATCGCCTACGCGGGTGCCATTATGGTGCTGTTCGTGTTCGTGGTGATGATGCTCAACCTGGGCGGTTCAGAAATTGAACAGGAACGCCAGTGGCTGAAACCGCAGGTGTGGATTGGTCCGGCAATTTTGTCGGCCATCATGCTGGTGGTGATTGTTTACGCCATCCTCGGTGTTAACGATCAGGGTATCGACGGTACGCCAATCAGTGCTAAAGCAGTGGGTATTACGCTGTTCGGGCCTTACGTACTGGCGGTGGAACTGGCTTCTATGCTGCTGCTCGCGGGTCTGGTTGTGGCCTTCCACGTCGGTCGTGAAGAGCGTGCGGGTGAAGTGCTGAGCAATCGTAAAGACGACAGCGCGAAAAGAAAAACGGAGGAGCACGCATGATCCCCTTACAACATGGACTGATCCTCGCGGCAATCTTATTCATTCTTGGCTTAACTGGTCTGGTTATCCGTCGCAATCTGCTGTTTATGCTGATTGGTCTGGAAATCATGATTAACGCCTCCGCGCTGGCCTTTGTGGTCGCCGGAAGCTACTGGGGCCAGACCGACGGTCAGGTGATGTACATTCTCGCCATCAGCCTCGCGGCGGCAGAAGCGAGTATCGGCCTAGCGCTGCTGCTGCAACTTCACCGTCGTCGCCAGAACCTGAACATTGATTCAGTAAGTGAGATGCGCGGATGAACATGCTTGCCTTAACCATTATTTTGCCATTGATTGGCTTCGTCCTGCTGGCGTTCTCCCGTGGGCGCTGGTCTGAAAACGTCTCGGCGATCGTCGGCGTTGGCTCTGTGGGCCTGGCGGCGCTGGTAACTGCCTTTATCGGCGTTGACTTCTTCGCTAACGGTGAGCAGGCATACAGCCAGCCGCTGTGGACGTGGATGTCGGTAGGCGACTTTAACATCGGTTTTAACCTGGTGCTGGACGGCCTGTCGCTGACCATGCTCTCGGTGGTCACTGGTGTGGGTTTCCTTATTCACATGTACGCCTCCTGGTATATGCGCGGTGAAGAGGGCTACTCTCGCTTCTTCGCTTACACCAACCTGTTCATCGCCAGCATGGTAGTTCTGGTGCTTGCCGACAACCTGCTGCTGATGTACCTCGGCTGGGAAGGCGTGGGCCTGTGCTCCTATCTGCTGATCGGTTTCTATTACACCGATCCGAAGAATGGCGCAGCGGCAATGAAGGCATTCGTCGTGACCCGTGTGGGTGACGTCTTCCTCGCTTTCGCGCTGTTCATTCTTTACAACGAACTGGGCACCCTGAACTTCCGCGAAATGGTGGAACTGGCACCAGCGCACTTTGCTGACGGCAATAACATGCTGATGTGGGCGACGCTGATGCTGCTGGGCGGTGCGGTCGGTAAATCTGCGCAGTTGCCGTTGCAGACATGGCTTGCCGACGCGATGGCGGGCCCGACGCCTGTCTCCGCGCTGATCCACGCCGCAACCATGGTAACCGCGGGTGTCTACCTGATCGCCCGTAGCCACGGCCTGTTCCTGATGACGCCGGAAGTTCTGCATCTGGTGGGCATTGTTGGGGCGGTTACGCTGCTGCTGGCCGGTTTTGCCGCGCTGGTACAGACCGATATCAAACGTGTTCTCGCTTACTCTACCATGAGCCAGATTGGCTACATGTTCCTCGCGCTTGGCGTGCAGGCATGGGATGCGGCGATTTTCCACTTGATGACTCACGCGTTCTTTAAAGCGCTGCTGTTCCTGGCATCCGGTTCCGTCATTCTGGCCTGCCATCACGAACAGAACATCTTCAAGATGGGCGGTCTGCGTAAATCTATTCCGCTGGTTTATCTCTGCTTCCTGGTGGGCGGCGCAGCACTGTCGGCACTGCCGCTGGTCACTGCGGGCTTCTTCAGTAAGGATGAGATCCTCGCGGGTGCGATGGCGAATGGTCATATCAATCTGATGGTGGCTGGTCTGGTCGGTGCGTTTATGACCTCGCTCTACACCTTCCGTATGATTTTCATCGTCTTCCACGGAAAAGAACAAATTCACGCTCACGCCGTGAAAGGGATAACTCACAGCCTGCCGCTGATTGTGCTGCTGATCCTTTCCACCTTCGTTGGCGCACTGATTGTACCGCCGCTGCAGGGCGTGCTCCCGCAAACGACGGAGCTGGCGCACGGCAGCATGTTGACCCTGGAAATTACCTCTGGCGTGGTCGCGGTGGTCGGCATTCTGCTGGCAGCCTGGCTGTGGCTGGGTAAACGTACTCTGGTGACTTCCATCGCCAACAGTGCGCCGGGCCGTCTGCTGGGCACCTGGTGGTACAACGCCTGGGGCTTTGACTGGCTGTACGACAAAGTGTTCGTCAAGCCGTTCCTGGGTATTGCCTGGTTGCTGAAACGCGATCCGCTGAACTCAATGATGAACATCCCGGCTGTCCTTTCCCGCTTTGCAGGTAAAGGTCTGCTGTTAAGCGAGAACGGTTATCTGCGCTGGTATGTGGCATCCATGAGCATCGGTGCGGTCGTGGTGCTGGCACTGTTGATGGTACTGCGTTGAGTTAAGGATTGTGGGCTTGCCCCTGGGCATATAAGAACGTAGGTCGGATAAGCCGCCTTCGCGGCGCATCCGACACTACAACCACAATCCGAAGAGAATTTTCTGTCGTGAGAATTCGTTGAAAATCCGGTCCTGACGGGACTTTTACAAGGAATAAAGATCGCCATGTTACTACCCTGGCTAATATTAATTCCCTTTATCGGCGGCTTCCTGTGCTGGCAGACCGAACGCTTTGGCGTCAAGGTGCCGCGCTGGATCGCGCTGATCACCATGGGATTGACGCTGGCGCTGTCGCTGCAACTGTGGTTGCAGGGCGGTTATTCACTGACGCAATCCGCCGGAATTCCGCAGTGGC
Organism: Escherichia sp. WS1368; assembly: GCF_046487485.1. NCBI lineage: Bacteria > Pseudomonadati > Pseudomonadota > Gammaproteobacteria > Enterobacterales > Enterobacteriaceae > Escherichia > Escherichia sp. WS1368. The sequence goes on from NZ_JBJQJI010000001.1 coordinate 316,580, forward strand.
AGTCTGAATTCGACATGCCGTGGATCCCGCGTTTTGGTATCTCTATCCATCTCGCCATTGACGGGCTATCGCTGCTGATGGTCGTGCTGACTGGTCTGCTCGGTGTGCTGGCGGTACTCTGTTCGTGGAAAGAGATCGAAAAATATCAGGGCTTCTTCCACCTCAACCTGATGTGGATCCTGGGCGGCGTTATCGGCGTGTTCCTTGCCATCGACATGTTCCTGTTCTTCTTCTTCTGGGAAATGATGCTGGTGCCGATGTACTTCCTGATCGCACTGTGGGGGCATAAAGCCTCTGACGGTAAAACGCGTATCACGGCGGCAACCAAGTTCTTCATTTACACCCAGGCGAGTGGTCTGGTGATGTTGATCGCCATCCTGGCGCTGGTTTTTGTTCACTACAATGCGACCGGCGTCTGGACCTTCAACTATGAAGAGCTGTTGAATACGCCAATGTCCAGTGGTGTGGAATATCTGTTGATGCTGGGCTTCTTCATCGCATTTGCGGTGAAAATGCCGGTGGTTCCGCTGCATGGCTGGCTGCCGGATGCGCACTCACAGGCTCCAACCGCCGGTTCCGTGGACCTCGCGGGGATCTTGCTGAAAACCGCCGCTTACGGTCTGCTGCGTTTCTCCCTACCGCTGTTCCCGAACGCGTCGGCAGAGTTCGCGCCAATCGCCATGTGGCTGGGTGTTATCGGCATCTTCTACGGTGCGTGGATGGCCTTCGCCCAGACCGATATCAAACGTCTGATCGCCTACACCTCGGTTTCCCACATGGGCTTCGTGCTGATTGCTATCTACACTGGCAGCCAGTTGGCCTACCAGGGCGCGGTAATCCAGATGATTGCGCACGGCTTGTCAGCGGCGGGTCTGTTTATTCTCTGCGGTCAGCTTTATGAACGTATCCATACCCGCGACATGCGCATGATGGGCGGTCTGTGGAGCAAGATGAAATGGCTGCCAGCACTGTCGCTGTTCTTTGCGGTGGCAACGCTTGGGATGCCTGGCACCGGTAACTTCGTCGGCGAATTTATGATTCTGTTCGGCAGCTTCCAGGTTGTCCCGGTGATTACCGTTATCTCTACCTTTGGGCTGGTCTTTGCCTCTGTTTATTCGCTGGCGATGTTACATCGCGCTTACTTCGGTAAAGCGAAAAGCCAGATTGCCAGCCAGGAACTGCCAGGGATGTCGCTGCGTGAGCTGTTTATGATCCTGTTGCTGGTGGTGCTGCTGGTACTGCTGGGCTTCTATCCGCAGCCGATTCTGGATACCTCGCACTCCGCGATTGGCAATATCCAGCAGTGGTTTGTTAATTCCGTTACTACTACAAGGCCGTAAATCGCCATGACAATAACTCCACAAAACCTGATCGCACTGCTACCGTTGCTGATCGTCGGCTTGACGGTGGTGGTTGTGATGCTCTCCATTGCGTGGCGACGCAATCATTTCCTCAACGCTACGCTCTCGGTTATTGGGCTTAACGCGGCGCTGGTTTCGCTCTGGTTTGTCGGCCAGGCGGGCGCTATGGACGTTACGCCACTGATGCGCGTTGATGGTTTCGCCATGCTTTACACCGGGCTGGTATTGTTGGCGAGCCTCGCCACCTGTACTTTCGCCTACCCGTGGCTTGAAGGCTATAACGACAACAAGGACGAGTTCTACCTGTTGGTGTTAATTGCCGCGCTGGGCGGGATCCTGCTGGCGAATGCCAACCATCTGGCGTCTTTGTTCCTCGGTATTGAACTGATCTCTTTGCCGCTGTTTGGCCTGGTCGGTTACGCTTTCCGCCAGAAACGTTCGCTGGAAGCAAGTATCAAATACACCATTCTCTCTGCCGCAGCGTCTTCTTTCCTGCTGTTCGGTATGGCGCTGGTGTATGCGCAGTCTGGCGACCTGTCGTTTGTCGCGCTGGGTAAAAACCTCGGCGACGGTATGCTCAACGAGCCGCTGTTGCTGGCAGGTTTCGGCCTGATGATTGTTGGCCTCGGCTTCAAACTCTCTCTGGTGCCGTTCCACCTGTGGACGCCAGACGTATACCAGGGCGCGCCTGCGCCGGTTTCCACTTTCCTGGCGACGGCGAGCAAAATCGCTATCTTCGGTGTGGTGATGCGTCTGTTCCTCTACGCACCGGTGGGTGACAGCGAAGCGATTCGGGTGGTGCTGGCGATTATCGCCTTTGCCTCCATCATCTTCGGTAACCTGATGGCGCTGAGCCAGACCAATATCAAACGTTTGCTCGGTTACTCATCTATCTCTCACCTCGGCTATCTGCTGGTGGCGCTGATTGCGCTGCAAACCGGCGAGATGTCGATGGAAGCGGTAGGGGTTTACCTGGCCGGTTATCTGTTCAGCAGCCTCGGCGCGTTCGGCGTGGTCAGCCTGATGTCCAGCCCGTATCGTGGCCCGGATGCTGATTCCCTGTTCTCTTACCGCGGTCTGTTCTGGCATCGCCCGATCCTCGCGGCGGTGATGACGGTGATGATGCTGTCTCTGGCCGGTATTCCGATGACGCTGGGCTTTATTGGTAAGTTCTACGTGCTGGCGGTCGGTGTCCAGGCACACTTGTGGTGGCTGGTGGGTGCCGTGGTTGTCGGTTCGGCAATCGGCCTCTACTACTACCTGCGCGTGGCGGTGAGCTTGTATCTTCACGCCCCGGAACAACCGGGTCGCGATGCACCTTCAAACTGGCAGTACAGCGCGGGCGGTATCGTGGTGCTGATCTCTGCACTGTTGGTACTGGTGCTGGGTGTATGGCCACAACCGCTGATTAGCATTGTGCGGTTGGCCATGCCGCTGATGTAAGCAGTCAGTTTGTAAGTCAGAAAGCCGCCGACATGTTCGGCGGTTTTTTTTTGGTGCCCTGACCCCATCACCCAACAATAACCGTCAGCGCATGATTCCCTTGTCGCAGCATACGTCGATACGCACTAATCAGCTTTTCCATATCAAGCATGATCGAAGCAAAGAGTTGCCCCTCTAACTCTTCTGAAAAAGTCACACCAGGGTAAATCTCCATTTCATTGAGTCGTTTAATGGAAAACTGTTTACGCAGCTCACTTCGATCCAGAGCTTCCAGTCGGTCGATTGTCGCGGCTAACTCCTGATTCCAGGTCAATCCCAGGAAGCCATCTATGCCATCTTCGAGGCTGTGTTCACCAAGCACGGCACGACTCAGCGGATCATTATTCGCGGGATCAAAAGCAGAGGTGCCTGTCAGCCCAAAGTGTAAAAAATCCCAGCGTTTATCAATATCCAGTCGGCGTAATCCTGAAAGCGTGTCATGAATATTGTCCATTAAGGGTTTTTCAGTAGACTCAAGCAGTTGGTTAATCTTATCTGAGTCAATTTCTGCAAAATAGCCAATCATTCCCATTTTATTTTCCTCCGTTGAATTTCATGTTTCGCATCTTAAAACAGACGAGGGAAAATAAAATGTACATGTCGCTTTTTCTGGACCCGCCTCGAGAAATTTTTATTATTTACTGTTGTATAACAAAGTTATAACCCCATCCACTACCTGAGCCATTTTCTGATAATTCAATCTGTCTGCGGTATCACCGGGCAAGTGGTATTGTTTATTACGATAAAAAGCGGTGTCAGTAATCATTACTGCGGGAATATCGTGTTGCCAATAATTCAGGTGGTCAGAGAAATCAATACCGGGAATAAACCCTGGGGCATTCATAGAATAAACAGATAAATCCCGGGATGACAACAATGCCGCTTTTACCTGACGAACGGCGTTGATATCCTGCATTCTGCCGACCACGGCAATAAAGTCTCCCCGATCGGGATAAAGCCAGGACATTGCCGGGTAAGGGTAATCCTGACTACCAGGCGCAGAGTCGTAATAGCCAATCATCTCCAGCGCTATCATTAATCTCACTGGACGCTCAAGCGAAGCTGCATGTACCGCGCTCCCCATTTCATCGCTACGAAAGAAGGGCGGTTCTTCCGACGCATAGGCGACCAGCTGCACGCCAGTTTTCGGTGCTTGCTGCTGTAACAAACGTGCCAGTTCGAGTAATCCTGCCACGCCGCTGGCGTTATCATCCGCGCCCGGCGTATAGGTCAATTGATCATTTTCATAACTACTGACAGAGTCATAGTGCGCACCAATAATAATCAGCGGTCCATCGGCAGGACCATAATCAGCAACAATGTTTTTGTAGGGGCCACCCGCAATGGGGACGTCCTGCGCGGTAACTCTGGCACCGCTACTGACAAAGACCTCTTTTATATACTCTGCGGACCTATTCAGATTATCAATATTGTCGGCACTACGTGGATGCACAGTTTGTGTAAGATAACGAACTGTTTTTTCTAATTGCTCAGGACTTGCGTGTCGGGGCGTTGGCGGTAATGCATTGACCCAGGGTTGGTAAAAAATAATAAAAGGAAGTGATAGTAGTAATGATATAAAACAAAGAGGTGTTATTTTTTTCATATGTAAATTATCAATAAAAGGCGTTATTTCATTATTATTTATAATGAGTTATGAGCGTTTATTTTATTACGGTTGGTAAGAATATACAAAAAATATTTTTTCAGTGGCTTCGCTATTTTAAAAAGGAATTCATATGAGAAATAAAAAATAATTATGTTATTTATTGGTCGATTGAATTGACAGGGTGCAGAAATCTGAGGGTAAGAAAAGTCAGCAACAACAATCCACTACATCAACAGACCAGCAATCGCGTGCCGCGATACGCTGGAAATACCCGCAGATTGAACTGGCGGGTGGTGTGACTGACATCAGCCAGTGATGACTTTTTAGCAAACTATGTTCGACCAGTCAGCATATTTGCTGACTGGTCGAATTAATTAACAATGATGTTAACTTACTCTTTTGCCTGATGCTCTGTTTTGGGGTTGTGAGTGTTTTATTTCTAAGTCTCTATAATAATCATTGATATTTGCATCGCCATATTTATCTAAATAACAATTTCTGTTTACCTGTCGATGTTGAAAATCAATTTCGTACTGCTCTTCTGCTGAATATTTTTTAAATCTGTCAGCATAGTTTTTTAATAACGTATAGTGGGCGCTGTCAGAATTACTTTCCCTTTGTTCAATCACTTCCTGGGCTGCCATGCACACAAATGCACCGCAACTTTGGCTTAAATATTGCTGAAGATCGGCATGTAAAAATATTATCTCGGGTTCAGTTAAATGAACTTTTATATTATTATTCGACATTTCTCTCATGAGTTCAGAATTAAAACTATTAATGATACGCTTAAGTGAATTTTCTTTTTCATGGCCTAGTGCACGTAATGAATTGAATATGATGCATTTTATTTGTTGTGTGTTATTTTTTTCATTAACTATTTTTTGTAGCGAAACTAATATCCAGTGTCCGCCAGTATTTATGGGGAATAACTGGACTGCTTTCGGCCATAATGGATCGCTCTTAATATTATCATTGAGAGCGACTTCCAGGTAAGTGCTGTTGGAATTGGGGAGGTAGAAATCAGTAGGATAATTGACTTGAGTATTTTTTGCATTAGCGGCTATCTTTTTAAGATAGCAAGCTATTTCATCTGTGGTTAATTGACGATTTTTATCCCAGAAGTTTGTACCATCGCTCAGTTCATTATTCTTATCATTTAAAAGTACCTTTGAAAGCGACTGTTTTTCTGATATAAGAGGAATGTCCTCACCGATAATTGTCATTAATTTCGAAGGGGAGAATAGTTTTTTGAACAGGAGATCATCTGAATCATGTGATTTGAGGGGGTGTTTGGTTGCGGTATGTGCCAAATTATATAATTTTAAACAGGCATTTTTAATAAGTCGGATAATCGATAGGGTCTCATTTGTTGGGTTTCTAACAATATGGTAAAGAATATCTTCAGCTTTTTTCCCAAATTCATCATAACCTAACGCAATGTTATGCAGTAACTCAATACTTTCTTCATCTCCGGATAACGCTGTTTTTTTTAAAGACTGCAGTAATTCCTCGGTCACAGTAAATTTTTCTGCAAATGTCTGACAGAGTTGGGTTTGAGATAATTGACAATAATTGCTGACAACTGTAACCATCATAGGCTCCTTTTAGTTGCAAAGGTTGTGCTGAATGAAGATAAAAAGAGGCAACTTATTGCTCTGAATATAGTGCGTAAGGAGATGAATAAATATCAAAAATCGCTCAATATGCCCGTGTGGGGGGATATATGTAGCGCGGGTTGCGATAACAGGGCAAGTTTCGCCCTGTTTTTAATAATAAGCAGAGTTAAACGTTAAACACGGTGAAATCATTCGCCAGTTCAGTCGCCGGGAAAATTGACCTGCATTCACGTAACAGGTGCTGACAACCTTTGTCATCATAGCGCGAGCTGACGTGGGTAATGATTAGCTTACCGACTCCAGCCTCACGGGCCAGTGTCGCAGCCTGGCGTGTAGAGCTGTGGCCGCGACTATTGGCTTTGGCTTCCATGGTTATATCCAGCGTCGCTTCGTGCACCATGACATCGACACCTTTAGCCAGGTCAAGTGCGGCATCGCAGGGGCCGGTATCGCCGAAAATAGCGAGCGCTTTACCTGGCACTGGAGCGGCTAAGTAATCTGCGCCGTTAATCTGCCTTCCATCTTCCAGCATGATTGTTTTGCCCGCTTTTAATTCCTGAAACAGTGGGCCAGGCGGTACGCCAGCAGCTTTTAATGCCTGGGCATTTAATGCACCCGGTTTATCATGTTCTTCAATACGATAGCCATAGCATTCCAGTGGGTGTTCCAGCGGATAAGCGGTCACTTTGCGCAGGCCATCATCGAAAATTTCGCCAGCGCCAATTTCGACAATTTCCAGCGGATAATCGGTCCATGAGCCGCTAATCCGCAGCGTGGTCTCCACAAATTCACGGATACCTTGCGGACCATAAATCGTTAAGGGTTGGACAATACCAGACATAGAACGACTGCACAGCAAGCCGGGTAAACCAAAGAGATGATCGCCATGAAGGTGACTGATAAAAATCTTGTCCAGTTTTCCAGGGTTAAAGGCGGTATGCAGTAGCTGATGCTGGGTGCCTTCACCGCAGTCAAACAACCAAAGACCGCTCTGGGTCGGATGTTGCAGGTTAAGCAATATTGCCGTGACATTGCGCGTACGGGTTGGCACACCGGCTGAAGTACCTAAAAAAATTAATTCCATGAGTTCATCACGTTTCAAAAAATATTCCGGCTAGTATAAGGCATACATCTAAAAGGAGAGCATTATGATTGAATGGCAAGATCTGCATCACTCTGAATTATCGGTTTCCCAGCTTTATGCCTTATTACAACTGCGTTGCGCGGTGTTTGTTGTTGAGCAGAATTGCCCTTATCAGGATATCGATGGTGATGATTTGACGGGGGATAATCGCCATATTCTCGGTTGGAAAAATGATGAACTGGTCGCGTATGCGAGGATTCTGAAAAGTGATGATGATCTTGAGCCGGTCGTTATTGGTCGGGTGATTGTTAGTGATGCGTTGCGTGGCGAAAAAGTGGGGCAGCAGCTGATGAATAAAACACTCGAAACATGTACGCGTCACTGGCCTGATAAACCTGTTTACCTCGGGGCGCAGGCGCATCTGCAAAACTTCTACCAGAGTTTTGGCTTTATCCCTGTGACGGAGGTCTATGAAGAAGATGGTATCCCACACATTGGGATGGCACGCGAGGTAATTCAGGCGTAATCAATAACCCTTGTCTATAGTTAGTGACAGGTTTTACGCAAATGGAGAACGAGAATGTCTAATCAGTTTGGTGATACACGTATCGATGATGACCTGACGCTGCTTAGTGAAACACTGGAAGAGGTGCTCCGCTCCTCTGGCGATCCCGCCGATCAGAAATATGTTGAGCTGAAAGCGCGTGCAGAAAAAGCGCTGGATGATGTGAAAAAACGGGTTAGCCAGGCTTCAGACAGTTATTACTATCGGGCGAAGCAGGCTGTTTATCGTGCTGATGACTACGTCCACGAAAAACCCTGGCAAGGAATTGGTGTGGGCGCGGCCGTTGGGCTGGTACTAGGACTGTTGCTGGCACGCCGTTAAAACCTCCCTACACCGGGGTACTGCATTTTTTTTGTAGTACCCCGTATAATGTGAGGCTTTTAACAGGGAGAGGTCCGCGTGCAATCACTTACTACGGCGCTGGAAAATCTACTGCGCCATTTGTCGCAAGAGATTCCGGCGACACCCGGCATTCGGGTTATTGATATTCCTTTCCCTCTCAAAGACGCTTTTGATGCCTTGAGCTGGCTGGCCAGTCAGCAAACGTACCCGCAATTCTACTGGCAACAACGTAATGGTGATGAAGAAGCTGCCGTCCTGGGCGCGATTACCCGTTTTACGTCGTTGGACCAGGCACAAACGTTTCTTCGTCAGCACCCGAAACACGCCGACTTACGCATCTGGGGGCTGAATGCGTTTGACCCGTCGCAGGGCAATTTACTTTTACCACGCCTGGAATGGCGACGCTGTGGCGGTAAAGCCACGCTGAGGCTGACGCTATTCAGCGAAAGCTCCCTTCAGCATGATGCGATTAAGGCAAAAGAATTTATCGCCACACTGGTGAGTATCAAGCCCTTGCCTGGGTTACATTTAACCACCACCCGAGAACAACACTGGCCGGACAAAACGGGGTGGACGCAATTAATCGAACTGGCAACGAAAACCATCGCCGAAGGTGAGCTCGACAAAGTGGTGCTTGCTCGGGCAACTGACCTGCATTTCGCAAGTCCGGTCAATGCGGCAGCGATGATGGCTGCCAGTCGTCGGCTTAATCTGAACTGCTATCATTTTTATATGGCCTTTGATGGCGAAAATGCTTTTCTTGGCTCTTCACCGGAACGGCTATGGCGGCGGCGTGACAAAGCGCTGCGTACTGAAGCGCTGGCGGGAACGGTAGCAAATCATCCTGATGATAAGCAGGCGCAGCGGTTGGGTGAGTGGCTGATGGCGGATGATAAAAACCAGCGTGAGAACATGTTGGTGGTGGAAGATATCTGCCAACGATTACAGGCCGATACCCAAACGCTGGATGTTTTACCGCCGCAGGTACTGCGTCTGCGTAAAGTGCAGCATCTTCGCCGCTGTATCTGGACTTCACTCAACAAAGCGGATGATGTGATCTGTTTACATCAGTTGCAGCCAACGGCAGCAGTTGCTGGCTTACCGCGCGATCTGGCGCGACAGTTTATCGCCCGTCACGAACCGTTCACCCGAGAATGGTACGCCGGTTCTGCGGGCTATCTCTCTTTACAACAAAGCGAATTCTGCGTTTCCCTGCGCTCAGCAAAAATCAGTGGCAATGTCGTGCGACTATATGCTGGCGCGGGCATTGTCCGTGGTTCCGACCCCGAGCAAGAGTGGCAGGAAATCGACAACAAAGCGGCAGGGCTGCGTACTTTATTACAAATGGAATAGTAATGAGTCGCATCATTACCGATTCATATCAATAATCTATTTTTGTAGCTCCTTATACTTAGCCGCAATATTGATACCGGACAAACTCATGTCAGTAAGCGCATTTAACCGACGCTGGGCGGCGGTCATTCTGGAAGCATTAACGCGTCACGGCGTAAGACACATCTGTATCGCCCCTGGCTCGCGTTCTACACCGTTAACGTTAGCGGCGGCGGAGAATTCCGCATTCATTCACCACACCCATTTCGATGAGCGTGGACTGGGGCATCTGGCGCTGGGGCTGGCGAAAGTCAGCAAGCAGCCGGTGGCGGTGATTGTGACCTCCGGCACGGCGGTAGCAAATCTCTATCCTGCACTGATTGAAGCTGGGTTAACCGGAGAAAAACTGATCCTGTTAACCGCCGATCGCCCGCCGGAGCTAATTGACTGCGGCGCGAATCAGGCGATTCGTCAGCCGGGAATGTTCGCCTCTCACCCCACGCACAGTATTTCACTGCCGCGCCCGACCCAGGATATCCCCGCACGTTGGCTGGTTTCTACCATCGACCACGCTCTCGGTACGCTTCATGCTGGTGGAGTCCATATCAACTGCCCGTTTGCTGAACCGCTGTATGGCGAAATGGACGACACCGGGCTTAGCTGGCAACAGCGGCTGGGCGACTGGTGGCATGACGACAAACCGTGGCTGCGTGAAGCGCCTCGTCTGGAAAGTGAAAAACAGCGCGACTGGTTCTTCTGGCGACAAAAGCGCGGCGTGGTGGTTGCCGGGCGCATGAGTGCGGAAGAGGGCAAAAAAGTCGCACTGTGGGCGCAAACTCTTGGCTGGCCGCTGATCGGTGACGTGCTGTCGCAAACCGGACAGCCGCTGCCGTGTGCCGATCTCTGGTTAGGCAATGCCAAAGCGACCAGCGAACTGCAACAGGCGCAAATTGTGGTGCAACTGGGAAGCAGCCTGACGGGCAAACGGCTCCTGCAATGGCAGGCAAGCTGTGAACCCGAAGAGTACTGGATTGTTGATGACATTGAAGGGCGACTTGATCCGGCACACCATCGCGGACGTCGCTTAATTGCCAATATTGCCGACTGGCTGGAGCAACATCCGGCAGAAAAACGCCAGCCCTGGTGCGTTGAAATCCCGCGCCTGGCTGAACAGGCAATGCAGGCGGTTATTGCCCGTCGCGATGCGTTTGGCGAAGCGCAACTGGCGCATCGCATCAGCGACTATTTGCCTGAACAGGGGCAATTGTTTGTCGGTAACAGCCTGGTGGTACGTCTGATTGATGCGCTTTCGCAACTTCCGGCAGGTTACCCGGTGTACAGCAACCGAGGTGCCAGCGGTATCGACGGGCTGCTCTCAACTGCTGCTGGCGTTCAGCGGGCCAGTGGCAAACCGACGCTGGCGATTGTGGGCGATCTCTCAGCACTTTACGATCTCAACGCGCTGGCGTTATTACGTCAGGTTTCCGCGCCGCTGGTATTAATTGTGGTGAACAACAATGGCGGGCAAATTTTCTCGCTGTTGCCAACGCCGAAAAACGAGCGCGAGCGTTTCTATCTGATGCCGCAAAACGTCCATTTTGAGCACGCCGCCGCGATGTTCGAGCTGAAATATCATCGTCCGCAAAACTGGCAGGAACTTGAAACGGCACTTGCCGACGCCTGGCGCACGCCGACCACCACGGTAATTGAAATGGTGGTTAACGACACCAATGGTGCGCAAACCCTCCAGCAACTGCTGGCGCAGGTTAGCCATTTATGATCCTGCACGCGCAGGCAAAACACGGTAAACCAGGTTTACCCTGGCTGGTGTTTTTGCACGGTTTTTCCGGCGATTGCCATGAATGGCAAGAAGTGGGCGAGGTGTTTGCCAACTACTCGCGGTTGTATGTTGATCTCCCAGGTCACGGTGGTTCGGCGGCGATTCGCGTCGATGGATTTGATGATGTCACCGGCTTACTGCGCAAAACTCTGGTTAGTTACAACATCCTTAACTTCTGGCTGGTGGGGTACTCGCTTGGCGGACGGGTGGCGATGATGGCGGCTTGTCAGGGGATGCCGGGGCTTTGTGGGGTTATTGTCGAAGGCGGGCACCCTGGGTTGCAAAATGCTGAACAACGCACGGAACGTCAGCGTTCCGATCGCCAATGGGCGCAGCGTTTTCGCACAGAACCGTTAACGGCGGTATTTGCTGACTGGTATCAACAGCCTGTTTTTGCCTCACTCAATGACGAACAACGCCGGGAGCTGGTTGCGCTGCGCAGCAACAATAATGGCGCAACGCTTGCCGCCATGCTGGAGGCGACTTCTCTCGCCGTCCAGCCCGATTTACGTGCTAACCTTAGCGCCCGCACATTTGCGTTTTATTATTTATGTGGTGAACGTGACAGCAAATTCCGCGCCCTGGCGGCGGAACTGGCTGCCGAATGCCATGTCATTCCTCGCGCCGGACATAACGCGCATCGGGAAAATCCCGCTGGCGTAATCGCAAGTCTGGCGCAGATCTTGCGTTTCTGACTAAAGGACACAATATGATTTATCCTGATGAAGCAATGCTTTACGCACCGGTTGAATGGCACGACTGCTCCGAAGGTTTCGAGGACATTCGTTATGAAAAATCCACCGACGGTATCGCAAAAATCACCATTAATCGTCCGCAGGTGCGCAATGCCTTCCGTCCTCTGACGGTAAAAGAGATGATCCAGGCGCTGGCAGATGCGCGTTATGACGACAACATCGGCGTGATCATTCTGACTGGTGCAGGCGATAAAGCGTTCTGCTCCGGTGGTGACCAGAAAGTGCGTGGTGATTACGGCGGCTATAAAGATGATTCCGGCGTACATCACCTGAACGTGCTGGACTTCCAGCGTCAGATCCGTACCTGTCCGAAACCGGTTGTCGCGATGGTGGCTGGCTACTCCATCGGCGGCGGTCACGTTCTGCACATGATGTGCGACCTGACTATCGCGGCAGATAATGCCATCTTCGGTCAGACTGGCCCGAAAGTCGGTTCCTTCGACGGCGGCTGGGGCGCTTCCTACATGGCTCGCATCGTCGGGCAGAAAAAAGCGCGTGAAATCTGGTTCCTGTGCCGTCAGTACGACGCAAAACAGGCGCTGGATATGGGCCTTGTGAACACCGTGGTACCGCTGGCGGATCTGGAAAAAGAAACCGTCCGTTGGTGCCGCGAAATGCTGCAAAACAGCCCGATGGCGCTGCGCTGCCTGAAAGCTGCACTGAACGCCGACTGTGACGGTCAGGCAGGTCTGCAGGAGCTGGCAGGTAACGCCACCATGCTGTTCTATATGACGGAAGAAGGTCAGGAAGGTCGCAACGCTTTCAACCAGAAACGTCAGCCTGACTTCAGCAAATTCAAACGGAATCCGTAATGCGTAGCGCGCAGGTATACCGCTGGCAGATCCCCATGGACGCGGGGGTGGTTCTGCGCGACAGGCGGTTAAAAACCCGCGACGGGCTGTACGTTTGCCTGCGTGAGGGCGAGCGCGAAGGGTGGGGGGAGATCTCCCCACTGCCGGGCTTCAGCCAGGAAACCTGGGAAGAGGCGCAAAGCGTGCTGCTTGCCTGGGTAAATAACTGGCTGGCAGGCGATTGCGAGCTACCGCAGATGCCTTCCGTGGCCTTTGGCGTAAGCTGTGCATTGGCAGAACTGACCGATGCGTTGCCGCAAGCAGCCAACTACCGTGCGGCACCGCTGTGTAATGGCGATCCGGACGATCTGATCCTCAAACTTGCCGATATGCCTGGCGAGAAAGTGGCGAAGGTCAAAGTGGGATTGTACGAAGCCGTGCGCGACGGCATGGTGGTCAATCTGTTGCTGGAGGCAATTCCGGATCTGCATCTGCGTCTTGACGCGAACCGCGCCTGGACGCCGCGGAAAGGCCAGCAGTTTGCCAAATACGTTAACCCGGATTATCGCCACCGCATTGCTTTTCTCGAAGAGCCGTGCAAAACCCGCGATGATTCGCGAGCGTTTGCCCGTGAAACCGGCATTGCCATTGCCTGGGATGAAAGCCTGCGCGAGCCAGATTTTGCCTTTGTAGCTGAAGAGGGCGTGCGCGCGGTGGTTATCAAGCCCACGCTCACGGGCAGCCTGGATAAAGTACGCGAGCAGGTGCAGGCGGCGCACGCGTTGGGGCTGACGGCGGTGATCAGTTCTTCTATTGAGTCGAGCTTAGGCTTAACGCAACTGGCGCGGATTGCCGCCTGGTTAACGCCAGACACCATTCCGGGGCTGGACACGCTGGATCTGATGCAGGCGCAGCAGGTTCGTCGCTGGCCGGGTAGCCCGCTACCGTTAGTGGAAGTTGATGCACTGGAGCGGCTGTTATGATCTTCTCTGACTGGCCGTGGCGTCACTGGCGGCAAGTGCGGGGAGAAGCCATCGCCTTACGTCTTAATGACGAGCAACTTAACTGGCGCGAGCTTTGTGCTCGCGTCGATGAATTAGCCTCCGGCTTTGCGGCGCAGGACGTTGTTGAGGGCAGCGGCGTGATGTTGCGGGCGTGGAATACGCCGCAAACGCTGCTCGCCTGGCTGGCGTTACTGCAATGCGGGGCGCGGGTGCTGCCCGTGAACCCTCAGCTGCCGCAACCGTTGCTTGAAGAATTGCTGCCCAATCTGACGCTGCAATTTGCGCTGGTGCCGGATGGGGAAAACACGTTTCCGGCGTTAACGTCGCTGCACATTCAGCTGGTTGAAGGCGCACATGCCGCTGCGTGGCAGCCGACGCGTCTGTGCTCAATGACGTTGACCTCCGGCTCTACCGGTTTGCCGAAAGCCGCTGTTCATACTTATCAGGCCCATCTTGCCAGTGCGCAAGGTGTGTTATCGCTGATACCGTTTGGCGAGCACGATGACTGGTTGCTCTCTTTACCGCTGTTTCACGTCTCCGGTCAGGGAATTATGTGGCGCTGGTTATACGCTGGTGCGCGGATGACGGTACGAGATAAACAGCCATTGGAGCAAATGCTGGCAGGCTGTACTCACGCTTCACTGGTGCCAACACAACTCTGGCGTTTGCTGGTTAACCGTAGTTCCGTTTCCCTGAAAGCGGTGCTACTTGGCGGCGCGGCTATCCCGGTCGAGTTGACGGAACAGGCGCGCGAGCAGGGGATTCGTTGCTTTTGCGGCTATGGTCTGACCGAGTTTGCCTCCACGGTGTGTGCGAAAGAAGCCGACGGTCTGGCAGACGTTGGTTCGCCGCTGCCGGGTCGGGAAGTGAAAATCGTTAATGATGAAGTGTGGCTGCGGGCTGCCAGTATGGCTGAAGGTTACTGGCGTAACGGGCAACTGGTGGCACTGGTTAATGACGAAGGCTGGTACGCTACGCGCGACCGCGGTGAGCTGCATAATGGCAAGCTGACCATTGTCGGGCGTTTAGACAATCTGTTCTTCAGTGGCGGTGAGGGTATTCAGCCGGAAGAAGTCGAGCGCGTTATTGCTGCACATCCTGCGGTTTTGCAGGTGTTTATCGTCCCCGTTGCCGACAAGGAGTTTGGTCATCGGCCGGTAGCGGTGGTGGAGTATGACCAGCAAACCGTTGATCTTAGTGAATGGGTGAAAGATAAGCTGGCCCGTTTTCAGCAACCGGTGCGTTGGTTAACGCTGCCGCCTGAACTGAAAAACGGCGGCATTAAGATTTCACGTCAGGCGCTAAAAGAGTGGGTGCAACGCCAGGATTAAGAAATCATTAGTTTCACTTCGCAATTTTGCCATTCCATTGCCGTTGATAATAGGTTTATCTGTTAATCTGTAAATTAATGTGAAAATTCTTATCAAGCAGGGTGGTGCAATGGAATGGCTGGTTAAAAAGTCATGCTGTGATAAACAAGATAACAGACATGTACTTAAGCTTTGTGATGCTGGTGGCACGATAAAAATGATCGCCGAAGTGAAGAGTGACTTCGCCGTGAAAGTGGGGGATTTACTCTCGCCTTTGCAGAATGCGCTTTATTGTATTAATCGTGAAAAGCTGCATACGGTGAAAGTCCTCTCGGCAAGCAGTTATAGCCCCGATGAGTGGGAACGGCAGTGTAAAGTGGCAGGGAAAACTCAGTAACGTTGTTTTGTCGTGGGCAGGAAAATCAGCATCAACCCGCTCATAATACAGGCTACTCCCAGTAGTGCTTTCAGCGAAAAAGTCCCTTCCCAGCCGGGAAGTACCATTGAAGCAATCCATACCAGCACATAACTCATACTGAGCAAGGCATAGGCTTTGCTTAGTGCAAGTTTATGTAGTGTTTTATACCAACAAAAAACGGAAAGCAGATAACCCAGCAGCCCGAGTAACAGTATCCGGGCATCCAGGCCAAAAGCTAACAGCGCCGCGATAAAATCCCATAAGTGCGTCATCGGCGGCAGATGACTCGCCGCAAAACCCAGGCTTAATTGCGCAGCGGAGGCGATAATGACGCTGAATAATCCCCACATCAGGCCCATTACACGGTACTCCCGAGGATCACAATGCCACCAATAATGAACGCCACCCCACACCAGTGACGCGGCGATACCGGTTCGTGCCACAGTTTTACTGCAGCCAGCGTCACCCAGACAAAATTCAGACTTAACATCGGGTAGGCAATGCCTACCGGTACGTTCTGCAAGACCAGCAGCCAGAGCACCATGGCAAGACCAAGACAAGCCAGCGCCAGTCCCAGCCACAGCACGATATGTTTGCGCCGTTTGTTTATCGCCACAAAGCAGGTTGCCTGTTTCTGACACAACTGCCCGGCAACGCTAAGTAAGCTGGCAAAGACTAATGTTAGCCAGATCATTTGGGACGATACTGAATCAGCACCAGACGCTCCTGACGATCGATGGCATCTGCGGGCGGAATGGCGAGACTGTTGATATCTTCATTGCGGTCAACCGAAAGCACGAGTGTAATAATCCCCTCCTGACGATGTTGATTAAGCCAGTTTGCGAACTCATCACCGCTGACAAATCTCCCTTTCGCATCCGGATAATTAAGGCCGTATTTCAACTCACCTGTCTGGCGATACATGATGATGTCATCGCGTTGCAGGCTCCATGCCAGACCTGCGGCAACACCGACGCTATCAGTAAGAATATAGCGGCTTGGCTGAAGTGATTCTTGTGTCATCTCGACAAAAAATTGCGGATGTTTTCCTTCCATGACTCTGTCAGGAATTGAAAATCCTACCAGCAACGCCAGCCCCAGCGGGCAAAGCGCGGCAAAAGACCAGGTCTTTTCGACGTTTGTTAAGGTGTACCAGCCGAAAAATGCCCATAGCGAAAAAATCGACCAGGCACAAAAGACTTTATAGCTCTCGAAGGTTTGCCACACTGGCGTGTTCATTGGTCCCCATGGGGAGACCACAAATGTGGCAATAATGCCAGTGACACCAAAAGCGATGTTAATCCAGCCATTAATCCGCAGCGCCAGAGGATTATTTTTTGCTGCCAGCAAAGCGTAATGCGCCATCAGCATTGCCAGAGGTGCAAAGCAGGAAAGAATATAGGTGGGCAATTTGCCTTTAGCGACGGAGAAAAACAGCAGCGGCATTATCGTCCAGCTCAACAAATAGACGGTTGCGGAATGCTTGCGGTTTTTCCAGCCTGCGTACAGTGCTCCGGGGAGTAATCCCAGCCACGGCAGGCTACCGGCAATGATGACCGGCAAGTAGTACCAGAACGGAGCTCTATGCTGAGCATCATCCATTGCAAAGCGTTGAATATGCTCAACCCAGAAAAAATAGTGCCAGAAGTCAGGCTCCCGCTGCGCTATCGCCAGTCCCCAGGGGAGAACCGTCAGTACGCAACTGATAACCGCCAGCCAGCCGTAAATAAAGAGATCTTTCCAGCGTTTTTGCGATGCAACCCATGGAAGCACGCTTAATACCGGCACGGCAAGGGCGAGAAAACCTTTGGTCATCACCCCCATGCCGCAAGTGATTCCCAGCAGTAAAAATCCCGCGCTTTTGCCTTTCCACGTCTGTGCCTGCATTGCCAGCCAGAAGCTGCACATTCCCGCTACCAGCCAGAATGCAATAAACGGATCGAGCACGGCATAAGTGCCAATGGCATAGACAATAAACAATGAGAGATAAATCACTGCGGCGAGTAGAGCCAGACGTTTATCGCGCCATAAGCGCAGAGTAAACCAGGTCACCAGCGCGGCAGTTAACAGGGTCGCAAAGATAACGCCTGCCCGCACACCAAAGTTATTCGCGCCAAATAGCCATTGCCCAATGCTGTTAATCCAGTATCCGGCAATGGGTTTTTCGAAATAACGTAGCCCTAACAGATGGGGCACAATCCAGTCGCCGGATGCCAGCATTTCCCGACTGATTTCCGCATAACGCGTTTCATCGGGTTGCCATAGCAGACGCGTGCTGATCGGTAACAGGTAATAGCAGGCAATAAACGCGAAGAGGCCGATAAGGTAACGTACCGATTTCATCAACGACTACCCGCAATTTGTTGGCAACCCAGCCAGCCTTCACGTCCGGCAATATTTCCGCGAACAACTTGTCCGAGCGGCAACGTCCCTGATAACAGTTCGCTTAAAGGGCAAAATGTCACGCCTTCCTGGGCTGCCCGTTTCAGGAGATCCACAAAATTATGCTGATAAGCGCAGCCTTCAACTTCTGCATGAATGGTATAAACCGGCATGCCTTTATCTCGCAGGATGCGGTTGAGTAACCAACCGTTAAAATCTTCTGCTTTCACATCCCGACCAATCACTTCATCCCAGGTGGGTAAGGTCACCGGAATTTGCGCAGTGCCAGGGTTTCCTGATTCGAGCAGTGGCCGAAACGGCATGGCCCCACGACAATCGCTGTTGTAGCGCAAATGGAACGCTTCTTTTGCTTCGATCACCTGCTGGTCGGCACGCCAGCCCGCAGCGGCAGAACAGGTTACCGGTTGACCTATGATCTCTTCCAGGGTGCGAAGGCCGCGTGCAATATCGTCGACCAATGTTTGCCGATCCCAGTTACCGCTATGGGCTTGCCAGGCATGGTGATCCCAGGCGTGCAGGCCGACTTCGTGATGTTTAGCTGCTTCACGAATGATATCGGCATTGGCATGACCAATCTCTTTACCCGGCCAGGCCGTACCTGCCAGTAAAATATCCCAGCCATAAAGCGATGCCGCGTTTGAGCGCAGCATCTTCCACAAAAACTGTGGCTTCACCAGTCGCCAGAGATGGCGGCCCATATTGTCCGGGCCGACGCTGAAAAAAATGCTGGCCTGAATATTATGCTTACTCAAGATTTCCAGCAGACGCGGCACGCCTTCACGGGTGCCACGAAAGGTATCGACATCAATGCGTAAGCCGACTTTGGTCATGATGGTTTATCCGTAAGATCAACGGTGCGCAGGAAGAAATCTAGCGTTTCGTCGATGGTTTCATGCATATCAATTTTGGGTTCCCAGTCAAGGCAGCGGCGGGCATTGCGGATGCTCGGTTTACGATGCTCTACGTCCTGATATCCTTTGCCGTAGTAGCTGCTACTTTCGACAACACGAAAGCCCGCAAACGGTGGGAAGTGATGGCGCAGCGGATGTTTTTCGAAGCTCGCCAGCAGCATCTCGCCCAGTTCCTCAATGCTCGCTTCGTTCTCAGGATTGCCAATGTTGATAATTTCGCCGTCGCAGCGATTTCCCGCATTTTCGATAATGCGGTACAACGCCTCGATACCATCCCGGATATCAGTAAAGCAGCGTTTTTGTTTTCCGCCATCAATTAGCTTAATTGGTGAACCTTCTACCAGATTGAGAATGAGTTGCGTAATAGCGCGGGAGCTGCCGATTCGTGCCGCATTAAGGTTATCCAGTCGTGGTCCCATCCAGTTAAACGGGCGGAAGAGGGTAAACTGTAAACCCTCTTTTTCGCCATAGGCCCAGATAACCCGATCAAGTAATTGTTTAGACACCGAATAAATCCAGCGTGGTTTATTCACCGGGCCGACGATTAAATTAGAATGATCCTCATCGAAGTATTTATCGCTACACATCCCATAAACTTCTGAAGTCGACGGGAAGATGATTCGCTTACGGTACTTCACGCAGTAGCGGATAATGCGCAGATTCTCTTCAAAATCGAGTTCAAATACGCGCAGTGGGTTGCGGGTATATTCAATCGGCGTGGCTATCGCCACCAGCGGCAAGACGACATCACATTTTTTGACGTGATACTCAATCCATTCGGAATGAATACTGATATCGCCTTCGACAAAGTGAAAATGCGGATGATTCAGAAAACGGCTTATCGCATCGCTGCCGATATCCAGACCGTAAACTTCATAATGATCTTCGCGCAGCAGGCGTTCTGTCAGATGGTTGCCAATAAAGCCATTCACCCCGAGGATGAGTACCCGGGTACGGCGTCGGGCGGCACAGGCAGGCTGGCTATTCAAGCGTGAACCTTGCACCAGGCCCAGCGTCTGCGCTAATTGCGAGCCCTGCATAGTAATGCCGTCGCCCGCCTGTCCGGTGACGATTTCCAGCGCGCCATCGCCACAGGCAATCAGCAGTGGCGCAACAGAAATCACGCTCCCCGGTTGTGCTGCGGGCGCATGAGAATGCACGCGTGACGACCAGACGGTAAATTTCTGATTACCAACATAGCTGAAGGCACCCGGCCACGGATCGGCAACGGCACGCACCATGTTGTGCAGCACGGATGCCGGTTTATGCCATTCGAGGAAACTGTCTTCCGGTGTTCTGCGACCAAAACAGGTGGCTTCGTTTTCGCGCTGGGCGATTTCCAGAATATTACCGTGTTTAATGGCGGGTAATGTCTGTTCCAGTAGCTGGCGCGCGGCATGGCACAATTTATGATGCAGCGTAATAGCGATATCGTCTGGCGCAATGGCAATGCGCAGTTGCGCCACAATGGCCCCGGCATCGGCACGTTTCACCATTCGGTGCAATGTAACGCCAGTTTCCGTTTCACCGTTCACCAGCACCCAGTTCAGCGGCGCGCGACCACGATATTTTGGTAACAGCGAACCATGCAGATTAAATGCACCTGCGGGAGCGAGCTGCAAAATCTCGTCGCAAATAAGATGGCGATAATAAAAAGAGAAAATCACCTCTGGTGAGAGTTGGGCAATACGTTCCACCCACAGCGGATGATTAACGTTATCCGGCGCATAAACCGGAATGCCTCTTTCCGCCGCCAGACGAGCCACCGAACCATAAAAGGCTTTTTCACCGGGATTATCGGTATGGGTAAAAATGGCGCTAATTTCGTAACCGGCAGACAGCAGGGCTTCAATACCGAGGCATCCCATATCGTGGTAGGCAAAAACGACGGTTTTCATTATTCATTTTCCTTGCTGGATGGACGGATAACTTGCTGAACAAAATAGCGGGGGCGGGCGCGGACATCGGTGTAGATCCTGCCGATATATTCACCGAGCAATCCCATGCCGATAAACTGAGCGCCAATAAAAGTAAACAGCACGGCAAATAGCATAAAGACGCCTTCTGCCGCCCATTGTGGTCCGAAGGTCAGGCGTAAAATCACCAGCAGCACCGCAATGCTAAAACCTCCAATCGCAATAATGCTGCCAAGCAGACTCAGCATACGTAGCGGCGTTGTGGTAAGGCAGGTCACCAGGTCGTACATCAAATTAATCAGGCGCATAAAACTGTATTTGGATTCACCAAACTCACGCTCGGCATGGTGCACTGGAATTTCAATGGCACGGCGGGCGAAGATATTCGCCAGAATCGGGATAAAGGTGCTGCGTTCATGGCAGTGCAACATCGCATCGACAATATGACGGCGATAGGCGCGCAGCATACAACCGTAGTCACCCATCGCTTTGCCGGTGGTGCGCTGAATAAGCCGGTTAATCATCTTCGATGCCGTTTTACGAAACCAGCTGTCCTGGCGGTTCTGACGCACAGTTCCTACCACGTCGTAGCCTTCATCGGCTTTTGCCACCAGGCGGGGGATCTCCTCTGGCGGATTCTGGAGATCGGCATCAAGGGTAATAATTAAGTCGCCAGTAACGTGACTGAATCCCGCCATAATCGCTGAATGTTGCCCGTAATTGCGGTTAAGCAAAATAGACACAATATGGCTGTTCTCCGCTTGTGAGGCTTCGACCAGCATATGCGCGGAATTATCGCTACTGCCGTCATCAATCAGCAGGATCTCATACTCTTTCCCCAGTGATTCACAGGCTTTTGTGGTGCGCCTGATTAATTCCGGTAAGCTTTCCTGCTCGTTATAAACGGGAATAACCACCGAGACTTTCTTAACAGGGTGGATTTCAAACATGGCTTATTGTCCTGCGAGTTGCTGAAGGGCTGTGATGACGCGGTCGGCATCGGCGGTGGTCATATCCGGGAACAGCGGCAACGAACAGATGCGTTCGCTATTCCATTCGGTATTCGGTAACGACAGCGTGGGAAAACGCTCGCGATAATATTTTTGTGTGTGAGCGGCGCGGAAATGTAACCCGGTACCAATGCCTCTTTCTTTTAACGCTTCCATCAACGCATCGCGACTGATACCACAACGTTGTTCATTGACACGAATAATAAACAGATGCCAGGCGTGAACGTGCGGCCAGGCGGGAAGGCTTAATGGCTGAAAGGGGAGAGCTGCCAGTGCTTGCTGATATTGCAGAGCAATTTCGCGCCGACGGGTGTTGAGGTGCTCTAATTTGGCTAACTGGGTCAGGGCAATCGCGGCGTTAATATCGGTCAGATTATACTTATAGCCCGGCGTTAAGACTTCAGCTTGCGGTGCACGGCCCCAGGTTTGTCTGTCATAGGCATCGACACCCAGACCGTGAAATTTCAGCATCCGTAGCAGGCGGGCAAGGTTTTCATTATCTGTAACAATCAGGCCACCTTCCGCACAGGTAATATTTTTGATGGCGTGAAACGAAAAAATAGCGGTACCTTTTGCGCCAATATGTCGCCCTTTGTAATACGTACCGACGGCATGGGCAGCATCTTCGATAACTGCGATGCCGTAACGTTCGCCAATGGCGCGAATGGCGTCAATATCTGCTGGCGCACCGGCATAATGCACCGGAATGATGGCTTTAGTGCGTGGCGTAATGGCTGACTCGATCGCTTCAGGCGTGACCATCAGCGTATCGCGGTCGACATCCACCATTACCGGCGTTGCACCCAACAAGGAAATCATATTGAGGGTTGAAACCCAGGTCAGGGAAGGCGTAATCACTTCATCGCCCTTGCCAATTTCCAACGCCATTAGCGTGATATGCATTCCGGCGGTGGCTGAACTGACCGCGATGGCATGCTGATTTCCCGTCAACTGGCAAAAGGCTTGTTCAAGCGCCTGATTCTTCGGACCGGTTGTGATCCAACCGGATTCGAGAACCTCTTTAACTGCAGCGAGTTCCTCCACGCCCATTGCTGGTCGCGAAAAAGGCAAAAATTCTGACATTGCTTTTCCTTCCGCCATTGAATACCTGTCCACTTATATTTGCTATAAAGAGTGTTGTGTATATTTTGCCATTTGGAGCAAAATTTTAAGGATAGAATATTAACTTAACCTTAAGAAACTAATATTAGACGTAAATATTGAAATTTTTATATTTTTTCTTATTTAGGCTTTGCATTTGGCAAAATTTTGAGGCATTTTGCCGGCATCGCAGGATTTTTAATATTACACCAACTGCTAATTATCGCCAGAAATGTCGCTCAATTTCACGGTAATTGTCTGGTTGCGCTTGTCTATAGGTGGAGTTTACGTGTTAGCTTTTTGCCGCTCTTCGTTGAAGTCAAAAAAATATTTCATCATTTTACTGGCGCTCGCTGCAATTGCCGGACTGGGTACTCATGCCGCCTGGAGTAGCAATGGTTTGCCACGTATCGACAATAAAACGCTGGCCAGACTGGCACAGCAGCATCCGGTTGTCGTTTTGTTTCGCCATGCTGAACGTTGCGATCGTTCAACCAATCAATGCTTGTCAGATAAAACAGGTATTACGGTCAAAGGTACCCAGGATGCCCGTGAACTGGGCAACGCTTTTAGTGCTGATATCCCTGATTTCGATCTTTATTCCAGTAATACCGTCCGGACCATTCAGTCGGCGACCTGGTTTTCAGCGGGTAAAAAGCTGACGGTAGATAAACGACTTCTTCAGTGCGGTAATGAGATTTATAGTGCAATTAAGGACTTACAAAGCAAAGCGCCTGATAAAAATATCGTTATTTTCACCCATAATCATTGCCTGACATATATTGCTAAAGATAAGCGTGATGCGACATTTAAACCTGATTATCTGGATGGTTTAGTCATGCATGTGGAAAAAGGCAAAGTTTATCTGGATGGGGAATTCGTTAACCACTAAATTTTCAATCTGACAGCCAGTAATGGCTGTCATCATTATTACAGAAGACCTTTCAAACGTAACGTTTTTCGGGTGGCGACATTCAAATCATAGTGCGCCAGATCTTCAGGTTTTACCCACGCGTAGTCCTGAAACTCTTCGTTTATTTTCACTTCTCGGTTGGCAGAAACGCAGTCAAAAATCAGGTAAATCATATAAATCTCTTCCTTGCGACCATCTGCATACGTCTTGGTGCGAATATCATCGCTGAAGGTCCACGGCGTGATTTCTGTCAAAAGCAGCTGTTCTCCCAGTTCTTCGCGAATTTCGCGGCGTAGTGCCTCTTCAATTCGTTCGCCAGGCTCCACGCCGCCACCCGAAAGCGCCCATTGACCGGGGAAAACGCCGCGATCGTCGGCCATTTTACACAGCAAATAAGCACCATCATTTTGAATCAAAGGGCATACAATAGTCCGTTGTCGCACAGGGGTATTCCTTATAAATAAAAAGAAACCATGAGAATACGGTAACTCAGAAATATGTGAAA
Source organism: Escherichia sp. WS1368 (assembly GCF_046487485.1). Classification (NCBI taxonomy): domain Bacteria; kingdom Pseudomonadati; phylum Pseudomonadota; class Gammaproteobacteria; order Enterobacterales; family Enterobacteriaceae; genus Escherichia; species Escherichia sp. WS1368. The sequence continues at coordinate 340,851 of NZ_JBJQJI010000001.1, forward strand.
GTGACAGTAATCTCTTTTGCGATGATAACTACATTTATTATTATTTTTGTGTGTATCGATAAAGTGTGTTTATTTTTTCGGCGTTTAATTATTTAAGAAGTATTTAGTTACAATAAGTGACTAGATCCCTTTTTTCGCTCATTGAATCCTCTGCGCCAGGCAGTACAATCCCGCAGCTTTGGGAATTTTGATTAATTGCTTGTGGGAAAGAGGATAATGAAAAAAATTGCGCTAGCAGGTCTGGCCGGAATGCTGTTGGTTTCTGCATCGGTCAATGCAATGAGCATCAGCGGCCAGGCGGGTAAAGAATACACCAATATTGGTGTCGGTTTTGGGACTGAATCGACGGGCCTGGCGTTAAGCGGTAACTGGACACATAACGACGACGACGGTGATGCCGCGGGCGTGGGGCTGGGGTTGAATCTGCCTCTCGGGCCATTAATGGCGACCGTTGGCGGAAAAGGCGTTTACACCAACCCGAATTACGGTGATGAAGGTTATGCAGCGGCAGTTGGCGGTGGTTTGCAGTGGCAAATTGGTGACAGCTTCCGCTTGTTTGGTGAGTATTACTACTCTCCGGATTCGCTCTCCAGCGGTATTCAAAGTTATGAGGAAGCGAATGCTGGCGCGCGTTACACCATTATGCGTCCAGTCAGCATTGAGGCGGGTTATCGCTACCTGAATCTGTCGGGTAAAGATGGTAACCGCGACAACGCCGTGGCTGACGGCCCGTATGTTGGGGTTAACGCCAGTTTCTGATCCCTTCCGGCGCGGCATTCTGCCGCGCCATTCAGTTTCTTACTACGCCTTATCTCCCTTTGCGTTATAGTGATTCGATAACAAAAGCAGGAGATAACCATGTTAAAAGTGGAAATGCTATCCACCGGGGATGAAGTGTTACACGGGCAAATCGTTGACACTAACGCTGCCTGGCTGGCCGATTTTTTCTTTCATCAGGGGTTGCCATTATCTCGCCGCAATACGGTGGGGGATAACCTTGATGACTTAGTGACCATTCTTCGCGAACGGAGTCAGCACGCCGATGTGCTGATCGTTAACGGCGGGCTGGGGCCGACCAGTGATGATTTAAGCGCACTCGCCGCTGCGACAGCAAGAGGTGAAGGCCTGGTGTTGCATGAAGCCTGGCTCAAAGAGATGGAACGCTATTTCCACGAACGTGGACGAGTAATGGCACCGAGCAACCGTAAACAAGCGGAGCTACCTGCCAGTGCTGAATTTATCAATAACCCGGTAGGCACCGCCTGTGGTTTTGCCGTGCAGCTTAATCGTTGCCTGATGTTCTTTACCCCCGGCGTACCGTCAGAATTTAAGGTGATGGTCGAGCACGAAATCCTGCCGCGTCTGCGCGAGCGTTTTTCTTTACCACAGCCGCCGGTTTGTCTGCGTTTAACTACCTTTGGTCGTTCGGAAAGCGATCTGGCACAAAGCCTGGACACTCTACAACTGCCGCCGGGCGTAACAATGGGCTATCGCTCCTCAATGCCTATCATCGAACTGAAACTCACCGGACCGGCAAGCGAGCAACAGGCGATGGAAAAACTGTGGCTGGACGTTAAACGTGTTGCCGGACAGAGCGTGATTTTCGAAGGCACCGAAGGACTGCCCGCGCAGATCAGTCGCGAATTGCAAAACCGCCAGTTCAGCCTGACGTTGAGCGAGCAATTCACCAGCGGTTTATTGGCTTTGCAACTTTCTCGCGCAGGTGCTCCATTGCTGGCGTGTGAAGTGGTTCCTTCACAGGAAGAAACCCTGGCGCAAACTGCGCACTGGATTACAGAACGGCGGGCCAACCATTTTGCCGGGCTGGCACTGGCTGTTTCGGGTTTCGAGAACGAGCATCTCAACTTTGCGCTAGCCACGCCAGATGGCACTTTCGCTCTGCGTGTGCGTTTCAGCACTACGCGCTACAGCCTGGCTATCCGTCAGGAAGTGTGCGCAATGATGGCACTGAATATGCTGCGCCGTTGGTTAAACGGCCAGGACATTGCCAGTGAGCATGGCTGGATTGAGGTTGTTGAGTCCATGACCTTATCCGTCTGATTCCGCCACTCTGTGCCGGTTTACTGCACCGGCACATTCCCCCTCCGGCAAAATTTGTCCAACCTGTTGTACTCAATAAGAAAAAATCCGTGCGCTGATTCACAAATTTGTGCGTAATTTCTCCAGTCCGCTGGACGAGGTGCGGGATTTGATGCGCTTCACAATTTTACTCCCCCTGAGCAACGAGACTGATTCCAGTATCTAAGACTGGAGTCCAGTATGTTGGAATCAAGCAAAGTTCCCGCCCTAACACGGGCTATTGATATTCTCAATTTGATTGCCCGCATTGGCCCCTGTAGTGCTGCGACGATCATTGACACATTGGGGATCCCTAAAAGCACGGCCTATTTGCTGCTTAATGAACTCAGGCGTCAGCGTTTTCTTAGCCTTGATCACCAGGAAAATTTTTGTTTGTGGACCAAGCTGGTGGAGCTTTCCGGTCATGCGTTAAGCAAGATGGATCTCCGGGAACTGGCTCGACCGCGTTTGACGCAACTGATGGATACCACCGGGCTGTTATGTCACCTGGGGATTATTGATAACGGCAGCGCTTATTACATTTTGAAAGTGGAGTCATCAGCCACTATCAGCGTGCGTTCCCATGAAGGAAAAAGCCTTTCGCTTTATCGCTCCGGAATAGGTAAATGCCTGCTTGCCTGGCAACCTGCAGCTGTACAGCAAAGTATTATCGAAGAGCTGGTCTGGGAGCAGATGACACCCACCACCATTACCCATCCACAACGGCTCTACGAGGAACTGGCGCGTATTCGCCGTCAGGGCTGGAGTTATGACAACGGCGAAGATTATGCTGATGTCCGTTGTGTCGCTGCGCCGGTGTTTAACGCCAATAACGAGCTTACCGCTGCGATTTCGGTGGTCGGTACCCGCTTACAAATCAATGAAGAATACCGTGATTATCTGGCGGGCAAGGCCATTGCCTGCGCCAGGGATATTTCACGTCTGTTGGGATGGAAAAGTCCCTTTGACTTACAGGCCTCATAACAATGGAGAACATTATGACCCTACCAAAAATCAAACAGGTTCGCGCCTGGTTTACTGGCGGTGCGACAGCAGAAAAAGGCGCTGGCGGCGGTGATTATCACGACCAGGGGGCAAATCACTGGATTGATGATCATATTGCCACCCCGATGAGTAAATACCGCGATTACGAGCAGTCACGCCAGTCATTTGGCATTAACGTTCTTGGCACGTTGATTGTTGAAGTCGAAGCAGAAAACGGCCAGACCGGATTCGCCGTTTCGACAGCCGGTGAAATGGGCTGTTTTATTGTCGAAAAACATCTTAACCGTTTCATTGAGGGTAAATGTGTCAGTGATATCAAACTGATCCACGATCAAATGCTCAATGCCACCCTGTATTACTCCGGCTCTGGTGGCCTGGTGATGAACACGATTTCCTGTGTCGATCTGGCTCTGTGGGATCTGTTCGGCAAAGTGGTCGGGCTTCCGGTTTATAAACTTTTAGGCGGCGCAGTTCGTGATGAGATTCAGTTCTACGCCACAGGTGCGCGTCCGGATCTGGCAAAAGAGATGGGCTTTATCGGTGGCAAAATGCCGACGCACTGGGGGCCACATGATGGCGATGCGGGGATCCACAAAGATGCCGCTATGGTCGCGGATATGCGTGAAAAATGCGGTGAGGATTTCTGGTTAATGCTCGACTGCTGGATGAGTCAGGACGTGAACTATGCCACCAAACTGGCCCACGCTTGCGCGCCCTATAACCTGAAATGGATCGAAGAGTGCCTGCCGCCACAGCAGTATGAAGGTTATCGCGAACTGAAACGCAACGCGCCAGTCGGAATGATGGTCACCAGCGGTGAGCATCACGGCACACTGCAATCTTTCCGTACGCTTTCAGAAACCGGTATCGACATTATGCAGCCGGATGTTGGCTGGTGCGGTGGCTTAACCACGCTGGTGGAAATTGCCGCAATCGCCAAATCCAGAGGGCAACTGGTGGTGCCGCACGGTTCGTCTGTTTACTCTCACCATGCGGTGATCACCTTCACCAATACGCCATTCAGCGAATTCCTGATGACCAGCCCGGATTGTTCAACGATGCGTCCGCAATTTGATCCGATTCTGCTTAATGAGCCAGTGCCGGTGAATGGTCGTATTCATAAATCAGTGCTTGATAAACCCGGTTTCGGCGTCGAACTCAATCGTGACTGCAATTTGAAACGCCCCTACAGCCACTAATCACTCCGGGCGTTGCTGTGACAACGGTAACGCCCACATATTCTAAGGAGCTTTTTATGAGCACCGCTTTGCTTGACGCCGTGGTGAAGAAAAACCGAGCGCGTTTAATTCCGTTTATGTTGGCGCTGTATGTGCTGGCATTTCTCGACCGTTCGAATATTGGTTTTGCCAAACAAACCTACCAGATTGATACCGGGCTGAGTAATGAAGCTTATGCGCTGGGAGCAGGCATTTTCTTTGTGGTATATGCGTTTCTGGGTGTTCCGGCGAATCTTTTGATGCGCAAAATGGGGGCCAGAACCTGGATTGGTACGACAACACTGCTGTGGGGATTTCTTTCGGCAGCCATGGCATGGGCCGATACTGAAGCGAAATTTCTGATCGTTCGTACTCTGCTTGGTGCTGCGGAGGCCGGGTTCTTCCCTGGTATGATTTATCTCACCTCGCAATGGTTTCCGCAGCGTAATCGCGCCAGCATTATGGGGTTGTTCTATATGGGCGCACCGCTGGCGTTAACACTGGGATCACCGCTTTCCGGCGCGCTGCTGGAGATGCATGGATTTATGGGGCATCCCGGCTGGTTCTGGATGTTTGTGATTGAAGGATTGCTGGCAGTTGGCGCTGGGGTATTCACATTCTTTTGGCTTGATGACACACCGGAGCAGGCACGTTTTCTGAGTAAACAAGAAAAAACGTTGCTTATCAATCAACTGGCAAGTGAAGAACAACAGAAAGTGACTTCTCGATTGAGCGATGCGCTGCGTAATGGCCGAGTCTGGCAACTGGCGATTATCTACCTGACCATTCAGGTGGCGGTTTACGGATTAATTTTCTTCCTGCCGACCCAGGTTGCTGCATTGCTGGGGACAAAAGTGGGCTTTACGGCGTCGGTGGTCACCGCCATTCCGTGGGTCGCGGCCTTGTTTGGGACCTGGCTTATTCCGCGCTATTCCGATAAAACCGGCGAACGGCGTAATGTCGCGGCGCTGACATTACTGGCGGCGGGCATTGGTATTGGTCTCTCCGGGCTGCTTTCTCCAGTACTGGCGATCGTAGCGCTGTGTGTTGCAGCCATCGGGTTTATTGCCGTGCAGCCGGTGTTCTGGACGATGCCGACACAACTGCTTTCCGGTACGGCGCTGGCGGCGGGGATTGGTTTTGTAAACCTGTTTGGTGCAGTGGGCGGGTTTATTGCCCCGATCCTGCGCGTGAAAGCAGAAACGTTGTTTGCCAGCGATGCGGCGGGATTACTGACGCTGGCAGCGGTGGCGGTCATCGGTTCGCTGATTATTTTCACTCTGCGTGTAAATCGCACTGTTGCGCAGACCGACGTGGCACATCATTAATAGGTTAAGGAACACCATGAACGCATTATTAACCAATCCCTTTAAAGAACGTTTACGCAAAGGCGAAGTGCAAATTGGTCTGTGGTTAAGCTCGACTACTTCTTATATGGCAGAAATTGCCGCCACCTCCGGTTATGACTGGTTGCTGATTGACGGGGAGCACGCGCCAAACACCATTCAGGATCTTTATCACCAGCTACAGGCGGTAGCGCCCTATGCCAGCCAACCCGTGATCCGTCCGGTGGAAGGCAGTAAGTCGCTGATTAAACAAGTCCTGGATATTGGCGCGCAAACTCTACTAATCCCGATGGTCGATACTGCCGATCAGGCACGTCAGGTGGTGTCTGCCACGCGCTATCCTCCCTACGGTGAGCGTGGTGTCGGGGCCAGTGTGGCACGGGCTGCGCGCTGGGGACGCATTGAGAATTACATGGCGCAAGTCAACGATTCGCTTTGTCTGTTGGTGCAGGTGGAAAGTAAAACAGCACTGGATAACCTGGACGAAATCCTCGACGTCGAAGGGATTGACGGCGTGTTTATTGGACCTGCGGATCTTTCTGCCTCGTTGGGCTACCCGGATAACGCCGGGCACCCGGAAGTGCAGCGAATTATTGAAACCAGCATTCGGCGGATCCGTGCTGCGGGTAAAGCGGCTGGTTTTCTGGCTGTGGCTCCTGATATGGCGCAGCAATGCCTGGCGTGGGGAGCGAACTTTGTCGCTGTTGGTGTTGACACGATGCTCTACAGCGATGCCCTGGATCAACGACTGGCGATGTTTAAATCAGGCAAAAATGGGCCACGCATAAAAGGTAGTTATTGATATCAAAGGCCCATGGGGATCGGCTGTGGGCCTGTGTTAATTAGTGGTTATTCGCTGCCAGATCGGCTTCGCTTAGCTGGGTGGCCGCGAGCACCAGGTCACGATCAATGCCCTGTTCCAGCATGCGCAAGGCAATTTTAATGGCTTGTTCACGCATACCTTCCTGCCAGCCAATTTGGTGTCCTTCCTGCCGTAGCCGTTCAGCAATAGTCATTAATCTCTCCTTTTGTAGTGGTGAACGTTCGGCAATCTCCTCAATAAAACGGGTGAAACGGGAGGTATCGCCGCATTGCAGCAGATAATTAAACAGCGTTTGTAGCTGGCTGTCATTAGTGAAGCCTCTAACCAAAAGCGTGGTGATCCTGTCGACCATACCGATTAAATCGCGGTCGCGAATATGCTTTTGAATCAGTTCAAGCAGAGCTATACGCCGATGTTGCATAATCTCATCGTCAGGTACGATGGTGATATCCACCAACGGAAAAGCTTCGGTGTACAACTGCCGGGCAAGTTGCGGATCGTCAAACTCATCCAGCCAGTTGAGTGAGTACGGGTAGGGCGAGGTTTCGCCATGATAAAACAGCAATGGCACCACCAGCGGAACTCTGTCATAGCCTTTATCCAGGTGACGCTGCATGGCGGCAGTGGCATAGCGCATTAGCCGAAAAGCCATATTCTTTTCTGCAGAGCTTTGATGTTCAATCACGCAGTAGATATAACCGTCACCGTCGCTGGTTTCCACGGACCACAAAACATCCGAGTAGTAAGCGCGTAAACTTTTTTCAATAAAACTGGTGGGTTCCAGGCGTAAGGTTTGCAGGTTGCAAAGCTTGCGCAGCGGCTCTGGTAGATGTATTTCCAGAAAATCCCGTGCGGTTTCGGGTGTGAACATAAAGGTTTTAAACACCGCATCATGCGGGGAGGAGGTTGTTGATTCGGTCATGGTTGTCCGTCACCTGATATTTATGATGACGCGACATTACGGTTATCCCAGGCCTTTGACATCTGCCAGTTTTAGCCTTTGCGAGACGTTTTCAGAGGAATTTTCACTGCGTTGCAACGCATACATTGGGCACGGAATCGTGTACGCAAAAATGCCCGGTAACAACATGCTTACCGGGCATCAGAAAGGAGTTTAAGCCAGCGCCTGGGCCAGCAGCGTAATCGGATGTTCGCAGCGAAGACTTGTGGACATCTCAATCTGCCATTTGCAGGTTTCGCAGTCGGTAACCACCAGATCTGCGCCGCTTTCTTCTATCTGACGGAACAGTGGTGCGCCGATGGCTTGTGAGGTGGGGTAGTTCTCTTTTTTGAAACCGTAAGTACCTGCAATACCGCAGCACTGGGAATCCAGCACCGTTAACTCAAGTCCCGGGATTTTACGCAACAGCTCCAGGGTGTAGAGCGTCCAGCCCATTTTTTCCATATGGCACGGAGTGTGATAAACCACTTTCAGCGGCAGCGGTTTCAGCGGTAACGTTTTGCCTTCGTCCAGCTTGCGCCACAGCCAGCGGGTCGCCAGTTCGATGTGATCGCGCAAGCCTTTGTTGTCGACATTCAGCACTTCTGGGTATTCGTCGCGCAGGGCAAATGTACAGGTTGAGGAGGTGGCAATCACCGGAATGCCTTTTACTCCCACTGCTTCGCGGATCGACTCTACATTTGTGATTGCCTGTTTACGTGCTTTATCGGTAAAGCCGTTGGCGATCAGCGGTACGCCGCAGCATTTTTCTTTGCTGAGCAGTTGTACACCGGTACCCATTGCGTTGAGCACTTTAATTAAATCTTTGCCTAACTGCGGATGGTTGTAGTTAACGAAGCAGCCGTGAAAGAAAGCCACCTGGTCTTTATATTGCGCTTGTTGGGCTGCCACGCTGCGATACCAGCGACGGAACGTACCGAAGGAGTATTTCGGTAGCGTGCGGCGATGATCGATTTTTAACGCCGCATCAAGCAGCTGCCGCACTGGTTTCAGCGAGGTAGCGGTATTGACGATTGGTGCGAATGGCGTGGAAACGCTACCCATCAGGTCGGTATGACTCAACACAAAATTGCGCAGCGACGGGCGTGTGGTGTCATATTTCGCCCGTGCGCGCTGGATGATATCGCCAATCTTCACATCGGACGGGCAGGCGACTTCGCAACGTTTGCAGTTGATGCAATATTTCAGTGCCTCGTCATACAGTGCGCCATCCTTCAAACGCAGACGCTCGCCATCCGGCCCGGCTTGTTTTGGCCCCGGATATCCCGGATTCACCCGGCTCACCGGGCAGGCGGTGGTGCAGACGGTGCACTTAATGCAGTTTTCGAAGCTGGTGTCGTTCATTGTTGACCTCCTGCGCGTTGGGCAATCTGTTGAGCGGCATGTAAAGCACTGACGGCACAAACACCGCCGCCGCATCCCTGGGCGATGGGATCAAATCCGCCCAGCACCGAACCGATGGCAAACAGGTTCTCAATGGTTTGCCCTGCCTGCGACGGGCGTAGTGCCTCATCAGTGGTTACACCGAACAGCTGCCACGGTTGCGGCGCAAAAAAATCGCCCTTATACCATTCACCCCGCGTGGCGGTTTGTAGCACATCAAGGCCGAGAATCGGCTCGCGAATGCCGTCACGTTCTGCCACCAGTCCGCCGCTAAAGAAACTGCCGCTCGCAAGCACCGCAAATCGTGGGCGCAGCGGGATATCGGCGTGATTGCGCGTCCAGATTTCATTCACTACGCCATTTTTACAGGTCACTTTTTTCACTTCATCGCCTGGCATCCACACGCCACCCTGGCGCACAAACTGGCGCTGTAACTGGTTTTGCAGACGAATGCCCAGCACGGAAGGCGGCAGCGTTGGCAAAAGCATCAGTGAACAAGGTAGTTTTTCATTCAACCAACGCCACAGTTTGTCATCGGCCAGGCCGAAGCAGGCGGGCATCAGGATCATTTCGCAGGTATTGGCGACAGGAATAAGCGCATCAAGTAACAGCGGCCAGTTTTCTTCATTATCAAGGAAACGGGCGATATTCACCGCGCGGAACTCGGTGGCGTTATTGCGCAGGACATCCAGTTCCGGCAGCTCTATTTCTGCGGTTTCAACGGCAAGGCCGAGTTCACGCAACGAAGCTGCCGCAAGGTGAGCCTGAAAATCCATCAGGCCGCTAATTCCCACTACACATATTTTCTTCGCGGGCAGTGGCCAGACGGGGACTTCTGGCGAACTTAGCCAGGTAGAACGCAGAGTGCCGAGCGGCGTAATCCGCTGGTGAGCCAGTTCTACGCTGCCCTGCAATTGCGCACCGCTTTCAGCGATTAATGCCTGCGCCTGGCAAGCGAGATCGAGTACGCGTTGTGGCCCGAGAAGAGAGTAAGGATGGGCAGGGGCCTGCTGACATAACGATTCCAGCCCGTGGTGAATGTCTGTCACAGCTTGACTATCTGGCAGATGGCTCAGCAAATCCAGCGAACCGGATGAGAAATGCAGCGCGCTTTGACCACGCGTGACAATGGCACAGCGCAGGCCGTGTTTTTGCAGTTGCAGGCCACAGAGTAAGCCGGCGAGGCCGCCGCCCATAATGACAGTATCAAAGCGCATCTTTCTGCTCCTTCTCCAGACCACACAGTCCCTGATAAACCCAGCGGGTAAATTCGCTTTCGCGCAGTGCGTCTCCCCATGCTATGGGTTGCACGCCTTTCCAGCGTTCGTTAAGGAAGGTGGAAAGTTGCTCGATAGATTGCGCGGACGTCGTGACGTTAAAACGTTGCAGCAGTCCGGCAGCCCGGCAGGCGCAGAGTTCGCCCTGGCAGGTACCCATCCCTACACGGGTACGACGGCGTAAATCCAGCAGGCTGTTAACGTTTAAATTTTCTACTGCGTACTGCACTTCACCCGCAGTTACCGCTTCGCACTCACATACCAGGCTGCGGTGCAGGCGGCCTTCGCTCAGCCAGGCTGGTGTGCGATCGCCGTGCCGGTAAACTGCGGAACCGCGCAGCGGAGCGGGCAGGGAGATCACTTTGCGCAGCGTGACTTCTGCCGGTTCCTGTGAGCCAGGCAACGGCGTGTCGGCAGTGGTACAGGGGCGCGTGTTGCCCAGCTTGCGACACACCGCGTCAGTAGCCCATTCCGCCATCAGCCGATAGGTCATCAGTTTGCCACCGGTGATGGTGATAAATCCGTCGAGACCATCGCGTTCAGCATGGTCGAGCAGCACGATGCCACGGCTGACGTTACGTCCGCTCGGGTCGTCATCGCTGGCAACCAGCGGACGCACGCCAGAATAGGCCCGCAAAATGCGTGTTTTCGCCATCACGGGGGCCAGTTTTTCCCCTTCACGCAGCAGAATATCAACTTCTTCTGCCGTCACTCGATTATCGTCAATCTCGCTGTAATCAATACGTAAAGAGGTGGTGCCAATCAGCGAAATGGTATCGCCAGGCACCAGAATATCGGCGTCGGAAGGTTTGCGGCAGCGGTTGATCACATGCTGATTAATGCGGTGATCCATAATCAGCAGCGATCCTTTCGCCGGGAACATGCGAATGCGCAGATCGGCATATTCGGCAATGTGTTGCCCCCAAATCCCGGCGGCATTAACTACGACAGGCGCATGAAGTGCCTGAATTTCGCCGGTGAGATGGTTACGTACACGAACACCGCACACCGTCGCGCCTTCACGAATCAGCCCCGTGACTTCATGAGCGGTAAGGATAACCGCACCGTGTTCTTTGGCATCGAGCATGTTCGCTGCGGTCAGACGAAATGGATCAACGGTGCCATCCGGAACTTTCACCGCGCCAATCAGTGCCGGGTTAACGGCAGGTTCGATAATGCGCGCTTGCTGCGGGTCTATAGCTTCTGCGCTGATCCCTGCTTCTTCGCAGGCGCGAATAAAAGTGGCCTGGAAGGAGAGGTCATCTTCCGGCAGGGTGATAAACAGGCCGTTGGTCGGTTCAACGCAGTGACGTGCAATGCGTTTCAGGATCTGGTTTTCACTAATACATTCGCGGGCCGATTCCGCATCGGTTACCGCATAGCGCGCACCACTGTGCAGCAGGCCGTGGTTACGCCCGGTGGCACCGGTTGCGATGTCGTGGCGCTCAACCAAAATCACGCGCAGCCCGCGCAGGGCACAGTCGCGGGCAATCCCGGCTCCCGTTGCGCCGCCGCCAATGATAATCACGTCACTTGATTGCGAGTCGCGAGTTTTCATTGTTATCCCTCTGAAGTTCGTTTTTTACCATTTAGCCATAGTAAAAACATGAATTGTTTGATTTCGCGCATATTCGCTCATAATTCGAAAGTGAAAAGTGATTTCATGCGTCATTCTGAACATTTCAACCATCGTATTTAATAATGTGTGCGGTAATTCACATTTAATTTATGAATGTTTTCTTAACATCGCGGCAACTCAAGAAACGGCAGGTTCTCCCACTGAATCAGGCTGTTAATCATAAATAAGACCACGGGCCACGGAGGCTATCAATGTTGAGTATTTTTAAACCAGCGCCACATAAAGCGCGCTTACCTGCCGCGGAGATCGATCCGACTTATCGTCGATTGCGCTGGCAAATTTTCCTGGGGATATTCTTTGGCTATGCTGCTTACTATTTGGTTCGTAAGAACTTTGCGCTCGCTATGCCTTATCTGGTTGAGCAGGGATTCTCACGCGGTGATTTAGGTTTTGCCCTTTCGGGGATCTCGATTGCTTATGGATTTTCGAAATTCATCATGGGTTCGGTATCGGATCGCTCGAATCCGCGCGTTTTCCTGCCCGCAGGTTTGATTCTGGCGGCGGCAGTGATGTTGTTTATGGGCTTTGTGCCATGGGCGACGTCGAGCATTGCGGTGATGTTTGTGCTGCTGTTCCTCTGCGGTTGGTTCCAGGGGATGGGATGGCCGCCGTGCGGTCGTACTATGGTGCACTGGTGGTCGCAGAAAGAACGTGGCGGCATTGTGTCAGTGTGGAACTGTGCGCACAACGTCGGTGGTGGTATTCCGCCGCTGCTGTTCCTGCTGGGGATGGCCTGGTTCAATGACTGGCACGCGGCGCTCTATATGCCCGCTTTCTGCGCCATTCTGGTGGCACTGTTCGCCTTTGCGATGATGCGCGATACCCCGCAATCCTGTGGCCTGCCGCCGATCGAAGAGTACAAAAATGATTATCCGGACGACTATAACGAAAAAGCGGAACAGGAGCTGACGGCGAAGCAAATCTTCATGCAGTACGTGCTGCCGAACAAACTGCTGTGGTACATCGCTATCGCCAACGTGTTCGTTTATCTGCTGCGTTACGGCATCCTCGACTGGTCACCGACTTATCTGAAAGAGGTGAAACACTTCGCGCTGGATAAATCCTCCTGGGCCTACTTCTTCTATGAGTATGCGGGCATTCCGGGCACCCTGCTGTGCGGCTGGATGTCGGATAAAGTCTTCCGTGGCAACCGTGGGGCCACCGGCGTCTTCTTTATGACACTGGTGACCATCGCGACTATCGTTTACTGGATGAACCCGGCAGGTAACCCAACCGTAGATATGATTTGTATGATTGTTATCGGCTTCCTGATCTACGGCCCTGTGATGCTGATCGGTCTGCATGCGCTGGAACTGGCACCGAAAAAAGCGGCAGGTACGGCAGCGGGCTTTACCGGGCTGTTTGGTTACCTGGGCGGTTCGGTGGCGGCGAGCGCGATTGTTGGCTACACCGTGGACTTCTTCGGCTGGGATGGCGGCTTTATGGTAATGATTGGCGGCAGCATTCTCGCGGTTATCTTGTTGATTGTTGTGATGATTGGCGAAAAACGTCGCCATCAGGAATTACTGCAAAAACGCAACGGAGGCTAATGGCATGAAATTGACGCTAAAAAACCTTAGCATGGCGATCATGATGAGTGGAATGATCATGGGAAGCAGTGCAATGGCGGCGGATAGCAACGAAAAAATAGTCATCGCCCATCGCGGTGCCAGTGGATATTTGCCGGAGCATACGCTGCCAGCAAAAGCGATGGCGTATGCGCAGGGAGCGGATTATCTGGAACAGGATTTGGTGATGACGAAGGACGACCATCTGGTTGTCCTGCATGACCATTATCTCGATCGTGTTACTGATGTTGCCGATCGTTTCCCGGATCGGGCGCGCAAAGACGGTCGTTACTACGCGATAGATTTCACGCTCGATGAAATTAAGTCGCTGAAATTTACCGAAGGTTTCGATATTGAAAACGGTAAGAAAGTACAGACTTATCCGGGGCGTTTCCCGATGGGTAAATCTGACTTCCGGGTACACACTTTCGAAGAAGAGATTGAATTTGTTCAGGGGTTAAATCACTCTACCGGGAAAAATATCGGTATCTATCCAGAAATTAAAGCGCCGTGGTTCCATCATCAGGAAGGGAAGGATATTGCGGCTAAAACGCTGGAAGTGCTGAAGAAATATGGTTACAGCGGTAAGGACGACAAAGTTTATTTGCAATGTTTTGATGCCGATGAACTGAAGCGTATTAAGAATGAGCTGGAACCTAAAATGGGCATGGACCTCAATCTGGTACAGCTGATTGCCTATACCGACTGGAACGAAACTCAGCAGAAACAGCCGGACGGAAGCTGGGTTAATTACAACTACGACTGGATGTTTAAGCCGGGGGCCATGAAACAGGTGGCGGAATATGCTGATGGTATTGGTCCGGATTATCATATGTTGATTGAGGAGACATCGCAGCCAGGTAATATCAAACTCACTGGCATGGTGCAAGATGCTCAGCAGAACAAGCTGGTAGTGCATCCTTACACCGTGCGGTCAGATAAGCTGCCTGAATACACTACTGATGTGAATCAGTTATATGATGCTCTGTATAACAAAGCGGGTGTAAATGGGCTGTTTACTGATTTCCCTGATAAGGCAGTAAAATTCCTTAATAAAGAGTAATGCTATTGCAGGATGGCGTTCATGCGCCATCCTCTGCTAAAGCGAAATAATGCTACTCCCGGTTGTTCTATTCATTAACCGGTGCATCCTGTTAAAAAAGATGCCAACATATTTGCGTAAAACTCATTCGTTAAGAAAGCTAACACTGGGCATTGTTATTCCTTAAACAGTATGAATTGGGTTCAATAATAAATTGTATTGCAGTTTATACTGTAAAGTATTATTCGCATTTCGGAAAAGTAAAGAAAATATTAATGTATCTTATTAATTTATTATATTGTTCTTGAGTGAATGCTATTTGCACACCTTCAGGATAATATTCACCAGTAATAACCAGTTGTCCATTGCTGTGTTGTACCATTAAACCTTTTTTTTCCTTTGGATCTTCAAACTTAGAATTATCAAACGTGAAGATGTTATTTTCCTGTTTTGAGTAAGCAAAGAAATCTCGTGTATAGCTGAAACTATCATTTATTAATGGTGCTAACTTTTTGTCGGCGATATCGATAAGCTCACCACTTAATTTATTGATGTATTTCATTTGGTTCAATTTTTTCTGCGCTTGTACAATTTGCTTGTGGGTATTTTTAATTTCCTTAGAAGAATTCTTGAATTTATCATAGCGTTCCACGGAGGATGCGTATTTGTACCATTCTGTATTTTTCTCAGAATGTAGTAGCAGGTCTGTATATTTTTTTTGATCGCTGTAAAGTTGACTTTTAATACTTTTCTCACTGCTGGTTTTATAAGATTTATCAGAGCTGTTTATTTTTGAAATGTCTTTTTCTGTCGGTGACTGGACCGTGTTGTGGATATTTTCTTTTATAACATGTTCATTGATGATGTTAATTGCAGTTTCATATTCATTTAAGTTTATTGTTCTTTGTGAAATAAACCCTTCTTTGCTTTCGACACTCAAAATACCTTCGTTGTTTTCACCTCGGGTAAAGGTAAGGGTATAGGGTTCATAATCCGCTGCAAATTCATTTTTATACGTTATGACATGTTCGACAAAATGTCTTATTGGTACGAAACCATAACTGTGAACGTCAATTTTTTGGGTCTTGATACTATCAATTGCATCTGAGGCTTTCGTGAAAAAAGCCAATAAATTAGCTATGCTGTCTGCTGAAGTTGATAACCCGTATCTACTTTGAGATATTTTTAGAAACTCATCGCAAAAAAACTCAAGTTTCGCGGTTTGTTGTGATTCTTTGTAAATTTCTGTTGGTTGCAATTTATTATTTTGTAAAATATTACAGGGAGATAAGTGAATAGATGTATTTGGCATAAATGATTCCTTGTATTGTGAGTTAACAAGATACAATCTAATCTTTGCAAAATATATTCACTATCAAATTTAGCTCATTTTATTACGAAGACCTTTACGCATGGTAGAAAGTATCATTATTGTTAATAAATACGGTAATAAGTAACAAACAGATATTGATAACTTCCCTGAAAAGTTACTAGGTATCCCACTTGAAGATTGAGAATGGCTCCAGAGTAAACTGTGTACTGTTCGCCGGAGTGTCATTACTCTCAACGATCGGTTTTGACAGTGAGTCGGGCGCTTCATACCGATTTCTACCTGGAGTCATTGTCACTTCTCCCAACTGGATAAATATATATCGCCAATTCACAAAGTGGGCCAAAATCAGGTGAAAACGAATTATTACGCCTGGTAAAGGCTATAGTACAACTAAGTGTGGCGAATCAGGCAGTCTTGCATTTGTCATCAATCTCATGTCTTACATCAAATTTTTCCACTCACCACTAATTGTTCTGTGCACATTTGTAGTAAAAACAGTGGACTGCCTTCTACCGGCTTTTCTTTAGCCAGCAACGAAATCTGTCGATAGAAGGTTGGTTCGAGAGGAACGGAACACAATTCATCTGCAATGGTTTTCAGCGTTAACTCTGGTAATAAGGCGATGCCTAATCCCTGTCGAATAAAACTGATCGCTGTATCCGGGTGATTAAATTCATATTTTATCTGTGGGGTAATATTCTTTTCTTTAAATAGTGCCATAATGCTTAATTCATAGCGTCCTTTACTAATAATTAATGGTTCACCCATTAACTCTTCCACTGTAATAGTGCTGTTTTTTGCCAGAGCATGGTCGGGCGGTAACACTACGGTGAATTTATCCTGATAAATGGGCACGGAGTACATTCCGCTCACCGGAAAATGAACAAAACCGGCATCAATGGATTCATTCTGAAGCGAATCAATAATCGCTGTGCTATTTTCCTCAAAAGGAATAATTTTTATATTCGGATGATGAATTTCAAAGTAGCGAATCACAACCGGTAAGATACAGGCGCAGACGCTGGGGAAACAACCAAGTCTCAGCGTTCTTTGAGGGTTCTGCTTTTCCTGCTCGGCTATCTCTTTTACTGCGTTAACTTCCCGATTAATGGCGCGCAGATGTTGCACAATGCGATGACCTGCTGTGGTCAGTTGTATAGCTTTACGGCGATCGCGTAACAGTATATTCACACCAAGTTCTTGTTCGAGGCTAGCAATTGCCTGACTTACCGCCGACTGCGTCATGAACTATCGCTTGCTGGCTTCAGTAAAGCCACCGTAATCCAGCACGGCGAGTAAAGAGTTTATTTGGGTAAGAGTCATTAGAGTTTGCTAATCAATAATATTAAAACGATTAATTTCTCTAATAGCATGCAGCCATTTATACTTCTGTTCTGCAAAGTACATCACAATTTGACGCAACCGCAGTAACGGGAGTGTTGTCTGCGTGCGTCATCCTGACAGGCGGTAGGGTATGAAAGAGAAGTTATGGACGAAGGATTTTTGGGCAATAACCATCATCAGCTTTATTATTTTCTTCGTCTTTTATGTTTTACTAACATTGTTGCCAATTTATATCTCTGACCGCTTGCATGCCTCTCCTGATAAAGCCGGTTTATTGGTGACTTTATTTTTAATTGCCGCCATTGTTATTCGCCCATTTGCCGGGCAATGGGTGGGTAAATACTCGAATAAAACTATTCTGGTGCTCTCTTCTCTGGCCTTTTTATTGGTCACAGCGTTGTATCCTTTTTGCCACTCAATTGAATCACTGCTTTTTATTCGGGTGCTTCATGGTATTACCTTCGGGGTTATCACTACGGTAAAAGGAACGATTTCCGCGCGGCTGATCCCGGCCTCCCGACGTGGGGAGGGCATCAGTTTTTTCTCTCTGGCAATGGGGCTGGCAATGGTGGTCGGGCCGTGGATTGGTCTGAATATGGCGCGCTGGGAAGCCTTTAATCTGGCTTTCTGGCTATGCACCGGCGTGGCAGCGGTGGGGATTATTCTGTCGCTGATTATGACAGTGCCGCCGGTTATCAGCCATGCTGATGGTTCAACGCCGAAAATGGGCTTCGCCGCCATGTTCGATCGCGCGGCGTTGCCATTTGCGATGGTCACCTTTTTTATGACCTTTTCGTATGCCGGGGTTTCTGCTTTTCTGGCGCTTTATGCACGCGAACTTAACCTGATGTCGGCAGCCAGTAATTTCCTGCTTTGCTACGCTATCTTCCTGATGATCTGCCGTACCTTTACCGGCAATGTCTGCGACAAAAAAGGACCGAAATATGTGGTTTACCCTTGCCTTGTGTTCTTTACGGTAGGACTGGTGGTTCTCGGCTACACCCAGGGAAGCATAATGATGGTTGTTTCTGGCGCATTGATTGGTATCGGGTATGGTTCCGTGACGCCAGTTTTTCAGACGCAGATTATCAGTTCAGTGGAACCGCATAAAATCGGTGTCGCAAACTCCCTCTTCTTCAATGCGATGGATGCAGGCCTGGCGCTGGGAGCCTGTGTGATGGGGATGATGGTTGCACATACTGGCTACCGAATGATTTATCTGCTGGGTGCACTATTAGTGGTAGTGGCTGGTGGAGTCTATGCGCTGCAAATGAAGGGTAAAAGCGGTGTTGCGCTAGTAGTGGCAAAAGAAATTCATTAATACGACACGTTTCATTAAGATTTTTCGCAGGTAACCACCTATAGTCATTGTCGTTAATAAAAAATGACAGGCGATAGGGTATGGCAGTTTCAGCAAAGCACGACGAATTTAATCACTGGTGGGCAACAGAGGGCGACTGGGTTGAAGAGCCTAACTATCGCCGCAATGGTATGAGCGGGGTGCAATGCGTCGAGCGCAACGGCAAAAAGCTATATGTAAAGCGCATGACGCATCATCTGTTTCATTCCGTACGTTATCCGTTCGGCCGACCAACGATTGTCCGTGAGGTTGCGGTAATTAAAGAACTGGAACGGGCCGGTGTCATCGTGCCGAAGATCGTTTTTGGTGAAGCGGTGAAAATTGAGGGGGAATGGCGCGCGTTGCTGGTGACTGAAGATATGGCGGGGTTCATCAGCATTGCTGACTGGTATGCCCAGCATGCAGTAACGCCCTATTCTGACGAAGTACGGCAAGCCATGTTGAAAGCAGTGGCGCTGGCGTTTAAGAAAATGCATAGCGTTAATCGTCAGCATGGCTGTTGCTATGTTCGCCATATCTATGTGAAAACAGAAGGTAAGGCAGAAGCTGGATTTCTTGATCTGGAGAAAAGTCGTCGCCGCTTGCGTCGCGATAAAGCGATTAATCATGACTTCCGCCAGCTGGAAAAATATCTGGAGCCGATCCCCAAAGCGGACTGGGAGCAGGTGAAAGCGTATTACTACGCCATGTAATCGTTGTAGGCCAGATAATACGCGTAAGCGTCGTATCTGGCGCTAGTACCCGATCACAACTCGATTTCAATATCGCCTTTTGCCCGGCAACAACAGGGCAAAATTTCCCCCGGCTGAATAAAGGCTAACGGTTCGGCAATCCAGTCCACCTGGCCTGCAACAAGGCGCGTGCGACAGGAACCGCAGTAACCTTCGCGGCACTGGTACTCAACCGCCACATTGTGGGATTCCAGCGCCGCCAGAAGGGAAGGGTGTTCATCCTGGCACAGCA
The DNA here is from genome assembly GCF_046487485.1 of Escherichia sp. WS1368. Taxonomy (NCBI): domain Bacteria; kingdom Pseudomonadati; phylum Pseudomonadota; class Gammaproteobacteria; order Enterobacterales; family Enterobacteriaceae; genus Escherichia; species Escherichia sp. WS1368. The sequence goes on from NZ_JBJQJI010000001.1 coordinate 360,191, forward strand.
GTTGTGTGCCAGTGATGCGCAGGGTAACGCGAGCCATCAGAGCTGGAAGTTACTCAAATCGTCGGTGTCCACTTCCGAGTCAATCTGCCCGACCAGATAAGAACTGACTTCCACTTCCTGCGGAGCAACCTGCACGTTATCAGACACCAGCCAGGTATTGATCCACGGGATCGGGTTGGAGCGCGTCTGGAACGGCAGATCCAAACCGACTGCCTGCATGCGGATATTGGTGATGTATTCAACGTACTGGCAGAGAATGTCTTTATTCAGACCAATCATCGAACCGTCGCGGAACAGATAATCCGCCCAGTCTTTCTCTTGCTGTGCCGCCTGGACAAACAGGTCATAGCACTCCTGCTTACATTCTTCGGCAATTTCCGCCATCTCCGGATCATCCGCACCGCTGCGCAGCAGATTCAGCATATGCTGAGTACCGGTCAGGTGCAGGGCTTCGTCGCGGGCAATCAGGCGAATAATTTTGGCGTTACCTTCCATCAGTTCGCGTTCTGCAAAGGCAAAGGAACAAGCAAAGCTGACGTAGAAGCGGATCGCTTCCAGCGCGTTAACGCTCATCAGGCAGAGATACAGTTTTTTCTTCAGCTCGCGCAGGCTAACGGTTACGGTTTTACCGTTAACGGTGTGGGTACCTTCGCCCAGCAGATGCCAGTAGCTGGTCATTTCGATCAGCTCATCGTAATAACTGGAGATCCCTTCCGCACGTTTCTGGATCTGCTCGTTGGTGACGATATCATCAAACACAACGGACGGATCGTTAACGATATTACGAATGATATGGGTATAAGAACGAGAGTGAATGGTTTCTGAGAACGCCCAGGTTTCGACCCAGGTTTCCAGTTCAGGGATCGAGATCAGCGGCAGCAGTGCCACGTTCGGGCTGCGACCCTGAATGGAGTCCAGCAGCGTCTGATATTTCAGGTTGCTGATAAAGATGTGTTTTTCGTGTTCAGGCAGTGCCTGGTAATCGATACGGTCACGAGAAACGTCAACTTCTTCCGGACGCCAGAAGAAAGAGAGCTGCTTTTCGATCAGCTTTTCGAAGATGTCATATTTTTGCTGATCGTAGCGAGCCACGTTGACCGGCTGACCAAAGAACATCGGTTCTTTGAGCTGATCATTTTTCGTCTGTGAAAAGGTGGTATATGCCATGAATGTGTCCTGTGGTTTTATTACCCCTCACCCTAACCCTCTCCCGCAAGGGGAGAGGGGACGGTTTGGTGCAAAGGCTGGGGGATTATCAGATCTTGCATGCGCCGCTTTCGCAGCCATCGTCCTGGATTGACGGCACCAGATCGTCTTGTGCGTCTTCAGCACCGTCACGGGTGTTCTGATAATACAGCGTTTTGACCCCGAATTTGTAGGCGGTGAGCAGGTCTTTCAGCAGTTGCTGCATCGGCACTTTTCCTGACGGGAAGCGTGACGGATCGTAGTTGGTGTTAGCAGAGATCGACTGATCGATAAATTTCTGCATGATACCCACCAGTTGCAGGTAGCCATCGTTACCCGGCATTTCCCACAGCAGCTCATAGGCGTCGTGCAGATGCTCGTAGTCCGGCACCACCTGGCGGAGAATACCGTCTTTCGACGCTTTGATGCTGACGTAACCGCGCGGCGGTTCAATACCGTTAGTGGCGTTAGAGATCTGCGAAGAAGTCTCTGACGGCATCAGAGCAGAAAGCGTGGAGTTACGCAGGCCGTGCGTTTTGATTGACTCACGCAGTGCTTCCCAGTCGTAATGCAGCGGCTCATTAGCGATGGCATCCAGATCTTTCTTATAGGTATCGATCGGCAGGATCCCTTTCGCGTAAGTGGTTTCGTTAAACCACGGGCACGCGCCTTGCTCTTTCGCCAGCTCATTAGAGGCTTTCAGCAGGTAATACTGAATAGCTTCGAAGGTTTTATGTGTCAGGTTGTTGGCGCTGCCGTCGGAGTAGCGTTTACCGTGCTTCGCCAGGTAGTAAGCGAAGTTGATCACACCAATACCCAGCGTACGACGACCCATCGCTCCACGTTTGGCGGCCGGGATCGGGTAATCCTGATAATCCAGCAGCGCGTCGAGTGCGCGTACTGCCAGAATCGCCAGCTCTTCCAGTTCATCCAGGCTATTAATTGCGCCCAGGTTGAAAGCAGACAACGTACACAGCGCGATTTCACCGTTCTCGTCGTTGACATCATTCAGCGGTTTGGTCGGCAGGGCGATTTCCAGGCACAGGTTAGACTGGCGCACTGGCGCGATGGCCGGATCAAACGGGCTATGGGTATTGCAGTGGTCAACGTTCTGAATATAGATTCGACCGGTAGACGCACGTTCCTGCATCATCAGCGAGAACAGCTCAACGGCTTTCACACGCTGCTTGCGGATGCTGTCGTCTTTCTCATATTTGGTGTACAGGCGTTCAAACTCTTCCTGATCGGCGAAGAACGCGTCGTACAGCCCCGGTACGTCGGACGGGCTGAACAGGGTGATATCTTCACCTTTCAGCAGACGGGTATACATCAGTTTGTTGATTTGTACCCCGTAGTCCATATGACGCACGCGGTTGCCTTCCACCCCACGGTTGTTTTTCAACACCAACAGGCTTTCCACTTCCAGATGCCACATCGGGTAGAACAGCGTAGCCGCACCGCCACGCACACCGCCCTGAGAGCAGGATTTCACCGCTGTCTGGAAATGCTTATAGAACGGAATACAACCGGTATGGAACGCTTCGCCACCGCGAATCGGGCTACCCAGCGCACGAATACGCCCGGCATTGATGCCGATCCCGGCACGCTGGGAAACATATTTCACAATCGCGCTGGAGGTGGCGTTGATGGAATCCAGGCTGTCGCCGCACTCGATCAGTACGCAGGAGCTGAACTGACGAGTCGGGGTACGCACGCCGGACATGATTGGCGTCGGCAGCGAAATTTTAAATGTGGAAACCGCGTCGTAAAAACGCTTCACGTATTGCAGGCGCGTTTCACGCGGGTAGTTCGAGAACAGGCACGCGGCAACCAGAATATAAAGGAACTGGGCGCTTTCGTAGATTTCGCCGGTCACGCGGTTCTGTACCAGATATTTGCCTTCCAGCTGCTTAACGGCAGCATAAGAGAAGGTCATATCACGGTCGTGATCGATAAACGTGTCCATCTGCTTGAACTCTTCTTCCGTGTAGTCTTCCAGCAGATGATTATCGTATTTGCCCATCTCGACCATTTTCACCACGTGGTCGTACAGCGCAGGCGGCTCAAACTGGCCGTAGGCTTTTTTACGCAGGTGGAAGATCGCCAGGCGCGCGGCGAGATACTGATAATCCGGCGCATCACGGGAGATCAGGTCTGCGGCAGCCTTGATAATGGTTTCGTGGATGTCAGAGGTCTTGATACCGTCATAAAACTGAATGTGGGAGCGCAGTTCGACCTGGGAAATCGAAACGTTATGCAGTCCTTCTGCCGCCCAATCCAGAACGCGATGGATTTTGTCGAGATTGATGCGCTCTGTGCTACCGTCGCGCTTTGTCACCAGCAGATTCTGATTCATGTATGTCGTACCTGTTTTTGGAATTCTTTCCGCAATAGTTTCATGCAGACTACCTGTAGTAAGGGAAGCTGCTTAGAACACTATATATAGGGGGTATGTTTGGGATTCACTGCAAGATAGTGTGAAAATGGCCCTCTTGCAAGTGCATAACTTTGTGGATAACTCAGGAAGGAAAAAGTGGCTTTCGCGCACCTTAGGTCAGACAAGGTGTCCGGGAAAGTCAATGGGAAGAGAAAAATTTGTTAAAAATAACTGTTCGGCGATTTCTTGAACGGAAGAATAGGTTAGATAAATTGATATAGATGGTTTATTAATCTTTTGGCTAATGATTGCAAAAATTGATCTAAGCACGAGTCATCACATAATCTGATGTATCAGTTATGGTCAATATATAAGCGAATGTAAGCGATTGTTGATGTCGAAATGGTTGTTTTCTCTTCGGTTGTTGTTAAATGCGAAGCCATTTTGTTAATTTACCTTATATTATAAGAAAATTATTCATTACTTTAATTCAGTTTAAACATAACTGATATCCCTTAAGGTGATTAACTTGAATTATGACGCACTGATATTATTCATGAAATAATAACAAAATAGCCATTGCACCGGGTTGAACAATTTACAAAAGAAAAATAACCCATATCGTATAATGCGATTAAATATGCCGTCTTATAGAAAATGATGGTCAGATTAATATGCGGATTATTTTTCTACGCAAGGAGTATTTATCTTTACTCCCGTCAATGATTGCATCTCTTTTCTCTGCTAACGGTGTCGCGGCGGTCATTGATTCATGTCAGGGATATGATATCAAAGCGAGTTGTCACGCCAGCAGGCAAAGCCTTTCAGGCATTACGCAGGACTGGAGCATCGCCGATGGGCAATGGCTGGTTTTTTCGGATATGAACAATAACGCCAGCGGTGGGGCCGTATTTTTGCAACAAGGAGCGGAGTTTTCTCTATCGCCAGAAAATGAAACTGGAATGACTCTGTTTGCCAATAATACTGTCTCAGGAGAATATAATAACGGCGGGGCAATATTTGCTAAAGAAAACTCAACGCTGAATCTTACTGATGTTATTTTTTCCGATAACGTTGCAGGTGGCTATGGTGGCGCAATCTATTCTTCTGGTACTAACGATACCGGTGTCGTCGATTTAAGTGTCACTAACGCCGTGTTTCGCAATAACATCGCTAATGACGGCAAAGGTGGTGCAATTTATACCATCAACAATGACGTCTATTTAAGTGAAGTTATTTTTGATAACAACCAGGCATATACATCAACAAGTTACAGTGATGGCGATGGAGGGGCAATCGATGTCACCGATAATAATAGCAATATCACGCATCCGTCAGGTTTCACAATAATAAATAACACCGCATTTACAAATAACTCTGCTGAGGGATATGGTGGGGCGATTTATACCAATAGCGTGACGGCTCCCTATCTTATTGATATTTCAGTTGATGACAGCTACAGCCAGAACAACGGCGTGTTAGTGGATGAGAACAACAGCGCAGCAGGTTATGGGGATGGTCCTTCCACTGCGGCGGGCGGCTTTATGTATCTCGGCTTAAGTGAAGTTACCTTTGATATTGCCGACGGAAAAACGCTGGTTATCGGCAATACAGAGAATGACGGAGCTGTTGACTCTATTGCTGGTACCGGGGTAATCACCAAAACAGGTTCCGGCGATCTGGTACTTAATGCAAATAACAATGACTTTACTGGCGAGATGCAGATAGAAAACGGTGAAGTTACCCTGGGCCGCAGCAACTCCCTGATGAATGTCGGCGATACGCATTGCCAGGACGATCCGCAAGACTGCTACGGTCTGACGATAGGGAGTATTGATCAGTATCAGAATCAGGCTGAGCTAAACGTTGGCTCGACCCAACAAACTTTTGTGCACGCATTGACGGGCTTTCAGAATGGCACTTTAAATATCGATGCTGGTGGCAATGTTACTGTTAATCAAGGCAGTTTTGCTGGCACCATCGAAGGTGCTGGTCAGCTCACCATTGCGCAAAACGGCAGCTACGTGCTGGCAGGGGCACAGTCGATGGCGCTAACTGGCGATATAGTCGTTGATGATGGCGCGGTGCTTACGCTGGAAGGCGACGCGGCAGATCTTGCCGCTCTCCAGGACGATCCGCAGTCGATCGTGTTAAACGGCGGCGTGCTTGATCTCTCTGATTTCGCCACCTGGCAGAGCGGCACATCATACAACGATGGCCTTGAAGTCAGCGGCAGCGGCGGTACGGTTATCGGCAGTCAGGATGTGGTGGATCTCGCAGGCGGCGACAATTTGCATATCGGCGGCGACGGGAAAGATGGCGTCTACGTGGTGATCGATGCGGGCGACGGGCTGGTTAGCCTGGCAAACAATAATAGTTACCTGGGCACCACGCAAATCGCTTCCGGTACGCTGGTGGTGAGCGACAACTCGCAGCTTGGCAATACCGACGAAAACCGTCAGCTCATCTTTACTGATAGCCAACAACAAAGTGAGATGGAAATTACCGCTGACGTTGATACTCGTTCAGAGGCAGCAGGTCACGGGCGTGATATTGAAATGCGCGCCGACGGTGAAGTGGCGGTTGATGCGGGGGTAGACACGCAGTGGGGCGGACTGATGGCTGACAGCAGCGGGCAGCATCAGGATGAGGGTAGCACATTGACTAAAACGGGGGCGGGTACGCTGGAACTGACCGCCAGCGGTACGACGCAGTCGGCGGTACGTGTCGAAGAAGGCACCCTGAAAGGCGATGTTGCGGATATCTTCCCTTATGCTTCGTCGCTGTGGGTCGGTGACGGGGCAACGTTCAAGACTGGCGCGGATCAGGATATTCAGTCAATTGATGTTACTTCCAGCGGCACTATCGACATCAGCGATGGTACGGTTTTGCGCCTGACCGGGCAGGATACTTCCGTCGCCCTTAATGCCTCACTGTTTAACGGCGATGGGACGCTGGTGAATGCCACCGATGGCGTGACGTTGACAGGCGAGCTTAACACCAACCTTGAAACTGACAGCCTGACTTATCTTTCCGACGTAACAGTTAATGGCAATCTGACCAATACGTCCGGTGCGGTCAGCCTGCAAAATGGCGTCGCCGGCGACACGCTGACGGTAAACGGTGATTATACCGGCGGTGGTACGCTACTGCTCGATAGCGAATTAAACGGCGATGACTCGGCAAGTGACCAACTGGTGTTGAACGGTAATACTGCTGGCAACACGACCGTGGTAATTAATCCCATTACGGGTATTGGTGAGCCGACATCTACAGGCATTAAAGTGGTTGATTTCGCAGCCGATCCAACGCAATTTCAAAACAATGCGCAGTTCAGTCTGGCGGGCAGCGGCTACGTCAATATGGGAGCGTATGACTACACGCTGGTGGAAGATAACAACGACTGGTATCTGCGATCGCAAGAAGCAACGCCACCATCGCCACCTGATCCAGACCCGACTCCTGATCCAACACCCGACCCGGAACCTACGCCTGCCTACCAGCCGGTGTTGAATGCCAAAGTTGGTGGATATTTTAATAACCTGCGGGCGGCAAATCAGGCGTTTGTGATGGAGCGACACGATCACGCTGGTGGCGATGGTCAGACGCTGAATTTACGTATTATCGGCGGAGATTATCATTACACAGCAGCGGGGCAACTGGCTCAGCATGAAGATACTTCTACGGTGCAGCTTAGCGGCGACTTGTTTAGCGGACGCTGGGGCGCGGATGGCGAGTGGATGCTTGGGGCGGTTGGTGGCTACAGTGATAACCAGGGCGACAGCCGCTCGAATATGACCGGAACTCGCGCCGATAACCAGAACCACGGTTATGCCGTTGGTCTGACCTCAAGCTGGTTTCAGCACGGTAATCAGAAGCAGGGGGCCTGGCTGGATAGCTGGCTGCAATACGCGTGGTTTAACAATGATGTTTCCGAACATGAAGATGGCGTGGATCATTACCACTCATCGGGGATTATCGCCTCGCTGGAAGCCGGGTATCAGTGGTTACCGGGGCATGGAGTGGTGATTGAACCACAGGCGCAGGTGATTTATCAGGGCGTGCAGCAGGATGATTTTACCGCCGCTAACCATGCGCGCGTGTCACAATCGCAGGGTGATGATATTCAAACGCGGCTGGGTTTACACAGCGAATGGCGTACCGCTGTTCATGTCATACCATCATTAGATCTGAATTATTATCACGATCCCCATGCGACGGAAATTGAAGAAGATGGCAGCACTATCAGTGACGATGCGGTGAAGCAACGGGGTGAAATAAAAGTGGGAGTCACGGGCAATATCAGTCAGCGAGTTTCGCTGCGCGGCAGCGTGGCGTGGCAGAAAGGGAGTGATGATTTTGCCCAGACGGCAGGGTTTTTGTCGATGACGGTGAAATGGTAGCTGCTTTGCGCCCGGCATTGTAGCCGGATGTGGTGCGAGCACCTTATCCGGCTAACAATTTTATTTATTCTGCGTGTGCAGCATATAGTTCACATCGACGCCGGGGCCGAGCTTAAAGGAATTAGTGATCGGGTTGTAATGCAGCCCGGTTATATGTCGCTCTTTTAAACTGGTCTGATCCACCCAGCCCAGCAGTTCTGCCGGTTTTATAAATTTCTTCACGTCGTGCGTGCCTTTGGGCACCATGCGCAAAATATATTCCGCGCCAACCACCGCCATCAGCCATGACTTGCCGTTGCGGTTAAGCGTCGAGAAAAAGACATCGCCGCCCGGTTTCACCAGTTGCGCACAGGCTCTGACCACTGACTGCGGATCGGGGACGTGCTCCAGCATCTCCATGCAGGTCACCACGTCATACTGCCCGGCATGTTTTGCCGCGTGCTCTTCCACGGTTTCCTGCACGTACTCTACCTGAATGCCACTTTCCAGCGCGTGCAACTTTGCCACCTGCAATGGCTCAAAGCCCATATCCAGACCGGTCACCGTCGCGCCTTCGCGCGCCATACTCTCGGCCAGAATGCCGCCGCCACAACCGACATCGAGCACCTTTTTGCCAAATAAACCGCCAGCACGCTCGGCAATATAGCCCAGACGCAGCGGGTTAATGCGGTGCAGCGGTTTGAACTCACCTTCAAGATCCCACCAGCGGGAGGCGACAGCTTCAAATTTAGCGATCTCTTCGTGGTCTACGTTATGGTTTACCGGCGATTTTTCGGCATTCATTGGCACTTCTACTCCGTAATTGGCAAGACAAACGAGTATATCAGGCATTGGATGTGAATAAAGCGTATAGGTTTACCTCAAACTGCGCGGCTGTGTTATAATTTGCGACCTTTGAATCCGGGATACAGTAGAGGGATAGCGGTTAGATGAGCGACCTTGCGAGAGAAATTACACCGGTCAACATTGAGGAAGAGCTGAAGAGCTCCTATCTGGATTATGCGATGTCGGTCATTGTTGGCCGTGCGCTGCCGGATGTCCGAGATGGCCTGAAGCCGGTACACCGTCGCGTACTTTACGCCATGAACGTACTAGGCAATGACTGGAACAAAGCCTATAAAAAATCTGCCCGTGTCGTTGGTGACGTAATCGGTAAATACCATCCCCATGGTGACTCGGCGGTTTATGACACGATCGTCCGTATGGCGCAGCCATTCTCGCTGCGTTACATGCTGGTAGACGGTCAGGGTAACTTCGGTTCCATCGACGGCGACTCTGCGGCGGCAATGCGTTATACGGAAATCCGTCTGGCGAAAATTGCCCATGAACTGATGGCCGATCTCGAAAAAGAGACGGTCGATTTCGTTGATAACTATGACGGCACGGAAAAAATTCCCGACGTCATGCCAACCAAAATTCCTAACCTGCTGGTGAACGGTTCTTCCGGTATCGCCGTAGGTATGGCAACCAACATCCCGCCGCACAACCTGACGGAAGTCATCAACGGTTGTCTGGCGTATATCGATGATGAAGACATCAGCATTGAAGGGCTGATGGAACACATCCCGGGGCCAGATTTCCCGACGGCGGCAATCATCAACGGTCGTCGCGGTATTGAAGAAGCTTACCGTACCGGTCGCGGCAAGGTATATATCCGCGCCCGTGCTGAAGTGGAAGTTGACGCCAAAACCGGACGTGAAACCATTATCGTCCACGAAATTCCGTATCAGGTAAACAAAGCGCGCCTGATCGAGAAGATTGCGGAACTGGTAAAAGAAAAACGCGTGGAAGGCATCAGCGCGCTGCGTGACGAGTCTGACAAAGACGGTATGCGCATCGTGATTGAAGTGAAACGCGATGCGGTCGGTGAAGTTGTGCTCAACAACCTCTACTCCCAGACCCAGTTGCAGGTTTCTTTCGGTATCAACATGGTGGCATTGCACCATGGTCAGCCGAAGATCATGAACCTGAAAGACATCATCGCGGCGTTTGTTCGTCACCGCCGTGAAGTGGTGACCCGTCGTACTATTTTCGAACTGCGTAAAGCTCGCGATCGTGCTCATATCCTTGAAGCATTAGCCGTGGCGCTGGCGAACATCGACCCGATCATCGAACTGATCCGTCATGCGCCGACGCCTGCAGAAGCGAAAACTGCGCTGGTTGCTAATCCGTGGCAGCTGGGCAACGTTGCCGCCATGCTCGAACGTGCTGGCGACGATGCTGCGCGTCCGGAATGGCTGGAGCCAGAGTTCGGCGTGCGCGATGGTCTGTACTATCTGACCGAACAGCAAGCCCAGGCAATTCTGGATCTGCGTCTGCAGAAACTGACCGGTCTTGAGCACGAAAAACTGCTCGACGAATACAAAGAGCTGCTGGATCAGATTGCGGAACTGCTGCGTATTCTGGGTAGCGCCGATCGTCTGATGGAAGTGATCCGTGAAGAGCTGGAGCTGGTTCGTGAACAGTTCGGCGACAAACGTCGTACTGAAATCACTGCCAACAGCGCCGACATCAACCTGGAAGATCTAATCACACAGGAAGATGTGGTGGTAACACTCTCTCACCAGGGCTACGTGAAGTATCAGCCGCTTTCTGAATACGAAGCGCAGCGTCGTGGCGGGAAAGGTAAATCTGCCGCACGTATTAAAGAAGAAGACTTTATCGACCGACTGCTGGTGGCGAACACCCACGACCATATTCTGTGCTTCTCCAGCCGTGGTCGCGTCTATTCGATGAAAGTCTATCAGTTGCCGGAAGCCACTCGTGGCGCGCGCGGTCGTCCGATCGTCAACCTGCTGCCGCTGGAGCAGGACGAACGTATCACTGCCATCCTGCCGGTGACCGAGTTTGAAGAGGGCGTGAAAGTCTTCATGGCGACCGCTAACGGTACCGTGAAGAAAACTGTCCTCACCGAGTTCAACCGTCTGCGTACCGCCGGTAAAGTGGCGATCAAACTTGTTGAAGGCGATGAGCTGATCGGCGTTGACCTGACCAGCGGCGAAGACGAAGTAATGCTGTTCTCCGCCGAAGGTAAAGTGGTGCGCTTTAAAGAGTCTTCTGTCCGTGCGATGGGCTGCAACACCACCGGTGTTCGCGGTATTCGTTTAGGCGAAGGCGATAAAGTCGTCTCTCTGATCGTGCCTCGTGGCGATGGCGCAATCCTCACCGCAACGCAGAACGGTTATGGTAAACGTACCGCAGTGGCGGAATACCCGACTAAGTCGCGTGCGACGAAAGGGGTTATCTCCATCAAGGTTACCGAACGTAACGGTTTAGTGGTTGGCGCGGTGCAGGTAGATGACTGCGACCAGATCATGATGATCACCGATGCCGGTACGCTGGTACGTACTCGCGTTTCGGAAATCAGCATCGTGGGCCGTAACACCCAGGGCGTGATCCTCATCCGTACTGCGGAAGATGAAAACGTAGTGGGTCTGCAACGTGTTGCTGAACCGGTTGACGAGGAAGATCTGGATACCATCGACGGCAGTGCCGCGGAAGGGGACGATGAAATCGCTCCGGAAGTGGACGTTGACGACGAGCCAGAAGAAGAATAATTTTACTTCTTCATGCCAAAAGGGAGCTATCTCCCTTGTTTGAATTGAAAAGTCCAGGCTGCAAAGTCTGGGCTTTTGTCGTATTAGGGCGCGGTAAAGTTTTGCTGTGCTCATAAAAAATGGCTGGCTTTACACAAGGAATGTGGCAATGAGTGGTGAAAAAAAGGCGAAAGGCTGGCGGTTCTATGGTCTTGTAGGTTTGGGCGCAATAGTACTGCTTTCCGCTGGCGTCTGGGCGTTGCAATATGCTGGCAGTGGGCCAGAAAAAACGTTGTCGCCGCTGGTGGTGCACAACAATCTGCAAATCGATCTCAATGAGCCGGACCTCTTTCTCGACAGCGACTCTCTGAGCCAGCTTCCCAAAGACCTCCTTACCATTCCGTTTCTCCACGATGTTCTGAGTGAAGATTTCGTTTTCTATTATCAGAATCATGCCGATCGTCTGGGCATTGAAGGCAGCATTCGCCGCATTGTCTATGAACACGATCTCACGCTGAAAGATAAGCTCTTTTCGTCACTCTTAGATCAGCCCGCGCAGGCGGCGCTATGGCACGATAAACAAGGCCATCTTTCACATTACATGGTGCTGATCCAGCGCAGTGGTTTAAGCAAACTGCTGGAGCCATTGTTGTTTGCCGCTACCAGCGACAGCCAGTTAAGCAAAACGGAAATCAGTAGTATTAAGCTAAATAGTGAAACCATCCCGGTTTATCAGTTGCGCTATAACGGCAATAACGCCCTGATGTTCGCGACTTATCAGGACAAGATGCTGGTGTTTTCCAGTACGGATATGCTGTTTAAAGATGACCAGCAGGATACCGAAGCCACGGCGATCGCAAGTGATTTGTTGAGCGGTAAAAAACGCTGGCAAGCCAGCTTTGGCCTGGAAGAGCGTACTGCCGAAAAAACGCCAGTACGCCAGCGCATCGTGGTCAGCGCCAGGTTGCTGGGGTTTGGCTACCAGCGATTAATGCCTTCTTTTGCTGGCGTACGCTTCGAAATGAGCAACGACGGCTGGCATAGCTTTGTGGCGTTAAATGATGAATCCGCAAGCGTAGATGCCAGTTTCGATTTTACGCCGGTATGGAACAGTATGCCTGCCGGGGCCAGCTTCTGTGTGGCGGTGCCGTATTCGCATGGTATTGCCGAAGAGATGCTTTCGCACATCAGCCAGGAAAACGACAAGCTGAACGGGGCGTTAGATGGTGCAGCCGGGCTGTGCTGGTATGAAGACTCAAAATTACAAACCCCGCTGTTTGTCGGTCAGTTTGATGGCACTGCCGAACAGGCACAACTGCCTGGGAAACTGTTTACGCAAAATATTGGTGCGCACGAAAGCAAAGCGCCAGAAGGTGTTTTGCCGGTAAACCAGACTCAGCAGGGCGAAGCGCAAATCTGGCGTCGCGAAGTGAGTTCCCGATACGGCCAGTATCCGAAAACACAGGCGGCGCAACCAGATCAACTAATGTCGGATTATTTTTTCCGCGTGTCGCTGGCGATGCAAAACAAAACGCTGCTTTTCTCCCTCGATGACACGCTGGTTAATAACGCGCTGCAAACACTGAATAAAACCCGCCCGGCAATGGTGGATGTAATACCCACTGACGGCATCGTTCCGCTCTATATCAATCCACAAGGCGTGGCGAAACTGCTGCGTAACGAAACGCTGACCAGTCTGCCGAAGAATCTCGAACCGGTTTTTTATAACGCCGCACAAACTTTATTAATGCCGAAGCTGGACGCTTTATCTCAACAACCGCGTTATGTCATGAAGCTGGCACAGATGGAACCCGATGCCGCCTGGCAGTGGCTACCCATAACCTGGCAGCCGCTATGAGGCACGGACTGCTGGCGCTGATTTGCTGGCTGTGTTGTGTTGTTGCCCATAGCGAAATGCTGAATGTCGAACAGTCGGGGCTGTTTCGCGCCTGGTTTGTGCGTATTGCACAGGAACAGCTCCGACAGGGGCCAAGTCCGCGCTGGTATCAGCAGGATTGTGCGGGCCTGGTGCGATTTTCGGCGAACGAGGCGCTGAAAGTTCACGACAGCAAATGGCTAAAAAGTAACGGCATAGCAAGTCAGTATTTGCCGCCTGAAATGACGCTAACACCTGAACAGCGTCAACTGGCGCAAAACTGGAATCAGGGGAACGGAAAAACCGGCCCCTATGTGACCGCGATTAATTTGATTCAGTACAACAGCCAGTTCATTGGCCAGGACATAAACCAGGCGCTGCCTGGCGATATGATTTTTTTCGATCAGGGCGATGCCCAGCACTTAATGGTCTGGATGGGGCGTTACGTCATCTACCACACCGGAAGCGCCACGAAAACTGACAACGGAATGCGCGCAGTCAGTCTGCAACAACTTATGACATGGAAGGACACCCGATGGATACCCAACGATTCCAATCCCAATTTCATTGGCATTTATCGTTTAAATTTTCTGGCGCGATAGCAGCGTGCTTGTCCCTGTCTCTTGTGGGAACAGGGCTTGCTAATGCTGATGATTCGCTTCCTTCCAGTAACTATGCGCCGCCCGCAGGGGGAACATTCTTTTTGCTTGCTGACAGCAGTTTTAGCAGCAGTGAAGAGGCGAAAGTGCGACTGGAAGCGCCGGGGCGTGATTATCGGCGCTATCAGATGGAAGAGTACGGCGGCGTGGACGTTCGCCTGTATCGTATTCCTGACCCGATGGCATTTTTGCGCCAGCAGAAAAACCTGCATCGCATTGTGGTGCAACCGCAATATCTGGGCGACGGGCTGAACAATACGCTGACCTGGCTGTGGGATAACTGGTACGGCAAATCTCGCCGCGTGATGCAGCGTACTTTCTCTTCTCAGTCACGGCAGAATGTGACTCAGGCGTTACCCGAATTACAGCTCGGCAATGCCATTATTAAACCTTCCCGTTATGTACAGAACAGCCAGTTTTCACCGCTGAAAAAATATCCACTGGTGGAACAGTTCCGTTACCCACTATGGCAGGCTAAACCGGTCGAGCCGCAGCAAGGGGTAAAACTGGAAGGCGCATCCAGCAATTTCATCTCGCCGCAGCCGGGTAACATCTATATTCCTCTCGGCAAACAAGAGCCGGGACTGTACCTCGTCGAGGCGATGGTCGGTGGATATCGGGCGACGACGGTGGTATTTGTCTCTGATACCGTGGCGCTTAGCAAAGTGTCGGGTAACGAGCTCCTGGTGTGGACCGCGGGTAAAAAACAGGGTGAAGCGAAGCCGGGATCAGAGATCTTGTGGACTGACGGTCTTGGCGTGATGACCCGCGGTGTGACCGATGACAGTGGTACCTTGCAGTTACAACATATATCGCCGGAACGTTCATACATTCTGGGTAAAGATGCTGAAGGCGGCGTTTTTGTCTCCGAGAATTTTTTCTACGAAAGCGAAATTTACAACACCCGCTTGTATATCTTCACCGACCGCCCTCTGTATCGCGCAGGCGATCGTGTTGATGTCAAAGTGATGGGCCGCGAGTTCCACGACCCGTTGCATTCATCCCCCATCGTTAGCGCCCCGGCGAAGCTTTCAGTGCTGGACGCCAACGGCAGTCTGTTGCAAACCATCAATGTCACGCTGGATGCGCGTAATGGCGGGCAGGGGAGTTTCCGCCTGCCAGAAAATGCCGTCGCCGGAGGTTATGAGTTACGCCTGGCTTACCGCAAACAGGTCTATAGCAGCAGTTTTCGCGTAGCCAACTACATCAAACCACATTTTGAGATTGGCTTAGCCCTCGACAAAAAAGATTTCAAAACTGGCGAAGCGGTCAGCGGCAAACTGCAACTACTCTATCCGGATGGCGAACCGGTAAAAGATGCCAGCGTGCAGTTGAGTTTGCGCGCTCAGCAACTTTCGATGGTTGGTAACGATTTGCGTTATGCCGGACGTTTCCCGGTGTCGCTGGAAGGTAGCGACGCTGTTTCTGACGATAAAGGCAATGTAGCGTTAAACCTTCCCGCCGCCGATAAACCGAGCCGCTATTTACTGACCGTCTCCGCCAGCGATGGCGCGGCATATCGTGTTACTACTACCAAAGAGATCCTCATTGAACGCGGTCTGGCGCATTACTCTCTAAGCACCTCCGCACAATACAGTAATAGCGGCGAGTCGGTTGTTTTCCGTTATGCCGCGCTGGAATCTTCAAAGCAGGTGCCTGTTAAGTATGAGTGGCTACGCCTGGAAGACCGAACAAGCCACAGCGGAGATCTACCTTCTGGTGGCAAATCCTTTACCGTCAATTTCGATAAACCGGGTAACTACAATCTGACGTTACGCGATAAAGACGGCTTAATTCTCGCCGGGTTAAGCCATGCAGTCAGCGGTAAGGGCAGCACGTCGCATACTGGTACGGTAGATATTGTGGCAGATAAAACGCTGTACCAGCCTGGCGAAACCGCGAAGATGCTGATTACCTTCCCGGAGCCAATTGATGAAGCATTATTGACGCTGGAACGCGATCGCGTTGAACAGCAGTCGCTGCTATCGCATCCGGCAAACTGGCTGACGTTACAACGTTTAAACGATACCCAGTATGAAGCCCGCGTACCGGTGAGCAATTCCTTTGCGCCTAATATCACTTTTTCGGTGCTGTATACCCGTAACGGTCAGTACAGTTTTCAGAACGCCGGGATCAAAGTTGCCGTTCCCCAGCTGGATATCCGGGTGAAAACGGACAAAACCCATTACCAGCCTGGTGAACTGGTCAATGTCGAATTAACCTCGTTGCTGAAAGGTAAACCTGTTTCTGCGCAGCTAACGGTTGGCGTGGTCGATGAAATGATCTATGCGCTGCAACCGGAAATCGCGCCGAATATCGGCAAATTTTTCTATCCGCTGGGGCGTAACAATGTGCGTACCAGCTCCAGTCTTTCGTTTATCAGCTACGACCAGGCGCTCTCCAGCGAGCCGGTTGCGCCAGGCGCGACTAACCGCAGCGAGCGGCGAGTAAAAATGCTTGAACGTCCACGGCGTGAAGAGGTGGATACCGCGGCATGGATGCCGTCACTCACAACTGATAAACAAGGCAAAGCGTATTTCACGTTCCTGATGCCTGATTCGTTAACCCGTTGGCGCATTACAGCCAGAGGGATGAACGGCGACGGGCTGGTCGGGCAGGGGCGTGCTTATCTTCGTTCGGAAAAAAATCTCTACATGAAGTGGAGTATGCCAACGGTGTATCGCGTGGGCGACAAACCGGCGGCAGGACTGTTTATCTTCAGTCAGCAGGATAACGAACCGGTGGCGCTGGTGACTAAATTTGCAGGCGCTGAGATGCGCCAGACGCTGACGCTGCACAAAGGGGCGAATTATATTTCGCTGACGCAGAATATTCAGCAATCTGGCTTGTTAAGTGCAGAACTGCAACAAAATGGGCAAGTGCAGGACAGCATTAGCACAAAACTGTCTTTTGTGGATAACAGCTGGCCCGTTGAACAGCAGAAAAATGTCATGCTCGGCGGTGGCGAGAACGCGCTGATATTGCCCGAGCAGGCGAGCAATATCCGGCTACAAAGTAGTGAAACGCCGCAGGAGATTTTCCGCAACAATCTTGATGCGTTAGTCGATGAACCGTGGGGTGGGGTGATCAACACCGGTAGCCGTCTGATCCCGCTCAGTCTCGCCTGGCGTTCGCTTGCCGATCATCAAAGTGCCGCCGCTAACGACATTCGTCAGATGATTCAGGATAACCGTCTGCGGCTGATGCAACTGGCGGGGCCCGGAGCACGCTTTACCTGGTGGGGTGAAGATGGCAATGGCGACGCCTTCCTGACTGCATGGGCATGGTACGCCGACTGGCAGGCCAGCCAGGCGCTCGGCGTAACGCAACAACCGGAATACTGGCAGCATATGCTCGACAGTTATGCCGAGCAGGCAGATAACATGCCGTTATTGCATCGGGCGCTGGTGCTGGCGTGGGCACAGGAGATGAATCTGCCGTGCAAAACGTTGTTGAAAGGGTTGGATGAAGCTATCGCCCGGCGCGGAACTAAAACTGAAGATTTCTCTGAGGAAGACACCCGCGATATCAATGACAGCCTGATCCTCGATACACCGGAATCTCCACTGGCAGATGCGGTGGCAAACGTCTTAACCATGACGTTGCTGAAAAAAGCGCAGTTGAAGTCCACTGTGATGCCACAGGTTCAGCAATATGCGTGGGATAAAGCGGCAAACAGCAATCAGCCGCTGGCGCACACGGTTGTGCTGCTCAATAGCGGGGGCGACGCTACCCAGGCGGCTGCTATTTTAAGTGGTTTGACCGCTGAGCAATCTACTATTGAGCGCGCGCTGGCCATGAACTGGCTGGCGAAATATATGGCGACAATGCCTTCGGTTGTGTTGCCTGCGCCTGCGGGCGCATGGGCCAAACATAAGTTAACTGGAGGGGGCGAAGACTGGCGTTGGGTTGGTCAGGGCGTGCCGGACATTCTCTCTTTTGGTGACGAATTATCGCCGCAAAATGTGCAGGTCCGCTGGCGTGAACCGGCAAAAACGGCTCAACAAAGTAACATTCCGATGACCGTTGAACGCCAGTTGTATCGGCTTATCCCCGGTGAAGAAGAGATGAGCTTTACTCTGCAGCCGGTGACCAGCAATGAGATTGACAGCGATGCGCTGTATCTCGATGAAATCACGCTTACCAGCGAGCAGGATGCAGTTCTGCGCTATGGTCAGGTGGAAGTACCGCTCCCGCCGGGAGCCGATGTTGAGCGCACAACATGGGGCATTTCGGTCAATAAACCCAACGCCGCGAAACAGCAGGGGCAATTGCTGGAAAAAGCGCGAAATGAAATGGGCGAATTGGCCTATATGGTGCCGGTGAAAGAACTGACGGGAACGGTCACTTTCCGCCATTTGCTGCGCTTCTCGCAAAAAGGGCAATTCGTTCTGCCTCCTGCTCGTTATGTGCGTTCCTATGCACCTGCACAGCAAAGTGTTGCGGCAGGGAGTGAATGGACCGGGATGCAGGTGAAATAAGTGAACTGGCGCAGAATTGTCTGGCTATTGGCGTTGGTTACTCTGCCAACGCTTGCGGAGGAGACGCCGTTACAACTGGTGCTGCGCGGTGCGCAGCACGATCAACTGTATCAGCTGTCGTCATCAGGCGTGACCAAAGTCTCAGCATTACCTGACACGCTCACCACGCCGTTAGGGAGTTTGTGGAAACTGTATGTTTACGCCTGGCTGGAGGATACCCATCAACCGGAGCAGCCCTACCAGTGTCGCGGAAACTCCCCGGAAGAGGTTTATTGTTGTCAGGCTGGGGAGAGCATAACGCGCGATACCGCGCTGGTACGTTCCTGTGGACTCTATTTTGCGCCGCAGCGGTTGCATATTGGCGCAGATGTGTGGGGGCAATACTGGCAACAGCGTCAGGCACCGGCGTGGTTAGCGTCTCTTACTACGCTGAAGCCAGAAACCTCGGTAACGGTTAAATCACTGCTTGATTCATTAGCGACGTTACCCGCGCAAAACAAAGCTCAGGAAGTCTTACTGGATGTGGTGCTGGACGAGGCGAAAATCGGTGTCGCATCCATGCTCGGTAGTCGGGTACGGGTGAAAACCTGGAGCTGGTTTGCCGATGATAAACAGGAAATCCGTCAGGGTGGTTTTGCCGGCTGGTTAACCGATGGTTCACCGCTGTGGGTTACTGGCAGTGGCACCAGCAAAACGGTACTAACCCGTTATGCGACGGTGCTTAATCGGGTTTTGCCAGTGCCGACGCAGGTTGCCAGTGGGCAATGTGTAGAGGTGGAGCTGTTTGCCCGCTATCCGCTGAAGAAAATCACAGCGGAAAAGAGTACGACGGCAGTAAAACCCGGCGTACTTAATGGGCGCTATCGTGTGACATTTGCCAATGGTAACCACATTACGTTTGTCAGCCACGGTGAGACGACCTTACTGAGCGAAAAGGGCAAACTGAAATTGCAGTCGCATCTTGATCGTGAAGAGTACGTTGCCAGAGTTCTGGATCGCGAGGCGAAAAGTACGCCCCCTGAGGCAGCGAAAGCCATGACCGTGGCGATTCGCACTTTTTTACAGCAAAACGCCAATCGGGAAGGCGATTGCCTGACCATCCCCGACAGTAGCGCCACGCAGCGTGTTTCTGCTTCGCCAGCGACCACGGGGGCGCGAACGATGACCGCCTGGACGCAGGATCTTATCTATGCGGGCGATCCGGTTCATTATCATGGCAGTCGCGCTACCGAAGGGACGCTTTCCTGGCGGCAAGCCACGGCCCAGGCGGGGCAGGGAGAGCGTTACGACCAGATACTCGCGTTTGCTTATCCCGACAACAGCCTTAGCCGCTGGGGAGCGCCACGCTCAAGCTGCCAGTTATTACCCAAAGCGAAAGCCTGGCTGGCGAAAAAAATGCCGCAGTGGCGGCGTATATTACAAGGCGAGACGGGGTACAACGAACCAGACGTGTTTGCGGTCTGTCGTTTAGTCTCAGGTTTCCCCTATACCGATCGGCAGCAGAAACGGCTGTTTATTCGTAACTTCTTTACGCTTCAGGATCGGCTCGATTTAACCCATGAGTATCTGCACCTGGCCTTTGATGGTTATCCCACCGGGCTTGATGAGAACTATATCGAAACGCTGACCCGACAATTATTAATGGACTAATGCTATGCGAAAGATTTTTCTTCCGTTGTTACTGGTGGCGCTTTCGCCTGTCGCTCACAGTGAAGGTGTGCAGGAAGTCGAGATTGATGCACCGCTCTCTGGCTGGCATCCGGCAGAGGGCGAAGATGCCAGTTTTTCACAATCGATCAATTACCCGGCGTCGTCCGTCAACATGGCAGATGATCAAAATATCTCAGCGCAGATCCGCGGCAAAATAAAGAATTATGCTGCGGCGGGTAAAGTTCAGCAGGGCCGGCTGGTGGTCAACGGTGCCAGTATGCCGCAGAGAATTGAATCCGATGGTTCATTTGCACGCCCTTATATTTTTACTGAAGGCAGCAACAGCGTGCAGGTCATCAGCCCGGATGGGCAAAGCCGACAAAAAATGCAGTTTTACTCAACGCCGGGCGCTGGAGCGATCCGCGCGCGTTTACGGCTGGTTCTCTCCTGGGACACGGACAATACCGACCTCGACCTTCACGTTGTTACACCTGATGGCGAACACGCCTGGTACGGTAACAGCGTGCTGAAAAACAGTGGTGCACTGGATATGGATGTCACGACGGGGTACGGCCCCGAGATTTTCGCCATGCCAGCGCCGATTCACGGACGTTATCAGGTGTATATCAACTACTATGGCGGACGCAGCGAAACGGAATTGACGACCGCCCAACTGACGCTGATCACCGAGGAAGGATCGGTCAATGAGAAACAGGAAACATTTATTGTACCGATGCGTAATGCTGGCGAGCTGACGCTGGTGAAAAGTTTTGACTGGTGATTAATGGGGTTACCTTCGCCGTCGATGTTCAAGAAAACGCCCGATAACTTTCGCTATCGGGTGTTTTTATTGATTAATTCAACCGTTCAATCACCATCGCAATTCCCTGGCCGCCACCAATGCACAGTGTTGCCAGCCCCAGCGTTTTATCGCGTGCCTGCATGGCATGTAATAGTGTGACCAGAATACGAGCACCACTGGCACCGATAGGATGCCCGAGCGCGATGGCCCCGCCGTTGACATTCACTTTCTCAGAATCAAAGCCCAGGGTTTTCCCAACGGCAAGGAACTGTGCAGCAAATGCTTCATTAGCCTCAATGAGATCAATATCCGCCAGTTGCAGCCCCGCCAGTTGTAACGCTTTTTGCGTGGCAGGTACTGGCCCCATACCCATAAATGCGGGGGGCACGCCACCGCTGGCATAACTTTTAATGCGAGCCAGGGGGGTAAGGCCTGCTGCCAGCGCCGCAGATTCTTCCATAATCACCAGAGCGGCAGCACCGTCGTTAATACCAGACGCGTTCCCGGCGGTGACTGTTCCTGCTTTATCGAAGGCCGGGCGCAATGCGCCTAACGCTTCAGTCGTAGAATCCGCTTTCGGGAATTCGTCTTGACTGAAGACGAAGGTTTTCTTCCGAGTGACAACATTTACCGGGACGATTTCGGCTGTAAAAGCACCGGACTCAATTGCGGCTGCCGCTTTACGCTGTGAATGTAGCGCCAGTTCATCCTGCATTTCTCGGGTAATTCCGTACTCTTTGGCCACGTTCTCGGCGGTAATCCCCATATGATAACCATGGGTGGCGCACATCAGACCATCGCGCAGGATTACGTCATAAACCTGTCCGTCTCCAAGACGATAACCAGAGCGTGCTTTTGCATCGAGTAAGTAGGGCGCTAAACTCATATTTTCCATACCCCCCGCCACAATGCTTTGCGCCTGACCTGCCTGAATTGCCTGGGCGGCAAGCGCCACACTTTTAAGACCCGAACCACACACTTTATTGACCGTGAATCCGCACACCGTTTCTGCCAGCCCGCTTTTTAACAGTGCCTGACGTGCCGGATTTTGCCCCAACCCGGCTTGCAACACGTTACCCATAATCACTTCATCAATGTGTAGTGAATCGATTCTTGCACGTTCAATGGCGGCTTTAATTACTGTCGCCCCCAGGTCGATGGCGCTGGTGGAAGCGAGTGAGCCGTTAAAACTACCGATAGCAGTACGTACCGCACTGACGATGACACAATTTTTCATTTTTTATTCCTTCTGTCTGTAGGGTTGCCGTCAGAACAGCGTTAAACCAATGACGAAAATGACGCCGGAGAAGAGCAGGGCAGTGATGCAATAGCCCATGATGTCGCGGACACCGAGTCCGGCGATTGCCAGTGCTGGCAGCGCCCAGAATGGTTGTGCCATGTTCATCCATTGCTCGCCGTAGGCGATCGCCATTACCGATTTACCGAGATCAGCGCCCAGCGCCTGGGCTGCGGGTATCACGAAAGGTCCCTGAATAACCCAGTGACCGCCGCCAGACGGAACGGCGAAGTTAATCAGTGCAGAACTAAAAAAGGTCATTACCGGGAAGGTGTCTTTGTTCGCAACATTGATGAAGAATTCGGTAATGAGTCCGCCCAGACCGGAGTGCTCCATCATCAGTTGGATCCCAGCGTAGAAGGGGAATTGCACCAAAATACCGGCAGTACTGCGTGCTGCCGCGCTGATAGCACGCATATAAGCCATTGGCGTTTTATGTAGCAGCAGACCCGCAATCATAAACATCAGGTTGACGGTATTGATGGTGATGTTGAAGCCATGTTCGCTGAAGTACATCGCAAGGTAAGCGATACCGAGTGCGCCGATGATCAACGTCAGAATGCGGCTTTCTTCCAGTCGCTCGGATGGTGGGGCATCTTTCGGTAGCTGCTTTTGGAAATCAGCCTCTTCCATGAGTAGTTTCGGATCGATACTCACCACGTCAGACGGTTTTGGCATCATCATGCGGGTGATAAATGGCATCACCACAATCAACGCCACAGTGATGAAAATATTAAAACCACTGAACAGAGTATCGCCCACCGGGATCAGCCCGGCGATATGCTCAACCGGGTTGCCCGGTGTTGCAGCCAACAGAGGCATTGAGCCAGAGAAACCGCCACCCCAGGTGAGAAAACCAATGTAGGCGCAGGCAATGAGCAACGGATAATCAGAACCGGGTACTCGGCGGGCGACTTCACGGGCAAACATTGCGCCGACAACCAAACCAAATCCCCAGTTGATGACACAAGCGACTGAACCGAAGAAAGTAACCAGCATGACGCCCTGTACGGGCGTCTTTGCGGCGGAGGCGGCAGTACGCAGCAAACTTTTTACCGGAGCAGAGCTGGCAAGGGCATGACCGGTAACGATGATAAGCGCCATCTGCATACCAAACGCCAGCAAGTTCCAGAAACCGTCACCCCACATTTTCACCATGCTGATCGGCGTTTGTGGTGTTAACCAAAGCGCGATCACGAAAGTTAGCAATGTCAGCAACATGGCAAAGATCAGTGGATCGGGAAGCCACCGGCTGACAAAACGCGTCATAAAACGCGATATGCGACCAATCATAAATCACCCCGTTGCGTATTCAGATCGGCGGCGACTTCAAACCGAGCTTCTGTTTTGGCACGCACGGTGGCTAAATCACACCCGTCGGCAATTTCGGTGAGCCACATTTTGCCGTCAATAAAACGAAAGATAGCCAGTTCAGTAACCAGCATATGCACCGCATGTTGCGCAGTGAGTGGCATGGTGCAGCGGCGCAAAATTTTTGCTGAACCATCTTTGGCACAATGTTCCATGGCGATGATCACTTTGCGCGACCCGGTCACCAGATCCATCGCGCCACCCATACCGGGCACCATTTTCCCAGGCACTACCCAGTTCGCGAGGTTTGCTTCTTCGTCTACTTGCAAACCGCCGAGCACGCAGGCATCAATATGACCGCCGCGGATTAGCGCAAATGACATGGCGCTATCAAACATGGCTGCACCGGGTAAAACACCGCACGGTTGTCCGCCAGCGTTCACCAGATCTGGATGCGCTGTCGTGACCGGGCCTAAACCGAGGAAGCCGTTTTCCGATTGCAGAGTGATATGAATACCCTCCGGTAAATAATTGGCGACCATTGTGGGTAAACCGATCCCTAAGTTAACGATGTCACCATCACGAAGCTCTTGCGCCACACGGCGCGCAATACGTTGTTTCGCATCCATTATTTGCTCTCCTGTGAAACGATGATGTGGTCGATAACGGCACCAGGGGTGACAATATGGTCAGGTTGCAGCTCGCCGGTTTCGACCAGTTCATCTGGCTCTACCAGTGTGATATCAGCCGCAAGGGCTATCAGGGGGTTAAAGTTGCGGGCGCTAAGTTGATAGGTCAGGTTGCCAAGTGTGTCGCAACGATGAGCGCGAATTAGCGCCAGGTCGGCGCGCAGTGGGCGTTCGAGCAGCCAGGTTTTACCGTCGAGTGTCAGTGTCTGTTTGCCTTCCTCTACGACGGTGCCGACACCCGTTGGGGTGAGAAAACCACCAAGTCCAGCTCCACCACAGCGAATTTGCTCGATTAGCGTACCTTGCGGCACCAGAACGACGTCCATCTCACCAGATATCATGCGCCGACCTGTTTCCGGGTTGGTGCCGATATGTGAAGCAATCACTTTGCGGACTCGACCATTGACGATGAGCGGACCGATGCCAGTATCAACAAACGCGGTATCATTGGCTATCAATGTCAGGTCGCGAACACCAGATTCCAGTAATGCTTCAACCAGGCGGGATGGAGTGCCAATCCCCATAAATCCGCCCACCATGATGGTCATGCCGTCACGAAAGAAGCCGGTGGCATCTTGTAATGTCATCAATTTTGTTTTCATTTTTTATCCCTCTTGCATACACCGTTGTGGGTACAGTCAGGGAATAGCAAGGGGAGTGCCAGAATGAGATTATTGGGTTTTGTTATTTAACTAATTGAATATGAAGGGATAAATTGGATGAGGATTTATAAGGAGAATGAGCGGCTATGCAGAAAATTGCGCACTGTGCAAATATCTGCATAGCAAGTTTTGGCGTTATACATCCGCCGGATCGATACCGTATTCCTGGAGTTTATACATCAATGCACGGCGACTGATGCCCAGCATTAAAGCAGTGCGGGTTCGGTTTCCTTCTTGTTGTTCCAGCACTTCCATAATGATGCGTTTTTCGACGCGTTTAATTTCCTCTTTTAAATTACGCTCACCGACAGGGGCTGTTTTTGCCTCACCAGCATTACAGACTGGCTGACGAATCTGCGGCGGAAGATCCTCAGAGAAAATGATCGGGCCTGAGTTCATCACGACGGCGCGTTCAATAACGTTGGAAAGCTCTCGAATATTTCCCGGCCATGACCAGGCGGTAAGCAGTGACATTGCCATCGGATCGATGTCGATAATATCGCGCTGATTCTCACTACTGAATTTTTGCAAAAAGTGATTAGCTAACAGGGAAATATCTTCCCGGCGATCGCGCAGAGGCGGCAGTATTAAATGAATAACGTTAAGGCGATAAAAGAGATCTTCACGGAAGGTGCCTTCTTTTACCATTGCCTGCAAGTCACGGTTGGTGGCAGCAATGATGCGGATATCAACTTTTATGGTCTGATGGCCGCCAATCCGTTCAAATTCCCGTTCCTGCAGAATGCGTAGTAATTTGGCTTGCAGTACGAGCGGCATTTCGCCAATTTCGTCGAGGAGCAGAGTACCTTCGTTGGCACGTTCAAATAATCCCTGACGCAAGGTTTGTGCACCAGTAAATGCACCTTTTTCATGACCAAACAGTTCACTTTCGAGCAACGATTCCGGCAGCGCCGCGCAGTTGACTTTAATGAACGGCCCCTTTGCCCGCCGCGAATTGTAGTGAATCGCTCTGGCAATCAACTCTTTCCCGGTGCCGCTTTCACCGCTAATCAAGACGCTGGCCTGAGAAAGGGCAATTTTGGCGGTGTCTTTGCAGATATCCATCATCGCAGGGCTGTTGGTGAGAATGTGCCCCCATTGCCAGCTGGTGCTCAGTGCCTGGTGCAGATGACGGATCTCTTTTTTCATTGACTGGAGTTGTAAAGCGCGCTGAACGATTAAATTCAACTCATCGAGATCAAACGGTTTGATAACATAGTCGAAGGCCCCGCAGCGTAGCGCTTCGACGGCGGTTTCCACTTCAGCATAGGCCGTCATCAGAATAACGGGGGTCCGTGTCTCATGGCTGCGCATCTCCTTGAGTGCCTTGATGCCGTCCATCTCTGGCATGCGGATATCCATCAACACCACGTCAGGGTGAATATCGGCAAACAGGTGTAATGCTGTGCGTCCGTTGTTCGCACAATGTGTTTCGAATCCTTGTAGTGCAAAAGCGGTGCTCAGCATACGGCGAACATTATCTTCATCATCCACAATAAGGATGCGATTAATAGCAGTCATACAGTCTGATTTCCCTGCGGATTGATCGGTAAAATAAGCGTGAAGGTTGCGCCGTAGCCCGGCAAACTGGCGACGCGAATATCACCCTGATGGGCATTAATGATGCGTTGACTTAACGCCAGACCAAGCCCGGTTCCAGAGGCTTTGGTGGTGAAAAAGGGATCGAAGATCTTTTTTTGCAGCGAGAGATCAATGCCACAGCCGTTGTCCTCTATCGAAATGGCCTGTTGTGAGTCGCTGTATTGCCAGGTTTGAATGCGAATTTTCCCTCGTGCGCTGATAGCCTGGACGGCATTGATCAGGATATTCAGTAGTACCTGTTTGAGCAGTTCACGATCGGCGTTAATCGGGTTTAATTCATTATCCAGTTCGCTTATGAAGTCGACCCGCGCTTGTACGCCGGCGGTTTGTACCAGTACCAGAGTTTCTTCAACCAATGCATTGAGACTGACTTGTTGCCATTGACTGTGGCGTGGACGTGAAAATTCGAGCAATTGCTGAATAACTTTGTTAATTGAATCGATTTCTTTGAGTACTACGGACAGATATTCCTGATGTATTAGGTCGCTGGTTTGTTGGCGCAAGATCTGTACATAACCACGAATAGCCGTTAGCGGATTACGTACTTCATGCGCGACGCCAGCCATCAGCTCACCCAGTGTGGCGAGGCGTTCTGCTTGCGCCATGCGGCGCTGGGTTTCTTTGCGGGCAGTTAAATCAGAGAAAATCACCAAAGCACCTATCATTTCACCATGCGTGTTATGAATACGACTGGTAGTGACACTGAGTTCAATGGTGCGGTCACGGCCTGGAAAACTGATCTCCAGCGCTACATGTTCGGTGCCATGTTCCAGCGTATCCAGTACTGGACTGTAGAACTGAGTATTGTCGAACAACATGGAGTAAGGCTGCCCTACCAGTTCATGACGTTGATAGCCAGTGATGACTTCTGCTGCCGGGTTCATGGTGGTTACATCACCCTGGCGGTCAATGGCAATGACGCCATCGGCAGCGTTTTCAATAATCAGATCGTTAAGTGTCCGCGTTTCACGCAGTGCCTGGGCGAGGTTGTTAACACTCTGACTGATTTGCCCCATTTCACCGGGCAATTGTGGTAATCGAGTGGGAATATTTTGTGCCAGAGTCGAGAGGCCATCGGTGATGATATCAATATTGGCGCTCAGGCGACGGGAGAAAAGGACAATCAACAGCAGGCTTATCAGCAAACCGGCGGTGAGCACAATGATAATCCTCACATCCATTTTCCAGGCCTGGCGGCGAATATCTTCGGTTAATTCATTGGCCCAGATATAGCCGAGGATTTCACCATTACGCTCAATGGGGATCATTGAATTCAAAATATCGCCGCGCACCTGCCTGCCTGAATAAACCAAAGGGGTATTTGTACGCATGACTTCGCGACCAGGGTGATCTGCGGCAATGGTAACGCCGACATTATTCTGATATAGCGCTGAAGGCGCGTAGGTGATTATCGCATCCAGCGTTTTGTTGTAATAACCAGCGCCGATGCCAGGGAAGGCGTGAGTGATATTTTCGGTAATGGGGGCAAGTTCTGCATTTAATGCGCGGATACGCTCCTCACGTGGTAAGTCGATGTAGAGATCATAGCGATCGCCTAGTGCCTGATTAAGCAGGTTGACCACGGCAGAAAGTTTTTTCTCTTTTTCAGATAA
The DNA here is from genome assembly GCF_046487485.1 of Escherichia sp. WS1368. Classification (NCBI taxonomy): domain Bacteria; kingdom Pseudomonadati; phylum Pseudomonadota; class Gammaproteobacteria; order Enterobacterales; family Enterobacteriaceae; genus Escherichia; species Escherichia sp. WS1368. The sequence goes on from NZ_JBJQJI010000001.1 coordinate 388,334, forward strand.
GACTGCTGAACGTCCTTCCGTTTCTACGATATAACCAATAGTAAGCGTTGGGACAATGACCATCAGGATTGCCATCAGAATCATTTGATTGCGTAAGCGGCGTGGATAAATCCACTTCATATAATGCATGCTGAAATCCACTAGTCTTGTCCGGTATATGACGATTATCAGAGGTTAAGGTGATGATTTCTCGGCGGTGTATCATATTCCAGAGAAGAGAGAACATTGCGGTAACACGCTTTTACCGCTACCTTAACCACACTCCATCGGTCACCTGAGGCGGAGCTTCGCCCCTTTGAAATACCTTGCTTCTTTTCGTACAACCCTGAAAGCCTCGCGCTACATGTTCAGAGCATTGGCGTTAGTGCTCTGGCTGTTGATTGCTTTTTCATCCGTTTTTTACATCGTTAATGCGTTACATCAGCGAGAATCGGAAATTCGTCAGGAATTTAATCTGAGTTCCGATCAGGCTCAGCGCTTTATTCAACGTACCTCTGATGTGATGAAAGAGCTGAAGTACATCGCTGAAAATCGCTTATCGGCAGAAAACGGTGTGCTTTCCCCGCGTGGACGAGAAACGCAGGCGGATGTGCCTGCGTTTGAACCGCTGTTTGCCGACTCCGATTGTTCCGCAATGAGTAACACCTGGCGAGGCTCTCTGGAGTCATTGGCGTGGTTTATGCGCTACTGGCGCGATAATTTCTCTGCGGCTTACGATCTCAACCGGGTATTTTTAATCGGCAGCGATAACCTCTGCATGGCCAATTTCGGTCTGCGTGATATGCCAGTGGAACGCGATACCGCGTTGAAAGCGTTGCATGAACGCATTAATAAATATCGAAATGCACCACAAGATGATAGTGGCAGTAACCTCTACTGGATCAGCGAAGGTCCGCGCCCTGGCGTCGGGTATTTTTACGCGTTGACGCCAGTTTATCTGGCGAACCGGTTGCAGGCGCTTTTGGGTGTCGAGCAGACTATCCGGATGGAGAATTTTTTCTTACCTGGTACGTTGCCGATGGGGGTTACCATTCTTGATGAAAATGGTCATACCCTGATTTCGCTTACCGGACCAGAAAGTAAAATTAAGGGCGATCCTCGCTGGATGCAGGAACGCTCCTGGTTTGGCTATACGGAAGGGTTCCGGGAGCTGGTGCTGAAGAAAAATCTGCCACCCTCATCGCTAAGCATCGTGTATTCGGTGCCGGTTGATAAGGTGCTGGAACGCATTCGCATGTTGATCCTTAACGCAATTTTGCTGAATGTGCTTGCCGGAGCTGCATTGTTTACTCTCGCGCGGATGTACGAGCGACGTATTTTCATTCCGGCGGAAAGCGACGCCCTGCGACTGGAAGAACATGAGCAGTTTAATCGCAAGATTGTCGCCTCCGCGCCAGTGGGTATCTGCATTTTGCGTACCGCTGATGGCGTCAATATTTTAAGTAACGAACTGGCGCATACCTATCTCAATATGCTTACGCATGAGGATCGCCAACGGCTGACACAAATTATCTGTGGGCAGCAGGTCAATTTTGTTGATGTCCTGACCAGCAACAATACCAATCTGCAAATCAGCTTCGTCCATTCGCGCTATCGTAATGAAAACGTGGCCATTTGTGTGCTGGTGGATGTTTCTTCGCGCGTGAAGATGGAAGAGTCGTTGCAGGAGATGGCACAAGCAGCGGAACAGGCGAGCCAGTCAAAATCGATGTTCCTTGCCACCGTCAGTCATGAGCTGCGAACGCCGCTGTATGGCATTATCGGTAACCTGGATCTGTTGCAAACCAAAGAGTTACCGAAAGGCGTCGATCGTCTGGTGACGGCAATGAACAACTCTTCCAGCCTGTTGTTGAAAATTATCAGCGATATTCTCGATTTCTCGAAGATTGAATCGGAACAGTTGAAGATCGAACCGCGTGAGTTTTCACCGCGTGAAGTGATGAACCACATCACCGCCAACTATTTACCGCTGGTGGTACGCAAGCAGTTAGGCTTGTACTGCTTTATTGAACCGGATGTGCCAGTGGCCTTAAATGGCGACCCGATGCGTTTACAGCAGGTCATCTCCAACCTGTTGAGTAACGCCATAAAATTCACCGATACCGGCTGTATAGTTTTGCATGTTCGCACTGATGGCGATTATCTCTCTATCCGTGTTCGCGATACCGGCGTGGGGATTCCGGCGAAAGAAGTGGTGCGCTTGTTTGATCCCTTCTTCCAGGTCGGAACGGGCGTACAGCGTAACTTCCAGGGGACCGGTCTGGGTCTGGCGATTTGTGAAAAACTGATCAGCATGATGGACGGCGATATCTCGGTAGATTCAGAACCGGGAATGGGTAGCCAGTTTACCGTGCGTATTCCGTTGTACGGCGCTCAGTACCCGCAGAAAAAAGGCGTGGAAGGGTTGAGTGGTAAACGCTGCTGGCTGGCGGTCCGCAATGCGTCGCTCTGTCAGTTCCTGGAAACCAGTTTGCAGCGCAGCGGCATCGTCGTTACAACATACGAAGGGCAGGAACCGACTCCCGAAGATGTGTTAATTACTGACGAGGTAGTGAGTAAAAAATGGCAGGGTAGAGCGGTAGTGACCTTCTGTCGTCGCCATATTGGTATTCCGCTGGAGAAAGCGCCAGGGGAGTGGGTACACAGTGTGGCTGCCCCGCATGAGCTACCGGCATTGTTGGCGCGTATTTATTTGATCGAGATGGAGAGCGACGATCCTGCTAACGCTCTGCCGTTAACGGACAAAGCGGTCAGCGATAACGACGATATGATGATTCTGGTCGTGGATGATCATCCGATTAACCGGCGTCTGCTGGCAGATCAGTTGGGATCGTTGGGCTATCAATGTAAAACCGCGAATGATGGCGTCGATGCGCTTAATGTACTTAGCAAGAATCATATTGATATCGTGCTTAGCGACGTCAACATGCCAAATATGGATGGTTACCGCTTGACGCAACGCATTCGTCAGTTGGGACTGACGTTGCCGGTAATCGGAGTAACTGCTAATGCGTTGGCTGAAGAGAAGCAGCGGTGTCTGGAGTCTGGTATGGACAGCTGCCTGTCGAAGCCGGTAACGCTGGATGTGATAAAACAGACGCTAACGGTATATGCCGAGAGGGTCAGGAAATCGCGGGATTCGTAGGGCGGATAAGGCGTTTACGCCGCATCTGGCATTCAGTGCAAATGCCAGATGCGACGCTGACGCGTCTTATCTGGCCTACAGATGATTAGTCTTTATCTGCCGGACTTAAGGTCACAGAAGAGAGATAATTCAGCAGAGCAATATCGTTCTCGACACCCAGCTTCATCATCGCAGATTTCTTCTGGCTACTGATGGTTTTAATACTGCGGTTCAGCTTTTTAGCGATCTCGGTCACCAGGAAGCCTTCCGCAAACAGGCGCAGAACTTCACTCTCTTTTGGCGAGAGACGCTTGTCACCGTAACCACCAGCACTGATTTTTTCCAACAGGCGAGAAACGCTTTCCGGGGTAAATTTCTTCCCTTTCTGCAGCGCGGCGAGAGCTTTCGGCAGATCGGTCGGTGCACCTTGTTTCAGCACGATCCCTTCGATATCCAGATCCAATACCGCACTAAGAATCGCCGGGTTGTTGTTCATGGTCAGAACGATGATCGACAGGCTTGGGAAATGGCGCTTGATGTACTTGATTAAGGTAATGCCATCGCCGTACTTATCGCCAGGCATGGAGAGATCGGTAATCAACACATGCGCATCCAGTTTCGGCAGGTTGTTGATCAGTGCTGTAGAGTCTTCAAATTCGCCGACAACATTCACCCACTCAATTTGCTCAAGTGATTTGCGAATACCGAACAAGACTATCGGATGGTCATCGGCAATAATTACGTTCATATTGTTCATGTAATAGGCTACCTTGCTACAGCAAGCTCTTGACATAACTGTCAATGTCGCTGATGTATTTTTCTATTCCTGGAACATCCTTTTCACGAATCAGATGTTCCAGCGTTTCACATAACTGCTTGCCGGGTACCAGATTTAGCATGGCAAACACGCCTTTAAGACGATGAGCCGTTTGGGCTAACGCAGCAAAGTCACTGGTTGCTGCTTCAGTATACAGCCTCTTAACATCATCCGGTACTGTGTCTACAAAGAGCGCATAATAGCCGCTGGCATGGAGTTGCGCATTTTCATCTCCGCCCAGAGGCGATTCTGTCACCTCTTCCTGCGCCAGTTGCACTTCAATTAATTGTAAGACCGCTTCCTGCATAGCGTTGCTCATATTGAAGTTGACGCACAATTGACCAGGCCCAATTTCCCGTACGCCAGACTCATCATCGCTTAAAAGCAAGCCAGAGGCAGTAAGATTAGACGGATTATCCGTTAAAAAGATATCATAATCTTGACTAATTAATCTTTCATCGGGTGTGATACAGGTTGCACCCCAATTTTCTAACTGGCGAGTGACAATATTCCGAATTTCTGCCGAAGTAACATCCACCATTACGCAGACATCATCCAGTAAACGCTCTTCTTCCTCTTCAACTTCCGGGTCAGCTGCGAGCATTTTGATATGCACAGAGTAGCGTGTACCAAGCCCATCCCGCGTTTTAATGTTTAAATGACCGCCCAGTTTACGTGCCAGTTGATCGCTCAGCCAGAATGCCAGCGGGTCCGCCTTGCCATAGCGATCGTTTTGGGTCTGGTTGATAAACGGGAAGTGCAAATTATCCATTTCATGAATGCTTACGCCTTCTCCGGTGTCCAGAATGCGGAACGTCAGGCGGTCTTCGGAGGACTCATCCTGATCAACCTCAAGGGTGATTTTTCCCAATTGCGTTGAGGTCACGGCATATTGCATCAGTAGCAGCAAAATGCGTCGTAAGGCATCGCGATCGCCGCGGCGCATATCGTGTGCTTTCAGATGATTGTTAATCAGCAGTTGCAGACCTTTACGCTTGATGGCAGGCAACACTGAAGGCACAACTTCATCAATTAAATCCTGCACGGAGAACAGCACCGTCTCACTTTTCCAGCTATCATCCGCAAGCATGTTCGCTAACTGTATTTCATCGACCAGCCGCACCAGCACATCTGCCTGATTCGCCAGTTGTTTGCTTTCCGGGGCGTTGAGTTTAGCCGCGCTCTCCGCCAGGGACTGTGCAGGTTCTTTCAGCGCATCGCCAATGTTTTTCATAAAGGTCATCCGCCCCTGCTGGTTTTTCTCATACAGACGCTGCGCCTGCTTGAGTTTCTTGTTTACCAGCACTTCGCGATCCTGATCGCGAATAATGAAAATTTGTGTGCGCGGCGCGACCTGGCTGCGGAACATGCGGATCTCATACAGCTCGTTATTGATCGTCGCCTGAATAATCCCCTGATGCTGTTCCGCCATGGTGGTGATGTTTTGCAGATTCAAATGCGGCAGCAAATGATCGGCAATTTTGTTACTTATGACAGTGCGGTTCGATTCCTGATCGTGAACCAGCAGGCCAAGCGGCAGCAGTGAGACTATCTCTTCATTGATTGCACGTAAAATGCGCAATTCGTTATTGACCGCCGTGCTGGGGACGTTTTCTGTACTGCGGCTGGAGAAATGGCGGAATGTGGTATAGCCAAATAACGCCAGCGCCAGCAAACCGATATTCAGCAGCAGTGGCAGCAGAATGTTTTGCAACGTATCCAGCAGTAAGGTGCCATAAGGAACCTGCCAGACCAGGCGCATATCGGTAGAGTTGAGTGCCGAGGAGATTTCAATCTTCGTACTGTTAAAGTGGATACTGACGCTATCCGTCCCTTCTTTCTCATTATCATTGTTTCCCGTTGCCGTCGCGTCTGGCTCAAGGCGGAAACTGTCCAGCGGCATGCCCGGTGGGATCAAATCATTAATCGGCAGATCAAAAGCCACGACCGTTGCCAGATGTCCCGGCTGGTTAAAGGTAGTACGCAAGGTAAAGTAATGACCGTTCTGCCAGGCTAGGCGGCGCATGTTAGAAAAGCTTTCGCGTTCATCGAGGGCGTTGGCCTGTTGCAACATCTCTGCACGACGTGAATCAACAATGTCGCTGACGGTCGATTCTTTAAATCCGGAGGTGAGATCTTTAAGGGGCAGGGTTGAGATCAGCACCAGGCTGTTATCCTGACCATTCAGGTAATACATCGACCACGGTACATTTTCTGCGCCCCACAATGTATCCAGATAAGTGGACATCCGTTGAGTCATCTCAAGCGTTGAGTTGTCGTGAGAGCCAAAGATTAACGCTTCCGTTTTGCGGCGCGGTTTTTCCAGATAGTAGACATCCTGTTTCAGGCGCGTCTCTTGTAAACCTTCGCCGGAGGAGGGGGAGGTCGTCGCGGCAATGTTGTCGTAGATCTGCCAGGTCACGTAACGCCAGGTATCGACGCGCTTTTGGATTGCGTGGGTAATGTCGACAATCTGGTAACTTTTATCTTTCAGCCAGGCGTTAACGGCGCTTTGTACCATTACTCCCATCGTCACCAGTAACACAATGATCAACAGTAAAAAGAAGCGGGTAATGCTCCCCGGTAGGAGTGAAAAGCGGGTCGTGGCCGTTGTCTCTTTCTGACGCATTCGTGTTTATGACCTGTTAAAACTTCGCGAAGTGATAGGGCAGTATAAAGGGTACAGTGTGAAATTCCAGACTCTTACCTGATTGATGATTCTCTATTCTCCCGTGATATTTATCATCCTGCATTGGGGGAAATAGATGTACAAGCGCCATTTTGCTGTACAAATAACCTACAAAAAGCCCAACGAAATTAATTGCAAATAAACGAAGATTGCTGGAAATTATGCTAATGTTAATTATTTGTGAAATAGTTAACAAGCGTTATAGTTTTTCTGTGGTAGCACAGAATAATGAAAAGTGTGTAAAGAAGGGTAAAAAAAACCGGATGCGAGGCATCCGGTTGAAATAGGGGTAAACAGACATTCAGAAATGAATGACGGTAATAAATAAAGTTAATGATGATAGCGGGAGTTATTCTAGTTGCGAGTGAAGGTTTTGTTTTGACATTCAGTGCTGTCAAATACTTAAGAATAAGTTATTGATTTTACCCTTGAATTATTATTGCTTGATGTTAGGTGCTTATTTCGCCATTCCGCAATAATCTTAAAAAGTTCCCTTGTATTTACATTTTGAAACATCTATAGCGATAAATGAAACATCTTAAAAGTTTTAGTATCATATTCGTGTTGGATTATTCTGCATTTTTGGGGAGAATGGACCTGCCGACTGATTAATGAGGGTTAATCAGTATGCAGTGGCATAAAAAAGCAAATAAAGGCATATAACAGAGGGTTAATAACATGAAAGTTAAAGTACTGTCCCTCCTGGTCCCAGCTCTGCTGGTAGCAGGCGCAGCAAACGCTGCTGAAATTTACAACAAAGACGGCAACAAATTAGATCTGTACGGTAAAGTTGACGGCCTGCACTATTTCTCCGATAACGACTCTAAAGATGGCGATAAGACCTACATGCGTCTTGGCTTCAAAGGTGAAACTCAGGTTACTGATCAACTGACCGGTTATGGTCAGTGGGAATATCAGATTCAAGGTAACGAACCTGAAAGTGACAATAGTTCCTGGACCCGTGTGGCATTCGCTGGTCTGAAATTCCAGGACGTTGGTTCTTTTGACTATGGTCGTAACTACGGCGTTGTTTACGATGTTACTTCCTGGACCGACGTACTGCCAGAATTCGGTGGTGATACCTACGATTCTGATAACTTCATGCAGCAGCGTGGTAACGGTTTCGCGACCTACCGTAACACCGACTTCTTCGGTCTGGTTGACGGTCTTGATTTTGCTGTTCAGTATCAGGGTAAAAACGGTAGTGCTCATGGCGAAGGTATGACCACTAATGGCCGTGATGATGTATTTGAGCAGAACGGTGACGGTGTTGGTGGTTCTATTACTTACAATTATGAAGGCTTTGGTATCGGTGCTGCAGTTTCCAGCTCCAAACGTACCTGGGATCAGAACAACACTGGCCTGATCGGTACTGGCGACCGTGCTGAAACCTACACTGGTGGTCTGAAATACGACGCTAACAACATCTACCTGGCTGCTCAGTACACCCAGACCTACAACGCAACTCGCGTAGGTTCCCTGGGTTGGGCGAACAAAGCACAGAACTTCGAAGCTGTTGCTCAGTACCAGTTCGACTTCGGTCTGCGTCCGTCCCTGGCTTACCTGCAGTCTAAAGGTAAAAACCTGGGTCGTGGCTACGACGACGAAGATATCCTGAAATATGTTGATGTTGGTGCGACCTACTACTTCAACAAAAACATGTCCACCTACGTTGACTACAAAATCAACCTGCTGGACGACAACCGCTTCACCCGTGACGCTGGCATCAACACTGATGACATCGTAGCTCTGGGTCTGGTTTACCAGTTCTAATCTCGATTGATATCGAACAAAGGGCCTGCGGGCCCTTTTTTCATTGTTTTCAGCGTACAAACACAGTTTTTTGGTGTACTCTTGCGACCGTTCGCATGAGGATAATCACGTATGGAAATAAGCTTTACCCGCGTGGCACTGCTGGCTGCCGCGCTCTTCTTTGTTGGTTGCGATCAAAAAACACAACCCGCCAAAACCCACGCTACTGAAGTTACCGTTCTTGAAGGCAAAACCATGGGTACCTTCTGGCGTGCCAGCATTCCGGGCATTGACGCCAAACGCAGTGCCGAACTTAAAGAAAAGATTCAGACCCAGCTGGACGCCGACGATCAGCTGCTTTCGACCTATAAAAAAGATTCCGCGCTGATGCGATTTAACGACTCGCAAAGTTTATCGCCGTGGCCGGTAAGTGAAGCGATGGCCGATATCGTCACCACCTCGCTGCGCATTGGCGCAAGGACCGATGGTGCGATGGATATAACCGTCGGGCCGCTGGTGAATCTGTGGGGCTTTGGCCCGGAACAACAGCCGGTTCAAATTCCGAGCCAGGAACAGATCGATGCGATGAAAGCCAAAACCGGCTTACAGCACCTGTCGGTCATTAATCAGTCGCATCAGCAATATCTGCAAAAAGACCTGCCGGATTTATATGTCGATCTCTCCACTGTCGGTGAAGGTTATGCGGCGGATCACCTGGCACGCTTGATGGAGCAGGAAGGTATTTCTCGCTACCTGGTGTCGGTGGGCGGGGCGCTGAACAGCCGTGGTATGAACGGTGAAGGCCAGCCGTGGCGAGTGGCGATTCAAAAACCAACCGATAAAGAAAACGCAGTTCAGGCGGTGGTGGATATCAACGGCCACGGTATCAGCACCTCCGGCAGCTACCGCAACTATTACGAACTGGACGGCAAACGCCTTTCTCATGTTATCGATCCGCAAACCGGACGACCTATCGAGCATAATCTGGTATCCGTGACGGTGATTGCACCGACGGCGCTGGAAGCCGACGCCTGGGATACAGGTTTGATGGTGCTCGGGCCAGAGAAAGCCAAAGAGGTTGTTCGCCGGGAAGGGCTGGCGGTTTATATGATCACCAAAGAGGGCGATAGCTTTAAAACCTGGATGTCGCCGCAGTTTAAAAGCTTCCTGGTGAGCGAAAAAAATTAAAGCGCAAGATTGTTGGTTTTTGTGTGATGGTGACCGGACAGACTAAAGGCTATCCTTAACCAGGGAGCTGATTATGAAAAACGCCACACGCTTAACTGACGATCAACGCTGGCAATCTGTCTTAGCACGCGACCCGAACGCCGACGGCGAATTCGTTTTCGCCGTGCGCACCACGGGTATCTTTTGCCGTCCGTCTTGCCGCGCCAGACATGCCTTGCGGGAAAACGTTTCTTTCTATACGGATGCCAGCGAGGCGCTTGCCGCTGGCTTTCGCCCCTGCAAACGTTGTCAGCCAGATAAAGCCAATGCCCAGCAACATCGCCTTGATAAAATTACCCACGCCTGCCGACTGCTGGAACAGGAAACGCCTGTAACGCTGGAAGCCTTAGCTGACCAGGTGGCGATGAGTCCGTTCCATTTGCATCGATTGTTTAAAGCGACTACCGGAATGACGCCGAAAGCCTGGCAACAGGCATGGCGTGCTCGCCGTTTACGCGACTCGCTGGCGAAAGGGGAGAGCGTGACTACATCTATTCTTAACGCTGGATTCCCCGACAGCAGCAGTTACTACCGTAAAGCCGACGAAACGTTGGGCATGACGGCTAAACAGTTTCGTCACGGAGGTGAAAATCTGGCTGTGCGTTATGCGCTGGCTGATTGTGAACTGGGCCGTTGCCTGGTGGCTGAAAGCGAGCGGGGGATTTGCGCGATATTGCTGGGCGATGATGACGCGACATTAATCAGCGAGTTGCAGCAGATGTTTCCCGCTGCCGACAACGCGCCTGCCGATTTGACGTTTCAACAACATGTGCGTGACGTGATCGCCAGCCTCAATCAACGCGATACGCCGCTGACGTTACCGCTGGATATTCGCGGCACTGCTTTTCAGCAACAAGTCTGGCAGGCACTGCGCACGATACCTTGCGGTGAAACCGTCAGTTATCAGCAACTGGCTAACGCCATCGGCAAACCGAAAGCGGTACGGGCCGTTGCCAGCGCCTGTGCCGCCAACAAGCTGGCTATCGTAATACCCTGTCATCGAGTGGTCCGTGGTGATGGCACACTTTCAGGTTACCGCTGGGGCGTGTCGCGTAAAGCGCAACTGCTGCGCCGCGAAGCTGAGAATGAGGAGAGGTAATGTTGGATCTGTTTGCCGATGCTGAACCGTGGCAAGAGCCACTGGCGGCTGGTGCGGTAATTTTACGGCGTTTTGCTTTTAATGCTGCGGAGCAACTGATCCGCGATATTAATGACGTTGCCAGCCAGTCGCCGTTTCGCCAGATGGTCACCCCCGGGGGATATACTATGTCGGTGGCGATGACCAACTGTGGGCATCTGGGCTGGACGACCCATCGGCAAGGTTATCTCTATTCGCCCATTGATCCGCAAACAAATAAACCGTGGCCCGCCATGCCACAAAGCTTTCATGATTTATGTCAACGTGCGGCTACGGCGGCGGGCTATCCAGATTTCCAGCCAGATGCTTGTCTTATCAACCGCTACGCTCCTGGCGCGAAACTGTCGCTGCATCAGGATAAAGACGAACCGGATCTGCGCGCGCCGATTGTTTCTGTTTCTCTGGGCTTACCCGCGATTTTTCAATTTGGCGGCCTGAAACGAAATGATCCGCTAAAACGTTTGTTGTTGGAACATGGCGATGTGGTGGTATGGGGCGGTGAATCGCGGCTGTTTTATCATGGGATTCAACCGTTGAAAGCGGGGTTTCATCCACTCACCACCGACTGCCGCTACAACCTGACATTCCGTCAGGCAGGTAAAAAAGAATAAAAATAAGAATTATTATTGCTGTGCGCGCGAAGATGTTTAAACTGCGGGCTGTAATTCATTGTCCGGGTTTTCTGCATGGAACTTCTTGTACTTGTCTGGCGGCAGTATCGCTGGCCATTTATCAGTGTGATGGCGCTAAGCCTCGCCAGTGCGGCATTAGGCATTGGCTTAATTGCTTTTATCAATCAGCGCCTTATCGAAACGGCGGATACCAGTCTGCTGGTGTTGCCGGAGTTTCTGGGGTTATTGCTGCTGTTGATGGCCGTCACTCTCGGATCGCAACTGGCGCTCACCACTTTGGGGCATCACTTCGTTTACCGACTGCGTAGTGAATTTATCAAGCGAATTCTCGATACCCACGTCGAGCGCATTGAACAACTTGGTAGCGCCTCGTTGTTGGCGGGGTTAACCAGCGATGTGCGCAATATCACCATTGCTTTTGTGCGTCTGCCGGAACTGGTGCAGGGGATCATCCTCACTATCGGTTCCGCGGCGTACTTGTGGATGCTGTCGGGCAAAATGTTGCTGGTAACGGCTATCTGGATGGCAGTCACCATCTGGGGCGGTTTTATACTGGTGGCGCGGGTGTACAAACATATGGCGACCCTGCGTGAAACCGAAGACAAGCTGTACACGGATTTTCAAACCGTACTCGAAGGGCGCAAAGAGCTGACTCTGAACCGGGAACGCGCCGAGTATGTGTTTAACAACCTCTACATTCCTGATGCGCAAGAGTATCGCCATCATATTATCCGCGCAGACACCTTCCATCTTAGTGCCGTGAACTGGTCAAACATCATGATGCTGGGCGCAATCGGTCTGGTGTTCTGGATGGCGAACAGTCTCGGTTGGGCTGATACCAACGTTGCCGCGACCTATTCGTTGACGCTGTTATTCCTGCGTACGCCGCTGCTTTCGGCGGTTGGTGCATTACCGACGCTGCTGACGGCGCAGGTGGCGTTTAACAAGCTGAACAAATTCGCACTCGCGCCTTTCAAAGCAGAGTTTCCGCGCCCACAGGCGTTTCCCAACTGGCAAACGCTGGAGCTGCGTAACGTGACGTTTGCTTATCAGGATAACGCGTTTTCCGTTGGGCCGATTAACCTCACCATCAAACGTGGCGAGCTGCTGTTTCTGATTGGCGGCAACGGTAGCGGAAAATCGACGCTGGCGATGTTGCTGACGGGCTTGTATCAGCCACAAAGCGGCGAAATCTTGCTGGATGGCAACCCTGTCAGCGGCGAACAACCGGAAGATTATCGCAAACTGTTTTCGGCAGTGTTTACCGATGTCTGGCTGTTCGATCAACTGTTGGGGCCGGAGGGTCAACCCGCTAACCCGCAACTGATTGAGAAGTGGCTGGTGCAGCTGAAAATGGCTCATAAGCTTGAGTTAAGCAACGGGCGTATTGTTAACCTGAAGTTATCAAAAGGGCAGAAAAAACGCGTCGCGCTGTTGCTGGCGCTGGCAGAAGAACGCGATATTATCCTGCTGGATGAATGGGCGGCGGATCAGGATCCACACTTCCGTCGTGAGTTTTATCAGGTGTTGCTGCCGCTGATGCAGGAGATGGGTAAAACTATTTTCGCCATCAGTCATGATGATCATTACTTTATCCACGCCGACCGCCTGCTGGAAATGCGCAACGGGCTACTTAGCGAGCTGACAGGCGAAGAGCGCGATGCTGCTTCGCGTGATGCCGTTGCCCGGACGGCATAATATTTCGACGCTGACCTGGCGGACTGCTGCTGCCAGGTCAATATTCTAAAAATCCCTTCGTTTCTAATAACCCTATAATTAATCAACGAAATTATAATGTTTCTAAAAATAGAATATAATTTATAAACATTATTTAAATGTTGTTACTTAAGTGTTACCGTTGATGCCGCGCAAATCTCACCTGCAATAAAGCGACTAAAAGTAAGGCATTAACAAGATGAAAAAAGTGACTGCCATGCTCTTCTCGATGGCCGTGGGCCTTAATGCCGTTTCGATGGCGGCAAAAGCGAAAGCGTCCGAGGAGCAGGAAACTGATGTACTGTTGATTGGCGGCGGCATTATGAGCGCCACGTTGGGGACCTATTTACGCGAGCTGGAGCCTGAATGGTCGATGACCATGGTGGAGCGCCTGGAGGGTGTCGCGCAGGAGAGTTCGAACGGCTGGAACAACGCCGGAACCGGGCATTCTGCACTGATGGAACTCAATTACACTCCGCAAAACGCCGATGGCAGCATCAGTATTGAAAAAGCAGTCGCCATTAACGAAGCATTCCAGATTTCCCGCCAGTTCTGGGCGCACCAGGTCGAGCGCGGCGTGCTGCGTACTCCGCGTTCATTTATCAATACCGTTCCGCATATGAGCTTTGTCTGGGGCGAGGATAACGTCAATTTCCTGCGCGCCCGTTACGCCGCGTTACAACAAAGCTCGCTGTTTCGTGGTATGCGTTACTCTGAAGATCACGCGCAGATCAAAGAGTGGGCACCGTTAGTGATGGAAGGGCGCGATCCGCAACAGAAAGTGGCAGCCACGCGTACGGAAATCGGTACTGATGTGAACTATGGCGAGATCACCCGCCAGTTAATTGCTTCCTTGCAGAAGAAATCTAATTTTTCGCTGCAACTCAGCAGCGAAGTCCGCGCCCTAAAGCGTAATGACGATAACACCTGGACCGTCACTGTTGCCGATCTGAAAAACGGCACTGCACAGAACATCCGCGCTAAATTTGTCTTTATCGGCGCGGGCGGTGCGGCGCTGAAGTTGTTACAGGAATCGGGTATTCCGGAAGCGAAAGACTACGCCGGTTTCCCGGTGGGCGGACAGTTCCTTGTTTCGGAAAACCCGGACGTGGTTAATCACCATCTGGCGAAGGTTTACGGTAAAGCATCCGTTGGCGCACCACCGATGTCGGTTCCGCATATCGATACCCGTGTTCTGGACGGTAAACGCGTAGTGCTGTTTGGGCCATTTGCCACCTTCTCAACCAAATTCCTCAAAAACGGTTCATTGTGGGATCTGATGAGTTCCACCACCACCTCTAACGTGATGCCGATGATGCACGTTGGGCTGGATAATTTCGATCTGGTGAAATATCTGGTGAGTCAGGTGATGTTGAGTGAAGAGGATCGTTTTGAAGCGTTGAAAGAGTACTATCCGCAGGCGAAAAAAGAGGACTGGCGTTTGTGGCAAGCGGGGCAGCGTGTGCAGATTATCAAGCGTGATGCCGAGAAAGGTGGCGTACTGCGTCTGGGTACCGAAGTGGTCAGCGACCAGCAAGGGACTATTGCCGCGCTGCTGGGGGCATCGCCAGGTGCGTCAACCGCCGCGCCGATTATGTTGAATCTGCTGGAAAAAGTATTTGGCGATCGCGTTTCCAGCCCGCAATGGCAGGCAACGTTGAAGGCGATCGTTCCGTCTTATGGACGCAAGCTGAACGGTGATGTAGCGGCAACGGAGCGCGAGTTGCAGTACACCAGCGAAGTGCTGGGGCTGAAATACGACAAACCGCAAGCAGCAGATAGTACGCCGAAACCGCAGTTGAAACCGCAACCCGTTCAAAAAGAAGTGGCGGATATTGCGTTGTAATGATGTGCCACATCCGGCATGGTATGCCGGATGTGGCGTATGCTGATAAGACGCGCCAGCGTCGCATCAGGCAACCGGCTTGGGCGTTAGATGTCGGATGCGGCGTGACCGCCTTATCCGACCTACGGGGTGGAGCACTTCACGGCAGTTTAGCGGACTACCGCGTTGTCAATTTTCTCTTCCGCCTTCCAGATGCGGTACTTCACATCCACATTGTCTGGCGTATACACCACGATCGGCAGCTTGCTGTTATAACGCAGCATTCCGGCATCGCCCAGATACGCGGTGACAAATTTCTTCTCTTTCTTGCCATCCGGGCAGGCCATCATCGTCGAAACCGGGGAACTGACTTTATCAAAGACATAATAATCATAGCCCCAGCCTTCCAGCGTTTTGCTTTCCAGCTTCCCGCCGAGACGATGCAAATTGCAATCGACTTCCAGCGTCTGACCGATTAACAGTTCTACTTTCAGGGTAGATTCATCTTCTTGCGGGGTTAACTGAATCACCTGACGCTTCATGCCTTTTTCAGCTTGCGGATAAGGCGCGATTTTTTCCAGTGGCTGGACGCTCTCTGCCGCCCAGGCGGAGGTGGTGGCGAAAGCGGCAAACAATACTGCAGGTAGAATGGTCTTCATTTTTGCTTTCCTTCTTCATTTATAGGTTTTCACCGATGATGTCGCTGAAGGTTAACATATTCATCAGATTTATTAATTTGCTTTATGAATAACTTAAAGAACATTCAGATAATTTTACCTGCTCTTTTAGTGTTAAATTCTGATGAGAGAGCAAACCAACAGAAATATTTCTGGTGAATTAATCGCTATATAAATATGTTTATAACCATTTGAAATGTGAGCAAAAGCCCGTTTTTGCCACGCTTCCCGCCACTCTTTTGATCCTGCTACAGGTTTTACCCCGATCGGGGTATGCATCTTTGACACATCCTTTAATATCTTAGCGGCTATAAAAATGGCTTATTAATTATGCGGTTTATTTGGTCGCTCTCAATTTTCAGAGCGCGTTAATGATGGAAGGTCAATGTGAAGATTGATGCATCCCGTCGGGGCATACTCACTGGTCGCTGGCGCAAAGCCAGTAACGGTATCCGTCCGCCCTGGTCCGGTGATGAATCTCATTTTCTGACCCATTGCACCCGCTGCGACGCCTGTATTAATGCTTGTGAAAACAACATTCTGCAACGCGGCGCGGGTGGCTATCCGAGTGTTAATTTCAAAAATAACGAGTGCAGCTTCTGTTACGCCTGCGCGCAGGCTTGCCCCGAATCGCTATTTTCTCCGCGCCACACCAGGGCCTGGGATTTGCTGTTCACCATCGGGGAGGCGTGCCTGGCGTATCAAACAGTTGAATGCCGCCGCTGTCAGGATAGCTGTGAGCCAATGGCAATTATCTTTCGCCCGACGCTCTCCGGGATCTACCAGCCGCAACTTAATAGCCAACTTTGCAACGGATGTGGAGCATGTGCAGCCAGCTGTCCGGTATCAGCCATAACTGCGGAGTATCTCCATGCACACTAACTGGCAAGTTTGCAGCCTGGTCGTGCAGGCCAAAAGCGAACGAATTTCAGACATCAGCACCCAACTGAACGCCTTTCCCGGCTGTGAAGTTGCTGTCAGCGACGCGCCGAGCGGTCAGTTGATTGTGGTGGTGGAAGCAGAAGACAGCGAAACGCTGATTCAAACCATTGAGTCAGTACGCAACGTAGAGGGCGTGCTGGCGGTGTCGCTGGTTTATCACCAGCAGGAAGAGCAAGGTGAGGAAACACCATGAAACTCAGTCGTCGTAGCTTTATGAAAGCTAACGCCGTTGCGGCCGCTGCGGCGGCTGCCGGTCTCAGCGTGCCGGGCGTTGCCCGCGCCGTTGTTGGTCAGCAGGAAGCCATTAAATGGGATAAAGCGCCGTGCCGTTTCTGCGGTACTGGTTGCGGCGTTCTGGTCGGAACGCAGCAGGGGCGTGTGGTGGCCTGTCAGGGCGACCCGGACGCACCGGTTAACCGTGGTCTGAACTGCATTAAGGGCTATTTCCTGCCCAAAATCATGTACGGTAAAGACCGTTTGACGCAGCCGCTTCTGCGTATGAAAAACGGTAAATATGACAAAGAAGGCGAATTTACCCCAATCACCTGGGATCAAGCCTTCGATGTGATGGAAGAGAAATTCAAAACCGCCCTGAAAGAAAAAGGGCCGGAATCGATCGGTATGTTCGGTTCTGGTCAGTGGACTATCTGGGAAGGTTATGCCGCGTCCAAGCTGTTTAAAGCGGGATTCCGTTCGAACAACATCGACCCGAACGCGCGTCACTGTATGGCGTCGGCGGTAGTTGGCTTTATGCGTACCTTTGGTATGGATGAGCCGATGGGCTGCTATGACGACATCGAGCAGGCTGATGCGTTTGTGCTGTGGGGCGCGAACATGGCGGAAATGCACCCGATCCTCTGGTCGCGCATCACT
Source organism: Escherichia sp. WS1368 (assembly GCF_046487485.1). Taxonomy (NCBI): domain Bacteria; kingdom Pseudomonadati; phylum Pseudomonadota; class Gammaproteobacteria; order Enterobacterales; family Enterobacteriaceae; genus Escherichia; species Escherichia sp. WS1368. Next base: position 405,746 of record NZ_JBJQJI010000001.1, read on the forward strand.
AACCGTCGTCTCTCTAACCAGAACGTCACCGTGGCGGTGCTTTCTACCTACCAGCATCGTAGCTTCGAGCTGGCGGATAATGGCATCATCTTTACGCCGCAATCAGACCTGGTGATCCTGAACTACATCGCCAACTATATCATTCAAAACAATGCGATAAATCAGGACTTCTTTAGCAAACACGTTAACCTGCGCAAAGGGGCGACGGACATCGGCTACGGTTTACGTCCGACCCATCCGCTGGAAAAAGCAGCGAAGAATCCAGGTTCTGACGCCTCCGAACCGATGAGCTTTGAAGATTACAAAGCCTTCGTTGCTGAGTATACGCTGGAAAAAACTGCCGAAATGACCGGCGTGCCGAAAGACCAGTTAGAACAACTGGCGCAGCTGTATGCCGATCCGAACAAGAAAGTCATCTCCTACTGGACGATGGGCTTCAACCAGCATACCCGTGGTGTATGGGCCAACAACCTGGTCTACAACCTGCACCTGCTGACCGGCAAAATTTCCAAGCCGGGTTGCGGTCCGTTCTCCCTGACCGGGCAGCCTTCCGCGTGTGGTACTGCGCGTGAAGTGGGCACCTTTGCTCACCGTCTGCCTGCGGACATGGTGGTAACTAACGAGAAACATCGTGATATCTGCGAGAAGAAGTGGAATATCCCGAGCGGCACCATTCCGGCGAAAATCGGTCTGCATGCGGTAGCACAAGACCGTGCGCTGAAAGACGGCAAGCTGAATGTTTACTGGACCATGTGTACCAACAACATGCAGGCCGGGCCGAACATCAATGAAGAGCGTATGCCGGGCTGGCGCGATCCGCGCAACTTCATCATCGTCTCCGATCCGTATCCGACAGTCAGTGCGCTGGCCGCCGACTTGATCCTGCCGACCGCAATGTGGGTAGAAAAAGAGGGTGCTTACGGTAACGCCGAACGCCGTACTCAGTTCTGGCGTCAGCAGGTACAGGCACCGGGCGAAGCGAAATCGGATCTCTGGCAGTTAGTCCAGTTCTCCCGCCGCTTCAAAACTGAAGAAGTATGGCCGGAAGATCTGCTGGCGAAGAAACCGGAACTGCGTGGCAAAACGCTGTACGAAGTTCTGTATGCCACCCCGGAAGTGAGCAAATACCCTGTATCCGAACTGGCGGAAGATCAGCTGAACGATGAATCCCGCGAGCTGGGCTTCTATCTGCAAAAAGGGCTGTTCGAAGAGTACGCATGGTTTGGTCGCGGTCACGGTCACGATCTGGCACCGTTCGATGACTACCACAAAGCGCGCGGTCTGCGCTGGCCGGTGGTGAACGGTAAAGAAACACAGTGGCGTTACAGCGAAGGTAACGACCCGTACGTGAAAGCGGGCGAAGGCTATAAGTTCTACGGTAAACCGGATGGCAAAGCGGTGATCTTCGCACTGCCGTTCGAACCGGCGGCGGAGGCACCGGATGAAGAGTACGACCTGTGGCTCTCTACCGGACGCGTCCTGGAGCACTGGCATACCGGCAGTATGACTCGCCGTGTACCGGAACTGCACCGTGCCTTCCCGGAAGCGGTCCTGTTTATTCACCCGTTGGATGCGAAAGCGCGCGATCTGCGCCGTGGCGACAAAGTGAAAGTGGTTTCTCGCCGTGGCGAAGTGATCTCGATTGTTGAAACGCGCGGTCGTAACCGTCCGCCACAGGGCCTGGTGTACATGCCGTTCTTCGACGCCGCACAGCTGGTTAACAAACTGACGCTGGACGCGACCGATCCGCTCTCGAAAGAGACGGACTTCAAGAAGTGCGCGGTCAAACTGGAGAAGGTGTAAGCCATTATGTCCCGGTCAGCGAAACCTCAAAATGGTCGCCGCCGCTTTCTGCGCGATGTCGTTCGCACAGCTGGCGGGCTGGCTGCCGTGGGTGTGGCGCTGGGGTTACAACAGCAAACCGCACGCGCATCTGGCGTGCGGTTGCGCCCGCCCGGAGCCATAAACGAGAACGCCTTTGCCAGTGCCTGTGTGCGTTGCGGTCAGTGTGTTCAGGCTTGCCCTTACGACACCTTAAAACTGGCGACGCTGGCTTCTGGCCTGTCGGCGGGCACGCCATATTTTGTCGCACGGGATATTCCTTGCGAAATGTGTGAGGACATTCCGTGCGCCAAAGTGTGCCCGAGCGGTGCGCTGGATCGTGAGATCGAATCGATCGACGACGCGCGGATGGGGCTGGCGGTACTGGTGGACCAGGAAAACTGTCTCAACTTTCAGGGGCTGCGCTGCGATGTTTGTTATCGCGAATGCCCGAAAATTGATGAGGCAATCACCCTGGAGCTGGAGCGCAACACGCGTACCGGTAAGCACGCCCGCTTTCTGCCGACGGTTCACAGCGACGCCTGTACCGGCTGCGGTAAGTGCGAAAAAGTGTGCGTGCTGGAACAACCGGCAATCAAGGTGTTACCGCTGTCACTGGCGAAAGGGGAGTTAGGTCACCATTACCGCTTCGGCTGGCTGGAGGGGAACAATGGCAAATCGTAAACGTGACGCCGGGCGCGAGGCGCTGGAGAAAAAAGGCTGGTGGCGCAGTCACCGTTGGCTGGTGTTACGTCGCCTTTGTCAGTTCTTCGTGCTGGGGATGTTTTTGAGCGGTCCGTGGTTTGGTGTGTGGATCTTGCACGGCAACTACAGCAGTAGCCTGTTATTCGACACCGTTCCACTGACCGATCCGCTGATGACGCTGCAAAGTCTTGCCAGCGGTCATCTGCCTGCCACGGTGGCGTTGACCGGTGCGGTGATTATCACCGTGCTCTACGCGCTGGCAGGAAAGCGATTATTTTGCAGCTGGGTCTGCCCGCTGAATCCGATTACCGACTTAGCGAACTGGTTACGCAGACGATTTGACCTCAATCAGTCTGCGACGATCCCTCGCCACATTCGCTACGTGCTGTTGGTGGTCATTCTGCTGGGATCGGCCTTAACCGGCACGCTCATCTGGGAATGGATCAACCCCGTTTCCCTGATGGGGCGCAGTCTGGTAATGGGATTCGGCAGCGGCGCGCTGCTTATTCTCGCGCTGTTTTTATTTGATCTACTGGTCGTTGAACACGGCTGGTGCGGGCACATTTGTCCGGTTGGCGCGCTGTATGGCGTGCTGGGTAGCAAAGGTGTCATTACCGTTGCGGCCACCGATCGGCAGAAATGTAACCGCTGTATGGATTGTTTTCATGTTTGCCCGGAACCGCATGTGCTACGTGCCCCGGTGCTGGATGAACAAAGCCCGGTGCAGGTCACCAGCCGCGATTGCATGACGTGCGGTCGCTGCGTGGATGTCTGTTCTGAGGATGTATTTACAATAACTACACGATGGAGTTCGGGAGCGAAATCATGAAAAGCCATGACCTGAAGAAAGCGCTGTGTCAATGGACGGCGATGCTGGCCCTGGTGGTAAGCGGCGCGGTTTGGGCGGCTAATGGCGTCGATTTTAGCCAGTCGCCGGAAGTATCCGGGACGCAGGAAGGGGCCATTCGGATGCCAAAAGAGCAGGAACGGATGCCGCTGAACTATGTGAATCAGCCGCCAATGATCCCGCATAGCGTTGAAGGTTATCAGGTAACGACCAATACCAACCGCTGCTTGCAGTGCCACGGTGTCGAAAGCTATCGCACCACTGGCGCGCCGCGCATCAGTCCTACTCACTTTATGGACAGCGACGGCAAAGTGGGCGCGGAAGTGGCTCCGCGTCGTTATTTCTGTCTGCAATGTCACGTACCGCAGGCCGATACCGCGCCAATCGTGGGGAATACCTTTACCCCGTCAAAAGGTTACGGGAAATAAGAGGTTATTATGGGAAATTCTGACCGTAAGCCTGGTCTGATTAAGCGCCTGTGGAAATGGTGGCGTACCCCCAGCCGTCTGGCGCTGGGGACGCTGCTGTTGATCGGCTTTGTTGGCGGCATCGTCTTCTGGGGCGGCTTTAACACCGGGATGGAAAAAGCCAATACCGAAGAGTTCTGCATTAGCTGCCACGAAATGCGTAACACGGTGTATCAGGAATACATGGATTCCGTGCACTACAACAACCGTAGCGGCGTCCGTGCGACCTGTCCGGATTGTCACGTTCCGCACGAGTTTGTGCCGAAGATGATACGCAAGCTCAAAGCAAGTAAAGAGCTGTATGGTAAAATTTTTGGCGTTATTGACACGCCGCAGAAATTTGAAGCTCATCGCCTGACGATGGCACAGAATGAGTGGCGGCGCATGAAGGACAATAACTCGCAGGAGTGCCGTAACTGTCACAACTTCGAGTATATGGATACAACCGCCCAGAAATCGGTTGCCGCGAAGATGCATGACCAGGCGGTGAAAGATGGGCAAACCTGTATTGATTGCCATAAAGGGATAGCGCACAAGCTGCCCGATATGCGCGAAGTCGAGCCAGGTTTTTAACAGGGTTATTGCGTGGGTATGCTTGAAGCCAGAGAGTTACTTTGCGAGCGGGATGAACGAACCTTATTTAGTGGCTTGTCATTTACGCTGAACGCAGGAGAGTGGGTACAAATCACCGGTAGCAACGGCGCGGGGAAGACAACGCTTCTCCGTTTGCTGACGGGGTTGTCTCGCCCTGATGCGGGTGACGTTCTCTGGCAAGGGCAGCCCTTGCATCAGGTACGCGACAGCTACCATCAAAACCTGTTATGGATAGGCCATCAGCCGGGGATCAAAACCCGGCTGACGGCGTTAGAAAATCTGCACTTTTATCATCGCGATGGCGATACCGCACAATGTCTGGAAGCCCTGGCGCAGGCTGGGCTTGCCGGATTTGAAGATATTCCTGTAAATCAACTTTCTGCCGGGCAACAACGCCGCGTCGCTTTAGCGCGTCTGTGGCTGACCCGTGCCACGTTATGGATCCTCGACGAGCCTTTTACCGCGATTGACGTTAACGGCGTCGATCGTCTGACCCAGCGTATGGCGCAGCATACGGAGCAGGGGGGGATTGTGATTCTGACTACCCACCAGCCGCTCAACGTTGCTGAAAGTAAAATTCGCCGCATTTCACTGACGCAAACGAGGGCCGCATGATGTTCTGGCGCATTTTCCGTCTTGAGCTGCGCGTAGCGTTTCGCCATAGCGCCGAAATCGCCAACCCGCTGTGGTTCTTCCTGATTGTCATTACCCTTTTTCCGCTCAGTATCGGTCCGGAGCCGCAACTGCTGGCGCGTATTGCACCGGGCGTTATCTGGGTTGCCGCACTGCTTTCATCCTTGCTGGCACTGGAGCGTCTGTTCCGTGACGATTTGCAGGACGGCAGTCTTGAACAATTGATGTTGTTGCCGTTACCCTTGCCCGCCGTTGTGCTGGCGAAGGTGATGGCGCACTGGATGGTAACCGGTCTGCCGTTACTTATCCTTTCGCCCCTGGTAGCAATGCTACTGGGAATGGATGTTTATGGCTGGCAAGTGATGGCGCTGACGCTGCTGCTGGGAACCCCTACGCTTGGCTTTCTCGGTGCACCGGGCGTGGCGCTGACAGTGGGACTTAAGCGCGGTGGTGTGCTGCTCAGCATACTGGTGTTACCGCTGACTATCCCATTACTCATCTTTGCCACCGCCGCGATGGACGCGGCTTCCATGCATTTGCCCGTTGACGGGTATCTGGCAATTTTAGGCGCGTTGCTGGCAGGCACCGCGACTTTAAGTCCTTTTGCGACGGCGGCAGCGTTACGAATCAGCATTCAATAACGCTGGATTACTGATTTTTGTTCGAGTCTGGTATCGAAACTATGTGGAAAACACTGCATCAACTGGCGATCCCACCACGGCTGTATCAAATCTGTGGCTGGTTTATACCGTGGCTGGCAATTGCCAGTGTGGTCGTGCTTACCGTCGGCTGGATCTGGGGATTCGGCTTTGCTCCGGCTGATTATCAGCAGGGAAATAGCTACCGCATTATCTACCTGCATGTGCCTGCGGCGATCTGGTCGATGGGCATTTATGCATCAATGGCGGTGGCGGCGTTTATTGGCCTTGTCTGGCAGATGAAAATGGCCAACCTGGCGGTAGCGGCGATGGCCCCCATTGGTGCCGTGTTTACCTTTATTGCCCTGGTTACCGGCTCTGCATGGGGAAAACCGATGTGGGGCACCTGGTGGGTATGGGACGCACGCCTGACTTCTGAACTGGTGCTGCTGTTTCTGTATGTTGGTGTAATTGCCCTGTGGCACGCCTTCGACGACCGCCGTCTGGCGGGCCGTGCGGCAGGTATTCTGGTGCTGATTGGCGTGGTGAATCTGCCGATTATTCATTACTCCGTGGAGTGGTGGAACACCCTGCATCAGGGATCAACGCGGATGCAGCAAAGTATCGATCCGGCGATGCGTTCGCCGCTGCGCTGGTCGATTTTTGGCTTCCTGCTGCTGTCTGCCACGCTGACGCTGATGCGGATGCGTAATTTGATTTTGCTGATGGAAAAACGCCGTCCGTGGGTGAGTGAACTGATACTGAAAAGAGGCCGTAAATGACCCCTGCATTTGCTTCCTGGAATGAATTTTTCGCAATGGGCGGTTACGCCTTTTTTGTCTGGCTGGCGGTAGCGATGACCGTTATTCCGCTGGTGATTTTAGTCGTGCACTCGGTGATGCAGCATCGCGCAATTCTGCGTGGCGTGGCGCAACAGCGGGCGCGTGAGGCGCGTTTACGTGCTGCGCAACAGCAGGAGGCTGCATGAATATTCGCCGTAAAAACCGCTTGTGGATTGCCTGTGCCGTTTTGGCGGGGCTGGCGCTTACTATCGGTCTGGTGCTGTATGCGCTGCGCTCGAATATCGATCTCTTTTATACGCCGGGGGAAATTCTCTACGGCAAGCGTGAAACTCAGCAAATGCCGGAAGTCGGTCAGCGTCTGCGCGTTGGCGGGATGGTGATGCCGGGTAGTGTGCAGCGCGATCCCAATTCGCTGAAAGTAACTTTCACCATTTACGATGCTGAAGGTTCAGTGGATGTCTCTTACGAAGGCATTTTGCCGGATCTGTTCCGTGAAGGGCAGGGCGTTGTGGTGCAGGGCGAGCTGGAAAAAGGCAATCATATCCTCGCGAAAGAAGTGCTGGCGAAACATGATGAAAACTACACGCCGCCAGAAGTTGAGAAAGCGATGGAAGCTAACCACCGTCGCCCGGCGAGTGTTTATAAGGACCCAGCATCATGATGCCAGAAATTGGTAACGGGCTGCTGTGCCTGGCGTTAGGGATTGCGCTGCTGCTGTCCGTGTATCCGCTATGGGGCGTGGCGCGCGGAGATGCGCGCATGATGGCGTCTTCCCGCTTGTTTGCCTGGCTGCTGTTTATGTCTGTGGCTGGCGCATTTCTGGTGCTGGTCAATGCTTTCGTGGTCAACGACTTTACCGTCACCTATGTTGCCAGCAACTCCAATACCCAGCTTCCGGTGTGGTATCGCGTGGCGGCTACCTGGGGCGCGCATGAAGGTTCGCTTCTGCTGTGGGTGCTGCTGATGAGCGGCTGGACCTTTGCGGTGGCGATTTTTAGTCAGCGTATTCCGCTGGATATTGTGGCCCGCGTACTGGCGATAATGGGGATGGTCAGCGTCGGCTTTTTGCTGTTCATTCTCTTTACCTCTAACCCGTTCTCACGCACGTTGCCGAACTTCCCGATTGAAGGTCGCGATCTTAACCCGCTGTTACAGGATCCGGGGCTGATCTTCCATCCGCCTCTGCTTTATATGGGGTACGTCGGCTTCTCGGTGGCGTTTGCTTTTGCCATTGCTTCTTTGTTGAGCGGGCGTCTGGACAGCACTTATGCGCGTTTTACTCGTCCGTGGACACTGGCAGCGTGGATCTTCCTGACGCTCGGCATCGTGCTCGGTTCCGCATGGGCCTATTACGAACTCGGCTGGGGCGGCTGGTGGTTCTGGGATCCGGTAGAAAACGCCTCGTTTATGCCGTGGCTGGTGGGGACTGCGCTGATGCACTCACTGGCGGTCACTGAACAACGCGCCAGCTTCAAAGCGTGGACATTACTGCTGGCAATCAGTGCCTTCTCGTTGTGTCTGTTGGGGACTTTCCTCGTGCGTTCCGGCGTGCTGGTATCGGTACACGCGTTTGCGTCTGATCCGGCGCGCGGTATGTTTATCCTCGCCTTTATGGTGCTGGTGATTGGTGGTTCGCTGCTGCTGTTTGCCGCGCGTGGACACAAAGTTCGCTCACGCGTAAACAATGCGCTGTGGTCGCGGGAATCTCTGCTGTTAGCGAACAACGTTTTGCTGGTCGCCGCGATGCTGGTGGTATTACTGGGGACGCTGCTGCCGCTGGTGCACAAGCAACTGGGACTGGGCAGTATTTCGATTGGCGAACCGTTCTTCAACACCATGTTTACCTGGCTGATGGTGCCGTTTGCGCTGCTGCTTGGTGTCGGTCCTCTGGTGCGCTGGGGGCGCGATCGCCCACGTAAAATCCGCAATTTATTGATTATCGCCTTCATCTCAACGCTGGTGCTGTCGCTGCTGCTGCCGTGGCTGTTCGAAAGCAAAGTTGTGGCGATGACGGTGCTCGGCCTGGCAATGGCCTGCTGGATTGCGGTGCTGGCAATTGCGGAAGCTGCGCTGCGTATTTCACGTGGCACGAAAACCACCTTCAGTTATTGGGGAATGGTGGCGGCTCACCTGGGGCTGGCAGTGACAATTGTTGGTATTGCCTTTAGCCAGAACTATAGCGTTGAGCGTGATGTGCGCATGAAGTCCGGCGATAGTGTCGATATTCATGAATATCGCTTCACCTTCCGTGATGTCAAAGAGGTGACTGGCCCGAACTGGCGTGGCGGTGTGGCGACTATCGGCGTAACGCGCGATGGCAAGCCGGAAACGGTGCTGTATGCGGAAAAACGTTATTACAACACTGCCGGGTCGATGATGACCGAAGCGGCGATTGACGGCGGCATCACGCGTGACCTGTACGCCGCGCTCGGTGAAGAGCTGGAAAACGGCGCGTGGGCCGTGCGTCTTTACTACAAACCGTTTGTTCGCTGGATTTGGGCGGGCGGGCTGATGATGGCATTGGGCGGGCTGCTGTGCCTGTTTGATCCTCGCTATCGTAAGCGCGTGAACCCGCAGAAAACTGCGCCGGAGGCTGTATGAAGCGCAAAGTATTGTTAATTCCGTTGATTATCTTCCTGGCGATTGCCGCGGCGCTACTGTGGCAGCTGGCGCGTAATGCCGAAGGGGATGATCCGACCAATCTGGAATCGGCGCTCATTGGCAAGCCAGTGCCGAAGTTTCGCCTCGAATCACTGGACAATCCGGGGCAGTTTTATCAGGCGGATGTGCTGACTCAGGGCAAACCAGTGCTGCTTAACGTCTGGGCGACCTGGTGTCCGACCTGCCGTGCGGAACATCAATATCTGAATCAGCTTTCTGCGCAGGGCATCCGCGTGGTCGGCATGAACTATAAAGACGATCGCCAGAAGGCAATCAGCTGGCTGAAAGAGCTGGGCAATCCTTACGCACTAAGCCTGTTTGATGGCGACGGCATGTTAGGACTGGATCTCGGTGTCTATGGCGCGCCAGAAACGTTCCTCATCGACGGCAACGGCATCATTCGCTATCGCCATGCGGGCGATCTCAATCCTCGCGTCTGGGAAGAAGAGATCAAGCCGCTGTGGGAGAAATACAGTAAGGAGGCCGCACAATGAGGTTTTTATTGGGCGTGCTGATGCTGATGATCTCCGGCTCAGCGCTGGCGACCATCGACGTGTTGCAGTTTAAGGATGAAGCGCAGGAGCAGCAGTTCCGGCAACTCACTGAAGAACTACGCTGCCCGAAATGCCAGAACAACAGCATTGCCGATTCCAACTCGATGATTGCCACCGACCTGCGCCAGAAAGTGTATGAACTGATGCAGGAAGGTAAAAGTAAAAAAGAGATTGTCGATTATATGGTGGCGCGTTACGGCAACTTTGTCACTTACGATCCGCCGTTAACGCCGCTGACCGTGCTGCTGTGGGTGCTTCCGGTAGTGGCTATTGGCATTGGCGGTTGGGTCATTTACGCCCGTTCGCGGCGTCGGGTACGCGTGGTGCCGGACGCGTTTCCTGAACAAAGCGTGCCGGAAGGTAAGCGTGCCGGATATATTGTTTATCTGCCGGGTATTGTGGTGGCGTTAATTGTGGCTGGCGTCAGCTACTACCAGACTGGCAATTATCAGCAGGTGAAAATCTGGCAGCAGGCCACGGCACAGGCTCCGGCGTTGCTGGACAGGGCGCTGGATCCGAAAGCCGATCCGCTCAACGAAGAAGAGATGTCGCGCCTTGCGCTGGGGATGCGTACTCAACTGCAAAAAAATCCGGGAGATATAGAAGGCTGGATTATGTTGGGCCGCGTTGGCATGGCGCTGGGTAACGCCAGTATCGCCACCGATGCATACGCTACTGCGTATCGCCTCGATCCGAAGAACAGCGATGCTGCACTGGGATACGCTGAAGCGTTGACACGTTCATCTGATCCCAACGACAACCGCCTCGGCGGCGAACTGCTGCGCCAGTTGGTGAGAACGGACCATAGCAATATTCGTGTGTTAAGCATGTATGCGTTTAACGCCTTTGAGCAGCAGCGATTTGGCGAAGCCGTTGCCGCGTGGGAGATGATGTTGAAACTCTTACCTGCCAACGATACTCGCCGTGCGGTGATTGAACGTAGTATCGCGCAGGCGATGCAACATTTGTCGCCGCAGGAGAGTAAATAAAAAGAGACCCGATGGTGATGCCATCGGGCTATTTTTTATTGTGCCCCGCGTTGTTGCAGGAACAGAATGGTGGCCGCCACGCGTGAGCGGACATTGAGTTTACGCAGCAGATTGCGAATGTGTACTTTTACTGTCTGCTCGGAAATATTCAACACCGAGGCAATCTGTTTATTTGACAGCCCCTGTGCCAGCTCGTGCAGAACATCCAGCTCGCGCTCCGTCAGCACGCTGAAGGGATCTTCTTCCGCGCCAAACATTTCACGTTCACGTAAGTACTGATTGACGCGTTCGCTAAAGACTTTGCTGCCTTTCGCTCCGGCACGAATCGCTTCCAGCAACACTTCCGGGTCGCTGTCTTTCAACAGATAACCGTCTGCGCCTGCGTCTATCAGCGCAAAGACATCGCTGGAGGCATCTGATACGGTCAGGATAATAATTTGCGCGGTAACGCCATCCCTGCGCAAGGCATTGAGGGTATCCAGGCCACTCATACCTTTCATATTGAGATCCAGCAAGATCACGTCGATATCCAGTCTATTCGCCAGATCGATTGCGCTCGCGCCGTCGCCCGCTTCGGCGACCACTTCAAAGCCAGGATCAAGCTCCAGTAACTGACGAACACCGCGTCGCATAAGTGGATGATCATCCACAATCATCACCTGAAAAGGCGTTGCTTCAGGCATAGTAGTCTCCTGAGGTTTTATTAGAATCATTATGTTTGAGCGTAGCGTTGGTAACGCTACCAGGCGCGTGAATGTTACCCCATTTTATGTATGGACATGTAGCGAAAACTACAACCTTGTCGTTCGCTTTGGCATCACTTTCATTATAAAGACGGAATTTTGCATCAGCTTCTCATCAAGAAAAACAACTAAAAAATCAATCACAATACTTGTGCATTTCTTTAAACAGTTTTTAAAAACTGACTCCGGGTATGGAGCTATGGGTATTTTCTCTACCCAATGCTTTTAACAGCAATTAATTTCATAGGATGAAAGCTCAATGCATCAATCTGGTTCTGTTTCTCTTTGTCGTTCCGCAATATCTGTTCTGGTGGCTACAGCGTTATATTCACCCATAGCATTGGCATCAACAGTTGAGTATGGTGAGACAGTTGATGGTGTTGTCCTGGAAAAAGATATCCAGCTGGTTTATGGGACCGCCAATAATACGAAAATCAATCCTGGCGGAGAACAGCATATTAAAGAATTTGGTATAAGTAGTAATACTGAAATTAACGGCGGGTATCAGTACATTGAAATGAATGGCACCGCAGAATACTCAGTATTAAATGATGGTTATCAAATTGTTCAAATGGGTGGTGCGGCAAACCAGACTACCCTCAATAATGGTGTGCTACAGGTTTATGGCGCAGCGAATGAACCTACGATTAAAGGCGGGCGCTTAATTATTGAAAAAGATGGGATTACCGTCTTTGCCGCTATCGAAAAGGGAGGATTACTGGAGGTTAAAGAGGGAGGATTAGCATTTGCGGTAGATCAGAAAGCAGGCGGTGCGATTAAAACAACCACCCGGGCCATGGAGGTATTCGGAACAAACCGTCTCGGTCAGTTCGATATCAAGGATGGTATTGCTAATAATATGCTGTTGGAAAACGGCGGAAGTTTGCGAGTTGAAGAAAATGACTTCGCTTATAATACCACTGTGGATAGTGGCGGCTTACTGGAGGTTATGGATGGCGGGACTGCAACTGGCGTTGATAAAAAAGCAGGCGGAAAATTAATTGTCTCAACGAATGCGCTGGAAGTGAGTGGTACAAACAGTAAAGGCCAATTTAGTATAAAAGATGGTGTGTCAAAAAATTATGAGCTGGATGATGGTTCCGGGCTTATTGTTATGGAGGACACGCAGGCCATTGACACTATCCTTGATGAGCATGCCACTATGCAATCGCTGGGAAAGGATACTGGTACGAGAGTGCAGGCAAATGCGGTATATGATCTCGGTCGATCAGATCAGAATGGAAGTATAACGTATTCCTCTAAAGCCATCTCTGAAAATATGGTTATCAACAATGGCCGCGCTAATGTCTGGGCTGGCACAATGGTTAACGTTTCAGTCAGAGGGAATGATGGCATTCTTGAGGTCATGAAGCCGCAAATAAATTATGCACCCGCTATGTTGGTGGGTAAGGTAGTGGTTTCTGAGGGCGCTTCTTTTAGAACGCATGGTGCCGTGGATACCAGCAAAGCGGATGTTTCGCTCGAAAATAGCGCATGGACCATCATTGCCGATATCACTACGACGAACCAAAACACTCGCCTCAACTTAGCCAACCTTGCGATGTCTGGCGCAAATGTGATTATGATGGCTGAGCCAGTGACTCGTTCATCTGTGACGGCAAGTGCGGAAAATTTCACTACGTTGACCACCAATACCCTATCGGGAAACGGCAATTTTTATATGCGTACTGATATGGCTAATCATCAGAGCGATCAGCTCAACGTGACCGGTCAGGCAACAGGTGATTTCAAAATATTTGTGACGGACACAGGGGCCAGCCCGGCAGCAGGTGATAGCCTTACACTGGTAACAACGGGCGGCGGTGATGCTGCATTTACGTTGGGCAATGCCGGAGGCGTTGTTGATATCGGTACGTATGAATATACCTTGCTGGATAATGGCAACCATAGCTGGAGTCTGGCAGAGAATCGCGCGCAAATTACCCCTTCAACCACTGATGTGCTGAACATGGCAGCAGCACAACCGCTGGTATTTGATGCAGAACTGTACACCGTGCGTGAGCGTCTTGGTAGCGTAAAAGGCGTTAGTTACGATACGGCGATGTGGAGTTCGGCAATTAACACCCGCAACAACGTGACCACTGATGCGGGAGCTGGCTTTGAGCAAACATTGACGGGCCTGACGCTCGGTATCGATAGCCGTTTCTCCCGTGAAGAAAGCAGCACAATTCGCGGCTTGTTCTTTGGTTACTCTCATTCTGATATTGGTTTTGATCGCGGCGGCAAAGGTAATATCGATAGCTACACCCTGGGGGCTTATGCCGGTTGGGAGCATCAGAACGGTGCCTATGTTGATGGAGTGGTGAAAGTTGACCGTTTTGCCAACACCATCCATGGCAAGATGAGTAATGGAGCAACAGCGTTTGGCGATTACAATAGTAACGGCGCGGGTGCTCATGTCGAGAGCGGGTTCCGTTGGGTTGACGGATTGTGGAGTGTTAGACCCTATCTGGCCTTTACCGGCTTTACCACAGATGGTCAGGACTACACGTTATCAAACGGCATGAGCGCGGATGTGGGAAATACCCGCATATTACGGGCTGAAGCGGGAACGGCGGTAAGCTATCACATGGACCTGCAAAACGGTACGACGCTGGAACCCTGGCTGAAAGCCGCCGTACGTCAGGAATACGCCGATTCTAACCAGGTGAAAGTTAATGACGATGGCAAATTTAATAATGATGTGGCTGGAACCAGTGGCGTTTATCAGGCTGGGATAAGGTCATCGTTTACCCCGACGTTAAGCGGTCATTTGTCTGTCAGCTATGGCAATGGCGCAGGGGTAGAATCACCGTGGAATACTCAGGCGGGTGTGGTCTGGTCGTTCTGATAACAGAAAATAAACAGGCCGTGATGTGTCGCGGTCTGTTTATCGAATTAAATGCAGATATAAAAAAACCAACCGTAAAGGTTGGTTTTTTTTGGGATTTTTGGTCGGCACGAGAGGATTTGAACCTCCGACCCCCGACACCCCATGACGGTGCGCTACCAGGCTGCGCTACGTGCCGACTCGTGGCTGCTAATACTACCGTTTTCCACACCGATTGCAAGTAAGATATTTCGCTAACTGATTTATAATTAATCAGTTAGCGATAAAACGCTTCTCGTCTGTCAGTACTTGCAATAACAAACTTAACTGTGGTTTTTCATCTTTCACTCTTTCACCACGTAAGTTGTAAGTACGGTATTTACCGTTATTGTTCAGCACCAGCGTCTTTTTCGGGGTGGTAATTGCCAGCGTATCGTTATCCGCGGCGGTAACCCAGTAATGACGGCGTTGAGGGTTGAACAAATCCTGACCTTGCGAATATTCGCTGGCAGGTGTGCTGACATGTAGCAGGCGTTGCATCAGCGTCGTCATCAGATCGGTATGATCAGTCAGAGCATTAATACGCTGCGCCGGCGTACCTGGCCAGTGAATCACTAATGGTACCTGCAGATGACCGTGGGACCAGTCAAAGGTTTCTTCCTCTTCGCTCAGCGGAATACCCCGACCGGCAGTGATAATCACCACCGTATTGTCCAGTTTGCCAGAATCGCGTAGTGCATTGAGCACGCGGTTGATCTGGTCATCGACATTGCTTGCCGCCCGGCTATATTTCCGTGCAAATGCCTGCTGATTGCTGTCGTCAATGTTAGTGCCATTGAAAGAAACCCACGAGAACCAGCGGTTATCTTCTTGTGCGTAGCGGCCCAGCCAGTTGATCCACTGCGTGGCGGTCTGCTCGTCGGATTGGGTGCGTACGCTCGGCATCGAGAAATCTGACAACAATGCCTGGCGATACAGCGGGCTGGTAAAGCCATCTGATGAGAATAACCCCAGCTGATAGCCTTGCTGATTAAGCGCAGTAATTAATGCCGCAGGCGTACGGGTCGACAGAATACCGTCCATATAGCTCGGCGAGATGCCATAGAACAGGCCAAAGATGCCGTTGTCTGTAGTGTTGCCGGAGCTCATATGGCGCGTGAACGAAATATTTTGCTCAGCAAAACCTGCCAGCGCAGGCATCTGCTTCTCGAAGCGTGAGTAGTTCAGGCCATCGACAGTAATCAACAGCACATTCTGCCCGGTGCCCATATCGCGATAGCGCAGTTCGCTTAACGGATACTGAACGGAAACGGCGTCTGGATTACCTTGCTCAATGAGACGGCGTTGATACTCCTGCGCATCAAGCAGACCATGCTTCTCAAGAAAACGTCGCGCCGTCATCGGGTACGAAAGCGGTAGGTTAGCGCGCTGCATGGTGATCGGGCGATAGAAGTTGGCATCGGCCCAGATATAAACCACATGCGAGGCGATAAAGGCGATAAATAAGAATGCGGCCAGCGGGCGCGCGAAGCGTCGACGACGCGTCAGGCTTCGCAGCTTTTGCCAGCTCCACGTCGCAAACACCAGTTCAAGCAATAAAATAACCGGCACGCTGATGAACATCAGCTGCCAGTCGCGCGCCATCTCATTTTCGTCAGGGTTGATAACCAGCTGCCAGACGATGGGATTAAGATGGAGATGGAAACGAGTAAAGACTTCGCTATCGATCAGTAATAGCGTCATTCCCGCCGTTGCCAGAATGACGGACAAAAACCTCATCAGCCTCTGGGAGCCGACGATAAAGGTCAGCGGGAAGAGGATCAGCAAGTAGGTGGCGAACACCAGGAAGCTGAAATGGCCGATAATGCTTACGTAGGAATAAATGCGACCAGCAAGCGTTGTCGGCCAGTCGGCGATAAACAGGTAACGGCTGCCAATGACGAGCGAAAGCAGAATATTGAACAGTGCAAACCAGTGCCCCCAACTGACCATCTGGGAGACTTTTTCACGGTAGCGCTGACGATGAGTTACCATAACCTGTTATCTGTTTCCCTTAGTGCGCTTTGTCTTCGTTGATAGAGGACTGTAAGGCGCGGGCAAAAGAGTTGGCAATTGCCTGGCGTTGGGCCGGGGCAATGCTGGTGTTGATAAGGTTAGTGACCATGTTGCCTAACACCATCAGGGAAAGGTCGGTCGGAGCCTTATGTTTTTCCAGTACGTTGAGCAGCTCTGCGAGCAATTGTTCAACCTGTTCATCACTGTAGCGGGAAATTTGTGGCATAAATCGAAATCAGTTAGTTGATGAAAGGGCAACATATTACCGTAGCAACGGTTTTTTTTCTGCTTTTTTATGCGTTAAATCATTCTCGTTACGCCGCCTTCTGTAAAATGACCGCCATCTTTTATTGCGTCGCTTAACCGGCGGTGGTTGAATACCGCCCGGTCTTAAAGGAGAGTTTATCATGAGTCTGGATATCAACCAGATTGCTCTGCACCAGCTTATCAAGCGTGATGAGCAGAACCTTGAGCTGGTGTTGCGCGATTCATTGCTGGAACCGACAGAAACCGTCGTTGAGATGGTGGCAGAACTGCATCGGGTCTATAGCGCCAAAAATAAAGCTTACGGCTTGTTTAGCGAAGAGAGTGAACTGGCGCAGACACTGCGCTTACAGCGTCAGGGCGAAGAGGACTTTCTGGCATTTAGCCGCGCGGCAACCGGTCGCCTGCGTGACGAATTAGCGAAATATCCTTTTGCTGACGGTGGATTCGTGCTGTTTTGCCACTATCGCTATCTGGCGGTGGAGTATCTGCTGGTGGCAGTTCTGAGCAACCTGAGCAGTATGCGTGTTAACGAAAATCTCGACATCAACCCAACCCATTATCTTGATATCAATCATGCGGATATTGTTGCGCGTATCGATTTAACCGAGTGGGAAACCAATCCAGAGTCGACCCGCTATCTCACTTTCCTGAAAGGGCGAGTAGGGCGCAAAGTGGCGGATTTCTTTATGGATTTCCTCGGGGCCAGCGAAGGGTTAAACGCGAAAGCGCAAAACCGTGGGCTGTTGCAAGCGGTTGATGATTTCACTGCCGAAGCACAACTGGATAAAGCAGAGCGACAGAACGTGCGCCAGCAGGTTTATAGCTACTGTAATGAGCAGCTGCAGGCAGGCGAAGAGATTGAACTGGAATCGCTGTCGAAAGAGCTGGCAGGCGTCAGCGAAGTGAGCTTCACGGAGTTTGCGGCTGAAAAAGGCTACGAACTGGAAGAGAGCTTCCCGGCAGACCGTAGCACACTGCGTCAGTTGACGAAGTTTGCCGGTAGCGGCGGTGGCTTGACTATTAACTTTGATGCGATGCTGTTAGGTGAACGCATCTTCTGGGATCCAGCAACCGATACCCTGACCATTAAAGGCACGCCGCCGAATTTGCGCGATCAATTGCAGCGCCGGACGTCTGGCGGCAATTAATCGGTTTTGTGTTCTGAATGCCAGATGCGGCGTGAACGCCTTATCTGGCCTGCAAAAAATAGCAATACCGTAATCAGGCATATTCTGCAGATACAAAAAACCCCGCCGGAGCGGGGTTTTTTACAACTTATTCAGCAATTAAGCGCGAACGAAGTCGATGTGCAGCAGCTTCGGTTTGTACGGGTGACGCTGTACGTCCTGAGCTTTAACTTTGATTTCTTTACCGTCAACAACGATGGTCAGAACTTCGCTATAGAATTCAGCTTTAACTTGCATGTTCATGACTTTGTCGTGATCCAGTTCGACAGCCAGCGGCGCTTCTTTGCCACCGTAGATGATTGCCGGGAACTTGTTAGCGGCACGCAGGCGGCGGCTCGCACCCTTACCCTGCTCTTTACGTACTTCTGCGTTGATAGTAAACATTTCTTTCTCTCTTAAATTAATCCTGCTACAGGCGACCCAGCAACAGGTAAGTGATCTGCTTTGCGTATGCAAAAGCGGGCGAGATTCTATACTCAATCGCCTTATACATCAATCAAAACTACCATTAACCGCGTAATTCGTGCGCCCGACGAAAACGACCTTCGTAATCGAACACTTTTTCACGCACTTGCCAGTACTGACCTTTCATGCGGGCGACGACAAAATCCGGGTGTCGCAGTAATGCTTGCTGGGCGAGGATATCAGCGGCGGTGATCCAGCGCAGAGGGATGCCCGGTGTGCGCGTATGCGGGCGGATAAAAAGCTGCTCGAAGGCGGTACGCTGAGCGGGCGTTTGCAGACGGAAACGCTCACTCACATCCGCGCCGTCTTCATCGTAATAGGTGATTTTCAACCATTCGCCTTTCTCGTCGTGCCCATGCTGCAAAGACATGCCGCTACAGCGTAATACCAGCGCGTCTTTCAGTCGTAGCGCCGCTTTTAACATATCATCCGGATCAACCAGTACGGTGTCACATTCGCGGCAGCGGCGGGCGGCAATATCGTTTTCCGCGTTACATTGCGGGCAATTTTTAAAACGGAAACGGAAATCACACTGTTCTCGATGACCGTCGTCATCTTCAAACCATCCCTGACAGCGGCGACCAAAGTGTTCAATCAATGTCCCGTCGGCGGTCGTTTTCCCCCAAAAGGTGTTGGCAAAACCGCAGGCAGGGCAGAAAACCTGTACCGGAACGTTGTCACTTTTGCCTTTCGGTGTACCAACTTCCGGCGCGTAGAGATCGTGAGGGTTACCCGCATAATCAAGAATTAAGCAATCAGTCTTGCCTGGAGCGAGACGCAGACCGCGCCCGACAATTTGTTGGTAAAGACTCACCGATTCGGTAGGGCGCAGAATAGCAATAAGATCGACGTGCGGGGCGTCAAATCCAGTGGTCAGTACCGCGACGTTGACCAGATAGCGAAAACGCTGGGCTTTAAAATCTTCAATTAACACATCGCGCTCAGCGCCGGGTGTGTCGCCAGTAATCAGTGCTGCATCTTCGGCAGGCAGCAGTCCCACTATCTCCTTGGCGTGTTCAACGGTGGCGGCGAAAATCATCACTCCTTTACGCTTTTCGGCGAACTCCATAATCTGGCTGATGATGTGCGGGGTAATACGTTGCTGTTTTTTCAGCTCGCGGTTGAGATCGGCTTCGCTGAAAAGCCCGTTACTCTGTGCCTGCAAGCGGCTGAAATCGTATTGCACTACTGGCATATCCAGTCGTTCTGGCGGCGTCAGATAGCCGTGTTTAATCATATAACGCAGCGGCAGCTCATAAATGCAGTCACGGAAAAGGGCTTTCTCATCGCCGCGTACCATGCCGTGATAATGGAACTGGTAGATCCAGCCTTTGCCCAATCGAAAAGGCGTGGCAGTCAGCCCCAGCAGGCGTAAGTGGGGATTCACTTTTGTCAGGTGAGTGAGGATTTGCTGATACTGGCTCTCTTCATCGTCACCAATACGGTGACATTCATCGACAATCAACAGCGAAAATTCACCCTGAAAGGCATCAAGATTACGGGCGACCGACTGCACGCTGCCAAATACCACTTTACCGTGGCTCTCTTTGCGCTTTAGCCCGGCGGCAAAAATATCGGCTTCCAGCCCCAGCGCCTGATATTTTGCATGGTTTTGCGCCACCAGTTCTTTAACGTGTGCCAGCACCAGCACGCGACCACGCGCCAGCCGCGCCAGTTCCGCTATCACCAGGCTTTTACCTGCACCGGTGGGCAGCACGATAACGGCAGGGGTTTTATGACGACGAAAATGGTTGAGCGTGGCATCCACGGCTTCTTGCTGATATGGGCGGAGTGTAAAAATCATGGTCTCGCGTAGGTAGATTATTCTGCTAATAGTATGCCACGGATCTTTTTCCCTTGAGGGAAGTTATTAGACCGCTATACTGGGCAGACAACAGTTCAGATTTTCGGGTCATTACCCGACCTCCGTTTTTTACAGGCAAAATCACACACATGCGACTTGATAAATTTATCGCACAGCAACTCGGCGTTAGCCGTGCTATTGCCGGGCGTGAAATCCGCGGCAATCGTGTCACCGTCGATGGCGAAATCGTCCGTAATGCAGCGTTCAAACTGCTCCCTGAACATGATGTCGCTTACGATGGCAACCCGCTGGCGCAGCAACACGGTCCACGTTACTTCATGCTCAATAAACCTCAGGGCTATGTTTGCTCCACGGACGACCCGGATCACCCAACGGTGCTCTATTTTCTTGATGAACCGGTAGCGTGGAAACTGCACGCTGCAGGGCGTCTGGATATCGATACCACCGGTCTGGTACTAATGACAGATGATGGTCAGTGGTCGCACCGCATTACTTCTCCGCGCCATCATTGCGAGAAGACCTATCTGGTGACGCTGGAATCACCCGTAGCTGACGATACGGCAGAGCAATTTGCTAAAGGCGTGCAGCTGCATAACGAAAAAGATCTCACTAAGCCGGCGGTGCTGGAAGTGATTACCCCAACGCAGGTTCGTTTGACCATCAGCGAAGGGCGTTATCATCAGGTGAAACGTATGTTCGCCGCCGTGGGTAACCATGTGGTTGAGCTGCATCGTGAACGTATTGGCGGCATTACGCTGGATGCTGATTTAGCTCCCGGTGAATATCGTCCGTTAACTGAAGAAGAAATTGCCAGCGTCGTCTAACTTTTCAATGACTTTCAGGAGCCCGTTGTGACCACCCGACAGCATTCGTCGTTTGCTATTGTTTTTATCCTTGGCCTGCTGGCCATGTTGATGCCGCTGTCGATTGATATGTATCTGCCCGCGCTACCGGTAATTTCAGCGCAGTTTGGCGTACCGGCAGGCAGTACGCAGATGACCCTCAGTACTTATATTCTGGGCTTTGCGTTGGGGCAGTTAATCTACGGGCCGATGGCAGACAGCTTCGGGCGTAAGCCGGTGGTTCTTGGCGGTACGCTGGTGTTTGCCGCCGCCGCGGTGGCGTGTGCGTTGGCAAACACCATCGATCAGCTGATTGTGATGCGTTTCTTCCACGGGCTGGCTGCGGCTGCGGCCAGCGTGGTCATTAATGCCCTGATGCGCGATATTTACCCGAAAGAAGAGTTCTCGCGGATGATGTCGTTTGTCATGCTGGTGACCACTATTGCACCGTTGATGGCACCGATTGTCGGCGGTTGGGTGCTGGTGTGGCTGAGCTGGCATTACATCTTCTGGATCCTGGCATTAGCGGCGATTCTGGCTTCGGCAATGATTTTCTTCCTGATTAAAGAAACGTTGCCGCCAGAGCGTCGTCAGCCATTTCACATTCGTACCACTATTGGTAACTTTGCGGCGCTGTTCCGTCATAAGCGTGTCCTGAGTTATATGCTTGCCAGTGGTTTCAGCTTTGCCGGGATGTTCTCGTTCTTAAGCGCCGGACCGTTTGTCTACATTGAAATTAACCACGTCGCGCCGGAAAACTTTGGTTATTACTTTGCGCTAAACATTGTTTTCCTGTTCGTGATGACTATCTTTAACAGCCGCTTCGTCCGCCGAATTGGCGCGTTAAATATGTTCCGCTCGGGGTTGTGGATACAGTTTATTATGGCGGCGTGGATGGTCATCAGTGCGCTGCTGGGGCTGGGATTCTGGTCGCTGGTGGTTGGCGTTGCGGCGTTTGTGGGCTGCGTGTCGATGGTGTCATCTAATGCGATGGCGGTCATTCTTGATGAGTTTCCCCATATGGCGGGAACGGCATCTTCGCTGGCAGGAACCTTCCGTTTCGGCATAGGGGCAATTGTTGGCGCATTACTTTCTCTTGCGACCTTTAACTCTGCATGGCCGATGATTTGGTCAATTGCATTCTGCGCAACCAGCTCCATTCTCTTCTGTCTGTACGCCAGTCGGCCGAAAAAACGGTGATCTATTGCACAACGAGGAAGCTAAAAGGCTTCCTTTGTTGATGCATGTCAACCACAAATCCATCATTCCCCCGATATATGTTTATTTTATGTAAAATCAATTTATGTAAAAAGTCACATCATTGTAGTTAAAAAGGTTGAGTTAGATCGCAGAAACGGGTACATATAGCCCCGCAAACGTGACCACGCCCGCAGATATTATTTAAATCAGAGCCATAGAGGCCACGCTGGCGAGGCATCAATCTTTACGATCTGTATAAAGACGGATTGTTGATGATGTGTTAAAATTGATGTAAACAAATTGTGAAGTAAATGTGCTTCCGGGGAAAATAAGTGACTTCATTACAACTCTCAATCGTCCATCGACTGCCGCAGAACTATCGCTGGTCTGCTGGTTTCGCAGGTTCGAAGGTTGAACCGATTCCGCAAAATGGACCGTGCGGTGACAACAGCCTGGTGGCGCTTAAATTGCTTAGCCCGGATGGTGATAATGCATGGTCGGTGATGTACAAACTCAGCCAGGCGTTAAGCGACATCGAAGTTCCATGTTCGGTACTGGAGTGTGAAGGTGAGCCGTGCCTGTTTGTAAATCGCCAGGACGAGTTTGCTGCAACATGCCGATTGAAAAATTTTGGTGTGGCAATTGCCGAACCCTTCTCAAACTACAATCCTTTTTAAGCGTCAGCTCAACGCCAGTAGCTGACGCGTATACTCCTGCTGCGGTGCGGCAAACACGCGCGCGCACGGTCCTTGTTCCACTACTTCCCCTTGTCGCAGTACGATAACCTGATGACATAACGCGCGGACAACGTGCAAATCGTGACTGATAAACAAATAGGCCAGTTGATGCTTTTGTTGCAATGATTTCAATAGCGTCAATATTTGCGCCTGTACCGTTTTGTCGAGCGATGATGTTGGTTCATCAAGAATGATCAGCGAGGGCTTAAGAATTAACGCCCTGGCAATCGCAATACGTTGCCGCTGACCACCAGAGAACTCCGCCGGATAACGGTGGCGTGTTTCAGGATCTAATCCCACTTCATGCATCACGGCTATCACTTGTTGTTCGCGTTGTGCGGCAGAAAGCGTCGGCTGGTGAACCCGTAAGCCTTCCTCAATAATCTGCAAAACGTTGAGTCGTGGGTTGAGCGAGGAGTTTGGATCCTGAAATACCACCTGAATGCGATGACGAATAGGTAACAGCTGGCGACGATTTAAATTTTGCAGTGGCTGACCGTCAAAGATAATGCTGCCCTGAGAGTTAATCAGTCGCAGCAGCGCCAGTCCCGTCGTGCTTTTCCCGGAACCTGACTCGCCTACTAAACCCAGTGTTTCACCCGCTCGTAGCGTAAAACTGATGTTTTTCACCACCACATTATGATCCACAATGCGCTTCAAAATCCCTTTGCGAATGGGGAAGGCAACCTGAAGCTGTTCAACATCCAGCAACGTTGAGGCAGGTTCTGGCAATGGTACCGGGTCGCCTGACGGTTCACTGTTGAGTAGCTTTTGTGTGTAAGGATGAGTGGGTGAGGCAAATAGCGTAGCGGCGTTATTTTGCTCGACACAGCGACCGTTTTGCATTACCGCCACGCGATGGGCCAGTTTTCTGACAATGCTGAGGTTATGAGTAATAAACAGCATACCCATATTCAGCTCGCCTTGCAGTTCGCGCAACAGCTGTAAAATTTGCGCCTGAACAGAGACGTCCAGTGCGGTGGTTGGTTCATCGGCAATTAATAATTCAGGTCGCGTTAACAGCGCCATCGCAATCATCACCCGCTGGCGTTCGCCGCCGGAGAGCTGATGCGGATAATCTGTCAGCCGTTTTGCCGCCTGGCGGATACCGACGCGATCAAGGCAGTTAAGAATTTCGCCACGAGCCGCTTCCCGACGCATCCCGCGGTGGAGTGAAAGCACTTCATAAAGCTGTTTTTCCAGGGTATGCAATGGATTTAATGACACCATCGGCTCCTGAAAAATCATGGCGATCTTATTACCGCGTACACCGCGCAACGTTTGATCGCTGGCATGAAGCAGCGATTCGCCATGAAAACGAATATCGCCGGAGAGATATTCAACCGGCGGGGAAGGGAGCAGGCGTAAAATTGACAGCGCGGTAACGCTTTTGCCTGAACCTGACTCACCCACCAGCGCCAGCGTTTCGCCAGCCTCAATCTGAAGTGAAACATCATTGACTACTGTACGTACGGTTTGCTGATGGCGAAAACCCACCGACAAATTTTCAATCGCTAACAGAGTTTGCGTCATGCTACACCGCCTTATTAGGATCAAATGCGTCGCGGACGGCTTCACCAATAAAGATCAGCAAAGACAACAATATCGCCACCGACAAGAAGGCGGTGATCCCAAGCCACGGGGCCTGAAGGTTATTTTTCCCTTGTAACAGCAGTTCGCCGAGTGACGGTGAACCGAGCGGCAGACCGAAGCCGAGGAAATCGAGTGAGGTCAGGGTGGTGATCGAACTACATAAAATAAACGGTAAAAAGGTGAGGGTAGCGACCATGGCATTTGGCAACATATGACGCAGGATGATACTGCGATCGCTGACGCCAAGCGCCTGCGCCGCGCGGATGTAGTCGAAATTACGGGTACGTAAAAACTCCGCCCGCACCACGCCGACCAGACTCATCCAGCCAAACAAGACGGTAATTGCCAACAGCCACCAGAAGTTAGGCTGTACGACGCTGGAAAGTAAAATAATCAAAAACAGCGTCGGCATCCCCGACCATACTTCAATAAAACGTTGCCCCCAGAGATCGACTTTACCGCCGTAATAGCCTTGTAGCGCCCCCGCCAGCACGCCCATCACGCTGGAGCAGAGGGTCAGCATCAGGCCAAACAGAACTGAGATCCGCGTGCCATAGAGAATACGTGCCAGCACATCGCCGCCATTGGCATCCGTTCCCAGCCAGTTTTGCCGGGAGGGTGGGGAGGGGAAGGGCTTGTCGGTAGAAAAGTTGATACTGGTAGCGCCAAAGCGAATCGGTGCCCATAGTACCCAGCCTTTATCTTCCAACCGCTGTTTCAGCCACGGGTCCTGATAATCAGCCTGGCTTGCCAGCGGGCCGCCAAAATCGCTTTCGCTGTAGTTTTTCAACAACGGGAAATACCAACTGCCGTCATAACGTACCAGCAACGGTTTATCGTTGGCGATCAGTTCAGAACACAAACTCAAACCAAACAAAACGAGGAAAATCCATAACGACCAGTAGCCGCGACGGTTATGACGAAAACGCGCCCAACGGGCCTGATTGACGGGGCTGAGTCGCGACATTAACGTCCCTCAAAATCTATACGCGGATCGACCAGCGTATAGCTGATATCACTGACAATATTCAGCAGCAGGCCAATCAGGGTGAAAATATACAAGGTACCAAACATTACAGGATAATCGCGCGAGACGGTCGCTTCGTAGCCCAGTAAGCCAAGACCATTGAGTGAAAACATCACCTCAATCAGCAGCGAGCCGGTAAAAAACATGCTGATAAACGTCGCCGGAAAACCGGCAATCACCAGCAGCATGGCGTTGCGGAACACATGTTTCCAGAGAATATTTTTTTCACTTACCCCTTTCGCACGGGCGGTCACCACGTATTGCTTGCGCACTTCATCAAGGAATGAGTTTTTTGTCAGCATGGTCAGCGCCGCAAAGCCGCCAATCACTGTCGCCAGCACCGGCAGCGTGATATGCCACAGATAATCGGTGATTTTCTGATACCACGGCAGCGAATCAAAGTTAGCGGAAACCAGGCCGCGTAGAGGGAACAGGTCGAAATAGCTGCCGCCTGCGAAGAAGACAATCAGCAGGATGGCAAACAAAAAGGCCGGAATGGCGTAGCCGATGATGATAAATGCACTACTCCAGACGTCAAAGCGACTACCATTATAAACAGCTTTGCGAATGCCTAACGGAATCGACACCAGATAGATAATCAGCGTGCTCCATAATCCGAGGGTGATGGAAACCGGCAGACTATCTTTAATCAGCGTCAGTACCGAGGCGCTGCGAAAAAGGCTGTCGCCAAAATCAAAGCGGATGTAGTCCCAGAGCATTTTGAAGTAACGTTCGTGGATCGGCTTATCGAAACCGTAGCGATGAGTGATCTCGGCGATCACTTCTGGATCTAATCCGCGTCCGCCACGGTAATTACTGTCGCTGATATTGCCGACGCCCGTTTGCGCATGGCTGGCGCGAACACCTTCACCGCCTGCGCCGGGTAATACTCCGGCATTACCAAACTCAATGGCGGCGATGGCCTGGTCGACCGGACCGCCAGGCGCAATTTGCACGATGAAAAAGTTGATAGTGATAATCGCCCATAACGTTGGGATCACCAGCAACAGACGGCGAATCAGATAAGCGCCCATCTACTCTCCCTGTTGTCTGGCTGACGGCAGTTTGGCCGCTTTATTAACGTCATACCACCAGGTATCGATACCCAGGCTGTAAACAGGGCGTACAGCGGGTTGGGAGAATTTATCCCACCAGGCGAGACGGTCTTCCGCCATGTACCACATTGGCAGCATGTAATAATTCCACGTTAATACGCGATCCAGTGCTCGCCCCAACGGCAGTAATTTTTCTTTATTTCCCTGCGCGGCAATAATTTGGTTGATCAGCGAGTCGATAACCGGGCTTTGCACGCCGGGGGCATTATAAGTGGAATTGATATATTCCGATGACCAGGAAATCTGTAAATCGGAACTGGGCCACGGCATCGCCCGCCATACGCGCGGCATCATGTCATAGTCGCGACTGCGCATGCGGTTGGTGATTTGCGAGTTATCCACTTTGCGAATGTCCATGTTGATACCCAGCCGTTGCAGGCTGTGCTGGAACGGCAATACCCACTGACTATTGCTGCTCGAAGGTAGCAATAACTCAAAGCTGAGCGGCTGACCCGTTGTGGCATTTACGCGTTGCTGACCCTTCAGCACCCAGCCCGCTTCGTTGAGAAGTTTGTCGGCTTTTAACAGGTTGTCACGATCGTAGCCATCGCCTTTGGATACCGGCGGCTGGTAGATTTGCGTGAAGACTTCTGGCGGTAGATCTTTTTTCATTGGTGCCAGAAGCACCAGCTCCGCGGCGTCGGGGTAATTTCTGGCCGCGTATTCGGTATTCTGAAAATAACTGTTCGTGCGACTCCAGGCATTGTAAAACAACGCTTTGTTCATCCATTCAAAGTCAAAGGCGAGAGTGATCGCTTCCCGCACCCGGCGATCGCTGAATACCGGACGTTGGATATTAAACGCCAGCCAGCGCGTATCCTGGGCTGATTCGTTCTTTTGCTCATCTTTGATGATGTATTTCTTATCGAAATTTTTACCGGTATAGCGCGTGGCCCAGTTTTTGGCGTCGTTTTCCATACGCAAATCAAAGGCACCGGCTTTAAACGCTTCAAAGGCGACATTATCATCGAGGTAATAATCGTAGCGAATGGTGTCGAAATTCCAGCGTCCACGGTTTACCGGTAAGTTTGCTGCCCAGTAATCTTTCACGCGGGAATAGACAATATTTTGCCCCATTTTCCAGGACGTAATTCGGTACGGACCACTGGCAAGCGGAGGCGTGGCGAGCGGGTCGCTAAGTTTGTGATTCTTCCAGTACTTTTCTGGAAACACCGGCAGCGAAAACAGACTCAGCATATCTTCTTTGCCGGGTTTAGCTAACTCAATGCGCACGGTTAACGGCGCAATGGCTTTGACGGTGGTGCCTTTGTAGACCAGACGAAATTGCGGCACGCCTTCGGTCATAAATTTTTGAAAAGTAAACTCTACATCGCGGGCAGTAATGGGCGAACCATCATGAAAACGGGCGAGCGGATTAATAGCGACCTCCACCCAGGAATAATCGTCAGCATAGCGTGCACTTTCAGCAATCAGCGGGTAATAACTGCCTGGTTCGTCATCGGAAGTTGTAAATAGCGTGTCGTACAGCTGCTCGGTGCGTGCGCCCGGGTTGCCGCGCAGTGCATAGCGGTTGAAATTATCGAAGGTGCCGAGGGCTGACAACGTTATCTGCCCCCCTTTTGGCGCGGCGGGGTTCACATAATCAAAATGGTTGAAATTAAACGCGTACCGGGGTTCGCCCAGCACGGCAAAGGC
Source organism: Escherichia sp. WS1368 (assembly GCF_046487485.1). Taxonomy (NCBI): domain Bacteria; kingdom Pseudomonadati; phylum Pseudomonadota; class Gammaproteobacteria; order Enterobacterales; family Enterobacteriaceae; genus Escherichia; species Escherichia sp. WS1368. Next base: position 434,000 of record NZ_JBJQJI010000001.1, read on the forward strand.
ATAGCTTTCCTTGATAGCCTGCGCCTGCGCACCAAAGGTGAACAGAGCGATAAACAGCAGCAGTATGCGCACAATCATCTGCAACGGATTTCCTTTTACTCATCATTAGCCGCAATCCGGCATGCTTTCACTATGAATAATAAGGGACGTAAGCACACCTTACCACTGCGGCGTATACGGTTTCTTCAGCCAGCGGACAAAATCGTCCAGCGGTAACGGGCGACTAATCCAGTAGCCTTGCATGAAATTAACGCCGCGTTCGCTTAGCCATCGCGCCTGTTCCGGCGTTTCGACCCCTTCAGCAACCGTCAGCATATTGAGACGTTTCGCCAGCGTCAGCACCGCGTCAAGTACGGGTGAAGTGATCGTTTCCGTACCGATGGCGTTGATAAATCCACGGTCAATTTTCAGATAATCGAGCGTAAAACGCTCAAGGTAGATAAGCGCGCTGTGCCCGGTACCGAAGTCATCAATAGCAATTTCTACGCCGACCGAGTGTAGCCAGGCAAAGAGTTGCGTGGCTTCTTGCTCTTTCAGCATATCGCGCTCGGTAATTTCCAGCACAATCTGGAAATGGTGTGCGGGCAGGGAAGTGAGCAGTTTCTGGATATCTGCTTTAAAGCTTTCGCTGTGCAGATGGTCCGGCGCAATGTTAATGCCAAATTTGACGCCTACCGGCAGTACTTTTTCTAATTCTGCGGCATCGCGGGCAATCAACTCAAACAGGTGCTGAGTCAGTGGCACAATCATCTTTTGCGATTCGGCAAAGTTAATGAAGGCATCCGGGGGTATTTCTCCCGCGACAGGATGCCGCCAGCGTAGCAGTACTTCCAGGCCCGTTACTCGCAAAGATTGTGTATCCACCACCGGTTGATACGCCACGTAAAATTGTTCGCGCTTGATGGCGGTCATGATTTCTCTGCCGGGGCGCATACGTACGCTCATCAGGTAATAGCAGAGCAGGCCAACGACAGTTCCACTCATGCCGCCCAGTAAAAATGCGTACCACACATCGTTCCATGTCCAGTCATCTGCATAAAGCCGAACGGTCAGAGGAATGCCCGCAATTTTAGTTTCACGGACCGGCATGTCGGTTAATTCATTAACGTTCATCAAACGTGAAGAAAAGGTAGATAGCGCAGTATTGCCAATAATGAGGGCGACGCCATCGTAATCTTCCTGCCGTGAACTATAAAAGAGAGAAGGCGTCAGATTGAGATTCAGAGCGGCAAACACGCCGCTATTTTTCAGCAAAGGGTTGCGATACCAGATGACGATTGCGGGTTTGTTCGGCACCATCGGCGTGCCGGGTAAGATCGCCATATCGACGTTTTTATTAATGTCGAGCGCCGGAATCAATTCATTGAGTGGAATGTCCATCTCACCAGTCGCAGATGAACAGAATGTTTTTTTATCTTTTACCAGCACAAACGTACGGACATTCATGCTAAATGCCGCGCGGGCAGTCAGTTCGGGGTTAGCCTGCTGGCAGGTATCTAAGGTCAGCGGCTGGAGCCGGTCAGTAGTGGATTTCAGGTCGGCAAAATAGGTATCGAGATATTTTTGTACGTCGGTAATCAGTGTGTCGTATTTGACTTCGTGCTTATGCCAGGCCACTAAAAACTGAAGGCAGCTCACCAGTATCGCAATCATCACGCCTGCAACAATGCAGGTAAGCAGGAGCTTACGTCCAGAATTGGGAGCGCGTATGAACATGATTCCGTTAATTTCCTGAAATTACGACAACATTTAAAAGATAACAATGACCGGACTATAGCCTGGATCAAGACGCGGAAACATCATTTTCTCTGATGAATGAAAACAAAAAAGCACTGCCTAAGCAGTGCTTTCAGTTAACTCGTCAGGATAGCCAAGGGATTGCATCCAAACGGTTTATTAGCTGCGGCTGAGAACCCGGCGTGCTTCGTTGTAACGCTTCTTCCAGTACGGTTCATTCATGCTGGAAATAATAACACCACTGCTGGTGGAAGCATGGACAAACTGATTGTTGCCGATATAAATACCGACATGGCGTCCCGTTGAACCGGCACGGAACAGAACTAAATCACCCGTACGCAAATTACTGCGGGAAACAGATTTACCCATTTCCTGCTGTTCGTAAGTCGAACGCGGAAGTTCTAAGCCAAATTGCTCACGGAATGTACGCTGTACGAAACCAGAACAATCGATACCTTTTTTAGTGCTGCCGCCCAGGCGATAACGTACGCCTTTCCAGTCAGCATACTGATCCATAATTCGCGATTTTACGTCGACATTACGAACCAGGTTTTCAAATTCATCCTGAGAAGCTTGCAGTGATGATGTTTCACTACCCACTGCACGTGTCTCAGGATGCATATTCTTTGCGGTGTTATTTGCACTACATGCAGAAAGCAGAACCGCTACTGCAATCGCGGGAATCCCGCGCAAGATATATCTCAAAATCGGTTGAGATTTGACCATGTTGTTTGTTTTCCCTTGAAGTCCTTAACGACAAATATCGTTATAAAAAAATGCCAAGCGACACGAGACTAATTACCTGGGCATGTTGAAACAATTCCTTAAGGCCAAATCTGTGGACTAACGCACAAAATTATATGCTGTGAGGATAATCTACCGCCGAGGCAAAACGAGTTCGAGATTACCCGATTGGTGCGGTCTTGGCGAGCGGTTTTACATGATTTTTTATAAGAAAAAGTGATACAGAAAGTTAATAAGCGGGATTGGTCAATTAAAGTACGATTGAGTGAAGCGCATGCAATCCATTCATTTACTTAGAGAATGATTTTTGCGTTCGATAGATGAAAGCACGGTGCGCATCATCAGGATTATCCTCACTATAAAAATAACCCTGATGATGTTAATTACTGTGAGTTATTTGTTTTGGAAATGTTTGTTTTTTCCCGGTAGTGATTTGTCAAAAAAGGTGATTAATCGATCACTTAATGGCGTCAGCAACACCCAGGGCAAACCGATCAATATCACGGTCATCGAACCTACAATGATGTCAGTAAACCAGTGTGCGCCAATCATTACTCTGGGAAATGCAAAAACCACAAAAATAATAAGGGCGATAAGGCCTGCAACTTTGCCGAAATAACGCCACATGAATGCCGAAAAAATAAGCAGCATCATACCGTGATCACCGGGAAAGCTATCTCGTGAGGCATCTTTCGTGGGGACAGAGAGCAGTTCGCTGACGCGGTTAATATTGGTAAAAGTCAATGTTGGGCTGGCCCGTTTTACAGGAATTAATGCCTGACCCAGCTGGTTTAATACCACTGCAGTTAATAGCATGACCAGACCAATAATCACGATACGTCGTCTGCCAGGGGCGTTTTCTTTCAGCCAGAAACTCAGCATCAACATTCCCATCGCCAGCAGAGAACAACCGTCGAAAGCGCGATTGTTGGTCAATGCAACCAGCCACAAAAAGGCCTTACTTTCGACCAGTTTCTGATTAAAGAAATAAAAAATATCCGCATCAATCGGCAACCAGAATCCATGATTAACGGGAATATACCAGGAAAGAAACAGCGCGAGGCCGACAATATTCAACAACACTATTTGCGGCAAATTTTTAATCATATTTTCTCTAATTATCTTACTGAAAAACGCAGGCAACCTTACGCGGTAGTCGCTAAACGAAGCTTCAACAGCGCGCTCTGCAAGGCATTCCAGTCAGCTTCGCTGCTGGAAATCAGCTCAATACGACTGTCCGGTGGCGCAACGTTTTGCGTTTCAATGTGCAGGTCATCGCCCTGACGGTTGATTCGCACCAGCCCTTCGGGAATACGCATCACGCCTTTGACGCGTTCCACCGGTGCAAGTCGCGCCCATTCCAGAATGCCAATGGTGTCGAATACCGTATCAGCGTCGAATATCCAGCCACAAGCCTGATGCCCTTGTCCGCTGTTCAGACTGCGACGCCAGCGTTGATGCTCTGGCAGGCTTAACGCTGCTAACCCTTTTTTCACGCTATGATGATGAGAATGTGCGGCGCTGGCGGGCAACTCGGCTAAATTGCGACGCGGCAAATCCAGAAGATGACCGTCAATTTTCCCATGCTCGCTGTGAATTAATTGCCGATCGCCACCATTTTGCTGCCACCAGCGCTGTAGCGCTTGCTCACTTTCGGGCGTCGCACGGTCGGATTTATTGGCGACAATAATGTCTGCGGCAGCCAGCTGGTCACGGAAGTTTTCATTGCTGGCGCTTTTTTCGTCCAGCAGCAGGCGTGGATCGAGAATGCACAACGTGGCGCGCAGATCTATCCACGGTTCATAGACTGGTGCGGTTAAGAGATCGAGGATTTGTTTCGGATGGCCCAGCCCGGTCGGCTCTATCAACAAGCGGTCTGGTTTTCCCTGACGCAGTAAGGTATTCAATCCTACCTGCATGGGTAAACCATTAACGCAGCACATGCAGCCGCCGGGGATCTCTTTCAGCAATGCGCCGCTATCGGCGAGCAAAGCACCATCAATTCCGACTTCCCCAAATTCATTAACCAGTACCGCCCATCTTTCGTTGGGATCTTTATGGGCTAACAGATGAAGAATCGACGTAGTTTTCCCGCTGCCGAGAAAACCGGTGATGAGGTTGGTCCTGGTCACAACGGCTCCGCAATACTCTTAAAAGTTAACTGAGCGTTAATCCTGGCTAAAAAAGGCAGAAAAGAGAAGGGGGGAGCGGACGAAGGCGAGCTTCATCCGCTTTAACCGCAGAAATCGTTAAATTTTGAGGGTGTTTAATAGCGCCTGATGCGCGCCGAATTGTGCGATTTGTTGCCAGGCTTGTTCGATAGCCTGCACAAAATGCGGGTTATCTGGCAGATCATCACCGAAAACTTCACGCAGGGAAAGCAGGGCGGTGACGCGTTGTTCACTGCTACTGCCCGCAACAAGTTCGCGAATTTTATCGCTAAGCGGATCGCGAACATCAATGGCATTTCCGGCATCATCAACGCCGCTGACGTAACGCATCCAGCCTGCAACGCCTAATGCCAGCAACGACCAGTCCGTTTCGCGCGCCAGATGTATGCGAATACCTGCCAGCATACGTTGCGGTAATTTCTGGCTACCATCCATTGCGATTTGCCAGGTCTTATGTTTCAGCGCCGGGTTAGCAAAACGTGCAATTAACTTATCCGCATATTGTGTTAAATCGACATCTTTAATTCGCAGTGTTGGCGCTTGCTCATCCAGCATTAATGTTCTGGCGGCATGGCGAAATGCGCGATCCTGCATGCAATCACTGATATGGGCGAATCCTGAGAGGTAACCCAGATAAGCGAGAAAAGAGTGGCTGCCATTAAGCATACGCAGTTTCATCTCTTCCCATGGCAGGACATCATTCACCATTTGTACACCTGCGACTTCCCAGGCAGGACGCCCAGCGACGAAGTTATCTTCCACCACCCACTGGATAAACGGTTCGCAGCTAATCGCGCAGGGATCATTCACCCCCAGATGCTGGCTGATTTCCGCTAGTGATTCGTCGGTTGCAGCCGGAACAATGCGGTCGACCATGGTTCCCGGAAAACTGACGTGTTCTTTTATCCACCCGGCGAGTTCTGGTGAACGTTTTTCCGCCATCCCCAGCACCGCGTTTTTCACCACATGGCCATTGTCGGGAATATTGTCGCAGGAGAGTACGGTAAACGGTGCAAGGCCGCGTTCACGGCGTCGTTTCAGTGCTTCGACGAGAATACCCGGCGCGGAGTGAGGTTCTTCAGGGTTTTGTAGATCGTGAATAATCCGCGGATTGCTGGTGTCGAGTGCACCGGTGGCCGGGTCAATACAATAGCCTTTTTCGGTAATCGTCAGGGAAACAATTGCCACCTGTGGCTCGCAAAACTTCTCAATAATTGCCGCTAAGGAATCCAGTTTTGCATTCAGGCATTCGTGAACGGCACCGACAATTATCGCCTGATTGCCGTCCGCCCCTTTCTCCAGCACGGTATATAAATGGTTCTGTGCGCGGAGCTGGCTCATCAGTTGATCGCCGCTGAACAAGCTGATTTCACAGATCCCCCAGTCGCCGCCCTGGGCATTCAGCACACGATCGGTCAGTAATGCCTGATGTGCGCGGTGAAAGGCACCAAAGCCAAAATGAACGATACGTGATTGCAACTGCTGGCGATCGTAGCGTGGAGCGTGTACATGATGCGGGAGCGTAACGGAGGCGATTGTATTCATAGGAGTCACGTCTTAGTAACGATTAATTAACAATGACAGTGTAAAGTTATATGACAGCAATTGAAATTGGTCTGGATTGTTAATGCGATGAAGTGTGAGGGCGATCAATCAACGAGTGAATATTGCGGGCGTAAGGTGTTCAGGAAGCGCAAAATAGAAGATTGGTATAATAAATTAAAAAAGGGACAGCCTGAGCTATCCCTTTTCTGCATGCGGCTGAAGTTAGTCAGCACGCCCCATATAACGGCGTTCTTCGATATGGATACGAATTTTTTCGCCCGGGCTTAAGTATTCTGGTACCTGAATCACCAGACCAGTGCTCAATGTCGCCGGTTTGTTACGGGCGCTGGCAGATGCCCCTTTGATGCCAGGTGCGGTTTCAACGATTTCCAGATCAACGGTCTGCGGCAGCTCAAGCGCCAGCAGTTGACCGTCCCAGGTCAGCACCTGCATGTCCGGCATGCCGCCCTCTGGCATAAACAGCAACTCTTCTTCAATCTGATCTTTGGTGAAGGTATACGGGGTATAGTCTTCTTTATCCATAAAGACATATTCGTTACCATCGACATAGGAGAAGTCAACGTAACGGCGGGTCAGAGTCACGGTGTCAACGATATCATCTCCTTTGAAACGCTCTTCTACTTTCAGCCCGGTACGGACATCAGAAAAACGCATTTTGTACAGCGTAGCGGCACCGCGGGCAGTGGGCGACTGAATATCAATGTCCTTAACCAGCAGCAGTTTGCCGTTGTAATTCAGTACCATACCTTTTTTAATTTCGTTCGCTCTTGGCATCGAAAAATTCCTGTAGTCGAAAATGTCAAAAATATCGCGACAAAGTACTCGCGACGGGCCTTTCGGGCAAGTGGTATTCGCACTTTTGCTGGTGCAAAAAAGGTGGTACTGTGCGCGCTCATCAATCCGGTGGTTAACCTTAAGAGAACAACGTATGGAATGCCGTCCGGGTTGCGGGGCGTGTTGCACTGCCCCTTCAATTTCCAGCCCTATTCCCGGTATGCCAGATGGCAAGCCCGCCAATACGCCCTGCATTCAGCTTGATGAACAGCAACGCTGTAAAATTTTCACCTCGCCACTGCGACCGAAAGTTTGTGCGGGCTTACAAGCCAGCGCTGAAATGTGCGGTAACTCGCGTCAGCAGGCAATGACCTGGCTTATCGATCTGGAAATGCTGACCGCGCCTTAAACATCTTTAATCCGCAGTAAGCAAAACAGAGTGGCGATAATCATCACCATCGCAAACCAGAACACAGCGTGATAATTCCAGATCTCGGCGACGATGCCCGCCACTGATCCTGCGATGATCCAGCCCACGCGCGAAGTGTTGGTATAGAGCGTGGTGGCTGAACCTGCCTGACCGGGCATCAAATCCTGAAAATAGAGCATCCCGATGCCGCCCAGAATGCCAATAAAAATAGCATTAAGCAGCTGCAAGCCCAACAGAATGACAGGTGAATGCGCCATCAGCATTCCTGCGTAAAAACAGACGCCACCCACGGCAGCAACGCGCATTAAGAAACGCTTACCCAAACGTTTGGCGAAATATCCGGCAATCAACATGGTCGGGATTTCCAGCCCGGCGGCGGTCCCCATCATCACACCGGCCAGTTTCTCGGGAAGATGCAGTTCGTTGATAATAAATAGCGGCATGTTGATGATGTACAGGCTGTTCGAGCCCCACATCAATGTACAAATGACAAACAGCAGCAGCGTATCGCGACGGTTACGGCGCGGCGCTTCAACCGTGCCGGTCGCCAGTGGAAGTTCTTTTTGCATCGACGGTAAAAACAGCCACACCATCACACCGCAAACAATAAACGCTACCGCTGCGCTCAGATACATTACCGTAAAGCTGAAACCCATCGCTAAGGCATAAGCCAGCGGCGGGCCAATGACCCATGCCAGTGAAACCTGAGCGCGTAAAAAAGAGCTGAACATCACCGCTTCACGTCCGGTTTTGTCAGCATGTTCACGGGCGAGGGCAAACATTTGCGGGTTAGCAGTCGAGCCAAAGCTGCTAAGAAAGACGCCAACGAATAGCAAAACAAAGTAGTTGCGATTCCAGGCAAAAAGAGTGCAGGCCAGCACGCCTAACAGGCAGCAAAAGACAATCAGCGATTTGCGATCGCCGCGCTTATCAGAGCGCCCGGCGAGAAACTGACTTACCAGAATCCCAATGACAGCGCTGCCGGTAAAGAAGAATCCCACCATCGCCGGGCGGGCATGTACTTCATCAGTAAGAAAAATACTGAGTGTCGGGGTTTGTAGAGCGCCCGCAATACCGGTGAGAAAGGCAACGATTAAAAACGCCATCGAGGTCAGGTCAAACGATTTCGCGCTGGAGACTGCGGGGGAGTTATGCATGCTGGTCGATCACTGGAAGAGGAAGACGCGGAGTTTACGCTGCTTGTCAGAAAATAAACAGACAGCGAAATCAAAAGCGCCACGAATAATCAAAATGCCATTTCACTGTTGCTGATTGGCTGCTGACGCTGCTGAAATGAAATTGCTGATAACGGATTTTCCCATCAGCAATTAGGAAAAATGACAAAAAATTGTGCAGCACATCAAACTTTTGCTCATAACTTTACGGCTTTCCTTGCGTGCTGAAACAGAAGTATTATGCTTTCTTGAAACGTTTCAGCGCGATCTTGTCTTTAACCCTAAGCCAGGTTGGCGCTTTTTTTCTCATAGAAGCTGAATCGTTTCAATTCAGCAAGAGAGGAGAACTATGTTCCAGTTATCCGTACAGGACATCCATCCGGGCGAAAAGGCCGGAGACAAAGAAGAGGCGATTCGCCAGGTCGCTGCGGCGCTGGTGCAGGCCGGTAATGTAGCTGAAGGCTACGTCAATGGCATGCTGGCGCGCGAACAGCAAACCTCTACGTTCCTCGGCAATGGTATTGCTATTCCACACGGCACTACCGACACCCGCGATCAGGTGCTGAAAACCGGCGTTCAGGTATTTCAGTTCCCGGAAGGCGTCACCTGGGGTGACGGCCAGGTAGCGTACGTGGCGATCGGTATTGCTGCCAGCTCGGATGAACATTTGGGCCTGCTACGCCAGCTGACCCACGTACTGAGCGATGATTCCGTTGCTGAACAACTGAAGTCAGCAACAACAGCAGAAGAACTTCGCGCATTGCTGATGGGCGAAAAGCAGAGTGAGCAGCTGAAGCTCGACAACGAAATGCTGACGCTGGATATCGTCGCCAGCGATCTGCTGACTCTTCAGGCGCTGAACGCTGCTCGTCTGAAAGAGGCGGGGGCAGTTGACGCCACTTTCGTCACCAAAGCCATCAATGAACAACCGCTGAACCTCGGACAGGGTATCTGGCTGAGCGATAGCGCCGAAGGCAATCTGCGTAGCGCGATTGCGGTAAGCCGTGCGGCAAATGCTTTTGATGTGGACGGCGAAACGGCAGCCATGCTGGTGAGTGTGGCGATGAATGACGATCAGCCCATTGCGGTTCTAAAGCGTCTCGCTGATTTGTTACTCGACAATAAAGCTGACCGCTTGCTGAAAGCGGATGCGGCAACGTTGCTGGCGCTGCTGACCAGCGATGATGCGCCGACCGACGACGTGTTAAGCGCGGAGTTTGTGGTGCGCAATGAACACGGCCTGCATGCTCGTCCAGGTACCATGCTGGTCAATACCATTAAACAATTTAACAGTGATATTACCGTGACAAACCTTGATGGCACCGGCAAACCGGCAAACGGACGTAGTCTGATGAAAGTTGTGGCACTTGGCGTTAAGAAAGGTCATCGCCTACGCTTTACCGCCCAGGGTGCAGATGCTGAACAGGCGCTGAAAGCCATTGGCGACGCTATCGCTGCTGGTCTTGGGGAGGGCGCATAATGAGCAGACGTGTTGCTACTATCACCCTTAATCCGGCTTATGACCTTGTTGGTTTCTGCCCGGAAATTGAACGCGGCGAAGTGAACCTGGTGAAAACCACCGGTCTGCATGCGGCGGGTAAAGGCATCAACGTGGCCAAAGTGTTAAAAGACCTGGGAATTGATGTCACTGTTGGCGGCTTCCTCGGTAAAGACAATCAGGATGGTTTTCAGCAACTGTTCAGCGAGCTGGGCATTGCCAACCGTTTCCAGGTTGTACAGGGGCGCACCCGAATTAACGTTAAGCTGACGGAAAAAGACGGCGAAGTGACCGACTTCAACTTCTCGGGTTTTGAAGTCACTCCCGCCGACTGGGAACGCTTTGTGACTGATTCTCTGAGCTGGCTCGGTCAGTTCGATATGGTCTGTGTCAGCGGAAGCTTACCGTCAGGCGTCAGCCCGGAAGCGTTCACCGACTGGATGACTCGCCTGCGTAGTCAGTGTCCTTGCATTATCTTTGATAGTAGCCGTGAAGCGTTAGTAGCAGGTTTGAAAGCGGCACCGTGGCTGGTGAAACCTAACCGCCGCGAGCTGGAAATCTGGGCAGGCCGTAAACTGCCTGAAATGAAAGATGTGATTGAAGCTGCACATGCGCTACGTGAACAAGGTATCGCGCATGTCGTTATTTCACTGGGTGCCGAAGGCGCGCTTTGGGTTAATGCCTCCGGCGAATGGATCGCCAAACCACCGTCAGTCGATGTCGTAAGCACCGTTGGCGCAGGGGATTCTATGGTTGGTGGCCTGATTTATGGCTTGCTGATGCGTGAATCCAGTGAACACACACTGCGTCTGGCGACAGCTGTTGCAGCCCTGGCGGTAAGTCAAAGCAATGTGGGTATTACCGATCGTCCGCAGTTGGCCGCAATGATGGCGCGCGTCGACTTACAACCTTTTAACTGACAGCAGGAGAGGCATAATGAAAACGCTGCTGATTATTGACGCTAATCTCGGTCAGGCACGCGCCTATATGGCGAAGACCCTGCTGGGCGCGGCGGCGCGAAAAGCAAAACTGGAAATCATCGACAATCCGAACGACGCTGAAATGGCGATTGTTCTCGGTGATTCCATCCCGAACGACAGCGCGCTGAACGGTAAAAATGTCTGGCTGGGCGATATTTCCCGGGCAGTTGCGCACCCTGAGCTGTTCCTGAGTGAAGCCAAAGGCCATGCGAAACCTTACACTGCGCCGGTCGCTGCGACAGCACCGGTTGCCGCCAGCGGTCCGAAACGCGTAGTTGCGGTGACTGCTTGCCCGACTGGCGTAGCACACACCTTTATGGCGGCTGAAGCCATTGAAACCGAAGCGAAAAAACGTGGCTGGTGGGTGAAAGTTGAAACCCGTGGTTCGGTTGGCGCGGGTAATGCAATCACCCCTGAAGAAGTAGCCGCAGCAGATCTGGTGATTGTGGCGGCAGATATTGAAGTGGATCTGGCGAAATTTGCTGGTAAACCGATGTATCGCACCTCTACCGGTCTGGCGCTGAAGAAAACCGCGCAGGAACTGGATAAAGCGGTTGCTGAAGCAACGCCGTATGAACCGGCGGGCAAAACTCAAACAGCGACCACTGAAGGTAAGAAAGAGAGTGCAGGCGCTTACCGTCACTTGCTGACGGGCGTCTCTTACATGCTGCCGATGGTCGTTGCAGGTGGTCTGTGTATCGCGCTTTCTTTTGCTTTTGGTATCGAAGCGTTTAAAGAGCCGGGTACGTTGGCTGCGGCGCTGATGCAGATTGGTGGTGGTTCAGCCTTTGCGTTGATGGTGCCGGTACTGGCAGGTTATATTGCCTTTTCCATTGCCGATCGTCCGGGTCTCACGCCGGGTCTGATTGGCGGTATGCTGGCGGTCAGCACCGGTTCTGGCTTCATTGGCGGTATTATTGCGGGCTTCCTGGCTGGTTACATTGCGAAGTTAATCAGTACGCAATTGAAACTGCCACAGAGTATGGAGGCGCTGAAACCGATTCTGATCATTCCGCTAATTTCCAGTCTGGTGGTCGGTCTGGCGATGATCTACCTGATCGGTAAACCGGTTGCTGGCATTCTCGAAGGGTTGACTCACTGGCTGCAGACCATGGGGACTGCGAATGCGGTTCTGCTGGGGGCGATCCTCGGTGGCATGATGTGTACTGACATGGGCGGTCCGGTAAACAAAGCAGCGTACGCGTTCGGTGTGGGTCTGCTGAGTACTCAAACCTATGGCCCGATGGCGGCGATTATGGCGGCAGGTATGGTGCCACCGCTGGCAATGGGCCTGGCAACAATGGTGGCGCGTCGTAAATTCGACAAAGCGCAGCAGGAAGGTGGCAAAGCCGCTCTGGTATTGGGACTGTGCTTCATTTCGGAAGGTGCAATTCCGTTTGCTGCCCGTGATCCGATGCGAGTGCTGCCGTGCTGTATCGTGGGTGGGGCGCTGACTGGCGCAATCTCAATGGCGATTGGTGCGAAACTGATGGCACCGCACGGTGGTCTGTTTGTTCTGCTGATCCCTGGCGCGATTACGCCGGTATTGGGTTACCTGGTAGCCATTATTGCCGGTACGCTGGTGGCGGGTCTGGCCTATGCCTTCCTGAAACGTCCGGAAGTGGACGCAGTAGCGAAAGCAGCGTAATAAAAGGTGTGTTACAGGGCAGAAATTTCCTGCCCTGTAACATTTGATGCGCGCAAAGAGAATGACCGGTTTGTGAATGTAATTTTATGAATTTAAATGGTTTTATCTTTTAGTGGAAACCTGAAACTTTCATCAAACACTAAGGTTATTTCCTCAAGGGCAGATTAATTTCTGCCCTTTTTTAGTGTTCCTGTTCTGTGCATCCCGTCACAAATTCCCCCTTTTTATAATTCAGGTATTTAATCGCGTTTTGTGAGCCTGCTCAAATCTGCCCATTTTGCCTCTCTGGCGGTAATTTACTTTACGTAAAACATGCATACTATGAGCACATGTTTAAATATGAACACATGTTTAAACCGTCTTTGCAGTATCAATATTCTTGTGGATTGACAGGGTTGGTAATTTTTTACCAGAGGACGTGCTATGCGCGAAAAGGATTATGTCGTAATTATAGGTTCGGCGAATATTGATGTCGCCGGATATTCACATGAATCATTAAATTATGCGGATTCAAATCCAGGTAAAATAAAATTTACGCCTGGTGGAGTAGGGCGCAATATTGCACAAAACCTGGCGTTGCTGGGGAATAAAGCCTGGCTACTGAGCGCAGTAGGCAGTGATTTTTATGGTCAATCGTTGCTAACGCAAACCAATCAATCTGGTGTTTATGTCGATAAATGCCTGATTGTGCCGGGAGAAAATACGTCGAGCTATTTATCATTACTCGATAATACCGGTGAAATGCTGGTTGCTATAAATGACATGAATATTAGCAACGCTATTACAGCTGAATATCTCGCACAGCACGGTGAATTTATTCAGAGGGCAAAGGTCATTGTCGCGGACTGTAATATCAGTGAAGAGGCACTGGCATGGATTCTGGATAATGCCGCCAACGTACCCGTATTTGTCGATCCTGTTTCCGCGTGGAAATGTGTCAAAGTGCGCGACCGTCTAAATCAAATCCACACTCTCAAGCCAAACCGCCTTGAAGCGGAAACCCTGAGTGGGATTGCTTTGTCAGGGCGTGAAGATGTGGCAAAAGTTGCTGCCTGGTTCCATCAACATGGCCTGAACCGACTGGTATTGAGCATGGGCGGCGACGGCGTTTATTACAGTGATATCAGCGGTGAAAGTGGTTGGTCTGTGCCGATCAAAACCAATGTCATTAATGTTACCGGAGCGGGCGATGCCATGATGGCTGGACTTGCTTCGTGTTGGGTAGACGGAATGCCGTTTGCCGAATCTGTTCGTTTCGCACAGGGATGTTCGTCAATGGCGCTCTCCTGTGAATACACCAATAACCCCGATTTATCGATTGCCAACGTTATATCGTTAGTGGAGAACGCAGAATGTCTGAATTAAAAATTTCCCCTGAATTATTACAAATTTCCCCGGAAGTGCAGGACGCTTTAAAAAACAAAAAACCGGTTGTGGCGCTGGAATCGACCATTATTTCTCACGGGATGCCGTTCCCACAAAATGCCCAGACCGCAATTGAAGTTGAAGAAACTATTCGTAAACAGGGCGCTGTACCTGCCACTATCGCCATTATTGGCGGCGTGATGAAAGTGGGTTTAAGCAAAGAAGAAATTGAATTGCTGGGTCGTGAAGGGCATAACGTGACCAAAGTTAGTCGTCGCGATTTACCTTTTGTTGTTGCCGCCGGAAAAAATGGCGCAACTACCGTTGCTTCAACGATGATTATTGCGGCGCTTGCCGGAATTAAAGTATTTGCCACCGGGGGAATTGGTGGTGTGCATCGCGGGGCGGAACATACCTTCGATATTTCTGCCGATTTGCAAGAACTGGCAAATACTAATGTCACCGTTGTTTGTGCCGGTGCAAAATCTATTCTCGATTTAGGATTAACAACAGAATATTTAGAAACCTTCGGTGTGCCGTTAATTGGCTATCAGACAAAAGCGCTGCCTGCGTTTTTCTGCCGTACCAGCCCATTTGAAGTTAGTATTCGCCTTGATAGTGCCACGGAAATCGCTCGTGCAATGGCGGTGAAATGGCAAAGCGGTCTGAACGGTGGCCTGGTGGTGGCAAATCCGATCCCGGAACAGTTTGCGATGCCGGAACACACTATCAATGCGGCGATCGATCAGGCGGCAGCTGAAGCTGAAGAGCAGGGCGTTATTGGTAAAGAAAGCACACCGTTCCTGCTGGCTCGTGTTGCTGAACTGACTGGCGGTGACAGCCTGAAATCCAACATCCAGCTGGTGTTCAACAACGCCATTCTGGCGAGCGAAATTGCCAAAGAATATCAGCGTCTCGCGGGTTAATTTCTGACGGGCAGAAAGCCGTCGCCCGTACTCATCAAGCATACCAAAACCTGGCGCTGACGCCGGGTTTACTGGCATGAAGGGAAAATCATTATGGATATAATGAGAAGTGTTGTGGGGATGGTGGTGTTACTGGCAATAGCATTTCTGTTGTCAGTGAATAAAAAGGGCATCAGTTTGCGCACGGTTGGAGCCGCACTGCTGCTGCAAATCGCTATTGGTGGCATCATGCTCTACTTCCCACCGGGAAAATGGGCAGTAGAACAGGCGGCATTAGGCGTTCATAAAGTGATGTCTTACAGTGATGCCGGTAGCGCCTTTATTTTTGGTTCATTGGTCGGGCCGAAAATGGATGTCCTGTTTGATGGCGCGGGCTTTATCTTCGCCTTTCGCGTACTCCCGGCGATTATCTTCGTCACTGCGCTCATCAGCCTGCTGTACTACATTGGCGTGATGGGACTGCTGATTCGCATTCTTGGCAGCATTTTCCAGAAAGCTCTCAACATCAGCAAAATCGAATCTTTTGTTGCGGTTACCACTATTTTCCTCGGGCAAAATGAGATCCCGGCGATCGTTAAACCGTTTATCGATCGCATGAATCGCAACGAGTTGTTTACCGCAATTTGTAGCGGGATGGCGTCCATTGCTGGTTCGATGATGATTGGTTATGCCGGAATGGGCGTACCAATTGACTACCTGTTAGCGGCATCGCTGATGGCGATCCCTGGCGGGATTTTGTTTGCACGTATTCTTAGCCCGGCAACCGAGCCTTCGCAGGTCACATTTGAAAATCTGTCGTTCAGCGAAACACCGCCAAAAAGCTTTATCGAAGCAGCGGCGAGCGGTGCGATGACCGGGTTGAAAATCGCCGCTGGTGTGGCGACGGTGGTAATGGCGTTTGTCGCAATTATTGCGCTGATTAATGGCATTATCGGCGGAATTGGCGGCTGGTTTGGTTTTACCAATGCTTCTCTGGAAAGTATTTTTGGCTATGTGCTGGCACCGCTGGCGTGGATCATGGGTGTGGACTGGAGTGATGCCAATCTTGCGGGTAGCCTGATTGGGCAGAAACTGGCGATTAACGAATTCGTCGCTTACCTGAGTTTCTCCCCATACCTGCAAACGGGCGGCACGCTGGAAGTGAAAACCATTGCGATTATCTCCTTTGCGCTTTGTGGTTTTGCTAACTTTGGTTCTATCGGTGTTGTCGTTGGCGCATTTTCGGCTATTTCGCCTAAACGCGCACCGGAAATCGCCCAGCTTGGTTTACGGGCGCTGGCAGCAGCAACGCTTTCCAACCTGATGAGCGCGACCATTGCCGGGTTCTTTATTGGTTTAGCTTGAGTTTCATTGCCGGATGTACGCGCTTATTTAGCGTCACATCCGGCAATCGCTCTATTGCAAATAATTTTTACTGCATCATCCCTGAGAATTTATTTTCCGGGTCCATCTCCAGTGCCAGTCCTGACAACTGCTTTCTGTTTTTAATTAGATACCCTTTCTTGCTTTTAATTAATAAACCGTCGTGAATGAATTGCGCTAGAACATATAAAAGATGTCGATAAGAAACGCCTAAATACTCTGCCGCTTGCGTATGCTTTTCGTGATAAAGATCACCTTCCTGCGAGAGTAATATAAAAGCTGCCAGGCGATTCACTAACGGAAATGATTGATTCTGAGTTAAAGAAACAATATTGCGATAATTTTTATGGCTTAAGGTGACGCAGAGTTTTCGTAAAAATAGCGTGTCGTTTAATAACAGCGGACGGTAATGTTTCATAGGGAGCGCAAGGCACCAACACTCTTCAATAGCCTGTACCGCACGCGGTTCATGGTCTTTGTCGATTAACTCAATCTCGCCAATAAAACAGGGAGCGGCAAAGAAATCGATCAGCGACACGCGACCATTAGCTAGCGTGGCGTAAAGCCTGGCGCGGCCTCGCGTCAGGTAAAACAGCCAGGACGGCTGTTGCCCTTCCTGCACAATGTAGTCACGCGCTAAAAAATGAAACAGCCGCGTATCGGCTGAAACATCCGTTGAAAAGCAATCCTTAAACGCGGATTCACTCATCAATTGCTGCTTAAGGTCATTATTGTGGATTTCTTTCACGATGTTTATCCGCTATGAGATTTCTCATATTTAGCATACTTACGCTGTTGTTAAGATTCAATCATCGGCCCGGTCGAATTTTCTTTGCTGTAGAAAAAATAACGCAACTGGAAACAGAGGAAATAAACAATGGAAAAGAGAAAAATTATTCTGGATTGTGATCCGGGTCATGATGATGCTATTGCCATAATGATGGCAGCGAAACATCCGGCAATAGATTTATTAGGCATCACCATTGTGGCGGGTAATCAGACGCTTGATAAAACATTAATTAATGGCCTGAATGTTTGCCAGAAACTGGAGATTAATGTTCCGGTTTATGCGGGGATGCCACAGCCCATTATGCGTCAACAAATCGTTGCCGATAATATTCACGGTGAAACCGGACTGGATGGCCCGGTATTCGAGCCGCTGACCCGCCAGGCAGAAAGCACTCATGCGGTGAAATATATCATCGATACCCTGATGGCAAGCGATGGCGATATCACTCTGGTGCCGGTTGGTCCGCTTTCAAATATCGCGGTGGCAATGCGCATGCAGCCCGCAATCCTGCCGAAAATCCGTGAAATTGTGCTGATGGGCGGCGCTTACGGTACTGGCAACTTTACGCCATCCGCCGAGTTCAACATCTTTGCTGACCCGGAAGCCGCACGCGTGGTGTTCACCTCCGGCGTTCCGTTGGTGATGATGGGCCTCGATCTCACCAACCAGACCGTTTGCACCCCGGACGTGATTGCCCGGATGGAAAGGGCAGGCGGCCCTGCCGGAGAGCTGTTCAGCGACATCATGAACTTCACTCTCAAAACCCAGTTCGAAAACTATGGCCTGGCTGGCGGCCCGGTGCACGACGCCACCTGCATCGGTTATCTGATCAACCCTGATGGCATTAAAACCCAGGATATGTACGTCGAAGTGGATGTTAACAGTGGCCCTTGCTATGGGCGTACCGTCTGCGACGAGCTGGGCGTTCTTGGCAAGCCAGCCAATACCAAAGTCGGCATCACTATTGATACCGACTGGTTCTGGGGCTTAGTCGAAGAGTGCGTGCGCGGCTACATCAAAACCCATTAAGTGTTGATAACAAGCCGGGCCGGTATCGCAAGATGCAGGCCCGGCTATTTCTGATGGGCAGAAAGCCGTCGCCCAAAATGACATGAAGAGATAATAACTA
The DNA here is from genome assembly GCF_046487485.1 of Escherichia sp. WS1368. Taxonomy (NCBI): domain Bacteria; kingdom Pseudomonadati; phylum Pseudomonadota; class Gammaproteobacteria; order Enterobacterales; family Enterobacteriaceae; genus Escherichia; species Escherichia sp. WS1368. The sequence goes on from NZ_JBJQJI010000001.1 coordinate 452,295, forward strand.
TGGATGTCATGAGAAGTGTTCTGGGAATGGTTGTATTGCTGGCAATTGCGTTTTTGCGGTCAGTAAACAAGAAGAAGATCAGCCTGCGTACCGTTGGCGCGGCGTTAGTGTTACAGGTCGTGATTGGCGGCATTATGCTTTGGTTACCACCAGGGCGTTGGGTCGCAGAAAAAGTCGCTTTTGGCGTGCATAAAGTGATGGCGTACAGCGATGCAGGTAGCGCATTTATCTTTGGTTCTCTGGTCGGACCGAAAATGGATACCTTATTTGATGGCGCAGGATTTATCTTTGGTTTCAGGGTATTACCGGCAATTATCTTCGTTACAGCACTGGTGAGTATTCTCTACTACATCGGTGTGATGGGGATCTTAATTCGCATTCTCGGCGGTATCTTCCAGAAAGCATTAAATATCAGCAAGATCGAGTCATTCGTCGCGGTCACTACCATTTTCCTCGGGCAAAACGAAATTCCGGCAATCGTCAAACCCTTTATCGATCGGCTGAATCGCAATGAATTATTTACAGCGATTTGTAGTGGCATGGCCTCGATTGCTGGTTCGACAATGATTGGTTACGCTGCACTGGGCGTGCCTGTGGAATATCTGCTGGCGGCATCGTTAATGGCGATCCCCGGCGGGATCTTGTTTGCCCGCCTGTTAAGCCCGGCTACCGAATCTTCGCAGGTTTCCTTTAATAACCTCTCTTTCACCGAAACTCCGCCAAAAAGCTTTATCGAAGCAGCGGCGAGCGGTGCGATGACCGGACTGAAAATCGCCGCAGGTGTGGCGACAGTGGTGATGGCATTTGTTGCAATAATTGCGTTGATTAACGGTATTATCGGCGGCGTTGGCGGCTGGTTTGGTTTTGAACATGCCTCGCTGGAGTCCATTTTAGGTTACCTGTTGGCTCCACTGGCGTGGGTGATGGGGGTTGACTGGAGTGATGCGAATCTTGCCGGGAGTTTGATTGGACAGAAACTGGCGATTAATGAATTTGTCGCTTACCTCAATTTCTCACCTTATCTGCAAACAGCTGGCACTCTGGATGCTAAAACCGTGGCGATTATTTCCTTCGCGTTGTGCGGTTTCGCTAACTTTGGTTCTATCGGGGTGGTGGTGGGGGCGTTTTCTGCGGTTGCGCCACACCGTGCGCCGGAAATCGCCCAGCTTGGTTTACGCGCGCTGGCGGCGGCGACACTTTCTAACCTGATGAGTGCCACCATTGCAGGATTCTTTATTGGCTTAGCGTAGTGCGCGATTTATGAGCCGGATAAGACGCGGTCAAGCGTCGAATCCGGCAAGATTGTTACACCATCGGCACTAATGAAAGCGCGTTATCGGCAGACAGGGTAGGGTTGTTTAAGCTGCCGCTGGCGCGTGAAATTGCCGCGCAGGCCATCGCAAAACGGGCGCTGTCACGGAAATTGTTTCCTTCCAGAAAGCTATATACCAGGCCCGCCATAAAACCATCGTCAGCACCAAAACTGTCTACTGTCGTATGCGCTGGTGCGGTCAGCAAAAATTGTTCTCCATCCTTTTCGCTGCAATAAACTGACTCATCGGGCAAATAAACAAACAGTTGCTGAACGCCTTGCTGATGCAACGCATTCACTGCGGTATTACGGTCAGCATCGCTGGTGATCGCCTGTCCCCATAAAATTTCCAGCTCCGGTAAAGTGGGTTTCAGGGTGTGAATATGCGCCAGCCAGTGTTTGATTTTGCCCGCTTTGAATTCTGAAACGGTATCGACAAACACCGGGATTTCATCAGCGAGGGTAAAGACCCACTCCAGCGCCTCGGCTGTCAGGTTGCAATCAGCCAGTACCACGCCCGCATGACGAAGTAAATCGCGCGACCCGTTCAGTAGTTGCGGTGTCAACTGTTCCAGCAGATGGGTATCGTTAATCGCCAGCACGGTTTGATCGTCTCGATTGGCAATTGCCAGATACGTCGATGTGCTTTGACCATGTAAACGAACGCAGCCGGAGACATTCACGCCGGCGCGGCGCGTTTCTTCCAGGAGCATTTCGCCATAAAAGTCATCGCCAATCACTGAAAGCAAATGGACGTCGCGGCCTAACAGCGCCAGATTGTGGGCGATATTGCGTCCAACGCCGCCTGCCGAGCAATGAATTGTACCGGGATGAGAAGCCGCTTGCGGGTAACGGATATCCGCCATCCCGCGAATATCCATATTGATTGTCCCCACCACTACGCAGTATTCCTGCTCGGTGAGAATGTAACCTTTGCCTTTAATCCGACCTTTGCGCATTAAATCCATAATATGCGCCGCAACGCGCGAACGGCTGATTTGCAGCATATCAGCAATTTCGTTCTGCTGAATCAGCGGGTTACGCCGTAAAATTGCAAGGATCTCCTTCTCCCGGTTGTTCATCTTCAGGCTACCGCTTTTTCAGTTTGTTGCGCTTTCAGCCAGGCGATCTCTTCTGCCCAGATATCCGGGTTGATGGTTTCAAGGATCAGCGGAATGCCGTCGAAACGGTCGTCCTGCATGATCCAGCGGAACGCATCATGACCGATATTGCCTTCACCGAGGCTATGATGGCGGTCAACGCGGCTGCCAAAGGTGCTTTTCGCATCGTTAAGGTGCATCCCGCGCAGATACTTAAAGCCGACAATACGGGCAAAATCCGCGAACGTTTTCTCGCATTCGGCTGGAGTACGCAAATCATACCCGGCAGCAAAAGCATGGCAGGTATCAATGCAGACGCCGACGCGGGATTTATCTTCCACGCCGTCGATAATCGCCGCGAGATGTTCGAATTTAAACCCTAAGTTACTGCCCTGACCGGCGGTGTTTTCAATCACCGCTGTCACACCTTGAGTTTTATCCAGCGCAATGTTGATGGATTCGGCAATACGCGCAAGGCAATCCTCTTCTGAAATCTGCATCAGATGGCTGCCAGGGTGGAAGTTGAGCAAAGAAAGCCCCAGCTGTTCGCAACGCTGCATTTCATCTATAAACGCATCGCGCGATTTTTCCAGAGCTTCAGCGACCGGATGTCCGAGGTTAATCAGATAACTGTCGTGGGGAAGAATTTGCGCCGATGTGTAGTGATATTTTTCACAGGCGGCTTTGAATTCATCGATGGTTTGCGTCGTGAGCGGTGCGGCACGCCACTGACGTTGGTTTTTGGTGAACAAGGCAAACGCGGTTGCGTCGATTTCGGCGGCGCGAATTGCGGCATTTGCCAGACCGCCAGCAGCACTAACGTGCGCTCCAATGTATTTCATGCGAGGACTCCTGTTAAACCCGCTGGAGGAAAACGGTAATGATAGCGGGTTAACAGGAGCAAGATGTAGTGGTTTATGCGATGACGCTTTGAATCACATAGTTAATCGCACCACCACCAACAATCAGCCAGGCAAACAGTACCAGTGCCATCAGCAGAGGTTTCGCCCCGGCTTTTTTCAGCGCGCTGACGTGAGTGGTCAGACCCAGCGCCGCCATCGCCATTGCCAGCAGGAAGGTATCCAGCGTTACCAGCATGTTCACCACGCTCTGCGGTAACAGGTGGAACGAGTTAAAGATGGCAACTACGATGAACAAGATGGCAAACCACGGAATAGTGATTTTGCTTTTCTCGCCGCTGTTCGCCCCAGACAGCTGTTTAACACGCGCCGCCAGCAGGATGAGGAACGGAGCCAGCATCATCACGCGCAGCATTTTGGAAATAACTGCTGCGTTTTCTGCATCCGGGCTGATGGCATGACCTGCCGCCACCACCTGCGCCACTTCGTGCACAGTAGAACCAATGTAGATACCGAAAGTTTCCGGACTAAACCATTGAGACATCAGCGGATATATCGCCGGGTAGAGGAAAATCGCGACGGTCCCGAAGATAACAACGGTTGCAACAGCCACGGTTACTTTACTGGCTTCCGCTTTCACTACCGGCTCAGTCGCCAGTACCGCGGCAGCACCACAAATACTGCTACCGGCACCGATCAACCAGCTGGTGTGCTTATCCAGACCAAACACTTTCTGCCCCAGGAAGCAAGCCAGCAGGAAGGTACTGGACAGCGTCAGCACGTCAATGATGATCCCACTGATACCGACATCGGCAATTTGCGAGAACGTCAGACGGAAGCCATAAAGAATGATACCCAGACGTAATAAATATTGCTTGGCAAACAGCACACCACCGTCACAGCTTTTCCAGATGTGCGGATAGATGGTGTTGCCTAAAACCATCCCCAACAAAATTGCGAGGGTGAGGGCACTAAACCCGGCACCCGCAACCGCGGGAATGGAACCACCCCACAGGGCGACCCCGGTGATAACTGCACTCAGGGCTAACCCCGGAATAAAATGCCACAGTGTACGATGTTGTTTCTGTAAGGTGATATTCGTCATAACCCTCTCCTTTAACCGGGCATAAGGTTACGACTAACTGGTTTAAAAATAAAATTGATTATATATTTATAATTAATCTTTATAAGTGGTAAGCGACTATGCACATCACCCTCCGGCAGTTGGAAGTTTTTGCAGAAGTATTGAAAAGTGGATCAACCACCCAGGCGTCGGTGATGCTGGCGTTGTCGCAATCAGCAGTGAGCGCAGCCTTGACCGACCTGGAAGGGCAGCTTGGCGTTCAACTGTTTGATCGCGTGGGGAAAAGACTGGTAGTTAATGAACACGGGCGACTGCTCTATCCGCGCGCGTTGGCACTGCTTGAACAGGCGATCGAAATCGAACAACTGTTTCGCGAAGACAACGGTGCGATTCGTATCTATGCCAGTAGTACCATCGGTAACTACATTCTGCCTGCAGTTATCGCCCGTTATCGCCATGATTATCCGCAGTTGCCGATTGAACTTAGCGTTGGGAACAGCCAGGACGTGATGCAAGCGGTGCTGGATTTCCGCGTTGATATTGGCTTTATTGAAGGACCGTGCCACAGCACTGAAATCATCTCAGAACCGTGGCTGGAAGACGAGCTGGTGGTTTTCGCCGCGCCGACTTCACCATTGGCTCGTGGACCTGTCACCTTAGAACAGCTGGCCGCTGCGCCGTGGATCCTGCGTGAACGCGGCTCCGGCACGCGGGAGATTGTCGATTATCTGTTGCTGTCACATTTACCGAAGTTTGAGATGGCGATGGAATTAGGTAACTCCGAGGCAATCAAACATGCGGTGCGTCATGGGTTGGGAATTAGTTGCCTGTCGCGGCGGGTGATTGAAGATCAATTGCAGGCAGGCACATTAAGTGAAGTTGCGGTCCCTCTGCCGCGCCTGATGCGTACGTTGTGGCGTATACATCATCGGCAAAAACACCTTTCCAACGCGCTACGGCGCTTTCTGGACTATTGCGATCCCGCGAATGTACCGCGTTAAGTTGCTGTACAAGAACATGCTGGTGCTGTGTCGATTTCGTGACGCAGCGCCCTCAGCATGCATTCGCCAGAAAAGAGATTGGCTGCTTTACTTATAATCCCTGGGCGATCATGAAGGTGTCTTATAACCGTGTATTTCTGCCGGAAGGATTGCCAATCGTCTGCTACAATCGCGCCTCATTTTTAAGATGGATAGCATTTTTGTATGGGTTCCGAAACTAAAACTACAGAAGCGCCGGGCTTACGCCGTGAATTAAAGGCGCGTCACCTGACGATGATTGCCATTGGCGGTTCCATCGGTACAGGTCTTTTTGTTGCCTCTGGCGCAACGATTTCTCAGGCAGGTCCGGGCGGGGCATTGCTCTCGTATATGTTGATTGGCCTGATGGTTTACTTCCTGATGACCAGTCTCGGTGAACTGGCTGCATATATGCCGGTTTCCGGTTCGTTTGCCACTTATGGTCAGAACTATGTTGAAGAAGGCTTTGGCTTCGCGCTGGGCTGGAACTACTGGTACAACTGGGCGGTGACTATCGCCGTTGACCTGGTTGCAGCTCAGCTGGTCATGAGCTGGTGGTTCCCGGATACACCGGGCTGGATCTGGAGTGCGCTGTTCCTCGGCGTTATCTTCCTGCTGAACTACATCTCAGTTCGCGGCTTTGGTGAAGCGGAATACTGGTTCTCACTGATCAAAGTCACGACAGTTATTGTCTTTATCATCGTTGGCGTGCTGATGATTATCGGTATCTTCAAAGGCGCGCAACCTGCGGGCTGGAGCAACTGGACAATCGGCGAAGCGCCGTTTGCTGGTGGTTTTGCGGCGATGATCGGCGTAGCTATGATTGTCGGCTTCTCTTTCCAGGGAACCGAGCTGATCGGTATTGCTGCAGGCGAGTCCGAAGATCCGGCGAAAAACATTCCACGCGCGGTACGTCAGGTGTTCTGGCGAATCCTGTTGTTCTATGTGTTCGCGATCCTGATTATCAGCCTGATTATTCCGTACACCGATCCGAGCCTGCTGCGTAACGATGTTAAAGACATCAGCGTCAGTCCGTTCACCCTGGTATTCCAGCACGCGGGTCTGCTCTCTGCGGCGGCGGTGATGAACGCAGTTATTCTGACGGCGGTGCTGTCAGCGGGTAACTCCGGTATGTATGCGTCTACTCGTATGCTGTACACCTTGGCGTGTGACGGTAAAGCGCCGCGCATTTTCGCTAAACTGTCGCGTGGTGGCGTGCCGCGTAATGCGCTGTATGCGACGACGGTGATTGCCGGTCTGTGCTTCCTGACCTCCATGTTTGGCAACCAGACGGTATACCTGTGGCTGCTGAACACCTCCGGGATGACCGGTTTTATCGCCTGGCTGGGGATTGCCATTAGCCACTATCGCTTCCGTCGCGGTTACGTATTGCAGGGACACGACATTAACGATCTGCCGTACCGTTCAGGTTTCTTCCCATTGGGGCCGATCTTCGCATTCATTCTGTGTCTGATTATCACTTTGGGCCAGAACTACGAAGCGTTCCTTAAAGATACCATTGACTGGGGCGGCGTAGCGGCAACGTATATTGGTATCCCGCTGTTCCTGATTATTTGGTTCGGCTACAAGCTGATTAAAGGAACTCACTTCGTACGTTACAGCGAAATGAAGTTCCCGCAGAACGATAAGAAATAAGTTTCCTCCCTTCCTTGCTAAGCCCTCTCAACCGAGAGGGCTTTTTCAATTCCATTTCCCTGACAAATCATGCGGATATAAAATTTAACATTTGGATTGATAATTGTTATCGTTTGCATTATCGTTACGCCGCAATCAAAAAAGGCTGACAAATCAGAGGCTGTTCCGGCTTTCTGGGATGATCACCTGCATACAAATAAGTCCACCGCGATGCTGCCGTACGCAAGGGGACATGAAGAAGATGTGAGCGATAACCCATTTTATTTTCGTAGTTACCTCATGGAGATATGGAATGTTTAGGTTGAACCCTTTCGTACGGGTCGGGCTGTGTTTGTCCGCTATTTCTTGTGCATGGCCTGTGTTAGCGGTCGATGATGATGGCGAAACGATGGTTGTCACTGCATCTTCCGTTGAGCAAAACCTTAAAGATGCACCCGCCAGTATCAGCGTCATTACCCAGGAAGACCTGCAGCGAAAACCGGTACAGAATCTGAAGGATGTCCTCAAAGAAGTGCCTGGCGTACAACTGACGAACGAAGGGGATAACCGTAAGGGCGTTAGTATTCGTGGTCTGGACAGCAGCTACACCCTGATTCTCGTCGACGGTAAACGCGTTAACTCCCGCAATGCCGTCTTCCGCCACAATGATTTCGATCTGAACTGGATCCCGGTCGATTCCATCGAACGTATTGAAGTGGTCCGTGGCCCGATGTCGTCGCTGTACGGTTCCGATGCGCTCGGCGGTGTAGTGAATATCATCACCAAAAAAATCGGTCAGAAATGGTCGGGTACCGTTACCGTCGATACCACCATTCAGGAACATCGCGATCGCGGTGATACCTATAACGGTCAGTTCTTTACCAGCGGACCATTAATTGACGGCGTGCTGGGAATGAAAGCTTACGGCAGCCTGGCAAAACGTGAAAAGGATGACCCGCAAAACTCAACGACCACCGATACCGGAGAAACGCCGCGTATTGAAGGATTCTCCAGCCGCGACGGCAATGTGGAATTTGCCTGGACACCGAATCAAAATCACGATTTTACTGCCGGATACGGTTTCGACCGTCAGGATCGTGATTCCGACTCGCTGGACAAAAACCGCCTGGAACGCCAGAACTACTCCGTCAGCCATAATGGGCGTTGGGATTACGGCACCAGCGAACTGAAATACTACGGTGAGAAAGTCGAGAACAAAAACCCTGGCAACAGCAGCCCGATAACTTCCGAAAGCAATACGGTCGACGGCAAATACACGTTGCCGCTGACGGCGATTAATCAGTTTCTCACGGTTGGCGGTGAATGGCGTCACGACAAACTTAGCGATGCGGTGAACCTGACCGGGGGAACCAGTTCCAAAACGTCTGCCAGCCAGTACGCGCTGTTTGTGGAAGATGAATGGCGGATCTTCGAGCCGCTGGCGCTGACGACCGGCGTACGTATGGACGATCATGAAACCTACGGTGAACACTGGAGTCCGCGTGCCTACCTGGTTTATAACGCCACCGACACCGTAACGGTGAAAGGGGGCTGGGCGACGGCATTTAAAGCACCTTCTCTGTTGCAACTTAGCCCTGACTGGACGAGCAATTCCTGCCGTGGCGCATGTAAGATTGTGGGTAGCCCGGATCTGAAACCAGAAACCAGCGAAAGTTGGGAACTGGGGCTTTACTACATGGGCGAAGACGGCTGGCTGGAAGGGGTAGAGTCCAGCGTTACCGTTTTCCGTAACGATGTGAAAGATCGCATCAGCATCAGCCGTACGTCTGACGTCAATGCTGCACCGGGCTACCAAAACTTTGTTGGTTTTACAGCGAACGGTGTGCCGGTATTTAGCTACTACAACGTTAACAAAGCTCGTATTCAGGGCGTGGAAACCGAACTGAAAATTCCGTTCAACGATGAATGGAAACTGTCGATCAACTACACCTACAACGATGGTCGTGATGTCAGCAACGGCGAAAACAAACCGCTATCCGATCTGCCGTTCCATACTGCTAACGGTACGCTGGACTGGAAACCGCTGGCGCTGGAAGACTGGTCATTCTATGTTTCTGGTCACTATACCGGGCAGAAACGAGCCGACAGCGCGACGGCTAAAACACCGGGCGGTTATACCATCTGGAATACCGGCGCGGCCTGGCAGGTGACTAAAGACGTCAAACTGCGCGCAGGCGTGCTGAACCTTGGCGACAAGGATCTCAGTCGTGACGACTACAGCTATAACGAAGACGGACGTCGTTACTTTATGGCAGTGGATTATCGCTTCTGATGAGAAGATGCCCGGCGAACCGGGCGGACTTTCACTTCAGTAAATATTGCGCATGGAAGCGCAAATGATCCTCTATAAAAGAGGCGATGAAGTAGTAACTGTGATCATATCCCGGCTGAATACGCAGCGTCATCGGCCACGCTTTCTGGCGCGCGGCTTCTGCCAGCACTGCGGGTTGCAGCTGGTCGGCAAGAAACTGATCATTATCACCCTGATCGATAAGCGTCGGGATCGCATCCTGCGCGTTACTGGCATACATCAGCGCGCAACTGTCCCATTCCAGCCATGCATTTTTGTCCTCACCTAAATAGGTGCTAAACGCTTTGATTCCCCACGGGACGCTGCACGGATTCACAATTGGCGCAAAGGCCGAAACGCTAGTGTATTTACCCGGATTTTTCAGCGCCATAATTAGCGCACCGTGACCACCCATTGAATGACCGCTAATAGCGCAGCGGTCGCTGACATTAAATTGCGACTGAATCAGCGCCGGTAATTCATCGCGCAGATAATCATACATCCGGTAATGCGTCGCCCAAGGCGGTTGCGTGGCATTAAGATAAAAGCCTGCGCCCTGGCCTAAATCGTAGCCATCGTCGTTGGCAACCTGTTCGCCGCGCGGGCTGGTGTCTGGCATTACCAGTACAATCCCCAGTTCTGCCGCCACGCGCTGGGCACCCGCCTTGGTGGTGAAGTTCTCGTCATTGCAGGTTAATCCGGAAAGCCAGTACAGCACTGGAGGCGGGGTGTGATCACGAGGTGGTGGGAGAAAGATACTGAACGTCATCGGGCAGTTTAAGGTACTGGAGTCGTGTCGCCAGCGTTGCTGCCAGCCTTCAAAACAGCGGTGCTCTTCGAGCATTTCCATGCGTGGCTCCTTGTTGTGTTGTTTGCAATTTCTTCATCATACCGTTTATTCAATGTGCTGTGAGTAACTTTCACTTCCGTATTTGCATAACGATGTTTTAACATCTGCTGATGAAAGGCAGCGGCAATTACAATAATTATCGCTGTGAATACTGGATTATGTGCGCCGCCTCACGCACAATAATCAGGCTGTAAATCAGCTTAATAACTTTGCCCCCACGCAGGGCGGAGGCGTCACACCTGCAGGAGAAATCATAAATGCCATCACTCAGTAAAGAAGCGGCCCTGGTTCATGAAGCGTTAGTTGCGCGAGGACTGGAAACACCGCTGCGCCCGCCCGTGCATGAAATGGATAACGAAACGCGCAAAAGCCTTATTGCTGGTCATATGACCGAAATCATGCAGCTGCTGAATCTCGACCTGGCTGATGACAGTTTGATGGAAACGCCGCATCGCATCGCTAAAATGTATGTCGATGAAATTTTCTCCGGTCTGGATTACGCCAATTTCCCGAAAATCACCCTCATTGAAAACAAAATGAAGGTCGATGAAATGGTCACCGTGCGCGATATCACCCTGACCAGCACCTGTGAACACCATTTTGTTACCATTGATGGCAAAGCGACGGTGGCTTATATCCCGAAAGATTCGGTGATCGGTCTGTCAAAAATTAACCGTATTGTGCAGTTCTTTGCCCAGCGTCCGCAGGTGCAGGAACGTCTGACCCAGCAAATTCTCATTGCGCTACAAACGCTGCTGGGCACCAATAACGTGGCTGTCTCTATCGACGCGGTGCATTACTGCGTGAAAGCGCGTGGCATCCGCGACGCAACCAGTGCCACAACAACGACCTCTCTTGGTGGATTGTTCAAATCCAGTCAGAATACGCGCCACGAATTTCTGCGCGCTGTGCGTCATCACAACTGATTAAAAGGCAGGAACCATGGAGCGCAACGTCACGCTCGATTTTGTTCGCGGCGTCGCCATTCTGGGGATCCTGCTATTAAACATCAGCGCCTTTGGGCTACCAAAGGCGGCTTATCTCAATCCCGCCTGGTACGGCGCTATTACGCCGCAGGATGCATGGACCTGGGCATTTCTCGATCTCATCGGCCAGGTGAAATTCCTCACGCTTTTTGCGCTGCTGTTTGGTGCTGGCCTGCAAATGTTGCTGCCCCGTGGCAGACGCTGGATCCAGTCGCGGTTAACGCTGTTAGTCTTGCTGGGCTTTATTCACGGTTTATTGTTCTGGGACGGCGATATTCTGCTGGCTTACGGGCTGGTGGGCTTAATCTGCTGGCGGCTGGTGCGCGATGCGCCATCAGTAAAAAGCCTGTTTAATACAGGCGTCATGCTTTATCTGGTGGGGCTTGGCGTTTTGATGTTATTGGGGCTGATTTCCGACAGCCAGACCAGCCGCGCCTGGACGCCGGATGCATCGGCTATTTTGTATGAAAAATACTGGAAGCTTCACGGCGGCGTTGAAGCGATCAGTAATCGTGCCGACGGTGTTGGCAACAGTTTACTGGCACTGGGCGCACAGTATGGCTGGCAACTGGCAGGGATGATGCTCATTGGTGCGGCGCTGATGCGCAGCGGCTGGCTGAAAGGGCAGTTCAGCTTACGTCACTATCGTCGTACTGGTTTTGTGCTGGTGGCGATTGGGGTGACCATTAACCTTCCTGCCATCGCCCTGCAATGGCAGCTGGACTGGGCGTATCGCTGGTGTGCCTTCTTACTTCAAATGCCGCGGGAACTGAGTGCGCCGTTTCAGGCGATTGGCTATGCGTCGCTGTTTTATGGTTTCTGGCCGCAATTAAGCCGCTTTAAGCTGGTGCTTGCGATCGCCTGCGTCGGACGGATGGCGCTGACCAACTATCTATTGCAAACGCTGATTTGTACCACGCTTTTTTACCACCTCGGTTTGTTTATGCATTTTGACCGCCTGGAGCTGCTGGCGTTTGTTATTCCGGTATGGCTGGCGAATATCCTCTTCTCTGTTATCTGGCTGCGTTACTTCCGCCAGGGGCCGGTGGAATGGCTCTGGCGTCAGTTAACTTTGCGTGCTGCCGGACCGGCAATATCTAAAACATCAAGATAACGATCTGGATCACATTCGTTAACAAAACGGCTGTAACCGTTTCCATTGCTGTGACTCGATTCACGAAGTCCTGTATTCAGTGCTGACAAAATAGCCGCCAGCAAGCAGTCATTTACTGCAATCTCATAACAGGTAGTGAATATGATCACCATTCGTGATGTAGCGCGTCAGGCTGGCGTCTCTGTGGCAACGGTTTCCCGAGTGCTCAATAACAGTACGCTGGTCAGTGCCGACACGCGTGAAGCAGTAATGAAAGCCGTTAGTGAGCTGGATTATCGACCAAATGCCAATGCCCAGGCGCTGGCAACTCAGGTTAGCGACACCATTGGCGTGGTGGTGATGGACGTTTCTGATGCGTTTTTCGGCGCGCTGGTAAAAGCGGTGGATCTGGTCGCCCAGCAGCATCAGAAATACGTGCTAATCGGCAATAGCTATCATGAAGCGGAAAAAGAGCGTCACGCCATTGAGGTGTTAATTCGCCAGCGTTGTAATGCATTGATTGTTCACTCAAAAGCATTGAGTGACGATGAACTGGCACAATTTATGGATAACATTCCCGGTATGGTGTTAATCAACCGCGTTGTGCCGGGGTACGCCCATCGTTGCGTTTGCCTGGATAATCTCAGCGGTGCCCGAATGGCGACGCGCATGTTGCTGAATAACGGTCATCAACGTATTGGTTATCTTTCTTCCAGTCACGGCATTGAAGATGACGCCATGCGTAAAGCAGGCTGGATGAGTGCGTTGAAAGAGCAGGATATTATTCCGCCGGAAAGCTGGATTGGCACTGGCACGCCGGACATGCCGGGCGGTGAGGCGGCGATGGTTGAACTGCTGGGGCGCAATCTACAACTTACCGCTGTATTTGCTTATAACGACAATATGGCCGCTGGCGCACTGACAGCATTAAAAGATAATGGCATTGCGATTCCGTTACATCTCTCAATCATCGGTTTCGATGATATTCCCATCGCCCGTTACACCGACCCGCAATTAACGACTGTGCGTTATCCCATTGCTTCAATGGCGAAATTAGCCACCGAACTGGCCTTGCAGGGGGCAGCAGGCAATATTGATCCGCGTGCCAGCCACTGTTTTATGCCGACGTTAGTGCGTCGCCATTCTGTCGCAACGCGCCAGAATGCGGCGGCGATCACTAACTCAACAAATCAGGCGATGTAACCGCTTTCAATCTGTGAGTGATTTCACAGTATCTTAACAATGTGATAGCTATGATTGCACCGTTTTAACGTTGTAACCCGTATGTAACAGTGAATAATCACTTTCACCGAGGTAATAGCGTCATAACAACAATTAAAGCCGTTTTCTGGAGCGTTACCGGGCATGGAAGAACGAATTTTAAAAAGTGAGCTTCGGCGTTCAGTAACACTTCATTAACTCTACTGCCCCGCCGAGCATTTATCTCAAGCACTACCCTGCATAAGAAAAACCGGAGATACCATGAATAAGAAGGTGTTAACCCTGTCTGCTGTGATGGCCAGCATGTTATTCGGTGCCGCTGCACACGCTGCTGATACTCGCATTGGTGTAACAATCTATAAGTACGACGATAACTTTATGTCTGTAGTGCGCAAGGCTATTGAGCAAGATGCGAAAGCCGCGCCAGATGTTCAGCTGCTGATGAATGATTCTCAGAATGACCAGTCCAAGCAGAACGATCAGATCGACGTATTGCTGGCGAAAGGGGTGAAGGCACTGGCAATCAACCTGGTTGACCCGGCAGCTGCGGGTACGGTGATTGAGAAAGCGCGTGGGCAAAACGTGCCGGTGGTTTTCTTCAACAAAGAACCGTCTCGTAAGGCGCTGGATAGCTACGACAAAGCCTACTACGTTGGCACTGACTCCAAAGAGTCCGGCATTATTCAGGGCGATTTGATTGCTAAACACTGGGCGGCGAATCAGGGTTGGGATCTGAACAAAGACGGTCAGATTCAGTTCGTACTGCTGAAAGGTGAGCCGGGCCATCCGGATGCAGAAGCACGTACCACTTACGTGATTAAAGAATTGAACGACAAAGGCATCAAAACTGAACAGTTACAGTTAGATACCGCTATGTGGGATACCGCTCAGGCGAAAGATAAGATGGACGCCTGGCTGTCTGGCCCGAACGCCAACAAAATCGAAGTGGTTATCGCCAACAACGATGCGATGGCAATGGGCGCGGTAGAAGCTCTGAAAGCACACAACAAGTCCAGCATTCCGGTGTTTGGCGTCGATGCGCTGCCAGAAGCGCTGGCGCTGGTGAAATCCGGTGCACTGGCGGGCACCGTACTGAACGATGCTAACAACCAGGCTAAAGCGACCTTTGATTTGGCGAAAAACCTGGCCGATGGCAAAGGTGCGGCTGATGGCACCAACTGGAAAATCGACAACAAAGTGGTCCGCGTACCTTATGTTGGCGTAGATAAAGACAACCTGGCTGAATTCAGCAAGAAATAAGACTGATTGGGCGCAGTCGTTTACTGCGCCCTTATTGTATGGCCAACAAGGTAAAATTATATGGTCAGCTCAACGACTCCGTCTTCCGGGGAATACTTGTTGGAAATGAGCGGTATCAACAAGTCTTTTCCTGGTGTTAAGGCACTTGATAACGTTAATTTAAAAGTCCGGCCACATTCTATCCATGCATTAATGGGGGAAAACGGCGCAGGAAAATCAACATTATTAAAATGCCTGTTTGGTATTTATCAAAAAGACTCCGGCACCATTTTATTCCAGGGTAAAGAGATCGATTTCCATTCTGCCAAAGAAGCGCTGGAAAATGGTATTTCGATGGTACACCAGGAGTTAAACCTGGTATTACAACGTTCGGTGATGGATAACATGTGGCTGGGGCGATATCCCACCAAAGGCATGTTTGTCGATCAGGACAAAATGTACCGCGAAACCAAAGCGATTTTTGATGAACTGGATATTGATATCGATCCGCGTGCGCGCGTCGGCACATTATCCGTTTCGCAAATGCAGATGATCGAAATCGCCAAAGCGTTTTCCTATAACGCGAAAATTGTGATTATGGATGAACCGACTTCTTCGTTAACCGAAAAAGAGGTCAATCATCTGTTCACTATTATTCGTAAATTAAAAGAGCGCGGCTGCGGTATTGTTTATATCTCACATAAAATGGAAGAAATCTTCCAGTTATGTGATGAAGTTACCGTATTGCGCGACGGTCAGTGGATCGCCACTGAACCGCTGGCAGGACTGACGATGGACAAGATCATCGCCATGATGGTTGGGCGTTCTCTTAACCAGCGTTTCCCTGACAAAGAAAACAAGCCGGGCGAAGTGATTCTTGAAGTGCGTAACCTGACGTCGCTGCGCCAGCCGTCGATTCGCGATGTCTCGTTTGATCTGCATAAAGGGGAGATCCTCGGTATTGCCGGTCTGGTGGGGGCGAAACGTACCGATATTGTTGAGACGTTATTTGGTATTCGCGAGAAATCGGCTGGCACCATTACGTTGCACGGCAAAAAGATCAATAACCATAATGCCAACGAAGCCATAAACCACGGATTTGCACTGGTAACTGAAGAGCGCCGCTCAACGGGAATTTATGCCTATCTGGATATCGGTTTTAACTCGTTAATTTCCAATATTCGCAACTACAAAAATAAAGTTGGTTTACTGGATAACTCGCGGATGAAAAGTGATACCCAGTGGGTGATTGATTCGATGCGGGTAAAAACACCGGGGCATCGGACGCAAATTGGTTCGCTCTCCGGTGGTAATCAGCAAAAGGTGATTATTGGTCGCTGGCTGTTAACGCAACCAGAAATATTAATGCTCGATGAACCGACGCGCGGTATTGATGTCGGGGCGAAGTTTGAGATCTATCAGTTAATTGCCGAGCTGGCGAAGAAAGGCAAGGGGATTATTATTATCTCCTCCGAAATGCCAGAGTTGTTAGGGATAACAGACCGTATTCTGGTCATGAGTAATGGTCTCGTTTCCGGAATTGTCGATACAAAAACAACAACGCAAAACGAAATTCTGCGTCTTGCGTCTTTGCACCTTTAAGATTAGGGGCTTCCCATGAGTGCGTTAAATAAGAAAAGTTTTCTTACTTACCTGAAAGAGGGCGGTATTTACGTCGTTCTTTTAGTTTTGCTGGCAATTATTATTTTCCAGGATCCTACATTTTTAAGTCTGTTGAACTTAAGTAATATTCTCACCCAGTCATCGGTGCGTATTATTATCGCGCTTGGTGTGGCAGGGTTAATTGTCACCCAGGGGACCGACCTTTCTGCGGGGCGTCAAGTAGGGCTGGCGGCAGTGGTGGCAGCGACATTATTGCAGTCCATGGATAACGCCAACAAAGTGTTCCCGGAAATGGCGACGATGCCGATTGCGCTGGTTATTCTGATTGTCTGTGCCATTGGTGCGGTGATCGGTTTGATCAACGGTCTGATTATCGCCTATCTCAACGTGACGCCGTTCATTACCACGCTCGGCACGATGATCATCGTCTATGGCATCAACTCGCTCTATTACGACTTTGTCGGGGCGTCGCCGATTTCTGGTTTCGACAGTGGCTTCTCTACCTTTGCTCAGGGCTTTGTCGCGCTGGGGAGTTTCCGTCTCTCTTACATCACCTTCTACGCGCTGATTGCGGTGGCGTTCGTCTGGGTGTTGTGGAACAAAACCCGCTTCGGCAAGAACATTTTTGCTATCGGCGGTAACCCGGAAGCGGCAAAAGTTTCTGGTGTCAACGTCGGCCTGAACCTGCTGATGATCTACGCGTTGTCTGGTGTGTTCTATGCCTTCGGCGGGATGTTAGAAGCCGGACGTATCGGCTCTGCCACCAACAACCTCGGCTTTATGTATGAACTGGATGCTATCGCGGCGTGCGTGGTGGGCGGCGTATCGTTCAGCGGCGGTGTGGGGACGGTGATTGGCGTGGTGACCGGGGTAATTATTTTTACCGTCATCAACTATGGCCTGACGTACATCGGTGTAAACCCGTACTGGCAGTACATCATCAAAGGGGCGATTATTATCTTCGCCGTGGCGCTGGATTCACTGAAATACGCGCGTAAGAAGTGATGTGATTGTGGGTATTGCCGGATGCGTCGCATCCGGCAATCGGTGCCAAATGCCGGATGCGTCGCTGGTTTTACAATGTTACAGAGTGTTCTTTCTCTCCCTTCTTAAACTTCACTTCCCCAAGCTCAATACAACCCACCGGGCAGACGTGACCACAAAGCAGACAACCCACGCATTTCTCGGTATTACAATGCGGCGTGCGTGTTTTCTCGCTCCATTCCATCGCCTGGTGACCGCCGTCGTAACAGGAAATATAACAGCGTCCACAGCCAACACATTTATCGAGATTGATACGGGGATAGACAATATAACTGCGGTCTAAATCTTCCGCCGGAACAATATTGTTATTCGCCAGACCTACCATCTCCTGCAACGAATCAAATCCCTGATCGGCGAGATAATGCGACAACCCGCTCGCCATATCTTCCACTATCCGATACCCGTACTGCATAATGCCGGTGGTCACCTGTAACGTTGCTGCGCCGAGCAATAAAAACTCCGCCGCATCCTCCCAGGTTTCAATGCCGCCGATACCGCTGATCGGGAAATCGCGCAGCTCTGGATGGGTACGTATTTGCTGAATGAAGCGCAGGGCGATCGGTTTTACCGCTTTACCGGAATATCCGGAAATACTCGATTTACCGTTAACGATCGGCATACCGATTTTCTGATTAAGATCGATATTGGTGATGGATTTAACGGTGTTAATCGCCGCAATGCCATCTGCGCCGCCGCGCTTCGCCGCCAGCGCCACTTCGCACATATCACCGATATTCGGCGTCATCTTCGCCAGCATTGGCAGCGTGGAACCACGTTTTACTGCCCGACAATATTTTTCTACCAGCTCCGGGCTTTGCCCGACATCGCTACCCATCGCATGAGAAGTCATTTGCGGACAGGAGAAGTTACACTCGATCATATCCGCGCCAGCTTCTTGCACCAGACGCGCCAGCTCTTCCCATTGCTGCTCATTTTCGCCCATGATTGAAGCGATCAATACTTTGTCCGGGTAATCTTCTTTCAGCCGACGCAGGGCGGCCAGATTATCTTCCAACGGATGTTCAGCAATCTGCTCCATATTTTTGAAGCCGATAAAACCGGTATCTTCTTTCACCAGATGATCAAAACGCGGCGAGACTTCGTTGGCGATAAAAAAGCCGATCGTTTTAAACACCACGCCGCCCCAGCCAGTGTCGTAGGCTTTGGCACACATCTCATAGCAGTTGCCTACCGGCGAAGAAGAGAGGCAGAACGGGTTGGGAAACTTCACGCCGCAAAAAGTAATCGAAAGATCTTTCGTTAACATGAGCAAGCTCCCTCTAAATAGTGATGAATCGCCTCGGCGGCTTCTTTCCCGGTTTTCACGGCATAGACCACGGTTTTGTCCCCCTCAACAATATCGCCAGCAGCAAAGACTTGCGGATCGCGGGTCTGGTAATTTTGTGTATTGATGGTGTTACGCTGCGGCTCTAACTCCGCAAAGGCATCCAGTCTGGCATGCTGACCGACGGCGAGAATAATTTTATCTGCCGCCATCGTCAGTTCGCCCGGTAACCGTACATGCTTAAACGTGACTTTATTGCCTTCCACGGCTACTGGCGTGAATCCATCGATGATCGAAACGCCCAGCTCCCGAGCGCTGGCAAACTCTTTTTCGCTTGCCGGAAACTCATCTAACTCTTCACGCGCTACGCAAGTTACCGCCTGACAGCCGAGAACTTTCAGCGTGCTGGCTACGTCCATCGCGACATCACCGCCGCCGATAATTAATGCGCTTTGTGGAATGCTGATATCGCCTTGCGCCTGTCGTGCACGTTGCAAGAAGTCGACGGCAATCTCAACGTCGCTATGCTCAAACAGTGGTAGCCCCGAACCGCTCGATAACCCCACGGTGACCAGTACCGCGCGGTTTTCCGCTTTCAGCTGATCCAGGGTAAATGTGTTACCGATTTCGTTATTGCACTTAATGGTCACGCCCATTTTTTCAATACGGGCGATTTCTGCATCCAGTACTGATTGCGGTAACCGGAATTGCGGAATGCCGTTACGCAACCAGCCACCGGGTTGTGCTTCTTTCTCATAGATCGTGACGTCATAACCCTGGTTTGTCAGCGTCACACTGGCCTGCAATCCGGCAGGACCTGCGCCAATAATGGCGACTTTGCCGAGCGTTTTAGTACCGGGCTGATAAATTTCCATCCCAGTTTGTTGTTCAAAATCAGTAACAAAACGCTGTAAGCGACCGATATCAATGGGAGTATCAACACCGGCACGGGTACAACCGCTTTGGCATAATTTCTCCGTCGGGCACACTCTGGCACAAACGGCACCGAGGGCATTATTTTCGCGAATTGTCTCGGCAGCGCCTTTAAAATTACGAAAGTAGATTGAGCGAATAAATTTCCCCGGATCGGTCTGTGCCGGGCAAGCCTGACTACAGGGGGCGTCATGGCATAATAAACAGCGAGAGGCTTCTTTAATCGCCAGTAACGGTGTAAAAGCCGGAGTGAGTTCATCCAGATAATTTTGTTGCGGCATGTGATCTTCCTTAATGCTATGAGTAATTAAGGCGAACGCTAAATATACTCGTCATACTTCAAGTTGCATGTGCTGCGTCTGCGGGTTATTCGGCCCATCCATGGGCCTCACCCCTTATGGGGCCGCTGCAGGCAGCGTTCAAATCCGCTCCATGCGGATTTGTCGCTCACCCCAGTCACTTACTTATGTAAGCTCCTGGGGACTCTCTCACTTGTCGCCTTCCTGCAACTCGAATTATTTAGAGTATAAATATTGCGTGCTGATATTAAGGCTATGCGCGTGGGGAAATTTAAACTGTGAAAGGATTCACAAATAGCTGTGGTTCAGAATGTTATATCCGCAGCTTATTGAGTGAAGTAATAATTATTCTCAATAATTAACAGAAAAGAGAAAATATTAACGATAGAAAATAAGATAAACAATCATGCCGATAGATAAAATTCCGAAGCCGATATATGCCACCATATAAGCGAAGAAGAGTCCGGGATTTTTTGCTCGCCAGACATACACCGGTTCCGGTGCATTTTTAACCCGTTTATCAATCGCGCCTGCGCGCCAGCCTTTCCATGCTTCGCGGAAACAAAATATCGGAATGAGGAAAAAAACGGCAACGACAAAAAAATGCTGTACATCCATAACTACTTTCCTTGTTTCTTTTGCAATTCAAGTAACTGTTCGGGCGTGACGGCGGGATACCCCTGCGCATCTTCCGGCACCTGGTGCATAGCCGGAATAGGGACCAGCGGCCCTAAAAAACGCGGTTCACGTTTAAAAATATAAAGGTCAGCCAGCGCACCGAAACGGGCGGCAAATTCGCGAATACGTACTGACAGCATATCCTTCGGTGACGGTACGGCATAACACTGAGCCTGAATCCCCATATGCAGCGCAATAAATAATGCCCGCTCACAGTGGAAACGTTGGGTGATAATAATGAAATCATTAGTATCGAAAACTTTGCGTGTACGCACGATGGAATCCAGCGTACGAAAGCCTGCGTAATCGAGAACAATATCTGATGGGTCGACACCAGCAGCGATTAAATCTTTGCGCATGGTCATCGGCTCATTATAACTTTGCAATGCGTTATCGCCGCTCAGTAATAGATAATTTACCTTACCGCTGTTATAGGCATTAATCGCTCCTTGAATGCGGTAGCGATAATACTGATTAATTACGCCAGTACGATAATATTTTGCTGTGCCGAGCACCACACCGACCTGGCGGTAGGGGAGATCCTGCAATTCGTCGTAGATATAAGGCGCGGTTTTCCAGCTCATCCAGCGATCGAGGCCGAGCACAGTCAACAGCAGCAAGCCGATCAGGACTAACAGGCTGAGGAACACGCGCTTTAACATGCAGGAGACTCGATCTAAGGAAAATTTCCATCAGGCTACTTTACCCGCTGGTTTTGCGCAAGAAACGGCAAACTGTTTGCCGGGATTTTCGACACCAGGAGAGGGCTGGCAAGCCGGACAAGGCGTTCACGCCGCATCCGGCACCAGGCTTAAGCGAGAAGCACGCGGTCGATATTGTGACAGCCGAGAGCTTTCAGCGTTGCGGAGGTGGCATCCCACTGAATCAACGGCGCATCGGCTTTTTCTGCCAGAACCGCGCGCTGGATATCCGGGTAATCATAACCCTTGAGATTCAACAGAATTAACGCCCCCTGCAACGGTGGCAGAGTCGGGTTGAATGCGGCGTTTTCAGCGTAGCTGCCGCTGAAAATACGACCGTCTTTACATTCCAGCGCGACACCGCTTGGCGACTTACTGTAAGGCATGTGCGAACGGTTTGCCGCCGCAATCGCCGCCTGAGAAAGCGCATCACCCGTCAGCGCATAGCCGTGATCCTGCTCGTCCATCAGCAGCGTTTTAATCTCCAGATCTTTCGGCCCAAAGGCATCCGGTAGATAGTCACGCAGCGCGTGTGCCTCGCGTCCCGGAAGATGAATACGCAGATCCAGACCGCTGTTCAGTTCATTCATAAACTGACGGCAGTGACCACAAGGCGTGTAGTTAACGGTGATCGCTGCAAGCGCTTTTTCACCACTCAACCAGGCGTGGCTGATCGCGCTTTGTTCGGCATGAACGGTTTGCTGCATTGTCGCACCAATAAATTCCATATTGGCACCAAAATACCAGGTTCCGCTCACACCGCGCGCAATTGCGCCAACATTAAAATTCGACAATGGCGTACGCGCACAGGCCGCCGCCAGCGGAAGTAGTGCGAATGCCAGCGCGTCTTCGTCCAGCCCCGTTGCGCTCTTCAGCGATGAGACTTGCTCCCCGGTCAACAAAGCGGGGAAGTACTTGTCTGCCAGAATAGGTTCCAGTGCAGATTGCAAGTTATCCGCAAGTTGGGCAAAAGCGGTTTGAAAACGTGGATGCATGGCGTTGCCTCATAATCATGTAATGGGATAACAGTTTACGAACCCGTTATGGCTTTATATGTGATCTGAATCTCATTAATTATGCAACGCGTGAAACTTACATCAAAAATGCGCGACGCATCGCAAATTTTAGCCCATTACTGCCAGAATAATCGGGAAAAGGAACGGTGCGATCAGCGAAGTAATTATCCCGCATAACACCAGTGCCAGCGAACTAAACGCACCTTCCTGATAATCCAGCTCGGCGCAGCGCGCCGTACCGAGGGCGTGCGAGGCTGTCCCCATCGCCAGACCGCGCGCAGCTTTGGTACGAATACGCATCGCATTAAGCAATGTATGGCCAAACACAGCGCCGAGGATGCCGACGAAAATGACGCAAACTGCGCTGATTGCCGGAATACCGCCAATACTGCCGCCAACCGCCATTGCAATAGGCGTGGTGACTGATTTCGGCAGGATTGACGCGGCGATTTCCGGTGAAGCGCCCATCAACAATGCCACAGAAGTCCCCGTCACCATCGCAACCACGCTGCCGATAAAACAGATGGTGATGATCGATTTCCAGCGCGCGCGGATCTGGTGTAGCTGCTCATATAAAGGATAGGCCAGCGCGACGACCGCCGGTTGCAGCAGATCGTTTAGCACTTCGCTACCTTTAAAGTAGCTGTCGTAAGAGATGCCGGTCAGCATTAAAAAAGGAATGATCACCACCATTGCTACCAGCAACGGGTTAAGCAAGGGAAACTTATACCGTGCCGCCAGTTTGCGGGCGGCAAAAAAGACAATCAACGTCAGCGGTAATGACCACCAGATATTCGCCATCATTCTTCTGATCCTTTCTGACCTACGACTTTACGTTCACCGTGCACCAGTTGCGAACTCCAGCTCACCACCAGAAAAACCACCAGCGTACTGACTGCACAGGAAACCACTACCGGGCCAAACTGTGCGCGGAGCAAATCAAAATATTGCATGACGCCTACGCCAATCGGCACAAACAATAGCGCCATATAGCGAATCAGTACGTAGCACCCCGGATTGACCCATTTTGCCGGAAGAATTTGCAAGGCCAGCAGGACAAACAGGATCAGCATCCCGATGATGCTGCCCGGAATGGTTACCGGTAGCAGTGAAGCAATGAAAATGCCTGCATACAGGCAGGCATAAATCAGGACAAAAGCACGTAAATATTGCCAGATAATGTTCAGTGTCTTACTCATAATCAACACCCCAGATGAGATGGATTCATCATACAATTAATTCGTAAAACGTGCTACCGATCACATTAAGAAATCAGCGCTTATTTTTTCGCTCCCGGGCATTAAGCAATGAGCAGCGAACTCAGGCATACATCAAGCATAGAGAGGGATTGCAGTTTGCAGCAATCCCTCTTTGCAGACCTTTAATCCGCTGACCATAGGCGCTAACATAGCGCCTCATTTTTTTGCGGGTGATGATATGCGTGTGTTACTGGCACCGATGGAGGGTGTACTCGACTCTCTGGTGCGTGAATTGCTGACCGAAGTTAACGACTACGATCTGTGCATCACCGAGTTTGTCCGCGTGGTGGATCAACTGCTGCCAATAAAAGTCTTTCATCGCATTTGCCCTGAGCTACAAAATGCCAGCCGGACACCTTCCGGTACGCTGGTGCGCGTGCAGTTGTTAGGTCAGTTCCCACAATGGCTGGCAGAGAACGCCGCCCGTGCGGTGGAGTTAGGTTCCTGGGGCGTGGATCTCAATTGCGGCTGCCCGTCGAAAACGGTTAACGGTAGCGGCGGTGGGGCGACGTTACTCAAAGATCCCGAACTCATCTACCAGGGTGCAAAAGCGATGCGTGAAGCTGTACCGGCGCATTTGCCCGTCAGCGTGAAAGTGCGTCTGGGATGGGACAGCGGTGAGAAGAAATTTGAAATCGCCGATGCGGTTCAACAGGCTGGTGCTACAGAGCTGGTGGTGCATGGGCGGACGAAAGAGCAGGGTTACCGCGCGGAGCATATTGACTGGCAGGCGATTGGCGAGATTCGCCAGCGGCTGAATATTCCGGTGATTGCCAACGGTGAAATCTGGGACTGGCAGAGTGCGCAA
Organism: Escherichia sp. WS1368; assembly: GCF_046487485.1. Classification (NCBI taxonomy): domain Bacteria; kingdom Pseudomonadati; phylum Pseudomonadota; class Gammaproteobacteria; order Enterobacterales; family Enterobacteriaceae; genus Escherichia; species Escherichia sp. WS1368. The sequence goes on from NZ_JBJQJI010000001.1 coordinate 476,651, forward strand.
CAATGCATGACGATCAGCGGATGCGACGCAGTGATGATTGGTCGCGGGGCGCTCAATATTCCCAACCTGAGCCGGGTGGTAAAATATAACGAACCGCGAATGCCGTGGCCGGAGGTAGTTGCTTTGCTGCAAAAATATACCCGTCTGGAAAAGCAGGGCGATACCGGGTTATATCACGTTGCGCGGATTAAACAGTGGTTGAGTTATTTGCGTAAAGAATACGATGAAGCAACGGAATTATTTCAGCATGTTCGGGTGTTGAATAATTCCCCTGATATTGCAAGGGCTATTCAGGCAATTGATATCGAGAAACTCTAAAAAACCATAGTGATGTTTTTTGACAATGTGTTAGCTCTTTATCAATAGGCCGCACGGTTGTTTGGTGGCGTCAAAATCGCCGAGGCGTTCCCCGAAGGCCGGGGCAGCCCACATGGATGTGGGCTGAGGGCGCGTTTTACAGGGATGTTACCTCGCGCCCGACCCGGTAGCCGTAAGGGATAAGCCGAGGGCACCGCGCAGCGGCGATTTTGTTCGCCAGAGCCTGGGGGTGCAGGGGGCGGCGGCGATTGGTCGCCCCCTGCGCGCTCCTTGCGCCAGTGATTATATGAAGCAATGCACATGACAGGAGCGCAACAGGATGAGAGACTGAAATATTCTCGTTATTTTCGGATCTGATGACATTAATTAATTTTAAAATATCATCTTAAATACGCCAGTCACCACCAGTAGCCCAATCAGGAAAATAATCAATACAGCCCAGAGTATAATTTTCATTGGCGTTCCTTTATTTGTGAGTGCTGAATAAGTATAGGAAAAAACGAAGCCCTTTGCCGCTATCCATAAACGATTAAGATAAATCGGAAGATATCATTCACTTAGTGTATATTTTTCTGAATATGTTGTTTTATTGCCACTGATGTATTGCCACGCGAAACTAAAAAATATATCGCAACACACGGTAATCTCCGCGCACCTTTTCTTACCTGATTATTCCCCCATGAATCGTGATTCTTTTTATCCAGCCATCGCCTGTTTTCCGCTGTTACTGATGCTGGCCGGGTGTGCGCCTATGCATGAAACCCGCCAGGCGTTAAGCCAGCAAACGCCCGCTGTGCAAGTTGACACCGCATTACCCACGGCGCTGAAAAATGGTTGGCCAGACAGCCAATGGTGGCTGGAGTATCACGATAATCAACTCACTTCATTAATTAATAACGCACTACAGAACGCACCGGATATGCAGGTGGCTGAACAACGCATTCAACTGGCTGAAGCCCAGGCGAAGGCAGTTGCCACTCAGGATGGTCCGCAGCTCGACTTTTCTGCGGATATGGAGCGGCAAAAAATGTCGGCAGAAGGGTTAATGGGGCCGTTTGCTTTGAACGATCCGGCCGCAGGTACGACCGGTCCGTGGTACACCAACGGTACTTTTGGCTTAACGGCGGGCTGGCATCTCGATATCTGGGGAAAGAATCGGGCGGAGGTTACTGCTCGCCTGGGTACGGTTAAAGCACGGGCGGCGGAACGCGAGCAAACCCGCCAATTGCTGGCTGGCAGCGTAGCCCGTCTGTACTGGGAGTGGCAAACCCAGGCGGCGTTAAACACTGTCTTACAGCAAATCGAAAAAGAGCAGAACACCATTATCGCCACCGATCGCCAGCTATATCAGAACGGGATTACTTCTTCAGTTGAAGGTGTGGAAACCGATATTAATGCCAGCAAAACCCGGCAGCAGCTCAACGATGTCGCGGGGAAAATGAAAATTATTGAGGCACGGTTAAGCGCACTTACAAATCACCAGACAAAGGCATTGAAGCTTAATCCGGTCGCGTTGCCGAAAGTGGCAAGCCAGCTTCCTGATGAACTGGGGTACTCCTTACTGGCCCGGCGGGCAGATTTGCAGGCGGCGCACTGGTACGTTGAGTCATCGTTAAGCACTATTGATGCGGCAAAAGCGGCATTTTATCCTGACATCAACCTGATGGCCTTCCTGCAACAGGATGCGTTGCACTTAAGCGATCTGTTCCGTCATTCCGCGCAGCAAATGGGCGTTACGGCAGGCCTGACGCTACCCATTTTCGATAGTGGCCGTCTTAACGCCAACCTCGATATCGCAAAAGCCGAAAGCAACTTGTCTATCGCCAGCTACAACAAAGCGGTGGTTGAAGCGGTGAATGACGTGGCGCGGGCAGCTAGTCAGGTTCAGACACTGGCGGAGAAAAACCAGCATCAGGCGCAAATTGAGCGCGATGCCTTGCGTGTAGTAGGTCTTGCGCAGGCGCGCTTTAACGCGGGCATCATTGCGGGTTCCCGGGTCAGCGAAGCCAGAATCCCGGCGCTGCGTGAGCGGGCCAATGGCCTGTTATTGCAAGGGCAGTGGCTGGATGCTTCCATTCAACTCACTGGTGCGTTGGGCGGGGGTTACAAACGTTGATGATATGCGCCTTCTATACTTAACGTTTATTCAGCGTTAAGTGGAGAACTCGATGGCACAGGTCGCGATTATTACCGCCTCCGATTCGGGGATCGGCAAAGAGTGCGCGTTATTACTGGCGCAGCAGGGGGTTGATATTGGTATTACCTGGCACTCTGATGAAGAAGGGGCAAAAGATACCGCGCGTGAGGTGGTTAGCCACGGCGTACGTGCGGAGATCGTGCAACTGGATCTCGGCAATCTGCCAGAAGGTGTGCAGGCGCTGGAGAAACTCATTCAACGGCTGGGGCGTATTGATGTGCTGGTGAATAATGCGGGCGCAATGACCAAAGCGCCGTTTCTTGATATGGCTTTCGATGAGTGGCGCAAGATTTTTACCGTTGATGTCGATGGTGCATTTTTATGCTCGCAAATTGCTGCCCGCCAGATGGTGAAACAAGGGCAGGGTGGTCGCATCATCAACATTACGTCGGTGCATGAACATACGCCGTTGCCGGATGCCAGCGCCTACACAGCCGCTAAACATGCGCTCGGCGGGTTAACCAAAGCGATGGCGCTGGAGCTGGTCAGGCATAAGATTTTGGTGAATGCGGTTGCACCTGGGGCGATCGCCACGCCAATGAACGGCATGGATGATGGCGACGTGAAGCCCGGCGCGGAGCCTTCGATTCCCTTGCGGCGTTTTGGCGCAACGCATGAGATTGCCAGCCTGGTGGTGTGGCTTTGTTCGGAGGGCGCAAATTACACCACTGGGCAGTCGTTGATAGTGGATGGCGGCTTTATGCTGGCGAATCCGCAGTTCAACCCAGAATAGCGCAGTGAGGTGCGTGGATATTTCATTGGGTTAGGCCAGATAAGACACGCCAGTGTCGCATCAGGCATGGAACACCCGGTGCCGGATGTGGCGTGAATGCTTATCTGTGGCAACTGCTTTACGCCTGATTATCCGGCTTTTTCTTCCCGCGTCGTTTCAGCCACCAGCGCACGCCTACCACCAGAACCACGACCAGAATCAACCAGACCCAGTGCTTCAAATGCTGGTCGAGATTGTGCAACCACGGCGCAATCACCTGACCACCAGCGTAACCGATAGTGGTAAAAATCAACGCCCAGGCAAATGCGCCAAGGATATTCAGTGGCAGAAAGATTTTCGGCGGCAGCTGGCTGGCACCAATCAGCGTCGGGCCAATCACCCTAAAGCCATACATAAAACGCGTACCAATGACAAACAGATACGGATGGCGTTGGATAAGTTTCTGCGCCCGCTCAATTTTATCCTGATGTTTCGAGAAACGGCGTAATAGCTTGCCGCCAAAGCGCCGCCCGCACAGATAAAGCACCTGGTCGCCAATCATGCCGCCAAGCGCCACAGAAAGTACCACCAGCGGGAACTTTAATAGCCCCTGATGTGCCGCAACGCCTCCCAGCAAAGTCACGGTTTCACCTTCCGCCAGGCTACCGATCACCAGCGCGGCATAACCATATTGTGAGATGAGTGTATTGAGATCCATAGGCCAGTCTGTCTCCCTTTGCTTGCCTGTAAGCATACACCCTGTGAATAGTTCACGCTGAAAAAGGACGTACATCAGACGGTGCAAATTACATGAGCGAACAAAAAATAATCACAAGCTGACTTATACTTGAACTGTCAGGTTCATGAACTCACAACAAGGGGGCGGTATGAGCCATGTCTGGGGACTGTTTTCCCATCCCGATCGTGAAATGCAGGTGATTAATCGCGAAAACGAAACGATTTCTCATCACTACACCCACCACGTTTTGCTGATGGCGGCGATTCCGGTGATTTGCGCCTTCATTGGCACCACACAAATTGGCTGGAATTTTGGCGATGGCACTATCCTGAAGTTATCCTGGTTTACCGGACTGGCGCTGGCTGTCTTGTTTTATGGCGTTATGCTGGCTGGGGTCGCGGTGATGGGGCGGGTCATCTGGTGGATGGCGCGCAATTATCCGCAGCGTCCGTCACTTGCGCACTGCATGGTCTTTGCGGGCTACGTTGCAACTCCGCTGTTTTTAAGCGGTCTGGTGGCGCTTTATCCGCTGGTCTGGTTGTGTGCGCTGGTCGGCACGGTGGCGCTGTTTTACACCGGCTACCTGCTTTACCTCGGTATTCCGAGCTTCCTGAATATCAACAAAGAGGATGGACTTAGCTTCTCCAGTTCGACGCTGGCGATTGGCGTGCTGGTACTGGAAGTGCTGCTCGCCCTTACCGTTATACTATGGGGCTACGGTTATCGTTTGTTCTAGAAAGTTCTTTTGTGTTGCATTGCTGGCGTAAATGTCAGCAATGCAGCATTTCCTCACGATTCTCCTTTGACGATCGCACTTTTTGCTCGTTATGATGGCGTCGCTAGCCTCAGTAAATCCTTACTCCGGCGGTGCGCAACCCGTGCGCGTGAACCACTATATGAATGCTCATCATGCCGAAATTTCGAGTTTCTTTATTTAGCCTGGCCCTGATGCTGGCTGTGCCTTTTGCACCGCAGGCCGTTGCGAAAACGGCAGCCGCTACCACCGCTTCACAACCGGAAATTGCCTCCGGTAGCGCGATGATTGTTGATCTGAATACCAACAAAGTGATCTATTCGAACCACCCGGATCTGGTGCGTCCGATTGCGTCTATCAGCAAATTAATGACCGCGATGGTCGTGCTGGATGCACGACTGCCGCTGGATGAAAAACTAAAAGTGGATATCAGCCAGACGCCGGAGATGAAAGGGGTCTATTCGCGCGTACGACTGAACAGCGAAATCAGCCGTAAAGATATGCTGTTGCTGGCGCTGATGTCTTCAGAAAACCGCGCGGCGGCAAGCCTTGCGCACCATTATCCCGGTGGTTACAAAGCCTTTATTAAGGCGATGAATGCGAAAGCGAAATCGCTCGGAATGAACAACACGCGCTTTGTTGAACCGACCGGACTATCGGTGCATAACGTTTCAACTGCCCGTGACTTAACCAAACTGCTCATTGCCAGCAAACAATATCCGTTGATCGGGCAGTTAAGTACTACCCGGGAAGATATGGCAACCTTCTCTAACCCGACGTATACGCTGCCGTTCCGCAATACTAACCATCTGGTGTATCGCGATAACTGGAATATCCAGCTAACCAAAACCGGCTTTACCAATGCGGCGGGCCATTGTCTGGTGATGCGTACGGTTATCAATAATAAACCGGTGGCGCTGGTAGTGATGGATGCGTTTGGCAAATATACCCATTTTGCCGATGCCAGCCGCCTGCGTACCTGGATTGAAACCGGTAAAGTGATGCCTGTTCCGGCAGCAGCGTTGAGCTATAAAAAACAAAAAGCCGCCCAAATGGCGGCGGCGGGGCAGACGGCACAGAACGATTAAGTGAATTACGGATGGCGATACTCTGCCATCCGTAATTTTTACTCCACTTCCTGCCAGTTTTTCCGCTTACTGGTTTTACCGATCCCCGGATTCATACTGTTGGTCGGATCGTTCTCGCGATAAAACTTCTGCAACGTCTCCGGTGCTTTATACAAATGACCGACGTTATGTTCGGCAGGGTATTGCGCGCCGCGCTGCTGTAGCAGCTCCAGCATCTGTTCTTTCAACGCATGCACATCCACGCCTTTTTTAACGATGTAATCCTGATGGAAGACATAGCACATAAAATGGCCGTAATAGAGCTTGTGCACCAGCTGGCTGTCGATCTCCGGCGGTAAATGCTCATACCACTCGGTGTCGTTACGCCGCAGAGCGATATCCAGCGCCAGAATGTCTTCGACTTCATCGGAATGCACCGCCTGATAACGAATTGCTGCGCCCGCAGCGGCGAAACGGTGTAAAAACGCTTTGCTACCTTCCTCCGGCGTACAGACAAAGAAATCGCCTTCGGCCTGTTTGAAATAATCCACCAGCCACGATTTGGCTTCACCGACGCCATCGCCCGCCATTTTTAACAGCAGATGATGCTCGTATTTATCGCGCCAGTTTTTCATGCGCGGCGGTAAATGGCTGGGGAACAGGTGACCGAATTTTTGCATCGCACGGTCGGTAAAATGCGGACGGAAGAATTTCACTTTCTCCAGCATCGCATCGGTGCGCCCCTTGAGATTAAAGAAGAACGGCATCTTGTCGGTGCCTAACTTATCAATCATCAGGAAGGTGTCTTTGCCGTATTTTTCCGCAATATCGTAGATATCCCGGTGCATATATTCCCCGGCAACCGGCAGATTTTCGAAATTAGCCAGAATATGACGGCGGATTTCGGTCAGTACTTCCGGCTGGTTGGTGCCGATATAAAACACCTGCTGATTTTTTTCCGCTTCGAAGGTATCAAGACGTACCGCAAAGACGGCCAGCTTCCCGGCGCAACCAGAAGATTCAAATAACCGATCCGGATCGGCGTTATAACGTGCAGGCGTGTCGGCTTCAATATCACGAACGCGGTGGACATAGTCATAATCGTGGGCGTGACGACCATCGTGACGCACATCGTCATCTTTGATGCGATCGTCATCCAGCTTGCTAAGGATCTGCTCCGGCGTTTCGCCCAGATCAATCCCCAGATGGTTAACCAGCGTCAGCTTGCCATCTTCATTTATACGCGCGAATAACGACATTTCGGTATACGCCGGGCCACGTTGCACCAGCGAACCACCAGAGTTATTACAGATACCGCCGATGACCGATGCGCCTATACACGATGATCCAATCACCGAGTGCGGTTCGCGTCCCAGCGGTTTGAGGGCTTTTTCCAGCGAATAGAGCGTGGTGCCCGGATAGGCCAGCACCTGTTCGCCCTTGCCAAGAACGTGCAGCTTGTCGAGACGCAGGGTGCTGATGATCACGATATCGCGATCATAGTCGTTACCGTTTGGCGTCGAGCCTTCGGTCAGACCTGTATTGGCTGCCTGCATCAGAATAATTTTGTCGGCGGTGACGCAGGCTTTCAGCACCCGCCACAATTCCAGTAGTGAGCCAGGGAAAACGACAGCCAGTGCATCGCCCTGACCAGAACGGAAGCCCTTGCGATAGCGGGCCGTTTTTGCGGGATCGGTGAGCAGGTGTGAAGAACCCACCAGTCGGGCAAGTTCATTCAAAAAGGCTTTATTATCAGTTGTTGTCATGGAAGACATTTTCCACTCCTTGTGGTGGCGAAAAAATATCACAAACTAGAATAGCGCCTTGTATGACAATTCAGCGAGTGAATATTTTGAAAATTCAGACAATAAACTGAGCATTCTTTTTCTCTCTCCATCATGCTTATGGCAAACTACGGTTTTTGCACCATTTTCGCTGCCACGTCGGGCAACAAAGGAAGAAAAATCCATATGAAATGGCTATGTTCAGTAGGAATCGCGGTGAGTCTGGCTCTGCAGCCAGCACTGGCGGATGATTTATTCGGTAACCATCCATTAACGCCTGAAGCGCGGGATGCGTTCGTCACCGAACTGCTTAAGAAAATGACAGTTGATGAGAAAATTGGTCAGCTGCGCTTAATCAGCGTCGGCCCGGATAACCCGAAAGAGGCGATCCGCGAGATGATCAAAGACGGGCAGGTTGGGGCGATTTTCAACACCGTAACCCGTCAGGATATCCGCGCCATGCAGGATCAGGTGATGGAATTAAGCCGCCTGAAAATTCCTCTTTTCTTTGCTTACGACGTGCTGCACGGTCAGCGCACGGTGTTCCCGATTAGCCTCGGTCTGGCCTCGTCTTTTAACCTCGATGCGGTGAAAACAGTCGGGCGTGTCTCTGCTTATGAAGCGGCAGATGATGGCCTGAATATGACCTGGGCACCAATGGTCGATGTCTCGCGCGATCCGCGCTGGGGACGTGCTTCCGAAGGTTTTGGCGAAGATACGTATCTCACCTCAATAATGGGGAAAACCATGGTGGAAGCGATGCAGGGTAAAAGTCCGGCAGATCGCTACTCGGTGATGACCAGCGTCAAACACTTTGCCGCTTACGGCGCGGTAGAAGGCGGTAAAGAGTACAACACCGTCGATATGAGTCCGCAGCGCCTGTTTAATGATTATATGCCGCCGTACAAAGCGGGGCTGGAGGCAGGCAGCGGCGCGGTGATGGTGGCGCTGAACTCGCTGAACGGTACGCCAGCCACCTCCGACTCCTGGCTGCTGAAAGATGTTCTGCGCGACCAGTGGGGCTTTAAAGGCATCACCGTTTCCGATCACGGCGCAATCAAAGAGCTGATTAAACATGGCACGGCGGCAGACCCGGAAGATGCGGTGCGCGTGGCGCTGAAATCCGGCATCAACATGAGTATGAGCGACGAGTACTACTCGAAGTATCTGCCTGGGTTGATCAAATCCGGCAAAGTGACGATGGAAGAGCTGGATGACGCTACCCGTCATGTACTGAACGTTAAATATGATATGGGGTTGTTTAACGACCCGTACAGCCATCTCGGTCCGAAAGAGTCTGACCCGGTGGATACCAATGCCGAAAGCCGCCTGCACCGCAAAGAAGCGCGTGAAGTGGCGCGCGAAAGCCTGGTGTTGCTGAAAAACCGTCTCGAAACGTTACCGCTGAAAAAATCCGCAACCATTGCGGTGGTTGGCCCGCTGGCAGACAGCAAGCGTGACGTGATGGGCAGCTGGTCGGCGGCAGGGGTTGCCGATCAATCCGTGACCGTGCTGACCGGGATTAAAAATGCCGTCGGTGAAAACGGTAAAGTGCTGTATGCCAAAGGGGCTAACGTTACCAGTGACAAAGGCATTATCGATTTCCTGAATCAGTATGAAGAAGCGGTCAAAGTCGATCCGCGTTCGCCGCAAGAGATGATTGATGAAGCGGTGCAAACCGCGAAACAATCTGATGTGGTGGTGGCTGTGGTCGGTGAAGCACAGGGGATGGCGCACGAGGCTTCCAGCCGTACCGATATCACTATTCCGCAAAGCCAACGTGACTTGATTGCGGCGCTGAAAGCCACCGGTAAACCGCTGGTGCTGGTGCTGATGAATGGGCGTCCGCTGGCGCTGGTGAAAGAAGATCAGCAGGCTGATGCGATTCTGGAAACCTGGTTTGCGGGGACTGAAGGGGGGAATGCGATTGCCGATGTATTGTTTGGCGATTACAACCCGTCCGGCAAGCTGCCGATGTCCTTCCCGCGTTCTGTCGGGCAGATCCCTGTGTACTACAGCCATCTGAATACCGGTCGCCCGTATAACGCCGATAAGCCGAACAAATACACTTCGCGTTATTTTGATGAAGCTAACGGGGCGCTTTATCCGTTCGGCTATGGTCTGAGCTATACCACTTTCACCGTCTCTGATGTGAAACTTTCTGCGCCGACCATGAAGCGTGACGGCAAAGTGACCGCCAGTGTGCAGGTGACGAACACCGGTAAGCGCGAAGGGGCGACGGTAGTGCAGATGTACTTGCAGGATGTGACGGCTTCCATGAGTCGTCCGGTGAAGCAGCTGAAAGGCTTTGAGAAAATCACCCTGAAACCGGGCGAAACCCAGACCGTCAGCTTCCCGATTGATATCGAGGCGCTGAAGTTCTGGAATCAACAGATGAAATATGACGCCGAGCCTGGCAAGTTCAATGTCTTTATCGGCACTGATTCCGCACGCGTTAAGAAAGGCGAGTTTGAGTTGCTGTAATGCTTTAGTAAGGGCGCGACGTCTGCGCCCTTTAAGTATTTATCTGATTCTGCAACTGAATCCGCCCAGACAGGCTAACCCTGTCATTATCAACTATGCTTTTCTCTTAATTCGCTGAAAACAACAGTAAAAGAATGAGGAAAGCATCATGCCACTCTCAAAGCTCTGGGCAGGTTCATTGGTTTTGTTGGCAGCCGTGAGCCTGCCGCTACAGGCGGCTTCCCCCGTTAAGGTCGGTTCAAAAATCGATACCGAAGGCGCGCTGCTCGGCAATATCATTTTGCAGGTGCTGGAAAGTCACGGTGTTCCTACGGTAAATAAAGTGCAACTGGGAACGACTCCCGTGGTGCGCGGGGCGATTACTTCCGGTGAACTGGATATCTATCCGGAATATACCGGCAATGGCGCGTTTTTCTTTAAAGATGAAAACGATGCGGCATGGAAAAATGCCGGGCAAGGCTACGAGAAAGTCAAAAAACTCGATGCAGAGCAAAACAAGTTAATCTGGCTGACGCCCGCGCCTGCAAATAACACCTGGACTATCGCCGTGCGTCAGGATGTGGCAGAGAAAAACAAACTCACTTCGCTTGCCGACCTGAGTCGTTATCTGAAAGAGGGCGGCACCTTCAAACTGGCGGCCTCGGCAGAATTTATTGAACGCGCCGATGCGTTACCCGCGTTTGAAAAAGCCTATGGCTTTAAGCTCGGTCAGGATCAGTTGCTGTCACTGGCTGGTGGCGACACGGCGGTGACGATCAAAGCCGCTGCCCAGCAAACCTCTGGCGTTAATGCGGCGATGGCTTACGGCACTGACGGCCCGGTCGCGGCGCTGGGGCTGCAAACCTTAAGTGATCCGCAAGGCGTGCAACCTATCTACGCGCCTGCACCAGTGGTGCGTGAGTCGGTGTTGAAAGAGTATCCACAAATGGCACAGTGGCTACAGCCAGTCTTCGCCAGCCTCGATGAAAAAACATTGCAGCAACTGAATGCCAGCATTGCTGTGGAAGGACTGGATGCCAAAAAAGTGGCTGCCGACTACCTGAAACAAAAAGGGTGGACGAAGTAATTTCCCGTGACTTATTTCCGTATTAATCCTGTTCTGGCGCTGCTGCTGTTGCTGACGGCAATCGCAGCGGCGCTGCCATTTATCAGTTACGCGCCTAATCGTTTAGTTTCGGGTGAGGGGCGTCATCTCTGGCAGCTGTGGCCGCAAACGATCTGGATGCTGGTGGGCGTTGGTTGCGCCTGGATGACAGCCTGTTTTATTCCCGCTAAAAAAGGCAGCATTTTTGCACTCATTCTGGCGCAATTCGTCTTCGTATTGCTGGTGTGGGGAGCAGGAAAGGCGGCGACACAACTGGCACAAAATGGCAGTGCGCTGGCGCGTACCAGCCTCGGCAGTGGTTTCTGGCTGGCTGCGGCGCTGGCATTGCTGGCCTGTAGCGATGCCATCCGCCGAATCTCCACGCATCCGCTGTGGCGCTGGTTGTTGCATATGCAGATTGCCATTATTCCGCTGTGGTTGCTGTACTCCGGCACGCTTAACGATCTCTCGCTAATGAAAGAATACGCCAACCGTCAGGATGTGTTTGACGACGCGCTGGCACAACATCTGACGTTGCTGTTTGGTGCGGTGCTGCCTGCGTTAGTGATTGGTGTGCCGTTGGGCGTCTGGTGCTACTTTTCCACTGCGCGGCAGGGGGCGATTTTTTCGCTACTCAATGTCATTCAGACCGTGCCTTCGGTGGCGCTCTTTGGCTTGTTGATTGCGCCGCTTGCCGGACTGGTTACGGCCTTTCCGTGGCTGGGTAAGCTCGGCATAGCAGGAACCGGAATGACACCCGCACTGATTGCGCTGGTGCTCTATGCCTTGCTGCCGCTGGTGCGCGGCGTGGTAGTCGGCTTGAACCAGATCCCGCGCGATGTGCTGGAGAGCGCCAGAGCGATGGGCATGAGCGGGGCGCAGCGATTCCTGCATGTTCAGTTACCGCTGGCGTTACCGGTATTTCTGCGTAGCCTGCGGGTGGTGATGGTGCAAACCGTCGGCATGGCGGTGATTGCGGCGTTAATCGGCGCAGGCGGTTTTGGTGCGCTGGTTTTCCAGGGGCTGCTAAGCAGTGCCATTGATTTAGTGTTGCTGGGGGTGATCCCGGTAATTGTTCTGGCGGTGCTGATCGATGCGCTGTTCGATTTGCTTATCGCACTGCTGAAGGTGAAACGTAATGATTGAATTTAGCCATGTCAGCAAACTGTTCGGCGCACAAAAAGCCGTTAACGATCTCAATCTCAATTTTCAGGAGGGGAGTTTTTCGGTGCTGATTGGTACATCAGGCTCCGGTAAATCCACCACCCTGAAAATGATTAACCGCCTGGTGGAGCATGACAGCGGCGTGATCCGCTTTGCCGGAGAAGAAATTCGCTCGCTGCCAGTGCTGGAGTTGCGCCGCCGGATGGGCTATGCCATTCAATCTATTGGCCTGTTTCCCCACTGGAGCGTGGCGCAAAATATTGCCACCGTGCCGCAATTACAAAAATGGTCGCGGGCGCGGATTGACGATCGTATCGACGAATTAATGGCGCTACTGGGGCTGGAGCCAAATTTGCGTGAGCGTTATCCGCATCAGCTTTCTGGCGGTCAGCAGCAACGTGTGGGAGTGGCGCGCGCACTGGCTGCCGATCCGCAAGTCTTACTGATGGATGAACCTTTTGGCGCGCTGGACCCGGTAACGCGCGGCGCGTTGCAACAAGAGATGACGCGCATACACCGTTTGCTGGGGCGTACCATTGTGCTGGTCACTCATGATATTGATGAGGCGCTACGACTGGCAGAACATCTGGTGTTGATGGATCACGGTGAAGTGGTGCAGCAGGGCAATCCGCTGACGATGCTGACTCGTCCGGCGAATGATTTTGTCCGCCAGTTTTTTGGGCATAGTGAACTGGGTGTCCGCCTGCTTTCGTTACGTAGCGTGGCGGATTACGTGCGTCGCGAAGAACGGGCAGAAGGTGAGGCGCTGGCAGAAGAGATGACTCTACGCGATGCGCTCTCCCTGTTTGTCGCGCGGGGATGCGAGGTGCTGCCGGTGGTGAACACGCAGGGCCAGCCTTGCGGCACGCTGCATTTTCAGGATCTGCTGGTGGAGGCGTAAACGTATGAAGATGTTGCGCGATCCGCTGTTCTGGCTCATTGCTCTGTTTGTGGCGCTGATTTTCTGGCTGCCTTACAGCCAGCCGCTGTTTGCTGCCTTGTTCCCACAACTGCCACGACCCGTTTATCAGCAAGAAAGTTTTGCTGCTCTGGCACTGGCTCATTTCTGGCTGGTGGGAATTTCGAGTTTGTTTGCGGTGATCATTGGCACTGGTGCAGGAATTATTGTTACTCGCCCGTGGGGCGCGGAATTTCGCCCACTGGTGGAAACTATTGCCGCCGTTGGACAGACTTTTCCGCCCGTCGCGGTGCTGGCGATTGCCGTTCCGGTGATTGGGTTTGGTCTGCAACCCGCGATTATCGCCTTGATCCTTTATGGTGTGCTGCCCGTCCTGCAGGCAACACTTGCCGGGCTGGGAGCGATTGATGCCAGCGTGACAGAAGTTGCGAAAGGTATGGGAATGAGCCGTGGTCAGCGACTGCGTAAGGTCGAGCTACCGCTGGCGGCTCCGGTGATTCTGGCGGGCGTGCGAACTTCGGTGATTATCAACATTGGTACGGCGACGATCGCCTCAACGGTAGGGGCCAGCACGCTGGGTACGCCGATCATCATCGGGCTTAGCGGATTTAATACCGCGTATGTGATCCAGGGGGCGTTACTGGTGGCACTGGCGGCGATCATTGCAGACCGCCTGTTTGAAAGGCTGGTGCAGGCGCTTAGCCAGCACGCAAAATAAAGGTATAACCTGCGAGCATGACGCCACCAATTCCGCCTAACGCCATAAACAGGAACAGGGCGATGACCCCAATTTTAGCTATGCGCATAATGCACTCCTTATGTTAACGAAAGGATTGTACAGTAAAGCGCATTTGTTAACGAATCATTAAATGCCGAGTGGGAAAATATCATGGCCTTGTTCCTGCCAACTGGTGAGTTGCTGCTGTTGGGCGGAGGTTCGATTTTCACCGCACCACACCAGCAATGTACGGCCTTCGAACAGTTCAGGGCGTAGTTGATTGAGCGAGTGGGCGAGGACATCAATGCGCCATCCTTGTTGACTGGCAATCCAGCCCTCCAGCCACAGACGGGTGGTATCATGAATATTCCAGCCAACCACCAACGCATCTTTACCCTGTTTTTTACGTGCCGAAGCCAGGCAAATGGCGATGTAGTTGATCAGTACGCCGTCGAGGATCGCCAGCAGCGCCTGGAGAGTCGGTTGTTGGCACTGAAGTCGTCGGCGCAGAGGAATAAACAGATGTGTGGTGAGCGTCTGGGCGGGGTAATCCTGACCGCGCTCTTTGATCCACGTTCGCAGGCTATGCAGATTGCCGCTTTGCAGGTAAGTCAGTAATGTTTCTTGCTGATCGCGCCAGCCGTTCTGCACATCAACATTTTCATTACTGAGCAGCATTTTAACTTTGCTGACCTGCACGCCGTTGTCGATCCAGCGTTTGATCTCGCGGATCCGGTCAATATCGGCATCGTTGAACAGCCGATGGCCGCCGTCTGTCCGTTGCGGTTTCAGCAATCCGTAACGCCTCTGCCACGCGCGTAACGTGACAGGGTTAATATCACAAAGCAACGCCACTTCACCAATTGTGTAAAGCGCCATCGTCTCACCCTTGCTCGCGAGGTCCCGGTTTAACTTTAGACGCAGTTTTGCGAACCAGGTAGTTTTGCCCGTTTTTTGTGCATCTATAGGGTGATTTTATTTTTGCCAGGCGATTTTGAGTGATCGTACTCACGAATTCTCATTTTTCTGCAAGAGTTCAAAGAAAGTTAAACGCAGGCAATGTATGTTACGCGTTTTAAAGGGAAGTGTGGTTTGCGGGTATGTACGATTTTAATCTGGTGTTGCTGCTGCTTCAGCAGATGTGCGTTTTTTTAGTCATTGCGTGGTTAATGAGTAAAACGCCATTATTCATACCGTTAATGCAGGTCACGGTTCGTCTGCCGCATAAATTTCTCTGCTACATCGTCTTTTCCATCTTCTGCATCATGGGCACCTGGTTTGGGTTGCACATTGACGATTCTATTGCCAATACCCGTGCGATAGGCGCGGTAATGGGCGGCTTACTCGGCGGTCCGGTCGTCGGTGGGCTGGTTGGTCTGACCGGCGGGTTACATCGATATTCGATGGGGGGCATGACCGCGCTAAGTTGCATGATCTCGACCATCGTTGAAGGGTTGCTCGGCGGCCTGGTACACAGCATCCTGATCCGTCGCGGGCGCACTGATAAAGTCTTTAACCCCATTACCGCCGGTGCCGTCACGTTCGTCGCTGAAATGGTGCAAATGTTGATCATCCTGGCAATCGCCCGACCTTATGAAGATGCGGTGCGTCTGGTGAGTAATATTGCTGCGCCAATGATGGTCACCAATACCGTCGGCGCGGCGCTGTTTATGCGTATATTGCTCGATAAACGCGCGATGTTTGAAAAATACACTTCGGCTTTTTCTGCCACTGCGCTAAAAGTGGCTGCCTCGACGGAAGGCATTTTGCGCCAGGGGTTTAACGAAGTGAACAGCATGAAAGTGGCACAGGTGCTGTATCAGGAGCTGGATATTGGTGCAGTCGCGATTACCGATCGAGAGAAATTGCTGGCCTTTACCGGAATTGGTGACGATCACCATTTACCCGGCAAACCGATTTCTTCGACTTACACCTTAAAAGCGATTGAAACCGGTGAAGTGGTCTACGCTGATGGCAACGAAGTACCTTATCGTTGCTCTTTGCATCCGCAATGCAAACTGGGGTCGACGCTGGTAATTCCGTTGCGTGGTGAAAATCAGCGGGTGATGGGTACCATCAAATTGTATGAAGCCAAAAACCGTTTATTCAGTTCAATCAATCGCACGCTGGGTGAGGGGATTGCGCAACTGCTTTCGGCGCAGATCCTCGCCGGGCAATATGAGCGGCAAAAAGCGATGCTCACCCAGTCAGAGATCAAACTGCTTCACGCCCAGGTGAACCCCCATTTTTTGTTTAATGCGCTTAACACCATTAAAGCGGTGATCCGCCGCGACAGCGAACAGGCCAGCCAGCTGGTGCAGTATCTTTCCACTTTTTTCCGCAAAAACTTAAAGCGGCCTTCGGAGTTTGTTACTCTCGCCGACGAAATTGAACATGTGAACGCTTATCTGCAAATTGAAAAGGCGCGCTTCCAGTCGCGGTTGCAGGTCAACATTGCTATTCCGCAAGAATTATCCCAGCAGCAATTGCCCGCGTTTACCCTGCAACCGATAGTGGAAAACGCTATTAAACATGGGACATCACAACTGCTGGATACAGGGCGAGTGGCAATCAGCGCCCGACGTGAGGGGCAACATTTGATGCTGGAGATCGAAGACAACGCCGGTTTGTATCAACCGGTAACCAATGCCAGTGGGCTGGGGATGAATCTGGTGGATAAGCGTTTACGTGAACGGTTTGGCGATGACTATGGGATAAGCGTCGCCTGTGAGCCTGATAGTTACACCCGAATAACGTTACGACTACCATGGAGGGACGAGGCATGATTAAAGTCTTAATTGTCGATGATGAGCCGTTAGCACGGGAGAACCTGCGCGTATTTTTGCAGGAGCAGAGCGATATTGAAATCGTTGGAGAGTGTTCAAACGCCGTGGAAGGGATCGGCGCGGTGCATAAACTGCGCCCGGATGTGCTGTTTCTTGATATCCAGATGCCGCGCATCAGTGGTCTGGAAATGGTGGGGATGCTCGACCCGGAACATCGTCCGTATATCGTTTTTCTCACCGCGTTTGATGAATACGCCATTAAAGCCTTTGAAGAACATGCTTTTGATTATCTGCTGAAGCCAATTGATGAAGCGCGACTGGAGAAAACGCTGGCGCGATTGCGTCTGGAGCGCAGCAAGCAGGATGTTTCGCTGTTACCGGAAAATCAACAGGCGCTGAAATTTATCCCTTGTACGGGGCATAGTCGGATTTATTTGCTGCAAATGAAAGATGTAGCATTTGTCAGCAGTCGGATGAGCGGTGTCTACGTTACCAGTCACGAAGGGAAAGAGGGCTTTACCGAATTGACATTACGTACCCTGGAGAGTCGTACACCACTACTACGCTGCCATCGTCAGTATCTGGTTAACCTCGCGCATTTACAGGAGATTCGTCTGGAAGATAACGGCCAGGCCGAGTTGATTTTGCGTAATGGCTTAACCGTGCCGGTCAGCCGTCGTTATCTGAAAAGCTTAAAAGAGGCGATTGGCCTGTAAAAGACTGCTAAAATGGCTTTTTGCCTCATCAACACCTGAAGGCCTCATGCTAAGTAACGATATTCTGCGCAGCGTGCGCTACATTTTGAAAGCCAATAATAATGACCTGGTGCGTATTCTGGCGCTGGGTAATGTCGAAGCCACCACGGAACAGATCGCCGTCTGGCTACGTAAAGAAGACGAAGAGGGTTTTCAGCGTTGTCCGGACATTGTTTTGTCTTCCTTCCTCAATGGCCTGATTTATGAAAAACGCGGCAAGGATGAGTCTGCTCCGGCACTGGAGCCGGAACGTCGCATTAATAACAACATCGTGCTGAAAAAATTACGCATCGCGTTTTCGCTGAAGACCGATGACATTCTGGCGATCCTCACCGAACAGCAGTTCCGCGTTTCGATGCCGGAAATTACGGCGATGATGCGTGCACCGGATCATAAAAACTTCCGCGAATGCGGCGATCAATTTTTACGTTATTTTCTGCGTGGACTGGCAGCGCGCCAGCATGTGAAGAAAAGCTAAGACGGGTATGGCGGCCATGCAAAAACATGGCCGCCGACAGATTATTTCACTTCTTTAAAACCAGCGGCTTTCATCACCAGTTCCATTTGCGCCATAGTGATACCTTTTTTGGCATCTTCAGCAGAAACGTTGATTCCTGAAATACCCTGCAGGGCTTTGAAATCCACTTTTTCCATATCGATAGTCACGTTTTCCTGCGCGTAGGTATCGGTATAGGTTAATTTTTCTTCAACACCCGCGATGTTTTTGTATTTGGCGCTTAACGGCTCAAGTGTCTTGGCAGCATCTTCTTTGGTGGTTGCACCAATGGAGGCAAATTGAATTTTGGTTTCAGAAGATTGCTTAAGCACCTTGTCACCTTTGTAGACATAGGTAATGGCAATTTCAGTACCGTTCAGATTGGCGCTGAATTTTTTCGATTCTTCTTTGTCACCGCAGCCAGCAAGAGAGAAAACCAGAACAGATGCAACAACGAGGGAAAACAGCTTATTGAAAGCCTTCATGTAAAACTCCATTTTATTTAATCAAGAAACTGGTGACTCTCACCAGGAGCTATATAGGATATGCCTAATACCGTGACGTGAGCAGTCCGGAACTGGAGTAGAACTCTTAGTAAAAAGCACTATTTCATCCTTGTTGCTGAAGCATGGGGAATAATTGTTCGCAAAGTAAAACACCGTTATTCATTGCTTCTACCCGTGCCTCGCTTTCTGTATTACGAAATTGTGCCAACACATGTGCCAGCCGATAAAAAACCACCGCGGTGAGGTCATTCGCCAGCAACTCTGCCTGACCAATAGCACTCTGTTCCTGATAGCGCCAGCCGTTATGGAGCAGTTGAATAAGTAACGCCTGGCAGCGCATCAGCAACTGATGAGCGGTAGACGGCACAGGCAAAACGCTGGCAGAAGGTAGCGGTGCCACAGGCGCAGTTTCTGCGTCCAGCGCCCAGGCGCGGGTTTTGGTCATCATTACCCGTGGTTCCAGTGTCAATTGCCCCTCTACAAAGCTGACAAAGCCAGAAACCAGACTCACGGGGTCGTCTGTTTGTTGCAAAAGCGCCGCCATGCGTTCAACGGCAAAAGGAGAACAGGCAGATGCCGGAAGGGATAACGTCAGCAGATTATCTTCACCTTCGCCGCTGATTACCTGCGCGTCCAGCGTCTGGCGGCTGCTATCCCAACCGAGTGAAATACACTCAGCGACTGGCAGAATAAATAAGTTATCCACCTGATTAAGAGGCCGTATGCAGGCGGGGGGACGCTGGCGTAAATATTCACGCAAAGCCACAATGCCCGGCTGGCGCAACGGCGCACTCAACATTTGCCAGGCGTCTGGCGACAGTGGAACAACACTACTCAAGCGGTTGCGGGTAGCTAACAGCAGCTCGCCATCGGCACTGCGTTTTGCTGCTTGTGAAACAATTTGCCCACCAGCCAGTGCGCCAGCCTGAAAACTAAACAGCCGACGCGTCGCTGCCGGTGAGTTTTCCTGTTCGCTTCTCGGCCAACTACGCGAAAGATGCAAAATACTGCCGGTGTCGGGATCGGTAAACCAGATGCGTAAACCATACTGCTCAATATCCTGCCAGCAACGCATACCTAAAGACACCAGCCGCAGATGATCAAGCTTTGCTTCTCCGGCAATGCCAGCGCCAACGACCGTGCGCCACGGCATGGGAGGAACTTCACCAACACTGTCGCGCCGGGCCATCTCTTGTGCACAATTTAATCGATTGTTTAATGCCGCAAGCTGACGTAAGCATTCTCCGGCATGATAGTGGCTGGCGCGGGCGTGGAAGGCATCAACGCTGGCGCGCAGTTGCCGTAGCGATTCACTCACCCAGCGCCAGTTGCAGCGTTCCGCCGCTTGCTGCGCGCGGCTGAAAGCAGCCTCGTAATGAATAAGCGGCTGGCTGATGCCGCCAAGCCATAACGCCTGGCTTAATTGCTGAACATATTGACGACACGCGTCCCCCTCATCGTTGGCAAACGGATCGTCAGATGATGTGACGTGTTCGCTGCGCATCTGCCAGATTAAATGAGTAAATTCCGCTTGCTGCGCTTTGGCCTGGACAAAGGCCTGTACTGCCAGTACGACATGTTCGCAAAGTGTTCCTTCAATACAATCACAGCGAGCGAAACGAATGCTGCTGCGGGAATAAAAACGTACATCGCTCATCGGTAAGCGGGCAGAGGGAATTTCGCTCGGCGTACAGAACAACTCAATGGTGATGCCTTTAGCGACCAGTGCCTGTGCGCGTTTGCGGGTGGCATCGGGCAGGGTAGCCAGTTCTTCCAGCCAGATTGCCGGATCCCACTCTTCTTCTTTTTCCGTAGTCTGGGTGGTGGCGCAAAGTCGCTGATAACTTAAAACCAGCATCACGCGATGGCGGCACATGCCGCTGGCCCCGCAGCTGCACTGAGCCTCTTTCAGTGCCTGACCGTTCGCCAGCTGGGTACGGACACCGTCACTGAAGGTGGCGATTAAAGCGCCGTTCTCATGGCTGATCTCCGGGACGTTGCCATTTTCCAGTTCCTTAAGACTGCGCTTAACAAAACCGGCATTGCTTAACGCTGTCAGGGCCTGCGGTGTCAGTTCTAATAATTCCGGACGTAGTGAATTCATGACTGAAGATTCTCCGCAAGCCATGATGCCAGCTCGCCCGGTGTCATGGCGGCTATTTGTGCGCCGACATTAACCAGCGCCTGGGCCGTATCGTGGTCATAGCAAGGTGTTGCGGTGCTATCGAGCGCCGCCAGTCCCAGCACTTTGATGCCGCTCTGGACACACTTTTTCACCTGATGCGTCAGTAATGATGATGAACCCCCTTCGTAAAAATCGCTCACGAGGATAATGACGCTTTTCGCTGGTTGTTCAATAAGTTGCCGACCATATTCCATGGCACTGGCGATATTGGTTCCGCCGCCTAATTGCACTTTCATTAATAACTCTACCGGATCGGCAACGTCTGCCGTGAGATCAACCACGCTGGTGTCAAACGCCACCAGATGGGTACGAATACCGGGTAACTGCCATAAACAGGCCGCCATCACCGCTGAGTGGATCACCGAGTCAACCATCGATCCGCTTTGATCAACCAGTAAGACCAGTTGCCATTGATCGCTATGGCGCTTAATGCGGCTGTTAAAGCGGGGGGATTCGATATACAACTTGCCGTGTTGCGGATGCCAGTGTTGCAGGTTGGCACGCAGCGTACTTTTGAAATCGAAATTACGCGCCAGTGGAATAAATGAGCGACGGCGGCGATCGCGGACACCAGAAAAAGCCTGGCGAACTTCCTTTGCCAGTCGCGCCATAATCTCTTCAACAACCTGGCGCACTATCCGGCGAGCGGCAGCCAGCACTTCGGGATTCATCAGATGTTTGGTGTGCAAAACGGCGCGTAGCAGGCTTTCAGAAGGCTGCATACGTTCCAGTACGTCGAGATTCGTCACCACATCTTCAATGCCATAGCGCAGCACGGCATCGCTTTCCAGCCGCTCGATCACCTGTTGCGGAAACAGCGTGTGAATACTGTTGATCCACTCAGGGGTGGTGAGATTTGAGCAACCTAATCCACCGGAGCGTTCACCACGCTGGAGCCGTTCAGGATCGCGCCCATACAGCCACTCCAGCGCGTGGTCTATCTGCCGGGCATTGTCATCCAGCCCACAAAGGGTCGTTTCTGCCGCTTCGCCAAGAATTAATCGCCAGCGTTGTAGCTCACGGGTGGTCAGAAGATCGTTCAGTTCAGACATGGAAAACTCCCCAGTGTTGCAGCGATGCCAGTGCCTGCTGTTCGAGTTGTTGATGATGTGCAATGGCTTGCGGTGGACAATGCAACGGCATTTGCAGTGCCGAAACGGGAAGTTGCGCCAGTTGATAATGCTCAAACACCTGATGCGCCAGCGTCCCGCGTTCTCGTGGTGGTAGCCAGGCCATCGCCGCGCGTAAATCGGGCAGGGCGTTAATAAAATCGTCGTTACTCAGTTGATTTAAATGACTACTGAAACCGGCGATAAATGCCGGCTGACAGGCCAGTTGATGGCGGGCCAGCGCCAGCAAACCGTGCAGCGCTTCGCCGGATTGTGCCGGGGATAATTGCGCCAGCATTGTCAGCGCCGCTTCGGCACTGGCGTTGGGATGTTCCAGACGCATTAGTGCGCCAAGAGCCGCGCCGCGATCCAGCGCCGGGGCATGAATCGCCTGACTGCGGCGCTCCAGTAAGGCTACCGCCGCAGAAAGCGAAACGCCGGGTAAATTAACGCCGCTATGTAGATCGCGCAGGATATGGCAAAGCGCCTGCCAGCTATGCAGGTGAGCGTGAAACTCCTTTTCCTCCGGTTTGCCGTTGGATTCACACAGCCAGAGTGTGCGATCGATAGCCGCGCATAACGTCGTCTGCAATATCTGCGCGCCTTGCATACCGCTGATTTCATCTAACCGCCATAAGGCATATAGCACTTCCAGCGCCTGGCCCATTTCGGCAAATTGATTTTCCTGGGCGATTAATAATGTAAGTTGCTCCAGTAATTGTTGACTGAAAGACGCCAGACCCGCTAACGCCGCCTGGCTAAGACATGTGGTGATGATGCTGATTCCACCCGCGTCCAGCATATCGGCTTCTAATTTATGGCGTGCGGCTTCCTGGAGTGTGGCACCAAAGCAGGCGGCCTCAATCAATGCCGCATGCTGGCTAAGCGGGCGGGTTAATTTCCAGCATTCTTCACCGTTGCCTGCAAGTGACAGTGTACTTCCCTGCTGGCGCACAACCCCTGGGATCTCCAGTATTGCCAACCGATGTAACACCTGACTTTGCGCCAGTCCATCGGGGGTAAAGCGATTTAAGGTAAGCTCCGCCGGAAGAGAGATTCCGGTACGTTCCAGTTCGCAGGTGACATCTTTTGGCAGAGGCGGTTGTGGCGTAGAAGGGGCAAGTTTACCGAATCCGTCACCCGCTAATGTGTCTATCAACGTTAGCAGAATCGGATCGGTATCGGGATGAATAACGCCGCGATAGCTCCACGGCAACGGCGCGTTCAAGGCTTCTTTAATCAGCGAGCCTGCTATGGCATCCAGCCAGTCAGTGCGTAACGGTAGTGTATGACCGCGCAACTGTGCCAGCGCCATCGCATGCAGATGAGCGGCAGCCATATCAGCGGTAGAAGCGGGCAATTTGTGCTGGCGCAAACGGGTAAGGATAGTTTTTAGCAGTTGTTCACCGGCCTGCTGTAGGCCCCACTGCCAGCACCAGTTTTGCCAGACCGGGGCAGGCATACCAGAAAGGTATCCTGCCAGCACATCAAGGCGCTTTTCACTGTAGGGGGTGAGATAACAACCTGTAACGGCATCTGCCAGCTAGGGCAATTCCGGCGTGTTAATTTCCTGCGTGTATTCGCGCCACATCTTTGCCAGTGCCGGAGCATGCCAGCCGCCGCAGACGACTAACACGTCGCCATTGTTTTGCTGCATCGCCCATCCAATCCAGCGGGCCATAAAGGCTTCGCGCTGACGATTGAGGGCATCTCCGGGGGAATCGCCCCGCAGTTGTGCAAAATAGTGCGCCAGCGCAGAGGGTAATGCAGTTTGCTGGCTTTCATCTTCGAACAAGTGATCCCACAGGGTGTCGCTGTTATCCATGCGGGTGGCACGCAGCAGTAAGGTCTGGCTGTCATCTTGCGTATCGGGTGATTCGTCTTCTTCTTCACTCTGCGCCCAGCAAGGCAAATCGATGAAGTAAGTTTGTGCCTGAATACGACGTGCGGCTTGTAGCGCCTGCCACTCCGGCGAAAATTCAGCAAATGGCGTCCAGGCACCACGCCCGGGGGCTGCACCGTCCTGATACTGGCAATAACTGTAAATAGCTACCGGAAGCTGGTGGGCTAAAAACAGTTCGTCTACCCGGTCATTAAAATCAGCCGGGCCTTCAATCAACACGTATCGTGGCCGCTGGCTTTCGATTAACGATTTCACCAGCCGGGCGCAGGCCGGACTATGATGCCGGATGCCGACAATTAACGGCTCGCTCATGCATCTTTCCTCACGGCAGGCGGTGGCGGGCTTGATAATAAGCCTGCCAGTGAGCTTCTTTATGTGTGGCGACACGCTGTTCGAAGTAACGGCGCAGACGCGCGCGATCTTCTTCGTTATCTTTAACGATGGTTCCGGCAATACAGTCCACCAGATCGGCTGGCTCACCTGCGCGATTCGCTAAAAACCAGGCGCGGACGCCCACTGCGTGGGCCACGTTCACGGCTTCAGCGGTGGATATAATTGCCGTCAGAGTATCCATTGACGTTTTCTTTTCGCCGTTGGCACGCAGATCGCGGAAGGTGCGGACCAGTAACTCCAGTACCGCGTCAGGCACTTTATGCGGAATACCGCTATGGGCCAGCAAACGCGCCGAAGCACTGGCGACCAGTTCCAGCTCCTGGGCGAAATCCATAATCGGAAAGACGGTTTCAAAATCGAAGCGACGCTTTAGCGCGGCACTCATCTCATTGACGCCGCGATCGCGGGTATTGGCAGTGGCAATAATATTAAAGCCTTCCCGCGCATAGAGCTGACTGGCTTCACCGGTGAGTTCCGGCACCGTCATCACCCTGTCAGAAAGCATACCTAACAGACAGTCTTGTACTTCCAGCGGTGTACGCGTTATCTCTTCAAAACGGACGATTTTGCCGTCGCGCATTCCCTGGTAAAGCGGGGCAGGGACCAGTGCTTCCGTAGACGGACCATGGTTGATAAGCAGGGCGTAGTTCCATTTGATCTTCAGTAGTAGATGCGCCGCCCTGGATGGTTAACCCGGCATCGCCGCTAATAGCGGTTGCCAGTAATTCAGACAGGAGAGATTTTGCGGTGCCCGGTTCCCCCACCAACATCAAACCGCGCCCGGTGGCAAGAGTGACTAACATACGTTCGACAGCGGAGGGACTAATCACCACTTTACGGCTAATATTTTGCGCGCTATCGCCAAGGATAAAAGCACGGGCCGCAGGCAAACTTAACTGCCAACCGGGCGGGCAAGGTGCGTTATCATTTTGTTTTAATTTTGCCAGTTCATCGGCGTATAACACAGCAGCAGGCGGACGCTGCAGATGATTATTCTGCGGTGACATATATTCATCCCTGAAATGTATTAATGAAATAAACGATATTTTACGCGCAATAAATGTTTGGCGCATTAGTTGTTTGAGCGAAAAATATCTGGAAAGCAGATCACAGTAAATAAAAAAACCTGCTGGTGAGGCAGGTTCTTTTATTTACTATTTTCAGGCCCAACACCGCAGCCTGTGCAACATCGTGTTCCAACGAACGAATTATAACCATCGGTGGACCCCGTTGCAATTAAGATAATGAGATTTATAATCCAGACGGTTGGGACGTTGCGCCGGATCGGACCAATTTTAAGTCCTGGCTACCGGACGGGTGGTGCTGCAGGTGGTGCCCTGATCCGGAGTGCAACATCGTGGTCCAACATACGTAAACCAGTATCGACAGGCAGTGTAAGGGTAAGGTGCTGGTGTTGCGCTCCTTAATAAGGAGAGCGGATGGACACGCTGACACAAAAGTTAACCGTGCTCATTGCCGTACTGGAGCTATTAGTGGCTCTGTTACGGTTGATTGATTTGTTGAAGTAATGGGCAAATTGAAACGCATCTAAGGGGGAATACCGTTTCCCCCTTTAATAAAGCTATTTTTCTATTTCTTGGTTGAATATATTCTGTAGTTCGCGATTAAAAATGGCTATTACCGTTTCTGGTGATTCGCCCCGTAATTTTCGCTCATCAATAAACTCATCTCTTATATAAATCAACGCATCATTTATTAGCGGGTCGACATCCTCTCGATCACGTTGATGAAATGTTGGATGTAGCCGGAATCGCTCCAGTCGGTAGACGGAACCTGTAAATAATTCAGAGCATTTATGGATCTCAAGTCTGAAGGAAAACGGATCTTCAGGTACAGGGACCTCATAATCGTAAATAGCAACCAGCTCTTTTTGCACGATCATCGCTTTTCCCGGTGGCAGGTCGTGTTAATAACGGGCAGTCGCATCACTGCCCGCTGTGTTTTAATGGAAAATGACGTCGGGTGCGCTTAACGCTTCACTCAAATCAAACACATCAAGTTCGGCAAAAGTGACAGATTTATTGTCACGGTATACATGAAGAGAACGGAAGCTCATTAGCGCTTTGCTATCAACATTGTAGTGGTTAAAACCGGATGAAAACTTAAGGACCAGCCGGTACTCGCCCAGGTCATAGACAAATGCATTCTCATAGCCTGACTCCCAGCCTTTGTATCGCATTCCCATAAGTTGCCCAACGGTAGCAGATTTACCTTCCCAGCGATTCAAACTATTACTGGCTGACTCGTCAGGCGTGAGCAGTACTGTGCGCCGTGCCAATTGGCGAAAAGGCGGCATAATTTCGTAATCGGCAAAAAGCTGTGCAAACTCACTGCGCATTTCTGCTGCCATTTCTAACGGGTGGGCAATGCCAATCAGAGCATCGGCAGGCAGGTCAATTGGCTCATCTTGCTCATTGCAGAACTCCCCCTCAGCGGCCACACGAAAGGCGTTGAGTAAACGACGCGGTTCATTTGCCGGATAAACACCCCATATTAATCGCTGAGTAACCAGACGGGTAAAGGGATGATTAACAAACAGAGAATGAAAATCTGCCAGCGACCAGCGTCGGGTGGTGCGCAGGGCAGTTTCAAGACGCGGGAGCAGGTTTTTGCTCACCTGAGTGGCATCTTTTTTTAGCCCTTTTAGTCGGGCCAGTGCCTCGGGTGCTTTCAGTTGATCGTCATCGGCGCGCAACCGGGGAACGCTTTTCTGGCGAACGTTTTGCTGATCAAAGATAACCGGGTTAAGGTTTTCATCGAAGCGAACGGTAAATTGCCGTGGACCAAAATCAAAAATCAACGCCTGCGGATCATCAAGACCCAGTGTTGGGACTAATCTGTCCGCTAACTGTTCCTGGCTTAGCCCTCGATTTTCTGCGACCACCTGAAGAAATTCCGCCGCGTTATCACGTAAGGGGCGGGATTTCGCCCGTTGCGATATATGATGCAGCTGTATCAGTGCCATATCATTATTCATCTGAGTAAGTATGTTCAGGCCGCTGACGGCACGGGCAGATTTGCCTTCCTGTGGCCAGGCAAGGATCTGTGTCGTCAGATCCCGTGCCGTGCTTTCGTCGCCAAAGAGACTTAACGCCAGAAATGCCCAGTTGTCTTTTGCGGGAGCACCAGCTTGTTGCCACGCGGTGAAAAGATCCCAGGCAAAAGCTGCCAGCGTTTGCGGCTGGCAGAAAGTTTTCAGTTGTTCCAGTCCGCTATAAAAACGTCCGCCCTGGGTAAAGCGCAGCATTTCGCCGATAATTTCCAGTGCGTCATCGGTAACAGGCTGATTATTCGTGATAAGGCGCGGCCTGGACCACATTGCCGGCTGCCAGAAATCAGGGGCTTTTGGAATGCGTGTCGGGTAAATCTCTATTGGACTCTGTTTAAGTAAATGCTCCAGGGCAGGCCATACATCTGTACGCTGCCAGCGGTTTGCCGCGGTTTGCAGCAATTCACCATGTCCCTGTTCGTAAAGTAAACGTAGGGCAAGTAATGCAGCTTCGCTATTATCGCTGGATTTGGTGAAGACAAGAGGGATAAGTGCAGTAGCCGTATGTTCCGGCCATTGTAAAATCCACTGGCGAGCCAGATCACGCTGCGCCGCGAAACGTCGCCAGACGCGGGCAACGGGCAGGGCCAGTTCTGTTGCGCCAAAATTTAAAATTAACGGAAATGTTTCTTTTGGACGATATGAAAAAGCCAACAGCAGACCTGGTAGAGCATCCAATCCGAAGATACTGAGAAAATAGTCCTCACCCGCGAACAGATGCTTTTTCTCATTGATACGTAGCCAGAAAGTCAAAGCTATCTCACGCGGCAACTGTGCCAATAAATACAGGTTCCAGATACTCTTTTCCCGACGATAGCGTGAGTAGCTGTCATTTTCCCATATGTTAATTAACACTTCTACGTGACCGCTGCGAAGCGCCTGTTCTGCTAATTGTGCTTCCGGGGAGTTCCAGCCATTCAGGATCTCTTCAACCCGCCCCTGGTAGTAATGCCACTGAACAATGAGTGAATTGCGTGCAGCATCCAGTTTTCCGGGGAGTATATAATTCAGAAACAGCCATACATCATCTCCAAAACCCAGCTCCTGTAGTACAACTCGTCCACTTTTATGTTCCATGCGTTCCGCAAGAGATTCCGTGCTGAAATAACGGGCAGACTCAGTGGCGGCAAGCCTCTCTCGTTCGCCTGGTTGCCAGTAAACTTGCGGCGTTAATTCGAACGGTGCCAAATCAAGACGTGGAACTGTCATTTTTTTCTTACTACGCCACGGTGGTGAAACGAGGATTTCAGGCATTTGGCTGTTATCGGTGCTATCAATAACCGTTTTAGGCGGTGCCGATAAATAACTATTCAGCACTGACCGGGCTTGAGTACTTAACCACGGCATCACCTCTTCTGCCAGTTGTGGCTGCGATGCCATCAGCGTTTGTAACAGCGTACGCCAGTATTCATCACGTGCTTTTTGCTGTGCAGGCAGCTTTTTGTCTTCGATGATTGGATAACCAGGGCGCGTAGGTGGTTCTTTTAGCGCCAGCAGTTCTGCCAGTGCGGCAAGCGTCGCATGGGGGAAATTTTTACTGTATTTAGCTACACGTTGCAGGCTGGGTTTGTTTTTATCAGCAACTAACAGCAGGGTGCGGATGACCTGCGGATGGTTAATTTGTACCAGCAGACTGCCGCAATCTTCTTTATGGGCATACATTGCCAGGCGTGGAACGGCTGCCAGTCCTTGTTCGCGCAAAAGGGCAGCGCAGGCCGCGTAGCCGAAGTGGTTTTCATGCGACATGTAGCTGGCTTCCCGATCGCTAAATATATCCTGGCTCCAGTAGCGTTCGAGTTTTCTCACCGCTCTGGGGTCAATAGCAACAACTTTTAACCACTCCTTAGAATGAAAATGAGTCCACGGGCATTCAAGGCTTACCAACTCATTGGCGATTTCTGGTTTTTCCGGGAGGATCAGAGCAATAAAAGGGCGGCGAACTTTGGTTATTCCTGGCAGTGCGGCAATGAGTTTGTCGGCGCAACGCTGCCAGCTGCTTTCCTCTGCCAGAGAGAGATGCTTACGCAGTCGGAGATCGAATTCGTTATAGGTTTCTGATCGATAACCATAGCCATAATCCTCGTTCTGATACTGCAATGTCACTAGCAGAGGATCACTTTCATAACATCGTGTAATAAACTGGCGTGCAATCACCACCTCAGTCGCATATTCCAGTCCCTCTTGTTGGACGATTTCGTCGAGCAACTGTTGGCTATCATTTTGCGCGATACAGGCTAGCGCCGCCATTGTCCGGGCCGGAACTGAGGGTTTGTGTTCGCCAATCAAGTTGATGGCCTGCGTAATGGCCGACTGCCACTCCAGTGAAAAATTTTCATAACGCCAGACAATGTTTTTTTTCTTCTCAGCTTTTTGTAGCAATTCATCACCCAGTGTCTGGATGAGGCTTTCAGTGATAACAGGCACCGGTTCGCCCGGCCAACTGCGATGGCTGAGCGGCGTTTTGCCTTTTTTATATTTCAGTTCCACTTGGGCGTTATCCGCCAGCCACGGTAATTCCTTGTCCATGCTCTTTCCTTATTCAAACAGGGCTTCAATATCGTTAATGAGTTCGCTGGCGGTGATGTCGTCGAGCACGGAGAACTGCGCTTCCTGAGTTGAATTACTCCCCCAGCCATAGCTTTCCGCTTTGCCTTCCCATAGCCACAGCTTGCTTAAGACCTGCTCAGCGCTAAGATCGGCTGGTGACATACCCACCGCAAAACCTTCGTCGATTTCCATGATTAACGACCAGCGACCGAGAGGTTTGATCATCCATCCGATCCAGCCTCCATCCTGTGGTTCGCCCTTTATCCAGCCTTTATTTGCCAGCCCCATGACCCGGCCGCTCGGGCATTTTCTGCCTGCCCAGCGGGTCAGTTCGCTGGCGTTGCGCTCGGCTTCTGTCAGGGCGTAACTGTTACGTTCAAGCTGACGGAACGGTGGTAGCAGTTCGTAGTCGGCAAAAAGCTGACCAAAGGCGACAGCATCCGTCGGTGATATTTCCAGAACGTGAGGAATGCCAACAGAGATATCGCCTTCCTGCAAGGTGAAAAGATCATCGTCAGCGGTGCTGTAGCTGTTATCTTCCGCCACCCTAAAGCACGCCTGTAGCTGGTTTTCGGCGCTATAAACGCCCCAAATCAGACGGCGGGTTAAGTGACGAACCAGCGGATGCTCAACCAGGAAGAGCTGAAAGTTTTCCGGCGACCAGCGGCGGCGCAGGCACATGGCGGATTCCAGCCTTGCTACCTGCTGGGCGGCGACGGTACGCGCATCTTTTTTCAGCAATTTGTAGCGGTTAACAGCATCGTTTGCCTGTGATTCATCATCGCTTTTATTGGGTTTAGGTAAGTCTTTCAGGCGGCTGCCGGAAACATCGCGCACAAACGGTTTTAAGGTTTCATCAAAGCTGACGGTGAACTGCCGTGGGCCAAAATCCAGCAGCAGCGAACCGTTATCATCCAGACCGAGAGCCGGTGCTAACCGATCTTCAAGCTCCGCTACCGTCAGTTCGCGACTTTCGGCAATGTCGGCAATTTTCTCTTTCGCCCGCTCCTGTAATGCTTTGAATTTCAGTTTCTGGGCAATGCCGTTAAGCTGCATCAGGGCGATATCACTACTGATAGCGGCGAGGATATCCAGCCCGACGGTGGCGCGTTTATGCTGGGATTCACCAGGCCAGGCGCGTATTAATGGCGTCAGTTTGCGGGCGGTGTCATCGTTACCGAGAACGCCTAACGCAGTGAACGCCCAACTCTCTTTCGACGGCGCGCCAGCGGTCTGCCAGGCGGTAAACAGATCCCAGGCAAATTCAGCCAGTGAGTCGGCGGTACAGGCATCTTTCACCTGCAATAATCCCGGATACAGCGCCTCCTCCTGATGGAAGCGGAGCATTTCACCGAGGTGCTGGAGTGCGCTATCGGGCAGTGATTGGGCATTTGCTTTTAATACCGGGCGGGTCCAGATCGATGGCTGATAAAAGGCCGGAAGAGTGGGGATTTTTGTCGGGTGATTATCTAAGGGATCGAGCGCAAGCATAGCGTTCACCGCATCTGTTACTTCCGGCTGGTTATAACGCCGGGCGATTTCTTGCAGTAATGGTTGATGACCGTTTTCGGTAAGCATACGCAATGCAGCGCGGGCGTTATCCTGTGCTTCACCGGCTTTGCCGAGCGCCGCAGACAGCAGGCCGGTAATGGCGTGTTCCGGGTATTTCAGCAGCCAGGTGCGGGCGTCTTGTCGTAGGGTTTTGAGTTTGTTGAAGGCGCGGGCGACGGCAGGTGCCAGCTCACTCGCTGCGAAGTAATTCGTTATGGGCAAGGCTTCCTGTGGATAGCGTGCAAGTGAGTTTACTAACCCAGGTAATCCTTTGAGTCCAAAATGTAACATGGCGTATTCGGTATCGGTATGCGGAGATAGAGTAAGGGCATTCCATGCTCTTACTGCTTTCTCCAGCGGCAATGTTGTCAAAATCCCCAAATGCCAATAATGCCCGGTAGGTGAATGAAACACCTTAAATTCACTTATTAAAGTTGAATAATCTTCATTTAGCCATGCCTCAACTACCGCTTCGGGAGCTTTAATATATGTACCAGCGATCCGTCGTTGAAAACCCATCCTTGCCAACAGATTGGCAGTACTTTCTTCATGACTAACCGTGATGTGTTTTGAATACCAGATATATTTCGCCAAAAGTTGATTACTGATTTCTTCTGTCAGATAACTGATTGGCTCAATACCTAATGGTGCTAAATCAAGCACTGGAATCGGCGATTTTTTCTTTTTCGAAAGCCATGGTGGGGAGACTACTATGGCCGGCAGTAGATCGGCGCTGGCATGGTTTGAGGGCTGTGTCAGTTGTTGCTGGCATGATTTCAGCACTGCAACTGCGGGTGTCGAAAGCCAGGGAATGACCTGTTCTGCTAGTGTCGGTTGCGAGATAAGCATCGTCATTAGCATAATGCGCCAACTATTCTCTTCTTTTTGCACTAGAAGTTCCGCCAGTGCTGCCAGTGCTGCGTGTGGGAACGCAGCGCAGGCTTTCGTCATTCGATCGTGACAGCGTTTAGTATGCCCTGCTACACGTATAAGCAGTGTTAATGCGAACGGATGATTGATATGACGCAACACATCGGCGCAGTAGTCACTTGCGACATAGGGAGCAAATCGGGGCAGGGCCGCAACACCTTGCTCCTGTAATACGGTGGCTGACCATATCGCACCACAATAGTAATCATCAAAAATGGCATATGGCTCGTGATATTTTTCTAATGAGGCAAGAATGTGCTCATCAGTCGCCACTATTTTTAGCCACTCCAGCGAGGGTAATTTCTTTTGCCCCAGTAGACGCTGGGCAATTTCATGTGCAATTTCTGGTTTTTCGGGCAATAACAAAGCAATTAATGGTTGCCGCCATTCTGGAATATGTGGAACTGCGGCAATAAGTTTTTGTGCACATTTTTGCCAGAGAGACTCTTCCGCCAGTGATAAATGTTTACGTAGGCGTAATTCAAAGCTGGAATATTGCTGCAAATAATCAGGTGAAATGCCAGACGACAGGAAAACAATATTATTGTTGACATAATCCCATTCAATAGATATTTGTTGAAGATGTATTATTACATCAGTAGCATATTCCAGACCGCCTTCCTGAATAATCTGATCCATAACATCCGCACGCTCTTTATATCTCGTGCAGTGCAGTTCAAGTGCCGCGAGTACAGCCATTACCGGTGATGGTAATTTTGTCGTTTTCGGGCTGTTAATCAGATCGATCGCCTGAGCGATGAAGTTTTGCCACTCTAAAGTACAGGCGCTGAAGTCAAATGTAGCTGTTTTGTTATCCCGTTGCGACACGCCACAGGCTAAGCGACGTAACTGGGTTAATTTATCTACAGGTGTAACAGGATCTCCGGGAAAGCGGCGATGGCTTAAGGTGGTGGGTACGACTTCAAGCGGAAAAACGACAGCAATATCTTTTGCCAGCCACGGTAAAATAACGTCTGTATTTTTGTCAGCCACGTAGAATTCTGGTGTAACTGAGGGCTGTTCCTGAATGATGGTAGAAAAGTCAGATAATTCGAGAGATTTCGTTACCGTTCGAGTATGTTTCGATGTAGCATTCTCCGCATGTTCCACATACCCCTTTTTCGTTTTCTCCGCAATCAGCTTGAGTTCCGCTTTTTCCGCCGCCGCAGCATCTGCAAAGCTTTTTACCTGACTTTGCCCGTTGGTGCCGACTTTGCCCCAACTGATATTCAGTTCGTTTCCCTGCTGCTCCACCGCCCAGAATTTATGTGATTTTTCGTCCTGATAAATATAGGTTTTCATTGCAAAGTCCTTTTAATCAAAAAGTGATTCGATGTCGTTAATGAGTTCGCTGGCGGTGATGGCATCAAGCGCGGAGAACGTGAGCGAGGGCTGTGTACTGTAGCGTTCCCCTGGTGAAGTGATTTTTACGCTTTCAACAGGTAGCAGGTCGCTATACCCCGTTTCGCCATAAGTTAATGAAAAATGTTCTGTTTCAAGTTCGAGAGCGCCATAAGGGGTAGATTTGCGCATCGCATAGACGCTGCCGCTTTCTTCCAGACGTTGCCAGCCTCGACGTTCCAGCCCGACAATGCGCCCGGCCTGGCAAAGACGTCCTTGCCAGCGTATCAATTCATGGGTATCACGTTCATTATCAGTAAGGTGGTAATAACCACGATCGAGTTGGCGAAAGGGAGGAAGCTTTTCGTAATCAGCATAAATTTGCCCAAATGCAGTGGCGGATTCAGGAGATATTTCCAGCACATGCGGTATACCGATGTTTCCTGCTGGCAGCGTGAATAACTCATCCTGCGCATCGCTGTAAGTGCTGTCTTCTGCGACCCGGAAGCAGGCGATCAGCGTGTTTTCCTCAGTATATACCCCCCATAACACCCGTCGGGTTAAGTGACGTACCAGCGGATGCTCCACCAGAAACAGGCGGAACTGCTCTGCCGTCCAGCGTCTGCGCTGGCACATATCCTGCTCCAGACGATCAATCTGCTGGCTGGCAATGGCGTGCACATCTTTCTTCAATTGTTTGAAGAGGTTAACGGAGTCAGTTGCCAGTGTTTGATCATCGCTCTGATTTGGTTTGGGTAAATCTTTCAGGACTTTGCCGTTTGCATCGTGCACTACAGGTTTTAAGGTTTCGTCAAAACCAACGGTGAATTGACGTGGGCCGAAATCCAGTATCAGCGAGCCACTGTTATCAAGCCCTAAATCTGGAGCCAGGCGGTCTTCCAGTTCAGCCATAGTCAGCCCACGGTTTTCAGCAACTATGTTGATTTTCTCGCGGGCATGTTCCTGTAATGCTTTGAATTTAATTTTTCGCGCGATGCCATTAAGCAGCATTAGCGCAACATCGCTGCCAATATCAGCTAATACATCCAGCCCGTAAACCGCGCGTTTATGCTGGGATTCACCCGGCCAGGCACGGATAAGCGGGGTTAATTTACGTGCGGTGTCGTCATTGCCTAAAATCCCAAGCGAAGTAAATGCCCAGTTTTCTTTTGCGGGTGCGCCAGCTTCTGTCCATGCCGTGTAGAGATCCCAGCCAAAGTCAGCCAGTGATTCGTGGGTGAAGGTCTCTTTGATGGTCGCCAGCCCAGCGTAGGAGGTAATGTCGCGTGGAAAGCTCAACATTGTGCCCAGGTGGCGCATAGCGTCATCTGGCAGAGGCAGGTTGTTACTTTTAAGCCGTGGTCTGCGCCATAAGGTGAACTGATAAAAGCCGGGCAGTGGGGCGATTTTAGCGGGATATTCTTCCAGCGGATCGCTATCGAACAATGTTGCCAGCGCAGCTAAAACATCAGGTTGGTTGTATCTCCGGCCGATTTCTTCAATCGTTTCTCGCTGGTTTAATTTCACTAGCAGGCGGAATGCCTGGCGGGCATATTCCCGATTTTGGCACGGTTTGCCCAGCGCCAAAGGCAGTAGCCCGGCGGCGGCATGGCGCGGGTTATTTGCCAGCCAATTAATGGCATCCTTGTAAGCCATTTTTTTCTGTAACCGCTGCGCCATTGGTAAGGCTAGTTCACTGGCCCCAATAAAGAGGGTGAATATCCACAGTCGTTGATGATCTCGTTGCAAGCAGGTCATAAACGCAGGAATGGCCGTACTACCAAAAACTGCCAGAATCTCTTTCTCACCTGAATATCGCTCCTCAATGATTATTTGGTTGAGAAATGAAATCGCCTGTTGTCCCGGTAAGTAACAAAGCGCAGATAGATTCCAGCTTTTGTTGGCATTGTTGTGATATTTCGCAAACTCAGCTTTTAGTGCTGGAAAATCAAAGCGCAACAAGGCATCAACAGCGCTTTGCGGTATATATTTTTTTTCATGTAAGTCATCTTCGCAATGCAGCCATTCATTAAAACCTAATTGCCAAAGGATTTGTTGTTCTGGTGTAAAAGGAATGAAAGATGTCTCCCAGCTTTCTTTTTCAATTAGTGGCAGGTCGGTAAATAAGGTTTGCTGTGATGACTGATATTGCGCGATTTCACTGAATCTGGATATGTCAGTATGACTGATTAACTCTGTAATTCCTGGCGTGATGTCAGTGACTGCAGGGATGGGAAGCACCGGTAAATCAAATACGGGTATTACATTCGTTTTCTTATTTATTACCCACGGTGGAGCGACAAACAGCTCCGGCAACATATCCGCAGTGGCGTATTCACATTCTTCAGCGACTAACTGAGTACGACATTCAGATAAGATGCCTGCCGCTTTAGCATTAACCCAGGGAATGACGTCAGTGACTAAATCTGGCGTGGCGGTAATCAGTTTGACAAGCGCTTTACGCCACTGTGCATCTTCATGTATTGCCAGTAAAGTTGCATAAGCGGCAAGAGCCGCAGCGGGATGTTTTTGACAGGCTTTGCTTAAGTATTCCAGGTGCTTTTTCTTGCCAATTACACCGAGGATCAGAATTTGAATCGCATCCGGGTGATTCGTTTTCCATAGCCATTTGACAAGATCTTCAGTCTCGCTGATGCGCTCGAAGAGATAAGTGGGATTGTCAGAATGCTCTTCCGTAAACTCAAGAAGTATCCGGCTTACACCGCGCACCCCATTATTTGCCAGCAACATTGCCAGATAAGCGCGAAAATCATGATACAACGGTGGGAAGTCGTATTTTTCTGCTGTAGTCAGAGCGGCGTCATCGGTTACCACCAGTCTTAACCAGGTCATCGCCGGAACGTTTTGATCTGCATAACGTAGCGCCATAGCATTGGCAATATCCGGGCGTTCAGGGAGCAGTAACGCCGCAAAAGGTTGCCGTGCTGGGGATAGCGAGGGAATAGCAGCGAGAACTTTATCTACACAGCGTTGCCACTCATCTTCTGAAGCGAGTGAAAGATGATGACATAGACGTTGATGCCAGTTCGGTAGTGATTCTGCTTTGAGATCAGGGGGAATAATGGTGGTGACGTCGGCTTTTACTGGTTTATATTTGAGTTGAAGAGCGAGAAGGGCGATTTCAACGGTAGTTTCCAGACCACAGCGAATGACTAAGTCATCGACCAGTTCATCTGTAGAGTAAGAGTTCCATAAATTCCAGAGCAATGCCGCATCAGATTGTATACTTCCTGTTTGTTGATTATTCAGAATTCGCCTTTGTAACTCGGCAAACGCCAGCTGCCAGTTTTCAGGATAAGAGCGGTAATTATTGTCGGGGTCATATGCCCTGGTGTTATTCGCGATGCGCTTCCATATTTGGCCATCTTTGTACAGATAATTGATCTCTCTGGGGCGAGAGCGATGAGGAAAAGCAAATCGATTAATATCGCCAGTTACCGGAATGACTGCATCATCAGCCACCCATGGGCGTTTGTTTTTACTCTCAGGGGAGGTTTCAACTTCAGGAGTGGCTTTGGTGATGGGGGGGATATGCACGTTTGCTAAAGCATTTTCCACATAGCCTTTTTTCGTTTTCTCTGCGATCAGCTTAAGCTCCGCTTTTGCCGCTGCCGCAGCATCCGCAAAACTTTTTACCTGGTTTTGCCCTTTGGTGCCAACTTTTCCCCAACAGATATGCAACTCGTTTCCCTGCTGCTCCAC
This sequence comes from Escherichia sp. WS1368, assembly GCF_046487485.1. Taxonomy (NCBI): domain Bacteria; kingdom Pseudomonadati; phylum Pseudomonadota; class Gammaproteobacteria; order Enterobacterales; family Enterobacteriaceae; genus Escherichia; species Escherichia sp. WS1368. Next base: position 513,886 of record NZ_JBJQJI010000001.1, read on the forward strand.
CGCCCAGAATTTATGTGATTTTTCGTCCTGATAGATAAAGTGTTTCATTCTGCATCCCTGTAATTTTATCCAGTTGAATGCTGATGCTACCAGTATTTATGCGGGTTAGAGAGAGACAAAATCGCAAGAAAACAACTTTAGGAATTTATAAAGAAAAGGCGCTGTCGATGCAGCGCCTTGAAGGGGGATTATTTCACCTGATGACCCGGTTTAGCACCGGCATCCGGGCTTAGCAGGAAAATATCTTTCCCGCCAGGACCGGCAGCCATCACCATGCCTTCAGAGATACCGAAGCGCATTTTACGTGGTGCCAGGTTAGCCACCATAATGGTGTGACGACCAATCAGTGCCTGCGGATCCGGGTAAGCAGAACGAATACCGGAGAAGACATTGCGTTTTTCACCGCCGAGATCCAGCGTCAGGCGCAGCAGTTTGTCAGAACCTTCAACAAACTCTGCGTTTTCAATCAGCGCCACGCGCAGGTCAACTTTAGCGAAGTCGTCAAAGGTGATGGTTTCCTGAATCGGATCATCTGCCAGTGGGCCAGTAACTGGCGCGGCAGCTGCTTTCACTTCTTCTTTAGACGCTTCCACCAGTGCTTCAACCTGCTTCATATCGATGCGGTTATACAGCGCTTTGAACGGATTCACTTTATGGCCCAACAGCGGTTGCTGGATACCATCCCAGGTCAGTTCCGTATTAAGGAATGCTTCCGCGCGCTCGGTCAGTTTCGGCAGTACCGGCTTCAGGTAAGTCATCAGCACGCGGAACAGGTTTATGCCCATCGAGCAAATTGCCTGCAGGTCGGCATCGCGTCCTTCCTGTTTCGCCACCACCCACGGAGCCTGTTCATCGACATAACGGTTAGCCAGATCTGCCAGCGCCATGATTTCGCGGATCGCTTTACCAAATTCGCGGCTTTCCCACGCTTCACCAATCACTTCAGCGGCATCCGTGAAGGTTTTGTACAACTGCGGGTCAGTCAGTTCGCTTGCCAGCACGCCGTCAAAACGCTTGTTGATAAAGCCAGCGTTACGGGATGCCAGGTTAACCACTTTATTCACGATATCGGCATTCACACGCTGAACGAAATCTTCCAGGTTGAGATCGATATCATCAATGCGCGAAGAGAGTTTCGCAGTGTAGTAGTAACGCAGGCTGTCAGCATCAAAATGATTCAGCCAGGTGCTGGCTTTAATAAAGGTGCCGCGAGACTTGGACATCTTCGCGCCGTTCACCGTCACATAGCCATGAACAAACAGGTTAGTCGGCTTGCGGAAGTTGCTGCCTTCCAGCATTGCTGGCCAGAACAGGCTGTGGAAGTAAACAATATCTTTGCCGATGAAGTGATACAGCTCGGCGGTGGAATCTTTCTTCCAGTATTCATCGAAGCTGGTGGTGTCGCCGCGTTTGTCGCACAGATTCTTGAAGGAACCCATGTAGCCAATCGGCGCATCCAGCCAGACGTAGAAATATTTGCCCGGTGCATTCGGAATTTCAAAACCGAAGTACGGGGCGTCGCGGGAGATATCCCACTGTTGCAGGCCAGATTCAAACCACTCCTGCATTTTGTTTGCCACTTGCTCCTGCAACGCGCCGCTGCGGGTCCATGCCTGCAGCATTTCGCTGAAAGAGGGCAGATCAAAGAAGAAGTGTTCAGAATCACGCATTACCGGCGTAGCACCAGAAACCACCGATTTAGGCTCGATCAGCTCAGTCGGGCTGTAGGTCGCGCCACAAACTTCGCAGTTATCGCCGTATTGATCCGGGGATTTACATTTCGGGCAGGTGCCTTTTACAAAACGGTCCGGCAGGAACATGCCTTTTTCCGGATCGTAAAGCTGAGAGATGGTGCGGTTTTTAATAAAACCGTTCTCTTTCAGGCGAGAATAAATAAGTTCTGACAACTGGCGGTTCTCTTCGCTGTGCGTCGAGTGATAGTTGTCGTAGCTGATGTTAAAGCCTGCGAAATCAGTCTGATGCTCCTGACTCATTTCGCCAATCATCTGCTCCGGAGTGATACCAAGCTGCTGAGCTTTCAGCATGATCGGTGTGCCGTGGGCATCGTCGGCGCAGATGAAGTTGACCTCGTGGCCGCGCATTCGCTGGTAACGGACCCAGACATCAGCCTGGATGTGCTCCAGCATATGGCCGAGGTGGATTGAGCCGTTAGCGTACGGCAGTGCGCACGTCACCAGAATTTTCTTCGCGACTTGAGTCATAGTAGGCATTACTTCTTAATAGTGAAAAGGGGTTAGATAGTACCAAATGGGAAAATGTTAAGTAAGTACTTCTCTATATTCTTCAGGTAAACTATCAGCTGATGGTTTATCTATACAAAAAAGGAGTCGGGATGAACGAACAATCCCAGGCCAAATCACCAGAAGCCTTGCGCGCAATGGTCGCCGGGACACTGGCCAATTTTCAGCACCCAACCCTGAAGCATAACCTCACCACGCTGAAAGCGTTGCACCATGTCGCCTGGATGGACGACACGTTGCATGTGGAACTGGTTATGCCATTCGTCTGGCATAGCGCGTTCGAAGAGTTAAAAGAGCAATGTAGCGCCGAACTGCTGCGCATCACCGGGGCGAAAGCTATCGACTGGAAACTGTCGCACAATATCGCCACCTTAAAACGCGTGAAGAATCAGCCGGGAATTAACGGCGTGAAGAACATCATTGCGGTCAGCTCAGGTAAAGGCGGCGTGGGTAAATCCTCCACGGCGGTAAACCTGGCGCTGGCACTGGCGGCGGAAGGGGCGAAAGTCGGCATTCTGGATGCCGATATCTACGGCCCATCAATACCCACCATGCTGGGTGCAGAAAATCAGCGTCCAACTTCGCCGGACGGTACCCATATGGCACCGATTATGTCTCATGGACTGGCAACCAATTCAATTGGTTATCTGGTCACTGACGACAATGCGATGGTGTGGCGTGGTCCGATGGCGAGCAAGGCGTTAATGCAGATGTTGCAGGAAACCTTGTGGCCGGATCTCGACTATCTGGTGCTTGATATGCCGCCAGGCACCGGTGACATTCAATTGACACTGGCACAAAACATTCCAGTAACTGGCGCGGTAGTGGTCACCACCCCGCAGGACATTGCGTTGATCGATGCGAAAAAAGGCATTGTGATGTTCGAGAAAGTCGAGGTTCCGGTGCTCGGTATTGTCGAGAACATGAGTGTGCATATTTGCAGTAACTGTGGTCACCATGAACCGATTTTCGGTACCGGTGGTGCTGAGAAACTGGCTGAAAAATACCACACACAGCTGCTGGGGCAGATGCCGTTACACATCTCCTTACGTGAGGATCTCGATAAAGGCACGCCAACGGTTATCAGCCGTCCGGAGAGCGAATTTACCGCTATCTACCGCCAGCTGGCTGACCGCGTTGCAGCTCAGCTCTACTGGCAGGGTGAAGTCATTCCAGGCGAAATTTCCTTCCGCGCGGTCTAACGCCTATTAACCATTCTGGTTATTCTTCATACACCGCAGAGATGTTACATTGATGCGGTGTATTTGTTTTTGCCGCATTAATGAACACTTATTTAATACTGCGAATATTCTGCGGACCTTCGTCCGAAACTCTATAAAGTCGATTGATCGTACAGGCAATGCTTCATTATCATCCTTCGTGGCTGTGTAGTGGATGTACAGCTATAGTTTGTTATGCACTCATTCTATCCAGGCATAACCTTTACTACAGGGATAACGTTCAATGAATAAGTACTGGCTGTCAGGAATTATTTTTCTTGCCTATGGAATGGCTTCTCCCGCGTTCTCTTCACAGACTGCCACATTAACGATTAATGGCAGGATCAGTCCCCCAACATGCAGTATGGCTATGGTTAATGGTCAACCTCAACAGCATTGTGGTCCGTTAACGTATGATGTTGATACCCGTCATCAGGTTTCTTCGCCAGTCAAAGGTGTAACGACAGAAGTGGTTGTTGCAGGTAGCGATAGCAAACGTCGAATCGTGTTAAATCGCTACGATTAATTTGCCACCCTGGTTTTTTAATCGAATTTAGAAAGCTGAAATCATCCGTGTGAATGATTTCAGCTTTTTTATTGATATCAATAATACCATTTACAAAAATCTGCATTAATTAATAGATGTGATAAATATTTAATATGCTTAAGTATTTGTTGTATTTATATTGCAATAGTTAATTTGCTTTAAATCAATAAAACAATATGTTTACATTGCGGCAACTTTTTTGATGTGAGAAATTTGTTTCCAAGAGATACAGACTCTTAACAACCAAAAATAAATTTTATTAAGGAACATATTATGAAACGTTCAATTATTGCTGCCGCTGTCTTTTCTTCTTTTTTTATGAGCGCTGGGGTATTTGCCGCAGACGTTGATACCGGAACATTAACCATTAAAGGGAATATTGCAGAATCTCCGTGTAAATTCGAAGCGGGTGGCGATTCAGTAAGTATTAATATGCCAACTGTACCAACCACTGTCTTTGAAGGTAAAGCTAAATACTCGACCTATGATGATGCAGTCGGTGTAACCAGCAGCATGTTAAAAATTAGCTGTCCGAAAGAAGTTGCTGGTGTAAAACTCTCGTTGATTACCAACGATAAAATAACCGGAAACGATAAGGCGATAGCCAGTAGCAACGATACCGTGGGGTACTATCTCTATTTAGGTGATAACAGCGATGTCCTGGATGTTTCTGCACCTTTTAACATTGAGAGTTATAAAACAGCGGAAGGTCAATATGCTATTCCGTTTAAAGCAAAATACCTGAAGCTGACAGATAATTCAGTGCAATCAGGTGATGTGTTATCTTCTCTGGTTATGCGTGTGGCGCAGGATTAATAAATAAAATTTCAAGTTTCTCCAGGTAATAAACATGGCCGCTATCCCCATGGCGGCCTTTTAATTTAAGAGGCATTAAGATGAAAGGATTATTTGCTTTACTCATTTCTTCTATGGTCCTTCCTGCACATGCCGGTATTGTTATCTACGGGACGCGTATTATTTACCCGGCAGAAAATAAAGAAGTGATGGTGCAGTTGATGAATCAGGGAAACCGTTCTTCGCTGCTGCAGGCGTGGATTGATGATGGTGATACGTCGTTACCACCAGAAAAAATTCAGGTTCCTTTCATGTTAACGCCACCAGTGGCAAAAATAGGGGCAAATTCCGGGCAGCAAGTAAAAATCAAAATTATGCCGAATAAACTGCCCACTAATAAAGAGAGCATTTTTTATCTGAATGTTCTGGATATTCCACCAAATAGTCCAGAGCAAGAGGGCAAGAATGCACTGAAATTTGCAATGCAAAACAGAATCAAATTGTTTTACCGGCCTGCGGGTATTGCACCGGTAAATAAAGCGACATTTAAAAAGTTACTGGTAAATCGCAGTGGCAATGGATTGGTGATAAAAAATGACTCAGCAAATTGGGTAACGATTTCGGATGTCAAAGCTAATAATGTCAAAGTCAATTATGAAACTATTATGATTGCCCCCTTAGAAAGTCAGAGTATTAATGTCAAAAGTAATAATGCGAATAACTGGTATCTGACCATTATCGATGACCATGGCAACTATATTAGTGACAAAATTTAATTGCAGGAGCTGCCTATGTTGAGAATGACCCCACTTGCATCAGCAATCGTAGCGTTATTGCTCGGCATTGAAGCTTATGCAGCTGAAGAAACCTTTGATACCCATTTTATGATAGGTGGAATGAAAGACCAGCAGGTTGCAAATATTCGTCTTGATGATAATCAACCCTTGCCGGGGCAGTATGACATCGATATTTATGTCAATAAGCAATGGCGCGGGAAATATGAGATCATTGTTAAAGACAACCCGCAAGAAACATGTTTATCAAGGGAAATTATCAAGCGGTTAGGCATTAATACCGATAACTTTGCCAGCGGTAAGCAATGTTTAACATTTGAGCAACTTGTTCAGGGTGGGAGCTATACCTGGGATATCGGAGTTTTTCGTCTCGATTTCAGTGTCCCGCAGGCGTGGGTGGAAGAACTGGAAAGTGGCTATGTTCCACCGGAAAACTGGGAGCGGGGTATTAATGCGTTTTATACCTCTTATTATGTGAGTCAGTATTACAGCGACTATAAAGCGTCGGGTAATAGCAAGAGTACATATGTACGTTTTAACAGCGGGTTAAACTTACTGGGGTGGCAACTGCATTCTGATGCCAGTTTCAGTAAAACAAATAGCAATCCAGGGGTGTGGAAAAGCAATACCCTGTATCTGGAACGTGGATTTGCCCAACTTCTCGGCACGCTTCGCGTGGGTGATATGTACACATCAAGCGATATTTTTGATTCTGTTCGCTTCAGCGGTGTGCGGTTGTTTCGTGATATGCAGATGTTGCCTAACTCGAAACAGAATTTTACTCCACGGGTGCAGGGGATTGCTCAGAGTAACGCGCTGGTAACTATTGAACAGAACGGTTTTGTGGTTTATCAGAAAGAGGTTCCTCCTGGCCCGTTTGCGATTACAGATTTGCAGTTGGCCGGTGGTGGAGCAGATCTTGATGTCAGCGTGAAAGAGGCGGACGGTTCGGTAACCACCTATCTGGTGCCTTATGCAGCGGTGCCGAATATGCTGCAACCTGGCGTGTCGAAATATGATTTTGCGGCGGGTCGTAGCCATATTGAAGGGGCGAGCAAACAAAGTGATTTTGTCCAGGCGGGTTATCAGTATGGTTTTAATAACTTATTGACGCTGTATGGCGGATCGATGGTCGCGAATAATTATTACGCGTTCACTTTGGGGACTAGCTGGAATACACGCATTGGTGCCATTTCCGTCGATGCCACGAAGTCGCATAGTAAACAAGACAACGGCGATGTGTTTGACGGGCAAAGTTATCAAATTGCCTACAACAAATTTGTGAGCCAAACGTCGACGCGTTTTGGTCTGGCGGCCTGGCGTTATTCGTCGCGTGATTACCGGACATTTAACGATCACGTTTGGGCAAACAATAAAGATAATTATCGCCGTGATGAAAACGATATCTATGACATTGCCGATTATTACCAGAACGATTTTGGCCGTAAAAATAGCTTTTCTGCCAATATGAGCCAGTCATTGCCAGAAGGCTGGGGTTCTGTGTCCTTAAGTACGTTATGGCGAGATTACTGGGGGCGTAGCGGCAGCAGTAAGGATTATCAGTTGAGTTATTCCAACAACCTGCGACGGATAAGCTATACCCTCGCGGCAAGCCAGGCTTATGACGAGAATCATCATGAAGAGAAACGTTTTAATATTTTTATATCGATTCCCTTTGATTGGGGTGATGACGTTACGACGCCTCGTCGGCAAATATATATGTCTAACTCAACGACGTTTGATGATCAGGGTTTTGCCTCAAATAATACGGGATTATCGGGAACCGTTGGAAACCGGGATCAATTTAACTATGGGGTCAACCTGAGTCATCAGCATCAGGGAAATGAAACGACAGCTGGAGCGAATTTAACCTGGAACGCGCCGGTTGCGACAGTGAATGGCAGTTATAGTAAGTCGAGTACTTATCGACAGGCTGGAGCCAGTGTTTCAGGGGGCATTGTCGCCTGGTCGGGTGGCGTTAATCTGGCGAACCGTCTTTCCGAAACGTTTGCTGTGATGAATGCGCCAGGAATTAAAGATGCTTATGTCAATGGGCAAAAATATCGCACAACAAACCGTAATGGAGTGGTGGTATACGACGGAATGACACCTTATCGGGAAAATCACCTGATGCTGGATGTGTCGCAAAGCGATAGCGAAGCAGAATTGCGCGGTAACCGGAAAATTGCCGCCCCTTTTCGCGGCGCGGTTGTACTGGTTAATTTTGATACCGATCAGCGCAAGCCCTGGTTTATAAAAGCGTTAAGAGCGGATGGGCAACCATTAACGTTTGGTTATGAAGTCAATGATATCCACGGTCATAATATTGGCGTTGTCGGCCAGGGAAGTCAGTTATTTATTCGCACCAATGAAGTACCGCCATCGGTTAATGTAGCAATTGATAAGCAACAAGGACTTTCATGCACAATCACCTTCGGTAAAGAGATTGATGAAAGTAGAAATTATATCTGTCGGTGAGAGGTGGAATATGATGTTCAGAAATGGAATGTTACTAATATTTATTTTATGGGTTAATTTTACCTGGGCTGGATGTCGTACCACTGCATCATTAAATATTACTGATAGTATTAATGTGGGGGAGATTTTAGCGAATGAGGTTTCCTTTAGTAAAAGTGTTGTGTTTACCGGGATATCTTGTGATACGAGCACGGATAAAATAGTCTATAAAAATATCCAAAGTGATTGGGTTGAAGTCGGGCCTTTTGGTAATGGCGAAAAGTTAAAGGTTAAAATAGAGTCTTTAGGTAAAACCAGTGACACGATTGGGAAATCCAGCAATGCGCAGGCAGTATTACCCTATGTGGTTAAAATATCTAAAGGCACACCTGATTTTACTGGAGAAAGAAAACCTACCTGGTTTCTTTCAGATACTGTGATTGCAAATATTGGCGGTGAGTCATCTTCATCCATTGACTTTTGGTTGAGCATTTGTAAGACATTGAAGATTAACTGGTGTGTAAGTTATCTCACCAGTAAACTGGCGGGGGATACATTTACGCTTGGATTAAGTATTTCCTATTATCCTAAAAATACGACCTGTAAGCCTGAAAACACAATAATAAAAGTAGATGATATTGCCTTGTCCCAACTCAGAAGTCAGGGAAAGATTACGGCGAATAGTAAGGAAGGAATAATTACGTTGAAATGTGATAATCTTTTCGGCGACACAAAACAAGCATCGCGGAATATGGTCGTATATCTTTCCAGCAGTGACTTAGTTACAGGAAGCAATACAATTTTGCGCGGCAACATAGATAATGGTGTAGGATTTGTGTTGGATCTAAAAGAACCACCCAAAGGGACTGAAGCAGCCATCAAAATTTCTGCTAGCGGCGATCAGGGCGCGGCGACATCATTATGGAAAACAGATAAAACCGGGGCTTCTTTAAATAGTAATATTATTAATATACCTGTCCTGGCCAGTTACTACGTCTACGATACAAACAAAGTTAAATCTGGCGCACTACAGGCAACCGCATTAATCAACGTGAAATACGACTAATAACAAGCAAGACGAGCAAGTGGCTAATAATAAAAATAATAAGGTGTCTGCATTTCCCCCTCTCTTCGAGGGGGCTTTTTTTCAGCGATGATAAAAAATCTCACCGTCGTAGGCTTTAATGATTTTACCGTCGGTGTCGTTGATCAACACGTACGCGCCACCCATATAGGTCCAGTGTGTCCCGGCATCAGGCGCGGGCAGGTTACGTAACTGCCACTGCTTAATGTTGTACTCATCGGTGCGGTACATCTCTGGGACGGTATCGCCTGGTTTGAAATGCTTAAAGTCAGCAATGAAACTGCTTAACTCATACTTAGAAATTCCCGAGGTATTGGTCGAACCCGCGGTGGCTGGTGCGGCCCAGGCGGCACTGGTAACCAGCAAAAGCACACCCAGCAACATCTTATTTTTAATGGTCATAAACTCTCCACTTTGGGGATCTGTAATATCAGTCGCATATCTTTCCTGCCATACAATATAACTGACAAGCGATATTTTGTTAGTGATCCCATGATTTCGTAAAAAGTGTAAATGAAAGGATGCCCTAAAAGCATCCTTAGCGAGCAGAGAGTCAGCGGAAATAGCTGATTTAAGAATCATCCTGGGCTGAAGATAACATGCAAGCCTAAAGGATTGAGTTATCGCATTATGCCCATGAAGCCATGTACGCCCATATACACACCAACTAAGCCAATCAACAGACTGGAAAAATAGGGGGCGCGTTTAGCGAGAGTGTTAAATCCGCTCCAGCGTTTTGCGACCTGCTGAACGCTGATTGCTGCGCCAACGCCTACGGTGACCAGCGTTAACGCCAGGCCAATGCTGAAACTGACGACCAGTGTTGCGCCCAGTGTCAGGGCTTTCAACTGAATGCAAATCAACAGCACGGTAATTGCTGCCGGGCAGGGGATAAGGCCACCGGTTAAGCCAAATAACAAAATTTGCCAGTTGGTGACCTCTCTACCATCAAAGCGTCGTTTAATGTCATTGGCATGGGCTCGTGCATGGGCATCCTGATACTCGCCATGTTCGTGATGGTGATGATGTCCATGGTCGTGGTGATCTTCGTGATCGTGGTGATGATGCTCATGATCATGCTCGTGCATATTCTCCAGCCAGTTGCGTTCGCCGCGCCAGGTACGCCAGAACATCCAGAACGCGGTGCCAATAATGATCACTGCGGAAATCAACTGGAGCCACGGTTCTGCTGATTGAGCAGTAAAGCGCTTGCTGATCACCATCCCGCCAAAGGCAATCAACCAGACCACTGCGGTATGCGAAATGGTTGCTGCCAGTCCGAGCATCACCGCCTGTTTAATGGTGCCTTTGATGGCGATGATAAACGCCGCCATCATCGTTTTTGAGTGCCCTGGTTCCAGGCCATGAAGCGCACCAAGTAAGATGGCGCTGGGGATGAAGAACCAGGCGTTTCCTTGCTGAAGAAGAGTGGTAAATTCGGTCATGATAATAATTCTTAGTATTAATTCGGCAATCTTATTCTACTCCCCCCCAGTACCTGATACTACCCCCCAGTAGATTAATAGTGCTATGATTTTTCATATTCTTGTTAACCAGGTGTTGCCATGTCTCATACCATCCGTGATAAACAGAAACTGAAAGCGCGTGCCAGTAAGATTCAGGGCCAGGTCGTGGCGCTCAAGAAAATGCTCGACGAGCCGCACGAATGCGCTGCAGTTTTACAACAGATTGCTGCTATCCGTGGCGCGGTAAACGGTCTGATGCGGGAAGTGATTAAAGGTCATCTGACGGAACACATCGTTCACCAGGGGGATGAGCTAAAACGTGAAGAAGATCTGGATGTCGTTCTGAAGGTGCTGGATTCTTATATCAAATAATTTATTAACGCGATTGTAAAACTGCCGTTTTTCCCCGTTTACAACGCGTGCGCTGGACATTACCATCCTCCTCTGCGATTTATCATCGCAATCAAACGACTCGGGGTGCCCTTCTGCGTGAAGGCTGAGAAATACCCGTATCACCTGATCTGGATAATGCCAGCGTAGGGAAGTCACGGACCACCAGGTCATTGCTTCTTCACGTTATGGCAGGAGCAAACTATGCAAGTCGACCTGCTGAGTTCCGCGCAATCTGCGCACGCGTTACACCTTTTTCACCAACATTCCCCTCTTGTGCACTGCATGACCAACGATGTGGTGCAAACCTTTACTGCCAATACCTTGCTGGCGCTCGGTGCATCGCCAGCGATGGTTATCGAAACCGAAGAGGCCAGTCAGTTTGCGGCTATCGCCAGTGCGTTGCTGATTAACGTTGGCACACTGACGCAGCCACGCGCACAGGCGATGCGTGCCGCCGTTGAGCAAGCAAAACGCTCTCAAACACCCTGGACGCTTGATCCGGTTGCGGTTGGTGCACTCGACTATCGCCGCCGTTTTTGTCTGGAACTTCTGTCTCATAAGCCAACCGCCATACGTGGTAATGCTTCGGAAATCATGGCATTAGCTGGCATTGCTAATGGCGGACGGGGAGTGGATACCACTGACGCCGCAGCTAATGCGATACCCGCTGCACAAACACTGGCACGGGAAACTGGCGCAATCGTCGTGGTCACTGGCGAGGTGGATTATGTTACCGATGGTCGTCGCACCGTTGGCATTCACGGCGGCGATCCGTTAATGACCAAAGTGGTAGGAACTGGCTGTGCATTATCGGCGGTTGTCGCTGCCTGTTGTGCGCTACCAGGCGATACGCTGGAAAATATCGCATCTGCCTGTCACTGGATGAAACAAGCCGGAGAACGCGCAGTCGCCAGTAGCGAGGGGCCAGGCAGTTTTGTTCCACATTTCCTTGATGCGCTCTGGCAATTGACGCAGGAGGTGCAAGCGTGAAACGAATTAACGCTCTGACGATTGCCGGTACTGATCCGAGTGGTGGTGCGGGGATTCAGGCCGATCTTAAAACCTTCTCGGCACTTGGCGCTTATGGTTGCTCAGTTATTACTGCACTGGTGGCGCAAAATACCCGTGGTGTACAGTCGGTGTATCGCATTGAGCCTGATTTTGTCGCCGCCCAGCTCGATTCGGTGTTCAGCGATGTGCGAATCGACACCACTAAAATCGGTATGTTGGCGGAAACCGATATTGTTGAAGCGGTGGCAGAACGGTTGCAACGTTATCAGATCCAAAACGTGGTACTCGACACCGTTATGCTGGCAAAAAGCGGCGACCCGCTGCTTTCACCTTCGGCGGTTGCTACGCTGCGCAGTCGATTATTGCCACAGGTTTCATTAATAACGCCAAACTTGCCCGAAGCTGCTGCCTTGCTCGACGCGCCACACGCGCGCACCGAACAGGAAATGCTGGAACAAGGGCGATCGCTGTTGGCGATGGGCTGTGGCGCAGTGCTAATGAAAGGTGGTCATCTGGATGATGAACAAAGCCCGGACTGGCTGTTTACTCGTGAGGGAGAACAACGATTTACTGCACCGCGCATTATGACCAAAAACACCCACGGCACTGGTTGTACGCTCTCTGCGGCGTTGGCTGCACTACGCCCGCGCCATACAAACTGGGCTGACACCGTACAGGAGGCAAAAAGCTGGCTTTCATCGGCGTTAGCCCAGGCCGACACGCTGGAAGTTGGTCACGGTATTGGTCCGGTTCACCACTTCCACGCGTGGTGGTGAGCACCTTACTATAGCTGCTTTGGTTATTGTCAGTCTTTGGCGCTGACATTCAGGGATGAAACCAATGCAACTGAGAATCACCAGTCGAAAAAAATTCACCGCTTTATTATGCGCTCTTGGGCTAATTTCCATCGTTGCAATTTATCCGCGTCAGACGGTGAATTTTTTCTACTCGACAGCAATTCAGATTAAAGACTACATCCACTTCTACGGTTATCGTCCGGTCAAATCTTTTGCTATTCGCATTCCTGCCAGTTACACCATTCATGGTATTGATGTTTCACGCTGGCAGGAGCGAATCGACTGGCAGCAGGTGGCAAAAATGCGCGATAACGGTATTCGCTTGCAGTTTGCCTTTATCAAGGCGACGGAAGGCGAAAAGCTGGTGGACCCCTATTTTTCGCGTAACTGGCAACTAAGCCGCGAAAATGGCCTGCTGCGCGGGGCGTATCATTATTTCTCCCCGTCGGTATCCGCTTCAGTTCAGGCGCGATTATTTCTGCAAACGGTGGATTTTGCCCACGGCGATCTCCCTGCCGTGCTGGACGTAGAAGAACGGGGAAAATTATCGGCAAAAGAATTACGCAAGCGGGTAAGTCAGTGGCTAAAAATGGTCGAAAAACGCACGGGAAAAAAGCCAATTATTTACTCAGGAGCCGTTTTTTATCACACCAATCTGGCGGGCTATTTCAATGAATATCCGTGGTGGGTGGCTCACTATTATCAACGTCGCCCGGACAATGACGGCATGGCCTGGCGCTTCTGGCAGCATTCCGACCGTGGACAGGTAGATGGCATTAATGGTCCGGTGGATTTTAATGTGTTTAATGGCACGGTGGAGGAGTTGCAGGCATTCGTTGATGGGATTAAAGAAACGCCTTAAATAAGAAGCAGTGATATACTCCCACCAGACTCCCTGGCAGGAAAAAGACAAATGGAACAAGCGCATACCCAGCTGATTGCCCAACTGAACGAACGTATTTTAGCGGCGGATAACACGCCGCTTTATATTAAGTTTGCCGAAACGGTAAAAAATGCCGTGCGCAGCGGGGTGCTGGAGCATGGCAATATTTTGCCCGGTGAGCGTGATTTAAGTCAGTTAACCGGCGTTTCGCGCATTACGGTGCGCAAGGCGATGCAGGCGCTGGAAGAAGAGGGCGTGGTGACGCGTTCGCGTGGTTACGGTACGCAGATCAACAACATCTTCGAATACTCGTTGAAAGAAGCGCGAGGTTTTTCTCAGCAGGTGGTATTGCGCGGGAAAAAGCCCGATACACTATGGGTTAACAAGCGTGTCGTGAAATGTCCCGAAGAAGTCGCGCAGCAGCTAGCGGTCGAAGCAGGAAGTAATGTCTTTTTGCTTAAGCGTATTCGCTATGTCGATGAAGAAGCGGTATCAATTGAGGAATCGTGGGTTCCTGCGCATTTAATTCATGATGTTGATGCCATCGGAATTTCTCTTTATGACTACTTCCGCAGCCAGCACATTTACCCACAACGTACGCGTTCCCGCGTTAGCGCCCGGATGCCGGATGCCGAGTTTCAGTCACATATTCAGTTAGATAGCAAAATACCGGTGCTGGTGATCAAGCAAGTGGCGCTTGACCAACAGCAACGGCCTATTGAGTACAGCATCAGCCACTGTCGCAGCGATCTATACGTTTTTGTGTGCGAGGAGTAGTTCCTCGCGCGTTGGCGCACAATCACCGCCCCGATGCCCGACAACCCACGACGCCACTGCATTGCCCAGTAATACGGCATCCGCCAGTGGCAGACCAGAGGCTAGCCCGGCAAGTACGCCACCTGCATGACTGTCGCCCGCCCCAATGGTGTCTACAACTTGCGTTGGAAATGCCGGAATGCAGCCAGAAGCGTCGTTGCTGAAATACCATGCGCCCTCTTTATCGAGACGAATGATCAACGGCGCGGCAAATTTCTCCTGCCATTGCTTGCCAAGTGTTGTTATCTCTGCGGATAAAGCAAAACGTTCGGCGGCAATCTCAGCCTCCTGACGATTGAGTGACACTAAAGGTCGACAGGCCATGATCCGCGCCAGCAATGCATCCGGGATATCGCCAATACGTGGGCCAAAATCGATAAACGGCGTCACGTCTTGCAGCTTTTCCAGCCATTCCACTAATAATTCGCCGCAGGGCGAGGCCAGTTGATAACCGGAAAAATAGAGCAGGCTGCCAGGCGCAACGGTTAATCGCGCCAGCCACTGGCGATTCCACTGATTTTCCACACCGCTGAATGACATAAAAGTGCGTTCGCCATCCGGCTCAACCAGCGCCAGACACCAGCCGTTATCACCTTCGGCGTTATCGATCAGGCTGATTAAGCCCTCTTTTGCCATCCGGTTGCGAATAATCTCCGCCCAAACCCCCTGACCGAGCGGCAAGGCATTACCCGCTTCGATGCCGAGGCGCTTTAACGCCACGGCAATATTCAGTGCGCAGCCGCCAACGTTAACGCTCTGCTGTTTCAGTTCGATATCGCACCCACGCCAGGGGAGGGCATAAGCGTCGGCGATCACATCAATGACCGCCGCGCCAATCACCATAACTGGCTGACGCGTGGCTAATTCAGGCAGCAGCGTGTGTAATCGAGCGCCGCTCATACCGCCTCCCGTTGTTGACGATATTTCGCCAGCGCTGTGGCATAGCGGTTGAAATCAAGCTGATTTACCGCATCCAGTTCCGCCTTTAACGCAGGATCGATAGCGTTAACGCCATGCAACGCGCCACAAATTGCTGTCGCCATAGCACCGATGGTGTCTGTGTCGCCGCCAAGGTTAGCGCACAGGACGGCGCAACGGTTCGGGTCGGTTTGTGCCAGTTCAACCAGCGCAATGGCGCACGGAACGGACTCAATAGTGCTGGTACCTGCGCCAACGACCTGGTAAAGCTGTTCGCTGGCGGATTCGGTGCCGTCGGCATTGCGCACAATTTTCAGCGCAATCTCCAGACGTGCTGCCAGTGAGGCGCTGAAGGTAGTGATGCGTTTTTGTTGAGCATGTCGCGCAATCGAGGGTAGTGAATCAACAATCGCTGACCAGCTTTCTCCGTCAATGGCACGAGAAATCGCCCATGCGATGACTACCGCCCCCGCAACCGCCAGATCGGATTTATGTGTCGGGCTGGAGGCCAGCGCCACATCATCAATAAAGGAATCAACATCACGCGCCGGAAGCAAACAACCTAATGGCGAGACGCGCATCGCTGCGCCGTTGGTCACGCCGTTATTTTCCAGTTCAGCAACGGGTTTACCGTCGCGAATGGCGTTAAGCGCAATCTTCGAGGTCGGACCTAGTACGTTTTTGTTAAAGGCGTCGAAACGCAGCGCCCAGTCGAGAATATTACGCCCAATCAGATCCGGATCGATCTTGCCTTCACGTTCCAGTAACGCATCCGCCAGACACAGCGCCATCGAGGTATCGTCGGTGAATTCGGCGCGGTTAAAATAACAGGCTGCGTTATTCTCCTTTGGCCCAGGCAGAAAACGGTCAATCCAGCCAAAGTGCGCTTTGACGCGACTGCGCGGCCAAAGCTCGGAGGGCATCCCCATCGCATCCCCTAACGCCTGCCCATAAAGAGCACCGAGAATACGTTCTGTTTTCATTTAACTTCCCCTTGTGTCAACGTAATATCGCGATCATCGACCTTGATAGCCGTAATTTCGTTGTCGGATTCGCGGAAAAAAATCATGAACAGCACGGCGATAATGGCAATCATCACCGCGCCAAAAGTCCACATCCCGGCCCAGTTGAAAGTCAGTCCGTTTACCGGTTCCTGATAAGCGAACATCTTTTCCATCATCACACCGCCAAGACGATAGCCGAGCAAACTGCCGAAGCCCTGGCAGCAGAGCGTGATCAGCCCCTGCGCGGCGGTACGCATATGCACGGGGGCTTTTTTATCGACATAGATGTAAGCGGTAACGTAGTAAAAATCGTAACTTACGCCGTGAAGCAAAATGCCGAGGAACAGTAACGCGTAGGTGAAATATTCATCCGCACTACCGTAAATAAAGAAGCCATAGCGGATCGCAGCGGTGACCAGACCAAGTAATAATACCTTTTTGATACCAAAGCGTTTGGTAAAAAACGGCAATGCCAGCATAAAGAAGATTTCAGAGAACTGGCCGAGCGTCATCCAGCCAGTGGCGTTTTTCATGCCAACTTCGGTCAGATAACCGTTGGCAAAGATGTAATAGAACGCCAGTGGCATCGCAAACAGGAATGAACAGAAGAAAAAGACGAGGAAGTTTTTATCGCGCAGCAGGATCAGCGCATCCAGGCCGAGCATGACTTTAATGTCCATTTTGCCGGTGCTTTTTGGCGGCGTGTCGGGCAGGAAAAACGCAAACACACCGAGCAGAGCAGAACTTCCGGCGGTAATCAGTAGCGGGATGTTAGTCGGAGAGATATCGGCATAACCCAGCATTTGCGGCAAAAATCCACATGCCAGACCGGAGGCAATCCAGCCGATAGTGCCCATCACACGAATGCGTGGGAAATCACGCTCCACATCCGGCACGTTGGCAAAAGCGATACTGTTAGTCAGCGCAATGGTCGGCATATAGGTTAGCGAGTAGGCCAGCAGTAACGGGAAGAACCCGGCAAAAGTGGTCTGTTGCGCAGCGAAATACATCAGCGCCGCACCAGCGAACATCAATACCGCCAGCACTTTCTGCGCCGAGAAAAAGCGGTCAGTGATGGAGCCAACCAGAATTGGCGACAGGATCGCCGCAATGGCGGTACAGGCATACGACCAGCCAATTTCTCCGGCACTAAAACCGCTTTTACTTAACCACAACCACAATGGCACAAACCACGCGCCCCAGATAAACCATTCAACAAACATCATGAACGACAGCTTTGCTGTTGTTTTCATCTTTTAATTCCTTCATGACAGGTAATGTAAGGTACGCGATGACAATACCATTTAATAATACCTTTTAAATACCTTTGCGGTGAAAACTTGACCGCGGTAACATTTTTTCTGATGAATCGAGCCAACAGAAAACGCTGAAAAAACATCCAAAAGATGGAAAAACTCGCCTGTAACGACCAGGATTATGATTGCCCGCAAAAGGCGGGCCAGGACAATCCATAGCCGATATCCAATCGGAATTTACGGGAGCATAGTAATGACAGATATTGCGCAGTTGCTTGGCAAAGACGCCGACAACCTTTTACAGCACCGTTGTATGACTATTCCTTCTGACCAGCTTTATCTCCCCGGGCATGATTACGTAGACCGCGTGATGATTGACAATAATCGCCCGCCAGCGGTGTTACGTAATATGCAGACGTTGTACAACACCGGGCGTCTGGCTGGCACAGGATATCTTTCTATTCTGCCGGTTGACCAGGGCGTTGAGCACTCTGCTGGAGCTTCATTTGCTGCTAACCCGCTCTACTTTGACCCGAAAAACATTGTTGAACTGGCGATCGAAGCGGGCTGTAACTGTGTGGCGTCAACTTACGGCGTGCTGGCATCGGTATCGCGGCGTTACGCGCATCGCATTCCATTCCTCGTCAAACTTAATCACAACGAGACGCTAAGTTACCCGAATACCTACGATCAAACGCTGTATGCCAGCGTGGAGCAGGCCTTCAACATGGGCGCGGTGGCGGTTGGTGCGACTATCTATTTTGGTTCGGAAGAGTCACGTCGCCAGATTGAAGAAATTTCTGCGGCTTTTGAACGTGCGCACGAGCTGGGCATGGTGACAGTGCTGTGGGCCTATTTGCGTAACTCCGCCTTTAAGAAAGATGGCGTTGATTACCATGTTTCCGCCGACCTGACCGGTCAGGCAAACCATCTGGCGGCGACCATAGGTGCAGATATCGTTAAACAAAAAATGGCGGAAAATAACGGCGGCTATAAAGCGATTAATTACGGTTATACCGACGATCGCGTGTACAGCAAGTTGACCAGCGAAAACCCGATTGATCTGGTGCGTTATCAGTTAGCTAACTGCTATATGGGCCGCGCAGGGTTGATAAACTCCGGCGGTGCTGCAGGCGGTGAAACTGACCTCAGCGATGCAGTGCGTACTGCGGTTATCAACAAACGCGCAGGCGGAATGGGGCTGATTCTTGGACGTAAGGCGTTCAAGAAATCGATGGCTGACGGCGTGAAACTGATTAACGCCGTGCAGGACGTTTATCTCGATAGCAAAATTACTATCGCCTGATGTGCTTTGTACGACCAGCACTGCCACGTATGACGGATAAGGCGTTTACACTGCATCCGGCATAAAATAACGCGCACTTTGCTACGGCTTCCCTATCGGGAGGCCGTTTTTTTTGCCTTTCACTCCTCGAACAATTTTCATATTGTCGTTTTTGTGATCGTTATCTCGACATTTAAAAACAAATAATTTCATTATATTTTGAAATCGAAAGCAAACGACAGGATATGAAAATGTACGTGGTATCGACAAAGCAGATGCTGAACAACGCGCAGCGCGGCGGTTATGCGGTTCCGGCATTCAATATTCACAATCTCGAAACGATGCAAGTGGTGGTAGAAACCGCTGCCAGCATGCATGCGCCGGTCATCATCGCCGGAACGCCCGGCACATTTACTCATGCAGGTACAGAAAATTTGTTGGCGCTGGTCAGCGCGATGGCGAAGCAATATCACCATCCACTGGCGATTCATCTCGACCATCACACGAAATTTGACGATATCGCTCAGAAGGTTCGTTCTGGCGTGCGCTCAGTCATGATTGACGCCTCGCATTTGCCTTTTGCGCAAAATATTTCACGGGTCAAAGAGGTGGTGGATTTTTGCCATGGCTTTGATGTCAGCGTCGAAGCGGAGCTGGGGCAACTTGGCGGCCAGGAAGATGATGTGCAAGTCAATGAAGCCGATGCGTTGTACACCAACCCCATTCAGGCGCGTGAATTTGCCGAGGCAACCGGAATTGATTCCCTGGCGGTCGCCATCGGCACGGCTCATGGTATGTATGCCAGCGCACCGGCGCTTGATTTTTCTCGGCTGGAGAACATTCGCCAGTGGGTGAACTTACCGCTGGTGCTGCATGGCGCGTCAGGGTTATCGACTAAGGATATTCAGCAAACCATCAAACTGGGGATATGCAAAATCAACGTTGCAACGGAGCTGAAAAATGCCTTCTCGCAGGCGTTGAAAAATTACCTGACCGAGCACCCCGAAGCGACCGATCCCCGGGATTATTTGCAGTCGGCTAAATCCGCAATGCGCGATGTGGTGAGCAAAGTGATTGCCGATTGTGGCTGCGAGGGCAGGGCATAACGCACCTGCCATTTAACAAGGAAAAAACATGAAAACGTTAATTGCCCGGCATAAAGCTGGTGAACATATCGGCATATGCTCAGTCTGTTCTGCCCATCCGTTGGTTATCGAAGCGGCGCTGGCATTTGATCGCAACAGCACGCGCAAAGTGCTGATTGAAGCAACGTCAAACCAGGTCAATCAATTTGGCGGTTATACCGGAATGACACCGGCAGACTTTCGCGAATTTGTTTTTACGATTGCCGATAAAGTGGGATTTGCGCGCGAGCGCATTATTCTCGGCGGCGATCATCTGGGGCCAAACTGCTGGCAGCAAGAAAATGCGAATGCGGCGATGGAAAAATCCGTCGAGCTGGTAAAGGCATATGTTCGTGCTGGCTTCAGTAAAATTCATCTTGATGCGTCAATATCCTGCGCGGGGGATCCCATACCGTTAGCACCAGAAACGGTTGCGGAACGAGCTGCTGTGCTTTGCTTTGCTGCGGAAAGTGTGGCGACAGATTGCCAGCGTGAGCAACTGAGCTATGTCATTGGCACCGAAGTGCCGGTTCCGGGCGGTGAGGCCAGCGCCATTCAGTCAGTACACATTACCCGGGTTGAAGATGCCGCCAATACTTTACGTACGCATCAAAAGGCCTTTATTGCTCGTGGGCTGACAGAGGCGTTAACACGCGTGATTGCCATCGTGGTGCAGCCGGGTGTGGAATTTGATCACAGCAATATTATCCATTATCAGCCGCAAGAAGCGCAGGCGCTGGCGCAATGGATAGAAAACACCCGAATGGTTTATGAAGCACATTCTACCGATTACCAGACCCGGACGGCTTATTGGGAATTAGTCCGCGATCACTTTGCAATTTTGAAAGTCGGGCCAGCATTAACCTTTGCTCTACGTGAGGCGATATTTGCGTTAGCACAAATTGAGCAGGAAATTATCGCCCCCGAAAATCGCAGCGGTTGCCTGGCTGTAATTGAAGAAGTGATGCTCGACGAACCGCAATACTGGAAAAAATATTATCGTACGGGTTTTAACGATTCATTACTGGATATTCGTTACAGCCTGTCGGATCGTATTCGTTATTACTGGCCGCATAGTCGGATTAAAAATAGCGTCGAAACGATGATGTTGAATCTGCAAGGCGTGGACATCCCACTGGGCATGATTAGTCAGTATCTCCCCAAACAATTTGAACGCATTCAGTCCGGGGAATTATCAGCAATACCGCATCAGCTGATTATGGATAAAATTTATGATGTTTTGCGCGCCTATCGCTACGGCTGTGCGGAATAAGGACGGTATATGACTAACCTGTTTGTTCGTAGCGGAATTTCTTTTGTCGATCGTAGCGAAGTTTTAACCCATATCGGTAATGAGATGCTCGCGAAAGGTGTGGTTCATGATACCTGGCCACAGGCATTAATTGCCAGAGAAGCAGAATTCCCTACCGGGATAATGCTTGAGCAGCACGCCATCGCAATACCGCATTGTGAGGCGATTCATGCTAAGTCGTCAGCCATTTATCTGTTAAGGCCAACAAATAAAGTTCATTTTCAGCAAGCGGATGATGATAAGGACGTGGCGGTATCGTTGGTTATCGCGTTGATTGTGGAAAATCCGCAGCAGCAATTGAAACTTTTACGCTGTTTATTTGGCAAGTTACAACAGCCCGATATCGTCGAGACACTAATCACTCTTCCTGAAACCCAGTTAAAGGAATACTTCACAAAGTATGTTTTAGATTCAGACGAATAAATCCCTCTGTAACAATAAAAAGGACTATTTATGAAACGCAAGATTATTGTCGCTTGCGGAGGCGCGGTTGCGACCTCTACGATGGCGGCGGAAGAAATTAAAGAGTTGTGTCAGAGTCATAATATTCCTGTTGAATTAATCCAGTGTCGGGTTAATGAAATAGAAACCTATATGGATGGTGTGCATTTGATATGTACTACCGCCAAAGTTGACCGTAGTTTTGGCGATATTCCGTTAGTTCACGGCATGCCTTTTGTTTCTGGTGTCGGTATCGAAGCATTACAAAATAAAATTCTGACTATCTTACAGGGGTGACCTATGTTTTCAGAAGTCATGCGTTATATTCTCGACCTCGGCCCTACGGTGATGCTGCCGATTGTCATCATTATTTTTTCTAAAATATTAGGCATGAAGGCAGGCGATTGCTTTAAAGCGGGTCTGCATATCGGGATTGGCTTTGTTGGCATTGGCCTTGTGATTGGCTTAATGCTGGATTCCATTGGTCCGGCGGCGAAAGCGATGGCGGAAAATTTCGACCTGAATCTGCATGTGGTCGATGTCGGTTGGCCGGGCTCTTCACCAATGACCTGGGCGTCGCAAATTGCGCTGGTGGCGATTCCGATTGCGATTCTGGTTAACGTGGCGATGCTACTGACCCGTATGACGCGGGTGGTAAATGTTGATATCTGGAATATCTGGCATATGACCTTCACCGGCGCATTGCTGCATCTGGCAACCGGTTCATGGATGATAGGGATGGCGGGTGTGGTAATTCACGCGGCGTTTGTTTATAAGCTCGGCGACTGGTTTGCCCGCGATACCCGAAATTTCTTTGAGCTGGAAGGCATTGCTATTCCGCACGGTACGTCGGCGTATCTGGGGCCAATTGCGGTGCTGGTGGATGCTATCATCGAGAAAATCCCAGGCGTTAACCGTATTAAATTTAGCGCCGACGATATTCAGCGCAAATTTGGTCCGTTTGGCGAGCCTGTCACCGTGGGTTTTGTGATGGGGCTGATTATCGGCATCCTCGCGGGTTACGATGTCAAAGGTGTATTGCAGCTGGCGGTAAAAACGGCGGCAGTTATGCTGCTGATGCCAAGAGTGATTAAACCCATCATGGATGGTTTAACGCCTATCGCTAAGCAGGCCCGTAGTCGTTTACAGGCGAAGTTCGGCGGTCAGGAGTTCCTGATTGGCCTTGATCCGGCGTTGCTGCTGGGGCATACGGCGGTGGTATCGGCAAGCCTGATTTTTATCCCTCTCACCATTTTAATTGCTGTTTGTGTTCCGGGTAATCAGGTGCTGCCGTTTGGCGATCTTGCAACTATCGGCTTCTTCGTGGCGATGGCGGTTGCCGTGCATCGTGGAAATCTGTTCCGCACCTTAATCTCGGGTGTCATCATTATGAGCATCACCCTGTGGATCGCGACGCAAACTATTGGTTTGCACACCCAACTGGCGGCTAATGCTGGGGCGTTAAAAGCCGGGGGTATGGTGGCTTCAATGGATCAGGGCGGTTCTCCCATTACCTGGTTACTGATTCAGGTTTTCTCCCCGCAAAATATTCCCGGTTTCATTATTATCGGCGCAATTTATCTGACCGGTATTTTCATGACCTGGCGTAGAGCGCGTGGTTTTATTAAACAAGAGAAAGCCGTTCTCGCAGAATAATTTTTACCTGAGGGGGAGGTAATCCCCCTTAACAATCAGGAGTTTTTATGAAATCAGTGGTGAATGATACTGATGGTATCGTGCGCGTTGCAGAAAGCGTCATTCCTGAAATTAAACATCAGGATGAGGTGCGGGTCAAAATTGCCAGCTCGGGATTATGTGGTTCCGATTTACCCAGAATTTTTAAAAATGGTGCACATTATTATCCAATAACGTTAGGCCATGAATTTAGCGGCTATATTGATGCTGTGGGATCCGGTGTTGATGATTTACATCCTGGCGATGCGGTTGCCTGTGTGCCGTTATTACCCTGTTTTACTTGTCCAGAGTGTTTGAAAGGGTTTTATTCCCAGTGCGCAAAATATGATTTTATTGGCTCGCGGCGTGATGGTGGATTTGCTGAATATATTGTCGTTAAGCGAAAAAATGTCTTTGCTCTACCCACGGATATGCCTATTGAGGATGGGGCTTTTATTGAGCCGATTACCGTTGGCCTGCATGCTTTTCATTTAGCGCAAGGTTGTGAGAATAAAAACGTTATTATTATTGGTGCCGGAACCATTGGCCTGCTGGCTATTCAGTGCGCTGTCGCGCTGGGAGCAAAGAGTGTGACGGCTATCGACATTAGCTCAGAAAAACTGGCACTGGCAAAATTTTTCGGTGCGATGCAAACATTTAACAGCCTTGAAATGAGCGCGCCGCAAATGCAGGGCGTTTTACGCGAGCTGCGCTTTAATCAGCTTATCCTCGAGACGGCTGGTGTCCCGAAAACCGTCGAACTGGCGGTAGAGATTGCCGGGCCTCATGCCCAGCTGGCGCTGGTGGGCATGTTGCATCAGGATCTGCATTTAACATCGACAACGTTTGGCAAAATATTACGTAAAGAGCTGACGGTTATCGGCAGCTGGATGAACTACTCCAGCCCTTGGCCGGGGCAGGAGTGGGAAACGGCGAGCCGGTTGCTGACAGAACGTAAGTTAAGCCTGGAGCCATTAATCGCTCACCGTGGAAGCTTTGAAAGCTTCGCCCAGGCGGTGCGTGACATCGCTCGTAATGCTATGCCGGGCAAAGTGTTGCTCATTCCCTGAAACCGCGGGCCAGCGTGATGCTGGCCCGGTATTGTGCAAAACAGATCATTCACCAATGGTCCCCCTTCGTTTACACTAGCCACAATTGAATATGGGTAAATGACGATGAATTCATTCGAGCGAAGGAATAAGATCATCCAATTAGTGAATGAACAGGGAACCGTGCTTGTTCAGGATCTGGCGGGAGTATTTGCTGCCTCGGAAGCGACAATCCGTGCCGATTTGCGCTTTCTCGAACAAAAAGGCGTGGTTACGCGCTTTCATGGCGGTGCGGCGAAAATAATGTCCGGTAATAGTGAAACCGAGACCCAGGAAGTTGGGTTTAAAGAGCGATTTCAGCTCGCCAGCGCGCCAAAAAACAGAATAGCGCAGGCGGCAGTCAAAATGATCCACGAAGGGATGACCGTTATTCTCGACAGCGGAAGTACGACAATGCTTATCGCCGAAGGATTAATGACCGCCAAAAATATCACGGTGATTACCAACAGTCTCCCGGCAGCATTTGCCCTTTCCGAAAATAAAGACATTACTCTGGTCGTCTGTGGTGGGACCGTCCGCCATAAAACACGCTCGATGCATGGTTCCATTGCCGAGCGTTCATTGCAGGATATTAATGCCGATTTAATGTTTGTCGGTGCTGATGGTATTGATGCGGTTAATGGTATTACGACCTTTAATGAAGGTTATTCGATTAGCGGGGCGATGGTTACAGCCGCAAATAAAGTGATTGCCGTTCTCGATTCATCGAAATTTAATCGTCGCGGTTTTAATCAGGTACTGCCAATCGAAAAAATTGACATTATTATTACCGATGATGCCGTGTCAGAGGTGGATAAACTGGCATTGCAGAAGACACGGGTGAAATTAATTACGGTGTAGTATTGCTCTGTATGCCGGATAAAGTTTTTACACCGCATCCGGCATTACGGATTCTCCCTGGTTCAAGAGAGAATAGTGTGATTAACGCAACAATGGGCAATCTGGTGGTAATCGACAACGCAACGCCGCCGGAAGTATTTCAATATGAAAGTTTTGTCCGCTCAACGGTTCGCCATCAAGATTAAAAGTGATTTCGTGTGGGGCTTGTATATCAAACCACGACGAAGCGCCTTCGATAATATTCGGGTTATCTTCGTCAGATTTTAATGTTGATACGAGAGCCGGAAGAATTTCATCGCCGGTAAAAATGCGCAGTTGCAGCAAGCCATCGTTAATTAACGCGTTCGGGCACAATTGCTGACCGCCACCGGCCTGACGCCCGTTACCAATACCAATGACCAGGGCGTCACCTTGCCAGTGAAAGTTTTCACCGCGGATCTCACAACGGTCCGGTTGCAGAGTATCCATGCGCATTAAGCCATGAATGATGTAAGAGACGCCACCCAGCGCGGCTTTTAATTTTTCCGGCGTTTCTGTGGTAATACGCGTCCCAAATCCGCCTGTCGCCATATTAATAAAACAGGTTTGTTTGTTGACCTGCGCCATATCTATCGCAATGGCGTCACCGGCAATTGCCAGTTTCAGCGCCTTATCCAGTGCCTCAGGAATCCTTACACTGGTGGCAAAATCATTGGCGGTTCCTAATGGCAAAATTCCTAGCGCGGGTATGTCATCCCCCTCACACTGAATCAACGCCGTAGAAACTTCATTAATGGTGCCATCGCCACCACCGGCAATCACCGTTGCGACGCCCAACTTCCGGGCCTCCTCTACATATCGTGCGGCATCGCCTTTCTCCCAGGTGACCCGCACATGGATCGTCATTCCTTCCTCACGCAACAGCATAATTGCTTCGCGCAATGGTAAATTGTCAGTACTTTTGCCATTAAGAATCAGTAAGCTGGCGGGAAATTCTGCCATGATCGTATGTGCCTTTATGATTGGTCTGTAGATAGTGTAGAGCAGAAAAGAAAAGGTGGAGTCAGAACAGGATGAAAGTCGGAGGATAAAAAGTCAGTTCAAGTATAGAGGATTCAGTGGTTACCACCAGGAGCTTGCAATGGGGACAGTGAATGTTAACGGTAGCCACCGGTAAATTTCAAAAAAGAGCATATACCTAATATTCAACTAAACAGTGGCATCTTCAATATACTATTAAAAATATATTAACCCCCCATGGGGTTATCCGGAAGGGCATCCGTGTATGTAATTCCTACTTATGTAGGAAATGTTGTACAGAACATTTATTATAATCCTATTCAATTATAATAATCATGCCATTATTATATTTTAACACCAAAGCGTGTCGTTGGTATTTAATGGGGGAAGGTAAGATGAAAAAGATAGCTGCTATATCATTAATTAGTGTTTTTCTTATGTCTGGGTGTGCTGTGCATAATGATGAGACAAGTATCGGTAAATTTGGTCTTGCATATAAAAGTAATATTCAGCGTAAACTCGATAACCAATACTACACCGAAGCCGAAGCTTCTTTAGCCAGGGGCAGAATTTCTGGTGCAGAAAATATAGTAAAAAATGATGCAGCTCATTTCTGTGTTACTCAGGGCAAAAAAATGCAGATAGTTGACCTGAAGACAGAAGGTGCAGGATTACATGGCGTCGCTCGTCTGACATTCAAATGTGGAGAGTGAGAATATTTTTTGGTAAGCGTCAAACATGCGCGTTCTGGTTGTGCTTAGCCGGAACCTGTGCGAGCACGATGCCGTTACGTGAAAGGCATCGTGCTATGAAGGGAGATTCTATCGATGTGGTCAATGGAAGACGGTGACCAGGGATAGGGCTTACGCGTAAAAAATAAGCCCGTGTAAGGGAGATTTAGGGTGTCATCAGTAGGGGCTTTCAACGGTACAATGCGGGTTTGAGCGGCATAAATGACCACTGAAAGCCCTTAAACGTTACTCTACTGTGGACACTGTGTGGACACTCTCGGCCTCAGTACCACCTCTCAGCGGATTAAGAGAAATGGCGTCCTGAAGGTACTCTGGAGCAAAATGAGCGTAAACCATAGTTTGCTCAATCCGCGTGTGACCTAGTATCCGTTGTAGCGTGATAATACTTCCTCCATTAATCATGAAATGAGTGGCAAAGCTGTGCCTTAGTGCATGTGTGGCTTGCCCCATTGGCAAATCCGGTTTTATTGCTTTCATTGTTCGTCTGAAGCGAGGGTAATCAGCATCAGGGAATAAAAAACCTCGTTTGTTATCCGCGATCATTTTGGCAACAGCCTCTGAGATCGGGACGGTGCGTGGTTTGTTTGTTTTCGTTTTAACAAACGTGACGCGGTTATGAATGATATTTTCTGCTTTCAAACGAGCTGCTTCTCCCCAACGTGCTCCAGTACTCAGGCAAAGAATCGCAATCTTTTTGTTGTCGCCGTCAAGAGCTGCGAGCAGTAAGGCAATTTCTTCCTGCGTGAGATAGCCTGTGTCTGGTTTTTCCTCCTTAAGCCTTTTTGTCCCTCTGATAGGGTGCTCACCAAAGTATAACTCCGCTTCAATCAGGGCTGTAAACATGCCGCTAATACATGTTAAATCACGATTGATACTCGAAGGTTTAATACCCTGACTTCTTCGGGTGGCGCAGTATTGGCTGATAAGCGATTTCGTAATTTGAAATGCGCATGGGTCATTCGTTATTTTTGTGAAGATTTCAATTTTTCCAAGATTAGATTTCCCATGCTCTTCGTGTTTACCCTTTAAATCCCACCAGATCTGTGTCAGCTCCGACAGACGTCGCTTGTCTGTTGGTTTTGATAGCCATTCTTTATTGTGGTGGTTGTACAACGTGTATTTCTCGAAAGCGACAGCTTCGCTTTTCTTATCAAACTTCCTACGGATGCGTTTTCCATTACGTCCAGTAGGGCGGATGTCCACTTCATATCGACCATCATCGAGTTTTTTGATTGCCATCAGAAAACCCTCCGAGTGGTGTGTTTTTTTGCGACTACTAATCGTTTTTTTCGTGGTGGCTGAAATTTAGCCACCAATAGTAGGCACTTGTGATGAATATATTCACGATGAATTGTTAACCAGTCTTTTGACCGGAGTGGGGCGACGTTGTTTCGTTTTGCCCAAAGTGTGCGAGAGCGGGCGCAATTTGCCCGGACTCAGGAGCGATCTGATTTGTCATGAACCATAAAGTGTATTTGGTGAATTGTGGGGTCTGCAGGATGTTCATCATGACATCTGTTGGAGGTGTTGAACGACCACTTTCATAGTAACTCAGCGTGCCATACGGAACCCCTGTTAAATCAGCAAGTTGTTGTCTGCTCAAATACTCAGATTTTCGCATTAAGACTATCTTCTCGCTTATCGTGTTTGACATAGTGTTTAGATCTCAATAGTATTTAGTTTAGATATAGATTGTTTAGTGCTTGGATGTGGGCACTAAAAGGCATTATAAGGCATTAAACGCAATTCATGAGGGCTGGAGGACGACATGAGCAAGCAAGTAACACTCATGACTGATGCGATTCCTTATCAGGAGTTCGCAAAACTAATAGGAAAATCGACAGGAGCGGTTCGTCGGATGATCGATAAAGGAAAGCTGCCTGTAATTGATATGACCGATCCACAATCAGCTTCAGGTCGTGCAGGTGAATATTGGGTATACCTTCCGGCATGGAATAACGGACTAAAACTGGCTTATGAAAGCCGCCCTAAAGAGATTCGTGACGGCTGGTTGATGTGGTTAGGTCTCGGTGAACCACGTTAAGGAGAACCGTATGAATGAGCCTCGTTGTATTGCTCAGTTACTGCGTAACGAAAGCCCCAGGGCGATTGACTTCACCATTACCCACGGTAAGGGACGCAAGGGAATCATTATCCGCACCAAAAAACAGAGTCCGTTAAAGAAGGCTCTGACCTTTCTGAAAAGTCGGAGGGTCTGGAAATGACAGTGATGACGCTCAATCTTGTTGAAAAACAGCCAGCAGCTATGCGCCGGATAATTGGTAAGCATCTGGCCGTCCCTCGCTGGCAGGAGACATGCGATTATTATAATCAGATGATGGAACGTGAACGGCTAACGGTTTGCTTCCATGCGCAGTTAAAACAGCGTCACGCAACGATGCGTTTTGAAGAAATGAATGATGTCGAACGTGAACGACTGGTATGTGCAATTGATGAATTGCGTGAGGCATTCTCAAAACGCCGTCAGGTTGGCGCAAGTGAGTATGCATATATTAGTTTTTTAACAGTCAGTCAGCGTCGTACTTTATTTATGCATGCCGGATTGACTGAAAAAGAATTCAACCAGCCATACTGGCGAATTAATGAAGAGTCATGTTACTGGCGTGATGCTTTATTCCGTGCATTACGTGAATTATTCAGCCTGTTTGAGTATGCACCGACAATTCTGACGTCGGTAAAACCAGAGCAATATCTGCATTAAGTAATTAACCAGAGTTTTTAACGCACTTAATCGTGCGGGGCTTCTTTTTGCCTGGAGAAAGTTATGCATACAGTTTCTGAAAATCAGTGCGGTAAATACGCATTACTGCTGCAACAGGCCAGAACCGAAGCACAGGCCGACGCTGCGACGCGCTTTTCTTCTCATCTTGATGCCATGATTCGCCACATCACAAAGGCGGAGTTATCCCGCGTGGAGATAGTCGAGCTGCTCAGTCAGGAGTCGGAAAAATTTCACAATATCGGATTGTCTCGCGGGGAGGTGCTTTGATGTCCTGTTCTCGTTCAGTTGTATTACTGAATAACGCCTTAAAAATCGCCGTTATGAAAAATGGCGATTTGTCTCTTATTCAACTTGGTCTTGATAAAGAAAAACGCGAAATAACTGAGTCTGTTATCGCGATTTATCAGAACGAATTAAACCTCCTGTCTGATGTGGTCAATTTACTTGTTAAACGCGCTGTGTTTCACAAGCAAATCTCCTCCGTGGATGAACTGACGAAATTAACGACAGAAATCGCCAGCTATTGCGCTGATGAATTTAAAAAACTGAACGACAAAAGGAACTGGTAATGCCGGACAACGTAGATTTTATTCAGGAACAACAGGCTGAATTACTGGAGCGCCAGATTAACGCGGCAAGGGTAAAACATTGCGGTGTTTCTTCGCTGGTTTGCGAAGAGTGTGATGCGCCAATACCTGCTGCCCGTCGTGCGGCTTATCCGTCAGCCACGCGTTGTGTTTCCTGTCAGTCAGTCTTTGAAGCAAAAAACAAACATTACCGGAGAACGGCATGAGTATTCGTATTGAAATTGGCGAACGTTATGTCGTTACCAGTGACAGCTTTCAGTTTATTCTCCACGAGAAAAAGAGAGCGGAAAGCGGTAAAAACGCCGGTCAGGAATGGCTGTCGGTGGTTGGTTATTACCCGAAATTAAGCCAGCTCGTTTCCGGCCTGATGCATCACGATATTCTGACCGGAAGCGCAAAGTCTTTTGCTGATTTAAACGCGCAGGTTGAGCAACTCAGCAAGCGTTGTTCAGAGGCTTTTGGCTCATATGGCCGTTAAAGCCTCCGGGCGTTTTGTCCCTCCGTCAGCATTTGCCGCAGGCACCGGTGAGACGTTTACCGGTGCTTATGCATGGAACGCGCCACGCGAGGCCGTCGGGCGAGAAAGACCTCTTACACGTGACGAGATGCGTCAGGTGCAAGGTGTTTTATCCACGATTAACCGCCTGCCTTACTTTTTGCGCTCGCTGTTTACTTCACGCTATGACTACATCCGGAGCAATAAAAGTCCGGTACACGGGTTTTATTTCCTCACATCCACTTTTCAGCGTCGTTTATGGCCGCGTATTGAGCGTGTGAATCAGCGCCATGAAATGAACACCGACGCGTCGTTGCTGTTTCTGGCAGAGCGTGACCACTATGCGCGCCTGCCAGGAATGAATGATAAGGAGCTAAAAAAGTTTGCTGCCCGTATCTCATCGCAGCTTTTCATGATGTATGAGGAACTCAGCGATGCCTGGGTGGATGCGCATGGCGAAAAAGAATCGCTGTTTACGGATGAGGCGCAGGCTCACCTCTATGGTCATGTTGCTGGCGCTGCACGTGCTTTCAATATTTCCCCGCTCTACTGGAAAAAATACCGTAAAGGGCAGATGACCACGAGGCAGGCATATTCTGCCATTGCCCGTCTGTTTAACGATGAGTGGTGGACTCATCAGCTTAAAGGCCAGCGTATGCGCTGGCATGAGGCGTTACTGATTGCTGTCGGGGAGGTCAATAAAGACCGTTCTCCTTATGCCAGTAAACATGCCATTCGTGATGTGCGTGCACGCCGCCAGGCAAATCTGGAGTTTCTTAAATCGTGTGACCTTGAAAACAGGGAAACCGGCGAGCGCATCGACCTTATCAGTAAGGTGATGGGCAGTATTTCTAATCCTGAAATTCGCCGGATGGAGCTGATGAACACCATTGCCGGTATTGAGCGTTACGCCGCCGCAGAGGGTGATGTGGGGATGTTTATCACGCTGACCGCGCCGTCAAAGTATCACCCGACACGTCAGGTCAGAAAAGGCGAAAGTAAAACCGTTCAGCTTAATCACGGCTGGAACGATGAGGCATTTAATCCAAAGGATGCGCAGCGTTATCTCTGCCGCATCTGGAGCCTGATGCGCACGGCATTCAAGGATAATGATTTACAGGTCTACGGTTTGCGTGTCGTCGAGCCACACCACGACGGAACGCCGCACTGGCATATGATGCTTTTTTGTAATCCACGCCAGCGTAACCAGATTATCGAAATCATGCGTCGCTACGCGCTCAAAGAGGATGGAGACGAAAGAGGAGCTGCGCGAAACCGTTTTCAGGCAAAACACCTTAACCGGGGCGGTGCTGCGGGATATATCGCGAAATACATTTCAAAAAACATCGACGGCTATGCACTGGATGGTCAGCTCGATAACGATACCGGCAGGCCGCTGAAAGACACAGCGGCGGCTGTTACCGCATGGGCGTCAACGTGGCGCATCCCGCAATTTAAAACGGTTGGCCTGCCGACAATGGGGGCTTACCGTGAACTACGCAAATTGCCTCGCGGCGTCAGCATTGCTGATGAGTTTGACGAACGCGTCGAGGCTGCACGCGCCGCCGCAGACAGTGGTGATTTTGCGTTGTATATCAGCGCGCAGGGCGGGGCAAATGTCCCGCGCGATTGTCAGACTGTCAGGGTTGCCCGTAGCCCGTCGGATGACGTTAACGAGTACGAGGAAGAAGTCGAGAGAGTGGTCGGCATTTACGCGCCGCATCTCGGCGCGCGTCATATTCATATCACCAGAACGACGGACTGGCGCATTGTGCCGAAAGTGCCGGTCGTTGAGCCTTTGACTTTAAAAAGCGGCATCGCCGCGCCTCGGAGTCCTGTCAATAACTGTGGAAAGCTCACCGGTGGTGATACTTCGTTACCGGCTCCCACACCTTCTGAGCACGCCGCCGCAGTGCTTAATCTGGTTGATGACGGTGTTATTGAATGGAATGAACCGGAGGTCGTGAGGGCGCTCAGGGGCGCATTAAAACACGGACTGAGAACACCACATTGTCAGCCAAGAAACGGAAGCCCGTTAAAACCGCATGAAATAGCGCCATCAGCTAGACTGACCAGGTCGGAACGAATGCAAATCACCCGTATCCGCGTTGACCTTGCTCAGAACGGTATCAGGCCGCAGCGATGGGAACTTGAGGCGCTGGCGCGTGGAGCGACATTGGTATATGGCGAAAAAAAATTCACATATCAGCTTGTTGATAAGCAGTTTTGTTTTTAATCAAATAGTGTATTAAATGTACTAAAATGTATCTTTTTATATAAAAAACAAAGTGTTGAATCAATTCTCGGCTTTTGTATTTTTTAGATCGTAAACCGATTAGTGTTACCAAGAGTATTCAGTTAATAGGGCTTTAATTTTTTGCTTCCCTGTTTTGGTGGTTATGTGGTACTGTGTTTTTATACAGTTTTTGAGGTTGCTGAGAAATAGAGAATGATAGAGTTATATGCGAGCCTTAGTTTAATTCGTTGTAATTAGGATCGGGTATATCATTCGTGCTGTCAGTGGTCCTATACCACTAAGCAAAGCAATAGAATCCTACGAATTATTGTTTAAATAGTAACATTGGCAATTATAACGGCAGTATCTGTGTTTTGTCTGTCAGTGGTTACATCGAGAGTATGTGATTTGCATTACATAACTAGTTGATGTTCCTTAGTTGTAGATAGAAAGTATTCGATTTATTATAAGAGTACAAAAATTTATGCTAAGGATACTAGAATGGAGTGGATTACACATATCATCACTTTCTTTGTCGGACTGGGAGCGGGTTGGTCGATTCGTGTCGTGTTTTCATCTAGAAAGCAAATTGGTAATTCCAGCGTGAACTCAAACAATCATACAGTTACTCAAACTGGTAACAGTGTTACAAATGGAAGTATTGTTGGCGGTAATCAGGATAGGTCACATTAAGAGGTGTTGGTGTGTCTATCGAACAGTCAGGAAATACCGTAACAAATGGCAACATAATTTCTGGTGATCAGACTAATCATATATTCAATTATCCTGTTAAAGGAACTAACCGGGAGATACAGAAACTTTATGAGTGTTTGAAGAGAGGTGATATAGGGGAAGCGGTTCCGGGGTTTTGTGCTGAACTAGAGCATTATATGTCCCTTCAGCCTGATATTGATGTTCGGGGGTTAGACGCTAAATTACTCGAGAGTAATAGAAAAGATTTGTTGTTTTTAGCTAAGCAGATGAAGGAAAAAGCGACAAAAGCCATAATGCGTCGCCAGACGTCAAAAACTGCACAAAGAATATTTGTAATAATTTTAGATCAAATTCATTTTGATTTTATAACGAAAGTAACACCACTTATAGAAGCGGATAGCTCCAGAGTGATTGTTGATGAGAAAATCGCTTCAATAATTGATGAATTATATTCGTCTTTGGGAGAGAACTTGCTAGAGCTAACAGCAAAAGATCTCTTGGGATTACTATTTTTTCTGGGTGGCAATTGCCATATAAGGTGGGATAAATGCTAATTTACCATCCAGCATATGATGCATATCATTGTTTATTCAGAATGATTGCTCTTATAGACCATGTAAATGAAATTGAGGTAGATAAGGCCAGAATTTTGGACTTCTATCTGCTATTTCCTGCTTTGGTATCTGAAATTAGAATGCCTCATAATTATTCTTCAATGAAGAAAGAAGCGAAGAAGTATTCTAATATATATCGGGATCCTATTAATGTTAGATCTACATTCAGAGATATGTATGAAATTCAAATGGCAGCAATAAGATGTCTTGCAGCTACTGGGTTGGTTGAGATGGATTGTCTTGAGAAAAACATTATAAAGAGAACAGATAAGTCTGTTCCAGATGGCTTATTACTTTCTATTAATAATTTTATTAATACGAATAAAACTATTAATACATTTATCATAGATACACTATCTAAATTCCATTTGGTTGGAAAAGATGGTTTAAAAGATAGAACGAAGTTAATGGAGTTTAGATATGACTATTCTTAATCCATCTTTTTTTGTTAGTAAATTAAAAGTTTTCCAAGCTGGGCATGAAGCATTTAGCTGTGTTTTCCATAAAGGGGTAAATGTAATAAGGGGGCGAAATAGCTCTGGCAAAACTACTGTTATGGATCTTTTAGCATTTTCACTTGGTGCTGAAAATATTAGCTTGAAACCAACAGCTCTTTTATGTTCATTTACCATGGTTGAAGTGCTTTTGAATAATAATCTTGCCTGTTTTAAGCGGGAGATAAGTTCAGAATCCATGCGGCCGTTGAGTATTTTTTGGGGCTCGATGGATAAAGCTCTTAACTCATCACCGAGTCAGTGGCAAACTTATCCTTTTAAGCGTTCAGAAAAATCACTGAGTTTTTCTCAGGTAATTCTAAATGCTTTGGATATGCCTCTAGCTCAAGGAGAGGGTGCTTCAATTTTAACAATGCATCAAATCCTACGTGTATTATATGCAGATCAGCCATCTCTTCATAGTCCTATATTTAGGAACGATAATTTTGATAGAGCTCTAACACGAGAGACTATTGGTGATTATTTATGTGGTATATTTGATGACAAACTTTATAGCTCTTTGATTAGGCTTAAACAGGTTGATGCTGAACTTTCGACAAAAATTGTTGAGCTGAAAAGCATATTTAAAGTTCTTGGACGCTCTGGGCAATCGCAGCATGTAAGTTTTATTGACGATAAAATAAAAGAGCTAAGAGAGAAGAAAGAAAAGATCAATGGAGAGCTTATCTCTCTCAAAGAGAGTAATAACTCTTCTGTTAATGATAAAAATGCTGATAAAACTAAAACTAACAACCTTCGAAAAAATTTAAATAAAGCGAAGGAAGAAGAAGTAAAAAATATTGACAGTATCCATATGTTAGAAATGGAGATAGCTGACTCTGAAATGTTCATTAATGAGTTAGAATCCAGATTGCGCTCTCTTAATGAATCAAGTATTGCCAGAGACTATTTTAGCAACGTTAAATTTCAATTTTGTCCCAGTTGTTTAAGTGAGTTGAATATTTCCTCTGAAAATGAGTGCTCATTATGTAAAAATCACGCGCCAGAGGGTAGTGATGCTCCTCAATTATTAAGGATGAAAAATGAGATTTCTATCCAATTAAAAGAATCCAGAGATCTTCTTGAGCATAATTATGTAAAACTGAGAGAGCTTAAGAGCCAATCTCCTGCTTTAAAGCAAAAAGTGCGAGATTTAATTCGTGAATATGAAGAAGTCTCTAAGGTTTGGGAAAATGCCTATGAAATAGAGTTTGAAACTCTTACTAAGGCTCTGGGACGTGTTGAAGAAGAAATTAAACAGGCTTGTGAATTACAAAAACTTAGTGATGTAATATCTGATTTGCAAAAAGATCGTGATAGTCTGCAGTCAGAGAAGGAGAGATTGTCCTCTTTAATTGAATCTTTGGAGAGTAAAGAGGAATATAGGAAGAAGGATATTTCTAAAACTATAGAAAACATTATGAAAAGACTTCTTAAAAAAGATCTTCCATTGCAGACTGAATTTATTGATCCTAGAAAAGTTAATTTTAGCTTTGCCGATAATACTGTTTATGTAAATGGGTCTAAGTATTTTTCAGAAAGTTCAGCAGTTGTATTAAGACATCTCTTTCATTTAGCATTGTTAACTGCAAGTATTGAAAAAAAATACATGAGATTACCTCGTTTCCTAATGCTTGATGGAATTGACGATGGTGGAATGGAGAAAGAGCGCAGTCACAATCTGCAGAAAATAATAGTACAAGAAACTCAATCGTATCAATATGATTTTCAAATAATTTATGCTACATCGGAGATTAATCCAGAATATGAAAATACCGATTTGATTGTTGGTCGATATTTTAATCCAGATGATAAATCATTAAAGATAAATTATACCGCTCTTGATAAAGATTTATTGAACTAACAACCAAAACCATGCATAACCATGCATGGTTTTGCATTTATATCAGCTTGTTTTTGAATCGGGGCAAGTCCAGGGGTGGTAAGCTGTTTGGAGAAAACTGCAACTGCATTAAAACCGCCCCGTGAAGCGGGCGGGCGAGGCGGGGAAAGCACTGCGCGCTGGCGGTGGTGCTGATTTTATTTTTTCAGCGTCTCAGCGCGTCGTGACGGCGCTTAGTCTGCCCGTTGAGGCGTTGGTGTGTCTGCGGGGTGTTTTGTGCGGTGGTGAGCGTGTGAGGGCGTGATGACGGGGTGTAAAAAAGCCGCCCGCAGGCGGCGATGTTCAGCCGTTGTCAGTGTCCAGTGAGTAGTTTTTAAATCGGATGACCTCCTGACCGAGCCAGCCGTTTATCTCGCGGATCCTGTCCTGTAACGGGATAAGCTCATTGCGGACAAAGACCTTTGCCACTTTCTCAATATCACCCAGCGACCCGACGTTTTCCGGCTTGCCACCCATCAACTGAAAGGGGATGCGGTGCGCGTCAAGCAGGTCAGCGGCGCTGGCTTTTTTGATATTAAAAAAATCGTCCTTCGTTGCCACTTCACTGAGCGGGATAATTTTAATGCCGTCGGCTTTCCCCTGAGGGGCATAGAGAAACAGATTTTTAAAGTTATTGCGGCCTTTCGACTTAACCATGTTTTCGCGAAGCATTTCGATATCGTTGCGATCCTGCACGGCATCGGTGACGTACATGATGTATCCGGCATGTGCGCCGTTTTCGTAATACTTGCGGCGGAACAGCGTGGCCGACTCATTCAGCCAGGCAGAGTTAAGGGCGCTGAGATATTCCGGCAGGCCGTACAGCTCCTGATTAATATCGGGCTCCAGCAGGTGAAACACGGAGCCGGGCGCGAAGGCTGTCGGCTCGTTGAAGGACGGCACCCACCAGTAAACATCCTCTTCCACGCCACGACGGGTATATTTCGCCGGTGAGGTTTCCAGTCTGATGACCTTACTGGTGGTGCTGTAGCGCTTTTCCAGAAACGCATTACCGAACACCAGAAAATCCAGCACAAAGCGGCTGAAATCCTGCTGAGAAAGCCACGGATGCGGGATAAATGTCGAGGCCAGAATATTACGTTTGACGTAAATCGGTGAGCTGTGATGCACGGCAGCACGCAGGCTTTTTGCCAGACCGGTAAAGCTGACCGGTGGCTCATACCATCTGCCGTTACTGATGCACTCGACGTAATCCAGAATGTCACGGCGGTCGAGTACCGGCACCGGCTCACCAAAGGTGAATGCCTCCATTTTCGGGGCGCTGGCGGTGATTGTTTTTGCCGCAGGTTGCGGTGTTTTCCCTTTTTTCTTGCTCATCAGTAAAACTCCAGAATGGTGGATGTCAGCGGGGTGCTGATACCGGCGGTGAGTGGCTCATTTAACAGGGCGTGCATGGTCGCCCAGGCGATGTCGGCGTGGCTGGCTTCCTCGCTGCGGCTGGCCTCATAGGTGGCGCTGCGTCCGCTGCTGGTCATGGTCTTGCGGATAGCCATAAACGAGCTGGTGATGTCGGTGGCGCTGACGTCATATTCCAGACAGCCACGGCGGATGACGTCTTTTGCCTTGAGCACCATTGCGGTTTTCATTTCCGGCGTGTAGCGGATGTCGCGCGCGGCGGGATAGAACGAGCGCACGAGCTGGAACACGCCGACACCGAGGCCGGTGGCATCAATACCGATGTATTCGACGTTGTATTTTTCGGTGAGTTTGCGGATGGATTCAGCCTGGGTGGCAAAGTCCATGCCTTTCCACTGGTGACGCTCAAGTATTCTGAATTTACCACCGGCCACCACCGGCGGTGCCAGCACCACGCATCCGGCGCTGTCGCCACGGTGTGACGGGTCGTAACCAATCCATACCGGGCGGGAGCCGAACGGATTTGCGGCAAACGGCGCATAGTCTTCCCATTCTTCCAGCGTGTCGACCATGCAGCGTTGCAGCTCCTCGAACGGGAACACCGACGCCTTGTCGTCAACAAATTCACACATGAACAGGTTTTTAAAATCGTCGGCGCTGTTTTCACGTTTGAGCTGCTCAATGTCGAACAGCGTGCAGCCACCTTTCAGGGCGTCCTCAATGGTGACAATCTGCCGCCACTGGCCGTCCGCACAGAGAAGCTCACCGGCAAGGGCGTTATGACTGACGTCGATTTCCACGCGTTCGGCGGCGCTGGCGCGTCCCCGGTTGAACAGTTCACCTGACCAGAACGGGTAGGCGTCGTGCGCCAGCGTGGACGGGGTGGAGAAATAGGTCGAGCGCAGGTGACTCTGTGAGGCCATACCTGATGCCACCTTACGCAGTACCTGAAAATTCGGGATCCAGAAAATCTCGTCGACGTACAGGTCGCCGTTATGGCTCTGTGCGGTGTTGGAGTTGGTGCCGAGAAAAATCAGTTTTGCGCCGTTATTGCCCAGGACAATCGGGTCACCGGTCAGGTCAACGTCAACCAGACGGGCAAAGGCGATGATGTATTCGCGGAACACATACGCCTGCGTTTTACTGGCCGACAGAAAAATCTGGTTATGGCCGGTTTTCAGGGCGCGCAGCAGCGCCTCGCGGGAAAAATAAAACGTCGCGCCAATCTGGCGGGATTTCAGGATATCGCGGATGCGGTGCTCAAGCCCGGCGCGATACCAGTGCAACTGATAGTCGAAAGACTGCTCAAAGAAAATCTGCTCCAGCTTTTCGATGGCCTCGTCACTGAAAAAATTCTTTTTCGGTTTGCGACGCCCGCCTTTGTTGCGGTTAGCGACGTTCGGATTAAGGTCTGCCTCGTTGCCGGTCTGACTGTAGCGGTTGACCCGTGCCAGTCGTTCAATCTGGCGTCCCAGCAGGTCAATTTCCTTGAAGTCACCGCCGGTTTTCTGCGGTTTGATGATGAGCTGGGTCAGCCGCGCTTCCAGACTCATTTCGACACGGCTGATGGGGGCAACGCTGTCCCAGCCGTCGCGCTGTTTCCAGCTCTGCACCGTCGGGCGTTTCATCTGCAACATGGCGGCAATCTGCGGCACGGAAAATCCCTGCCAGTACAGCAGCGCCGCCTGACGACGCGGGTCGTGTAAAAGAGTGGTGTCTGTGGTGATGGTCATGAATACCTCGCCGTGATGAATACACGGCAAGGCTACTGAGTCGCGCCCCGCGATTCGCTAAGGTGCTGTTGTATCAGTGATAAGCCATCCGGGACTGATGGCGGAGGATGCGCATCGTCGGGAAACTGATGCCGACATGTGACTCCTCTAATCACTATTCAGGACTCCTGACAATGGCAAAAAAAGTCTCAAAATTCTTTCGTATCGGCGTTGAGGGTGACACCTGTGACGGGCGTGTCATCAGTGCGCAGGATATTCAGGAAATGGCCGAAACCTTTGACCCGCGAGTCTATGGTTGCCGCATTAACCTGGAACATCTGCGCGGCATCCTGCCTGACGGTATTTTTAAGCGTTATGGTGATGTGGCCGAACTGAAGGCCGAAAAGATTGACGATGATTCGGCGCTGAAAGGCAAATGGGCGCTGTTTGCGAAAATCACCCCGACCGATGACCTTATCGCGATGAACAAGGCAGCGCAGAAGGTCTATACCTCAATGGAAATTCAGCCGAACTTTGCCAATACAGGCAAATGTTATCTGGTGGGTCTGGCCGTCACCGATGACCCGGCAAGCCTCGGCACGGAATACCTGGAATTCTGCCGCACGGCAAAACACAACCCTCTGAACCGCTTCAAATTAAGCCCTGAAAACCTGATTTCAGTGGCAACGCCTGTTGAGCTGGAATTTGAAGACCTGCCTGAAACCGTGTTCACCGCCCTGACCGAAAAGGTGAAATCCATTTTTGGCCGCAAACAGGCCAGCGATGACGCCCGTCTGAATGACGTGCATGAAGCGGTGACCGCTGTCGCTGAGCATGTGCAGGAAAAACTGAGCGCCACTGAGCAGCGCCTTGCTGAGATGGAAACCGCCTTTTCCGCACTTAAGCAGGATGTGACTGACAGGGCGGATGAAACCAGTCAGGCATTCACCCGCCTGAAAAACAGTCTCGACCACACCGAAAGTCTGACCCAGCAGCGCCGCAGCAAAGCCACCGGCGGTGGCGGTGACGCC
This sequence comes from Escherichia sp. WS1368, assembly GCF_046487485.1. Classification (NCBI taxonomy): domain Bacteria; kingdom Pseudomonadati; phylum Pseudomonadota; class Gammaproteobacteria; order Enterobacterales; family Enterobacteriaceae; genus Escherichia; species Escherichia sp. WS1368. The sequence continues at coordinate 555,010 of NZ_JBJQJI010000001.1, forward strand.
CTGATGACGAACTGCTGACCGGCGTCAGTCAGTCCGGGAAAACCTTCACGATTAACTCTTAATTTCAGGAAAAACTATGCGCCAGGAAACCCGCTTTAAATTTAATGCCTACCTGTCCCGTGTTGCCGAACTGAACGGCATCGACGCCGGTGATGTGTCGAAAAAATTCACCGTTGAACCGTCGGTCACCCAGACCCTGATGAACACCATGCAGGAGTCCTCTGACTTTCTGACCCGTATCAACATTGTGCCGGTCAGCGAAATGAAAGGGGAAAAAATTGGCATCGGTGTCACCGGCTCCATCGCCAGCACCACCGACACCGCCGGTGGCACTGAGCGTCAGCCGAAGGACTTCTCGAAGCTGGCGTCAAACAAGTACGAATGCGACCAGATTAACTTCGATTTTTATATCCGCTACAAAACGCTGGACCTGTGGGCGCGTTATCAGGATTTCCAGCTCCGTATCCGTAACGCCATTATCAAACGCCAGTCCCTTGATTTCATCATGGCCGGTTTTAACGGCGTGAAGCGTGCCGAAACCTCTGACCGCAACAGCAATCCGATGCTGCAGGATGTGGCGGTCGGCTGGCTGCAGAAATACCGCAATGAAGCCCCGGCGCGCGTGATGAGCAAGGTTACTGACGAGGAAGGTCACACGACCTCTGAGGTCATCCGCGTGGGTAAGGGCGGTGATTATGCCAGCCTCGATGCACTGGTGATGGATGCGACCAACAACCTGATTGAGCCGTGGTATCAGGAAGACCCTGACCTTGTGGTGATTGTGGGGCGTCAGCTACTGGCGGACAAGTATTTCCCCATCGTCAACAAAGAGCAGGACAACAGCGAAATGCTGGCCGCTGACGTCATCATCAGTCAGAAACGCATCGGTAACCTGCCGGCGGTACGCGTCCCGTACTTCCCGGCGGATGCGATGCTCATCACGAAGCTGGAAAACCTGTCCATCTACTACATGGATGACAGCCATCGCCGCGTGATTGAGGAAAACCCGAAACTCGACCGCGTGGAGAACTACGAGTCAATGAACATTGATTACGTGGTGGAGGACTACGCCGCCGGTTGTCTGGTGGAAAAAATTAAAGTCGGTGATTTCTCCACACCGGCTAAAGCGACCGCAGAGCCGGGAGCGTAACCGATGACGAGTCCCGCACAGCGCCACATGATGCGGGTCTCGGCAGCGATGACCGCGCAGCGGGAAGCCGCCCCGCTGCGACATGCAACTGTCTATGAGCAGATGCTGGTCAAGCTGGCCGCAGACCAGCGCACACTGAAAGCGATTTATTCAAAAGAGCTGAAGGCCGCGAAAAAACGCGAACTGCTGCCGTTCTGGTTGCCGTGGGTGAACGGCGTGCTGGAGCAGGGCAAAGGTGCACAGGATGACATTCTGATGACGGTCATGCTGTGGCGTCTGGATACCGGCGATATTGCCGGTGCGCTGGAGATTGCCCGTTATGCCCTGAAGTACGGTCTGACCATGCCGGGTAAACACCGCCGCACCCCGCCGTACATGTTCACCGAGGAGGTGGCGCTCGCGGCCATGCGCGCTCACGCTGCCGGTGAGTCTGTGGATACCCGCCTGCTGACGGAGACCCTTGAACTGACCGCCACGGCTGACATGCCTGATGAAGTGCGCGCAAAGCTGCACAAAATCACCGGTCTGTTTCTGCGTGACGGTGGTGATGCCGCCGGTGCGCTGGCTCACCTGCAACGTGCGACACAGCTCGACTGTCAGGCAGGTGTCAAAAAAGAGATTGAACGACTGGAGCGGGAGCTGAAACCGAAGCCGGAGCCGCAGCCCAAAGCGGCCACCCGCGCCCCGCGTAAGACCCGGAGCGTGACACCGGCAAAACGTGGACGCCCGAAAAAGAAAGCCAGTTAACAACCGAATGCGCCCCGCGCCAGGGCGGCACGCCGGTCAGTGTGGGTGAATCACCTGACACTGTACCGGCGTCCACCGCCCGACTTTTCTGAGGTAGTCATGATGACGCTGATTATTCCGCGAAAGGAGGCTCCCGTGTCCGGTGAGGGTACGGTGGTCATCCCGCAACCGGCAGGCGACGAGCCGGTGATTAAAAACACGTTCTTTTTTCCCGATATCGACCCGAAGCGCGTCCGGGAACGTATGCGCCTTGAGCAGACCGTCGCCCCCGCCCGTCTGCGAGAGGCCATCAAGTCAGGCATGGCGGAGACGAATGCGGAGCTGTACGAGTACCGCGAACAGAAAATTGCCGCCGGTTTTACGCGTCTGGCGGACGTCCCGGCGGACGACATCGACGGTGAAAGCATCAAGGTTTTTTACTACGAGCGCGCCGTGTGTGCGATGGCGACCGCGTCGCTTTATGAGCGTTATCGCGGCGTGGATGCCAGTGCGAAAGGCGACAAAAAGGCCGACAGCATAGACAGCACCATTGATGAGTTGTGGCGGGATATGCGCTGGGCGGTGGCGCGTATCCAGGACAAGCCGCGCTGCATCGTGAGTCAAATCTGATGAAGACCTTTGCGCTACAGGGCGACACGCTCGACGCCATTTGTGTCCGGTATTACGGGCGCACTGAGGGCGTGGTTGAGACCGTGCTCGCCGCAAATCCGGGACTGGCTGAACTGGGTGCGGTGCTGCCACACGGCACCGCCGTCGAACTGCCCGACGTTCAGACCGCGCCCGTGGCTGAAACTGTCAATCTGTGGGAGTAACGCATGACAGCAGAAGAAAAAAGCGTCCTGTCGCTTTTCATGATTGGGGTGCTGATTGTTGTCGGCAAGGTGCTTGCCGGTGGTGAACCAATCACCCCGCGTCTGTTTATCGGGCGCATGTTGCTCGGTGGTTTTGTCTCGATGGTTGCCGGTGTTGTTCTGGTGCAGTTTCCTGACCTGTCACTGCCTGCGGTGTGCGGTATCGGCTCCATGCTGGGTATCGCCGGTTATCAGGTGATTGAGATTGCCATTCAGCGCCGTTTTAAGGGCAGGGGGAAACAGTAATGCCGGTAATTAACACGCATCAGAATATCGCGGCCTTTCTCGACATGCTGGCCGTGTCCGAAGGGACGGCGAATCATCCGCTGACGAAAAACCGGGGCTATGACGTGATAGTCACCGGACTGGACGGGAAGCCGGAAATTTTCACTGACTACAGTGACCACCCGTTTGCGCATGGCCGACCGGCGAAGGTGTTTAACCGTCGCGGTGAAAAATCCACGGCCTCCGGTCGCTATCAGCAGCTTTACCTGTTCTGGCCGCACTACCGCAAACAGCTTGCCCTGCCGGATTTCAGTCCGTTGTCACAGGACAGGCTCGCCATTCAGTTGATCCGCGAACGCGGTGCACTGGATGACATCCGGGCGGGACGCATTGAGCGCGCCATTTCACGCTGTCGCAATATCTGGGCGTCCCTGCCGGGTGCCGGTTACGGTCAGCGTGAGCATTCACTGGAAAAACTGGTCACCGTCTGGCGTACCGCTGGCGGCGTACCGGCTTAAACGGAGTAAACACCATGAAGAAATTATCCCTTTCACTGATGCTGAATGTGTCGCTGGCGCTGATGCTGGCACTGTCCCTGATTTACCCGCAGAGCGTGGCCGTCAATTTTGTCGCCACCTGGGCGATTCTGGCGACGGTTATCTGTGTGGTTGCCGGTGGTGTCGGTGTGTATGCCACTGAGTATGTACTGGAACGCTACGGACGGGAGCTGCCGCCGGAATCGCTGGCCGTGAAGATTGTCACGTCGCTGTTTTTGCAGCCGGTGCCGTGGCGCAGACGGGCAGTAGCTCTGGTGGTGATGGTGGCGACATTTATCTCGCTGGTCGCTGCCGGGTGGATTTTTACCGCGCTGATTTATCTCGTGGCATCGGTGTTCTTCCGGCTGATACGTACGGCCTGCCGTCAGCGTTTTGAGGGGCGGGAACCATGTCAAGGCTGATGATTGTGCTGGTCGTGTTGTTATCGCTGGCGGTGGCGGGTCTGTTTCTGGCGAAGCATAAAAACGCCAGCCTGCGCACCTCACTGGACAGGGCAAACAACGTAGCCAGCGAGCAACAGGCGACCATCACCATGCTGAAAAATCAGCTTCATGTTGCGCTCACCAGGGCAGACAAAAACGAGCTGGCGCAGGTGGCACTGCGTCAGGAACTGGAAAACGCCGCGAAGCGTGAAGCTCAGCGCGAGAAAACCATCACGAGATTACTCAATGAAAACGAAGATTTCCGCCGCTGGTATGGCGCTGACCTGCCTGATGCTGTGCGCCGGTTGCACCAGCGCCCCGCCTGCACCGACGCCAGTGATTGTCCACAACGCCTGCCCGAAAGTGAGTCTTTGCCCGATGCCGGGCAGTGACCCGCAGACGAACGGCGATTTAAGTGCCGATATCCGGCAGCTTGAGAACGCGCTGGCACGCTGTGCCAGCCAGGTAAAAATGATTAAACACTGTCAGGACGAAAACGATGCTCAAACCCGACAGCCTGCGCAGGGCGCTGACTGATGCCGTCACGGTGCTGAAAACTAACCCCGATATGCTTCGGATATTCGTGGATAACGGGAGTATTGCCTCCACACTGGCGGCGTCGCTGTCATTCGAAAAGCGTTACACGCTCAATGTGATTGTGACCGACTTTACCGGTGATTTTGACCTGCTCATCGTGCCGGTGCTGGCGTGGCTGCGGGAAAATCAGCCCGACATCATGACCACCGACGCAGGCCAGAAAAAGGGCTTCACGTTTTATGCAGACATCAACAATGACAGCAGCTTTGATATCAGTATCAGCCTGATGCTGACCGAGCGCACGCTGGTCAGTGAGGTTGACGGTGCGCTGCATGTGAAGAATATCCCGGAACCCACGCCGCCGGAGCCGGTCACCCGCCCGATGGAGCTTTATATCAATGGCGAACTGGTGAGCAAGTGGGATGAATGAGTTTAAGCGTTTTGAAGACCGGCTGACCGGACTGATTGAGTCGCTGTCACCGTCAGGGCGTCGACGACTGAGTGCCGAACTGGCGAAACGTCTGCGGCAGAGTCAGCAGCGTCGGGTGATGGCACAGAAAGCCCCGGACGGTACACCCTACGTGCCACGCCAGCAGCAGAGCGCCAGAAAAAAGACCGGTCGCGTTAAGCGAAAAATGTTTGCGAAACTTATTACCAGTCGTTTTTTGCATATCCGCGCCAGCCCGGAGCAGGCATCAATGGAATTTTACGGCGGGAAGTCGCCGAAAATCGCCAGTGTGCATCAGTTCGGTCTGTCGGAAGAAAACCGGAAAGACGGTAAGAAAATTGATTATCCGGCGCGTCCTCTGCTCGGCTTTACCGGTGAGGATGTGCAGATGATTGAAGAGATTATCCTGGCTCACCTCGACCGTTAGTTGTGCCATTCCCGACACCTCATCGTCACATTGCCGCCGGTATGACCCGGCGGCATCCTTCCCGTTATGAACACTCTCGCAAATATTCAGGAACTCGCGCGCGCACTGCGCAACATGATCCGCACCGGCATTATCGTCGAAACCGACCTTAACGCCGGTCGCTGCCGTGTGCAGACCGGCGGCATGTGCACCGACTGGCTTCAGTGGCTGACCCATCGCGCCGGACGTTCGCGCACATGGTGGGCACCTTCCGTGGGGGAACAGGTGCTGATTCTGGCCGTGGGCGGTGAACTCGACACGGCGTTCGTTCTGCCGGGGATTTATTCCGGCGATAACCCCGCGCCGTCTGCGTCGGCGGATGCCCTGCATATCCGTTTCCCTGACGGGGCGGTGATTGAGTATGAACCTGAAACCAGTGCACTGACGGTAAGCGGAATTAAAACGGCCAGCGTGACGGCTTCTGATTCTGTTACCGCCACGGTGCCGGTGGTCACGGTGAAAGCGTCAACCCGTGTCACCCTGGACACACCGGAAGTGGTCTGCACTAACAAACTGACTACCGGCACGCTGGAAGTGCAGAAGGGCGGGACGATGCGCGGCAACATTGAACACACCGGCGGTGAACTCTCATCAAACGGTAAGGTACTGCATACCCATAAACACCCCGGCGACAGTGGCGGCACAACAGGGGGACCTCTATGACTGCGCGTTATCTCGGAATGAATCGCAGTGATGGCCTGACGGTCACTGACCTTGAGCATATCAGCCAGAGTATCGGCGATATCCTGCGCACACCGGTCGGCTCACGGGTGATGCGTCGTGATTACGGCTCGTTGCTGGCGTCAATGATTGACCAGCCGCAGACCCCGGCGCTTGAGTTGCAGATTAAGGTCGCCTGTTACATGGCGGTGCTGAAATGGGAACCCCGCGTCACCCTGTCATCCGTCACCACTGAGCGCAGTTTTGACGGGCGAATGACTGTCACTTTGACCGGCCAGCACAACGACACCGGCCAGCCACTTTCGTTAACCATCCCTGTGAGTTGAAACCATGCCGATTATCGACCTGAACCAGCTACCCGCACCGGATGTGGTCGAGGAGCTGGACTTTGAAACCATTCTCGCTGAACGCAAGGCGACACTGATTTCCCTTTACCCGGAAGACCAGCAGGAGGCGGTCGCCCGTACCCTGACGCTGGAATCCGAGCCTCTCGTCAAACTGCTGGAGGAAAATGCTTATCGTGAGCTTATCTGGCGTCAGCGTGTGAATGAGGCCGCACGGGCGGTGATGCTGGCCTGTGCTGCCGGTAATGACCTTGATGTGATTGGTGCCAATTACAACACCACGCGCCTGACTATCACCCCGGCAGATGATTCGACCATCCCGCCGACACCGGCAGTAATGGAATCTGACACTGATTATCGTCTGCGTATTCAGCAGGCGTTTGAAGGTTTAAGCGTCGCCGGGTCGGTGGGTGCCTATCAGTATCATGGCCGCAGTGCCGACGGGCGTGTCGCGGATATCTCTGTCACCAGTCCGTCTCCGGCCTGTGTCACCATCTCTGTGCTGTCACGTGAAAATAACGGTGTCGCTTCCGAAGACCTGCTGGCGGTGGTGCGTAACGCCCTTAATGGCGAGGACGTCAGACCGGTGGCCGACCGCGTGACCGTGCAGTCTGCCGCCATCGTTGAATACCAGATAAACGCCACACTGTATCTTTACCCTGGTCCCGAAAGCGAACCCATCCGCGCTGCTGCCGTGAAAAAACTGGAAGCGTACATCACGGCACAGCACCGGCTGGGGCGCGACATCCGTTTGTCTGCCATTTATGCCGCCTTGCATGTGGAAGGCGTGCAGCGTGTCGAACTGGCTGCACCGCTGGCCGATATCGTGCTTAACAGCACGCAGGCGTCTTTCTGTACCGAATACCGCGTCGTGACCGGAGGCTCGGATGAGTGATTCGCGCCTGCTGCCGACCGGCTCATCACCGCTTGAAGTCGCTGCCGCGAAAGCCTGTGCGGAAATTGAAAAAACGCCGGTCAGTATTCGTGAGTTGTGGAACCCGGACACCTGCCCGGCAAATCTGCTGCCGTGGCTGGCGTGGGCGTTTTCGGTCGACAGGTGGGATGAAAAGTGGCCGGAAGCGACAAAACGCGCCGTTATCCGCGATGCCTATTTCATCCACTGTCATAAAGGCACTATAGGCGCAATCCGACGCGTGGTGGAGCCGCTCGGCTATCTCATCAACGTGACGGAGTGGTGGGAAAACAGTGACCCGCCCGGCACCTTCCGGCTTGATATTGGTGTACTGGAAAGCGGTATCACAGAGGCAATGTATCAGGAAATGGAACGGCTGATTGCTGATGCCAAACCTGCAAGCCGCCACCTTATCGGCCTGAACATTACCCGGGACATTCCCGGCTACCTGTTCGCCGGTGGTGTGGCTTACGACGGCGATGTAATTACGGTTTACCCCGGATAAGTGAGGAATAATGAGCACAAAATTCAGAACCGTTATCACCACTGCCGGTGCAGCAAAGCTGGCAGCGGCAACCGCACCGGGAGGGCGGAAGGTCAACATTACCACGATGGCCGTCGGGGATGGCGGTGGTAAATTGCCTGTCCCGGATGCCGGACAGACCGGGCTTATCCATGAAGTCTGGCGACATGCGCTGAACAAAATCAGCCAGGACAAACGAAACAGTAATTATATTATCGCAGAGCTGGTTATTCCGCCGGAGGTGGGCGGTTTCTGGATGCGTGAGCTTGGCCTGTACGATGATGCTGGAACGTTAATTGCTGTGGCGAACATGGCCGAAAGTTATAAGCCTGCCCTTGCCGAAGGCTCAGGGCGTTCGCAGACCTGCCGCATGGTCATCATCGTCAGCAGTGTGGCCTCAGTGGCGCTGACCATTGACACCACAACGGTGATGGCGACGCAGGATTACGTTGATGACAAAATTGCAGAGCACGAACAGTCACGACGTCACCCGGACGCCTCGCTGACCGCAAAAGGTTTTACTCAGTTAAGCAGTGCGACCAACAGCACGTCTGAAACACTGGCCGCAACGCCGAAAGCGGTAAAGGCCGCTTATGATCTTGCTAACGGGAAATATACCGCGCAGGATGCCACCACAGCGCGAAAAGGCCTTGTCCAGCTCAGTAGCGCCACCAATAGCGATTCTGAAACGCTTGCGGCAACGCCAAAGGCGGTAAAGGCAGCATATGACCTCGCTAACGGGAAATATACCGCACAGGATGCCACCACCGCGCGAAAAGGTCTTGTCCAGCTAAGTAGCGCCACCAACAGCGATTCTGAAACGCTGGCTGCAACGCCAAAGGCGGTTAAGACAGCGTATGACCTTGCTAACGGGAAATACACTGCACAGGATGCCACCACCGCGCGGAAAGGCCTTGTCCAGCTCAGTAGCGCCACCAACAGTGATTCTGAAACGCAGGCCGCAACACCAAAAGCGGTGAAGTCTGCCTATGACAATGCTGAAAAACGTCTTCAGAAAGATCAGAACGGTGCGGATATTCCTGATAAAGGACGCTTCCTGAGTAACATTAATGTTTACAGCAAAGGTGAAGTGGATAAGAAAAAGGGAATGCGAAAGTATTCGTTTGCAGCCCCTGCAAATGTCGTTGCCGGGAAGTGGTATCCCGTTATCTTTCGCCGTGCTGCCAGCCTTTCAGGAGAAATGGCATCCCGCGTCGTTATTTCCACTGGTTGTTATAACAGCGATTATGTAATGAATAACTGCGAGTTTAATGGCATGGTTATGCCCGGAGGCTGGACTGATCGTGGTTCATATGCGGCAGGTTATTTCTGGACGTATCAGACTAATGAGCGTTCAATCCATTCCATTGTTACAAGCCTGAAAGATGATGATGTATGTAGTGTTTTTTATGTTGAAGCCAGAGCTTTCCCTGTGCAAATTCTTGCAGAGGAAGGGCTAACGGTTATTGTTCCGACAGAGGATTATGTCGTCGGTCAAACGACATATAAGTGGGGGGCAACTAATCCTGCTACAGAAAGCACGAACGCACAGGCTATTCTGGATTTTAAAAATGGGCGCGGTTATTACTGCTCACATCCATTTATTTCCAGCCTTTCGGGAAATGCTGCAACAGCAACGAAGTTAGCGAACGCAAGAAATATTAATGGTGTCAGATTTGATGGCTCTGCTGATATAAATATTAATACACTGGTATCCAGAAACCGTGTTACTGCATTAGGTGGGAGCGTAAAGGGGACACCAGGTATTCAGATGTATGAGGCATACAACAATGGCTACCCAACAGCCTATGGTAATGTGCTTCATCTCACTGGCGTAACCGCAGTAGGAGAGGGTGAGTTACTTATTGGCTGGAGTGGAACCAGCGGTGCTCATGCTCCGGCATATATTCGCTCCCGACGAGATACCACAGATGCTAACTGGTCTGGATGGGCGCAACTATATACAACTGCTCATAAACCCTCAGCGGGAGATGTTGGTGCATACACCAAAGCTGAATCAGATTCACGTTATGTGAGAGACATGCGGCTGGGCGGTGCATCTACATATAAACCAGCAAATAATGGTACTACATGGACGCATCAGGCTCCGCCAGGTTGCGTATATACCGGCATTATTGTTCAGGATACCGGCTCAAACTCTGCCGATAACATTGGTGGCGTATATTACAGACCGGTTCAGAAATACATTAACGGGACATGGTACAACGTGGCGCAGGTATAATTTATGCAGCATTTGATAAATATAACGGCAGGTAATCCAAAAACGGTTGAACAATATCAATTGACAAAGAACTTTGATGTCGTCTGGTTTTTTACAGAAGATGGTAAGAACTGGTACGAAGAACAAAAGTATTTTGCTGATGACACGATAAAAATAGCGTACGACAAAGATAATATCATCCGCTATGTGGAAAAGGATGTGACAGCTATCAGACCGGATGGATTAAGTGTGGTTGAAGTGGCGGATATTACTGCTAACCGACGGGCGGACATTTCAGGGAACTGGATGTTTAAGGACGGCAAAGTGATTAAACGCATTTATACGGCAGAGGAATTGCAGCAGCAGGCAGAAAATCGGAAAGCCAGACTTCTTGCAGATGCTGAATCCGTGATTTTGCCGCTGGAGCGCGCTGTCAGGCTGAACATGGCAACAGAGGAGGAGCGCACACGGCTGGAGGCTTGGGAACGCTACAGCGTTTTGGTCAGTCGTGTGGATCCTGCAAATCCTGAATGGCCGGAAATGCCGCAATAAGTTGTATAAGCTCTGGTGTGAGATTACATATCTATGGCACAGAGTAAAGCCTAATCTGGCAGTCCGCTCTGTGCCATTACCGGACATACTGAGCAGAAGGCTAAAAAGGACGCTTTCAGGACATATAGCAAGGGAGCAAGGATGAAAGAATTAACCCAGTATATTTAATGTTTCAATCATGATAGTTTCTGAATTAAAGGGGGCTACCCACCCCCTTTAATTACTTGTTCCACTCAGTCAGAATTTGGTTACTAACTTCATCTGAGAGATTGTACCAATAAGCTGAGTTATTGGTTGCGTCTACAACAATAAGCTTATCATCACTATCCATGACCGCCCTCACAATTTTGGCTGCATCCTCGGCAGAGTAACTACAGTTAACATACCAGTTCGATTCAGTTGTTAAAGCCCAATTTCCTAAAGATTTAATTGCATCATACACAGCCGCATAATCTTTCGTTTTAATGAGGTCGTAAGTAATAAATAAATTATTAGCCATAAATCATCCCCCAAAGGACAAAGAAAAAAGCGCCTAGAAAGGCGCTCATATATTAATGGTCTTTAAGCCATGCCTGTACTTTCTTAGCCGAATGACCTACAGCCTGTACGGCTTGAACAAGTTTGGTCTCGCTAACTCCAAACTTTTCAGCCCAATCACGTCTCTCGTAATCCTGTTTGATACTTATTAAATCATTGTCAGGGGTACCGATTTTGGTCTTATCATCAGCCATTTTACTGATTCCTCGTGATACAGGCTTATACCTGCCCATTAGTTATATGGCTCCCGTGCTGCTTCGTAAACGTTCAATAATCAAACAATTGACACTGATCATAAAACCAGTTAGAGGATTTGACTCTAGCTTGGATATATGATGATGCCACCCCCTTTATATTGTTGTCGGTAACTCACAGACATTGAACTCATGCTGGTGAGTGAAAGGCTACATAAACGCCCAACATTTAAACTGCCCTCAGCAGCGTTCGCGGAGCAATATACAGGCTTCGTATTCAATCCTTGCCCTACGAGAAACCCTAGCCGTTGCCTCGTTTTCAAGTGTCAGGAAGTTCTTTGTCAGACCTCATACAGTCTTGGGCTGGGTGAGGTGCATGGGGGAAGTTGAAGCCTTAACTGTTGAGGTAAATCGAACCATAAGTGTGCAATTTTTCAAGCCCGGCGCTATTTTAGTATTGAAAACAATTAGTACGCCCCCAAGGACAACTCATGATCGAATTTATCGCAGAGCATATAAACACAGTAAGTACACTTATCTCCGCTTTGGCAGCATTGCTAACAGCAGTTGCTACATTTTTCTTGTGGAGAGTAACAAGGCTATTAGCAGACGAGACAAAAAGGATGGTTGACGCATCAGTTCAACCTCATGTCGTTGTGACTCTTGAACCAAATTCTTGGGCTGCTTTTTATTTTGATATCAATATTGCTAATACCGGAAATGCCCCAGCCTATGATATTGAAGTCGGATTTAATCCCCCACTGGTTAATGCAGAACATAGAAAAAATAAAGGTATACCATTTAGCAAGGTTAGCGTATTGAAAAACGGCCATTCCCTCAACAGCAGTCTTTGTAAGTATGACCAGATTAAAGATCAAGTTTATTCTGTTAGTATTAGCTGGTCTAAACAGCCGGGCTCAACTGAAAGAGAGCGGAATGAGTATTCTTATGATATGGCTTCTTTCGAGGGGGTTAGCTACTTAGGTGCAAGGAGTCCAATGACACAGATAGCTGAGCAGATGAAAAATATTAGAGAAGACTGGAGGCCGATTTCCCAGGGAAGCAAAAAAATTAAAACAGACAACTAAAATTCAAGTGACAGAGCAGAGGAATAACGAACACGTGAAGAGTGGTATCAGACCACTGTAAAGAAATGGGATAAAGAAAGGCAAAAAGATAACTAATACAATTGACCTGCTCCCCATAAATTAGCATACCACAATCTCAGGTTCCTCTTCGCTCAAAACAGGCTGTCAGATTTGATAGCATTTTGGCTATGTAAATTGTCAGTCGGAAAATGAGTGTGTACAAATCAGGACAGGCGGGCAGATTGCCCGCCTTTTCTTTATCTGATGTTTCATCCACTGACCAGCCAGGTCAAATAGCGTCTCATGTACTACCCAACGGATAATAGTTGCACCCATTAACCACGGAGTTAAACGGATGAGTGACTATCATCACGGCGTGCAGGTGCTGGAGATTAACGACGGCACCCGCGTCATTTCCACCGTATCCACGGCCATTGTCGGCATGGTCTGCACGGCCAGCGATGCGGATGCGGAAACCTTCCCCATCAATAAACCGGTGCTGATTACCAATGTGCAGAGCGCAATTGCAAAGGCTGGTAAAAAAGGCACGCTGGCGGCATCGTTGCAGGCCATCGCCGACCAGTCAAAACCGGTCACCGTTGTCGTGCGTGTGGAAGACGGCACCGGCGACGACGAGGAAACGAAACTCGCGCAGACCGTTTCCAATATCATCGGCACCACCGACGAAAACGGTCAGTACACCGGACTGAAAGCCCTGCTGGCGGCGGAGTCGGTAACCGGTGTTAAACCGCGTATTCTCGGCGTGCCGGGACTGGACACCAAAGAGGTGGCTGTTGCACTGGCATCAGTCTGTCAGAAGCTGCGCGCTTTCGGGTATATCAGCGCATGGGGCTGTAAAACCATTTCCGAGGTGAAAGCCTACCGTCAGAATTTCAGCCAGCGTGAGCTGATGGTCATCTGGCCGGATTTCCTCGCATGGGATACGGTTGCCAGTACCACCGCCACCGCGTATGCCACCGCTCGTGCGCTGGGTCTGCGCGCTAAAATCGACCAGGAGCAGGGCTGGCATAAAACGCTGTCCAATGTCGGGGTGAACGGTGTTACTGGCATCAGCGCCTCTGTATTCTGGGATTTGCAGGAGTCCGGCACCGATGCTGACCTGCTGAACGAGGCAGGCGTCACTACGCTGATTCGCCGCGACGGTTTCCGCTTCTGGGGGAACCGTACCTGCTCTGATGACCCGCTGTTCCTCTTTGAAAACTACACCCGCACCGCGCAGGTGCTGGCCGACACGATGGCTGAGGCGCACATGTGGGCGGTGGACAAGCCCATCACCGCAACACTGATTCGCGACATCGTTGACGGCATCAATGCCAAATTCCGTGAGCTGAAAACAAACGGCTATATCGTGGATGCGACCTGCTGGTTCAGCGAAGAATCCAACGATGCGGAAACCCTCAAGGCCGGAAAACTGTATATCGACTATGACTATACCCCGGTGCCTCCTCTCGAAAACCTGACCCTGCGCCAGCGTATTACTGATAAATACCTGGCAAATCTGGTCACCTCGGTTAACAGCAATTAAGGAGCCTGACCGATGGCAATGCCGCGCAAACTCAAGTTAATGAACGTCTTTCTGAACGGCTACAGCTATCAGGGCGTTGCAAAGTCCGTCACGCTACCAAAACTGACCCGTAAGCTCGAAAACTATCGCGGTGCGGGGATGAACGGCAGCGCACCGGTAGACCTCGGCCTTGATGACGATGCGCTGTCAATGGAGTGGTCGCTCGGTGGCTTCCCGGATTCGGTTATCTGGGAGCTTTACGCCGCAACCGGTGTGGATGCCGTACCGATTCGTTTTGCAGGCTCTTACCAGCGCGACGATACCGGCGAAACGGTGGCCGTCGAGGTGGTCATGCGTGGACGTCAGAAAGAAATCGACACCGGCGAGGGCAAACAGGGAGAAGACACCGAGTCGAAAATCTCCGTGGTCTGCACCTATTTCCGGCTGACGATGGACGGTAAGGAGCTGGTCGAAATCGACACCATCAACATGATTGAGAAGGTGAACGGCGTCGACCGGCTGGAGCAACACCGCCGCAATATCGGCCTGTGATTTTCATCCGGTCAGCCTGGCTGACCGGTTAACCCCGATTCAGAAGTGAGAAAACCATGAACAAAGAAAATGTGATTACCCTGGACAATCCGGTCAAGCGTGGTGAGCAGGTTATCGAACAGGTCACGCTGATGAAACCTAATGCCGGGACGCTGCGCGGTGTCAGTCTGGCTGCGGTCGCAAACTCCGAAGTCGATGCACTGATTAAAGTGCTGCCGCGCATGACGGCACCGATGCTGACCGAGCAGGAGGTCGCCGCACTGGAACTGCCTGACCTTGTGGCGCTGGCCGGTAAGGTGGTCGGTTTTTTGTCGCCGAACTCGGTGCAGTGACGTTCCCGAAAAATCTCTCGGTCGATGACCTGATGGCGGATGTGGCAGTGATATTTCACTGGCCGCCATCAGAACTGTATCCCATGAGCCTGACCGAACTCATCACATGGCGCGAAAAGGCGCTCCGGCGAAGCGGAAACACGAATGAGTAACAATGTAAAATTACAGGTATTGCTCAGGGCTGTTGACCAGGCATCCCGCCCGTTTAAATCCATCCGCACAGCGAGTAAGTCGCTGTCGGGGGATATCCGGGAAACACAAAAATCACTGCGCGAGCTGAACGGTCAGGCATCCCGTATTGAGGGGTTTCGCAAGACCAGTGCACAGCTCGCCGTGACTGGTCATGCACTTGAAAAGGCACGGCAGGAGGCCGAAGCACTTGCCACACAGTTTAAAAACACTGAACGTCCGACCCGTGCTCAGGCGAAAGTGCTGGAATCCGCAAAGCGTGCGGCGGAGGACTTACAGGCGAAATATAACCGCCTGACGGATTCCGTTAAACGCCAGCAGCGGGAACTGGCCGCTGTGGGAATTAATACCCGCAATCTTGCACATGATGAGCAGGGGCTGAAAAACCGTATCAGTGAAACCACCGCACAGCTTAACCGGCAGCGTGACGCGCTGGAGCGTGTCAGTGCACAACAGGCAAAACTTAACGCAGTCAAACAGCGTTATCAGGCAGGAAAAGAACTTGCCGGAAATATGGCCTCAGTGGGCGCTGCCGGTGTGGGGATTGCGGCGGCGGGAACGATGGCCGGAGTTAAGCTGCTGATGCCCGGTTATGAGTTTGCGCAGAAAAACTCAGAATTGCAGGCTGTGCTCGGTGTGGCAAAAGATTCCGCCGAAATGGCCGCGCTCCGCAAACAGGCGCGCCAGCTCGGCGACAATACTGCCGCCTCGGCGGATGATGCTGCCGGTGCGCAGATTATCATTGCGAAAGCCGGTGGGGATGTTGATGCCATTCAGGCGGCAACGCCGGTCACGCTGAATATGGCGCTGGCGAACCGCCGCACGATGGAAGAAAACGCCGCCCTGCTGATGGGGATGAAATCCGCCTTTCAGCTTTCAAACGATAAGGTCGCTCATATCGGGGATGTTCTCTCCATGACGATGAACAAAACCGCCGCCGATTTTGACGGTATGAGCGATGCGCTGACCTATGCCGCACCAGTGGCAAAAAATGCCGGTGTCAGCATTGAAGAAACCGCCGCAATGGTCGGGGCGCTGCATGACGCAAAAATTACCGGTTCAATGGCGGGGACGGGAAGCCGTGCCGTGTTAAGCCGCCTGCAGGCACCGACGGGAAAAGCATGGGATGCACTGAAAGAGCTTGGTGTGAAAACCTCAGACAGCAAGGGAAACACCCGACCAGTATTTACCATTCTGAAAGAAATGCAGGCCAGTTTTGAGAAAAACCGGCTCGGTACTGCCCAGCAGGCTGAATACATGAAAACCATTTTCGGGGAGGAGGCCAGCTCAGCCGCCGCTGTGCTGATGACTGCCGCCTCAACCGGAAAGCTGGACAAACTGACCGCTGCGTTTAAAGCCTCAGACGGGAAGACCGCAGAGCTGGTAAATATCATGCAGGACAACCTCGGCGGTGACTTTAAGGAGTTTCAGTCCGCTTATGAGGCGGTGGGGACTGACCTGTTTGACCAGCAGGAAGGCGCACTGCGTAAGCTCACGCAGACGGCCACAAAGTATGTGTTAAAACTCGACGGCTGGATCCAGAAAAACAAATCACTGGCGTCAACCATTGGCCTCATTGCCGGTGGCGCGCTGGCACTTACTGGCATCATCGGTGCCATTGGTCTTGTAGCCTGGCCGGTTATCACCGGCATCAATGCCATCATCGCGGCAGCAGGCGCAATGGGGGCAATCTTCACGACGGTTGGCAGTGCTGTTATGACGGCCATCGGGGCGATTAGCTGGCCGGTTGTGGCCGTGGTGGCCGCCATTGTCGCCGGGGCGTTGCTTATCCGTAAATACTGGGAGCCTGTCAGCGCATTCTTTGGCGGTGTGGTGGAAGGGCTGAAAGCGGCATTTGCGCCGGTGGGGGAACTGTTCACGCCACTTAAACCGGTGTTTGACTGGCTGGGTGAAAAGTTACAGGCCGCGTGGCAGTGGTTTAAAAACCTGATTGCCCCGGTCAAAGCCACCCAGGACACCCTGAATCGTTGCCGTGACACGGGCGTCATGTTCGGGCAGGCACTGGCTGACGCGTTGATGCTGCCGCTTAGTGCGTTCAACAAACTGCGCAGTGGTATTGACTGGGTACTGGAAAAACTCGGTGTTATCAACAAAGAGTCTGACGCACTTGACCAGACTGCCGCCAGAACTCATGCCGCCACGTATGGCACCGGTGGTTATATTCCGGCGACCAGCTCTTATGCAGGCTATCAGGCTTATCAGCCGGTTACGGCACCGGCTGGCCGCTCTTATGTGGACCAGAGTAAAAACGAATATCACATCAGTCTGACGGGCGGTACTGCGCCGGGGACTCAGCTCGACCGCCAGTTACAGGATGCGCTCGAAAAATACGAGCGGGATAAACGTGCGCGCGCCCGTGCCAGCATGATGCATGACGGTTAAGGAGGTGACGAAAAATGATGCTCGCGTTAGGTATGTTTGTTTTTATGCGCCAGACGCTGCCACACCAGACCATGCAGCGCGAATCAGATTATCGCTGGCCGTCAAATTCCCGTATCGGTAAACGGGATGCCTTTCAGTTTCTCGGTGTGGGTGAGGAAAACATGACGCTTGCCGGCGTGCTTTATCCCGAACTGACCGGCGGGAAGCTGACGATGACCACGCTCAGGCTGATGGCAGAGGAAGGCCGGGCGTGGCCGTTGCTGGATGGCACCGGCATGATTTACGGCATGTATGTCATCAGCAGGGTGAGTGAAACAGGGAGTATTTTCTTTGCAGACGGCACACCCCGGAAAATTGATTTTACGCTGTCGCTCACCCGCGTTGATGAATCACTGGCCGCGCTTTATGGCGATATCGGTAAACAGGCGGAATCGCTCATCGGTAAGGCTGGCAGTATGGCGACCAGATTCACGGGGATGACGGGGGCGAGATAATGCTGGATGCGCTGACATTTGATGCAGGCAGTACGCTGACGCCGGATTACATGCTGATGCTCGACAGCAGGGATATTACCGGCAATATCAGTGACCGTCTGATGAGCATGACCCTGACGGATAACCGGGGCTTTGAGGCTGACCAGCTTGATATTGAACTGAACGATGCCGACGGGCAGGTCGGGCTGCCGGTTCGTGGCGCTGTCCTGACGGTGTATATCGGCTGGAAAGGTTTTGCCCTGGTATGCAAGGGGAAATTCACTGTTGATGAGGTTGAACACCGGGGCGCACCGGATGTGGTCACCATCCGCGCCCGGAGTGCAGATTTTCGTGGCACGCTCAATTCCCGCCGGGAAGGCTCCTGGCATGACACCACGCTCGGTGCGATTGTTGAGGCGATTGCCTCCCGTAACAGGCTGGAAGCCAGTGTCGCTCCGTCACTGGCCGGAATTAAAATCCCGCACATCGACCAGTCGCAGGAGTCCGATGCGAAATTCCTGACCCGTCTTGCTGAACGCAACGGCGGTGAGGTGTCGGTAAAAATGGGAAAACTGCTGTTTCTCAAAGCGGGGCAGGGGGTGACGGCCAGCGGTAAAAAAATCCCGCAGATTACCATCACCCGCAGCGACGGCGACCGTCATCATTTTGCGATTGCTGACCGTGGAGCCTACACAGGCGTAACGGCAAAGTGGTTACATACCAAAGACCCGAAGCCACAAAAGCAGAAGGTAAAACTGAAACGCAAAAAGAAAGAGAAACACCTGCGCGCACTGGAGCACCCGAAAGCGAAACCGGTCACGCAGAAGAAAGCGCCAAAAGTACCGGAAGCGCGCGAAGGTGAATACATGGCCGGTGAGGCTGACAATGTTTTTGCCCTGACCACGGTATATGCCACGAAAGCGCAGGCCATGCGCGCCGCTCAGGCGAAGTGGGATAAACTGCAACGGGGCGTTGCGGAGTTCTCCATCAGCCTGGCTACCGGTCGTGCAGATATTTACACGGAAACACCGGTCAAAGTGTCAGGCTTTAAGCGCGTCATAGACGAGCAGGACTGGACAATCACTAAGGTGACACATTTTCTGAATAATAGCGGCTTCACGACGTCCCTGGAGCTTGAGGTCAGGCTTTCTGATGTGGAGTACGAAACAGAAGATGACGAGTGATGTTTTTATTTTATCTATTTGTTTTATAAGGATAAATTAACTAAAATGGCACCATCAACAAAACCGGAAGAGGTGCTCGCGATGTTTCATTGTCCTTTATGCCAGCATGCCGCACATGCGCGTACAAGCCGCTATATCACTGACACGACAAAAGAGCGTTATCACCAGTGTCAGAACGTGAATTGCAGTGCCACGTTCATCACTTATGAGTCGGTACAGCGATACATCGTGAAGCCGGGAGAAGTCCACGCCGTAAGGCCGCACCCGTTGCCATCAGGGCAGCAAATTATGTGGATGTAATTACAAACAGAAAGCCCCTCAGTCGAGGGGCTTTTTGTCGATGTGGTCAATGTGTGGACGTGACCAGAAATAAATCCTTTTATTTCAATTTGTTGTACGTAAAAAATAAGCCCGTGTAAGGGAGATTACACAGGCTAAGGAGGTGGTTCCTGGTACAGCTAGCATTTTATGGGTTATGTTTTTCAGCGAAACGGATGATAACCTTAATAAATGCAGCTGTATGTGATCGGTTTCTAAGAATTTTCCATCCGGGAAAAATAATCGAAATTAATCACTTACCGTGGGGGTTACGCGTGGTTTCCCCGGAGAAATTACGCATCAGCAGCGCGTAATTGAGCTCAAGATCCTGCGGGACCGGGATCCACACAGTATAACCATCGCCCGGTGCGACCGGCATTGCTTTGCCTTTGGCGTTTTCCATCTGCTCAAGGGTAAAGTTAATGTTCCCTTGCGGCGTCATCAGCTCAAGGCTGTCGCCAACGGAGAATTTATTTTTCACCGCTACCGCCGCGAGGTCGCCCTTGCGCTCACCGGTAAACTCACCAACAAACTGCTGGCGGTCAGAAACTGAATAACCGTATTCGTAGTTCTGATAATCGTCGTGAGTATGACGACGCAGGAAACCTTCGGTATAGCCACGATGCGCCAGACCTTCCAGAGTTTCCAGCAGGCTGGTATCGAACGGTTTGCCCGCAGCGGCGTCATCGATAGCTTTACGATAAACCTGCGCGGTGCGTGCGCAATAGTAGAAAGATTTAGTACGGCCTTCGATTTTCAGCGAATGCACGCCCATTTTGGTCAGGCGTTCAACGTGGGCGATGGCACGCAGATCTTTCGAGTTCATGATGTAAGTGCCGTGCTCATCTTCAAACGCGGTCATATACTCGCCCGGACGCTGGGCTTCTTCGATCATAAACACTTTGTCGGTCGGCGCGCCGATACCCAGCGTCGGCTCAACATTTTGCACCGGAATCGGCTCGTACTTGTGTACGATGTTGCCAACGTCATCTTCTTTCCCTTCCTGGACGTTGTACTCCCAACGGCAGGCGTTGGTGCAGGTGCCCTGGTTCGGGTCGCGCTTGTTGATGTAGCCAGAGAGCAGGCAGCGACCGGAGTAGGCCATGCACAGCGCGCCGTGAACGAAGATCTCTACCTCCATATCTGGCACCTGATTGCGGATCTCTTCAATCTCTTCCAGCGACAGCTCGCGAGAGAGGATCACGCGGGTCAGGCCCATTTGCTGCCAGAATTTCACCGTCGCCCAGTTCACGGCGTTAGCCTGTACCGAGAGATGGATCGGCATTTCAGGGAAGTGCTCACGCACCAGCATAATCAGCCCTGGATCGGACATAATCAGCGCATCCGGCCCCATTTCCACCACCGGTTTCAGGTCACGGATAAAGGTTTTCAGCTTGGCGTTGTGCGGTGCAATGTTGACCACGACATAAAACTTTTTCCCCAGCGCGTGGGCTTCGTTAATGCCGAGTTGAAGATTTTCGTGGTTGAATTCGTTGTTGCGCACACGCAGGGAGTAACGCGGCTGGCCCGCATAAACAGCATCTGCGCCATAAGCGAAAGCGTAACGCATATTTTTCAGCGTTCCCGCCGGGGAAAGGAGTTCCGGTTTAAACATAATTCTCTCGTTCTGATGACAGGTCAGATCCGCTTCACCTGATGAAGCGGTTAGGGGAGTGCCCCCACTTTAAGGGCGGGCATTGTAGCGCTGTAGGGGGGAGTTGGTAAAGCGCCGGACGCCAACAACACGCGCCCGGCATCGTAATTACGTATTGTCTTTCACCGTCTGGCTTGTGCCATTGGCTTTAACGGAGGCAATTCCGGTTTCACGAGATTGCGCGGTGGCGTACATTTGGCTGGAGCCGATAATTTGATGATTGGCGGCTTTCAGATTGAAATAGAATTTGCCGTTGCTTGCCGTTTTTTTCTCATAGCGTTCTTCTTGCGGGCTGTTGCTACGCACCGACGCGATGCCCTTTTCCGCAGAGGCTTTTGAGGTATACAGCTCGCTGGTGAGGATAGTCTCACCATTGCCCGCTTTTAGCACAAACCGGAATTGATTATCACTGCTCTTACTGAGTTCAAACCAACCAGCCATAATGACTCCTTGATTGAAATTGCGTATCGAAAACAGCATCTAAAGGTGCTGTTTACCGATTAAAGTATGAGCGATTTTCTGGTGCCTGCCAGGGCGGAGAGATAATGTCAGTTTGCTGACCATGCGTGGGATTATGTTGCCGGATGCGGCGTGAATGCCTTCTCCGGCAGGTAAAAATGTTAAACGATGCGGCAGGCGTCGGCTTCCCAGCGGTAACCGACGCCGTAAACGGCACGGATAAAGGACTGTTCGGCGTCGAGAGATTCCAGCTTGCGGCGCAGGTTTTTAATGTGGCTGTCGATGGTGCGGTCGGTTACTACGCGGTAGTCGTCATAAAGATGATTGAGCAATTGCTCGCGGGAGAACACTTTTCCTGGTTCATGAGAGAGCGTTTTCAGCAGACGAAATTCCGCAGGCGTCAGGTCAAGCATTTTACCGCGCCATGAAGCCTGAAAACGACCTTCGTCGATAATCAACGGGCTTTCAGCATCCTGTTGCTGCAACTCACGCTGCGGTTTGCAACGGCGCAAAATGGTTTTGACGCGCGCTACCACTTCCCGTGGGCTGTACGGCTTACAGATATAATCATCTGCGCCAATCTCCAGTCCGAGCAGGCGGTCGATCTCTTCTATTTTTGCCGTCACCATCACGATAGGAATGTCAGAAAAACGACGAATTTCTCGGCACAGCGTCAAGCCATCGGTGCCAGGGAGCATCAGATCCAACAGGATCAGATCCGGTGGTGTCTGGCGCACATACGGCAGTACCTGATCGCCGTGGCTGATAAGCGTCGGCGCATAGCTCGCAGCACGCAGATAATCAATGAGCAACTGTCCCAGCTTCGGTTCATCTTCCACGATCAAAATACGCGGTGTGTTTTCGTCGATTGGTAACTCGGTCATACTTCTCTCTGTAAATCCCGTTCCAGCGGTAACTCTACTGTAATGCTTACCCCGCCAAAAGGCGAATGGGCAGCAATAATGCGGCCATTATGTGCTTCAACAATGTTCAGGCAAATCGCCAGCCCCAGCCCGGAACCGCCGCTGGCTCGGTTGCGGGAACCTTCGGTGCGATAAAAACGTTCAAACAATTTTTGTAGCTGATCGTCACTGACGCCCGGCGCGCTGTCGGCAAAGGTCAGTCGCACCGTTTTGTCGTGCTGCTCGGCAGAGATTTTCAGGCTGCCGCCGCTGTCAGTGTAGCGCAGGCTGTTTTCAAGTAAGTTATTGAATAACTGCATTAAACGGTCGCGATCGCCAAATACGGTAATACTGTCTGGCAGGGAAAATTGCAGTTTCAGGCCACGGCTGGCAAATCGTTCGCGAAATGCGCCGCCCGCCACTTCCAGCAGTGGGATCAAATCTACCGGTGCTTTTTGATAGGCGAGAGCGCCTTCATCAGACATCGACAACTGATGAAGATCGTCAACCAGTTTGGTCAGTGTACCGACCTCCGCCTGTAAAGACGCCACCGTCTCCGGCGTGAATTTGCGCACGCCATCCTGAATGGCTTCCAGTTCACCGCGCAGCACCGCTAATGGCGTACGCAGTTCGTGAGAAATATCGGCCATAAAATCGCGCCGCATTTGCTGGTTTTTCTCCAGCGTGCTGGCGAGCTGGTTGAAGTCCTGCGCCAGTTTGCCCAGTTCATCTTCACTGGTGGGCGTCACGCGGGTTGTGAAATCGCCCGCCGCCAGTTTGTGCGTGCCGTCCACCAGCCGTTTGACCGGGGCCAACAGACCACGCGCCAGCAGAAAGGTGGCGAGCGCCGCGAGTAACGTTGCCAGGGCGACAATCAGCCAGCTGGTTTGCCGCTGTTGTTTATCGAAATTGATATCAGTATTGCGGGTCAGTCGCTCAACAGGGGAGGCAATCACCGCACCCACTTCCGCACCGTTGACCAGAATGGGTCGCCGTGTACCGTCAGGTGGAATCGGCGCTCGCGGACCAACCAGCACTTTGTTGTTTTGATCGACCACCCAGAATTGAGTACGCCAGCCGTGCGGCGGCATACCCGGGCCGGGTTTATCTTCCGAATTATCGTGTTCAAATGAACGCAAGATCTGAAAGACAAAGCGATCGTTGTTGCGCAGGAAGCGCCAGTTGCCATGCTGCGCATACTGCTCGCCAAGCGCATCACTTAACAGCTGTAATCGCTGTTCATTGCCGTGTTTGATGTAATCAATAAAGCCACGCTCAAAACTGATACGCACCGCCCAGTGCATACTGATCAGCAAGACAATGCAGGTGGCGAAAATCGCCAGAAACAGTTTGCCGGTAATACCGGGTCGCCAGAACTTCATTGCGCGCTCCTTTTTCGCCGCGAAATAGCTACATTTTGATGCGTATCGTTCGGCACTCTGGCAAAGATGAACGCCGGAAGGGCGATGATAAACGCCATGCTAAGCCAGGTGTACATAAAGACGGTTTGTGTGGTGCCGCTGTCGACGCTGACATGCTGCGAACCAAAAAGCCCCAGCAACAGCCCGGCGATGGTGACGCCGATACTCATCGACAATTGCATAATCATCGACAGCAGGCTGTTTCCGCTGCTCGCCAGATTGTCCGGGAGATCTTTCAGCGTCAGGGTGTTCATGGAGGAGAAACGGGTCGAGTTGACCATCCCTTGTAAAAACAGGACGAACGGCAAAACGTAGTACCAGCCCAGCAGAGCAGTGGTCATAAACAACAGGGTGACCAGCGACAGACCCAGCGTGGTCGACACCAGTACCCGACGATAACCAAAGCGATTCACCACCTGTACCACAATTCGCTTCATTCCCATGCTGCCGAGTACCATCGGGATCATCATCAGTCCGGCATGAAACGGCGAGAAACCGAGGCCAATTTGCAGGAAAACCGGTGTCATAAAGGGCAACATGCCACTGCCAATACGTCCGGCAAAGCTCCCCGCCAGACCCAGCGAAAAGGTACGAGTGCGGAACAGTTTCAGACTGAACAGGGCGCGGTTGTTATTTCTGGCGTGCAGCAGATAAAGCACCAGTGCTACCACGCCAACAGCGACCAGGCCAGCAATCGCCAGCGGCGATAAACCTGTACCTTTACTGCCGTCCAGCGCCAGGGTTAATACCGCCATGCCAACCGCCAGCAATAAAAAGCCGGAGAGATCAAAGCGCCGCGTCTGCATGGTGTAGTTCGGCATTAACATCAGTGTGGCGATCGCGCCGATAATTCCCACCGGAATGTTGATCAAAAAGATCCAGTGCCACGATGCGTACTCCACCAGCAGACCGCCGAGCGCCGGACCCAGCAGCGGACCGACCTGACCGGGCAGTGTGACAAAGGTCATCGCCGCCATATACTGCTCGCGCGGTACGATTTTCATCACCGTCAACCTGCCGACCGGCACCATCATCGCACCGCCAACGCCCTGTAACGCGCGTGCCAGCAACAGTTCGTTCAGCGTGCCGGAAAGCGCGCAAAACAGTGAACCGAGAGTAAACAGCACGATGGCGGTAAAGAAAATATTGCGCACGCCGACTTTGTCCGCCAGCCAGCCGCTGGCGGGCAGCATCACCGCCACGGTCAGTACATAAGAGACAATGACCATGTGCATATGCAACGGACTTTCCCCGAGGCTTTGCGCCATTGAGGGAAGCGCGGTGTTTACGATGGTGGTGTCCAGCGACTGCATAAAGAAGCCGAAAGCCACAATCCACAATTGCCAGCGGGTGCTGTCGGGAAGATCTGTCATTTACTCGGTTACCGTTTGTTTAGGTTTACGCGAAAAACGCAGCCGCAGACGGTCGAAAAAGAGATACACCACCGGCGTGGTATACAGCGTCAGAAGCTGGCTCATTACCAGACCGCCGACAATGGTGATCCCCAAGGGTTGGCGCAGCTCCGAGCCGTCACCGCCCGACAATACCAGCGGCAGCGCGCCAAACAGCGCCGCCAGGGTAGTCATCATAATCGGGCGAAAACGCAGCAGACAGGCCTGGAAAATAGCTTCCTGCGGCGTCAGGTTACCGTGCCGTTGGGCTTCAAGCGCAAAATCGACCATCATAATGGCGTTTTTCTTCACGATGCCGATTAATAGCATGATCCCTATCAGGGCGATTAGGCTGAACGGGGCATTGAACAGCTCCAGCGCCAACAGCGCTCCAACGCCCGCCGAGGGCAGGGTGGAGAGAATCGTCAGCGGATGTACGTAACTCTCGTAAAGGATACCCAGCACGATATACACCGTGGCGATGGCGGCGATAATCAGGATCACCTGCGAGTTCATCGTCTCCTGGAACACCTGCGCCGTGCCGGCAAAACTACCGCGCACCGTCGAAGGCACACCAAGCTGGGTCATTGCGCGATCGATCGCCGCACTGGCGTCCGAGAGCGATTTCCCGGTCGGCAGGTTGAACGAGATGGTCGAGGCCGCCGATAATCCCTGATGATTCACCGATAGTGGGGCATTCGCCGGTTGCCATTTAGCGAAATACGACAGCGGGATCGCTTTTCCTTCGTTATTGATAACGAACATTTTTTCCAGCGCGCTGATGTCCTGGGTATAGCGCGGATCCACTTCCATTACCACTTTATACTGGTTCATCGGCTGGTAAATGGTCGAGATTTGCCGCTGACCGAAGGCGTTATTTAACAGGCTGTTGGCGGCCTGTACGTCGATTCCCAGCCGTGCCATGGTGTCGCGATCGTAAACCAGATTCATCTCCGCGCCGTTATCCTGCTGATCGGAGTTCACGTCCGCCAGTTCCGGCAACGTCGCCAGTTTTTTGCGGATTTTCGGCTCCCATTCGCGCAGTGCCGCCAGGTCGTCGGATAACAACGTGTACTGGTAGCTGGCGTTCGACTGACGCCCACCAACGCGAATATCCTGTACCGCCATCAGGAACAGATTCGCCCCCGGTTCTTTCGCCAGTTTTACGCGCAGACGGTCGATAATTTGCTGCGCCGTTTCGCTGCGTTCGTCGCGTGGCTTGAGGGTGATAAACATCATCCCACTGTTCACCCGCGAACCGCCGGTAAAGCCGGTGACATTATCCACCGCCGGATCGTCACGGATAATTTTCATAAAATCCTGCAACTTACCGCGCATCGCCTGAAACGAAATACTCTGATCCGCCTGTATCCCGCCCATCAACACGCCGGTGTCCTGCTCCGGGAAGAAGGTTTTCGGGATCGAGATATATAGCCAGATATTCAGCGCAATGGTGCCAAGCAGCACCACGCCCACCAGACGGGTATGATTGAGCACCCATTTCAGCGACTTGCCATAGCCTTGTTGCAGGGCTACCAACATGCGACCAAAACCACGCAGTCGCTTTTGCTCGCGCGGCTTGCTGGCTTTCAGCATCCAGCCACACATCATCGGCGTTAGCGTCAGGGAAACCAGCAACGAAATACCAATGGCGACAGAAAGCGTCACGGCAAACTCGCGTAACAGTCGGCCCGGCAATCCGCCCATCAACAGCAGCGGCAGGAACACCGCCACCAGTGACAGACTCATCGACAGCACCGTAAAACCGACTTCGCGAGTACCTTGCAGTGCGGCTTGCAACGGTTTCATTCCCGCTTCCAGATGACGTGCAATGTTTTCCAGCACCACGATGGCGTCATCCACCACGAAACCAGTAGCAATGGTGAGCGCCATTAACGAAAGATTATTGAGACTGAAACCGCACAGGTACATCGCCGCAAACGTACCAATCAGCGAAACCGGCACCGCAACGGCGGGAATAATAGTGGCGCGACCCGAGCGCAGGAATAAAAAGACCACCAGAATGACCAGCGCCACCGAGATAATCAGCGTTTGCTCGACTTCCTCCAGCGAGGCGCGAATAGTGGGGGAGCGATCCTGGGCAATTTGCAGATCAATCGCCGCCGGAATGGTCTCCTGCAACTCCGGTAATTTTGCCCGGATGCTGTCAACCGTCTGAATTATATTGGCTTCCGGCAGCTTGCGGATCATCAGCAAAATAGCCGGTTTGGCGTTGGTCATCCCGGCGTTGCGCACATCCTGCACTGAGTCGGTCACCGTCGCTACATCGCCCAGACGAACCGCGCCGCCGTTGTTGTAATGAATAATCAGCGGCTGATATTCAGCGGCGGTTTTCAGTTCATCGTTAGTCTGGATCTGCCAGCGGTGAGTGCCATCTTCCAGCGCCCCTTGCGGTTTACGCACGTTGGCATTGCTGATGGCAGTGCGTACGTCGTCCAGCGAGACGCCCTGATTAAACAGCGCCTGCGGGTTCAGCCCGACGCGCACCGCAGGTAGCGAGCTGCCGCCAACATCGACATCACCGACACCGTCGATTTGCGAAATCGTCGGAGCCAGCTGCGTCGAGGCAAAATCGTACAGTTCACCTTGCGAATAAGTATCGGATGTTAGCGTCAGGATCATAATTGGCGCATCCGACGGGTTCGCTTTGCGATAGGTCGGACGGCTGGGCATCCCGCTGGGCAGCAAACTTTGCGCGGCGTTGATCGCCGCTTGCACATCGCGCGCTGCGCCGTTGATATCGCGGTCAAAATCAAACTGCAAAATAATGCGCGTGCTGCCGAGCGAACTGCTGGAGGTCATTTCACTGACCCCGGCAATGCGCCCAAGCGAACGTTCCAGCGGCGTGGCAACGGAAGACGCCATTGTTTCTGGTGACGCACCGGGCAGCGAGGCGCTGACCATAATCACCGGAAAATCGACCTGCGGCAGTGGGGCGACCGGCAGCATACGGAAGCCCAGTATGCCGCACAGGGTAATGGCGACCGACAGTAAAATCGTCGCCACCGGGCGGTAAATGAAGAGGGCAAAAAACTTCACTTACGCCTCCTCTTCATGACGAGCAAAGCGGCTTTTGGTCCACAATGCCAGGCGGTCGAACAGCAAATAAATCACAGGCGTGGTAAACAGCGTCAGCACCTGGCTGACAATCAGACCGCCGACCATGCCGATACCTAACGGACGACGCAGTTCCGCGCCGACCCCGGTACTCAACATCAGCGGCAGTGCGCCAAGCAGAGCCGCCAGAGTGGTCATCAGGATCGGACGAAAACGCAACAGACAAGCCTGGTAGATTGCCTCGCGCGGCGACATGCCTTGCTCGCGCTCAGCAGCCAGCGCGAAGTCGATCATCATGATGGCGTTCTTCTTCACGATACCGATCAGCAAAATAATGCCGATAATCGCAATCACATCCAGCTCGCTACCGGCAATCATTAACGCCAGCAGTGCGCCGACCCCTGCGGTGGGTAGCGTCGAGAGAATGGTGATCGGGTGAATAAAGCTCTCGTACAGAATGCCGAGCACGATATACATCGCCACCACCGCCGCGACAATCAGCCAGACAGTGCTGCCCAATGCCGACTGGAAGGCGAGGGTGCTGCCCTGGAACTGCGTGGTGATATCCACCGGCAGATTCAGCGTCTTCTCTGTGTCCATAATCGCCTGCACCGCATCGCCCAGCGAATAGTTATCCGGCACGTTAAAGGAGATAGTCGTTACCGGGAACTGATCCAGATGGTTGATGGAGAGCGGCGCAAAACGCTGCTCAATTTTGGCAATTGAGCTTAGCGGCACCACGCCGCCGTCGCTGCTGGTCAGGCGAATGGTATCCAGCGCCGCGAGGCCTGGGGTATTTTCAGTGTTGTGTTCCAGCACCACGCGATACTGGTTAGCCTGAGTATAAATAGTGGAAATCAGCCGCTGACCAAACGCGTTGTACAGGGCGTTATCGACGTCCGCCATGCTGATCCCCAGACGGCTGGCGCTGTCGCGATCAACATTGACATACGCCACCAGCCCTTGATCCTGCCAGTCGCTGGAGACATCAGAAAGCTGTGGCAGTTGCTGGAGTTTTTCCATCAACTGTGGCACCCAGGTACTGAGCGCATCCAGTGACGTGGCCTGCAAGGTAAACTGGTACTGGGTGCGGCTGACCTGAGTATCGATGGTCAGGTCCTGCGTTGGTTGCAGGAAGAGATCGACGCCCGGCACTTTATCCACCGCCGTTTGCAGACGGGCGATGACTTTTTGCACCCGATCATCACGTTCATCCAACGGTTTGAGGTTGATCTGCAAACGCGCACTGTTCAGCGACGGGTTAGTGCCATCAACGCCAACAAATGAGGTCAGACTTTGCACTGCCGGATCCTGCAAAATCACATCCGCGACCTGGCGTTGCCGCTGGGCCATATTGGTAAAGGAGCTGGATTGCGGTGCCTGCAAAGTGCCCTGAATAATGCCGTTGTCCTGTACCGGGAAGAAACCTTTCGGAATGAACACCCACAACAGCACGCTAAGCAGCAGCGTGCTGAGCGCCACGCTTAAGGTCAGCCACGGATGATTCAGCACTTTCGCAAGTCCCTGACCATAGGCGGCGATTATCCTGTCGAACATTTTCTCCGAGGCTCGGGAGAAGCGATTCTGTTTACGCAGCGACTCCTGGCTGAGCATCCGCGCGCACATCATCGGCGTCAGAGTCAGCGACACCACGGCTGAGATCAAAATCGCGACTGCCAGAGTAATTGCAAATTCGCGGAACAGTCGCCCGACGATATCGCCCATAAATAGCAGTGGGATCAACACTGCAATCAGCGAGAAGGTCAGCGAGATAATGGTAAAACCGATTTCACCTGCGCCTTTGAGCGCCGCCGCCAGCGGTTTTTCGCCTTTTTCGATATAGCGCGAAATGTTCTCGATCACCACGATGGCGTCATCGACCACGAATCCGGTGGCGATAGTTAACGCCATCAGCGTCAGGTTATTGATCGAAAAATCGAGAAACACCATGACTGCGAAGGTGCCGATTAACGACAGCGGCACTGCGACGCCAGGAATAATGGTCGCCGGAATATTGCGCAAAAACAGGTAGATAATCATGACTACCAGCGCGATAGCCATCATCAGTTCAAACTGGGTATCGTCGACCGATGCGCGGATGTTGGTGGTGCGGTCAGAAAGCACCGTCACTTTTACCGATTTCGGCAAACTCTCGGTGAGTTGTGGCAGCATCTGCCGGATGCTGTCGGCGGTGGAGATAATGTTAGCACCGGGCTGGCGCTGAACATTCATCACAATGGCCTGTTCTTTGTTCGCCCACGCGCCGAGCCAGCTGTTTTCTGCTCCTTGCTCTACGGTTGCGACATCGCCCAGACGAATCGGCGCGCCGTTCTGGTAGGCGATGATCAGCTGGCGATACTCTTCGGCGGATTGCATCTGGTCGTTCGCGGAAAGTGTGACCGCACGGGAAGGGCCGTCGAGGCTACCTTTTGCCGAGTTAACGTTAGCGCCGGTAATAGCGGTGCGCACGGTTTCGCTGGTCAGGCCGAGGGCGGCAATCGCCTGGGCGTTAAGTTTGACGCGAACAGCCGGACGCTGGCCGCCGGAAAGCGTCACCAGGCCGACGCCGGAAATCTGCGAGATTTTTTGCGCGACGCGGGTTTCCACCATATCTTCCACTTGCGTCATCGGCATGGCGGTTGAGGTGACAGCGAGCGTCATGATTGGCGGATCTGCCGGGTTCACTTTGCTGTAAACCGGCGGGTTAGGCAGATCGCTCGGTAGCAGGTTGGTCGCAGCGTTAATCGCGGCCTGCACTTCCTGCTCGGCGACATCCAGCGGTAATGTTAGCTGGAACTGCAAAGTGATAACTGACGCACCGCCGGAACTTTGCGACGACATCTGTTTCAGGCCGGACATCTGCCCGAACTGGCGTTCGAGCGGCGCGGTAACGGCAGAGGTCATGACATCCGGGCTGGCACCTGGGTAGAGGGTGACCACCTGAATGGTTGGATAGTCCACTTCCGGCAGCGCCGAAACGGGCAGGGCACGATAACCGATAATCCCGGCGAGTAAGATCGCCACCATCAGCAGCGTGGTGGCGACAGGACGCATAATAAACAGGCGCGATGGGCCGCCTGTGCTGCTCGGGGGTAACACCTGCATCAGGAGCGTGCTCCTTTTTTCGCGTATTCGCGGCTGGTGGCTTTCTCTTCCGGAGTGGTGGCGCTCTGGGCTTCCACTACTTCCACTTTCGCCCCTTCGGTCAGGCGATCAATGCCGTCTGTCACTACGCGGTCGCCCGCAGAAATACCTGCGCGGATCACCACTTTCTGACTGTCCTGAATGCCCGGCGTCACCAGATGTTTGCTGACCTTGTTTTCGCTATTCAGCACCCAGACAAAATGGCCTTCATTGCCCATTTGCAGGGCGGCGGTGGGGATCACCACGGCGTTTTGTTCGGTGTCGACTAACATACGCGCGTTAACAAACTGATTGGGAAACAGTGCATCATCCTGATTATTAAAGCGTGCTTTCACTTTAATCGTACCGGTAGTGGCATCGATTTGGTTATCGAGACTTAACAGCGTGCCTTCACTTAATTTCTTCGAGTTGGTGCGATCCCAGGCTTCAACAACCAGCGGTTTTCCGGCTTTTTGCGCCTGTACTACGGTAGTGATATCGCTTTCCGGCAGGGTAAAGAGCAAATCGATAGGATGCGTCTGGGTGATCACCACAATCCCGGTGGTATCACCACTGGAGATTTGGTTACCAACATCAACCTGCTTGAGACCAACGCGACCATCGACTGGTGCGGTAATACGGCTCCAGTCGAGCTGCAGCTGCGCGCTGGCGACGCTTGCTTCATCAGCCTTAATGGTGCCTTCGGTTTCACTGACCAGCGCTTGTTGGGCATCCAGTTCCTGACGAGATACGAGATTGGTTTTTGCCAGTTGCTGATAACGCGCCAGGTCACGGCGGGCGTTGGCAAGCGTGGCTTTATCTTTTGCCAGTTGGCCCTGGGCTTGTGCTAATGCAACTTTGAACTGGCTTGGGTCAATTTCTGCCAGTAAATCGCCTGCTTTGACCTGCTGGCCTTCCTGGAAATGTAACGCTATCAGTTGGCCGTCCACGCGGCTGCGCACCGTAACGGTATTAGCGGCGGTAATGGTGCCAAGCCCGGTGAGGTAACGCGGAACTGCCTGTTCTACGGCGGTCGCCGCCTGAACCGGGGCTAATGGGCCGGAACGCATACCACGGCGACCACCCGCTGGCGATTGCTGCGCTTGTTTCGTCGCCCCTGGGGCTGCACTCCGGGAGTCATTGCGGCCTTGCCAAAACCAGAATGCGGCGATGGCGGCGATAACCACCACGATTACGATTACCCAAAGGGATTTATAACTACCTTTCATCGTTAAGAGTTTCTCTTCCTGAAACGTTTCGCGGAATGATACTAGTGTAGCCAGCCAATAAGGGAGAAAAATGGAGGAATTATGAAACACTATCGGGAATCGTCTGAATGGCGGGCACATTTGCGAGCACGCATCCAGTAATAACACAGGAAACTATTTTATCTACGCGTTAGCGATAGACTGCTTGCATGGCGAAAGGAGGTAAGCCGACGATTTCAGCGGGACGCTGAAACGGGAAAGCCCCTCCCGAGGAAGGGGCCATAAATAAGGAAAGGGTCATGATGAAGTTAGTCATCATCGTGGTGCTCTTAGTGATTAGCTACCCAGCATACTAAGACTACCAAGGCGGGGGAAACCCCGCTCTACCCTCACTCCTGAAAGTATGCCTTCACGATAAGATTGTCAATCTGCAGGCTTTGCAGTCTGCGATCCTGCCAGCAAATATTCTTTGCGAGACGTTACGCAATAATCACACTGGAAACTATTTTATCCGCAAGTCAGCGATAGACTGCATACAGGGCGAAAGGAGGTAAGTCGACGATTTCAGCGGGACGCTGAAACGGGAAAGCCCCTCCCGAGGAAGGGGCCTTAAATAAGGAAAGGGTCATGATGAAGCTACTCATCATCGTGGTGCTCTTAGTCATAAGCTTCCCCGCTTACTAAGACTACCAGGGCGGGGGAAACCCCGCTCTACCCTCACTCCTGAAATTATGCCTTCACGATAAGATTGTCAATCTGCAGGCTTTGCAGTCTGCGATCCTGCCAGCAAATATTCTTTGCGAGTCGTTACGCAATAATCACAGAGGAAACTATTTTGTTCACGCGTTAGCGATAGACTGCATTCAGGGCGAAAGGAGGTAAGCCGACGATTTCAGCGGGACGCTGAAACGGGAAACCCTCTCCCGGAGAAGAGGGCTTTTAATAAGGAAAGGGTTATGATGAAGCACGTCATCATACTGGTGATACTCTTAGTGATTAGCTTCCAGGCTTACTAAGAACACCAGGGGGAGGGGGAAACCTCTCCCTAACCCTCACTCCTGAAATTATGTCACTCCGCCCTTAGTGTCAATCGACGGCTCTCCGTTCTTGCGAGGCGAATAGCAAAATTTTCTGCGCCGCCGGGCCTAATTCTGAAAGTTGCTTTGCCTGCTCATATTTCATTGTTGCAGTCGGTATGATACCGGACCTCAATAATTCTCTAAGAAAGGATTTCTTATGAGCGAACAAATCACGTTTGCCACCAGCGATTTTGCCAGTAACCCGGAACCACGTTGCCCCTGCATTTTGCTGCTGGATGTTTCTGGTTCTATGAACGGTAGACCCATTAATGAACTTAACGCCGGATTGGTTACCTTTCGCGATGAGCTGCTTGCCGATTCGCTGGCCTTAAAAAGAGTGGAACTCGGTATTGTGACGTTCGGCCCGGTGCATGTGGAACAACCCTTTACCAGCGCCGCTAATTTTTTCCCGCCCATCCTGTTTGCCCAGGGCGATACACCAATGGGGGCCGCCATTACCAAAGCCCTGGATATGGTTGAGGAGCGCAAACGTGAGTATCGCGCCAATGGTATTTCCTATTATCGCCCGTGGATTTTCCTGATCACCGATGGCGCTCCAACCGATGAGTGGCAGGCTGCCGCCAACAAAGTGTTTCAGGGGGAAGAAGATAAGAAGTTTGCCTTCTTTTCCATCGGTGTTCAGGGGGCGGATATGAAGACTTTGGCACAAATCAGCGTTTGTCAGCCTTTGCCACTGCAGGGATTACAATTCCGTGAACTGTTTAGCTGGTTATCCAGTTCGCTGCGTTCGGTTTCCCGCTCCACGCCGGGAACGGAAGTTGTGCTGGAAGCGCCAAAAGGCTGGACGTCAGTGTGAGCTGGCGTCTGGTCTATGCATCAACCGTTGGAACGTCGCACATCAGCGCGGACTTGCCTTGCCAGGATGCCTGCCAGATGCAGGTTGCCTGGTTAAATGACCAGCAGCCATTATTGTCGGTATTTGTCGCTGATGGCGCAGGCAGCGTCTCGCAGGGTGGCGAAGGTGCGATGCTCGCCGTCAATGAAGCGATGGCTTATATGTCGCAAAAAGTGCAGGGCGGGGAATTGGGGCTTAATGATGTCCTCGCAACGGACATTGTGCTGACCATTCGTCAGCGACTTTTTGCCGAGGCGGAAGCCAAAGAATTAGCGGTTCGCGATTTTGCCTGCACGTTTTTGGGATTGATTTCATCAGC
This sequence comes from Escherichia sp. WS1368, assembly GCF_046487485.1. NCBI lineage: Bacteria > Pseudomonadati > Pseudomonadota > Gammaproteobacteria > Enterobacterales > Enterobacteriaceae > Escherichia > Escherichia sp. WS1368. The sequence continues at coordinate 589,932 of NZ_JBJQJI010000001.1, forward strand.
TAATGGCACCTTGATTATGCAGATTGGCGATGGCGGCGTGGTGGTAGATTTGGGTCACGGTCTGCAATTGCCTCTCACGCCGATGGTGGGTGAATATGCCAACATGACGCACTTCATTACCGATGACGATGCTGTTTCCAGACTGGAAACTTACACCAGTACTGAGCGTGCGCATAAAGTTGCAGCATTTACGGATGGTATTCAGCGGCTGGCGTTAAATATGTTGAATAATTCTCCGCATGTGCCTTTTTTTACCCCGTTTTTCAATGGACTGGCGTCAGCAACGCAGGAACAACTCGATTTATTACCTGAATTGTTAAAGCAGTTTTTGTCCAGCCCGGCGGTAAACGAGCGTACCGATGATGATAAAACGTTGGCACTGGCGCTGTGGTTACCATGAAACCCACTTTATATACTGCTACTGGTGAGTGCGTTACGCCAGGCCGTGAACTGGGCAAAGGCGGTGAAGGTGCGGTTTATGATATCGAGGAGTTTGTCGATAGCGTCGCCAAGATTTATCACACGCCGCCACCCGCCTTAAAACAGGACAAACTTGCCTTTATGGCTGCGACAGCTGACGCGCAGTTGTTGAATTATGTCGCCTGGCCGCAGTCAACACTTCACGGTGGACGAGGCGGAAAAGTTATCGGTTTTATGATGCCAAAAGTTTCTGGTAAAGAACCGATTCATATGATCTATAGCCCGGCACATCGTCGCCAGAGTTACCCTCATTGTGCGTGGGATTTTCTACTCTATGTTGCGCGTAATATTGCTTCATCTTTTGCTACGATTCACGAGCACGGGCACGTCGTGGGTGACGTAAACCAGAACAGCTTTATGGTAGGCCGTGACAGCAAAGTGGTGTTGATTGATAGCGACTCCTTTCAGATTAACGCCAATGGCACACTGCATTTATGCGAAGTCGGCGTGTCGCATTTTACGCCGCCAGAGCTGCAAACCTTGCCATCATTTGTCGGCTTTGAACGCACCGCGAATCACGATAATTTTGGCCTTGCGTTGCTGATTTTTCACGTCTTGTTCGGTGGTCGGCATCCTTATTCCGGTGTACCGCTTATCTCTGATGCGGGTAATGCGCTGGAGACGGATATTGCCCATTTCCGTTATACCTACGCGTCAGATAATCAGCGACGTGGTTTAAAACCGCCGCCACGATCTATTCCGCTGTCGATGTTACCGGGTGATGTTGAAGCCATGTTTCAGCAGGCATTCACGGAAAGTGGCATGGCAACCGGGCGTCCGACGGCAAAAGCGTGGGTAGCGGCACTTGATTTACTACGCCAACAGTTAAAGAAATGTACCGTTTCGGCAATGCATGTTTACCCCGGTCATTTGACTGACTGCCCGTGGTGTACGCTGGATAATCAAGGCGTTATCTATTTTATTGATCTCGGCGAAGAGGTCATTACCACCAGCGGTGATTTTGTGCTGGCGAAAGTCTGGGCGATGGTGATGGCGTCAGTAGCACCACCAGCATTGCAACTGCCATTACCCGATCATTTTCAACCGACTGGCAGGCCGCTTCCTTTAGGCCTTTTAAGGCGTGAATACATCATTCTGATTGAGATCGCACTGTCAGCGTTATCGCTGTTGCTTTGCGGCCTTCAGACAGAACCGCGTTATATTATTTTGGTTCCTGTGCTGTCGGCTATATGGATTATTGGCAGCCTGACAAGCAAAGCGTACAAAGCAGAAATCCAGCAACGCCGTGAGGCGTTTAATCGCGCGAAAATGGACTATGACCATTTAGTCAGCCAGATCCAACAGTTGGGCGGGCTGGAAGGTTTTATAGCCAAACGGACGATGCTCGAAAAAATGAAGGACGAAATTCTTGGGTTACCGGAAGAAGAAAAGCGCGATCTGGCAGCACTTCAGGACACCGCAAGGGAACGGCAGAAGCAGAAGTTTCTGGAGGGATTTTTTATTGATGTTGCCTCTATTCCCGGCGTTGGCCCTGCGCGTAAAGTGGCGTTACGGTCCTTTGGTATTGAAACGGCGGCAGACGTTACCCGACGGAGCGTTAAGCAAGTTAGAGGTTTTGGTGATCATCTGACCCAGGCAGTTATCGACTGGAAAGCAAGTTGCGAACGCCGTTTTGTGTTCAGGCCGAATGAAGCGGTAACGCCAGTAGACAGACAAGCGGTAATGGCGAAAATGACCGCCAAACGACATCAGCTGGAATCGGCGCTGACTGTCGGTGCGACAGAGTTGCAGCGATTCCGCCTTCATGCTCCAGCACGGACCATGCCGTTGATGGAACCGTTACGTCAGGCGGCAGAAAAACTGGCTCAGGCGCAGGCTGATTTAAGCTGTTGCTGAGCCAGTTTTCAATTAACGAAACACCACTTCCGCCCAGCGTGCCAGCCCGGCGGTGACTGAGCCAAAGTCATCGCCACCTGCAATCGGAATGCCCGGCAACTGTTCTGTCAGCGCTTTTTTAATCAGCGGTGAACGGGCGCTACCGCCGGTCAGATAGATAACATCCGGTTTTTCCTGGGCGTTATCCAGCACCAGTTGCACCTGTTCCAGAATCCGCGCCAGTGGCTGGTTGAGGGCGCTTTCCAGCCCTTGCTGGCTAATCAGCGTAGCCAGTTCATCGCTGATAAACGGCAGTGAGGCGCGGGTTTCCGCTACGCTTGAAAGCGCAATTTTGCTCTCTTCTGCGCTACGTACCAGGCGATAGCTTAAACGCTGACGCCAGACTTTCTGTAACAGGGCCACTTTTTCCGGTTCGCGGGCATCGCGTACCAGATCGTTAAGCAGACGACCGTTGGCACTACTGTAGAAATCACTTTGCGCAGGTACGTCGTTGATGGCAACCGCATTCCACCACGGCAGAATCGGCAGGGCGATGCCTTTTTCGGTTTCGCCACCCATGCCCAGTAACGGCATCAGGTTTTTAAACGCCAGTGCGATATCCAGATCGTTACCGCCAATACGGCAACCACTGTGACCCAGCAGGCTGGCTTCACGATCGAGACGCGAACGCCACTGCGGCCCCATCAGCAGCAATGAACAGTCAGTCGTACCACCGCCGATATCCACCACCAGCACCCGTTTTTCTTCCTGCAAGGTGGCTTCGTAATCCAGCCCAGCCGCGACCGGCTCGTACTGGAATACCACATCCTTAAACCCGGCACGCTTCGCCGCGCGTTCCAGAATCCCCTGCGCCTGGGTGTTTGCTTCATCGCCGCCCAGCCCCTGGAAGTTGATAGGGCGACCAATCACCGCCTGAGTAATCGCTTCTGGCAGCTGTGCCTGCGCCTGCTGGCGAATGTGCAACATCATTGCGCAGACCAGATCCTCAAACAGCGCTACCTGCTGCGGTTTTAAGCCGCTGGCACCGAGGAACGATTTTGGTGATTTCACAAACCACACTTCTTCTGGATCATCAATGTACTGTGCCAGTGAGGAAAGACCGAACTGCACGCTTTTCGCCGTAACATCGATATCTTCTTCGCGGTTATAACGAATCGCCCGACGCAGCAGCGCCTGCGTTTCATCGTCGTCTGCCGGAACATCATGATGGCGGTACAGCCATTCGCTTACCGCTTCACGCGTTGGCGCGCAAAGCATTGAAGGCAGCAGCGTGCTGTCGTTTTCCATTTTCAGTAATTGCGGCTTACCGTCGCGCATGACCGCCACTGAACAGTTTGCTGTACCGTAATCAAAACCAATAAACACGAAATAATCCCCATGCCGGTGAAGAAGGGGCGTGACTTTAGCGAAATGTTGCCGTCGCGACAACCGGAATATGAAAGCAAAGCGTAGCGTCTGAATAACGTTTATGCTGAAAGCGGATTAACAAGGAGATGCGATGTATACCCTGAACTGGCAGCCGCCGTATGACTGGTCGTGGATGTTGGGATTTCTCGCCGCCCGTGCGGTGAACGGTGTGGAAACGGTCGCTGACGATTATTATGCCCGTAGTCTGGCGGTGGGCGAATATCGCGGCGTGGTGACTGCTATTCCGGATATAGCCCGCCATACTCTGCACATAAATTTAAGTGCAGGTTTAGAACCTGTTGCCGCAGAGTGTCTGGCGAAAATGAGCCGCCTGTTTGATCTGCAATGTAACCCGCAGATTGTTAACGGTGCGTTGGGCAAGTTAGGCGCGGCGCGGCCCGGATTGCGTTTACCTGGTTGTGTTGATGCTTTTGAGCAGGGCGTGCGGGCGATTTTAGGCCAACTGGTGAGCGTGGCGATGGCGGCAAAATTGACCGCCAGAGTGGCACAGCTTTATGGCGAACGGCTGGATGATTTTCCGGATTATGTCTGCTTCCCCACGCCTCAGCGGCTGGCAGCAGCCGACCCGCAGGCATTAAAAGCGTTAGGTATGCCGTTGAAACGGGCAGAGGCACTGATTCATCTGGCAAATGCGGCGCTGGAGGGCACCTTATCAATGACAATTCCGGGCGATGTGGAGCAGGCGATGAAAATGCTGCAAACTTTTCCGGGTATCGGGCGCTGGACGGCGAATTATTTCGCCTTACGTGGCTGGCAGGCGAAAGATGTTTTCCTGCCGGATGATTATCTGATTAAACAGCGATTTCCGGGAATGACACCGGCACAAATCCGCCGTTATGCCGAACGCTGGAAGCCCTGGCGTTCTTATGCGCTGTTGCATATCTGGTATACGGAAGGCTGGCAACCAGACGGAACGGACGAATTGTAGGCCTGATACGCCGCATCAGGCGATGGGGAAGCACGCCTTAGTTAATCGCGAAATAACTGCTATTCACCAGCAAATCCAGCGGTTGGGCATCGGCAATCACATCGCCATAAATCAGATCGACGCCGATGCCAGAAAGCGTATCCATCACCAGGGGTAAAACTACTGGCCCGGCGATGGTCTTCATCCCGAGCCGCTGAGCGTGCCCCTGAATGATCGTAATCAGCATCTCATCCATCAAATTTCCCTGCACATTGGCGCATAACTCACCATCAAGTAGCAGGTAATCTGCCATATTTGCTTTCAGCGAGTTGAAGATTTGCAGATCGCGGCCCACCTGACTGAATACGATCCGACATCCCGCCAGCCGCAGTTTTTGCACGCTTTCTGCGTGATCTAAAATCGCGTCTGCCGGAATAATCAGATGTAATAACCGTGGTGGTAGAGGGCTATTTTCCAGCTGCTCAATTAGTTCATTCACCAGCGTGGCGCTACTCAAACCGGCAACGGAAAGGGGGAGGGCGATACTTAAGCCTTTACTGGCAATAGCTTTTGCGGCCTGCTGGAAAAAATCGTGGAATACCCGTCGGTCAAGAGCATGGCTAAGTGCCGGATCGCTGAAGCTACGACGAAATGTTTGTTCATCAATAATCTCGCCTTCGCAACTCCAGAGCTTAAGTGAAATCAGCCACAAATTACGTGCTTCCGGGATCCGCGGCGAAGCGACACCGTGGGCGATCATCATCAACTGATTTTCTTTAATCATCCGCCACTGTTCATCAAGCGATATCGCCGCCCGTTCGCTATGTGTGGCAGCTTGCTGCGGTTCGTAAATCGTCACCCGGCCCCGTCCACCATTTTTGGAGGCATAACAGGCGATATCAGCCTGCGACATCACTTCAGCTGCCTGATGATTGTTGTCATCAATCAAGGTAATCCCGGCACTGGCACCTACCCGATGTACTCGTCCTTCCCAGATAAAGTGATAGTCATTAACGGCGCTGATAATGCGTGTAGCGATAAAACGCGCACTTTCGACATTACAGTCTGGCAGCAGCAGACCAAATTCATCGCCACCGAGTCGCGCCAGCACGTCGCTGGAGCGCAGCATACTCAGCATCAATGACGCCAGTTCGCGCAACAAAGCGTCGCCAGCGGCGTGCCCGGCGCTGTCATTCACCGCTTTAAAGCGATCAAGATCGATAAACACCAGTGCATGTCGCTGATGTGTATTGTTTACCGTTTGCAGCAGGATACGCAGTTGCTTCTCAAAACTGGCGCGATTGGCGAGATGCGTCAGTGCATCATGGGAGGCGCTGTAGCTCAGCTGGCGCAGCATTTTGCGTGATTCGGTGACGTCCTGAATCACCAGAACCGAGCCTATATTGCTGCCGTCCAGAGTACTTAACGGCGTAATACTATAATGCACGTCGTAGCTGCCGCCGCTCCGACAGTGCAACACCACATCTTGTTCAATCGCGGAACGTGAGGTGTCGGCACTGTAAATGTTCTCCATTAATGGTCCGTTGTCGCCAAAAGTAATATGCAACACCGTCAGGAGCGGAACACCTAATGCTTCTTCCTGCGTCCAGCCGCTCATCTTCTCCGCCACCGGATTCATAAAGGTAATTTTCATCGCCATATCAATACAGACCACGGCTTCACCGATGGAGTCCAGCGTAATGTGCAGGCGCTCTTTTTCCTGAAACAATGCCTCGTTAAGCTGTTTCACTTCGGTCATATCCATATTAATGCCGAGCAGGCGTTCGACTTCGCCTTCTTTATTCAGTACCCGGTTAGCGAGGGCGCGGATATGGCGAATGCCGTCTTTCACGGTAATGCGAAATTCCAGTTTAAAGGGAGAGCGTGATTGCAATGAATCGCGAATCACTTTTTCGGCGTGCTGGCGATCTTCCGGCAGCACGCACTCGTACCACACCTGCCAGTTCGGTTTGATATGCGGAGGAATTTCATACAGCTCGAACATCCGCTTATCCCAGCTAAAAATATTCGGCTTTAGCTCCCACTCCCAGATGCCAATCCCGCCCGCTTCGTTAGCCAGCGTGATGCGCTCCATCAGTTGCTGATTCACCTGTTCAGTGCGTTTTAGCTCGTTAATGTCTTCAATCTGAGCGATAAAATAGAGCGGCGTGCCATCCGTGTGGCGTACCAGTGAGACGGCAAGCAACGCCCAGACAACATCGCCATTGCGGTTGTAGTAGCGTTTTTCCATTGAATAGGTGTTTATTTCACCGCTGATCAGCTTTTCAACCTGTTGCAGATCTTTATTGAGATCCTCCGGCCAGGTCAGCTGCTGAAAGGTGAGTCCGCGCAGTTCTTCCTGACTGTAACCGAGAAACTGGCAGAGCGCTTTGTTGGATTGCAGCCATTGTCCCTCGGTGCCCACTAATGCCATGCCGATGGCGGAATATTCCATGGCGTTACGAAAGCGGGTTTCGCTTTCAGAGATGTGTTTGCGTTCCGCACGAAAGGCATACATCACCATCGTCATGATGTTGGCGGGCAGCAGGATCAGCAAAAACGGTAGCCACGGCATATGGCTCATCAGGTATGTACGCGGCGTAGCAAGCAGGGAGGGATCAGCGGCCATCATCAGTGACACCATCATCACCGTGGTAAGGAAGATCAAAAAGGCTTCCATTCGTGGCAGGCGCACGGCGCTCCACATCAACAGCACAATAATGAAAGTAAAAGGCCACGGCAGATACAGCATCGAAAGCCAGCTTAACGTCAGTGTGATGGCTAACGTGAGCAGCGACTCAAAAAGCAACCGTGGGTTGCGATGGCGCAGCAGATAGTGTGGTTTAAATAACAACCCCAGCGGCACCAGTGCCAGTGCGCCGATGGATTCTGAAAGTACCCATATCAAAAATGCCCTGAGAGGATCGTCTCCGGGCGTCAGCAGGACAACCAGAACACCCCCCAACAGAGGCGGAACAATGGCGCTGCCGAGTGCCAGACGCAGCCAGTCAGCCAGATTTTGCAATGGGTTATACCACGGCAGCAATTTACGCAGTAGCACTGCCCCGACCACGGCTTCAACAATATTGATGGTCGTCCAGGTCATGTTCAGCGAGCTGGTGGAAAAAAGCAGGATGGATGCGGCGATATTTCCCAGCGAGCAGCTCAGCGCAATCCCCGGCCACATGCGCCCGGCATGGCGATAAAACGCCACCATCATGATGGACGTCGGGAACCACAATGGGGCGAGTTGGGTGCCAAACTGCGAAAGCTCAAGCGAGAAAAGGGTAAAGATAAACGAGACTAAACCTAAACTGACCAGGTGAAGCAGCGGGTGGGGCAGGGCAATTAATACATGCTGTGATTGTTTGCTCATTACCGCTTTATCCGCAAGACCAGGTCGCCAGTATTCGTTTCTGTGTTTATGCTAGTACAAAAGTTTTACATTTTATATGCGAATTGCTCATAAAGTGACGTAAAGGCGGATAATTTGCGCAACTTCGTATAACAATTTTTACCTTGCATTAAAACTGAACAACGTAATTTGCCACCGGGAATTATTCGTCAACAATTACTCTGAGCGCGCGGCAACGCTATTCGACTGGTATCAGGCGGATGAAATCCCTATAATTGCCGCGTTTGGCGCTTCGTCGCCCCCTTCCTAACATCCAGGTTAATCAGGTCGCTAAATATATGACTGATCAGTCTCATCAGTGCGTCATTATCGGTATCGCTGGCGCATCGGCTTCCGGCAAGAGTCTTATTGCCAGTACCCTTTATCGTGAATTACGTGAGCAAGTCGGTGATGAACACATCGGCGTAATTCCCGAAGACTGCTATTACAAAGATCAAAGCCATCTGTCGATGGAAGAACGCGTTAAGACCAACTACGACCATCCCAGCGCGATGGATCACAGCCTGCTGCTTGAGCATTTACAAGCATTGAAACGCGGCTCGGCCATTGACCTGCCGGTTTACAGCTATGTTGAACATACGCGTATGAAAGAAACGGTGACGGTTGAGCCGAAGAAAGTCATCATTCTCGAAGGCATTTTGCTGCTGACGGATGCGCGTTTGCGTGATGAACTTAACTTCTCAATTTTCGTTGATACCCCGCTGGATATCTGCCTGATGCGCCGCATCAAGCGTGACGTTAACGAGCGTGGGCGTTCAATGGATTCAGTGATGGCGCAATATCAAAAAACCGTGCGCCCGATGTTCCTGCAATTCATTGAGCCTTCTAAACAATATGCGGACATTATCGTGCCGCGCGGCGGGAAAAACCGCATCGCCATCGATATATTGAAAGCGAAAATAAGTCAGTTCTTTGAATAAGCTTGATAAATTGTGTACCGTTCAGTGATAACCTGGTATGCCCTTGACGTAATTGGCGTTAAGGGAGTGATGCACGAAAGGAGAAAATGCCATGCGTCTGTGTGACCGAGATATTGAAGCCTGGCTTGATGAAGGCCGTTTGTCGATCAACCCACGTCCGCCAGTGGAGCGTATTAATGGCGCGACGGTGGATGTGCGCCTGGGCAATAAATTTCGTACCTTCCGTGGTCACACGGCAGCGTTTATCGATCTGAGCGGTCCCAAAGATGAAGTGAGCGCCGCGCTTGACCGCGTGATGAGCGATGAGATCGTACTCGATGAAAGCGAGGCGTTTTATCTTCACCCAGGAGAGCTGGCGCTGGCGGTGACGCTGGAGTCGGTGACGCTGCCAGCCGATCTGGTGGGATGGCTGGACGGTCGTTCCTCACTGGCGCGTCTGGGGCTTATGGTGCACGTCACCGCGCACCGTATCGATCCGGGCTGGTCTGGCTGTATTGTGCTGGAGTTCTACAACTCCGGTAAGCTGCCGCTGGCGCTGCGTCCGGGCATGTTAATTGGTGCGCTGAGCTTTGAGCCGCTTTCCGGCCCGGCGGCGCGACCTTACAACCGCCGTGAAGATGCGAAATATCGCAACCAGCAGGGCGCGGTAGCCAGCCGAATCGATAAAGACTAATTCAGGCCCATTGAGGATACCATGAGACGATTTCTGACGACGCTGATGATACTCCTGGTCGTGCTGGTGGCCGGGTTATCTGCGTTAGTGTTGCTGGTGAATCCGAATGATTTCCGCGACTATATGGTCAAGCAAGTTGCTGCACGTAGCGGTTATCAATTGCAGCTCGACGGGCCACTGCGTTGGCACGTCTGGCCGCAACTTAGTATCCTCTCCGGGCGAATGTCTCTCACCGCCCAGGGCGCGAGCCAGCCACTGGTTCGCGCAGACAACATGCGTCTGGACGTGGCGCTTTTACCACTGCTGAGTCATCAACTGAGCGTTAAGCAGGTGATGCTAAAAGGGGCAGTGATCCAACTGACGCCGCAGACGGAAGCGGTACGCAGTGAAGATGCCCCGGTTGCACCACGCGACAATACCTTGCCGGATCTGTCAGACGATCGCGGATGGTCGTTTGATATATCCAGTCTTAAGGTGGCGGACAGCGTGCTGGTGTTCCAGCATGAAGATGACGAGCAGGTGACAATCCGCAATATCCGCCTGCAAATGGAACAAGATCCCCAACATCGTGGCTCATTTGAGTTCTCCGGGCGGATTAATCGCGATCAGCGCGATCTCACGATATCCCTTAACGGTACGGTAGATGCTTCTGATTATCCGCATGATTTAACGGCGGCTATTGAACAAGTTAACTGGCAGTTGCAGGGTGCAGATTTACCAAAACAAGGTATTCAGGGGCAGGGGAGTTTCCAGGCCCAGTGGCAGGAGTCACATAAACGCCTTTCATTTAACCAAATTAGTTTGACCGCCAATGACAGTACGCTGAGCGGGCAAGCACAGGTCACGCTGACAGAGCAACCGGAATGGCAGCTGAGACTGCAATTTCCGCAACTGAATCTTGACAACCTCATCCCGCTTAATGAAACAGCGAACGGTGAAAACGGTACCGCGCAGCAAGGGCAGAGCCAATCAACGTTGCCGCGCCCGGTCATTTCTTCGCGTATTGATGAACCGGCCTATCAGGGACTGCAAGGCTTTACGGCTGATATTTTGTTGCAGGCCAGTAACGTGCGCTGGCGCGGAATGAATTTTACAGATGTTGCCACGCAAATGACCAACAAGTCGGGTCTGCTGGAAATTACTCAACTGCAGGGCAAACTTAACGGTGGACAGGTTTCACTGCCGGGCACGCTGGACGCGACATCAATAAATCCGCGGATAAACTTCCAGCCACGGCTGGAAAACGTTGAGATTGGTACCATTCTGAAGGCGTTTAACTATCCGATTTCGTTGACCGGAAAAATGTCACTGGCTGGTGATTTCTCCGGTGCTGACATAGATGCCGACGCATTCCGCCACAACTGGCAAGGACAGGCACATGTCGAAATGACCGACACGCGCATGGAAGGGATGAACTTCCAGCAGATGATTCAGCAAGCGGTAGAACGTAATGGTGGTGATGTGAAGGCCGCTGAAAACTTCGATAACGTAACGCGTCTTGACCGCTTTACCACCGATTTGACGTTGAAGGATGGCGTCGTGACGTTAAACGACATGCAAGGTCAATCGCCTGTGCTGGCGCTTACAGGGGAAGGTATGTTGAATCTGGCAGATCAAACCTGCGACACCCAGTTTGATATTCGGGTCGTGGGTGGCTGGAACGGGGAAAGCAAACTGATTGATTTCCTCAAAGAAACGCCAGTACCGCTGCGGGTTTATGGCAACTGGCAGCAACTCAATTACAGTCTGCAAGTGGATCAGTTACTGCGCAAACATCTACAGGACGAAGCGAAACGTCGCCTGAATGACTGGGCCGAGCGGAATAAAGATTCCCGCAATGGCAAAGATGTGAAGAAGTTGCTGGAGAAGATGTAGGTTACCAGGTGACCTGTCCTGTAGGCCTGATAAGACGCGTAAAGCGTCGCATCAGGCGTTCGTGGCGGCACCATTATATTCTGAATATGTAAGATCGAAGGCTGTTCCGTTCACTTGATGTTCCTCGTTACTATGGAACGCTCAAGCCGGTGAACGTGCCAGGGTGGCTCAATCGCCACCACCCTGGCAACGCGGGCTCCCGGCGATAAATCGCCGCTGGCGCGGTTCCCTCATCTTATTCCTTTCGGCTATCGGGTACGGGCGCGAGGTAACATCCCTGTAAAACGCGCCCTCAGCCCACATCCATGTGGGCTGCCCCGGCCTACAGGAAACGATTCGGCGATTTACAGCCGGACCCACACCCCCGCTGTGATGTCCATGTACCACAGACAACGCTTCATTGCTGAAGTTATAAGGCGTTACGAAGCATTGGGTAAAATGGCCGATACCATCACACCTCGTATTCCATCTCGCCATCCTTATGCAGCGGAATAATCTGCACCTTCTGCACGCGATGGCTTTCCACCTGCAACGTTTTAAGCAAATAATCCCCCACCTGAACTTCTTCGCCAGGTTTTGGAATACGCTGCAAATATTCCATCAATAGCCCGGCAATGGTGTGATATTCACGTTTTTCATCCAGCGGCAGCGGCACATATTGCACCAGATCCTCCAGCGGCATATGACCATTCGCCGTCCAGGAACCGTCCGCATTTTTCTGAATATCATGGCGGGCGTCGATCTCTTCCACTTCGTTCGGTAAGTTACCGGCAATGGTTTCAGTGACGTCACTTAATGTCACAATCCCTTCCACCGAGCCAAACTCATCCACTACAAAAGCAAAGTGCGTGCGGGCATTACGGAACTGCTCCAGGGCAGGTAACAACGGCAAGGTTTCCGGGAACACCAGCGGCTGGCGAATCAACACCCGCAGGTTGAGCGGTTCGCCGCGCAGAGACTGTTGTAGCAGGTCGATAACGTGAACAACACCGAGCAAATCTTCTGCGTCATCACCGTCGGTAACCACCACCCGCGTATGCTGATTTCGCTCCAGCAACTGGCGGATTTCTTCTTCCGGCGCGTTGAGATCGATATGCTCAATATCGTGGCGCGACGTCATAATGCTGCTGACGGTACGCTGATTAAGATTAAGTACCCGCTCAATCATCCGCCGTTCCTGCGGATTAAAGATCTGCTGGTTACCATGATCCACCAGCATGGACGCGGTTTCGGCGTCCAGTTCCGCATCTTCTTTTTGCCCGCTAAGCAGGCGCATTACCGCTTCGGTAGTCCGCTGGCGCAGTGTCTGGTTAGCGGAAAGAAAACGTCGACGGTTAAAGATAGCCAACTGATTGAGCGCCTCGATCATCACCGAGAAACCAATGGCAGCGTACAGGTAGCCTTTCGGAATGACGAAGCCGAAACCTTCTGCCACCAGGCTAAAGCCAATCATCAACAGGAAGCTTAAGCAGAGAATAACGATGGTCGGGTGACTGTTAACAAATTGCGTTAACGGCTTGCTGGCCATCAACATCAGGCTGATAGCGATAACCACGGCGGCCATCATGACCAGTAAATGGTCGACCATCCCGACGGCGGTAATCACCGAGTCGAGTGAGAAGATGGCGTCCAGTACCACAATTTGTGTCACCACCCCCCAGAACTTCGCACCTTTGCGTTGCGTGGGGTTATTGCTGTCTTTCCCCTCCAGCCGTTCGTTCAGCTCCATCGTGGCTTTGAACAGCAGGAAGAAACCACCAAACAGCATGATTAAGTCGCGGGCGCTAAAGGTAAACGAGCGAAAGCTGAATAGCGGTTGTGTCAGGGTGACCAGCCAGGAGATTGACGCCAGCAGTAACAGGCGCATTAACATCGCCAGCAGCAGCCCGGTAACCCGTGCGCGGTCGCGCTGCTTCGGCGGTAGTTTTTCGGCGAGGATGGCAATAAAGACCAGGTTATCAATGCCGAGGACCAGTTCGATCACAATCAGCGTGATTAACCCGGCCCAGATAGACGGATCGGCAATCCATTCCATAGTAAGTACAAAACCTATTCGTTGTATGACAAATGTCACAATTCGATCATGGATAAATCAGGGCAAAAATGCAATGTTGCGGCACTATTTATCTCACATTATTTGAGGTTTATAACCTCACATTATCCCTGAATTAAAAGTGGTAATAATAAAACATTATTTAAGAAATATCGCATGTGGAGACACTATATTAAATATTGTCAACCTAAAGAAACTCCTAAAAACCATATTGAATGACACTTAATATAATTCTTAAAAATAGCCAATTACCGAATTGTTACCTTGCCTGCTATTCCGTTAGCTGTAACACTTCCTCCTGCATTATTGGAGAGCCAATATTCAATTACCATAATGTCACCTTATATTCGGAAGTTAATTTCCGTAATAACCCTTTCTCATCAACGACTGCATGTTGAGAGGGTTTTAAAAATTAAACTAAATCAGTGTATTGGTAGCTAAAAAGCCAGGGGCGGTAGCGTGTCTGGATGCCTGAAAGACCAGTCTGAATTATTCTGTCAATAGCCTGCGGATGAAATCAATTTTTTTAGGACTGATGCCAGTTAAATTTTTATTCAATTAACTGCAAGGTAAATGTGCATGGCGACATTGCTATTAATAGTGCACAGGATAATTACTCTGCCAAAGTGATAAATAAACAATGATGAAATCCAAAATGAAATTGATGCCATTATTGGTGTCAGTAACCTTGATAAGCGGTTGCACAGTACTTCCGGGCAGCAATATGTCGACGATGGGTAAAGACGTCATCAAACAGCAGGACGCTGATTTCGATCTCGACAAAATGGTGAATGTTTATCCGTTGACCCCGCGCCTGATTGATCAATTACGCCCACGACCCAACGTAGCGCGCCCCAATATGACGCTGGAAAGTGAGATCGCGAATTACCAGTATCGCGTCGGGCCGGGGGACGTTCTTAATGTCACCGTCTGGGATCACCCGGAACTCACCACGCCAGCCGGTCAGTACCGCAGCTCCAGCGACACCGGCAACTGGGTACAGCCTGACGGCACTATGTTTTATCCGTATATCGGCAAAGTTCACGTGGTGGGGAAAACGCTCGCTGAAATCCGCAGTGATATTACCGGGCGCTTAGCGACGTACATCGCTGACCCGCAGGTGGACGTTAATATCGCCGCCTTCCGCTCGCAAAAAGCCTATATCTCCGGCCAGGTGAATAAATCCGGCCAACAGGCGATCACCAACGTGCCACTGACCATTCTCGACGCCATCAACGCCGCAGGTGGCCTGACCGACACCGCTGACTGGCGCAACGTGGTGTTAACACACAATGGTCGTGAAGAACGCATTTCATTGCAGGCGCTGATGCAAAACGGCGACCTCAATCAGAATCGACTGCTTTATCCTGGCGATATTCTCTACGTGCCGCGTAATGATGATCTGAAAGTGTTTGTGATGGGTGAAGTGAAGAAACAGAGCACCCTGAAAATGGACTTTAGCGGCATGACCCTGACTGAAGCCCTTGGTAATGCTGAAGGCATCGACATGACCACCTCCAACGCCAGCGGCATCTTTGTCATTCGTCCGCTGAAAGGCGAGGGTGGGCGTAACGGCAAGATTGCCAATATCTACCAGCTGGATATGTCCGATGCCACGTCGCTGGTGATGGCGACAGAATTCCGCCTGCAACCTTATGACGTGGTGTATGTCACCACCGCACCGGTTTCCCGCTGGAACCGTCTGATCAATCAGTTGCTGCCAACTATTAGCGGTGTCCGTTACATGACGGATACAGCCAGCGACATTCATAACTGGTAATCGTCATGTTTAACAACATTTTAGTTGTCTGTGTCGGCAATATTTGCCGTTCCCCGACGGCGGAACGCTTACTGCAACGTTATCACCCGGAGCTGAAAGTGGAGTCCGCTGGACTCGGCGCGCTGGTCGGTAAGGGCGCTGATCCTACCGCTATCAGCGTCGCCGCAGAACATCAACTGTCTCTGGAAGGTCACTGTGCACGGCAAATCAGCCGTCGCCTGTGTCGCAACTACGACCTGATTTTGACCATGGAAAAGCGCCATATCGAACGCTTATGCGAGATGGCACCTGAGATGCGCGGCAAAGTGATGCTGTTTGGTCACTGGGATAACGAATGTGAAATCCCCGATCCGTATCGCAAAAGCCGGGAAACGTTTGCAGCGGTGTACACATTACTTGAACGGTCTGCCCGCCAGTGGGCGCAGGCATTGAACGCAGAGCAGGTATAAGAATGACAGAAAAAGTAAAACAACATGCCGCTCCGGTAACGGGCAGTGATGAAATCGATATTGGTCGCCTGGTTGGCACCGTCATTGAGGCGCGCTGGTGGGTAATTGGCATCACTGCCGTATTCGCCCTCTGTGCCGTGGTTTACACCTTCTTCGCTACGCCGATATACAGCGCCGACGCACTGGTACAAATCGAACAAAGCAGCGGCAATTCGTTAGTGCAGGATATCGGATCGGCATTAGCCAACAAACCGCCTGCATCGGACGCCGAGATCCAGTTGATTCGTTCGCGCCTGGTGCTTGGTAAAACGGTGGACGATCTCGACCTCGATATTGCGGTGAGCAAAAACACGTTCCCGATTTTCGGTGCGGGCTGGGATCGCCTGATGGGACGCCAGAACGAGACGGTAAAAGTGACCACCTTTAACCGTCCTAAGGAGATGGCGGATCAGGTGTTTACGCTTAATGTGCTTGATGACAAAAACTACACTTTGAGCAGCGATGGCGGCTTTAGCGCCCGTGGGCAAGCGGGCCAGATGCTGAAAAAAGAAGGCGTCACGCTGATGGTTGAAGCTATTCACGCCAGCCCGGGGAGTGAGTTTACCGTCACCAAATACTCCACGCTGGGGATGATCAACCAACTGCAAAACAGCCTGACGGTAACGGAGAACGGCAAAGACGCAGGCGTACTGAGCCTGACTTATACCGGTGAAGATCGTGAACAGATCCGCGACATTCTTAACAGCATCGCTCGTAACTATCAGGAACAAAATATTGAGCGCAAATCGGCGGAAGCGTCGAAAAGCCTCGCTTTCCTCGCGCAACAGTTACCGGAAGTACGTAGCCGCCTCGATGTTGCCGAAAACAAACTGAATGCCTTCCGTCAGGATAAAGATTCTGTTGATCTGCCGCTGGAAGCGAAAGCGGTGCTCGATTCGATGGTGAACATCGACGCGCAGTTGAACGAACTGACCTTTAAAGAAGCGGAAATCTCCAAGCTGTACACCAAAGTTCACCCGGCGTACCGCACGCTGCTGGAGAAACGGCAGGCGCTGGAAGACGAAAAAGCCAAACTTAATGGTCGCGTAACGGCGATGCCGAAAACCCAGCAGGAAATTGTCCGTCTGACCCGCGATGTCGAGTCTGGGCAGCAGGTCTATATGCAACTGCTGAATAAAGAACAGGAGCTGAAAATCACCGAAGCCAGCACCGTCGGCGATGTGCGCATTGTTGACCCGGCAATCACCCAGCCTGGTGTGCTGAAACCGAAGAAAGGGCTGATTATCCTCGGCGCAATTATCCTCGGCCTGATGCTCTCTATCGTGGGTGTGCTGCTGCGCTCGTTGTTTAATCGCGGCATCGAAAGCCCGCAAGTGCTGGAAGAACACGGTATCAGCGTATATGCCAGCATCCCGCTGTCGGAGTGGCAAAAAGCGCGCGATAGCGTCAAAACCATCAAAGGGGTTAAACGCTATAAACAGAGCCAGCTACTGGCGGTGGGGAATCCAACCGATCTGGCGATTGAAGCCATCCGCAGTCTGCGTACCAGTCTGCACTTCGCGATGATGCAGGCGCAGAACAATGTGTTGATGATGACCGGGGTTAGCCCGTCAATCGGTAAAACCTTTGTCTGCGCCAACCTGGCGGCGGTGATCAGCCAGACCAATAAACGGGTGTTGTTGATCGACTGCGATATGCGCAAAGGCTACACCCACGAGCTGTTGGGCACTAATAACGTTAATGGCCTGTCGGAAATTCTGATTGGTCAGGGCGATATTACTACCGCTGCTAAACCGACCTCTATTGCCAAATTTGACCTGATCCCGCGCGGTCAGGTGCCGCCAAATCCTTCTGAACTGTTGATGAGCGAACGCTTTGCCGAACTGGTGAACTGGGCGAGTAAAAACTATGACCTGGTGTTGATTGATACGCCGCCGATTCTGGCAGTGACCGATGCGGCAATTGTTGGTCGTCATGTCGGAACCACGTTAATGGTGGCGCGTTATGCGGTCAACACATTGAAAGAAGTGGAAACCAGTCTGAGCCGCTTTGAGCAAAATGGTATTCCGGTGAAAGGGGTGATTCTCAACTCCATCTTCCGCCGCGCCAGCGCGTATCAGGATTATGGCTATTACGAATACGAATATAAGTCGGACGCGAAATAACGAGATCCGCTGTCGGATGCGATGCTGACGCATCTTATCCGACCTCCGTTCACGCCGCATCCGGCAACAGAACCCGTAAACAAGCTTATAAACCGGCAGAACATCTCGACACTCCGGGAGAACAACCTATGAAAGACAATCCGCTGATTTCAATCTATATGCCGACCTGGAACCGCCAACAACTGGCGATTCGGGCGATAAAATCGGTCCTGCGCCAGGACTACAGTAACTGGGAGATGATCATCGTGGATGATTGCTCCACCTCCTGGGAACAGCTGCAACAGTACGTCACCGCCCTCAACGACCCGCGTATCACCTACATTCACAACGATATTAACAGCGGGGCGTGCGCGGTACGTAACCAGGCGATTACGCTGGCGCAAGGGGAATACATCACCGGGATCGATGATGATGATGAATGGACACCCAACCGTCTGAGCGTCTTCCTCGCCCATAAACAGCAACTGGTCACTCACGCCTTTTTGTACGCTAACGACTACGTTTGCCAGGGCGAAGTCTATTCCCAACCGGCAAGTTTGCCACTGTATCCCAAATCGCCGTATTCACGCCGCCTGTTCTATAAACGGAATATCATTGGCAATCAGGTCTTTACCTGGGCATGGCGTTTCAAAGAGTGTTTGTTTGATACCGAACTGAAAGCGGCACAGGATTACGACATCTTCCTGCGGATGGTGGTGGAGTATGGCGAACCGTGGAAAGTGGAAGAGGCGACGCAGATCCTGCATATCAATCACGGTGAAATGCAGATCACCTCGTCACCGAAAAAATTCTCCGGGTACTTCCACTTTTACCGCAAGCACAAAGACAAATTCGACCGTGCCAGCAAAAAATATCAGCTGTTTACCCTCTACCAGATCCGCAATAAACGCATGACCTGGCGCACTTTGCTGACGCTGCTGTCGGTGCGTAACGGCAAACGTCTGGCTGATGGTATTCGGGGGCGCTAAAGATGCTGGAAGATCTGCGCGCCAACAGCTGGAGTTTACGCCCGTGCTGCATGGTTCTTGCCTATCGCGCCGCTCATTTTTGTTCGGTGTGGCGCAAAAAGAACGTCCTCAACAATCTGTGGGCGGCCCCGCTGCTGGTGCTGTATCGCATTATCACCGAATGCTTTTTCGGTTATGAAATCCAGGCTGCCGCGACCATTGGCCGCCGCTTTACTATCCATCACGGTTACGCCGTAGTGATCAATAAAAACGTGGTAGCGGGGGATGATTTTACCATTCGCCACGGCGTCACTATCGGCAATCGTGGTGCCGATAACATGGCATGTCCACACATTGGCAACGGCGTCGAGCTCGGTGCCAACGTCATTATTCTTGGTGATATCACGCTTGGTAACAACGTCACCGTGGGCGCGGGCAGCGTGGTGCTCGACTCTGTCCCGGACAACGCGCTGGTGGTGGGAGAAAAAGCGCGAGTGAAGGTAATTAAATGAATATTCTGCAATTTAATGTGCGACTGGCGGAAGGTGGGGCAGCAGGTGTGGCGTTAGATCTCCACCAGCGCGCGCTGCAACAGGGGCTGGCGTCACATTTTGTCTACGGTTACGGCAAAGGCGGCAAAGAGAGCGTCAGCCATCAGAACTATCCGCAGGTCATCAAACATACGCCGCGGATGACCGCGATGGCGAACATTGCCCTGTTTCGTCTGTTTAATCGCGATCTGTTCGGCAATTTCAATGAGTTATATCGCACCATTACTCGCACACCGGGTCCGGTGGTCCTGCATTTTCATGTGCTGCACAGCTACTGGTTGAATCTTAAGAGCGTGGTGCGCTTTTGCGAAAAAGTGAAAAACCACAAACCGGATATCACTTTGGTCTGGACGTTACACGATCACTGGAGCGTTACCGGACGCTGCGCCTTTACCGACGGTTGTGAAGGCTGGAAAAAGGGCTGCCAGAAATGCCCGACCTTAAATAATTATCCGCCGGTGAAGATTGATCGCGCGCACCAACTGGTGGCGGGCAAACGCCAGTTATTCCGCGAGATGCTGGCGCTGGGCTGTCAGTTTATTTCCCCCAGCCAGCATGTGGCTGATGCTTTCAATAGTCTGTACGGTCCAGGGCGTTGCCGGATTATCAATAACGGTATTGATATGGCAACCGAAGCGATTCTGGCGGACTTGCCTCCGGTGCGCGAAACCCAGGGCAAGCCGAAAATCGCGGTGGTGGCGCATGACCTGCGTTACGACGGCAAAACTAACCAGCAACTGGTACGCGAGATGATGGCGCTGGGCGACAAAATCGAACTGCATACCTTTGGTAAGTTCTCGCCGTTCACCGCTGGCAACGTGGTTAATCACGGCTTTGAAACTGACAAGCGCAAGTTGATGAGCGCGCTCAATCAGATGGATGCGCTGGTATTCAGTTCTCGCGTCGATAACTACCCGCTAATTTTGTGTGAGGCGCTATCGATTGGCGTGCCGGTGATTGCCACCCATAGCGACGCGGCGCGGGAAGTGCTGCAAAAATCCGGCGGTAAAACCGTCAGTGAAGAAGACGTGCTGCAACTGGTCCAGTTAAGCAAACCGGAAATCGCGCAGGCGGTATTTGGTACCACGCTGGCTGAGTTCAGCCAGCGCAGCCGTGCCGCCTACAGTGGACAACAGATGCTGGAGGAGTATGTCAACTTCTATCAGAATCTGTAGCTACCTGCTGCTGCCGCTGATCTACCTGCTGGTTAACGTCAAAATCGCCCAGCTTGGTGAAAGTTTCCCCATCACCATCGTCACTTTTTTACCTGTCTTGTTACTGCTGTTTTTAGAGCGCATCAGCGTTAAAAAATTAATGATTGCCCTGGGGATTGGCGCGGGACTCACGGCGTTTAACTACCTGTTTGGTCAGTCGTTGGATGCCAGTAAATACGTCACTTCAACCATGCTGTTTGTCTATATTGTGATCATTATTGGCATGGTGTGGAGTATTCGCTTTAAAACGATTTCGCCCCACAACCACCGCAAGATATTACGCTTTTTTTATCTGGTGGTCGGGTTGGTGGTGGCGCTGGCGGCGGTGGAGATGGCGCAAATTATCCTCACCGGCGGCAGCAGTATTATGGAATCGATTTCGAAATATCTGATTTACAGCAACAGCTATGTGCTGAATTTCATCAAATTCGGCGGCAAGCGCACGACAGCACTTTATTTCGAACCGGCATTTTTCGCTCTGGCATTAATCTCAATTTGGCTCAGCATCAAACAGTTTGGTATCAAAACGCCTAAAACCGATGCTATGATTCTCGCAGGGATAATATTATCCGGATCGTTTTCAGGGGTTATGACCTTTATCCTGTTTTATTTGCTGGAGTGGGCATTTCAATATCTGAATAAAGAGGCGATTAAGAAAAAGTTACCGTTAGCATTGATTTCTCTGGCTGTATTCCTGGTTGGTGTGGTAATTGCATTTCCTTATATTTCCACCCGTCTGGGTGATTTAGGCACGGAAGGATCGTCATCGTATTATCGTATTGTCGGTCCGCTGGTGATGGTCGGTTATTCTTTGACCCATATTGACGGTGTAGTCAGATTTGGCTCACTTTATGAATATGTCGCATCATTCGGAATATTTAACGGTGCGGATGTCGGAAAAACCATAGACAATGGTTTGTATCTGCTGATTATTTATTTTTCCTGGTTCGCAGTGTTTTTATCGCTGTGGTACATGGGGAAAGTGATAAAAATGATGATCAACGCTTTTGGTGATAACCGCAATTTTCGCGTGCAATTATATCTTTTTACTCCGGTATCGCTGTTTTTTACCGGTTCGATATTTAGCCCGGAATATGCATTTTTAATCGTCTGTCCGTTTATTTTGCGAAAAGCGTTAAATATTACGAGGTAAGAATAAGAACATGTTGCTTAGCATAATCACTGTCGCGTTTCGTAACCTCGCAGGGATAGTCAAAACACACGCCTCGCTGGCGCATCTGGCGCAGGCGGACGATATCAGCTTCGAATGGATTGTTGTCGATGGCGGTTCCAATGACGGCACCTGTGAGTACCTGGAAAATCTCAAGGGTATCTATAACCTACGCTTTGTCAGCGAGCCAGATAACGGTATCTACGACGCCATGAACAAAGGCATTGCGATGGCACAAGGCAAGTTCGCGTTGTTTCTCAACTCAGGTGATATTTTTCATCAGGATGCCGCAAATTTTGTCCGTAAGTTAAAAGTACAAAAAGATAACGTGATGATCACTGGCGATGCGCTGCTGGATTTTGGCGACGGGCATAAAATTAAACGTAGCGCCAAACCGGGCTGGTATATTTATCACAGCCTGCCCGCCAGTCATCAGGCGATATTTTTCCCGGTATCCGGCTTGAAAAAATGGCGTTATGACCTGGAATATAAAGTTTCGTCCGACTACGCGCTGGCGGCCAAAATGTATAAAGCCGGTTATGCATTTAAAAAACTCAATGGTCTGGTGTCTGAATTTTCCATGGGTGGGGTATCTACCACCAATAATATGGAATTGTGTGCTGACGCCAAAAAAGTCCAACGGCAGATATTGCACGTGCCTGGCTTTTGGGCTGAATTATCCTGGCATTTACGCCAACGTACTACCTCAAAGACGAAAGCCTTATATAACAAAAGCTGAATATAAGGGAAAACGATGCAGGATTTAAGTGGATTCTCGGTGCCGAAAGGGTTCCGGGGTGGCAACGCTATTAAAGTGCAATTGTGGTGGGCAGTACAGGCAACAATATTTGCCTGGTCGCCACAAGTATTGTATCGCTGGCGGGCATTTTTATTACGTTTATTCGGCGCAAAAATAGGAAAAAACGTAGTTATTCGTCCGTCAGTAAAAATTACCTATCCGTGGAAATTAACCTTAGGTGATTACGCGTGGGTCGGCGATGACGTCAATTTATATACCCTCGGTGAAATAACCATTGGCGCACATTCGGTGATATCGCAAAAAAGTTATTTATGCACCGGGAGCCACGACCATGCAAGTCAACATTTCACCATTAACGCCACGCCTATTGTGATTGGCGAGAAATGCTGGCTGGCGACAGATGTTTTTGTTGCCCCTGGCGTCACGATCGGCGACGGCACCGTCGTGGGTGCGCGAAGCAGTGTTTTTAAATCGCTTCCGGCAAATGTGGTTTGCCGGGGGAATCCCGCAGTGGTGATACGCGAACGCGTTGAAACTGAATAAATTCAAAAAATACAGAGGAATAAGACATGTCAAAAGTCGCTCTCATCACCGGTGTAACCGGACAAGACGGTTCTTACCTGGCAGAGTTTCTGCTGGAAAAAGGTTACGAGGTGCATGGTATTAAGCGTCGTGCATCGTCATTCAACACCGAGCGCGTGGATCACATTTATCAGGATCCGCACACCTGCAACCCGAAATTCCATCTGCATTATGGCGACCTGAGTGATACCTCCAACCTGACGCGTATTTTGCGTGAAGTGCAGCCGGATGAAGTGTACAACCTGGGCGCAATGAGCCACGTTGCGGTTTCTTTTGAGTCACCGGAATATACCGCAGACGTCGATGCGATGGGTACGCTACGCCTGCTGGAGGCGATCCGCTTCCTCGGTCTGGAAAAGAAAACCCGTTTCTATCAGGCTTCCACCTCTGAACTGTACGGTCTGGTGCAGGAAATTCCGCAGAAAGAGACCACGCCGTTCTACCCGCGATCTCCGTATGCGGTCGCCAAACTGTACGCCTACTGGATCACCGTTAACTACCGCGAATCCTACGGCATGTACGCCTGTAACGGTATTCTCTTCAACCATGAATCCCCGCGCCGCGGCGAAACCTTCGTTACCCGCAAAATCACCCGCGCAATCGCCAACATCGCCCAGGGGCTGGAGTCGTGCCTGTACCTCGGCAATATGGATTCCCTGCGTGACTGGGGCCATGCCAAAGACTACGTAAAAATGCAGTGGATGATGCTGCAACAGGAACAGCCGGAAGATTTCGTAATTGCTACCGGCGTTCAGTACTCCGTGCGTCAGTTCGTAGAAATGGCGGCGGCACAGTTGGGTATCAAACTGCGCTTTGAAGGCACGGGCGTTGAAGAGAAGGGCATTGTGGTTTCCGTCACCGGGCATGATGCGCCGGGCGTTAAACCGGGCGATGTGATTATCGCCGTTGACCCGCGTTACTTCCGTCCGGCGGAAGTTGAAACGCTGCTCGGCGACCCGACCAAAGCGCACGAAAAACTGGGCTGGAAACCGGAAATCACCCTCAGAGAGATGGTGTCTGAAATGGTGGCTAATGACCTCGAAGCGGCGAAAAAACACTCTCTGCTGAAATCTCACGGCTACGACGTGGCGATCGCGCTGGAGTCATAAGCATGAGTAAACAACGCATTTTTATCGCTGGCCATCGCGGAATGGTCGGTTCCGCCATCAGGCGACAGCTCGAACAGCGCGGTGATGTGGAGCTGGTATTACGCACCCGCGATGAACTGAACCTGCTGGACAGCCGCGCGGTGCATGATTTCTTTGCCAGCGAAAGCATTGACCAGGTCTATCTGGCGGCGGCGAAAGTGGGCGGCATTGTTGCCAACAACACCTATCCGGCGGATTTCATCTATCAGAACATGATGATTGAGAGCAACATCATTCACGCCGCGCATCAGAACGACGTGAACAAACTGCTGTTTCTCGGATCGTCCTGTATCTACCCGAAACTGGCAAAACAGCCGATGGCAGAAAGCGAGTTATTGCAGGGTACGCTGGAGCCGACCAACGAGCCTTACGCCATTGCCAAAATCGCCGGGATCAAACTGTGCGAATCTTACAACCGCCAGTACGGACGCGATTACCGCTCGGTCATGCCGACCAACCTGTACGGGCCGCACGACAACTTCCATCCGAGTAACTCGCATGTGATCCCAGCATTGCTGCGTCGCTTCCACGAGGCGACGGCACAGAATGCGCCGGACGTGGTGGTGTGGGGCAGCGGTACGCCGATGCGCGAATTTCTGCACGTCGATGATATGGCGGCGGCGAGCATTCATGTGATGGAGCTGGCGCATGAAGTCTGGCTGGAGAACACCCAGCCGATGCTGTCGCACATTAATGTCGGCACGGGCGTTGACTGCACTATCCGCGAGCTGGCGCAAACCATCGCCAAAGTGGTGGGTTACAAAGGTCGGGTGGTTTTTGATGCCAGCAAACCGGATGGCACACCGCGCAAACTGCTGGATGTGACGCGCCTGCATCAGCTTGGCTGGTATCACGAAATCTCACTGGAAGCGGGGCTTGCCAGCACTTACCAGTGGTTCCTTGAGAATCAAGACCGCTTTCGGGGGTAATGATGTTTTTACGTCAGGAAGACTTTGCCACGGTAGTGCGCTCCACTCCGCTTGTCTCTCTCGACTTTATTGTTGAGAACAGTCGCGGCGAGTTTCTGCTTGGCAAAAGAACCAACCGCCCGGCGCAGGGTTACTGGTTTGTGCCGGGAGGGCGCGTGCAGAAAGACGAAACGCTGGAAGCCGCATTTGAGCGGCTGACGATGGCGGAACTGGGGCTGCGTCTGCCGATAACAGCAGGCCAGTTTTACGGTGTCTGGCAGCACTTTTATGACGATAACTTCTCTGGCACGGATTTCACCACGCACTATGTGGTGCTCGGTTTTCGCTTCAGAGTCGCGGAAGAAGATCTGTTACTGCCGGATGAGCAGCATGACGATTACCGCTGGCTGACGCCGGAAGCGCTGCTCGCCAGTGACAATGTTCACGCTAACAGCCGCGCCTATTTTCTCGCTGAGAAGCGTGCCGGAGTACCCGGATTATGAAAATACTGGTCTACGGCATTAACTACTCGCCGGAGTTAACCGGCATCGGCAAATACACCGGAGAGATGGTGGAATGGCTTGCGGCACAAGGTCATGAGGTGCGGGTCATAACCGCACCGCCTTACTACCCGCAGTGGCAGGTGGGCGAGAACTATTCCGCCTGGCGCTACAAACGAGAAGAGGGGGCCGCCACGGTGTGGCGCTGCCCGCTGTACGTGCCAAAACAGCCGAGCACCCTGAAACGCTTGTTGCATCTCGGCAGTTTTGCCGTCAGCAGTTTTTTCCCGTTGATGGCGCAACGTCGCTGGAAGCCGGATCGCATTATTGGCGTGGTGCCAACGCTGTTTTGCACGCCGGGAATGCGCCTGCTGGCGAAACTCTCTGGCGCGCGTACCGTGCTGCATATTCAGGATTACGAAGTGGACGCCATGCTGGGGCTGGGCCTTGCCGGAAAAGGCAAAGGCGGCAAAGTGGCACAGCTGGCAACGGCGTTCGAACGTAGCGGACTGCATAACGTCGATAACGTCTCCACGATTTCGCGTTCGATGATGAATAAAGCCATCGAAAAAGGCGTGGCGGCAGAAAACGTCATCTTCTTTCCCAACTGGTCAGAAATTGCCCGTTTTCAGCATGTCGCAGATGTCGATGTTGATGCCCTTCGTAACCAGCTTGGCCTGCCGGATAACAAAAAAATCATTCTTTACTCCGGCAATATTGGTGAAAAGCAGGGGCTGGAAAACGTTATTGAAGCTGCCGATCGCCTGCGCGATGAACCGCTGATTTTTGCCATTGTCGGGCAGGGCGGCGGCAAAGCGCGGCTGGAAAAAATGGCGCAGCAGCGTGGACTGCGCAACATGCAATTTTTCCCGCTGCAATCGTATGACGCTTTACCCGCACTGCTGAAGATGGGCGATTGCCATCTGGTGGTGCAAAAACGCGGCGCGGCAGATGCCGTATTGCCGTCGAAACTGACCAATATTCTGGCGGTAGGCGGTAACGCGGTGATTACCGCAGAGGCCCACACAGAACTGGGGCAGCTTTGCGAAACCTTTCCGGGCATTGCGGTTTGCGTAGAGCCGGAATCGGTCGAGGCGCTGGTGGCGGGGATTTGCCAGGCGCTCCTGCTGCCCAAACACAACACGGTGGCACGTGAATATGCCGAACGCACGCTCGATAAAGAGAACGTGTTACGTCAATTTATAAATGATATTCGGGGATAATTATGGCGCAGTCGAAACTCTATCCAGTTGTGATGGCAGGTGGCTCCGGTAGCCGCTTATGGCCGCTTTCCCGCGTACTTTATCCCAAGCAGTTTTTATGCCTGAAAGGCGATCTCACCATGCTGCAAACCACCATCTGCCGCCTGAACGGCGTGGAGTGCGAAAGCCCTGTGGTGATTTGCAATGAGCAGCACCGCTTTATTGTCGCGGAACAGCTGCGTCAACTGAACAAACTCACCGAGAACATTATTCTCGAACCGGCAGGGCGTAACACTGCACCCGCCATTGCGCTGGCGGCGCTGGCGGCAAAACGTCATAGCCCGGAGAGCGACCCGTTAATGCTGGTGCTGGCGGCGGATCATGTGATTGCCGATGAAGACGCGTTCCGTGCCGCCGTGCGTAATGCTATGCCATATGCCGAAGCGGGCAAGCTGGTGACCTTCGGCATTGTGCCGGATCTACCTGAAACCGGATATGGCTATATTCGTCGCGGTGAAGTGTCTGCGGGTGAGCAGGATACGGTGGCCTTTGAAGTGGCGCAGTTTGTCGAAAAACCAAATCTGGAAACCGCGCAGGCCTATGTAGCAAGCGGCGAATATTACTGGAACAGCGGTATGTTCCTGTTCCGTGCCGGACGCTATCTCGAAGAACTGAAAAAATATCGCCCGGATATCCTCGATGCCTGCGAAAAAGCGATGAGCGCCGTCGATCCGGATCTCGATTTTATTCGCGTGGATGAAGAAGCCTTTCTGGCCTGCCCGGAAGAGTCGGTGGATTACGCGGTCATGGAACGTACGGCAGATGCCGTTGTGGTGCCGATGGATGCGGGCTGGAGCGATGTCGGTTCCTGGTCTTCATTATGGGAGATCAGCGCCCACACCGCCGAGGGCAACGTTTGCCACGGCGATGTGATTAATCACAAAACTGAAAACAGCTATGTGTATGCCGAATCTGGCCTGGTCACCACCGTCGGGGTGAAAGATTTGGTGGTAGTGCAGACCAAAGATGCAGTGCTGATTGCCGACCGTAACGCGGTGCAGGATGTGAAAAAAGTGGTCGAGCAGATCAAAGCCGACGGTCGCCATGAGCATCGGGTGCATCGTGAAGTGTATCGTCCGTGGGGCAAATATGACTCTATTGATGCGGGCGACCGCTACCAGGTGAAACGCATCACCGTGAAACCGGGCGAGGGCTTGTCGGTACAGATGCATCATCACCGCGCGGAACACTGGGTGGTGGTCGCAGGAACGGCAAAAGTCACTATTGACGGTGATATCAAACTGCTTGGTGAAAACGAGTCCATTTATATTCCGCTGGGGGCGACACATTGCCTGGAAAACCCGGGGAAAATTCCGCTCGATTTAATTGAAGTGCGCTCCGGCTCTTATCTCGAAGAGGATGATGTGGTGCGCTTCGCGGATCGCTACGGGCGGGTGTAGTAGTTGAATAATCAACCGGATTAATTCTCTGGTAAATAACGACAAAAACAAAATTGGCCGCTTCGGTCAGGGCCAACTATTGCCTGAAAAAGGGTAACGACATGAAAAAATTAACCTGCTTTAAAGCCTATGATATTCGCGGGAAATTAGGCGAAGAACTGAATGAAGATATTGCCTGGCGTATTGGTCGCGCCTATGGCGAATTTCTTAAACCGAAAACCATTGTTTTAGGCGGTGATGTCCGCCTCACCAGCGAAACCTTAAAACTGGCGCTGGCAAAAGGTTTACAGGATGCGGGCGTCGATGTGCTGGATATTGGCACGTCCGGCACTGAAGAGATCTATTTCGCCACGTTCCATCTCGGCGTGGATGGCGGCATCGAAGTTACTGCCAGCCATAATCCGATGGATTACAACGGCATGAAACTGGTGCGCGAAGGGGCTCGCCCGATCAGCGGTGATACCGGACTGCGCGATGTCCAGCGTCTGGCAGAAGCCAATGACTTCCCTCCTGTCGATGAAACCAAACGCGGTCGCTATCAGCAAATCAATCTGCGTGACGCTTACGTTGATCACCTGTTCGGTTATATCAACGTCAAAAACCTTACTCCGCTGAAACTTGTGATCAACTCCGGGAACGGCGCGGCGGGTCCGGTAGTTGACGCCATCGAAGCCCGCTTTAAAGCCCTCGGCGCACCGGTGGAGTTAATCAAAGTGCATAACACGCCGGACGGCAATTTCCCCAACGGTATTCCTAACCCGCTGCTGCCGGAATGCCGCGACGACACCCGCAATGCGGTCATCAAACACGGCGCGGATATGGGCATTGCTTTTGATGGCGATTTTGACCGCTGTTTCCTGTTTGACGAAAAAGGGCAGTTTATTGAGGGCTACTACATTGTCGGCCTGCTGGCAGAAGCATTCCTCGAAAAAAATCCCGGCGCGAAGATCATCCACGATCCACGTCTCTCCTGGAACACCGTTGATGTGGTGACTGCCGCAGGCGGCACTCCGGTGATGTCGAAAACCGGACACGCCTTTATTAAAGAACGTATGCGCAAGGAAGACGCCATCTACGGTGGCGAAATGAGCGCCCACCATTACTTCCGTGATTTCGCTTACTGCGACAGCGGCATGATCCCGTGGCTGCTGGTCGCCGAACTGGTATGCCTGAAAGGAAAAACGCTGGGCGAACTGGTACGCGACCGGATGGCGGCGTTTCCGGCAAGCGGTGAGATCAACAGCAAACTGGCGCAACCCGTTGAGGCGATTAACCGCGTGGAACAGCATTTTAGCCGTGAGGCGCTGGCGGTGGATCGCACCGATGGCATCAGCATGACCTTTGCCGACTGGCGCTTTAACCTGCGTTCCTCCAACACCGAACCGGTGGTGCGGTTGAATGTGGAATCGCGCGGTGATGTGCCGCTAATGGAAGCGCGAACGCGAACTCTGCTGACGTTGCTGAACGAGTAATGTCGGATCTTCCCTTACCCCACTGCGGGTAAGGGGCTAATAACAGGAACAACGATGACAAATCTAAAAAAGCGCGAGCGAGCGAAAACCAATGCATCGTTAATCTCTATGGTGCAACGCTTTTCAGATATCACCATCATGTTTGCCGGACTATGGCTGGTTTGCGAAGTGAGCGGCCTGTCATTCCTCTACATGCACCTGTTGGTGGCGCTGATTACGCTGGTGGTGTTCCAGATGCTGGGTGGCATCACCGATTTTTATCGCTCATGGCGCGGTGTTCGGGCAGCGACAGAATTTGCCCTGCTGCTACAAAACTGGACCTTAAGCGTGATTTTCAGCGCCGGACTGGTGGCGTTCAACAATGATTTCGATACGCAACTGAAAATCTGGCTGGCGTGGTATGGGCTGACCAGCATCGGACTGGTGGTTTGCCGTTCATGTATTCGCATTGGGGCGGGCTGGCTGCGTAATCATGGCTATAACAAGCGGATGGTCGCGGTGGCGGGGGATTTAGCCGCCGGACAAATGCTGATGGAGAGCTTCCGTAATCAGCCGTGGTTAGGGTTTGAAGTGGTGGGCGTATACCACGACCCAAAACCGGGCGGCGTTTCTAACGACTGGGCGGGCAATCTGCAACAGCTGGTCGAGGATGCGAAAGCGGGCAAGATTCATAACGTCTATATCGCGATGCAAATGTGCGACGGCGCACGAGTGAAAAAACTGGTCCATCAACTGGCGGATACCACCTGTTCGGTGCTGCTGATCCCCGATGTCTTTACCTTCAACATTCTCCATTCCCGTATCGAAGAGATGAACGGCGTACCGGTGGTGCCGCTGTATGACACGCCGCTTTCCGGGGTTAACCGTCTGATAAAACGTGCAGAAGACATTGTGCTGGCGACGCTTATCCTGCTGCTGATCTCCCCGGTGCTGTGCTGCATTGCGCTGGCGGTGAAACTGAGCTCACCGGGGCCGGTTATTTTCCGCCAGACTCGCTACGGCATGGATGGCAAGCCGATCAAAGTGTGGAAGTTCCGTTCTATGAAAGTGATGGAGAACGACAAAGTGGTGACTCAGGCGACGCAGAACGATCCGCGCGTCACCAAAGTGGGGAACTTTCTGCGCCGCACCTCGCTGGATGAATTGCCGCAGTTTATCAATGTGCTGACCGGGGGGATGTCGATTGTCGGTCCACGTCCACACGCGGTGGCGCATAACGAACAGTATCGCCAGCTCATTGAAGGCTACATGCTGCGCCATAAGGTGAAACCGGGCATTACCGGCTGGGCGCAGATTAATGGCTGGCGTGGCGAAACCGACACGCTGGAGAAAATGGAAAAACGCGTCGAGTTCGACCTTGAGTACATCCGCGAATGGAGCGTCTGGTTCGATATCAAAATCGTTTTCCTGACGGTATTCAAGGGTTTCGTTAACAAAGCGGCATATTGATATGAGCTTACGTGAAAAAACCATCAGCGGCGCGAAGTGGTCGGCGATTGCCACGGTGATCATCATCGGCCTCGGGCTGGTGCAGATGACCGTGCTGGCGCGGATTATCGACAACCACCAGTTCGGTTTGCTTACCGTGTCGCTGGTGATCATCGCGCTGGCAGATACGCTTTCTGACTTCGGCATCGCTAACTCGATTATTCAGCGAAAAGAAATCAGCCACCTTGAACTCACCACGCTGTACTGGCTGAACGTCGGGCTGGGGATCGTGGTGTGCGTGGCGGTGTTTTTGTTGAGTGATCTCATCGGCGACGTGCTGAATAACCCGGACCTGGCACCGTTGATTAAAACATTGTCGCTGGCGTTTGTGGTGATCCCCCACGGGCAGCAGTTCCGCGCGTTGATGCAGAAGGAGCTGGAGTTCAACAAAATCGGCATGATCGAAACCAGCGCGGTGCTGGCGGGCTTCACTTTTACGGTGGTTAGCGCCCATTTCTGGCCGCTGGCGATGACCGCGATCCTCGGTTATCTGGTCAATAGTGCGGTAAGAACGCTGCTGTTTGGCTACTTTGGTCGAAAAATTTATTGCCCCGGTCTGCATTTCTCGCTGGCGTCGGTGGCACCAAACTTACGTTTTGGTGCCTGGCTGACGGCGGACAGCATCATCAACTATCTCAATACCAACCTTTCAACGCTGGTGCTGGCGCGTATTCTCGGCGCGGGCGTAGCAGGGGGATACAACCTGGCGTACAACGTGGCCGTTGTGCCGCCGATGAAGCTGAATCCGATCATCACCCGCGTGTTGTTTCCGGCATTTGCCAAAATTCAGGACGACACCGAAAAGCTGCGCGTTAACTTCTACAAGCTGCTGTCGGTGGTGGGGATTATCAACTTTCCGGCGCTGCTGGGGCTGATGGTGGTGTCGAATAACTTTGTACCGCTGGTCTTTGGTGAGAAGTGGAACAGCATTATTCCGGTGCTGCAATTGCTGTGTGTGGTGGGGCTGCTGCGCTCAGTGGGGAACCCGATTGGTTCGCTGCTGATGGCGAAAGCGCGGGTCGATATCAGCTTTAAATTCAACGTATTCAAAACCTTTCTGTTTATTCCGGCGATTGTTATTGGTGGGCAGATGGCGGGCGCAATCGGCGTCACGCTTGGCTTCCTGCTGGTGCAGATTATCAACACCATTCTGAGTTACTTCGTGATGATTAAACCGGTGCTCGGTTCCAGTTATCGTCAGTACATCCTGAGTTTGTGGCTGCCGTTTTATCTCTCGCTGCCGACACTGGTGATCAGTTATGCGCTGGGCATTGTACTGAAAGGGCAAATGGCTCTGGGCATGCTGCTGGCGGTGCAAATAGCCGCGGGCGTGCTGGCGTTTGTGGTGATGATTGTGCTGTCGCGCCATCCGCTGGTGGTGGAAGTGAAGCGTCAGTTTTGTCGCAGCGAAAAAATGAAAATGCTTTTACGGGCGGGGTGAATGGTTGTTTTAGGCTACGGCAATAAAAACAACAACATAACCTCACCTGGCATCAAATTTATGAGGAAAAAATGAAATTACTGATTCTGGGCAACCACACTTGCGGCAACCGCGGCGACAGCGCCATCCTGCGCGGCTTACTTGATGCCATCAACATCCTCAATCCACATGCCGAAGTGGACGTGATGAGCCGCTATCCGGTCAGTTCTTCCTGGCTGCTCAACCGCCCGGTAATGGGCGATCCGCTGTTCCTGCAAATGAAACAACAAAACAGCGCGGCGGGCGTTGTCGGGCGCGTTAAAAAAGTCCTCCGTCGCCGCTACCAGCATCAGGTATTGCTCTCACGCGTCACCGACACTGGCAAGCTGCGTAATATCGCCATCGCCCAGGGATTCACCGACTTCGTGCGCTTGCTGTCAGGTTACGACGCCATTATTCAGGTCGGCGGATCGTTTTTTGTCGATCTCTATGGTGTGCCGCAGTTTGAACACGCACTTTGCACGTTTATGGCGAAAAAGCCGCTGTTTATGATTGGTCACAGCGTCGGTCCCTTCCAGGATGAGCAATTTAACCAACTGGCAAACTACGTTTTTGGTCACTGCGACGCGCTGATCCTGCGCGAATCGGTCAGCCTTGATTTGATGAAACGCAGCAATATCACCACTGCAAAAGTTGAACATGGCGTCGATACCGCGTGGCTGGTCGATCACCACACAGAAGATTTCACCGCCAGCTATGCCGTTCAACACTGGCTGGACGTTGCCGCACAACAGAAAACGGTGGCCATTACCCTGCGCGAACTGGCACCGTTCGACAAACGTCTCGGCACCACTCAACAAGCGTATGAAAAAGCCTTTGCCGGGGTGGTCAATCGCACCCTCGACGAAGGGTATCAGGTCATTGCGCTCTCCACTTGTACGGGCATCGACAGCTATAACAAAGACGACCGCATGGTGGCGCTCAACCTGCGCCAGCACATCAGCGATCCTGCCCGTTACCACGTAGTGATGGATGAACTCAATGATCTGGAAATGGGCAAAATTCTTGGAGCCTGTCAACTCACCGTCGGTACGCGTCTGCACTCAGCCATTATCTCGATGAATTTCTCCACTCCGGCAATTGCCATCAACTACGAACATAAATCCGCCGGGATTATGCAGCAGCTGGGGCTACCAGAGATGGCGATTGATATCCGTCATTTACTGGACGGTAGCCTGCAAGCGATGGTTGCGGATACCTTAGGCCATCTTCCGGCGCTGAACGCACGACTTAGCGAAGCCGTCAGTCGCGAACGTCAGATGGGAATGCGGATGGTGCAATCTGTGCTTGAACGCATTGGGGAGGCGAAATGAAGGTCGGCTTCTTTTTACTGAAATTTCCGCTGTCGTCGGAAACCTTCGTTCTTAACCAAATCACTGCGTTTATTGATATGGGCTTTGAAGTGGAGATTGTCGCGCTGCAAAAAGGCGACACCCAGAACACCCACGCGGCATGGACGAAATACAACCTTGCCGCCAGAACCCGCTGGTTACAGGACGAACCTACGGGCAAAGTGGCGAAACTGCGCCACCGCGCCAGCCAGACCTTACGCGGCATTCATCGTAAAAATACCTGGCAGGCGCTCAACCTCAAACGCTATGGCGCAGAGTCGCGGAACCTGATTTTGTCTGCCATTTGCGGCCAGGTCTCAACACCATTTTATGCCGATGTCTTTATCGCTCATTTTGGCCCTGCGGGGGTAACCGCAGCAAAACTACGGGAACTGGGTGTCATACGCGGCAAAATCGCTACTATCTTCCACGGCATTGATATCTCCAGTCGGGAAGTGCTCAACCACTACACTCCCGAATATCAGCAACTGTTCCGCCGTGGCGACCTGATGCTACCGATCAGCGATCTGTGGGCCGGAAGGCTGCAAAAAATGGGATGCCCGAGGGAAAAAATCGCCGTATCGCGCATGGGCGTGGACATGACGCGCTTTAGTCCGCGTCCGGTGAAAGCGCCCGCAACGCCGCTGGAAATCATTTCCGTTGCACGCTTAACCGAGAAAAAAGGCCTGCATGTGGCGATCGAAGCCTGCCGTCAGTTGAAAGAGCAGGGCGTGGCATTTCGCTATCGCATCCTCGGCATTGGCCCGTGGGAACGACGCCTGCGCACCCTTATCGAACAATATCAACTGGAAGATGTGGTAGAGATGCCGGGCTTTAAACCGAGCCATGAAGTGAAAGCGATGCTCGACGACGCGGATGTCTTCCTGTTGCCATCGGTTACAGGTGCGGATGGTGATATGGAAGGCATTCCGGTGGCGCTAATGGAAGCGATGGCGGTCGGCATTCCGGTGGTTTCTACTCTGCATAGCGGAATACCGGAACTGGTGGAGGCTGACAAATCCGGCTGGCTGGTGCCTGAGAACGATGCCCGTGCACTGGCGCAACGACTGGCGGCGTTTAGCCAACTGGACACCGACGAACTGGCACCGGTCGTCAAACGTGCGCGCGAAAAAGTCGAACACGATTTTAACCAGCAGGTGATCAATCGAGAACTCGCCAGCTTGCTGCAGGCTTTATAGAGGAGAACGTATGCCATTTAAAAAACTCTCCCGACGCACCTTCCTGACAGCAAGCTCGGCGCTTGCCTTCCTCCATACCCCTTTTGCCCGTGCAATTCCCGCCCGACAAAGCGTTAACATTAACGACTACAACCCACACGACTGGATCGCCTCATTTAAACAAGCCTTCAGCGAAGGGCAAACGGTCGTCGTGCCCGCCGGATTGGTTTGCGACAATATCAACACCGGCATCTTCATTCCTGCAGGTAAAACGTTACACATCCTTGGAAGCCTGCGCGGCAACGGCAGAGGGCGATTTGTCTTACAGGACGGCAGCAAGGTGACAGGGGGGGAGGGCGGCAGTATACATAACATCACCCTGGATGTGCGTGGTTCTGACTGCACCATCAAAGGGCTGGTGATGAGCGGCTTTGGCCCGGTGACGCAGATCTATATCGGCGGCAAAAACAAACGGGTCATGCGCAACCTGACCATCGATAACCTCACCGTTAGCCACGCTAACTACGCCATCTTACGCCAGGGATTTCATAACCAGATTATCGGTGCCAATATCACCAATTGTAAGTTCAGCGACTTACAGGGCGACGCCATTGAATGGAACGTGGCAATTAACGACAGTGATATTTTGATCTCCGACCATGTGATCGAGCGCATCAACTGTACTAACGGCAAAATCAACTGGGGCATTGGCATCGGCCTTGCGGGAAGTACCTACGATAATAATTATCCGGAAAACCAGGCAGTGAAAAACTTTGTCGTGGCGAATATCACGGGATCAGATTGTCGGCAACTGATCCATGTTGAAAATGGTAAACATTTTGTTATCCGTAATATCAAAGCTCGTAATATCACGCCGGATTTCAGTAAGAAAGCAGGTATTGATAACGCCACAGTTGCTATTTATGGTTGTGACAACTTTGTGATTGATAATATTGAAATGATTAATAGTGCCGGGATGTTAATTGGCTATGGGGTAATTAAAGGCAAATATCTCTCGATACCGCAGAATTTCCGAGTGAATGATATTCAACTGGATAATACTCATCTTGCTTATAAATTGCGCGGCATCCAAATCTCCGCCGGGAATGCTGTCTCCTTTGTGGCGCTGACTAACATTGAGATGAAGCGTGCGTCGCTTGAGCTACACAATAAACCGCAACACCTTTTTATGCGAAATATCAATGTGATGCAGGAATCCTCTGTTGGACCCGCATTGAGCATGAACTTCGACATGCGCAAAGACGTACGCGGTGTCTTTATGGCGAAAAAAGAAACACTGCTGTCTCTTGCAAATGTTCATGCGGTGAATGAAAAAGGACAAATCTCCGTCGATATCGACAGGATTAATCACCATATTGTTAATGTGGAGAAGATTAACTTTAGATTGCCAGAACGGAGGGAGTAGATTTGCGACCATTCCTGGAAAAATGGAGCCATACTTAGGAACAATGCTACTGCAATCCACAACGAAGCGGCGTAACATCACAAGTAATTCAGTAATCAATTCAGGGTAATTGATGCTGGCGAAAAAAATCGAACAAGCTATAATTCAGCAACCATTTTACAGGTGGATGAAATAATGACGAATTTAAAAGCAGTTATTCCTGTAGCGGGTCTTGGGATGCATATGTTGCCTGCCACTAAGGCGATTCCCAAAGAGATGCTACCGATCGTCGATAAGCCAATGATTCAGTACATCGTTGACGAGATTGTGGCTGCAGGGATCAAAGAAATCCTCCTGGTAACTCACGCTTCCAAGAACGCGGTCGAAAACCACTTCGACACCTCTTATGAATTAGAATCTCTCCTTGAACAGCGCGTGAAGCGTCAACTGCTGGCGGAAGTACAGTCCATTTGCCCGCCGGGCGTGACAATTATGAACGTGCGTCAGGGCGAACCTTTAGGTTTGGGCCACTCCATTTTATGTGCACGACCTGCCATTGGTGACAATCCATTTGTCGTGGTGCTGCCAGACGTTGTGATCGACGACGCCAGCGCCGACCCGCTGCGCTACAACCTTGCTGCCATGATTGCGCGCTTCAACGAAACGGGCCGCAGCCAGGTGCTGGCAAAACGTATGCCGGGTGACCTCTCTGAATACTCTGTCATCCAGACCAAAGAGCCGCTGGACCGCGAAGGTAAAGTCAGCCGCATTGTTGAATTCATCGAAAAACCGGATCAGCCGCAGACGCTGGACTCAGACATCATGGCCGTTGGTCGCTATGTGCTTTCTGCAGATATTTGGCCGGAACTTGAACGCACTCAGCCTGGTGCATGGGGGCGTATTCAGCTGACTGATGCCATCGCTGAACTGGCGAAAAAACAGTCCGTTGATGCCGTGCTGATGACAGGTGACAGCTACGACTGCGGTAAAAAAATGGGGTATATGCAGGCATTTGTGAAGTATGGACTACGCAACCTGAAAGAAGGGGCGAAGTTCCGTAAAGGGATTGAGAAGCTGTTAAGCGAGTAACAAATTCCTGACTGGAAGTGTCGGTCAGTAAGTAATTAAAAACGGCAGTGAAGATTCATAGCATAAGTTTTGCTCATTGAATCTCACTGCCGTTGTCTTTTTTATAAGTACAATAAAAACAGCATGTTAGCTTGCAATCATAGTTCAAATTTTTCCAGGATTTTCCTTGTTTCTACAGCTGTTTGGTAAGACAATTAGCGTTTGAATTTTTCGGATTTGGCACGAGTGGGTTACGCTCGTCACATCGTGGAAATGTACGCAGTGCTCTGGTAGCTGTTAAGCCAGGGGCGGTAGCGTGCATTAATGCATCTATTAATCAAATCTGGAGCAGTCTATTTCACAGCATGCTCTCTGGCTATATGGAATAAAAAAGTGAAGATACTTGTTACTGGTGGCGCAGGATTTATTGGTTCTGCTGTTGTTCGTCACATAATAAATAATACGCAAGATAGTGTTGTTAATGTCGATAAATTAACATACGCCGGAAACCTGGAATCACTCGCTGAAATTTCTGATTCTGAACGTTATTCATTTGAGCATGCAGATATCTGCGATGCCGAAGCGATGGCTCGTATTTTCGCACAGCACCAGCCAGACGCGGTGATGCACCTGGCAGCAGAGAGCCACGTTGACCGCTCAATAACTGGCCCTGCGGCATTTATTGAAACCAATATTGTGGGTACTTATGTTCTTTTAGAAGCGGCGCGCAATTATTGGTCTGGTCTGGATGATGAAAAGAAAAAAAACTTCCGTTTTCATCATATTTCTACTGATGAGGTGTATGGTGACTTACCCCATCCGGATGAAGTAAATAGCAATGAAACGTTGCCGCTATTTACGGAAACGACAGCATACGCGCCAAGTAGTCCATATTCTGCTTCTAAAGCTTCCAGCGATCATTTGGTTCGCGCATGGAAACGTACTTATGGTTTACCGACCATTGTGACTAATTGCTCGAACAACTATGGTCCTTATCATTTCCCGGAAAAGCTTATTCCACTGGTTATTCTTAATGCACTGGAAGGTAAGGCATTACCTATTTATGGCAAAGGAGATCAGATCCGCGACTGGTTGTATGTAGAGGATCATGCTCGAGCGTTATATACCGTCGTAACCGAAGGTAAAGCGGGCGAAACTTATAACATTGGTGGACACAACGAAAAGAAAAACATCGACGTAGTGTTCACTATTTGTGATTTGTTGGATGAGATAGTCCCGAAAGAGAAATCTTATCGTGAGCAAATTACCTATGTTGCTGATCGCCCAGGGCATGATCGCCGTTATGCAATTGATGCCGATAAAATTAGCCGCGAATTGGGCTGGAAACCGCAAGAAACGTTTGAGAGCGGTATTCGTAAAACGGTGGAATGGTATCTGGCTAATACAAATTGGGTTGAGAATGTGAAAAGCGGTGCTTATCAGTCGTGGATTGAACAGAACTATGAGGGCCGCCATTAATGAATATCCTCCTATTCGGCAAAACAGGGCAGGTAGGTTGGGAACTGCAGCGTGCTCTGGCACCGCTGGGTAATCTGATTGCTCTTGATGTTCACTCCACTGATTATTGTGGTGATTTTAGTAATCCCGAAGGTGTAGCTGAAACTGTCAAAAAAATTCGCCCTGATGTTATTGTTAATGCGGCTGCTCACACTGCAGTAGACAAAGCGGAATCAGAACCGGAATTTGCACAATTACTTAACGCGACAAGTGTCGAAGCGATTGCAAAAGCAGCCAATGAAGTCGGCGCTTGGGTTATTCACTACTCTACTGACTACGTATTTCCGGGAACCGGTGAAATACCGTGGCAGGAGACGGATGCTACAGCACCTTTGAATGTTTATGGTGAAACTAAACTAGCCGGAGAAAAAGCGTTACAGAAACATTGCGCGAAGCATATTATTTTCCGTACCAGCTGGGTATATGCAGGTAAAGGAAATAACTTCGCCAAAACAATGTTGCGTCTGGCAAAAGAGCGCGAAGAACTGGCTGTGATAAACGATCAGTTTGGCGCACCAACAGGTGCCGAATTGCTGGCTGATTGCACCGCTCATGCCATTCGCGTAGCAGTAGACAAACCAGAAGTTGCTGGTTTGTACCATCTGGTTGCTGGCGGTACAACAACCTGGCACGATTATGCCGCTCTGGTATTTGAAGAAGCGCGCAAAGCAGGGATTAACCTTGCTCTTAACAAACTTAACGCCGTGCCAACAACGGCCTATCCCACACCAGCCCGTCGACCCCATAACTCTCGCCTCAATACAGAAAAGTTTCAGCAGAACTTTGCGCTTGTCTTGCCTGACTGGCAGGTGGGTGTGAAACGAATGCTCAACGAATTATTTACGACTACGGCAATTTAACAAATTTTTGCATCTCGCTCATGATGCCAGAGCGGGATGAATTAAAAGGAATGGTGAAATGAAAACGCGTAAAGGTATTATTCTGGCTGGTGGTTCCGGCACTCGTCTTTATCCTGTGACGATGGCAGTAAGTAAACAACTGCTGCCGATTTATGATAAGCCGATGATTTATTATCCGCTTTCAACGCTTATGTTAGCGGGTATTCGCGATATTCTTATTATCAGTACGCCACAGGATACGCCGCGTTTCCAACAATTGTTGGGGGACGGGAGCCAGTGGGGGCTTAATCTACAGTATAAAGTACAACCGAGTCCGGATGGCCTGGCGCAAGCGTTTATCATTGGTGAAGACTTTATTGGTGGCGATGATTGTGCACTTGTGCTTGGTGATAATATCTTCTATGGACACGACTTGCCGAAATTAATGGAAGCTGCTGTTAACAAAGAAAGCGGTGCAACGGTATTTGCTTATCACGTTAATGATCCTGAACGTTATGGTGTCGTGGAGTTTGATAATAACGGTACTGCAATTAGCCTGGAAGAAAAACCGCTGGAACCAAAAAGTAACTATGCGGTTACTGGGCTTTATTTCTATGACAATGACGTTGTGGAAATGGCGAAAAACCTTAAGCCTTCTGCCCGAGGTGAACTGGAAATTACCGATATTAACCGTATTTATATGGAACAAGGACGTTTGTCTGTCGCTATGATGGGGCGTGGCTATGCATGGCTGGATACAGGGACGCATCAAAGTCTTATTGAAGCAAGCAACTTCATTGCCACCATTGAAGAGCGCCAGGGACTAAAGGTTTCCTGTCCGGAAGAAATTGCTTATCGTAAAGGGTTTATTGATGCTGAGCAGGTAAAAGTATTAGCCGAACCGTTGAAGAAAAATGCTTATGGTCAGTATCTGCTCAAAATGATTAAAGGTTATTAATAAGATGAACGTAATTAAAACTGAAATTCCTGATGTATTAATATTTGAACCAAAAGTATTTGGGGATGAGCGTGGTTTTTTTATGGAAAGCTTCAATCAGAAAGTTTTCGAAGAAGCTGTGGGGCGGAAGGTTGAATTTGTTCAGGATAACCATTCTAAGTCTACTAAAGGAGTAATTAGAGGATTACATTTTCAATTACCACCTTATTCACAGGCAAAATTAGTACGCTGTGTAGTAGGTGAGGTATATGACGTTGTTGTTGATATAAGGAAAGATTCTAAAACTTTTGGCAAATGGGTCGGTGTAAATCTTTCTGCTGAAAACAAGCGACAGTTGTGGATTCCAGAAGGATTCGCCCATGGTTTTGAAGTGATTAGTGAAGTCGCTCATTTTTTATACAAAACAAATAATTATTATAATGCAACTATGGAAAAAGGTATAAGATGGGATGATGAATATTTAGCTATTAATTGGAAAGAAAAAAAAGCGATAATCTCTGAGAAAGACATGAAACAACCATCATTCAGAGAACTTTTTGAGAAAGTTTAATTGATGAATAACAAACTAGCCAGGCAAGGATTATTATGGAGCACAATTGAAAGGCTAGGAACGCAAGCCATACAATTATTATTAATGTTGTATTTGGGTAGGGTTCTTGGACCAAGCTCTTTTGGTTATGTTGGTATGCTAACTTTATTTCTATCATTAGCTCAGGTTCTAATTGATAGTGGATTTAGTGCAGCATTAATTAGAAAATCGGAGCGTACTGAAAAAGATTATTCGACAGTATTTATATTTAATATTTGTCTATCAATACTAATATATATTGTACTTTATTGTTTATCTTCTTATATTGCTTTATTCTATCAAATACCTCTGCTGGAATCTTTACTTGATATTTTAGCATTAACAGTTATAGCAAATGGTCTAACTTTAATCCCCAAGATTCAACTCACTGTAGACGTGAATTTTAAGATCCAAGCTAAAAGTTCACTTATCGCTATTACCAGTAGTAGTGTAATAGCGATAACGTTAGCTGCTTTGGGTTATGGAGTATGGACATTGGTTTTCCAATCGTTATCCTATAGTGTCATAAATTGTATTGTACTGAATATTTATAATCCATGGTATCCAAAAGAGAAATTTTGCTATGAAACATTCAAAAAGCTATTTTCATTTAGCAGTAACTTACTAATTGCTGGAGTACTTGAAGCTTTTTATTCAAATATATATCAATTAATTATAGGGAAATTTTTTACACCACAGCTTGTAGGGCAATTTACACAGGCTAATCAGATCTCTAGCGTACCTGCAATGACACTTACTAATATTATTCAGAGAGTAACTTATCCACTTTTTTGTAATATTTATAATGGCAAAGGGAAAATAGATGATGCTTATTTAAACACACTTAAAATTGCAGGCGTTGTAGTTTTTCCAATTCTATTAGGAATAGGTTTAATCTCGAAGCCATTAGTCTCTGTATTATTAGGAAGTGAGTGGAAATTTACATCTGATATTCTGTTTCTACTTTGTATTGCATTTATGATTTATCCTATACATGCAATAAATATTAATATCCTACAGGTTCATGGGCGAAGTGATCTTTTTTTGCGTTTGGAAATACTAAAAAAGACATTGATGACAATTATTCTTGTCATTACGATGCAAATAAATATA
Organism: Escherichia sp. WS1368; assembly: GCF_046487485.1. Taxonomy (NCBI): domain Bacteria; kingdom Pseudomonadati; phylum Pseudomonadota; class Gammaproteobacteria; order Enterobacterales; family Enterobacteriaceae; genus Escherichia; species Escherichia sp. WS1368. The sequence continues at coordinate 632,795 of NZ_JBJQJI010000001.1, forward strand.
AATGCAATGGTGATTGGTTTAGTTTTACACTCATATCTTTCGTGGTTTTTAAATGGATTATTTAGCCAGAAAGTATCAACGATCACAATAAGGAAGCAGTTAAAAGAGTTACTACCTATATGGTGTCTATGTTTAATTAGTGGGTTAGGTTCTAACTATATTATAAATGAAATAAGTATGGAACCTTTATTAAATATAATATTTACTATTTTATTAAATGCCATTATATACATCACACTAATTCGAATTATGTACAAAGAAATATTTATGACTATTATTTCTCTTATAAAAAATAAGGGCTGAAAATGAACGATAAAACTATTCCAGTAACGCAACCTTCTTTGCCGGAACTTGCAGAATTCATGCCTTACCTGGAAAAAATATGGAAAAATAAATGGTTGACAAATAATGGACCATTTCATCAAGAACTCGAGGAAAAATTATGTGAATTTTTGGGTGTGCAGCATATCTCGCTTTTTAACAATGCAACAATTGCATTGATCACAGCATTACAAGCCCTAAGAATAACAGGTGAGGTAATAACAACACCATATTCATTTGTTGCAACTTCACATGCTATTTTATGGAATGGACTTACGCCTGTCTTTGTTGATATTGAAAATGATGGATATAATATTGATTACAGAAAAATAGAACAGGCTATTACACCAAAAACTTCAGCAATTTTACCTGTCCATTGCTACTCAACACCCTGTGAAGTCGAAGAAATTCAAAAAATAGCTGATAATTATGGATTGAAAGTAATCTACGACGCAGCACATGCATTCGGTGTAAATTTTAAAGGGCAAAGTTTACTTAACTATGGTGATTTATCAATTCTTAGTTTCCATGCGACGAAAGTCTTCAATACATTTGAAGGTGGGGCAATAATTAGCCCTGATGCTAAAACCAAGTTACGTATAGATCGATTAAAAAACTTTGGTATCGCCGACGAGCTGACTGTGACAGCTCCAGGAATAAATGGCAAAATGAGTGAAATTAATGCTGCCTTTGGACTTGTTCAGTTAAAGCATATTGAGGGCTCAATATCTAAGCGAAAAATAATTGATAGTCTTTACCGGAATTTACTGAAAGGGACTCCGGGTATTACTATATTTCCAGGAAATATAAATGCAAATAGCAACTATTCATATTTTCCTATACTCATAGATGATGGTTTTCATATGAGTCGTGATCAGGCATATGAATTACTTAAGAAAAATAATATCCTATCTCGAAAGTATTTTTATCCATTAATCAGTAATATGCCTATGTATCGAGGATTGATTTCAGCTAGCGTTGATAATCTACCAATAGCCAATAGTGTTGCTGATAAAGTCCTATGCTTGCCAATATATACAGATTTAAATGAAGAGATTGTTGTGAAAATAACCAAATTATTATTGGGTAAGATGTGATATGGCCTATTTAGATGAAATACAGTTAAAAGAAATGGGCTTCAAAAGCGTTGGAGAAAATGTAAAAATATCAGATAAGGCATCTTTTTATGGGTGTGATAATATTAGTATTGGGAATAATGTAAGGATTGATGATTTTTGCGTGTTTTCAGCTGGAGAGGGTGGTATTGATATACACGATTATATTCATATAGCGGTATATTCTTCAATTATTGGCAAAGGAAAAGTAACTATATCTGACTACGCAAACATTTCATCTCGAGTCTCAATATATTCCAGTAACGATGATTATTCTGGCAATTATATGTCTAATCCAGTAGTTCCAAGTGAATATACGAATATACATAGCGGTACTGTATTTATAGGCAAACATGTTATCATAGGTTGCGGAAGTATTGTTCTTCCGGATGTTATTTTACATGAGGGTGCAGCAATTGGAGCTCTTTCTGTAGTCAAAGAGGATTGTGAAGCTTTTACGGTAAATGTAGGTATACCAGCTAAACCAATATCTGAAAGAAGCAAGAAATTATTGGAGCTTGAATCTGTATTTAAACCAAGCGCTATTGGAGATAATCTGTGAAGATTCATATTTATTTTCGGCATACGGATATTAGTCGGACAACTAAAAATAATCGGCCTGAGTGGTTTAGTCATGAAAATTGTTTTATAAATCTTATAAATACAATAAAAGAATCTAAATATAAAGACCAAATAGCATTTACTTTTATTTTTGATGGATCATTAAACGTTGCTTCCTTAGATCCGTTATATCAACACTTTGAAAATATCGATATGAATAATAAAAAGATATTCATAATCAATGGAGGAGATCAGCGCAAAGCATGGCGTGAATGCGTAAAACTAGTAGATGAAGATCGTCGAGTTGGAAAAATTGATAAAAATGATTTAATATATTTTTTAGAAAATGATTATTTGCATGAGTCTAAATGGATTGATGAGATATTTAACTTGGTCAAATCAAATATAAGATGGGATATGGCAACGCTTTATGATCATCCAGATAAATATAGTGAATATTGTGAACATCTTGATTCATTAAAAAATAAAAACAAAAAAACTATTGTATTTTATTCTGGGAGTAGGCATTGGAAAATAGCACCAAGTACATGTGCAACATATATTATGAAAGCCAGGGTTTTTGATAGGACAAAAATAATTCTAAAATTAGCTATTTACGATTACAAATTATTTTTGATACTTACTAAAATATTTAGAATTAGACTTCTTTCACCTATCCCCGCTCTTTCAACTCATTGTATGGCTTCTTTGTTATCACCTTCAATCAATTGGGATGATTTATAATGGATTGTAAAAAAAAATTATGCATTGTGGCCTGTTCTTATACTTTAAAGCCAGAATTCATAATTAATAAATTATATAATTATTTACCAGATTATGAACTAGATGGTGTTGTGATTTCCAATAATCATGTAGTAGAACAGATTACAATGAAGGGATTTCATATCGAAAACGGGACAAATTCTCTTTTTGAGTTTTCTGCCTATAAGGAAGGAATAGATTTTTTAGAAGATAGCTCATTATTACCATCAGGAGTACCAATTCTCATTTTGAATGATACATTGTTCTTGAAACATAATGCAAAATTCTTTTTAAGGAAAATTGTGAGTTATTATTCAACAATTCAAAGAACTGAATTGCCTACAATGGCAGGTCGTTTAGATCCTTATAATAATATATGTTACAGTAACCCTTGGAATAATATGAATGGCTATATATCTTCCTTTTGTATGCTAATAAATGAAAAATCTGCAAAAATAATTGTTAGTTGCTACAATGAGCTTCCAAAATATTTTTTTAGTAATGATATTGATATTATTGACCCCAAATGGGGAATGCAGATTGAATCAAGACTGAGAGAATTTATTCGTAGTCATTTAATTGATATAGACACAGATACGGTTTGGTATCAAGCTAAATTGTTACATAATGATAAACAACGAATTAATATTAAAGCTCAATGTGTCTTCATGGAACATTTCATATCAGGGAAGATTGGTGAAAGTGGAATTGTTGTTTCTATTTTTCCCACATGGAAAGGAAAGGTGTTAAATTTTTTAAACGAGCAATTGGCTAAAATCAAGAGGAAGATTATAATTAAATGAGGAAAAATTTTTACACGACACCAATCACATTACTAATTCTTACGCTTAATATTGCTGCAACAATTGTAGTTATAAACAACAGTGAATTATTGATTGGCGATTTAATGGGGTTTAAATCAGAAACTGTCGTAATAATTCAATCTCTAATTTATATATCTCTTAGCTTATTATTTCTATCGGTATTATATAATGGATTGGAAAAAATAAAACCACTTACAACAAAATTAGCTGATTCTAATAGTAGACCGATCGCCATTTTTTTAATTTGTTTAGAATTATTATATATAACATACGTATTTAATACAGGCTTATTTGTTGCCGGTAATAATGAGCGCGGAGGCGGAGTAATTTCAGCGTTATTTGTATTACTGAATGTTGATGTACTTGTTTTAATATTTCTAACACATGTTAAAACAAGTAAGTACAAGCCCATTATTATCATGTTGTGGATTATTTCTTTTCTTCAGCGTGGTTGGATATCTTATTTTTTCATTTTGATTTTAATCTCATTTATCGATCGTCGATTGAAAAACAAAAAAAATTGGAAAGCTGGGGTAGTATTAATATGTTTTATTCTGGCTCTGCCATTTGTAGAACAGATTAAGAATTCTATCAGAAGTGGCGAAGCTATCAGCACGCAATTAACTTTTTTTGATTATGCGGATTCTTTTAATCAACAATTTATGAAGGTTGTTGGCAGAGTTCAAACAGTTTCACACGTTGCATTTATAACAGATAATATTAATCAACTTCAGAATTTAAAAAATAATGGAGAATCTACTGATTTTTTTGAAGAAAATTTTATTTATATAATTGCTAAAAAATTAGGGAGTGCTGATGATAAGATTAATACTCCAGATTTGCTTGCCAGATATATTTCTCCATCTCTGGATAGCTCATGGAATGTGAATCCATCGTTAATTGGTTGGATTTTTATTCAAAATGATTTATACGTTTTACCCATCATATGGGTTGTTTTGCTGTGTTTTCTATTTACAATGCTATCTAAAATTATTGCGAATGACCTATATGCAATGAATATGAGATGGTTGTTTTGGTTAGTGTTTTTATTTCCGGGTTGGATATTCCAATTCACAGCAGTTATATTTTCGCTTTTAGTATTTATTTTATTAAAGTACACACTTAGGACTAAAAGAGTAAAACCTTTATGACGAAAATAGTTTTCAATTTACTATCTTTTTCAGAATTAAAATATTATGGGGTTGGAGTATACTTTAGAGATTTAATTGCAAAAAATATTAATGAAATATTCGATGGGATTGATTGCGAAATAATAGTTGTTCACCAGGCTAATATCCCTGTTAAAGAATTGTTCAATTTTCCAGAAAACAATAATATTACCTATAATCCTGTAAAAGGCATTAATGGGAAATTTTTGCGTGTTATTTACGAACAGATATTTATGCCGATTAAATTTCGTAACTATAACATAATTTATTCCCCAAATAATATTAATCCGATTCTTTTGGGGGCTAAATGTAAGTCAATAATTACTATTCATGACTTGCTTCCATTTAGAAAGGCTAATAGATTTGGTCTTCTACAAAGATTGTATCTAAAGTTTTTCACATATATGTGTGCTCACAAATCGGAAAAAATCGCTACAGTGTCCAATAATTCAAAAAATGATATTATCAATACCCTTAATGTCAAGAGCGATAAGGTTATTGTAACTTACAATATATTAGGTGATTTTAAAAAATCCTCTATACACCAATATGATTGTGAACCTTTTTTTTTCTCGGTGGGTGCTTTGCATGAAGATAAACAATACGATTTGATGATAAAGGCTTTTCTAAAGTTCAAAAAATTAGTCAATGATAATTGTAAATTATTAATTGCTGGGGGTGATCATGGAGCTAAGAAAATTTTACAGGACTTGATTGATGAATTAAAATTAAATGACCATGTTCAATTATTAGGATATATCACTGATGAAGATAAGTGGGACTACTATGAAAATTGTTGTGCACTTATCTTACTAGGGAAATATGAAGGTTTTGGTATTCCTGTATTGGAAGCTATGAGTGTCAATAAGCCATCAATTGTAGCAAATACCGGGGCTCTACCTGAGATCATAGGTAAAGCAGGATTTGTCATAAATGCTGATATTGATTCAATTTGTGATGCTATGTTAAAAAGCTATTCATATAAAGTTGACCCAAAATTGTTTGAAGATGAATTATCACGCTTTTCTACTAATAAACAAATAAATACTTTGCAGCACATGTTTAAGGAAATATGTAAAGATGTCAGATGACACTCCAAAGTTTTCTGTTTTGATGGCTATATACATCAAGGATTCTCCCCTATTTCTCTCTGAGGCTTTACAATCAATTTATAAAAATACGGTTGCCCCAGATGAAGTTATTATTATTCGTGATGGTAAGGTCACATCTGAACTCAATTCTGTTATTGATAGTTGGAGAAGATATTTAAATATAAAAGATTTCACACTTGAAAAAAATATGGGGTTGGGGGCAGCGTTAAATTTTGGGTTGAATCAATGTATGCATGATTTAGTAATACGTGCTGATTCTGATGATATAAATAGAACAAATCGATTCGAATGTATACTTGATTTTATGACTAAGAATGGTGATGTTCATATTCTTAGCTCTTGGGTTGAAGAGTTCGAATTCAATCCAGGAGATAAGGGCATAATAAAAAAAGTACCAAGTCGGAATTCTATACTTAAATATTCAAAAAACAGATCTCCTTTTAATCACCCTGCAGTTGCATTTAAAAAGTGTGAAATAATGCGCGTCGGTGGTTATGGAAATGAGTACTTATATGAAGATTATGCCCTTTGGTTGAAATCTTTAGCTAATGGATGTAATGGTGATAATATTCAACAAGTTTTAGTTGATATGAGATTTTCAAAGGAAACAGCAAAAAGACGAGGTGGAATAAAATATGCCATTTCAGAAATTAAAGCTCAGTATCATTTTTATCGTGCAAATTATATATCATATCAAGACTTTATAATAAATATTATCACAAGGATATTTGTTAGACTTCTTCCCACTAGTTTTCGTGGCTATATATATAAAAAAGTTATCAGGAGATTTTTATGAGCTCACCTCTTATTCCGGTTATATTAAGTGGTGGTAATGGTACTAGGTTATGGCCACTATCTAGAGAGGAATATCCTAAGCAGTTTTTAAAACTAACCGACTCAATATCAATGCTGCAATCAACAATATCTCGGTTAGACTCATTAAATACTTCCTCTCCAGTTGTAATATGCAATGAATTACACAGATTTATTGTTGCAGAACAACTCAGGCACTTAAATAAATTAGATAATAATATTATTTTAGAACCATCTGGTCGCAATACTGCACCTGCTATTTGTATTGCTGCTTTAATTTTAAAAATGAAGCATCCAAATGAAAATCCACTTATGCTCGTTCTTCCAGCCGATCACTCCGTAAAAAAAGTCAAAACTTTTTGTAATACAATAAAAAGTGCTATTCCCTTCGCTGAAGCTGGTAATTTGGTTTCTTTTGGTATTAAACCTACTCATCCTGAGACGGGGTATGGATATATACAAAAAGGCAAAGTGTTATCTGATTCTGATATATATGAGGTCAGTGAAGTTAGAACTTTTGTTGAAAAGCCTAATCTTAAAACAGCAGAAAGCTTTATAGAAAAAGATGAGTATTATTGGAATAGTGGTATGTATTTGTTTAGTGTTGAACGTTACTTACAAGAGTTATCATTATACCGACCAGACATAGTTAAAGTATGCCAGGAAACTGTTAAAAATATTCATTATGATATGGATTTTATTAGATTGGACGATAAAATATTTCGGAACTGTCCACAGGAGTCTATTGATTATGCTGTAATGGAGAAAACAAAGGATGCTGTAGTTGCTACAATGGATATCGGTTGGAATGATGTAGGAGCATGGTCTTCGCTTTGGGAATTAGGGAAAAAAGACTCCTCTGGTAATGTTATCACGGGAGACATCGTTTGCCACGAGACAGAAAATAGTTATATTTATACTGAGTCTGGATTGGTAGCAACTATTGGTATTCAAGATCTTGTTATTATTCATACTAAAGATTCATTACTGGTTTCCAGACGTGATTCAGTACAAAATGTAAAAAATATTGTTCAGCATCTTGATTTGTCAGGACGTAAAGAACATAAAGAACATAGGGAAGTATTCAAGTCATGGGGACGATGTGACTCCATAGATAGTAGTGAAAAGTACCACTATCAGGTCAAACGAATAACAGTTAATCCAAGTGAAAAATTATCGTTGCAATTGCATCATCACCGTGCGGAACATTGGGTTGTTGTAATGGGGATTGCTAAAGTTACAGTTGCAGAAGAAATAAAAATTTTAAAAGAGAATGAGTCTGTATATATTCCTGCAGGTATTAAGCATAGTTTGGAAAATATTGGGACAATACCACTTGTGTTAATAGAAGTTTGGACCGGTTCTTATCTTGCTGATGATGATATCCTTCGATTTGAAGATTGATATGGTAGAGCTTAGAAATAGAGAGTCTTAATAATGCTAACTTGCTTTAAAGCTTATGATATTCGCGGGAAACTAGGCGAAGAACTGAATGAAGATATCGCCTGGCGCATTGGGCGTGCCTATGGCGAATTTCTCAAACCGAAAACCATTGTGTTAGGCGGTGATGTCCGCCTCACCAGCGAAACCTTAAAACTGGCGCTGGCGAAAGGTTTACAGGATGCGGGCGTCGATGTGCTGGATATCGGTATGTCCGGCACCGAAGAGATCTATTTCGCCACGTTCCATCTCGGCGTGGATGGCGGCATTGAAGTTACCGCCAGCCATAATCCGATGGATTATAACGGCATGAAGCTGGTGCGCGAGGGGGCTCGCCCGATCAGCGGGGATACCGGACTGCGCGATGTCCAGCGCCTGGCAGAAGCCAACGACTTCCCTCCCGTTGACGAAACCAAACGCGGTCGCTATCAGCAAATCAATCTGCGTGACGCTTACGTTGATCACCTGTTCGGTTATATCAATGTCAAAAACCTCACGCCGCTCAAGCTGGTGATTAACTCCGGGAACGGCGCGGCGGGTCCGGTGGTGGACGCTATCGAAGCCCGCTTTAAAGCCCTCGGCGCACCTGTGGAATTAATCAAAGTACACAACACGCCGGACGGCAATTTCCCCAACGGTATTCCTAACCCGCTGCTGCCGGAATGCCGCGACGACACCCGCAATGCAGTCATCAAACACGGCGCGGATATGGGCATTGCCTTTGATGGCGATTTTGACCGCTGTTTCCTGTTTGACGAAAAAGGGCAGTTTATCGAGGGCTACTACATTGTCGGTCTTCTGGCAGAAGCGTTCCTCGAAAAAAATCCCGGCGCGAAGATCATCCACGATCCGCGTCTCTCCTGGAACACCGTTGATGTGGTGACCGCCGCGGGCGGCACTCCGGTGATGTCGAAAACCGGACACGCCTTTATTAAAGAACGTATGCGCAAGGAAGACGCCATCTACGGTGGCGAAATGAGCGCCCACCACTATTTCCGTGATTTCGCTTACTGCGACAGCGGCATGATCCCGTGGCTGCTGGTCGCCGAACTGGTGTGTCTGAAAGGAAAAACGCTGGGCGAACTGGTGCGCGACCGGATGGCGGCGTTTCCGGCAAGCGGTGAGATCAACAGCAAACTGGCGCACCCCGTTGAGGCGATTAATCGCGTCGAACAGCATTTTAGCCGCGAGGCGCTGGCGGTGGATCGCACCGATGGCATCAGCATGACCTTTGCCGACTGGCGCTTTAACCTGCGCTCCTCCAACACCGAACCGGTGGTGCGGTTGAATGTGGAATCGCGCGGTGATGTACCGTTGATGGAAGAAAAGACAAAACTTATCCTTGAGTTACTGAACAAGTAATTCAGTAATTTCATATAAATGGGTTTTAAAAAACGGAAAAGATGAGATATCCGGTGTGGTATAGCCAAGGTAATGCTATTCAGTATCTCTATGAGTGAGTTAACATCTATACCACATTTAAGCCGCACACTTCGCGGTGACCACCCCCTGACAGGAGTAAACAATGTCAAAGCAACAGATCGGCGTCGTCGGTATGGCAGTGATGGGGCGCAACCTTGCGCTCAACATCGAAAGCCGTGGTTATACCGTCTCTATTTTCAACCGTTCCCGTGAAAAGACGGAAGAAGTGATTGCCGAAAATCCAGGCAAGAAACTGGTTCCTTACTATACGGTGAAAGAGTTTGTTGAATCTCTGGAAACGCCTCGTCGCATCCTGTTAATGGTGAAAGCAGGTGCAGGCACGGATGCTGCTATTGATTCCCTCAAACCATATCTCGATAAAGGCGACATCATCATCGATGGTGGTAACACCTTCTTCCAGGACACCATTCGTCGTAACCGTGAGCTTTCTGCCGAAGGCTTTAACTTTATCGGTACCGGTGTTTCTGGTGGTGAAGAAGGTGCGCTGAAAGGGCCTTCCATTATGCCTGGTGGGCAGAAAGAAGCCTATGAACTGGTTGCGCCGATCCTGACCAAAATCGCTGCAGTGGCTGAAGACGGTGAGCCATGCGTTACCTATATTGGTGCTGATGGTGCAGGTCACTATGTGAAGATGGTTCACAACGGTATTGAATACGGTGATATGCAGCTGATTGCTGAAGCCTATTCTCTGCTTAAAGGTGGCCTGAACCTCACCAACGAAGAACTGGCGCAGACCTTTACTGAGTGGAATAACGGTGAACTGAGCAGTTACCTGATCGACATCACCAAAGATATCTTCACCAAAAAAGATGAAGACGGTAACTACCTGGTTGATGTGATCCTGGATGAAGCGGCTAACAAAGGTACCGGTAAATGGACCAGCCAGAGCGCGCTGGATCTCGGCGAACCGCTGTCGCTGATTACCGAGTCTGTGTTTGCACGTTATATCTCTTCTCTGAAAGATCAGCGTGTTGCCGCATCTAAAGTTCTCTCTGGTCCGCAAGCACAGCCAGCAGGCGACAAGGCTGAGTTCATCGAAAAAGTTCGTCGTGCGCTGTATCTGGGCAAAATCGTTTCTTACGCCCAGGGCTTCTCTCAGCTGCGTGCTGCGTCTGAAGAGTACAACTGGGATCTGAACTACGGCGAAATCGCGAAGATTTTCCGTGCTGGCTGCATCATCCGTGCGCAGTTCCTGCAGAAAATCACCGATGCTTATGCCGAAAATCCGCAGATCGCTAACCTGCTGCTGGCTCCGTACTTCAAGCAAATTGCCGATGACTACCAGCAGGCGCTGCGTGATGTCGTTGCTTATGCAGTACAGAACGGTATTCCGGTTCCGACCTTCTCCGCAGCGGTTGCCTATTACGACAGCTACCGTGCTGCTGTTCTGCCTGCGAACCTGATCCAGGCACAGCGTGACTATTTTGGTGCGCATACTTATAAGCGTATTGATAAAGAAGGCGTGTTCCATACCGAATGGCTGGATTAATCTGATTTAACCAACAATAAGATTGAGGCCCGGCGTATATTGCACCGGGCTTTTTTTTGCCAAACATCTTATAGACTAAATTTCACTGCTTAATATTAACTTAATAAATATCAGCTATTCTTATAAAGAAAATCTGAATTGTTTTTCGTTGCGTTGACCATCTGACAACGTAGCGTTAAAACTTTTAACTCTTATCAGGATGCTAAAAACATCATGATTCACAGTTAAGTTAATTCTGAGAGCATGAAATGAAAATTACCATTTCCGGTACTGGCTATGTAGGCTTGTCAAACGGGCTTCTAATCGCACAAAATCATGAGGTTGTGGCATTAGATATTTTACCGTCACGCGTTGCTATGCTGAATGATCGGATATCTCCTATTGTTGATAAGGAAATTCAGCAGTTTTTGCAATCAGATAAAATACACTTTAATACCACATTAGATAAAAATGAAGCCTACCGGGATGCTGATTATGTCATCATCGCCACTCCAACCGACTATGATCCTAAAACTAATTATTTCAATACATCCAGTGTAGAATCAGTAATTAAAGACGTAGTTGAGATAAATCCTTATGCGGTTATGGTGATCAAATCAACGGTTCCCGTTGGTTTTACCGCAGCGATGCATAAGAAATATCGTACTGAAAATATTATTTTCTCTCCGGAATTTCTCCGTGAGGGTAAAGCCCTTTACGATAATCTCTATCCTTCACGTATTGTCATCGGTGAGCGTTCAGAACGCGCAGAACGTTTTGCTGCGTTATTACAGGAAGGCGCGATTAAGCAAAATATCCCAACCCTGTTTACCGACTCCACTGAAGCAGAAGCGATTAAACTTTTTGCTAATACCTATCTGGCGATGCGCGTAGCGTACTTTAATGAGCTGGATAGCTATGCAGAAAGTTTAGGTCTGAATACTCGCCAGATTATCGAAGGCGTTTGTCTCGATCCGCGTATTGGCAACCATTACAACAATCCGTCGTTTGGTTATGGTGGTTATTGTCTGCCGAAAGATACCAAGCAGTTACTGGCGAACTACCAGTCTGTGCCGAATAACCTGATCTCGGCAATTGTCGATGCAAACCGCACGCGTAAAGATTTTATTGCCGATGCCATTTTGTCACGCAAGCCGCAAGTGGTGGGTATTTATCGTCTGATTATGAAGAGCGGTTCAGATAACTTCCGTGCGTCTTCCATTCAGGGGATTATGAAACGTATCAAGGCGAAAGGCGTTGAAGTGATCATCTACGAACCGGTGATGAAAGAAGATTCATTCTTCAACTCTCGCCTGGAACGCGATCTCGCCACCTTCAAACGACAAGCCGACGTCATTATTTCCAACCGTATGGCAGAAGAGCTTAAAGATGTGGCAGATAAGGTCTACACCCGCGATCTCTTTGGCAGCGACTAACATCCTGTTATCAGGGCTATTTACGCCCTGATTGTCTTTTGTTACTTGCGTAACAATTCATTATTTTTATCAATTATCCTATAGCATTCATGAGGATTATCGCTAAACTATGCGGACTTGGAAATTTCCGTCAGTTAGGGTAATGATGAGAGTAGAAAATAATAATGTTTCTGGGCAAAACCATGACCCGGAACAGATTGATTTGATTGATTTACTAGTGCAGTTGTGGCGTGGCAAGATGACAATCATCATTTCCGTCATTGTGGCTATTGCCCTGGCTATTGGATATTTGGCAGTAGCGAAGGAGAAATGGACGTCAACAGCAATTATCACTCAGCCCGATGTGGGGCAAATTGCTGGCTATAACAATGCCATGAATGTTATCTATGGTCAGGCTGCACCGAAAGTATCGGATTTGCAGGAGACGTTAATTGGTCGCTTCAGTTCTGCCTTCTCTGCATTAGCAGAAACGCTGGATAATCAGGAAGAACCAGAAAAACTTACCATCGAACCTTCTGTTAAGAACCAGCAATTACCATTGACTGTTTCTTATGTTGGGCAAACTGCAGAGGGCGCACAAATGAAGTTGGCCCAATACATTCAGCAAGTTGACGATAAAGTGAATCAAGAGTTAGAAAAGGATCTCAAGGACAACATTGCTCTGGGACGGAAAAACTTGCAGGACTCTTTAAGAACGCAGGAAGTGGTTGCGCAGGAGCAGAAAGATCTGCGTATCCGTCAGATTCAGGAAGCGTTGCAGTATGCGAATCAGGCGCAGGTGACAAAACCGCAAATTCAACAGACTGGCGAAGATATCACACAAGATACGTTGTTCCTTTTGGGGAGCGAAGCGCTGGAGTCGATGATTAAGCATGAAGCGACCCGTCCGTTAGTGTTCTCACCAAACTACTATCAGACTCGTCAAAACCTGCTGGATATCGAAAGCTTAAAAGTTGATGATCTTGATATTCATGCTTACCGTTATGTGATGAAACCGACGTTACCTATTCGTCGCGATAGCCCGAAAAAGGCAATTACCTTGATTCTGGCGGTGCTGCTGGGCGGCATGGTTGGCGCGGGGATTGTGCTGGGGCGTAACGCTCTGCGTAATTACAACGCGAAGTAATCTTTTCGGTTTTAAAGAAAACGGGCAGGGTGGTGACACCTTGCCCGTTTTTTTTGCCGGATGCGACAACAACATCGCATCCGCTCAGCACGCCACTCACTGATGCCGTTTACGCAGGTTCTCAATTACCGTCGTTAAATCCAGATCCTGATCCTGCAACAACACCAGCAGGTGATACATCAAGTCAGATGCTTCGTTGGTCAGTTCAAAGCGGTCATGCACCGTTGCGGCCAGTGCGGTTTCCACGCCTTCTTCGCCCACTTTCTGCGCAATGCGTTTGGTGCCGCTGGCATACAGTTTGGCTGTGTAAGAGGTTTCCGGGTCGGCAGATTTGCGTTCGGCGAGCAGTTGTTCCAGTTGATACAGGAACAGCCACTGGTGAGCGGTGTCGCCGAAGCAGCTGCTGGTACCTTTGTGGCAGGTTGGCCCGATTGGATTTGCCAGCACCAGTAACGTGTCGTTGTCGCAGTCCGGAGCAATACTCACCACATTGAGAAAATTGCCCGACGTTTCGCCTTTGGTCCACAGTCGCTGTTTAGTGCGCGAGAAGAAGGTGACATTGCCGCTTTCGATGGTTTTGTCCAGAGCTTCCGGGGTCATATAGCCCAGCATTAACACTTCGCCAGATACCGCGTGTTGCACAATCACCGGCATAAGTCCGTCGGTTTTTTCCCAGTCCAGTTCGCGACGTTGTTGTTCTGTTAACATATCCTGATCTCCACGCCCTGTGTTGCCAGGTACGCTTTTAATTCACCAATATTGATTATTTGTTTGTGGAATACGGAAGCTGCCAGCGCGCCGTCAACGTCGGCATCGCGGAAGGCTTCCAGGAAGTGTTCCATGGTGCCCGCGCCACCGGAGGCAATTAGCGGGACGTGGCAAACTTCACGCACTTTTTTCAGTTGTTCGAGGTCGTAACCGTTACGCACGCCGTCCTGATTCATCATGTTGAGGACGATTTCTCCGGCACCGCGTTTTTGCACTTCCTGTACCCAGTCGAGCGTTTCCCACTGAGTGACGCGAGTGCGGCTTTCGTCGCCGGTATATTGATTCACATGATATTTACCGGTTTCGCCGTCGTACCAGGTATCAATACCGACCACAATACACTGCACGCCAAAGCGATCCGCCAGGCGAGTGATTAATGTCGGCTCCGCCAGCGCAGGGGAGTTGATGGAAATTTTATCCGCGCCAAAGGAAAGAATTTTCGCGGCATCTTCCAGAGACTTAATCCCACCCGCCACGCAGAACGGAATGTCGATCACTTCCGCCACGCGAGATACCCAGCTTTTATCTACCACACGGCCATCGCTGGAAGCGGTGATATCGTAGAACACCAGTTCGTCAGCGCCTTCTTCAGCGTAGCGTTTTGCCAGCGGCACGATATCGCCAATGATTTCATGGTTGCGAAACTGTACGCCTTTCACCACCTGACCATCACGAACGTCGAGACATGGAATTATGCGTTTTGCCAGCATGCGATGGCCTCCTTCACGGTGAATTTACCTTCCAGTAATGCACGACCAACTATTACGCCGCGCACGCCAGTGCCACGCAGGGCAGCAACATCGTTAATGTCGCCAATGCCGCCGGATGACTGAAATGCCACCTGCGGGTATCTGGCGCACACTTCTTCATATAAAGAGACGTTAGAGCCTGCCAGCGTGCCGTCGCGCGAGATATCAGTACACAGCACATGTTTCAGGCCGACGGGCAAATAGGTTTCCACCAGTTGTTCCAGTGAAACGCCCGAGTTCTCTTGCCAGCCGCTGACTGCCACCTGCTTGTTGCCTTGCTCGTCAATACGGACATCCAGCGCCAGCACTAAGGCATCGGCACCGAAACGTTCAAACCAGCCTTTCACCATTTCTGGTGATTTCACCGCGGTGGAGCCAACCACCACGCGCGCAACGCCCGCTTCCAGTAACGCCGCCACGTCTTCTTCGCTACGCACGCCGCCGCCAACCTGCACCGGAACGTTAACGCCCGCCACCAGGGTTTTAATCAGCGGGATTTGACGTCTAGCCGGATCTTTTGCCCCGGTCAGATCCACCAGATGCAACACTTCGGCACCCTGCGCGGCGTAATCCTGTAAGCGCGGCAGCGGGTCGTTACCGTAATCGCGCTGTTTGCCGTAATCGCCCTGATGGAGACGCACCACAGTGCCGTCGATTAAATCTAATGCCGGAATAATCATCACATCTCCAGGAAGTTTTTCAGCAACTTAGCGCCAGCGGCACCAGAACGCTCCGGATGGAACTGCACGCCGTAGAAGTTATCTTTTTGTACCGCCGCGGTGAACGGTTCGCCGTAATTACACTGGGCGATGGTCCACGGATTGACCGGCATTGCGTAGCTGTGAACAAAGTAAAAGTACGCGCCATCTTCAATCCCCTGAAACAGGCGGTTGCCTGCCTGCGGGTAAACGCGGTTCCAGCCCATATGCGGCAGTGGCAGACCAAAGTCGGTCATTTTCGGCACGTCTTCGTCGATGATGCCCAGCAAATCGACGCCGTTGCTCTCTTCGCTGCGCCGCCCCAGCAGTTGCATCCCTAAGCAGATGCCCAGCACCGGTTGGGTACAGGCTTTGATGAGATCAAACAGTTCGCGCTCACGGACCTGATCCATCGCTGCTTGTGCGGTGCCTACGCCGGGTAAAAATAGTTTATCGGCCAGCAACACGACGTCCGGGTCACGGCTGACTTTGGGTTCATAACCGTGACGCACAATGGCTGACTTCACCGAGTTCAAATTGGCGCAGCCGGTATCAAGGATCACCACGTTCATTACAGCACTCCTTTCGACGAGGGCAGGGTATCGCCTTCCACGCGGATGGCCTGGCGCAGGGTACGACCAAAGGCTTTGAACAGGCTTTCTACACGGTGATGATCGTTTTTACCTTTGGTTTTCAGGTGCAGCGTCACGCCCATGGTGTAAGAGAGTGAGCGGAAGAAGTGTTCGATCATTTCAGTGCTGAGATCGCCCACGCGCTGGTAGGTAAACTCGGCTTTATATTCCAGGTGCGGGCGACCAGAGATATCCAGCGCGCAGCGGGCAAGGCATTCGTCCATCGGTAGCACAAAACCAAAGCGACAAATACCGCGTTTATCGCCGAGGGCAATTTTTAACGCTTCGCCCAGCGCCAGGCCGGTATCTTCGACGGTGTGGTGATCGTCGATATAGAGGTCGCCTTTGACGTTGATTTCCATGCGGAAACCGCCGTGGGTGGCGATCTGATCCAGCATATGATCAAAGAAGCCAACGCCGGTGTTAATCTTGCTGCCACCTTCGCGATCCAGCCACACCTGGACGTCAATCTGCGTCTCTTTGGTGTTGCGCACTACATGGGCGTAACGGTCTCGTTTAGTGAGTTGCTCGCCAATCATCGGCCAGTTCAGGGTTTCACGGTCGTAGCGTAAACCATTAATGCCCATGTTTTCCGCCAGTTGAATGTCGGTCGCGCGATCGCCAATCACATAACTATTGGCACGATCCATCGCTTGCTCAGCGAGATAACGCTCCACCAGTTTTACTTTCGGCTTACGGCAGTCGCACTCATCTGCGGGCAGGTGCGGGCAAATCAGCACTTCATCAAACTGTACGCCTTGCGAGGTGAAGATCTGCATCATTAGGTTGTGCGGACCATCGAAATCCGCCTGCGGGAAACTTTGTGTTCCCAGACCATCCTGATTAGTGATCATCACCAGTTTGTAGCCCGCTTTTTGCAGCTTCAGCAGTTCCGGGATCACGCCCGGTTCAAAGGCGAGTTTGTCAAAACGATCCACCTGAAAATCACTCGGCGGTTCGCTAATCAGGGTTCCATCGCGATCGATAAAAAGATACTTCTGACTCATCAAACTTGCTCCGCACGTAAGGCGTCAATGACGCGCTGGCTTTCTTCACGGGTTCCGACGGTAATTCGCAGGCAGCCGCTTAAAGAGGGTTGTTTATTCTGATCACGTAAGATAATGCCCTGATCCCACAAAGATTTAAACACTGCGCTGGAGGCTTTAAAGCGCGCCAGAATGTAGTTGGTTTCAGAGTCAAAAACCTGCTCCACGCAGGAGATTTCTTTCAGTGCGGCAATCAGATATTCGCGTTCTGCAATAATTTGCGCCACCCGTTCGCGCATGGCGACGCTCCCCTGCGGGCTTAACGCCTGGGCCGCAATGTCGGCAACCGGCGTCGAGAGCGGGTAGGGGGCGATCACTTTCATCAACAGGTTGATGACTTCTTCGTTTGCCAGCGTAAATCCGCAACGAAGGCCCGCCAGAGCAAAAGCTTTCGACAGTGTGCGTAAAATAGCCAGGTGCGGATATTCCGCCAGCCAGCCAGCCAGCGATGCCTGCGGGCAAAACTCGATATAGGCTTCATCGGCAACCACAATCGCTTTACCGCGGGTTAACTCCAGCAGAGTGCGAAAATCCTGCGGGTTGATCAGTTGCCCGGTCGGGTTGTTGGGGCTGCAAACATAGACCACTTTTACGCCGTCCAGCTTGTCGGAAATGCCCTGTAAGTCCAGTTGCCAGTTGTCCAGCGTCGGCACTGTGCGGCACTCGACGCCAATGGTTTCAGCGCTGACGCTGTACATGCCGTACGTTGGCGGGCAGTAGAGGATGGCGTCTTTACCTGGTTCGCAAAAAGCGCGAATCAGTAGTTCAATACCTTCGTCCGCGCCACGGCTGACCAGCACCTGCTCCGGTTTTACGCCTGCATACTGCGCGTAATTTTCAATCACCGCTTTCGGCTGACATTCCGGGTAGCGGTTGAGCGTTTGCTGAGTAAGCTGAAACTCCACGGCTGTGGGGTATTCGTTGGCGTTCAGCCAGACGTCGCCGTTACCGCCCAGACGACGCGCCGACTGATACGGCGTCAGGTTGCGGACGTTTTCACGCGCTAAATCGGTAATAGTCACGGTGCTCATGCTTGCTCCTTAAGGGCGTTAACACGCAAAGTAACGGCATTTTTATGGGCGGTCAGGCGCTCGGCGGCGGCCAGTGTTTCAATGGTCGAAGCCAGCGCGGAGAAACCTTCTTTCGACAGTTCCTGCACGGTCATGCGCTTCTGGAAATCTGCCAGCCCGAGGCTGGAACAGGTGGCGGTGTAACCGTAAGTCGGCAGAACGTGGTTGGTGCCGGAGGCGTAATCACCTGTCGATTCCGGTGACCAGTCACCCAGAAATACCGAACCGGCACTGGTGATGCCATCGACCAGATCGCGGGCGTTGCGGGTCTGGATGATCAGGTGCTCCGGGCCGTACTGGTTAGATATCTCCACGCACTGCGCTAAATCTTTAGTCACGATCAGACGGCTGGCGCTCAGTGCCTGACGGGCGGTTTCGGCACGCGGCAGCTCTGCCAACTGGCGTTCGACAGCTTCGGCTACGCGACGCGCCATCTCAGCATCGGGCGTCAGTAAAATCACCTGAGAGTCCGGGCCGTGTTCAGCCTGGGAAAGCAAATCAGAAGCCACGAAATCCGGCGTAGCGCCGCTGTCAGCAATCACCAGCACTTCCGACGGGCCTGCGGGCATATCGATCGCCGCACCGTCCAGACGCTGGCTCACCTGACGTTTTGCCTCGGTGACAAAGGCGTTTCCTGGCCCGAAGATTTTGTCCACTTTCGGCACAGATTCCGTACCAAACGCCAGCGCGGCAATGGCCTGTGCGCCGCCGACGTTAAACACGTCCTGCACGCCGCACAGCTGCGCCGCGTAAAGGATCTCATCGGCAATCGGCGGTGGTGAGCACAGCACCACTTTTTTACAGCCCGCAATACGCGCCGGAGTTGCCAGCATTAATACCGTTGAGAAGAGCGGGGCGGAGCCGCCAGGAATATACAAACCCACTGAAGCCACCGGGCGCGTGACTTGCTGGCAACGTACGCCTGGCTGCGTTTCTACATCTACCGGCGGCAGTTTTTGCGCAGTGTGGAAGGTTTCAATATTCTTTACTGCCACCGCCATCGCCTGTTTTAGCTCGTCGCTCAGGCGTTCGCTGGCGGCGGCGATCTCCTCAGCAGACACCTTCAGCGCGGTAACCGTGGTTTTATCAAACTTCGCGCTGTATTCCCGCAGGGCGTCATCACCGCGTGCTTTCACGTTATCGAGAATATCGTTAACAGTGCGGGTAATGCTTTCAGAAGCGGAGATCGCCGGGCGCATTAACAGCTGGCGTTGTTGCTCCGCAGTACAGCTATTCCAGTCAATGATTGTGTTAAAGCTCATGGCGATCACTCCATCATCTTCTCAATCGGCAGCACCAGGATTGAACTGGCACCCAGCGCTTTCAGTTTTTCCATCGTTTCCCAGAACAGGGTTTCGCTACTGACCATGTGCATCGCTACGCGCTGTTGATCACCTGCCAGCGGCAGAATAGTTGGGCGTTCGGCACCTGGCAGCAGGGCGATGACTTCATCCAGACGTTCAGTCGGTGCGTGCATCATGATGTATTTTGATTCGCGCGCCTGGATCACGCCCTGAATACGGGTCAGCAGCTTGTCGATCAGTTGCTGTTTAGATTCTTCCATTTCGCCATCGCGCTGGATCAGGCAGGCTTTCGAGCGGTAGATAACTTCGACTTCGCGCAGGCCGTTAGCTTCCAGCGTGGCACCGGTGGAAACCAGATCGCAAATCGCATCCGCCAGTCCGGCGCGCGGGGCGACTTCAACAGAACCGTTCAGTAAGCAGGATTTAAAAGAGATGCCTTTCTGGTCGAGATAACGCTTGAGCAGGTGAGGATAAGAGGTGGCGATACGTTTACCGTTTAAGGAGAGCGGACCGTCCCAGGCTTCATCAACCGGCGTTGCCAGCGAAAGGCGGCAGCCGCCGAAATCCAGTCGACGCAGGGTAAAGTAGCGCGGATCTTCACCCTGGGCTCGGCGGTTAAGCAGCTCTTCTTCCAGCACGTTTTCGCCGATAATCCCAAGGTCTACCACGCCGTCCATTACCAGACCGGGAATGTCGTCGTCACGCACGCGCAGAATATCAATCGGCATGTTTTCTGCCATCGCGATCAGGCGCTGGGTGTGAAGATTGATTTTAATGCCACAGCGCGCCAGCAATTCGCGTGAGTCATCACTTAAACGGCCGGATTTCTGCATAGCTATGCGTAAACGAGTGTTGTCTGTCATTTTCTTATTCCTCTTTAAACCTGTCTGAACCGTTATCAACAGCGCAATAAAAAAGCCCCCGGAAGGTGATCTTCCGGGGGCTTTCTCATGCGTTCATGCACCACTGGAAGATCTGAATGTCTTCCAGCACACACCGCCTGAAAGACTAGTCAGGATGATGGTGATGATGGTGGTGTTTAAATTGAACGCGTGTCATAAAAGTCTCTGTGAATGTTTATTCAACTGATGTCTTTTAACCTAAACCACTTTCACGTTAGAAAGCAAGGGCTTTTTTATATATTTTATGGCGATGGATTTGTTTAATGAATGAGCGGGGAAAGGAGGGGGCTAAGAGGACTGTCCTCTAACCTGACGGCACCAAAAATAGCGAAGCCTGGATTTTCGTCTCACTGACAATATCTTGATCTACAAACTAATTAATAAATAGTTAATTAACGCCCATCATTGTACAATGAGCTGTACATAAGAGGAGATTGATATGCGTACAATTAGCTACAGCGAAGCGCGTCAGAATTTGTCGGCAACAATGATGAAAGCCGTTGAAGATCATGCCCCGATCCTTATTACTCGTCAGAATGGAGAGGCTTGTGTTCTGATGTCACTCGAAGAATACAACTCGCTGGAAGAGACGGCTTATCTACTGCGCTCCCCCGCTAACGCCCGGAGATTGATGGACTCAATCGATAGCCTGAAATCAGGCAAAGGAACGGAAAAGGACATTATTGAGTGAAACTAATCTGGTCTGAGGAGTCATGGGATGATTATCTGTACTGGCAGGAAACAGATAAGCGAATTGTTAAAAAGATCATTGAACTTATCAAAGATACCCGCAGAACACCATTTGAAGGTAAGGGGAAGCCAGAACCCCTGAAGCATAATTTGTCAGGCTTCTGGTCCCGACGCATTACAGAGGAGCACCGTCTGGTATACGCGGTTACCGACGATTCACTGCTCATTGCAGCATGTCGTTATCATTATTGAACAGATTCATTCATAGAATGAATTGTCAGTTTTGATACGCTAGCGTAGCCTTATAGATCTAAGGTGTATCAGGAGATAACGGATGAAAAAGGTCGCAATTGTCGGGTTAGGGTGGTTAGGCATGCCGCTGGCGATGTCACTTTCAGCGCGAGGCTGGCAAGTCACCGGGAGTAAAACCACGCAAGATGGTGTCGAAGCGGCCCGAATGAGTGGCATTGATAGTTATCTGCTTCGCATGGAGCCTGAGTTAGTTTGCGATTCTGACGATCTGGATGCCCTGATGGATACCGATGCGCTGGTCATTACGCTTCCGGCACGTCGTAGCGGCCCCGGCGATGAGTTCTATTTACAAGCGGTACAAGAGTTAGTGGATAGCGCGCTGGCCCATCGTATTCCCCGCATTATTTTCACCAGCTCAACATCTGTCTATGGCGATGCGCAAGGCACGGTGAAAGAAACTACCCCGCGTAATCCGGTGACCAACAGTGGACGAGTATTAGAAGAGCTCGAAGACTGGCTGCACAATTTACCCGGTACTTCGGTCGATATTCTGCGTCTTGCGGGGCTGGTCGGACCGGGACGTCATCCCGGACGCTTCTTTGCCGGAAAAACCGCCCCTGATGGTGAACATGGTGTTAATTTAGTCCATTTAGAAGATGTTATTGGCGCTATCACTCTGTTGTTACAGGCACCTAAAGGCGGACACATCTATAATATATGTGCGCCAGCTCACCCTGCGCGTAATGTTTTCTATCCGCAGATGGCCCGTTTACTGGGGCTGGAACCTCCGCAGTTCAGAAATAGTCTGGACAGCGGCAAAGGTAAGATTATTGATGGCAGTCGGATTTGTAATGAACTGGGGTTTGAATACCAGTATCCCGATCCGCTGGTAATGCCGCTGGAGTAAACGATCACGCCAGCAGGACGCCGCATACACTGCAAGGGGGCGTGTATGAAACCACTGCTGGATGTGTTGATGATCCTCGATGCCTTAGAAAAAGAAGGCAGTTTTGCGGCGGCGTCGGCCAAACTCTACAAGACGCCGTCCGCTCTGAGTTACACCGTTCACAAGCTGGAAAGCGACCTTAATATTCAATTGCTTGATCGTAGCGGTCACCGCGCTAAATTCACCCGTACCGGAAAAATGTTATTAGAGAAAGGGCGGGAAGTTCTGCATACCGTGCGGGAACTGGAAAAGCAGGCGATCAAACTGCATGAAGGCTGGGAAAACGAGCTGGTGATTGGCGTGGACGACACGTTTCCTTTTTCTCTGCTTGCGCCACTGATTGAAGCTTTTTATCAACATCATAGTGTGACGCGCCTGAAGTTTATCAATGGCGTACTCGGTGGTTCCTGGGATGCCCTGACTCAGGGGCGAGCGGATATTATTGTTGGCGCGATGCATGAGCCACCATCTTCCAGTGAGTTTGGTTTCTCGCGGTTAGGCGATCTGGAACAAGTCTTTGCGGTCGCGCCACATCATCCGTTAGCCCTGGAAGAAGAACCGTTAAACCGTCGTATCATTAAGCGATATCGGGCGATTGTGGTGGGGGATACTGCGCAGGCAGGCGCTTCTACGGCCTCACAACTTCTCGACGAACAAGAAGCCATTACCGTTTTCGATTTTAAAACCAAGCTGGAGCTGCAAATTAGCGGCCTTGGCTGCGGCTATTTACCCCGTTATCTGGCGCAACGTTTTCTCGATAGTGGCGCGTTAATCGAGAAGAAAGTGGTTGCCCAAACTCTCTTTGAACCCGTCTGGATTGGCTGGAACGAACAGACCGCAGGGCTTGCCAGCGGCTGGTGGCGAGATGAAATTTTAGCAAATAGTGCGATCGCCGGTGTTTATGCAAAATCTGATGACGGAAAATCAGCCATTTAAAGAAAAATTATTATGACAAGCCTCTCATTCTCTTGTCATTTCCCCCCCATTTAGGCACAATGCGCCGCTGTCAAAAAATGACTAAAAACCGACGTTTCATCAGCGTCGGTTATTTTTTGCTTCAAACCAATCATTCATACCAAGAGGCCGGGCTTCGTACCGGATAGATATTTACTAAAAATCGACAGTTGTTGTCGCTGAGGAATCCAAAAAAATGGGGCAATTTTTTGCTTACGCGACGGTTATCACCGTAAAGGAGAATGACCATGTCGCATAACGTTACTCCAAACACCTCTCGCGTGGAATTGCGTAAAACGCTTACGTTAGTTCCGGTTGTAATGATGGGTCTTGCCTATATGCAGCCGATGACGCTGTTTGATACTTTTGGTATCGTTTCAGGCCTCACGGATGGTCATGTGCCGACAGCCTATGCGTTCGCATTGATTGCGATCCTGTTTACGGCTCTGAGCTACGGGAAGCTGGTTCGCCGCTATCCTTCTGCTGGCTCTGCATACACTTACGCCCAGAAATCCATTAGCCCGACTGTCGGCTTTATGGTGGGTTGGTCTTCTCTGCTCGACTATCTGTTCGCGCCGATGATCAACATTCTGCTGGCGAAAATCTATTTTGAAGCTCTGGTGCCTTCCATTCCATCGTGGATGTTTGTGGTGGCGCTGGTGGCCTTTATGACCGCCTTTAACCTGCGTAGTCTGAAATCCGTAGCGAACTTCAACACTGTAATCGTCGTGTTGCAGGTAGTGCTGATCGCGGTGATCCTGGGCATGGTTGTTTATGGCGTATTTGAAGGTGAAGGCGCGGGTACGCTGGCGAGCACTCGTCCGTTCTGGTCTGGCGATGCGCATGTTATCCCGATGATTACCGGGGCGACAATCCTGTGCTTCTCCTTTACCGGCTTTGACGGCATCAGCAACCTGTCGGAAGAAACCAAAGATGCAGAGCGCGTGATCCCGCGTGCGATTTTCCTGACCGCGCTGATCGGCGGCATGATCTTCATCTTTGCAACTTACTTCCTGCAACTGTATTTCCCGGATATCTCTCGCTTTAAAGATCCGGATGCGTCACAGCCTGAAATCATGCTGTACGTTGCGGGTAAAGCGTTCCAGGTTGGCGCGCTGATCTTCTCCACCATTACCGTACTGGCGTCCGGTATGGCGGCGCACGCAGGCGTAGCGCGTCTGATGTACGTAATGGGGCGTGATGGCGTGTTCCCGAAAAGCTTCTTCGGTTATGTACACCCGAAATGGCGTACTCCGGCGATGAACATCATCCTGGTTGGCGCGATTGCTCTGCTGGCAATCAACTTCGACCTGGTAATGGCTACGGCGCTGATTAACTTTGGTGCGCTGGTGGCGTTCACCTTCGTTAACCTGTCGGTTATTTCGCAGTTCTGGATTCGTGAGAAGCGTAACAAGACGCTGAAAGATCACTTCCAGTATCTGTTCCTGCCGATGTGTGGTGCGCTGACCGTTGGTGCGCTGTGGGTTAACCTGGAAGAAAGCTCAATGGTTCTGGGTCTGATCTGGGCTGCTATCGGTCTGATTTACCTGGCTTGCGTAACCAAGAGTTTCCGTAACCCGGTTCCGCAGTACGAAGACGTAGCATAATCATCTTTTCTAATAATAAACCGGAGTCGAATGAACATTTGGCTCCGGTTTTTTTATTCTTTTTTATCGAAATCCTCATTAATAACCATTTGTTCTAATTTAGATAATTTGGTTATTGGTCTGCATTCCACCAGTCATGAATAATTTCCCCATTAACATTCATCTGGTTAATTAATTTATGTTTTCAATGATATTAAGCGGGCTAATTTGTGGTGCTCTGCTGGGATTTGTCATGCAGCGTGGGCGTTTTTGCCTGACTGGTGGTTTTCGCGATATGTATATCGCGAAAAATAATCGCATGTTTTACGCCTTGCTGATTGCAATTTCGGTACAAAGCGTGGGGGTTTTTGCGTTAATTCAGGCGGGCCTACTGACTTACGAAGCCGGGGCGTTCCCGTGGCTTGGTACTGTTATAGGTGGGTATCTTTTCGGGCTGGGAATTGTTCTGGCGGGTGGATGTGCCACCGGGACCTGGTATCGCGCGGGTGAGGGATTGATCGGCAGTTGGATCGCGCTTTTCACTTATATGGTGATGAGTGCGGTGATGCGTTCTCCACACGCCAGTGGTTTAAATCAAACCTTGCAGCACTACACTACTGAACATAACTCTATTGCTGATACTTTTAATTTGTCTGTGTGGCCGTTGGTTGCCGTTTTGCTGGTGATAACGCTCTGGGTGGTGATGAAAGAGTTGAAGAAGCCAAAACTCAAAGTCGCGACCTTACCGCCGCGCCGAACCGGGATCGCTCATATTCTGTTTGAAAAACGCTGGCATCCCTTTGTCACAGCTGTACTCATCGGTTTGATTGCGCTTTTAGCCTGGCCCCTGAGTGAAGCAACCGGACGTATGTTTGGGTTAGGCATCACTTCCCCAACGGCCAATATTCTGCAATTTCTGGTCGCGGGTGACGTGAAATACATTAACTGGGGCGTTTTCCTGGTGTTAGGGATCTTCGTGGGGTCATTTATTGCCGCCAAAGCGAGCCGTGAGTTCCGCGTTCGCGCTGCTGATGCACAAACAACATTACGTAGCGGGTTAGGTGGTGTGCTGATGGGCTTCGGTGCCAGCATTGCAGGTGGTTGCTCTATCGGTAATGGACTGGTTATGACTGCAATGATGACCTGGCAGGGCTGGGTTGGCCTTGTATTTATGATTCTCGGAGTCTGGACTGCGTCCTGGCTTATGTATGTTCGACCGCAGCGTAAGGCGCGGCTGGCAACTGCTGCGGCAAATTAAGTAAGGTGTAAAGATGGCGATTAAAAAGCTGGATGTGGTGACGCAGGTCTGTCCGTTTCCACTCATAGAAGCAAAAGCAGCACTGGCAGAAATGGCCAGCGGCGATGAGTTGGTAATTGAGTTTGATTGCACCCAGGCAACTGAAGCAATCCCGCAGTGGGCGGCAGAAGAAGGACATGCAATCACCGATTATCAGCAGATTGGCGATGCAGCGTGGAGCATCACCGTTCAAAAAGCCTGACTCAACATTGTCCTCCGCCGTACCAGCGGCGGAGGCTTCACATTAGACAATCTCTTCCGCGTACTGCCAAAGCGCTTTTAACAGCGCCACTTTTTCTTTATCGTCGGCATACTGCTGTGCCAGCATCTGAATCTCTTCTGCATAGCCTTGTAAAAACTCGGGTGTGAATACCTGGCGGCGGTGCTCCAGCCAGCGTTGCTGCTCGGCATAATCCAGCGTCCCCGGGAAGTTGCGCGCCCGATAATTGAACAACAGCTTTTCAATCCGTTTATCGACAAAAGTGATATCCAGTGCCGGTAAATTACGCGGCTCGGTTTCCAGCACAATTTTCATTGCTGCACGATCGGCGTCGCTAAAAAAGCCATTATAAAGCTGTGCATCCACGTTATCTGAAGGCGTAAACGGTTCGGCTTCCGCGAATATCGCCACCACTTTTTCACGCACTTGCGGATTTTCACGCAGAATTTTCAGGTTATCGAGGCAATGCTGACGATTAATTCCCAGTCGGTCGGCATCTTCCGGGCGTAGCGTATTCGCCTGGGCCAGCACCGGACATTTATTGATATGCACCAGCTTAACCGGAACGGCGGCGTTATCGCCAAGATCGACTTTTGCGGTATATAAACGCTCGCGCAATGTGTCGCTATCCAGCTCCAGTAATGGCGAAATGTCTCCTGCCAAATCCACCATAATTACGGCATTGCGATTTTCAGGATGCCACGCCAGCGGTGCCACCCAGCTTGTATTGCCGCGCCATGCCCCAAACATTCCGGAAACGTGAACCAGGGGTTTCATCTGCGGAACATCAATCAACGCCATCAGTTTGTGTTTATTACGATGGGTAAAGAGATAATCAAACAGGCGTGGCTGACGCGTTTTTACCAGTTTCGCCATCGCAATAGTGGCGTACACATCAGCCATCGCATCGTGGGCGTTGCTATGTTCAATACCATTCGCTTTGGTTAAATGCTCAAGGCGAAAGCTCGGTAGACCGTCATCATTTTCAGGCCAGTTTATTCCTTCCGGGCGCAGGGCATAACAGGCACGCATAACATCCAGTAAATCCCAGCGCGAGTTATCATGCTGCCAGCTCCAGGCGTAAGGATCGTAGAAATTACGATAAAAAACGTTGCGTGTGACTTCGTCGTCGAAACGCACATTGTTGTAGCCCAGAATACAGGTCTTCGGTACGGTAAAAAGTGAGTGAATACGAGCGGCAAACGCGGCTTCGTTTTCTCCTTTCGCCCGTGCTTCCTGCGGGGTAATACCGGTAATTAATACTGCTCCTGGCTGGGGTAAATAGTCATCCGCGGGCTTGCAGTAAAAGACTTCGGGTTCGCCGATGACATTGAATTCGTTATCAGTGCGAATGGCTGCGAACTGTGCAGGGCGATCTAACGCGGGGTGCGTTCCAAAGGTTTCGTAATCGTGAAAGAGGAAGGTAGGTTGTTTATCTGTGTCTGTCATTGTCTAGCATTGTCCACTGTAGTTAATTAACTGTCTGTTATAACTCGAAAAACAACCATTTTTTCACCTGAGTATGTCTACGAACGTCAAATATAGTTGTTTACTGTGCGCTGTTGTCCATGTGATATTGTGTACCAGATGTGTACCAAACCATTATTTTTGAGCGTACCAAATATTATTTATGGCTATAAGCGACACAAAACTGCGTACTATTTATGGTAAACCATATTCGGGCCCACAAGAAGTGGCTGATGCCGATGGCCTCAGCGTACGAATTTCACCGAAGGGGGTCATCCAGTTCCAGTACCGCTATCGCTGGCATGGCAAGCCTAATCGACTTGGGCTTGGTCGATACCCATCCCTGTCTTTGAAGGATGCCAGACAGATCACTGCTGACTTGCGAAAGCTCTATTTCTCAGGAACGGATCCACGCACTTATTTTGAAGAGAAGGTGGAGAACTCCATGACGGTCGCCCAGTGTCTCGACTACTGGTTCGACAACTACGTCTCTACAACTCTCAGAGAAAAGACCCAGGCACTTTACCGATCAACGGTTATGAAGCGCATGCATGACGCCTTTCCTAATCGTCCGGCATCTTCTATCACGGTTAAGCAATGGGTTGACCTGCTTACCGAAGAAGAAAGAGATAATCCACGCCGAGCAAGGCAGGTGCTAAGTCAACTAAGATCAGCAATAAGTTGGTGCATGCGTCGTCAGTTGATAGATAGTTGCGCAATTATGAGCATCCAACCAAGGGACTTCGGCTCCCGCGCTGAGATAGGGGATCGGGTACTGTCGTATCACGAACTGGCTAAGATTTGGCTTGCTATTGAAAGAAGCCGTGCATCTACGTCAAATAAGCTACTTCATCAGATGCTTATGCTGTGGGGGGCGAGGCTCTCAGAGCTTAGGCTGGCAACAAAGACAGAATTTGACCTGCTGGAAAACGTATGGACCGTACCGAAAGAGCATAGCAAGATGGGTAATGTTATCCGCCGTCCAATCTTCGAACAAATTAAGCCTTTCCTCGAAAAGGCCATGACAACGTACAATGATGTTCTTTTCCCTGGAGAAGACATAAACAAACCGATCAGCATCGCTGCAGCCAACCGATTCGTAAATAGAATAAGGGGAGGGATGGATATAGGTTACTGGCGAACACATGATTTCAGAAGAACGCTTGTTACACGTCTGTCCGAGATGAATGTCGAGCCTCATGTTACTGAGCGAATGCTCGGTCATGAACTTGGCGGGATAATGTCCGTGTACAATAAACACGACTGGATAGAGGCTCAGCGCAAAGCGTATGAGCTTCACGCTGATAAATTGTTCTGGCACATCAGGAGCATTTCTGATTAACGCCACCGTTAAGAATCCACCCCTCAACAGCTTCACGAAGGTATGATTTGGGGTGGGTTCTGACTGGCTTCGGAAATCCGTGCCGTTTGGTATAGTTCCAGATTGTCTGACGTGATGAAACACCGAGCTTGTTCATCACTTCTTTCTCAGGAATCAGGCTGGTATCGGTCATCTTAATTCTCCAGGCAAAAAGAAACCGCCATCAGGCGGCTTGGTGTTCTTTCAGTTCTTCAATTCGAATATTGGTTACGTCTGCATGCGCTATCTGCGCCCATATCATCCAGTGGTTATAGCAGTCGTTGATGTCCTCTGCTTCGATAACCCTGTCGAATGGCTCTCCATTCCATTCACCTGTGACTCGGAAGTGCATTTATCATCTCCATAAAACAAAACCCGCCGTAGCGAGTTCAGATAAAAGAAATCCCCGCGAGTGCGAGGATTGTTATGTAATATTTGGTTTAATCATCTATATGTTTTGTACAGAGAGGGCAAGTATCGTTTCCACCGTACTCGTGATAATAATTTTGCACGGTATCAGTCATTTCTCGCACATTGCAGAATGGGGATTTGTCTTCATTAGACTTATAAACCTTCATGGAATATTTGTATGCCGACTCTATATCTATACCTTCATCTACATAAACACCTTCGTGATGTCTGCATGGAGACAAGACACCGGATCTGCACAACATTGATAACGCCCAATCTTTTTGCTCAGACTCTAACTCATTGATACTCATTTATAAACTCCTTGCAATGTATGTCGTTTCAGCTAAACGGTATCAGCAATGTTTATGTAAAGAAACAGTAAGATAATACTCAACCCGATGTTTGAGTACGGTCATCATCTGACACTACAGACTCTGGCATCGCTGTGAAGACGACGCGAAATTCAGCATTTTCACAAGCGTTATCTTTTACAAACCCGTATTCCTGCTCATCTCACTCTCCTTTGATGCGAATGCCAGCGGCGCGGATTGCAGCGATGACCTCAGAAACTTTGTATGCCATTACCGTTTGGTAATCATCGTGAAAATCTGTTCGATGAAGCATGCTGCTACGTTCCGGGAGCAGTATTTCCCGCTCCTCCAGTTCTGCTATGCGATTCTCTGCGGATTCCAGCGCCGCAACCAATTCGTCTACAGTTCCGGCAGCTTGCAGTGCGTAATCGGTAATAGCCATCTCATGATCAATTTCAGTACCGTTCTCATTCGTTGAGGTGATAGCAAAATAATCAGAGTCGATTTCGTTATCAGCTAAGTGGCGTAGCGTATCGGCAACAAGCCGGCCGTTTTCGATTAGCAGCTTCCCTACCGTTAGCGCAATATCCTCGTTCTCCTGGTCGCGGCGTTTGATGTATTGCTGGTTTCTTTCCCGTTCATCCAGCAGTGCCAGCACGGTAGCCGGATTGGCTGCGGCGATGAATTCAGCATTGGCCTGCTGTTCCATTTGGAAATCTTCATCGAAACCGCTTTCAGGATGCGCTCCTTCAATTCTGCAAATAGGAATATATCCAGCAACTTCACGATGAATTAGTGCATCATCACCATCAAATCGGCCCTTTCCATATTCGAGCGACCACTCACCACACGTTGCTTTTTCTGCCGCTTCACGCAGTGCCTGATAGTCAATTGTCATTCTCGCCATCCTTCACAGTTGTAATCACTACAGCCTTCAAAATCATATGGGCTGTACTGCCAGGTGATTTTTCCGCAATGCGGACAATTCCAACGCACCTTCCCGCTTCGCGACTTCTTTCTTCTGTTCTGCTCTTTCAACCAGTCAGGCATGACCAAACCTGCGCCCTGAACCATTGTTCTGCGGTTAAAGTTATTGATATTGAACGTCCGGCGCTTTGCTGCATCAGCAATGGGAAATGGCAACCAAACTATTCCTGGTTCGTTTTTGTTGGCGACGCTAAAGATGGTCGCTTTACTGAAGTCATCTGTTGGCAATCCACCGTGTTGAAGCCAGTAAACATCGTTGCCGTTCCAGCTACCTTTTTTGTAGGCCACATACGCAGTGCAATCTGACTCAATCAGGCTTTCTGTAGGGATGTACTGGCAATCAACGTGCCACACTGCCATTGCATCCACGCTATCAGCGCAAACAGGCTGATCGATATCTCGACCACAATTCCAGGTTTTTTGGGCTTCTTCCAGCGTGTAAACATGAGCGCGATCGATATCAGAACTGTAACCATTGCCGTTATGGCAATGGAATGAAGCGTTATTACCCACAGTTTCACGCAAGCACATCATGTAAAAGCGGTTATTCACTGGCTGCCTCCTTTGCGCCACATCGCATTCAGATATTTGTTTTGATTCACTGAAGGAAAAGAATTTCTCTTAAGTAATTCCTCTCTCGATGGCATTGGCTTTACGCGTTGGCGAATAATCATTTCTGCCGGAAGAATGCCGGGATTGTATGCAAGTCCTCTCATGATTTACTCTCCACGAACTGGTCAACAGCCATGCTAAGTGACACACCTAAAGTCTCGATATGTTGCTGAATATCCTGTAGCGTCTGCGCCTGAGATAACAGGATTTCACGGTTACATAACTCTTTAACCAGATGCTCAAACTTGCTGTAATAACCGATACGGCTTAGTGTTTCTTTCCCTGCATTCTCACCTTCTTTGATAATTCCTCTTTCACTAAGAATCAGGTCGTGTTTGGTTCCGGTAATAACGTATTTTCCGAGGTCGATGTTTAGCTTCATTGTTAATTATTCCATGTTAATTTATTCGTATGCCTGCTCTTTCTTCATCGAGTTTTTTTAGCTTGTATCGCATAGCTCTTACTGAATAAATTGAGCGGCAGGTTGCAATTGCTATTTCTTCTACGGGGAACTTACCGAAAAGTGATACTTCGGCTCTTGTCCAGCGTCTTCCACGAAGTCGGCTAACAATGTCAGCGCCAATCCTTGTTGCTTTCGCCATTACTGCTTTTTCAGTCCTTTCCAGTTTTTCAGCGATAACTTCAACTGGCATTGTCGCCGCTACTTCGCGCAAGAAATCGACTTCCCATTTCTCCCATGGAGTCTTTTTCATAGTCGATACCGTTATTTGATAAGAAGTGAAGGTTTCCCAACTTTGAGTTGAGCGCCGGGGATATTTATTCCTGCTTTTAGTTGGTGTTTGATTGCCAGTTTGTCGGCTTTAATTGTCGTTTCAAACTCAACGTATTCAGGAGGAAGGGCGCTTGAGTCGATGATTTCTACAGTTTCTGACGGTTTGCGGATTGTTACCTGGTGAATACCTGCTCGAATCTTTTTCTTGCCAACCATTTCAAGCGATGACGCTATATACGCCATAATGCTGTCAATCTTATTTTGAATTACTGCGGCTCGCTCATTTAGTGACTTTGCCTCTTCCTTGAGGCGTTCAGCATAACCAGATTCGTTTTTAATGACGGAAAGAAGTTGCTCTATTTTATCGGTAAATTCTCCTTCCATGCCTTCTATTGTGTCAGCAATCATCTCTGGCTCTAAATCTGAATCCATCAGCTTTGCGTATTCATTGGCTATTTCATACAGTTTGCTCACTGGCAACCTCCAGTTTCGCTTTGCATTCTATGTAAATGGCTTGTACGTTCTGCTGCAATTTCATTCCAGATGTCAGGCGATATGCTTCTGCAAAATATCGCTTCAAATCATCCATGTTTTCTGCCTGAGCCATTTCATCGCAAAGAAGTTGTGCTTTATCCATTATTTTCTGCTGGCGTTTCCGTTCATCTTCGCGGATATCTTCCTCTGATTTGTGCGGCATAACTGGTTCAGTCCACACACCTTCTTCTTCGTTTAGTACGTGAATAGCACTATCAAGACGTGATGCCTTAGGCCAATACTTGCTTGCACGCTTTACGACCGTCTTTCGCGCCATCTCATTCCAGTGATTTACCCATGGTCCTTTATCGCTGAATGCTGCCTTGCTTGTTTTCCTTACAGCCTCAATTTCAGCCAGACTCATCTCTTCCGTTAGATAATCACCTGCTGGCGTCTTAACTGTGCAGTAAACGCCAACGATATCACCACGATCACCGAAGGCGTTGTATTTATGGGTTGGTGCTTTATCAAGCCCGTTTGACTCATAGGTATCGTTAGCATGAACAAGTTTTGCCTGACCCCATGAGATAACACCAGACTCCATTGCAATATGGAGCAATCCCATATAACTGATATCAAGGCACACCATGCCGTCGCGCGGAACCAGATAAGCCAGTTTGCTAGCCGGGTTTAAGGTGATACCGATCGCCGCAACATTGATGATGGCGTTCTGTGCGCTGGTTGGATTTGCCAGTGCTGTTTTAGCCAGGTAATCATTTTTCTGGAAATACTGAATTGCAAACTGGCTTTCCTTAGCCCATGTCACCGTCTGTTCAGTCAATGCTCCGCAGAATAACTGCTCTTGCTGTTTAACGAATTCAACGATATTGCTCATGCTGCTTCTCCATAAACGTGTCTGCGTTTGAATATTGCGAAGGCATATTCAGCCTTAACTCTTTCGGTTATTGCATCCCAGAACCATTCAGCGGCTTTTTCCTGATAGTTACAGTCATAATCTTCCAGCCAGTCGATAGCGTCCTTAGTGTGTTCATCTGGTTTATATGAGCGAAGCATTTCGCTTATTGGGTCGCAACGTTTGCAGAGGCGATCAACTTCACTGTTGATTCGTTCGTAATCTTCATCAGTAAAACTTGCGATTATTTGCGATATTTCACGCTCATCTTTCAGAGTCAGAATCATCATCTTTCTCCTGTTCTTTGTGCTGATTGAGCATTTCTTTCATCTGACGAATAAATTCTTCGTCTGACCAGTTATCTGTAAAACTCATTTCCTGCGATACCACGGAAGGTTGATAGCTGATTTCATCGCTTTATTTGCTTCAAGCCACATTTTTGAATCACCAATAAATCTGGCTATTACTGCTTTGTTCTGTGCTGCACGAAGCATCTGGTGATTGATGGCTATTTCATTGCGCATAACGCCTCCAGTTGTTTCTTTGCTGCTCTGATTAATTGTTTAACTCGGCGTGATAATTCAGATTCGTGCGGGTAGAAAGCGGACATGACGCCGCTACCCGCGAGCTGAAAGTGCATCATGGGTAACTCCTTATATTTGATTGCATAACGAAAACGCCTCAAGTGAAGCGTTATTGGTATGCGGTAAAGCCGCGCTCAGGCGGCTACTCTATTTCTTCTTCGAATGATTTTATTAGCCGGTCAATAACATCATCTGTTTCAATATCATTTCCGTCTGATTGCTTTAATACGTCTATTGATTCTGCTGCGGTAAATTCCATCGCTGTGAGAAACTCGACAATTGCACACTCAACGACATATCGTTCTTCATCTGTACGGCATGAGATAAAAGAGCATTTAATTGCTGTTATTACTTTTTGTTTAAGTTCTGCAGGATAATCAGTTTTTATCATCGTTCACTCTGTCAAAAAAACGCCCTCACATCGGAGGGCAAAGAAGATTTCCAACAATCAGAACAAGTCGGCTCCTGTTTAGTTACGAGCGACATTGCTCCGTGTATTCACTCGTTGGAATGAATACACAGTGCAGTGTTTATTCTGTTGTTTGTGCCAAAAATAAAGGCCACCATCAGGCAGCCTTGTTTTTCTGTTTGCCAAGTTCTCTGGCAATCATTGCCGTAGTTCGTATTGCCCATTTATCGACATACTTCCCATCCTCCATTACAGGAAGCATTTCTTCAGGCTTAACCATGCATTCCGATTGCAGTTTGCATCCATTGCATCGCTTGAATTGTCCACACCATTGATTTTTATCAATAGTCGTAGTCATAAGGATAGTCCTGGTATTGTTCCATCACATCCTGAGGATGCTCTTCGAACTCTTCAAATTCTTCTTCCATATATCACCTCAAATAAGTGGTTTGCTGCCTAATTTCATTTTCTGGCGACCAACACAAGTCACACCCATTTCACTGCGTGGCTTGCTGTACCATGTGCGCTGATTCTTGCGCTCAATACGTTGCAGGTTGCTTTCAATCTGTTCGTGGTATTCAGCCAGCACTGTAAGGTCTATCGGATTCAGTGCGCTTTCTACTCGTGATTTCGGTTTGCGATTCAGCGAGAGAATAGGGCGGTTAACTGGTTTTGCGTTTACCCCAACCAACAGGGGATTTGCTGCTTTCCATTGAGCCTGTTTCTCTGCGCGACGTTCGCGGCGGCGTGTTTGTGCATTCATCTGGATTCTCCTGTCAGTTAGCTTTGGTTGTGTGTGGGAGTCGTAGTCCTGAACGAAAACACCTCGCAATGGCACATTGGCAGCTAATCCGGATTCGCACTTCCGGCCAATGCTTCGTTTCGTATCACACACACCAAAGCCTTCTGCTTTGAATGCTGCCCTTCTTCAGGGCTTAATTTTTAAGAGCGTCACCTTCATGGTGGTTAGTACGTCCTGCTGATGGCTAAATAGTACGATTTGTACTTTATCGAGTCAATACAAAATGTTCTAAATATAATTAGTTTTTTATAACGCTTTGTATTTAATGGGTTTATATTTTGGAAAAAGAAAACCCGACGCTAAGGTCGGGTTATTGTTGTGTGTTTTAGAGTTGTGAGGCTGTTAACTAAATGTCTCTTCAGGCCACTGGCTGGCGATAACTTTCCCTACTACGGAACAGCTATCATTGCATGGAATCATTGGATATTGCGGGTTTAGTGGCTGTAGGAACACCTGACCGCTATCCCTGATCAGTTTCTTGAAGGTAAACTCGTCACCACCAAGTCTGGCTATGCAGAAATCACCTGGCTCAACAGCCTGCTCAGGGTCAACGAGAATTAACATCCCGTCAGGAAAGCTTGGCTTGGATCCTGTTGGCGCGGTCATAGAATTACCTTCAACTTCAAGCCAGAACGCACAATCACTGGCTTTTTTGGTTGTGCTGACCCATCTCTCCGCATCACCTTTGGTAAAGGTTCTAAGCTCAGGCGAGAACATCCCGGCCTGAACATGAGAAAAAACAGGGTACTCATATTGTTTTTTAACGGGGGAAGATGAGTATTCGCCAATAGGTGAAAATGTACCGTCGTGGTTGAATGAGACGTTATCAATACCAAGGTATTTAAACACCACACCAATCTCGTCAAGAGATGGATGACGAGATCCGCGCAACCAGTGACCAATTCCACCCTGCGTCATACCAAGCTCTTCAGCTAACTTCTCTTGAGTTATGCCGAGCTCTTTCATTCTGGATCTAGCCAGTTCATACCATTTCATTTTCATACCCTTATTATTACGCTCTGTACTAAAACCATCCATGCACAAGATGTATTTTTTGTTTGCATTCTAAAAGTACATATCGTATTATTGTTTCATGGTTACTATGGAGGGCATATGAGCAACCTACGAAAATATCGAGAGTCACTGAATATCTCTCAAACAACACTTGCTAAGGCAGTTGGATGCACACAGGGAGCTATCGGACATTGGGAATCTGGTCGTCGCTTCCCAGACCTTAAAACATGCCGTGCTCTTGTTGAGTGCCTAAACAAGTTAGGCGCAAAAGTCAGTCTTGATGACGTGTTCCCGCCGGAACACAAAGCCGCTTAAGACATTCCAGCTCTTACACATCCCAGCCCTGAAAAAGGGCATCAAATTAAACCACACCTATGGTGTATGCATTTATTTGCATACCTTCAATCAATTGTTATCTAAGGAAATACTTACATATGCAACTTACAAGTACTCGCAAGAAAGCGAATGCAATTACAAGCAACATCCTGAATCGAATTGCTGTACGTGGTCAGCGAAAGGTTGCCGACGCGTTAGGGATTAATGAATCGCAAATTTCGCGATGGAAAGACAGCTTCATCCCAAAAATGGGAATGCTTCTTGCTGTTCTTGAATGGGGTGTTGAAGACGAGGAGTTGGCGGAACTGGCTAAGCAAGTAGCCAGAATGCTGACAAAAGAAAAAGCCCCGAAGAACGGCGAATTCTTCGAGGCCTGATGTAGAAAGACTGGATCAATCCACAGGAGTAATTATGACAAAACGTCGTAAGAAATACCAGGAAAAAGAAGAGATTCGACACCCTGATTCACCTGAGGGATTAGTGGTAGCCGCAGCAAATAACAGGGCGTTCGCAGAGCGCCTTGTTGGTGTTTACAGACTAGCCAAAGCAGGAGTGAAACATGGGCGTCGTTAAGTTAGCTGATTACAGGCCTCAACTGGAGGTCGTGGAGCATCGCGTGGCAGATACCGAAGATGGTTTCATGCGCGTTGCTAACGAGATTACCGACAGTCTGCTGATGGCTGATTTAACCGTCCGGCAGTTGAAGGTGATGCTCGCTATCATGCGCAAGACATACGGATTCAATAAGCCGATGGATCGACTCACAAACACGCAGATAGCAGCCATGACAGGTATTCATCACACTCATGTTTGCGCTGCCAAGCGCCAGCTTATTGAGCGTAAATTCCTCATTGCTGATGGCGTGAAAATCGGAGTGAACAAGGTGGTTTCTCAGTGGATTAGCCATGACAGCTTAACATTAGCTAAAACAGCTAATAAAACATTAGCTGAGTCGGCTAATGGGTATAAGCCAAGTCAGCTAAACACAAAAGACAATATACAAAAGACAATAAATACAAATACCCCCTTACCCCCTAACGGGGGCGGCGATGGGCAGGTTAAACCTGAACGTCGCAAGGCAGAACGAATCGACTACGAATCCTTCCTGAACGCCTACAACACCGAAGTCGGTGACAGACTGCCACACGCTGTTGCGGTCAACGAGAAACGCAAACGCCGCCTGAAGAAAATCATCCCGCAACTGAAAACGCCAAACGTGGACGGTTTCAGAGCGTATGTCAGGGCGTTTGTGCATCAGGCCAAGCCGTTTTACTTCGGAGACAACGACACGGGCTGGACGGCTGATTTTGATTACCTGCTGAGAGAAGACTCGTTAACGGGAGTTCGGGAAGGGAAGTTTGCAGACAGGGGGATTGCATGAGACAGGATATCGAAGCGAGCGTTATCGGTGGCCTGCTGATTGGTGGATTAACTCCAACCGCCAGCGACGTTCTAGCAACGCTAGAGCCGGAAGCGTTTTCAATTCCGCTCTACCGGAAAGCCTTCGAGGTTATTCGCAAGCAGGCGAGAAACAGAAACCTAATCGATGCGCTGATGGTTGCCGAGGCGTGCGGAGAGGAGCATTTCACGTCAATCCTGATGACCAGTAAAAACTGCCCGAGTGCCGCAAACCTGAAGGGATATGCCGGAATGGTCGCGGATAACTATCACCGCCGTCTGGTGCTGGAAATCATGGATGAAATGCGTGAACCAATCCAAAGCGGAACCATCGACGCATCGAGTCAGGCGATGGATGAACTTGTAAAGCGTCTTTCAGCCATCAGAAAGCCCCGTGACGAGGTTAAACCGGTACGGTTAGGGGAAATCATCACTGACTACACTGACACGCTTGACAGGCGTCTGAGGAACGGAGAAGAGTCAGATACCCTGAAGACCGGAATCGACGAACTTGACGCCATCACCGGAGGGATGAACGCAGAAGACCTGGTGATTATCGCCGCTCGTCCTGGTATGGGTAAAACCGAACTGGCGCTGAAGATTGCCGAAGGCGTTGCAAGCCGCGTTATTCCTGGTTCTGACGTCCGGCGCGGAGTGTTGATTTTCTCGATGGAAATGAGCGCATTGCAGATTGCAGAGCGAAGCATTGCCAACGCCGGGAGGATGTCGGTTAGCGTACTGCGAAATCCTGCATCGATGGATGACGAAGGCTGGGCGCGTGTTGCTAACGGCATGAGTCAGCTTGCAGATTTGGATGTATGGGTAGTCGATGCCTCGCGGTTATCGGTCGAAGAAATTCGCTCAATCGCAGAGCGGCACAAACAGGAAAATCCAAACCTGTCACTCATCATGGCGGATTATCTTGGCCTGATTGAGAAGCCGAAAGCAGACCGCAACGACCTCGCAATTGCTCACATCTCCGGAAGCCTGAAGGCGATGGCGAAAGACCTGAAAACACCGGTTATCTCCCTGAGTCAGCTTTCGCGCGATGTTGAGAAGCGACCAAACAAACGCCCGACAAACGCAGATTTGCGTGATTCAGGAAGCATTGAACAGGACGCAGACTCAATCATCATGCTCTATCGGGAAGCGGTATATGACGAGAACAGTAGCGCCGCGCCATTTGCTGAAATCATCGTGACGAAAAACCGTTTTGGCTCGCTTGGTACGGTTTACCAGCGGTTCTGCAACGGACACTTTGTTGCATGTGACCAGGATGAAGCCAGACAGATTTGCACAGCATCAAATTCACCTGCTGCACGTGGCAGACGATATGCACAAGGGGCTGACGTATGACCATCTACATCACTGAGCTAATAACAGGCCTGCTGGTAATCGCAGGCCTTTTTATTTGGGGGAGAGGGAAGTCATGAAAAAACTAACCTTTGAAATTCGATCTCCAGCACATCAGCAAAACGCTATTCACGCAGTACAGCAAATCCTTCCAGACCCAACCAAACCAATCGTAGTAACCATTCAGGAACGCAACCGCAGCTTAGACCAAAACAGGAAGCTTTGGGCTTGCCTTGGTGACGTCTCTCGTCAGGTTGAATGGCATGGTCGCTGGCTGGATGCAGAAAGCTGGAAGTGTGTGTTTACCGCAGCATTAAAGCAGCAGGATGTTGTTCCTAACCTTGCCGGGAATGGCTTTGTGGTAATAGGCCAGTCAACCAGCAGGATGCGTGTAAGCGAATTTGCGGAGTTATTAGAGCTTATACAGGCATTCGGTGCAGAGCGTGGCGTTAAGTGGTCAGACGAAGCGCGACTGGCTCTGGAGTGGAAAGCAAGATGGGGAGACAAGGCTGCATGATAAATGTCGTTAGTTTCTCCGGTGGCAGGACGTCAGCATATTTGCTCTGGCTAATGGAGCAAAAGCGACAGGCTGGTGAAGACGTGCATTACGTTTTCATGGATACAGGGGCAGAGCACCCTAAAACATATGAGTTCATCCGAAATATCGTCAGTAACTGGAAAATAGACTTACATTGCCTTCGTGTAATACCTAATCCAGAAATGGGGAAGGCCAGTAGTTATGAAGAGATAGGTGTCACTGATATTGGTCCAGATCTTATACCGTGGAAAAGGATGTTGAATAAATACGGACATCCATATATCGGCGGTGCGTTCTGTACCGACAGAATGAAGTCTGTTCCATTCACCAAATATTGTCAGGAAAAGTTTGGGAAAGGAAATTACATCACATGGCTTGGCATTCGCACAGATGAACCAAACAGGCTTAAAAGGGCTAATGGTTTTCGGTACCTGGCTGATATAAGCGATTTTGAAAAACAGGATGTGCTTGATTGGTGGAGTGGGCAGAAGTTTGATCTTGGCATACAGGAGCATCTTGGTAATTGTGTTTTCTGTATAAAAAAAAGTATGCAAAAGGTTGCGCTGGCAGCCATGGATGAGCCAGAACTTGCAGATGCATTTATCAACATCCTTGATACAGAAATAAAAACAGGAAAGGAACCGGTTATGTATCGAGGGAATAATACACTTAAATCACTGATTGCCTTGTTTAGTGATATATCAAGAGATGAGTTAGCCTCAAGAATGACATCAATGCGACAGTATGATTCAGGTTCGTGTTCTGAATCATGTGAAGCATTTTCATGTCAGCTTGGATTTAATTTTGAGGATGCGACATGAGACGACAGCGACGAAGTATCACCGACATAATCTGCGAAAACTGCAATTACCTTCCAACGAAACGCTCCAGAAATAAACGCAAGCCAATCCCAAAAGAATCTGACGTAAAAACCTTCAACTACACGGCTCACCTGTGGGATATCCGGTGGCTAAGACATCGTGCGAGGAAATGACAATGGATTATTCACAGTTAAGTGATTTTGAAATTAACGTGGCGGTATTCGAAGCCATTCATAACGGATCACCGGATTACAAAGAAGGTGAGAATGGCGATATGGTGTTTGTCTCATTTGAGGGAGACATTGTAAACGGAGACGCAGTTGAAGTAGAAGTTGAGCGCGGATCCTTTAACCCATGCGCAAACCCAGCAGACGCATGGCCGATTATCACTGAAAACAACATCAGCATAATTTTAGACAATCCCTCAATGCCGTGCGCCACAGACAACGCAAGGGACTTGTTTGATGATGCCTTACCGAATGTTGGTGTCGCATATGACAATCCACTCCGTGCCGCCATGATTGTCTTTCTCATGATGCGGAGAATCCAATAATGCTTAGCCCATCCCAATCCCTTCAATACCAGAAAGAAAGCGTCGAGCGGGCTTTAACGTGCGTTAACTGCGGTCAGAAGCTGCATGTTCTGGAAGTTTACGTGTGCTCCGATTGCTGCGCAGAACTGATGAGCGATCCGAATAGCTCAATGTACGAGGAAGAAGACGATGGCTAAACCAGCGCGAAGACGATGTAAAAACGATGAATGTCGGGAATGGTTTCACCCTGCATTCGCTAATCAGTGGTGGTGCTCTCCAGAGTGTGGAACCAAGATAGCACTAGAACGACGAAGTAAAGAACGCGAAAAAGCGGAAAAAGCAGCAGAGAAGAAACGACGACGAGAGGAGCAGAAACAGAAAGATAAACTGAAGATTCGAAAACTCGCCTTAAAGCCCCGCAGTTACTGGATTAAACAAGCCCAACAAGCCGTAAACGCCTTCATCAGAGAAAGAGACCGCGACTTACCATGTATCTCGTGCGGAACGCTCACGTCTGCTCAGTGGGATGCCGGACATTACCGGACAACTGCTGCGGCACCTCAACTCCGATTTGATGAACGCAATATTCACAAGCAATGCGTGGTGTGCAACCAGCACAAAAGCGGAAATCTCGTTCCGTATCGCGTCGAACTGATTAACCGAATCGGGCAGGAAGCAGTAGACGAAATCGAATCAAACCATAACCGCCATCGCTGGACTATCGAAGAGTGCAAGGCGATCAAGGCAGAGTACCAACAGAAACTCAAAGACCTGCGAAATAGCAGAAGTGAGGCCGCATGACGTTCTCAGTGAAAACCATTCCAGACATGCTCGTTGAAGCATACGGAAACCAGACAGAAGTAGCACGCAGACTGAAATGTAGTCGCGGTACGGTCAGAAAATACGTTGATGATAAAGACGGGAAAATGCACGCCATCGTCAACGACGTTCTCATGGTTCATCGCGGATGGAGTGAAAGAGATGCGCTATTACGAAAGAATTGATGGCAGCAAATACCGAAATATTTGGGTAATTGGCGATCTGCACGGATGCTACACGAACCTGATGAAAAAACTGGAGACGATAGGATTCGACACCAAAAAAGACCTGCTTATCTCGGTTGGCGATTTGGTTGATCGCGGTACAGAGAACGTCGAATGCCTGGAATTAATCACATTCCCCTGGTTCAGAGCTGTACGTGGAAACCATGAGCAAATGATGATTGATGGCTTATCAGAGCGTGGAAACGTCAATCACTGGCTGCTTAATGGCGGTGGCTGGTTCTTTAATCTCGATTACGACAAAGAAATTCTGGCTAAAGCTCTTGCCCATAAAGCAGGTGAACTTCCGTTAATCATCGAACTGGTGAGCAAAGGTAAAAAATATGTCATCTGCCACGCCGATTATCCTTGTGATAAATACGAGTTTGGAAAGCCAGTTGATCATCAGCAGGTAATCTGGAACCGCGAACGAATCAGCAACTCACAAGACGGGATCGTGAAAGAAATCAAAGGCGCGGACACGTTCATCTTTGGTCATACGCCAGCAGTGAAACCACTCAAGTTTTCCAACCAGATGTATATCGATACCGGCGCAGTGTTCTGCGGAAACCTCACATTGATTCAGGTACAGGGAGAAGGCGCGTGGGCATAAGAGAACTAAACCTCACCAAAGAGCAGCACGAGTGGCTGAATGGCTGGCTTGAACTGTGGGGCGCATGGGTTTATTCAGGTCGTCTGGAAAAGCGCATGAGCAGCGTAATAGCGAAGTTCATGGAGAGCGTAGAGCCGGGAAGAGTTATGACAAGGCCAATGTGCAATGATGATGATGGAATGTTGATTTCTCAGGTCGTCGATTCCGTCATGTGCATTGACAAGAAAGCCTTTGGCATCCTCCTCAGCTACTACGCTCATGGTTCATCTAAGCGAGCAATTGCATCCTACTATCACGCGACTGCAAAGCCACGCAAGATGTGTGGACGTGGTGGCGAGGGATGGAGAAAACCTTCACTGGCAACCTGTAGAAACGAAATTGACGACATCCTGAAAGCGTCGTTATTTGTTTTGTACCAGCCAATGCAAAATGCTTTCAAAATGCGTAAACGTGTTGAGAAAGTTAAGCATGTTGCTGTTAAAAGCCTTGACATGCAATTATCCATTTAGCCATAATTAGAAGGTAAGCTGCCGTTAGTGACTCTTAAGTTGCAACGGTGGCTTTTTTGTTTGCACAACAGGTAAGAGCATTGAACCCGCAGACCTCGCGGAATTGGTGAAAGGTGCCGCGCAGTACTCTTATCGTTGTGGTGAATACGCAGGCTGATGCGTTAATCAGGTGAACGAGACACCCGCCGGTCCGTGATATGGCACACCGTGCCGGTCATATCTGCCGCGGTTAGGTTTACGAGGATTTCGTAAAGCTGGTCTAGGGTGAAGCCGTGAAAGCGGAGGAAGTAAAACGAGGCGTCGGTACACGCCTATCGTCATTAAGTCGGAGTTCAGCACCGACCGCCACAACCCAAACTGAGCCGTAGCCACTGGCTATCCTGAATTCATCAGTGATAGTTACGCTGCGGCCTTCTACACATGATCTTCGTGAAAGCGGGCGGCATGAGGTTGCGCTAACAACCTCCTGCCGTTTTGCCCGTGCATATCGGTCACGAACAAATCTGATTACTAAACACAGTAGCCTGGATTTGTTCTATCAGTAATCGACCTTATTCCTAATTAAATAGAGCAAATCCCCTTATTGGGGGTAAGACATGAAGATGCCAGAAAAACATGACCTGTTAGCCGCCATTCTCGCGGCAAAGGAACAAGGCATCGGGGCAATCCTTGCGTTTGC
This sequence comes from Escherichia sp. WS1368, assembly GCF_046487485.1. Lineage (NCBI taxonomy): Bacteria > Pseudomonadati > Pseudomonadota > Gammaproteobacteria > Enterobacterales > Enterobacteriaceae > Escherichia > Escherichia sp. WS1368. The sequence continues at coordinate 677,395 of NZ_JBJQJI010000001.1, forward strand.
AATGGCGTACCTTCGCGGCAGATATAATGGCGGTGCGTTTACAAAAACAGTAATCGACGCAACGATGTGCGCCATTATCGCCTGGTTCATTCGTGACCTTCTCGACTTCGCCGGACTAAGTAGCAATCTCGCTTATATAACGAGCGTGTTCATCGGCTACATCGGTACTGACTCGATTGGTTCGCTTATCAAACGCTTCGCTGCTAAAAAAGCCGGAGTAGAAGATGGTGGAAATCAATAATCAACGTAAGGCGTTCCTCGATATGCTGGCGTGGTCAGAGGGGACTGATAACGGACGTCAGAAAACCAGAAATCATGGTTATGACGTCATTGTAGGCGGAGAGCTATTCACTGATTACTCCGATCACCCTCGCAAACTTGTCACGCTAAACCCCAAACTCAAATCAACAGCCGCCGGACGCTACCAGCTTCTTTCCCGTTGGTGGGATGCCTACCGCAAGCAGCTTGGCCTGAAAGACTTCTCTCCGAAAAGCCAGGACGCTGTGGCACTGCAACAGATTAAGGAACGTGGCGCTTTGCCGATGATTGATCGCGGTGATATCCGTCAGGCAATCGACCGTTGCAGCAATATCTGGGCTTCACTGCCTGGCGCTGGTTATGGTCAGTTCGAGCATAAGGCTGACAGCCTGATTGCAAAATTCAAAGAAGCAGGCGGAACGGTCAGAGAGATTGAGGTATGAGCAGAGTAACCGCGATTATCTCCGCTCTGGTTATCTGCATCATCGTCTGCCTGTCATGGGCTGTTAATCATTACCGTGATAACGCCATGACCTACAAAGAGCAGCGCGATAAAGCCACATCCATCATCGCTGATATGCAGAAGCGTCAACGTGATGTAGCAGAACTCGACGCCAGATACACAAAGGAGCTTGCTGATGCTAACGCGACTATCGAAAGCCTCCGTGCTGATGTTTCTGCTGGGCGTAAGCGCCTGCAAGTCGCCGCCACCTGTGCAAAGTCAACGACCGGAGCCAGCGGCATGGGCAATGGAGAAAGCCCAAGACTTACAGCAGATGCTGAACTCAATTATTACCGTCTCAGAAGTGGAATCGACAGGATAACCGCGCAGGTTAACTACCTGCAGGAGTACATCAGGACTCAGTGCCTGAAATAATTTTTTTGCAAATCACAAAGTCCATTTAATGAGCCTCGCGATGCGGGGCTTTTTTATGTCCGCAGTAAACGCGCTTCACACGCGCGACTTATGAACACAGAACCTTTCAGGATGACCCTTGAGGATGCCGGTTTGGTGATCGGTGCCTTTCTGTGGGCCGGAATCCTGTGTGACAAGGTTCATCACTAAAAGGTGAGCACTGATGAAGTACCCAACAGTTATTGTCAATGGTGTGTCCGTTCGTGTTGATGAGGATGGACGCTACAACTTAAACGATCTCCATGCAGCAGCTGTTGCAAATGGAGAGGCTACAGAGCAACAGCGCCCAAGCCAGTTTTTGCGTAGCGCGCAGATAAAACGCTTCATAAAAGCACTGGAGGCCAAAGTGCAAAAAAGCACTTTGGAACAAATTCAACCACTTAAAATAATCAAAGGTGGTGCAGAACCAGGTGTGTGGGGTGTTGAACTTCTGGCAATCAGATATGCAGCATGGATTAAGCCGGAATTTGAAATCGAAGTTTATGAAGTTTTCAAAACGGTTGTCCGTCTCGGCGTTGGCGCAATGTTACGTCTGAATAGAATCGATCACATCATCAATACTGAAACCAAAGCGATAAGCCAGTGCGCAAGCCAAATGGCTAAGTGGGGCGTTGGTGGGCGAAAAAGATTGCTTCATGTTGCACGTGAGAGAGCGGCAAATGAAGTGCAAATGTATTTGCCCGGAATGGTGTGATTTCGCAGGTTAATCCAGTTTTTGCATTACGGCAGTACAGCGAAACAACCCAAGCCAGTAAGTGGGGAAATAACACTGGCAGCCACTGAAAGATGAACCTCCTGCCTTATGGCAAAAAAGATTCTTTGTGGTGGCGGACTGATGGAAAGACATCCTAATCAAGCAACCACTCCACAGGGTCATAATTATGAACGACCAGCAAATCGAAAAAGAAATCGTTGAGAAAGGCAAAACGGCACCGCGAATCACTCCGCAGCACATCGAAGACGTGATTAAAAGCGAGCATTACTTTACTGCTTATGATGGACGTAATGGTGCCATCTCCAGCAACGAATATTGTGGCAGGGAAAAACCAGAAGAAGGCGATCGTGATTTATCACCATTGAAGTTGCTCACTTTCTGCGTACTGGTGCTGAAGAATGGCTTCACCGTCACCGGAGAGAGTGCCTGTGCAAGCCCGGAAAACTTTGATGCAGAAATTGGTCGGAAGATTGCCCGGCAAAATGCTGTAAACAAAATCTGGATGCTCGAAGGTTACTTGCTGAAGCAGAAGCTAAGCGAACAGTAGTTATTACAAAAGCCATTCCCTACAGAGTGGCTTTGATAATGGCTTATACCCTACACGGGATAACTTAACTAATATCCCTTTTAACGGATAAACGGAGCCAACAATGGCAGAGATTATTCCCATGACTGAAGAACAGAAATTCCAGTTAGAGATTTACAAACTGGTCATGAACCAGAACGCAGCTGCAGAGGAAGCATTTCAGTTCATTGGCACTGACGAACTGAAGCTTGAGCTATTCAAAATTCACTTCCAGTCAGGCGGCGCTAATTCGGATATCACGACCCGCACTATCGAAGCGGTGCGTAAATCGAAGGAAGCGTTAGACCTGTTCACCACCGGAGCATGATGTGAGCCGCGTAATCAATTTGGGTAAGGAGAAGAAATTCCCAATTACTCAAGAGCTATACGAGCGGCTGGAAAGCGTCATCCATGATTACGATGGTGAAATCAGTTTATGCGAGGCGATTGGCACACTCGAATTGCTGAAGCAGTCACTGATTGAAGGCGCGAAAGAGTCCTCAGCCTGAAATAACAACTAAGTGAGATGAATATGGCAGCACCAAAGGGCAACCGATTTTGGGAGGCCCGCAGTAGTCATGGGCGAAATCCTAAATTCGAATCGCCTGAGGCGCTGTGGGCTGCTTGTTGTGAATACTTCGAGTGGGCTGATGATAACCCGCTATGGGAGGGTAAGGTATTTTCATATCAGGGAGAAATAATTAAGGCTAATGTCCCTAAGATGCGAGCCATGACTATTTCAGGATTGTGTACCTTCCTTGATATCACCAGGCAAACATGGGGAACCTTCCGGTCAATGGAAGGTTTTTCTGACGTCACATCACGAGCGGAAGACATCATCTACGACCAGAAATTCTCTGGCGCAGCCGCTGACCTTCTCAACGCTAACATCATCGCCCGTGATTTGGGCCTCAAAGAGCAGTCGCAAGTTGAAGACGTGACACCTGATAAGGGAGATCGCGATAAGCGACGCTCTCGTATCAAGGAGCTATTCAACCGTGGAACTGGACGCGATTCTTGATAACTTGAGCGACGAAGAGCAAATCGAGTTGCTCGAGCTACTCGAAGAAGAAGAGAACTACCGGAACACACACCTGCTATATGAATTTACGCCATACAGCAAACAGCGTGAGTTCATCGACGCCGGTCATGACTATCCAGAGCGCTGTTTTATGGCTGGTAACCAGCTTGGTAAGTCATTTACTGGCGCTGCTGAAGTCGCGTTTCACCTTACCGGGCGTTATCCGGGCACAAAAGGCTATCCTGCTGATGGTAAATATGGCGGTGAGTGGAAAGGTAAGCGTTTCTATGAGCCTGTTGTCTTCTGGATTGGTGGCGAGACAAACGAGACGGTAACCAAAACGACTCAACGCATCCTGTGCGGTCGTATTGAAGAGAATGATGAGCCGGGCTACGGTTCAATACCGAAAGAGGACATCATTAGCTGGAAGAAGTCTCCTTTCTTTCCGAACCTTGTTGATCACCTTCTGGTTAAGCATCACACGGCTGATGGCGTTGAAGATGGCATTTCAATCTGCTACTTCAAACCATACTCGCAAGGCCGTGCTCGCTGGCAGGGTGACACAATCCACGGCGTGTGGTTTGACGAAGAGCCACCATACAGCATTTATGGCGAAGGTCTTACCCGTACCAACAAATACGGTCAATTCTCAATTCTGACGTTTACCCCGCTGATGGGGATGTCTGACGTTGTTACCAAGTTCCTGAAGAATCCCAGCAAGTCGCAGAAAGTGGTCAACATGACCATCTACGACGCTGAGCACTACACAGACGAACAGAAAGAGCAAATCATCGCATCTTATCCTGAGCATGAGAGAGAGGCGCGTGCTCGCGGTATTCCTACGATGGGTAGTGGTCGAATCTTCCAGATACCGGAAGAGACTATTAAGTGTCAGCCGTTCGAGTGTCCTGATCACTTCTACGTGATTGGCGGGATGGATTTCGGATGGGATCACCCGCAGGCGCAGGTTCAGCTTTGGTGGGATAAGGACGCAGACACAATCTACGTTTCACGCGTGTGGAAGGCGAAAGAAAAAACAGCCGTTCAGGCGTGGGGAGCTGTTAAACCATGGGCGCATAAAGTGCCAACCGCATGGCCTCATGACGGAAACCAGCACGAGAAGGGCGGCGGTGAGCAGCTCAAAGGGCAGTATGCGGACGCTGGATTTATGATGTTGCAGGAGCATGCGACATGGCCTGATGGCGGTAACGCTGTTGAGCCTGGCATCACTGAATTGCGAGACATGATGCTCGACGGTCGCTTCAAAGTATTCAACACCTGTGAGCCATTCTTTGAGGAGTTCCGCCTCTATCACCGTGATGAAAACGGGAAAATCGTCAAGCTTAACGACGACGTGCTATCCGCCGTTCGCTATGCATACATGATGCGCCGCTTCGCAAAAATGATGCGCGACATCAAAAAGCCAAAAGAGAAAAAGATACCAGCCCCAATCAGGCCCATCGCACGGAGAACTTAAATGGCCGACGAAAACAGACTCAATTCCATTCTGTGTAAGTTTGACGCAGACTGGATGGCGAGCGATGAAGCCAGAACCGAGGCGACAAATGACCTGTATTTTAGCCGAGTGTCGCAATGGGATGACTGGCTATCAAACTACACCACCCTGCAATATCGCGGACAATTCGATGTTGTCCGCCCGGTGGTCAGGAAGTTGGTCGCAGAGATGCGCCGGAACCCTATCGACGTTCTCTTCCGACCAAAAGACGGTGCTAATCCTGATGCAGCCGATGTGTTGATGGGGATGTATCGTACTGATATGCGCCATAACACGGCAAAAATTGCCGTTAACGTTGGCGTTCGTGAGCAGATAGAGTCCGGCGTTGGTGCATGGCGTCTGGTCACGCAGTACGAAGACAACGATCCAACAAGCAACAATCAGGTAATTCGACGCCTGCCAATTCATGAAGCCTGCTCACACGTCATATGGGACGCCAACAGCAAGCAGATGGATAAGAGCGACGCTAAGCACTGCACGGTGATTAACGCCTTGTCGCGCAATGGCTGGAAAGAGTTCGCAGAGGATTACGGTATTGATCCGGACACCTTGCCATCTTTCCAGACTCCGAACGATACATGGCTGTTTCCGTGGGTATCGAATGATGTCGTCTACGTCGCTGAGTATTACGAGGTCGAAGAGAAGAAAGAGAAAGTCTTCATCTACCGCGACCCGCTGACAGGTGAGCCGGTAAGCTATTACCAGCAGGATATCAAAGACGTCATCGACGACCTGGCTAATCGTGGATTCATTAAGGTAGCAGAGCGCAAGGTGAAGCGTCGGCGTGTGTATAAGTCGATCATCACCTGTACGCAGATACTGAAAGACCGCGAGAAGATAGCCGGAGAGCATATTCCAATCGTTCCAGTGTATGGTGAATGGTCATTCGCTGGTGACAAGGAGTGCTACGAAGGAGTGGTAAGGCTGACGAAAGACGGTCAACGCCTTCGTAACATGATCATGTCGTTCAACGCCGATATTGTTGCTCGTTCACCGAAGAAGAAACCGACCTTCTTCCCTGAGCAAATCGAAGGCTACGAATACATGTACGGTGGAAATGATGACTATCCGTACTATCTGCAGAACAGGACCGATGAAAACGGTAACGACCTGCCGATTGGTCCAATCTCCTACATGGAAAACCCTGAAGTGCCGCAAGCCAACGCTTACATGCTTGAGGCAGCCACCAACGCAGTGAAAGAGGTGGCTAGTCTTGGCGTGGATGCGCAGGCGGCAAATGGTCAGGTCGCTTTCGATACCGTCAATCAACTGAACATGCGGGCAGACCTTGAGACATACGTGTTTCAGGATAACCTGGCTACCGCAATGCGACGTGATGGCGAGATTTATGCCTCAATGGTCAACGATATTTATGACGTTCCTCGCCATGTAACGCTGACTCTTGAAGACGGAAGCGAGAAAGACGTTCAACTCTACGCGCAAGTTGTAGATTACCAGTCCGGCAATGTGGTCACACTCAACGACATTCGCGGTCGCTATGAGTGCTATACAGACGTTGGACCATCCTTCCAGAGCATGAAGGAACAGAACCGCGCAGAGATTCAGGAGTTACTCACCAAGGTTCCGCAAGGTACTCCAGAGTTCCAGATGCTGATGCTGCAATACTTCACGCTGCTTGACGGTAAAGGCGTTGAGATGATGCGAGAGTACGCGAACAAGCAACTGGTGATGATGGGGCTGAAGAAACCAGAAACACCTGAAGAGATGGAGATGGTACAGCAGGCACAACAACAGCCGCAGCAGCCATCAGCAGAGCAAATTCAGGCGCAGGGTATCCTTCTGCAAGGTCAGGCTGAATTGCTCAAGGCAGAGAACCAACAGGCGCAGATTCAGGTTGAAGCTGCCAAGGTTGAAGCCCAAAACCAACTCAACGCCGCGAAGATTGCAGAAATCTTCAACAATATGGACCTCGACAAGCAGGCAGAACTGCGTGAGTACCTCAAGCTCGTAGGTCAATTCCAGCAACAGCGCAGCAAAGATGCTCGTGCTAACGCTGAGCTGCTTCTTAAAGATGCAGACCAGACTCATTCACAACGCATGGATTTCGCGAATCTTATGCGTCAAGTTCAAATCCCCTCCGGCGGAGTAGCCGAGACACCTCAATAAGAGAGAGTTAATCATGGACCAAACCACCGACATTCAGGCTTCTGAAGAATTAACCCTGCCCGGCAATCATGCAGCGGCATCTGCTGATGGCTTAGTTGTCGATAATGCCAACGACAACGCAGGTCAGGAAGAAGGCTTCGAGATTGTCCTGAAAGACGATGAGAAACCAAAACAAGACCCGGCAACTAATGCTGAATTTGCCCGTCGCCGCATCGAACGCAAACGCCAGCGTGAGCTTGAGCAGCAGATGGAAGCGGTTAAGCGTGGAGAATTGCCGGAGCACCTGCGGGTGAACCCTGAGTTACCAAAACAACCAGACCCTAACGATTATCTTTCCGAAGATGCACTGGCTAAGTACGACTATGACCAGAGCCGCGCACTGGCTGCCTTCCAGCAGGCAAATAGTGAATGGCAGATCAAGGCTATGGACGCACGAAGCCAGGCTGTCGCCGAGCAGGGTCGCAAAACTCAGGAGTTCACCCAGCAATCAGCGCAATACGTCGAGGCAGCCCGTAAGCACTACGACGCAGCGGAAAAGCTCAATATCCCTGACTATCAGGAGAAAGAGGATGCATTCATGCAACTGGTGCCGCCAGCAGTCGGTGCCGACATCATGCGCCTCTTCCCGGAGAAATCCGCTGCTCTCATGTATCACCTTGGTGCTAATCCTGAGAAAACACGCCAGTTGCTGGCGATGGACGGGCAATCCGCGCTGATTGAACTCACTCGACTGTCAGAACGTTTAACTCTCAAGCCTCGAGCCAAACCTGTTTCAGAAGCCCCGCTACCTGATGAACCCATTCAGGGACACGCTGTTGCTGCAAATATATCTGCGATTGAAAAGCAGATGGAAGCGGCAGCAAACAAAGGGGATGTAGAGACATACCGCAAGCTCAAGGCGCAACTGAATAAAGGAATTCGATAATGGCATTAAATGAAGGTCAACTGGTCACGTATGCTCTGGATGAAATCATCGAAACCGTCCAGAACCTGACGCCAATGGCGTCCAAAGTGACAAAATACACCCCTCCGGCAGAATCCATGCAGCGTTCAAGCAACACCGTGTGGATGCCTGTTGAGCAGGAAGCGCCAACCCAGACTGGCTGGGATTTAACTGGCAACGCAACCGGGATTCTGGAACTCTCCGTGAAGTGCAACATGGGCGATCCGGATAACGATTTCTTCGAGCTTCGTGCAGATGACCTGCGTGATGAGCGTTCTTACCGTCGCCGCATCCAGGCATCCGCCAAAAAACTGGCGAATAACATTGAGTCAGCAATTGCCAAACAGGCAACCGAAATGGGCTCACTTGTTGTTCACGATACCCGCGCAATTGGTCCATCTACTGGCCTGTCTGGCTGGGATTTTGTGTCTGATGCAGAGCGCCTGATGTTCTCCCGTGAGCTAAACCGCGATATGGGCATCAGTTACTTCCTGAACCCTGACGATTACCGCAAAGCAGGCCGCAACCTGGTAGATGGTGACATCTTCGGTCGCGTTCATGAAGAAGCGTATCGCAACGGTACTATTCAGCGTCAGATTGCTGGCTTTGATGAAATTCTTCGCTCACCGAAACTTCCGGCAGTTACCAAGTCAACCGCTACTGGTGTAACTGTTTCTGGTGCGCAGAAGTTTAAGCCGCAGGCATACACTCTTGATACCGATGGTAACAAAGAGAACGTCGACAACCGTGTTGCAACGGTGACCGTATCCTCCACCACCGGATTTAAGCGCGGCGACAAAATCAGTTTCACTGGTGTGAAATTCCTGTCTCAGATGGCGAAGAACGTGCTGACTGATGATGCTACTTTCTCAATCACCCGTGTGATCGATGGTACTCACATCGAAATCACGCCGAAGCCGATTGCACTGGATGACGCGTCACTGACAAAAGAAGAGAAGGCTTACGCTAACGTAAACACCTCTCTTGCTGATACCACTACGGTAAACGTTCTGAATGTGGCAACAACCACCGCTAACGTGTTCTGGGCTGATGACTCAATCCGTCTGCTGTCTCAGCCGATCCCGGTAACCCATGAGCTGTTTGCTGGCATGAAAACGTCTTCCTTCAGCATTCCTGGTATTGGTGTTAACGGCATCTTCGCAACGCAGGGTGATATCAACACTCTGTCTGGTAAGTGCCGTATTGCTGTGTGGTATTCAGCATGTGCTGTACGACCAGAGGCAATTGGTGTTGGTCTGCCTAACCAGACTGCGTGATAACCAGAGGGAGCTTCGGCTCCCTTTTTTATCTGGAGACAAGCATGACACACATGATCTTTCGTCATGGCGACATGAAGAAGTGGAAAGGCGTTGGCTACGACTTTGAAATCGTGAAAGCCGAAGAGCTTCAGGAATATCTGGATGCTGGTTGGTTTTCACATCCTGATGACCTTTTGAAGGATGTTGCAGAGCCAGAAGAAAAACAGCGTAAAAAGCCCGATCGAAAACCTAAGGCGGCAGCAGATGAACCTGACAACGAAGGGTGATTTAGTTCTTGCGGCATTACGTAAGCTCGGTGTGGCATCAAATGCCACGTTAACCGATGTCGAACCGCAGTCTATGGAAGACGGGGTCAACGACCTTGAAATGATGATGGCTGAATGGCTTGGCGGTGATGTGTCACCTGGTATCAACGTTGGCTACATTTTTGCTGATGCAGATGTCGCTCCGGATCCGGGCGATGAGCACGGTTTATCAAATAACGCTATCAATGCCGTCATTTTCAACCTTGCCTGCCGCATTGCTCCTGATTATGCGCTGGAAGCGTCAGCAAAACTTATAACCACTGCCAGATACGGGAAAGAGCGACTCGTCAAACTGTCTGCAATGGACAGAGCAAAAGCCGCTAAATGTAAGTCCGGTTATCCAAACCGTATGCCTGTTGGCAGTGGAAACCAGTTGGCGAAGTGGAACGGTTGGAATTACTTCCACCGAAAGGAACCTTGCGATAATGGGAGCGAATAATGCCGATTCAGCAACTTCCGCTTATGAAAGGTGTCGGCAAAGACTTTAGAAACGCTGACTATATCGACTATCTACCAGTGAATATGTTGGCTACACCCAAAGAAATCCTCAACAGCAGCGGATATCTTCGCTCATTCCCGGGCATTGCCAAACGTTCTGATGTGAACGGCGTATCGCGAGGCGTCGAGCACAACATGGCGCAGAATGCTGTTTATCGCGTGTGTGGTGGCAAGCTGTATAAGGGCGAAAGCGAGGTTGGTGATGTTGCCGGAAGTGGTCGCGTATCAATGGCGCATGGTCGAACATCACAGGCGGTAGGCGTTAATGGTCAACTGGTCGAGTATCGCTATGATGGCACGGTTAAAACCGTCTCAAACTGGCCTACAGACAGCGGATTCACACAGTACGAGTTAGGTTCAGTTCGCGACATTACGCGCTTACGTGGGCGTTATGCGTGGTCAAAAGACGGAACTGATTCATGGTTTATCACTGACCTTGAAGACGAATCGCATCCTGACCGATACAGCGCACAATATCGTGCAGAGTCGCAGCCTGACGGCATCATCGGCATAGGTACATGGCGAGACTTCATAGTCTGCTTTGGTTCGTCGACGATTGAATATTTCTCCCTGACTGGTGCAACCACTGTTGGTGCTGCTTTGTATGTCGCACAGCCATCACTGATGGTGCAGAAAGGCATTGCCGGGACTTACTGTAAAACGCCATTCGCTGATTCTTATGCGTTCATCAGCAATCCGGCAACGGGTGCGCCGTCTGTATACATCATCGGCTCCGGTCAGGTGTCACCTATCGCCAGCGCGAGCATTGAGAAAATACTCCGCTCCTACACTGCTGATGAACTGGCTGATGGCGTGATGGAATCGTTGCGGTTTGATGCGCATGAGTTGCTGATTATCCACCTTCCGCGCCACGTCCTCGTGTACGACGCATCTTCAAGCGCCAATGGTCCGCAATGGTGTGTACTGAAAACTGGCCTGTATGACGATGTGTACCGCGCTATCGACTTCATTTACGAAGGCAATCAGATAACGTGCGGCGATAAGCTGGAGTCCGTGACCGGGAAATTGCAATTCGACATCAGCAGCCAGTACGACAAGCAACAGGAACACCTGCTGTTTACTCCACTGTTCAAAGCGGATAACGCCAGAGTGTTCGACCTTGAGGTTGAATCGTCAACTGGCGTTGCGCAGTATGCTGACCGCCTTTTTCTCTCTGCAACCACTGACGGCATCAATTACGGGCGTGAGCAGATGATTGAGCAGAATGAACCGTTCGTTTACGACAAACGCGTTTTGTGGAAGCGAGTAGGGCGCATCAGGAAAAATGTCGGCTTCAAATTGCGCGTTATCACGAAGTCACCTGTCACTCTGTCTGGCTGCCAGATAAGGATTGAGTAATGGCGGATTCGAATCTCAATGTGCCGGTAATCATTCAGGCTACACGACTCGACACATCAGTACTTCCACGCAATATCTTCTCGCAGTCGTATCTGCTTTACGTTATCGCACAGGGTACTGATGTTGGTAATGTGGCGAACAAGGCCAACGAGGCCGGACAGGGCGCTTATGACGCACAAGTCAGGAACGATGAGCAGGATGTGATTCTCGCTGACCATGAGCAGCGAATTTCTGCTGCGGAAGCAACGCTTGTTAATCATGAGGAGCGAATCAGCCAGGCAGAATCAACTCTTCAGGACCATGAAACGCGAATCGCTCAGAATGAAAGCGATATTGCGTCGCTTGATACCAGAGTTCAGTCGCTGGAGTCGCAGGTTTCAGACCATGAAACGCGCATTGATGCTCTGGAGTATGCCACTACTCGCAAAAAGTCAGAGGTTGTTTACTCTGGCGTATCTGTAACCATCCCGACAGCGCCGACCAACCTTGTTAGCCTGCTGAAAACGCTCATGCCGTCATCCGGCACGTTGGCACCATTCTTCGACACCGTTAACAACAAGATGGTTGTGTTCAACGAGAACAAAACCTTGTTCTTCAAGCTGTCGATCGTCGGGACGTGGCCCAGCGGAACCGCCAACAGGTCAATGCAGCTAACCTTTTCCGGCTCTGTTCCTGACACGTTGGTCAGCAGTCGTAATGCGGCGACAACAACCGACAACATCCTGTTAGCTACGTTCTTCAGCGTGGATAAAGACGGCTTTCTTGCCACAAATGGCAGTACGTTAACCATTCAGTCAAATGGGGCGGCGTTTACTGCCACAACCATCAAGATAATCGCGGAGCAGTGATGATTCAGTTCAAACCAACGCGAAACATCGACCTGATCGAAGCAGTAGGAAATCACCCTGACATTATCGCCGGGAGCAACAACGGTGATGGATACGACTACAAACCTGATTGCCGTTACTTTGAGGTGAACGTGCACGGGCAGTTCGGCGGCATTGTTTACTATCAGGAGATTCAGCCGCTGACATTCGATTGCCACGCCATGTACCTGCTAGAGGTTCGCGGCTTCAGCAAGGAAATCGGGCTGGCGTTCTGGCGATACATTCTGACTAACACCACCGTTCAGTGCGTCACATCGTTCGCTGCACGCAAATTCCGCCACGGTCAGATGTATTGCGCGATGATTGGCCTTAAGCGTGTAGGAACCATCAAGAAATACTTCAAAGGCGTGGATGACGTGACGTTTTACAGCGCCACACGCGAAGAACTAATCGACTTCCTGAATCACGGGAGATAGCCATGTTATATGCATTTAAGCTGGGCAGAAAACTGCGCGGCGAGGAACCTTATTGCCCTGAAAAAGGCGGGAAAGGTGGCAGTTCTGATAAAAGCGCAAAGTATGCAGCAGAAGCTCAGAAGTATGCTGCAGACCTGCAAAATCAGCAGTTCAACACCATCATGAACAACCTGAAGCCGTTTACTCCTCTGGCTGATAAGTATGTCGGCAGCCTCGAGAACTTATCGTCTCTGGAAGGGCAAGGTCAGGCGCTTAACCAGTATTACAACTCTCAGCAGTATAAAGACCTTGCAGGTCAGGCTCGCTATCAGAGTCTGGCGGCAGCGGAAGCAACAGGTGGATTGGGTTCCACTGCAACCGGTAATCAGTTAGCAACAATCGCACCAACGCTTGGTCAGCAGTGGCTGTCTGGTCAGATGAACAACTACCAGAATCTGGCAAACGTTGGGCTTGGTGCTCTGCAAGGTCAGGCAAACGCAGGGCAGACATATGCCAACAACATGAGTCAGATTTCGCAGCAAAGTGCGGCTCTTGCAGCGGCAAATGCCAACAGACCATCAGCAATGCAATCTGCTATTGGTGGAGGTGCGTCTGGTGCTATTGCTGGGGCCGGACTTGCGAAATTAATTGGTTCATCAACTCCGTGGGGGGCTGCGATCGGCGGCGGTCTTGGTCTGCTTGGCTCGTTGTTTTAAGGGGTAATCAATGGCTACGTGGCAACAAGGTATTAATTCTGGTGGTTTTCTGGCTGGCATCGGTACGCAAAATGAGAATGCGCCAAAGGCAAGCGACATTAACGCAACGCTTGGTCTGATCCGCGAAAACAATGAACTGGCTCGCTCAGGTGCAAATAACGTTGGCCTGACCGCGTTACGTGGTCTGGCTGGAGTTGCTGATATTTACAATCAGGAACAGCAACAGAAAGCTATTAGTGCGTTCAATAAGGTTCACGCTGATGCATGGGCTTCTGGTGATCCATCGGGACTATTTAAGTTTGCCAAGGAAAATCCAGCGTTTGTTGCACAGGCACAACAGGCGTTTTCCGGTCTTAATGAGCAGCAACGCAACGATATGGGCGATTTAGCCATGAGGGCTAACGTCGCTCTTTCTCAGGGACCGGAAGCCTACAGTAAATTCATTACTGACAACAAGGACAGGTTGAATCGTGTAGGTGCGAATGCTGACTGGATGATTCAGACAGGTATTCAGAATCCAGAGCAGCTATCACACATGCTGACTACCATGTCTCTCGGTGCGCTTGGACCAGAAAAGGCGTTTGCTGTTCAGGATAAGATGGCTGGTCGTGAAATTGACCGAGGCAGGCTGGCAGAGACAATCCGCAGCAATCAGGCTGGCGAGGCACTTCAGGCGAGAGGGCAAAACCTTTCCTATCAGTCAGCAATGACTGGGCACAATATCGCAGCACAACGCTTGGCTCTGGATCAGCAAGAGTTCGGGTTTAAGATGCAGCAAGCGCAGGAAAAGGCTCAGCAGTTGATTAGCGAAGCACCTAAGCTGTCAGTAAACATGGAAAAAGGCATCGAGACGGCTGTAAACAATGCTACAGCATCATCAAACTCAGCCAATTCTATGAGTGCGCTTGCTCAACAGTTCAGAGCAGAAAAACCAACGACAGGTTTGTTCGGTAACGCACAGAACATGTTCGCAAAACTTACCGGAAGCGATACAACATTGCGTGATTTGCGCATTCGCCAAAATGCCCTTGTTAACAGTCAGGTCCTTAAATTCCTACCTCCCGGCCCAGCAACGGATAAAGACGTTGAGATCGTTCGACAGGGTGCGCCAACTGACATGGATAACCCTGAGACGGTCGCAAGATGGCTTGATGCAATGGCAAACCTTGAGCGACGAAACGCGCAGTTTAATGAGTTTAAAGCCGAGTGGATGAGCGCGAATGGCAACCCTGGACAATCGCGTAATGGCGGTCAGATATTGGGGTTGGATGTTAAAAAAGGTGAATCATTGGGGAGTGCCGTTAAGCGGTATATGTCAATGAATACTGACGCAGCGCCAGCACAAGATTCGACACCTTCAGGAGAACCACGGAATCAGGTTGGATCATATACCTCAAAATCAGGCATTCAATTTATGGTGGAATGATGAAAGTAACTGCAAACGGTAAGACATTTACCTTTCCTGATGGTACGAGCACCGAAGATATTGGCACCGCCATTGATGAGTATTTTGCTGGTCAGGCTGTTCAGCAACAAACAGTTAATCAGGACAATAATGCACCAACACGGGAAGAACCATCATTGATGCAACAAGCTGGCGATTGGCTCACTGGTGGTCAAAGTGCAGGGCAAATTGCAGAACAGGCTGGTCGTGGTCTGGTAAACATACCATTTGACGTATTGCAGGGTGGCGCAAGTCTGATTAATGCAATCAGTCAGGGGCTTGGTGGGCCAAAAGTTTTGGATGATGTTTATCGTCCAGTAGATAAACCGACAGACCCATACGCACAAGCCGGTGAAACAATTGGTGGGTATTTAGTTCCAGGAGTTGGAACGGCAGGAAGCATGGCTATTGGATCGCTGGCAGAGGCCGCAAATCAGAAAGGCGATTTCGCACAAAATGCAGCTAAAAATGCCGGAGTTAACCTTGCCGCTCAGGGTGTTCTTTCCGCAGCAGCAAAGGGAATAGGGCGTGGAATAACGGCTATAAAAGGTGATATTGCGCCAGAAGTGGCGAAGAAAATTGCCACATCAGAATCGATGGGCGTGACACCAATGACATCTGATGTTATCCCGCCGAAAAATGCTTTCACTCGCGGCCTTACTCAGGATGCCGAGGGGGCTTTGCTCGGGACGGGCTCAAAGCGAGCAGAGCAATATGCAACGCGTAGTAAGCTGGTAAGCAATTATTTTGACCGTTTTGGTGAGTACAACCCTGATGATGTGGTGAAATCTCTGACCACCACGTTAAGGGGGCGGAAGGATGCTGCTGGCGCTGTTATCAATGACGTCACCAATAAAATGGGTAATGCCGCAGTTGATACTACAAATACCATGAATGCTCTGAATACAGCGATCGCAAGACAGGAACGGCTTGGGACTTCAGCCAATCAAAGCCTGCTTACATCCTTGCGTAACCTGCGTGAAGAATTAGCAAACCCTGCAACTGATTTGGATGTTACGTTTGATCTCTTGCGTCAGCACAGAACAGCATTTAGATCTAATGTTCAGGGAGATGCTATGGTCTTCCCCAACCAGGCAAAAGCAGCTACCAATATGGTAGAGAATGCAATGTCAAAAGACCTTCGTAACGCAGTTGCAAAAAACCTCGGTGCGTCAGACGCAGCAAAATACCTTAAAGCAAATTCCGATTATGCAAACGTTTATAATAAGGTGCTTAATAAAAACATTGCTAACAAGCTCAACAAGGCAAGCAGTGAAGCCAGTCCTGAACTTATAAATACTGTTGTATTAAGCAGAAAACCATCTGACGTGAAACGAATCTGGAGCGCATTGGATGATAAAGGGAAAGATGCTATGCGTGCAGCTTACGTCAGCAAAATAGCGGAAAAGGCCGGTGACTCTCCAGCCAAGTTCATCACTGAAGTTAATAAGCTGAAATCTCAGTCAGGCGGTGAGATTTACAACACTATTTTTTCTGGAAAGCACATGAAAGAGCTTGATTCTCTTCATGAAGTTCTACAGCAAACAGCAAGGTCAGACACCGCAAATGTAGTAACTCAGACGGGGCAATCGCAAGCCAACCGGATAAGGACGATTGGCGCAACTGCGACTCTTGGCGTATCAATGGGGCTTGAGGCTGGCTTTGGTGCAATGATGCGTTTGTATGAGTCTAAAGCAGCAAGAAACATGCTTCTCCGCCTTGCAAACGTCAAGCCTGGAACTCCGGCATATGAGCGAGCGTTAAATCAGGCTGCTAACGCCGTTCGCCCTCTCCTAACTAACGAAGCTACCAGGCAGTAGAAATGAACGCCAAGGAAGGCTATTTAATTCTCTTTTCAATGGCTGCAATTATTGCTTTTCCTGATGTTTCAGGAGATTTTGTAGCCATATAAGACGAAAAAATCATGTCGGTCATTCTTTCATAACTTACTATTTCCCACTTAGCCAATGCATGGGACAGTTTGTAGTTGTCATCAGTTAGTGCCCTTATGGAATTTTTTAAGTGTTTATTCTCTTCTGTTAATCGCGCAATTTTTGTATCAATTTCATGTGAGCGATCTAATTCCTTAACCTGTTTCTTGAGGGCAGCTAACCCTGCATATAGTACGCAACAGGATATCCCAAGAGCGAGTACGACTATTTCTAACACACCAACCTCCTTAGTTTTGAGCAGAATACCATGATGTCAGTGCAAGGGGGAGAAAGTCTCCTCATTATCTGATTTGCAATTTACGTGCATATTTAAATATTGCACGTTACAACGTGCATGTGTATGATTGACTTATCAATCACAACACGAGATATGCTCATGAAAAATGATGATGTTAGTGGGAAGGCCAAAGGCGGTAAGGCACGCGCGGCAAAAATGACAGCAGAGCAAAGAAAAGAATCCTCAAGAAAGGCTGTTGCCGCAAAAAAAGAAAAAGCTTTATTGCCCGTATCTGCGAATGAGGGAAAGTTAAAGATCGGTGATGCGGAATTAGATGTCGCGGTTCTCGAAAATGGACGGCGTATCATATCACAAGCTTCTGTTTTTAAAGCATTTGGCCGACCACAAAGAGGGGGTAGAGCACCTCAAGAAGAGGGGGCGATCAATATGCCCGCTTTTATGGATGCTGCAAACCTTAAAAAATATATAAATCAAGATGTTATGGATGTGATCAATAAGGTCAAATACAAGACGATTACTGGCTCCGTCCAAGAAGGTTATGACGCATCCATAATACCTCTTGTTTGCGATGTTTATTTAAAGGCAAGAGAGGCAGGCGCTATCACCAGGCCAAACCAGTTAGAGACAGCCAAGAAAGCTGAAATTCTGGTGCGCTCATTAGCTAAAGTCGGAATAATAGCGCTTGTTGATGAAGCGACGGGGTACCAGCGAGATAGAGAAAAAGATGCGCTCGCCAAAATACTCGAGGCCTTTGTCGCAAAGGAAATTCAACCTTATATTACAACATTTCCGGCTGATTATTATGAAGAGCTTTTCAGGTTAAGGGGCTTAGAATACCCGCCGGAAAATCCCCGCTTCCGCCCTCAGTATTTTGGCGTTTTGACAAATGATATCGTCTACAAGCGATTGGCACCAAACATCCTTGAGGAGCTTAAAAAGCAGAACGTAAAGGCTTCAAAAGGTACAAAGTTGTTTCAGGGGCTGACGCCAAATATTGGATATCAAAAATTAAGAGAGCATCTGTCATCAACCGTTACGATTATGAAGCTATCTAACGACTATTCAGATTTTATTGCAAAAATGAATCGCCTGCATCCAAGGTTTGAGGATGTGAAAACAGACGAACTGGATGATTCAGACAAGTAACAGTAACCCACCGTCAGGTGGGTTTTTTGTACAAATCCTTCAGCGTATCAAACACCATCTTCTTAACAAGCTCTGACTGCTCATCAGCGAGTCGTTCTGCATCGTCGCGATATCCAGTCACAGGCGATGGTTTTGATAGAGCATCTTGGACGATTTGTAACAACTCGGAGTTCATTGATCTCCCATTCGCCTCCGCCCTGAATTTTAATTTCTCCCTTACTTCCATAGGCATACGGAAGTTAAAGTGCGGATCATCTCTAGCCATGCCATCACTCCAAGTTAGTGTATTGACATGATAGAAGCACTCTACTATATTCTCAATAGGTCCACGGTGGACCTATATTGTGAGGTGAATATGAAAGGAATGAGCAAGATGCCGCAGTTCAATTTGCGGTGGCCTAAAGAAGTATTGGATTTGGTACGCAAGGTGGCGGAAGAGAATGGTCGGTCTGTTAACTCTGAGATTTATCAGAGAGTAATGGAAAGCTTTAAGAAGGAAGGGCGCATTGGCGCGTAAAGTTGAAGCCCCAACTGCGGGAACAGTCAGGGCTTCGGTATCAACAAATCGGATTAGGAAATATTGACATGAAAAGTATAGCAAAGGCACAAAACGATTTCACCATCTTCAAATTCGGCGACAGTGAAATCCGCGTCATCAACAAATGCGGTGAGCCGTGGTTTGTAGCAAAAGATGTTTGTGATGCTTTAACCCTGACTAACTCACGCAAGGCGCTTACTGCACTTGATGACGATGAAAAGGGAGTAACTTTAAGTTACACCCTTGGTGGTGAGCAGAATCTAAGCATTGTTAGCGAATCAGGTATGTATACATTGGTTCTGCGCTGCCGCGATGCTGTCAATAAAGGTTCGGTCCCGCACAAATTCCGCAAGTGGGTAACAGCAGAAGTTCTACCTTCAATTCGCAAACATGGCGAGTATGTGAAAGGCAAGAAAACCACTGTTGAGGAAAGAACGCCGCTACGCGATGCAGTAAACATGCTGGTAGGAAAGAAAGGACTTCGCTATGACGATGCATACAATATGGTTCATCAGCGTTTTGGTATTGACAGCATTGATGAACTTTCAATTGAACAAATCCCGCTGGCCGTAGAGTACATCCACAGGGTAGTGCTTGAAGGCGAGTTTATCGGCAAACAAGAGAAGAAAGCAAATGAGCTTTCTGCAAAAGAAGCAAACAGCCTTGTATGGCTATGGGATTATGCTAACCGTTCACAGGCATTATTCCGCGAACTGTATCCGGCATTAAAACAAATTCAATCGAACTATTCCGGCAGATGCTACGACTACGGTCATGAGTTCTCGTATGTTATCGGAATGGCGAGGGACGTTTTAATTAATCACACACGAGATGTTGATATCAGTGAGCCAGACGGACCAACGAATCTTTCCGCATGGATGAGACTTAAGAATAAAGAATTACCTCCTTCAGTACATAACTACTGACAGATAACCAACGCAACGACCCAGCTTCGGCTGGGTTTTTTTATGCCCAAAATTCACCGTAGTCATGCTGCGGCGATTCCTTGTATCTGGAGCAAATTAAATGACAGATTCAATAAATGCCAATGTTGTAGTGAGTATGCCTTCGCAACTCTTCACTATGGCGCGTTCTTTTAAAGCCGTTGCCAATGGCAAAATTTATATCGGTAAAATTGACACTGACCCGGTAAATCCTGATAACCAGATTCAGGTTTATGTGGAGAACGAAGACGGCTCTCACGTTCCTGTTTCGCAGCCAATCATCATTAACGCTGCTGGATATCCTGTATATAACGGACAGATTGCCAAGTTTGTAACTGTGCAAGGCCATTCTATGGCTGTTTATGATGCGTACGGTGCGCAGCAGTTCTATTTTCCTAATGTGCTGAAGTATGACCCGGATCAGTTAAGGCAAGAACTTTTAAGTTCAGATGATGGGCTTGGTGATTCATTAATCACAGTAAAACAACCTTTAATTAATTCTACAAAACGAACACAGCATGATAAAAATGCAGAGAATATTAGTATTCTTGATTTTGTAAAACATGAAGATGTTAGCGACATTGTTAATGGCAATATTGACGCAACACACATATTTTCCTATGCATCTTCAGTTTCACCTGATGGTGTTTATGTTCCACAAGGTACTTATTTAATTGAGGGCTATATTAATGGAAAATTTTATGGCCCTGGTAAAATAATACAAAGTAAAGGAGATGAACCTATTCCATTTGCAAATCCTGCTCAGACAATTGGAAATGTTTTTTTGGGTTTTGATGCTGGCAAGCTATATAATGGAAATGATATATCTGGGCAAGTTGTTGCGATTGGACCAAGTGCTGGAAGAAACATTAGCACGGGCAATAACATTACAGCAATTGGGACAGGTGTATTATCAGGTGATACCCTTCAAGACGATCTCACAGATACATCGCCATGCACTGGCACTGAGATTGTAGCAATTGGTGTGAATGCGTGCAAAAAAGCAACCACAGCTAGTAACATAATTGGAATTGGGCGCGATGCCCTAAATGAAAATAAAGAAGGAAATTTTAATGTTGCAGTAGGATCAAGTGCATTACAACAACTTCATACTGGTAGTGGTAATGTTGCAATAGGTCGAGCGGCTGGAATGCGAGCTGGAATTGTTACAGACCAATCAGGCAAAAGGTTGTCTTATAACATTCTAAATAATAACACATTTATAGGCAATGCATCCGGAAGGGAGATTACAAATGGAGATAACAATACATATATTGGTAGCGGCTCAGGAAGAGGGATTTCTTCTATAGATAACCCTTATACAGGCACATCTACAGGTATGAATAATGTCGCAGTAGGAGCCGACTCACTTAATTCTATTGGTTCAGCAAGTAATAATGTAATGCTTGGATATAGATCTGGTAGATCGTTAAGCTCTGGAACAGGTAATATATTTATCGGAAACAATGCTGGTTCGGCAATTTCTTCAGGTGACAACCAATTAATAATTGCTAATCAGAGCGGGCTCCCTTTTTTGAGTGGGTTGATGGGACCTGTTTCTGATGAGAATAATTATGCTCGTTTTGATGCGTCGGTACAACCAGCAACAGATAACGCTAGAAATTGCGGTTCAGCATCCAGAAGGTGGAATACAATATTTGCTGGCACTTCAACGATTAACACATCGGATGGTCGAGTTAAGACTGATAAAAGACCGATTACTGATGCAGAGAGACGTGTTGCATATAAAATAAAGGGTTTGGTTTGTTGTTTTAGATTTATAGATTCAGTAATTGAAAAAGGAGAAAGTGCTAGATTACATTTTGGCATTATTGCCCAAGATGTATATAAAGCATTTGCTGAAGAAGGGCTTGATGCAAACGACTATGGTCTTTTTTGCTATGATAAATGGGAAACTGAATACGAACCAGTAATTGCTAAAAAGATAATTTTTGACGAAGAATCCGGTGATGAAAAATTAATTGAATATGATACTGGAGAACGCAGAATATCTATAGAAGGGGGTGAGCGATATGGAATAAGATATGAAGAATTATTATGTTTTATAATATCTGCAATATAATGTTGTTTAAATAAGTGTTAGACACAAAGCTTTGCACTTGAATGCAATGCTTTGTGCCATTCGATATTTAAGGTGGATTACTCCACCTTCTCATCAATCCAGTCCGCCCACCACTGCATCATTTCTCTGCGCTTATCGTGGCAGATGCCTCACTATCACACGGTGATGGTTCATTACTGGTTTGCATAATGGATAGAGAACTGCGGATAAAAGATATCCCAAAACCCCAAAATCTCATCTTTAGGATTTGCAGAAAGGGAGGCGTGAACAAATACCTGCGCATGAAAGCGGAACTAGTCCAGATGTGATGTTTGTGGTGATCACATACATCATTAACGATGCTCGTTATGGTGAGTTTGATGACTACCCGCTGAAGTGAAAATTGTGTTGTGTACCAAATTGCGTACCAAACTAAAATCACAAATCATGAAACCCTTGTTCATGGCGGTTCTCAGGGGTATTGCGCGTAATCGTGAAACAAAAAGGTAGATTGTGGCTTACCGTCATTCATCATTAGGTTAAATCCGTTATTTCTGCTGTCTGCCAGAGTATCAAATATCACCGTGCTAATCAGCTTTAGCGCGACAATTTGACAGCGAGTGGCAACAGATCATGTCAGATGAAAATGAGAGGGTAGTCACATTTTCTTGCACTTTATTCCAGCCAGTTCATAAGTATTTCCGTAAAAAGAACAGCTATTTGAAACTCCTGAGGGTTTGCTGTTGAAACGCCGTCTTATTATTGCTGCTTCTTTGTTCGTTTTTAACTTATCGTCTGGTTTTGCGGCGGAAAACATTCCTTTTTCACCTCAGCCTCCTGAGATTCATGCCGGCTCCTGGGTATTGATGGATTACACCACCGGTCAGATCCTCACCGCGGGTAATGAGCATCAACAGCGCAATCCCGCCAGCCTGACAAAGCTGATGACGGGTTATGTCGTGGATCGCGCTATCGATAGTCATCGCATTACGCCAGACGATATTGTCACCGTGGGGCGCGATGCGTGGGCGAAAGATAATCCGGTGTTTGTCGGTTCTTCACTGATGTTTTTGAAAGAGGGCGATCGCGTATCGGTACGTGATTTAAGCCGTGGTTTAATTGTGGATTCCGGAAATGACGCTTGTGTTGCACTGGCTGACTATATTGCCGGTGGGCAACGGCAGTTTGTTGAAATGATGAACAACTATGCCGAGAAGCTGCATCTCAAGGATACGCATTTTGAAACAGTGCATGGTCTGGATGCACCTGGCCAGCATAGCTCGGCTTATGATTTAGCTGTGCTTTCTCGCGCTATCATCCACTGCGAGCCCGAGTTTTATCATATGTACAGTGAGAAAAGCCTCACCTGGAACGGTATCACCCAGCAAAACCGTAACGGGTTATTGTGGGATAAAACCATGAATGTTGACGGCCTGAAAACGGGTCATACTTCTGGTGCCGGGTTTAATCTCATTGCTTCGGCTGTAGATGGGCAGCGTCGTCTCATTGCAGTGGTAATGGGGGCTGACAGTGCAAAAGGTCGTGAGGAAGAGGCAAGAAAATTACTGCGTTGGGGGCAACAAAACTTTACTACGGTGCAAATTTTGCATCGTGGGAAAAAGGTCGGTACGGAACGCATCTGGTATGGCGATAAAGAAAATATCGCCCTGGGAACGGAACAAGAGTTCTGGATGGTGCTACCGAAAGCCGAAATTCCACATATCAAAGCCAAATATACCCTTGATGGTAAAGAACTCACTGCGCCAATTAGCGCCCATCAGCGGGTAGGGGAAATTGAACTTTACGACCGTGATAAACAGGTGGCGCACTGGCCGCTGGTTACCCTGGAATCTGTCGGGGAAGGCAGCATGTTTTCCCGCCTGAGTGATTATTTCCACCATAAGGCTTGACCTTTCTTTTGCAGCAGACTGGCAGGAGTGCGAGTCTGCTCGCATAATCAACACTCATTCCTTGTGGTTTTAATATTGCAGATATACTGTATATAAAAACAGTATTAATGGAGGCGTCATGAACTACGAGATTAAGCAGGAAGATAAACGTACCGTTGCAGGTTTCCATCTCGTTGGCCCGTGGGAACAGACGGTACAGAAAGGTTTTGAGCAGTTGATGATGTGGGTAGATAGCAAAAATATTGTGCCGAAGGAGT
Source organism: Escherichia sp. WS1368 (assembly GCF_046487485.1). Taxonomy (NCBI): domain Bacteria; kingdom Pseudomonadati; phylum Pseudomonadota; class Gammaproteobacteria; order Enterobacterales; family Enterobacteriaceae; genus Escherichia; species Escherichia sp. WS1368. Next base: position 701,387 of record NZ_JBJQJI010000001.1, read on the forward strand.
GGGTTGCTGTCTATTACGACAATCCAGATGAAACACCCGCCGAAAAATTACGCTGCGACACCGTCGTGACGGTGCCGAATAACTTTACGCTCCCTGAAAACAGTGAGGGCGTCATTCTGACAGAAATTTCAGGTGGTCAGTATGCGGTGGCGGTGGCTCGTGTAGTCGGTGATGATTTTGCTAAACCCTGGTATCAATTCTTTAATAGCCTCTTGCAGGACAGTGCTTATGAAATGTTACCAAAGCCCTGCTTCGAGGTTTACTTGAACAATGGCGCGGAAGATGGGTACTGGGACATCGAAATGTATGTTGCGGTGCAGCCAAAACATCACTAATTCATCTCAGGGCGGTGTGTTGACGCGAAGACCACTCTTTTTTTGAAAGCGAAAAGAGTAAGATGCGCCTTTCAAATTTTTCGCTCCTGCCGGGAAATTACACCGTTCCCGGTATGTCCGTCGGATAACTCAGAGGCGCGCCTTCTGGCCGACAGATGTGTTATGAGCGCTTTTAATCTTCATTACGGAGTTTCTGCGTGCGTGCCGATAAGTCATTAAGCCCGTTTGAAATCCGGGTATACCGCCATTACCGCATTGTGCATGGTACTCGGGTCGCGCTGGCATTCCTGCTCACTTTTCTCATTATCCGCCTGTTTACTATCCCGGAAAGCACCTGGCCGCTGGTCACCATGGTGGTGATTATGGGGCCAATCTCGTTCTGGGGGAACGTTGTCCCTCGTGCCTTCGAACGTATTGGCGGTACGGTGTTGGGGTCGATTTTAGGTCTTATCGCTCTACAACTGGAGTTAATCTCGTTACCGCTGATGTTAGTCTGGTGCGCGGCGGCCATGTTCCTTTGCGGTTGGCTGGCGCTGGGTAAGAAACCGTATCAAGGTTTATTGATTGGGGTGACGCTGGCAATTGTTGTTGGTTCCCCGACAGGTGAAATTGATACGGCGTTATGGCGAAGCGGCGATGTGATCCTCGGCTCTTTACTGGCAATGTTGTTTACCGGTATCTGGCCACAACGGGCGTTCATCCACTGGCGCATTCAACTGGCAAAAAGTCTGACCGAGTATAATCGGGTCTATCAATCTGCATTCTCACCGAACTTACTCGAACGCCCGCGTCTGGAAAGCCATCTACAAAAACTCCTGACCGATGCCGTGAAAATGCGTGGGCTGATTGCGCCCGCCAGCAAAGAAACTCGTATTCCAAAATCGATATATGAAGGTATCCAGACCATTAACCGCAATCTGGTTTGTATGCTGGAGTTGCAAATCAATGCATACTGGGCCACGCGCCCCAGCCATTTCGTGTTATTGAACGCGCAAAAACTTCGTGATACCCAGCATATGATGCAGCAAATACTGCTGAGCCTTGTTCATGCGCTGTACGAAGGTAATCCGCAGCCGGTTTTTGCCAATACGGAAAAATTGAACGATGCTGTGGAAGAGCTGCGTCTGTTGCTTAATAACCACCATGACCTGAAGGTTGTGGAAACACCAATCTATGGTTATGTGTGGCTGAACATGGAAACGGCGCATCAGCTTGAGTTGCTATCGAATCTGATTTGCCGGGCCTTGCGCAAATAATTCCTGAACTTCAGAATCATCTTGCTGCTGCTTCGATTCAGCAAGGATAAAGGGTATGATAGTGAAAAGGGATAAAAGCATTGTCATCTGCGGCAGCTATGAGTAATGTTGGCCCTATCGAATAGCGGTTGCTTAAACGAATCCGACTCTCACATTATCAGGGGTATAAAAATGGAAACTACCAAGCCTTCATTCCAGGACGTACTGGAATTTGTTCGTCTGTTCCGTCGTAAGAACAAACTGCAACGTGAAATTCAGGACGTTGAGAAAAAGATCCGTGACAATCAGAAGCGCGTCCTGCTGCTGGACAACCTGAGTGATTACATCAAGCCGGGGATGAGCGTTGAAGCAATCCAGGGCATCATCGCCAGCATGAAAGGTGACTATGAAGATCGTGTTGACGATTACATCATCAAAAATGCCGAGCTCTCCAAAGAACGCCGCGATATCTCCAAAAAGCTGAAAGCTATGGGCGAAATGAAAAACGGCGAAGCGAAGTAATTCCTGTTTTATTCAATGAGGGTTGCCCGGCAACCCTCATTGCTCATTGTTTCTTTTCTGTGTATCACCGTCATCATTCCCATCTGATAACCTATTGAAATTAGCGACAGCCTTCTTCTGTATGCAGCAAGGCAAAAAGTTCTGCAACTCCATTGTTATTAACCGCACTGGTTACTAACACATTGTGCGCTCCAGCTTCCCGTAACCAACTTTTCACCAAAGATATTTGTTCCATGCTGGCTAAATCTGCTTTGGTGACTACTCCAATGACCGGGCGATTCATTGACGAGGTAAAGCCTGGCGAAAAAGGGGACCACGGTGCGTCCGCATTAAGCACCAGGGCGATAATGTCCGCTTCGCAGGCGCTGACCAACAGAGCACTGTAGAGGCTGCGGTTTTCGAGGTATTCGCCTGGTGTATCAATGGTGGTCGGGGACCAGACGATTGCCTGCGTTTTCTGATAATGAATATTTTCGCCACGCAGACATTGCGTGAGTGACGTTTTTCCGCACTGGCTGGGGCCGATGAGCATCATACGTTGCATAACGTCAGGTCCGCGTAATGGGGCAGGCGGTAAAGCGCATCATTTCACCCAGCGTACGGGTAACCTGGCTAAGTGCATATTCAATGGCAGAAACATCACCAGTCAGCACTACGGCACCGGTAAAACGATCAAGAAAACCGATCTCTACAGCGCCTGATTTTGTGGCGATATCACATGCGATGATAGATGCTTCGCTGGGGGTAATTGTCAGAATGCCAATAGCAGAAACGGTGTCTGGTAAACCCAATTTCTTAAACAGATCCTTCCCTGGATTGGCGATGACATGTGCCAGCGTGACCTGCTTACCAGGGACATATTCCTGAATCATCCGTTCAGTTGTGTGCTGAGTTGTCATTATCCCTCCACCATCTGACGCCACATGGCTTCATGTGGACGGGCAATCACCGACCGATAGACCAACAAACCTTTTTCTCCCGCACGCTCGCTGGCGACAGAGACCGCGTTATTAACATCTGAAATATCGCCAGCAACCACCATGTAGCATTTACCGCCAATGCCAAAAGCCATATGCACGCGAACAAGAATGACATTCGCAGCTTTGACAGCACAATCGGCAGCGTCAATGCAGGCGGCGACACTCCAGGTTTCGACTACGCCGACAGCCCGGTGCTGTTCAACTTGGTTCAGTCCGCTGGTTGCAGAAAGGAGGCTGGGATGAATATTCGGCAGGACAAGACTGTCGACCAGCATTTCACCAGCAAGGGAAGCACCGCTGTTGATGGCCTGTTGCACCGCGCCCACATCGCCACCGAGCATCAGCAGAAATTTTCCGGGGCATAGCGTTTTGCTGACCAGTAACTCAACGTTGGCGCTTTTCAGCATGGCGTCGCCGGTTTCCATCCCTTTCGCGATACTGCTAAGTTCTAAAATACCTACCGCTTTCGACATCGTTAACCTCTCACAAGCGTAATCGCGTTTTCTGTCACATCGCTGACCATGCCATCAATACTGGCATGAATGGGGGCACCTAATGTGCCGTGTGGAATTTGACCTACACATTGCCCATGAACGACGCGATCGCCTTTTTGTACACACGCAATTGCGCTGGCACCGATGTGCTGGCGTAACAATAACGTCACTTTTTCGGTCTGAGGCACCTGTTCAGACAATGGCGCATCCTGATACCACGGGGTTAAGCCAAGTCTGGTTACCAGCCGTTTTACGGGAATCAGTCGATAATTTGCCATGGGATCTGCAGGATTTAAGGTACCTTCGTAACGGAGATTTTGTGCGCGTAATTCTTGCTTAAGCAGGCGGTTTATGCGCATTGGTGAAATTCCTACCGGACAGGCGACGCTGGCGCAGACGTTGCACTCCGAACAGGTGAGCGCCGTCAGTAACAGTTGTGGCGTAGCGAGCTGTTGGTAGTTAACCGCACGTACTAATAAATGGGGTGCCAGTTCGTGACCGATTAAATGACGTGGGCAGAGATCGGTACACAAGCGGCATTGCTCACAAACAGTTTTCGCGACGGCAAGTACGCTGCGGTCATTCTGCATTCGACGTTGGATCAGTGAATGAGAGTTGGGTAAAACCAGCAAGCCGCCAGTGGTTTTGCTGACTGGTGTGTCGAGCGATGTGATCAAACTTCCCATCATCGGCCCGCCATTGATAAAACCAGGAGCATCCACTGTTGCGCCGCCCGCCAGCGCCAGGACTTCACGTAAAGACATGCCGATGGGGACGGTTACCGTTATTGGTTTCGCCACTGCACCATTAACGGTGAGTGTGCGGCGCGTCACTGGATACTGTTGCTCGACGGCTCTGGCAATATTAAGTACGGTTTGAACATTATTGACCACCACACCGACGTTAACGGGTAATGCAGCGGGTGGAACACGGCGACCAGTTGCCATCCAGATGGTCAGCACTTCGTCTCCTGCGGGGTAAACGTCGGGCAAAATATGCAGGCGGATATCCGGTGGTAACAGTGGTGTGAGTGCGTTTATTGCCCGTTGATATTTCTCTTTCAGCGCGATGATTCCGCTACTGGCCCCGGTGGCTTTCATCGCATAGTGAACACCGCGAAGCAGGCGGCTGGCTTGCTGCGCCATTAACTGTTGATCCACTTTCAACATTGGTTCGCATTCCGCCGCATTCACCAGGAACGTGTCAACACGCGCTTGTAGCTTAATATGGGTTGGGAAACCTGCGCCGCCAGCACCCACGACACCAGCTGCCTGTACTCGCTCGCGGATGGTCTGGTCGTCGCAGGAGGTTAACTCGACGTTCATAACAACTCCTCGAGCAGTTCTGCAATAGCGGTGGCATCAGCCGTACGCGGGTTGGTACGCAACGTTGCATCCGCCAGTGCCGCCTGAACCATATCTGGTATGCGTATTGACCATTCTGCTTTTTTTTCTTTCAGCACATTGGTAAGAGTCGGTAGCTTACAGGTTGTTTTAAGCTGTTCAATATGTTGAATAAGTATATTCAGGCTGGCGGTGTCATTGGCGTTGTCCGGGCATAAATGGCACGTTTTCGCCAGCCGGGCGTAGCGTTTGGCAGCGCGCGGATCGCCAGCATTAAAGCGGATAACCGCCGTGAGCAGGAGCGCATTCGCCAGGCCGTGTGGCAGATGAAACTGTCCGCCGAGTTGATGAGCAATTGCATGGTTTAATCCCAGTCCAGCCTGGCTAAAGGCCATTCCTGCAAGTGTCGATGCATTATGCATTTTGCCACGGGTGGCGAGACAATCGCCTTTCTTCACTGCAGTGGGCAGGTATTGAAAAACAATTTGCACGGCTTTTTCGACCAGTGCATCCGTGAAGTCGCTGGCGCGGGGAGAAACATAAGCTTCAAGCGCATGGGTTAAAACATCCATCCCGGTATTGGCCGTTATCGCCGGTGGCACGCTGACGATCAGAGATGGATCAAGGATCGCGATATCCGGATAAAGTGCATTATCGAAAAGGGGATATTTAATCCCTTTCTCAGGATCGCTGATGACACAAGCACTGGTCACTTCGGAACCGGTACCGCTGGTGGTAGGAATGGCTACGCAGGTTTCAATTTCAATGCCACACTGGCGACCGAACCAGACAATCGCTTTTGCGGCGTCCAGGGCAGAACCGCCGCCAAAACCGATAACCACATCCGGGCGTAAAGTCTGCATTTGCGCAATGCCTTTCACCACGGTCTGGATAGTTGGGTCGGGCGTTATTTCGCTAAAAATACTAAGACGATTACTGTCGGGCAGCGCCTGATGCAACGTGTTAATGAGTGGTGAGCGTGCCAGAAAGACGTCGCAAATAATCCAGATGTGTTTATGAGAGAAACGGCTAAGTACCTTGAGACTTCCCGGTCCGCTGTATAAACGCGTCTGCAGTGAAAAAGTATTCATTTCCGTTTCTCTAGCGAATTGAAAAGCCGCTGGTTAACACGCAGCGTCGTGAGCGGGCAAAAGTCCGTGCTGACGTTGTCCCTTCTCCGGTCGGTGTTGCAATGGTAAAGGTCGTAAAGCCTTCGCCGCCGACGCCAATACCCGCCCAGGAGGGGCCGTTTTTGACAAAGATTGAGGTTTGCATAACGCGTGCGGCAAGGTTGAGCCGTGAGACGTTCTGCGAGTGCATAATTGCCGTGTGGTGCAAGCCGTCTTCCACTTTCAGCGCCAGGGTGAGAGCGCTATCAAAATCGTTGACCTTCACAATGGGCAGCATTGGCATCAGTTGTTCACAAGTAACCCAACTATCATTGGCGTCGACAACAGCAATCAGTAGGCGCGGCGCTTTTGCGGGCAAAGGGAGGCCTGCCGCTTCCAGCAAGGCTGATGGGCTTTTCCCAACCAGTTTTTTGTTGGCGCTACCGTCTGGCAGGCAAATTGCACGCAATTTCTCCGTTTGCTCATAGTTAAGAAGAAGCGCGCCAAAACTTTGCATCTGCTGAATTAAATAATCTGCCACTGATGCCACGACAATCAGGCTTTTTTCAGCAATACACGGCAGGTTGTAATCAAATGAAGCGCCGTTGATGATGTCCTCGGCGGCTTTCACAATATCCGCCGTTTCATCGACGATGCACGGAGGGTTACCCGCTCCGGCACCAATCACTTTCTTGCCACTTTTCATTCCCATGGCGACGATCCCCGGACCGCCGGTAATCGCCAGAACGCTGATTTTAGGGTGCGCCATCATCTGTTCGGTTGCAGCAAAGGTCGGTTCAGATACGGTAACGATCAGGTTATGAATGCCACTACAACGAAACGCGATGTCTTCGATTGTGGTAATCAGTTTTAACGAAACGTATTTGGCTCCCGGGTGTGGACTGAAGTAGACGCTATTACCTGCTGCCAGCATGCTGATGCTGTTGTTAATGATGGTTTCCGTGGGGTTGGTGCTTGGCGTGACCGAGCCAATAACCCCAAACGGGGAGTATTCAAACAAAACCATGCCACCATCACCGGTTAGTGCAGTGGTGGTTAAATCTTCAATTCCTGGCGTGTTATCAAGTGCCGCTTTGTTTTTTAGGTACTTATCTTCTTTATTTCCCATCCCCGTTTCTTTGGCGCTTTCTTCTGCCAGTTCGGTCAGGCGGGGTATTAATTCTTCGCGAATGGCGCTGATAATGGCGCTACGGGTTTTAAGCGGGCACTGTTGAAAGCGTAAAAAGGCCTGGTGTGCTGCGCAGACCGCTTCATCAACAGTCTGGAAAATAGCGTTTCTTTGCATTCGTTGCGTAGCGGGGGCAAGCTGCTCACGCAGAATATTGCGGATCAGTGTTTCTAATTCAGAGTTATTCATTGGTTTACTCCCACGTTAATTGCCGCCATTGCGCTTTGGGCAATATCCATATCTTGTTCAACGCTACCACCGCTGATGCCAAGCCCCCCGAGCAATATTCCGTCACGCCAGAGGGGGAAGCCGCCACCAAAGGTGACGACTTTGCCTTGCATATGGCTTTCGAGCCCGTAAAGCGGCGCGCCGGGTTGCACGGTATCAGCAAGTTTGTGGGTTGCCGTTTTCATCGCCACGGCAGTCCAGGCTTTTTTCGGTGCCAGTTCACTGCTGACCAACAGGGCATCAGGCATCCGCCAGGTAACACTTTCTGTTCCGTTGGCATCAACAATGCTGATGACAACGGGAATATGCAGTTCATCCGCGCGCATTGCCGCACTACGAATGAGCTGGTGAAGATCCTGAAAAGTGAGCGGCATTGTGCGTTCCTTCAATGCTGGTGTGTGGTTGGCTTTGTGATAACGTTTTGTGATTTCCTGAATTATCAGGTTTTGATGAGCGACGTTGTCTTCCACGCGGGCGAGGGCATACAGGCAATCGGAAAGTCGGTTGATATAGTGCAGCAAAACATTCCGGACGGTGATTTCCGTTGTCAGTTCAACCAGACGTCTTTCAGCACGTCGAGCCACCGTGCGGGCGAAATGCATACGGCTTGCAGCTTCACATCGCCCAGGCAGAATGAAGCTGTGAACTGGGGGGACGGCGTTCATTGCGCTATCGATCGCGTTTTCCAGCGCGGCAATTTCTTCCGTACCGATGTAACGCAGCTGCGCTGACGGCTGTTCGCTTTCACTGGCAAGTTCGGCGCTAAACCAAAATATCTGTTGTTGAATGGCTTCCAGTAAGATGCGATGGCTTTCGATGGCGGTGGCGCAATAACACAGACTGAGTGTCGCGTTCAGTTCATCCAGCGTGCCATAGGTTTCGACACGTAGATGAGTTTTGCTGACGCGCTGTCCGGTAAATAAAGACGTACTTCCTGAATCACCTGTTCGGGTATAAATTGCCATCTTTCAGCTCCTTAGCGCGAAAGCGTATCGACAATGCCGACCACTGCCAGGTCGATGGCCTCGTTAGGGCCGGAAAACACATGTCTGGCGCTGGAACCACTGCTGAGGAGTACCAACTCACCAACGCCTGCGCCGACTGAATCAACGGCAACTTCGTCGCCGGTTAATGGCGTGAGAGGCAGTTCGCCGTCAGCACTGACCCGGCGAACCAGCAGCAGTTTTTTCCCGATCAGAGATGGTGATTTTTGCGTGGATACTACCGCGCCAGTGACTCGAGCCAGATGCATAGGTTACTCCTGCCTGATTAACTGAATATTTCGGGTAATTGCCGCTTCACGAGCCAGTGCGGTCACACAACATTTCCGCTGTAACACCAGTATTCCCGAGCTTAACTGTGCGATATCGGCATAACTTAAAAGTCGATCACGATGAAGGTAGATCGGTTGCCCTTGTTCGTCGCACCAGCTTAGCGGTAGACGGGCGAGAGTCTTCAATTCAATGGCGTTCAGGAAATGACGCTGCAACGACAATTGAATGTGCATTCCCCAGGCTAACGCTTCGTGTATCTGGATTGCTGCTCGATCTGACGTTTCGTTCTCCGCAAGTTGTCGCAGCAGCGGCAGATCGACATATCGGATTTGTAATGACGCATACTGATGAACGCTCTCTTGAACGCTGGCGTCTCGCAGTTGAAAAACAGTCAGCACGAGTGTTTTTCCCGCACGTTGTTTAAGGCGAAAAACCACCTCGTCAACAATACGTTGCATCAGCATGTTATTCATGGCACTGACACCAGTGTGGCAAAAACGTCAGGGCTATCAGCGCCTGCGGCGTTGGCCTCATCGGTATCAATATGCATTTCAAGACGCATATCCGGAGAGACGCGAACAGCGACGTTTTCGAATATCAGTCCTCGCTCATCACCTTCAATGGCAACCGCCACTTTATCGCCATGCGTAACGCCATAAATCAGGGCATCCAGCGGAGACATATGAATATGCCGTTGCGCGACAATGACGCCAGATGTGATCTCCAGTTCCGCAAATGGGCTTATCAAACGAATCCCCGGAGTGCCGCTGAGATCGCCTGACATGCGTAGCGGGGCGGTGATCCCTAACGTTCTGGCGTCCGTCCGGGAAATTTCCACCTGGCTTGCATTGCGTAGCGGCCCCAACAAGCGAACGTTGTGCAATTTGCCTTTTGGTCCCTCCAGCGTAACAACCTGTTCAGCAGCGAATTGGCCAGGTTGCATTAACGGCTTTTTCTCGCTAATCGGTTGTTCAGGAAAAAGACGCAAATAATCCGCTGTTGAAAGATGAATATGGCGACTGGAAACGCCCAGTGGGATAGGGCGCTCGCGCATCTCATCCAGAATCTGGCTCACTGTTTCCTGCAGGGTTTGTTTATCCACTGCTACTCCCCTCGCTTATTGGCGTACAGGCAAAGTGAGCGGGGCTCACCTTTTTGCCGCTGACATGCCGGGTCAAGACACAAATTACAACTGATAATCTCTGAGGTGACGGTTGTTGCTGGTGTTTTGCTTGTTTCAACCGTCACGGTCAATGCTTCAGTTGTGTGGGGCAGAATGCCGTCTCCCGGGCGGGCAATCACTTTGTGTGCGACAAGGCCATTTCGCTGTCCGGCGAAACTGGCTCCCGTCGCGATCGCCGCATTAACCGAGGCGACGTCACCGGTGATTTTGATGAGCGTCCAGCCTGAGCCATTGGTCTTCTCAAGGCCAACCAGCGTGATGGACGCGGCTTTTGCCATAGCGTCTGCGCAACTGATGGCGAGAGCCAGACCACTGACTTCAAGTAATCCCAGTGATTGCTTCACGCTGTGCTCCTTAGCAAATGGGGTTATGCCGATTTAGGTAAAATAGCCTCAACATCACTGTGTGGGCGCGGGATGACATGGCAGGATTTCACTTCGCCAACTGCGCTTGCCGCAGCGCTCCCCGCATCCACGGCGGCCTTTACTGCACCAACATCACCGCGGACCATCACCGTAATCAGACCCGAACCAATCTTTTCATAGCCAACCAGTTGCACGTTGGCGGATTTAACCATGGCATCTGCAGCTTCAATTGCGCCAACTAACCCTTTTGTTTCAACCAGTCCTAGTGCGTTGTTCATACTGCATTTCTCCTGTGGATTATGAGTGGAGTTCCCGGAAGGGAATCCCTTTTACCAGGCGGGCAGCGTTAGAGCCAATGCTGCGCCGGGCATGGTTATCTTGTTGATACATCAGCGTAAACAGTGGCGCTGATGCCGGTAAGTTTTTGTAATGCACAATTAGTTTTTCCTGATCGCAGGCAATGCCAACCAACAGGGGAGATTGACGAGCAGCCAGCCAGGCGCTATCGATAACTTCACCTGACGGAATGTGTTGAATGCGAAAGGGAATACCTTCCTCTTCAATGCCAAGAAGCACCTCATCCCATATAGTGATGCAGTTACCGATCTCCATGACGACGATGGCTGGTGCACGCTCTTTACTTTCCATGAATCGACTCCTTGTGCCAGGCGATGAGTAGCCCAGTAGCTACCGCGCTGCGCGGACCTTCGCTACCACGGATATTCCCCCGTCCGGCGACCAATCGATAATGCGCCAATGCATCGGTGACTAACTGCGGTACTTCGAAATCCAGCGAAGAACCGCCCACCAGAACGACGAACGGAATATCGCGAATATTTCCGGCAGGGCTTACCTGACGTAGCGCGCGCAGGGCATTGGTTACGAAGACACGCTCTTTCGCACTGCGGCGAACAGCGCGTACTTTTTCCAGCGTCAAATTACCGGGAATAGGCACCAGTTCGTCGGGTTTCACTACACAGACGCGGGCAAATACATGGGGGGATAGGGGAGTAGGGAAGAACTGAACGCTGCCGTCTTCATGGCGTAAGTGGAACAGGCTTTCTACTTTTGCCAACGGGTACTTTTTGATTTCTTCTGCCAGATAACGATCATTTAAGCCCAGCTCACGAGCGATAATCATCGTTACCATGTCGCCCGCTCCCGCAAGGTGAGTGGCAACGATTTCCCCTTTCTGATTGATGATGGAGGCATCGGTAGAGCCTGCACCTAAGTCCAGAATTGCCAGTGGACGTGTGGTTCCAGGGGTAGTCAAGGCCCCCTGAATGGCGGCTTCTGCTTCTGCGCCTCCGACCTGAACATCAACATGCAGTTTTTGCTTAATTTCACTGGCGATCATTGCCATTTGCAGACGGTCGGATTTCACCATAGAGGCAATACCCACAGCCTGTTCCAGTGAAAATTCACCTGCCAGACCGCCGGTTACGCTGACGGGGACAGAGGTATCTATCGCCAGCAAATCCTGAATAAAAATTTCGTTGCTGGGTTTGTTGGTCAGTTCCGCCATGGTCTGGCGAACATGTTCCAGCATTCCGCCGATGTTGGTGCCTGGTTCTCCCGTCACGTTTTCCAGTTTTGGGCACTCACCGACCGCTTTCATAATGGCATCGGCACCAGCAGCTACATCAACGCGCGTTGTGCGCCCGGCAGAAAGCAGTTCGATATTTCCGGCGGGTATCGAACGGGCTTTAACGTCGCCAGAAGGCGTTTTCACTACCACTGCTGAACGGTTGCCGATTAGCGCTTGCGCGACAGGAACAATATTTTTAGTCTCTTCAGCATTGAGGGCGAAAACGGTGGCAATCCCATACGGGTTAGACAGGGTTTCGATAACTTTCCCGGGAACGGCAACTTCAATTGCAGCCAGCATGCCGAGCGGAATACGATCGATGTAGAGGACTTCATCCACAATAGGTAAAGGAATTTCCAGGCGGTTATTGACCAGTACGCCATCGTCGCGTTGCAGAATAACGCCAGTCAGCTGATATCCGGCGCGTACGGAGGCGTTTATCATCGTCGCGATATCGGCAAAATCAAATGCCGATGACACCACCAGGATGTAAGGTGTGTCCGCCGGACGTGTTAATAACTCTTGCGGAGTGATGGTGAGCCCTACGCCCAGCCCCACTCCGCCCGGAGTTTTCGGGTTGTGACCGATCATGGTTGATTCGGTGATGATAGTTTCAGTGATGGTTTCCATCGCCACATCACCAATAACCGGAGTTGCTTCGTTGATACGAATAAGCGAAATATCGCTAACATTGATGCCGACTTTTTTCGTTGCCTGTGCGAGCGCCTCCTGAATACCATGGACGTTACGCAACGTACCTTTAATTCCGGTGGTTTCCGCCAGGGCGCTACTCACGAACGACAACTCTCCAGTTGCACTGAGCGTTGCCAGCGCAACCTCTGTTGATGAGTTGCCGATATCAATGCCTGCTATATATCGCATAGTTCGTCCTTAATCGTCGCCTTTCAGTTTTTTGCGCTCGACATAAAGTTCCGCAGCTTCACGGACAAATGCAGCACAAATTTTGGCCTGATAACGCCGTTCAAGATCGTCAGCAATGGCAATAAGCTCTTGCTTAGTCGAACGATAAGGGCGTAACGCATTGTAGATTTCGAGGATGCGATCATCCGGTACTGAGGTAAGCTCAGCGGCGCGTTCAAAATTCATCGCCAGGCGATCGCGACCAGCATCTCTGGCAATCGCGGCCTGAATACGCAATGTTTCAGGGGTTATACGCATATCCTGGGCGGTGACGTTATCGCTGAGTACATTTTCCAGAGTGAAATCGTCGAGCGTTTTATTGGTCGCCGTTTTAACCCATTCCGGATGTTTATTTGCCAGCGGGTAATCCGTCACTTTGGCGCTCTGTATTGACGCGTTGGGGACCGCAGAAACAGGAGCTGCATCCTGTAAACTGTTCATGCGGTTCAACACGTCCCTGACCATCGACTCAATTGCATCGGTATTCATGAAGGTTTCCTTTGTTAAAACGTCACGCGCAGTTCTTGCGGTTTTTTGCCGGTGACCACGTACTTCGTCTCTTTAATATGCAAAATGGCAGATTTGGCCTGGTATTTCGGCCGCGCCATTTGATCGTTGAGGGTCGGCACTGGTTGTGGAGACTCACGCTTCGCATAACGCGCGGCGTTTTTGCCAATCTGACGATAAGTATCCAGCGTCAACAAAGGCGCTTGTGGGAAAAGTTCCAGGTTAGATAAGGGAGGAAGACCTTGCTGGTGGATAACCGTTGTACCTTTCGACTGAATACCGATAGCAATACCTGAACCACTAAGACGATCGCCTTCGACTGCTACGAATGCGACATCGGACGATTTAAAGCAGCGAATCACACGGGCTTTAATGCCTTCTTCTTCGATACCGGCAATCACTTCGCGCAAGATGTTTTTATGCGGAATACCAATGATATTGACGGTTTGCGCCAGGCCGAACGCCGGGCCTACAGCAATAATGACTTCATCTTGCTGAGTGCCTTGTTGGGCTTCGCCAATTTCGGCCAGAAAAGTTCCGGTATCTGGCGCGGAAGAGACAGTTGCACAGGCAGGTGCGCGAAATGAAACGGACTTGTCGCTGGTTTGCATTTCTGCCAGCACGTCTTCGATAATCTGACGCAGTAATTTTTCGTTAATTTCCATTTCTCACCCTTAGTCAATTTCGTTGGGATCAAGTGCACCGGGAATATTTTTGATCTCTTCCCAGCGTTCCCCTTGCAGGCGGTAACCTGTAGCCGGTCCGGCGTAATCATTGACGTCATTGACCGCAGAGAGCACTTGTCCGTCATCGACGATGATGGCTGAGGTATGGAGATAATCGCCGGTCAGTTTTGCTTTTTGCATGTTGAGCATGTCCTGGGCGACATCGGTAAAACCGCCTTGCGCCAGGGCTTTCACCACTTCCAGGCTGTTCCGGTTTTTATTGATAATCTCCTGGGCGAACTTGATGTCTTCCACAATATTGCGCTCAGGCATATCTTTTGAACCGTGGGCATAGGTTGCCGCTTCGACTTCTTCATCGGTAATAGGCGGTAGTCCCATACCGGCAAAGACAGCCTGTAAAGCGCGAGCGGCTTTATTGCGGATAGCGATAACATCTTCTTCGCGTACTGGTCGCAGGCCGCCATCAACCTTCAGGTCACGCTGAATGACGTTGTAATCATCGAAGTCTTCAGCATCTTCGTTTGAACCAGCAAACATGTTGTCGTAGTTCGGCACAGCGGAAAAACCGGAAGAGATAAAGTCGGTACCTGGCAGAAACTGCATCAGGAAACGTGCGGTACGGCGCATATCCGAGTGGGTAAAGGTCTGGTCATTACTGGAGGCGCATTCCAGATCCAGCGATGAGCAAATTAAGTTTTCCGCTAATACTGCGCGGATGCCTGATGGCACAGCTGATGGAACACCGATGCAGCTTACCGAACCATTCTGCAGGCCCTGAACGCCTGCGGCTTTGGTGATGTAAATGCAACGAGCCTCGAGATAAAGCATTGATTTGCCTTCCGCGTAACCCATCTGTACTTCAGAGCCGGAGCCGGAAGTAAAGCGCATTTTTAAGCCGCGAGACGCATAGGATGACGCGAGAAATCCTTTTGACCACGGGGTGTCATCGCCATCGGTGAAAACAGGTTCTGTACCATAGACAGAAATTGTTTCGGCGTAACAGGTGTGGCCTAACATACCGAGTTTCAGTTCGGTGGCTTCTTCCAGTGAACACTGGGTCAAGACGCCCGGACGTCCCACCTGTGAGCCGACCAGCAGGGCGATGGCGTTGAACGGGGCATAGCGAGCAACGGCAACGGTGGTTTCCTGTTCATCAAACCCGCGCCATGCGCCTTCAGCTGCGTCGGCGGCAATTTGTACCGGGTTATCTTTAACGTTGGTGACGTGAGCCTGTTGTGATGGTGTTCGACGGGCGCGCATTTTCTGCATCGCCATCATCATCTCTACCACGTTCATCTGCGAAACCACTTCGACGATTTTTGCAGGCGTCATTGCTGTGGTAAGGGGAACGATATCGCTACGTTTGACATTTGGATCGCACAACATATTGGCAAGTTTTACCGAATCCATCGCGATGACTTCTTCGGCGCGCGCGAGATTGATGCCGTAGCGGGCGATAAAGTGGTCGATCAGGTCAAACTGATTGGCGGGTTTTCCATCCAGTTCGGTAACGACGCCGTTAACAATTTTGATTGACGGTTTAGGATCGTTCGGGCTTTCCATCGCAATGAAGCCTTCTTCAATCCACTCTTTAACGAAACCGTCCTGGTTGACCGGGCGTTTTGCCAGTGCTTCAAATCTTTTCGATCTCATAAATCTGCCTCAGAGAATTCAGATGTAGGAAGGGCGATCGTTTTTCGGTGTATCGCCGAGAGTCGAAAGCACGGTTTTACCGATTTCGCGTGCGGAGATGACCGCCTGGCGGACTGCGCCGGAGTCACCCGAGATAATCAGAATGACTTCGTTGCTGTAGCTGGTGCCTTGAGCGGGGGAGCTGTATGCCACGACATCCACATTGGCGGACTTCAGCGCGGTGTCGGCCATCAGAACACCCACCGCAGCCGGAGCGCCGACAATAACGCCGCAAGCCCGTCCCAGTGGAGCGCCAAACGCTTTTTCCAGTGCATAGCTGGCGCGGGCGGTGTATTGCAGTTCAAGATGCCCGGCTTCGTTGGCATAGACATCACCAAAGGTCCGATCGAGTTCTTTCAGGGCAACTTCAATACCGCGTTTCACGTCGGAAACATCGTTGCCACCTAAGAGGATCAATGAGCCGTGTCCGGCACCGCCTTTAGTATCGCGAGGAAGTTCAATGCTAATAACTTCAGTGTTGGTGGCTTTTACCGCTTCATCAGCGGCCATAATGTGTGGCCCTGCGCCAATACGAGCCCCCAGAATGCCAATGGAACGATAGCGTTTTTCAAGTTTCATCGCGTCCAACAGGGCGCTATCAACGTTCGCAATGACCAGACCTACAGTGTCGCCAATAGCGGTGCCAACAAATTCTGTTAACGTGCAGCTTTTTTCTGCCATAGCCGTCTCTCGTATTTGATGAGTGGTTTTCGGGAGAACCTTATGCGCTGGCGTCGCTACGCGAGCGATGACCTGCGCCATGATCTGTTCGACCAGTTCATTGCTGCTCATGGGTTAATTCCCTTTGGTAAGATTTTTTCGACATCGGTATGTGGGCGGGGAATAACGTGTACGGCTTTTACTTCGCCGACGTTACGCGCAGCTGCGGCACCCGCGTCTGTTGCCGCTTTTACCGCCCCGACATCACCACGAACGATGACGGTAACCAGCCCGGAACCTATTTTTTCGTAGCCGACCAGCAAAACATTTGCCGACTTCACCATGGCGTCTGCGGCCTCTATGGCGGCAGTTAAGCCTTTGGTTTCTACCATTCCTAACGCTTCTTGTTGCATAAAGACCTCGCCTGGATTTTTTTGACGATATGACTATAAAAAAAAGCGAGGAAAAAGAATGGCTGACTTAATCGGCTAATCAGAAAAATTAATAGAGAACAAATATTATAAAATTGCTTTTATGAACTATATGTTGTTAATTTATTAGTTGTTTTGTGGATATTTCAATGTGAATTAATTGCGTTGGCTAGTGAGTTTAATCGCGAGTAATATTTTGTGGGGTTTTGTTCGAGGAAGGAACTGTGATATTTGTTTCAATTTTATTATGTCATGATGGCAATTTTTTATTATAAAAGTTTGGCGGTAATTATTACTTTCAACACTGATTAACGCTGTGTTGCATGCTTCGGCAATGACAATAATTTGTTATGTTAGCACGATTTTTACACGAGTCTGTCATGCATGTTAGCAATATTTTCTGCAGAGCAATTTTTTATAGTTGCGCTCGGTATACACAACAATCAGCGCATAGTTGGCTGATAAAGAAAAACTCCGTAAAGAAGGTGTCACTATGAATGATTCACTCAAGGCGCAATGCGTTGCCGAGTTTTTAGGCACCGGACTGTTCCTCTTTTTTGGCATTGGTTGTTTGTGCGCCCTGAAACTTGCCGGGGCAAGTCTGGGACTGTGGGAAATTTGTATCATTTGGGGGTTAGGGATTTCGCTTGCTGTTTACCTTACGGCAGGTATTTCCGGCGCTCATCTCAACCCGGCAGTTACCATTGCTCTGTGGCTGTTTGCCTCTTTCCCAGCCCGTAAAGTGCTGCCATTTTGTGTGGCGCAATTAGCGGGTGCCTTTGGTGGTGCGGTTCTGGCATATTCTCTCTACAGCAGTTTGTTTACCGATTTTGAATCTGCTCACAATATGGTGCGTGGTAGTGCAGAAAGTTTACAACTCGCCAGTATCTTCAGTACTTATCCGGCAGCGGCGATTAATGTATGGCAAGCTGCGTTGGTCGAAGTGGTCATAACGTCCATGTTAATGGGGTTGATTATGGCGTTGACCGATGACGGTAATGGCGTACCCAAAGGACCGCTTGCGCCTTTACTTATTGGTATTCTGGTTGCTGTTATTGGTGCTTCTACCGGACCATTAACCGGTTTTGCCATGAATCCAGCGCGTGATTTTGGACCTAAAGTTTTCACCTGGCTTGCGGGTTGGGGGGAAATTGCGATGACTGGTGGACGCAATTTTCCTTATTTCATTGTACCCATTATTGCACCGATCATTGGCGCATGTGTTGGTGCGGCGATTTATCGCTATCTCATTGCAAAGAATTTACCTGTCAATAGTGTAACGCCTAAAGAAATTAGCGAATAACGAAATAATCTGGCAGTTATAAACGTTTATTTTTTTACTGTTTGTGATCTGCTTTCCGAACTTATTAAAAAGTCTCCCGATTCACGGAGGCTTTTGTTATTGTCCTTTGTGCTTCTCGTAAGTAAATCATCAGGGATGATGTGAAGATTAAATGTAAAACAATTGTTTTGCTATAACAATAAATTAACTGGGAGGTTTTATCATGATTTCTGCGGCGACACTTAATTCAGAACTCATTAATAAAATCGCGCAGGATTTTGCGCAGGCGACCAGCCTTGCGGTTGTCGTGGTCAATATTCACGGCGATGAAATTTCCGAGCTGTTTAACTTCACTCCATTTTGTCAGATGATGCGGCAACACCCTCAGCTAAGCACTCGATGTCGCATGAGCGATCGTTGTGGGGGCCTGGAAGCCTCTAAATCCGATCAGCCTTGTATTTATCGCTGTCATGCCGGATTAACCGATTTCTCTATTCCACTGGTAATCGCCGGGCATTTAGTCGGTTTTGTATTGTGCGGGCAAGTTCGTCTGCGTAATGATGATGTCGATTTGGTCGATATTCTGAATGTCGATGATTGCTGGCAGGCAGATCCCGAATTACTTAATGAATTCCGCAAAGTTCCTGAGATGGATTACTCAAGAGTTATGGCCTCTGCTGATTTGTTGAAGTTGATTGTGGAAAATTGCCTCAAAAAACAACTCAATTTTGTGGTTATTAAAGAGAACAAATCTCAGTCAGATTCGGTGCGCCAGACTCGTGCGCCTAATCCCCACGACAATAAAATGAAAAAAGCTTTACGCTATATTGATGCGCATTTATCAGACGATTTGCGTCTGGAAGATGTCGCCTCGCACGTTTATCTAAGCCCTTATTATTTCAGCAAGTTATTTAAGAAATACCATGGAATCGGTTTTAATGCGTGGGTAAACCAACAACGGATGGCCAGCGCTCGTGAGTTACTGTGCCATAGTGACTGGAGCATCGCCAGCATTGCGCGTAATTTAGGTTTTTCGCAAACCAGTTATTTTTGCAAAGTTTTCCGTCAGACTTATCAGGTTACGCCGCAGGTGTATCGACAGCAAGTGAGTGATAATGCGGCGATGGAAACGGTATAGAGTAAATGCCCCAAAAAAAGAGGACGGTTTAAATAAACTCTGCAATGAATAATTAACGTTATTTACCTGTTATGGGAAAAGTGAAATCAGCTCATAACATACGCTGACAGGTGTGGCACATTTGTGCCTGGGAAGAGGGTGAAAATCCCTCGCAGCCCCCGCTGCTGTAATGCTGACAAACCCGAAAATGCCACTGATCGCGAGATTGGGAAGGTCGGGAGAGGATGACGCTAAGCCAGAAGACCAGCCAGTCAGTCAATACCAACAACTTCGGTGGGAAGTGGGTTGCCCGGAAGCGTCCGGTAGAGTACCGGCGCGTCTTTATACCCCTACCACCCTGAAAGGATCAGGGTATGGCGGCATCATTTAGTTCTTTCATCGCAGTGCCGACAGGCACCAGGGCTGCACTTAAGGTGTGGCAATCTTGTTTCATGGCTCATCAACCAGACCGCCATTACAGGAAACTAAGTGGAGGGCGAGAGGCATGAAAACGATAAAACCCGAATCGATAGCTCTTTTTTGCCTCTTATCTGGAGATGTGGATCTGGCGAAACATTTGGCTGAAATATTGCCAATAACTTGTTTTGTTGGTGAGGACTGGCAGCAAGATTTCCAGCCTCTTGACGGTGGGCCTGTGCAATCGTTATCAGATGCGTATAGCGATTATTCAGTGCTGCTATTGATAGCAGCTGAAAGCGAGATATCCGTACCAGAATGGCTCGCTCATTCTGAGGGAACGACGGTAATTTTGATTACAGAACACAATGCCCGTTTGCTGAATGGTCCGGCTGGTGGGGCTGTAGCATTAATCCATTATCTGAATGAAATCTGTCATGCCAGAGAAACCGCTGTCAATGACGCATTTTGTCGGACGTTAACACGAGGAAGTCTGGCTATTCCGCAATGCCATCTTCTTTCGTAATGGATTGAGAATGCTGGATTTTTAATTATATTACGCGCAGTATTAATCGCGTAAATGTTTTGCGGTCAGCAACGGTGGGGGATCCATTGTTCTGTTCAATGAATACCATCATACAATTGAATCAGGAGTCGGTATGATGATTTTGGTGACGGGGGGCGCACGGAGCGGGAAGAGTCGCCACGCAGAGGCGCTTATTGGGGACTCTTCACAGGTTCTGTATATCGCCACCTCGCAAATCCTTGATGATGAGATGGCTGCACGGATAGAACATCATCGGCAAGGCCGCCCGGCGCACTGGCGCACGGTGGAGCGCTGGCAACATCTTGATAAATTAATTCATGCAGACATTAACCCGCATGAAGCTGTGTTGCTGGAATGCGTTACCACAATGGTGACTAATCTGTTGTTTGATTATGGCGGCGATAAAGACCCTGATGAATGGGATTATCAGGCGATGGAACAGGCGATTAATGCTGAGATTCAGTCGTTGATTGCTGCCTGTCAACGTTGCCCCGCAAAGGTTGTATTAGTGACTAACGAAGTGGGAATGGGGATTGTGCCGGAGAGTCGTCTGGCACGACATTTTCGTGATATTGCCGGGCGGGTAAATCAGCAACTGGCCGCTGCGGCAAATGAAGTGTGGCTGGTGGTTTCGGGTATTGGAGTAAAAATCAAATGAGTAAATTATTTTGGGCGATGCTCTCATTTATTACGCGTCTGCCTGTACCGCGTCGCTGGTCTCAGGGATTGGATTTCGAGCATTATTCTCGCGGTATTATTACTTTTCCTTTAATTGGTTTATTGCTTGGCGCGATTAGCGGGCTGGTCTTCATGGCGTTGCAGGCATGGTTTGGCGTACCACTGGCGGCACTGTTTAGCGTGCTGGTGCTGGCGCTGATGACCGGGGGATTCCACCTGGACGGCCTCGCCGATACCTGTGATGGCGTATTTTCTGCACGTAGCCGCGATCGCATGTTGGAAATCATGCGTGATAGCCGTTTAGGCACCCACGGCGGTCTGGCATTGATTTTTGTTGTACTGGCAAAGATTTTGGTGTTAAGCGAGTTGGCTTTGCGTGGCGAACCGATCCTTGCATCGCTGGCGGCAGCATGCGCGGTCAGCCGCGGGACTGCCGCATTATTGATGTATCGTCATCGTTATGCCCGGGAAGAAGGGCTTGGCAATGTGTTCATTGGCAAAATTGATGGGCGACAAACCTGCGTCACACTCGGTTTAGCCGCTATTTTTGCTGCTGTATTATTGCCAGGTATGCATGGTGTGGCTGCTATGGTGGTGACGATGGTGGCGATTTTCATCCTCGGTCAGCTTCTCAAACGTACGCTGGGCGGGCAAACCGGCGATACGCTGGGAGCAGCCATAGAGCTTGGTGAACTGGTCTTCCTGCTGGCACTGCTATAAAGAGACGTGACATGCAAACACTTGCCGATTTACTGAATACGATCCCTGCCATCGATCCTGCCGCTATGTCGCGTGCACAACGGCATATCGACGGGTTACTCAAACCTGTTGGTAGCCTGGGAAGGCTGGAGGCGCTTGCCATACAACTGGCGGGAATGCCGGGGTTGAATGGCATACCGCATGTGGGCAAAAAAGCGGTACTGGTTATGTGTGCCGATCACGGCGTCTGGGAGGAAGGGGTCGCTATTTCCCCAAAAGAAGTGACAGCCATTCAGGCTGAAAATATGACCCGCGGAACAACCGGCGTGTGTGTGCTGGCAGCACAAGCGGGCGCTAACGTCCACGTAATTGATGTTGGTATTGATACTGCTGAGCCTATCCCCGGGCTTATCAACATGCGTGTCGCACGAGGTAGCGGCAATATTGCTTCAGCTCCGGCAATGAGTCGCCGTCAGGCTGAAAAGTTGCTTTTGGACGTCATATGTTATACGCGGGAGCTGGCAAAAAACGGTGTCACGCTGTTTGGTGTAGGTGAACTGGGGATGGCAAACACGACACCGGCAGCGGCAATAGTCAGCACAATCACTGGCCGGGATCCTGAAGAAGTGGTTGGGATTGGCGCAAACCTGCCGACAGATAAACTGGTTAATAAAATTGATGTTGTGCGACGGGCGATTATGTTGAATCAACCAAATCCGCAGGATGGCGTTGATGTCCTTGCAAAAGTGGGTGGATTTGATTTGGTCGGAATGGCTGGCGTGATGTTAGGCGCTGCGTCCTGCGGTTTACCGGTGTTGCTGGATGGATTTCTTTCTTATGCTGCTGCGCTCGCAGCCTGCCAGATGTCTCCTGCAATCAAACCGTATCTCATTCCTTCTCACCTGTCGGCAGAAAAAGGGGCGCGTATAGCGCTGTCGCATTTGGGGCTGGAGCCTTATCTCAATATGGAGATGCGTTTAGGTGAGGGGAGTGGCGCAGCTCTGGCGATGCCCATCATCGAAGCTGCTTGTGCGATATACAACAACATGGGCGAACTTGCTGCCAGTAATATTGTTCTACCGGGGAATACGACTTCTGATTTGAACAGTTAAAAACGAAAAGTCTGATAAAAGCTATACTTAACCGATAGCTTTCGCGACTTAGGAAAGGGACATGATGCGTCGTGTAAATATTTTTTGCTCATTTGCTCTACTTTTTGCCAGCCATACTAGCCTGGCGGTAACTTATCCATTACCTCCAGAGGGTAGCCGTTTAGTGGGGCAGTCGTTTACTGTAACTGTTCCTGATCACAATACCCAGCCGCTGGAGACTTTTGCCGCACAATACGGGCAAGGGTTAAGTAACATGCTTGAAGCGAACCCGGGCGCTGATGTTTTTTTGCCGAAGTCAGGTTCGCAACTCACCATTCCGCAGCAACTGATTTTGCCCGCCACTGTTCGTAAAGGGATTGTGGTTAACGTCGCTGAGATGCGTCTTTATTACTACCCACCAGACAGTAATACTGTGGAAGTCTTTCCTATTGGTATCGGCCAGGCTGGGCGAGAAACCCCGCGTAACTGGGTGACTACCGTTGAACGTAAACAAGAAGCACCAACCTGGACGCCAACGCCGAACACCCGGCGCGAATATGCGAAACGAGGGGAGAGTTTGCCTGCATTTGTTCCTGCGGGGCCCGATAATCCCATGGGGCTGTACGCGATTTATATTGGCAGGCTATATGCCATCCACGGTACCAATGCCAATTTTGGTATTGGGCTCCGGGTAAGTCAGGGCTGTATTCGTCTGCGCAATGACGATATCAAATATCTGTTTGATAATGTTCCTGTAGGTACTCGTGTACAAATTATTGATCAGCCAGTGAAATACACAACGGAACCGGATGGATCAAAGTGGCTGGAAGTTCATGAGCCGCTGTCGCGCAATCGTGCAGAATATGAGTCTGACCGAAAAGTGCCATTGCCGGTAACTCCATCTTTGCGGGCGTTTATCAACGGGCAAGAAGTTGATGTAAATCGCGCAAATGCTGCGTTGCAACGTCGATCGGGAATGCCTGTGCAAATTAGTTCTGGTTCAAGACAGATGTTTTAAGAGCGTTGGTAATTAGAAAGCAAAAAGCCTGCTAAAAAGCAGGCTTTTTTGAATTTGGCTCCTCTGACTGGACTCGAACCAGTGACATACGGATTAACAGTCCGCCGTTCTACCGACTGAACTACAGAGGAATCGTGTGAACGGGGCGCAT
Source organism: Escherichia sp. WS1368 (assembly GCF_046487485.1). Taxonomy (NCBI): domain Bacteria; kingdom Pseudomonadati; phylum Pseudomonadota; class Gammaproteobacteria; order Enterobacterales; family Enterobacteriaceae; genus Escherichia; species Escherichia sp. WS1368. The sequence goes on from NZ_JBJQJI010000001.1 coordinate 725,129, forward strand.
ATTAATGGCAGTACATGGTGATGTCAAAGGGTGAAATGCATTTTTTTGTTTGTTTGCTGTCAATTTCAACAAAGTGGTGAGCTTTCAATCTTATTGGTAATGAACCATCGTGGTGCATACCCTCCTTTTATAGGGCAGGGGAACGCGACAGCTGATAAAAAGAGCCAATGACGAACCTATCATAATCTCTTATTTGACAGTTGCTTAGCTTGTACATCAACGCCAAAATAAAACTGGCAAGCATCTTGCAATCTGGTTGTAAGTAATGGCGGCACTTGGGCCGATTCTTAAAAACCGGAGGCAACATGAACTTCAGACGCCTGAAATACTTCGTAAAAATTGTAGATATTGGTAGCCTGACCCAGGCTGCTGAAGTATTGCATATCGCACAACCAGCGCTCAGTCAGCAGGTTGCCACACTGGAAGGTGAGTTAAATCAACAACTTTTGATTCGCACAAAACGGGGCGTTACGCCAACTGACGCCGGAAAAATTCTCTATACCCATGCGCGGGTCATTTTACGTCAGTGTGAGCAGGCCCAACTGGCGGTGCATAACGTTGGTCAGGCATTATCGGGGCAAGTCTCGATTGGCTTTGCGCCAGGAACCGCTGCGTCATCCATCACCATGCCCTTATTACAGGCGGTTCGCGCTGAATTCCCGGAGGTCGTTATCTATCTTCATGAAAATAGCGGTGCAGTACTTAACGAAAAACTGATAAATCATCAACTCGATATGGCGGTGATTTATGAGCATTCCCCTGTGGCTGGTGTATCCAGCCAGGCTTTGCTGAAAGAAGATCTTTTCCTGGTAGGAACTCAAGATTGCCCGGGGCAAAGCGTTGATGTTAATGCTATTGCGCAAATGAACCTCTTTCTCCCCAGTGATTACAGTGCTATTAGACTTCGTGTTGATGAGGCTTTTTCCCTACGGCGACTCACGGCAAAAGTCATTGGTGAAATTGAGTCTATTGCCACGCTTACCGCAGCGATTGCTAGCGGCATGGGCGTTGCAGTATTACCCGAATCGGCCGCGCGTTCGTTATGTGGCGCAGTAAATGGTTGGATGTCACGCATTACCACTCCTTCCATGAGTCTCTCTTTGTCATTAAATTTACCCGCCAGAGCGAACTTATCGCCACAGGCACAGGCAGTGAAAGAGTTGTTAATGTCAGTGATGAGTTCTCCAGTGATGGAAAAAAGGCAGTGGCAATTGGTGAGCTAAGCGTTATATCGGGATGGAATAAGATGCGGGTTTTTATTATTTGTTATGCCGGGCATTAGACTTTAACAATAACGGGATATCTGAACTGCCCGGAGTTTACCGTGAATTTCCAACAACTAAAGATAATCCGCGAGGCTGCACGTCAGGATTACAACCTGACAGAGGTTGCGAATATGCTTTTTACCTCACAGTCAGGCGTCAGCCGTCACATTCGGGAACTGGAGGATGAACTTGGCATCGAAATATTTGTTCGACGAGGTAAGCGACTGCTGGGCATGACTGAACCGGGCAAAGCATTACTGGTCATTGCAGAACGCATTCTTAATGAAGCCAGTAATGTTCGTCGGCTTGCAGACCTGTTTACCAACGATACGTCTGGCGTTCTCACTATTGCAACGACGCATACTCAGGCACGTTATAGCTTGCCTGAGGTCATTAAAGCTTTTCGCGAACTTTTCCCTGAGGTTCGGCTGGAGCTAATCCAGGGTACACCACAGGAAATTGCGACGTTGTTGCAAAATGGCGAAGCTGATATTGGTATCGCCAGCGAGCGTTTGAGTAATGACCCCCAGCTCGTCGCCTTCCCGTGGTTTCGTTGGCACCATAGTTTGCTTGTTCCACTCGATCATCCCTTGACGCAAATTACACCGTTGACGCTGGAATCAATAGCGAAGTGGCCGTTAATTACTTACCGACAGGGGATTACGGGGCGCTCACGTATTGATGACGCATTTGTCCGCAAAGGTTTGCTGGCAGATATTGTATTAAGTGCGCAGGATTCTGATGTCATTAAAACCTATGTTGCTCTTGGGCTGGGGATTGGATTAGTTGCCGAACAATCCAGCGGCGAACAAGAGGAAGAGAATTTAATCCGTCTGGATACGCGGCATCTTTTCGATGCCAATACTGTATGGTTGGGACTGAAGCGAGGGCAACTTCAACGTAACTATGTCTGGCGCTTTCTGGAACTTTGTAATGCAGGACTGTCAGTTGAGGATATCAAGCGCCAGGTGATGGAAAACAGTGAAGAGGAAATTGATTATCAGATATAGCAAAAAGCCCGCTATAAAAGCGGGCTTTTCAGAAATTTGGCTCCTCTGACTGGACTCGAACCAGTGACATACGGATTAACAGTCCGCCGTTCTACCGACTGAACTACAGAGGAATCGCTGTTGAGGCACATCTTAACGGCGAAAAATCTTTTGTCAAACCCGATTTTTAAATTTCCCAACTGTTTGCCGTTTCTATCAACAGTTTGTTGCATTTGCAGACAATTTGTTGGCGAAAATCTTTGCAGCTTTGCTAATTCTCCCTCATCATTTGAAATGTGGTTTCACTTTCTGCAATTAAGGTCGGCTTTGAATATCTCCTCTGCTTTACGCCAGGTTGTTCACGGCACTCGCTGGCACGCCAAACGCAAGAGTTACAAAGTGTTGTTCTGGCGCGAGATAACCCCGCTTGCTGTTCCTATCTTCATGGAGAACGCCTGTGTCCTGTTGATGGGTGTCCTGAGCACTTTTCTGGTCAGCTGGCTGGGAAAAGATGCGATGGCCGGCGTGGGATTGGCGGACAGCTTCAATATGGTCATTATGGCATTTTTTGCGGCTATCGATCTTGGTACCACTGTCGTTGTGGCATTTAGTCTCGGTAAGCGGGATCGACGACGAGCGAGGGTGGCGACGCGGCAGTCATTGGTGATCATGACGTTGTTTGCCGTGCTGTTGGCAACGCTTATTCATCATTTTGGCGAACAAATTATTGATTTCGTTGCGGGTGATGCCACGACAGAAGTTAAAGCACTGGCGTTGACTTATCTGGAGCTGACGGTACTTAGTTATCCAGCAGCTGCCATCACTTTGATTGGTAGCGGGGCACTTCGTGGTGCAGGGAATACGAAAATACCGCTACTGATTAACGGTAGCCTGAATATTCTTAATATTATTATTAGCGGCATATTGATTTACGGCCTTTTCTCCTGGCCGGGACTGGGATTTGTCGGGGCTGGGTTGGGGTTAACCATTTCTCGTTATATTGGCGCAGTTGCAATTTTGTGGGTGCTGGCGATTGGTTTTAATCCTGCGCTAAGGATTTCGTTAAAGAGCTATTTTAAACCGCTGAATTTTAGCATTATCTGGGAAGTCATGGGGATTGGTATTCCAGCAAGTGTCGAATCAGTATTATTTACCAGTGGTCGGTTATTAACCCAAATGTTCGTTGCCGGGATGGGGACCAGTGTTATTGCCGGAAATTTTATCGCGTTTTCAATTGCGGCTCTTATCAACTTACCCGGAAGTGCGCTCGGCTCTGCTTCTACGATCATTACAGGCCGAAGGTTGGGAGTAGGGCAGATAGCGCAAGCAGAGATTCAGTTGCGTCATGTGTTCTGGCTGTCCACTCTTGGATTAACGGCCATCGCCTGGCTAACGGCTCCCTTTGCCGGGGTTATGGCATCGTTTTACACCCAGGATCCACAGGTTAAACATGTCGTTGTGATTCTGATTTGGCTAAATGCTTTATTTATGCCTATTTGGTCTGCCTCATGGGTGCTACCCGCTGGATTTAAGGGTGCTCGCGATGCACGTTACGCCATGTGGGTTTCTATGTTGAGCATGTGGGGTTGCCGGGTTGTAGTCGGTTATGTGCTGGGAATCATGCTTGGCTGGGGTGTGGTTGGTGTCTGGATGGGAATGTTTGCCGACTGGGCTGTGCGGGCCGTGCTGTTTTACTGGCGAATGGTTACTGGACGTTGGCTGTGGAAATATCCTCGATCTGAGCCGCAAAAGTGTGAAAAAAAGCCAATTGTGTCGGAATAAACGACAAAGTGCAGATTATTTCAGCAAACGATTTCAAATTTAAAAAACAGGCTTTGACATTGTGGATGGGCATCGCTAATATTCGCCTCGTTCTCACGATTCCTCTGTAGTTCAGTCGGTAGAACGGCGGACTGTTAATCCGTATGTCACTGGTTCGAGTCCAGTCAGAGGAGCCAAATTCAAGTTTTCATGCTTATCTGTACGTCTCTATTTGTTTACGATTCAGTAAGTTAGCGTGAAAATCCTTCCCGGTGCGTATCTGGTTTTCTCTCTGTATCGGGATAATTTGGTGGTCAGATCTGGGGTCAGTTTGGTTCGATTCTGGAGTGACCCCCAAATGTCTTTAAACGATTCTAAAATCCGCAAGTTAAAACCCTCTTCCCGTCTGGTAAAACTCTCCGACTCTCACGGTCTGTATCTGCTCGTCAATCCGGGCGGTTCACGCATCTGGTATCTCAAATATCGTTTCAACGGAAAAGAATCCAGAGTCAGTCTTGGCGCATACCCGCTTGTCTCACTGGCAGAAGCCAGGCAACAGCGCGACGGTATCCGTAAGTTACTGGCGCAGAATATCAACCCGGCGCAGCAGCGCATGGCGGAGAAAGCGGCCTGCTCCCCTGAAAAGTGCTTTAAGGCAGTGGCGCTGGCCTGGCACAAAACCAACAAAAAATGGTCGGCTGATTATGCCGCCCGTATTCTCGCCAGTATGGAAAACCATATCTTCCCGGCGATTGGTCATCTGCCAGTTGCCACTCTTAAAACGCAGGATTTACTGCTTTGTTGCGGGTTATCGAGGATAAAGGCTTTCTGGAAGTCGCGTCCCGAACCCGGCAGCAACTCAGCAACATCATGCGCTATGCCGTTCAGCAGGGGCTTACCGAAAGCAATCCGGCGCAGCATCTGGATGGCGTTGTCGCCTCACCCGTAAAGAATCACTACCCCGCGTTACTGCTGGAGCGGTTGCCCGAACTGCTTGGCCGCATCGGTGACTATCAGCAGGGCCGGGAGTTAACACGGCTGGCGGTGGTGCTGACGTTGCACCTGTTTATCCGTTCCAGCGAACTGCGTTTCGCCCGCTGGAGCGAGATCGATTTCAGGCACAAAATCTGGACCATCCCCGCCACCCGCGAGGCAATCGACAAAGTACGGTTTTCGGGGCGTGGCGCAAAAATACGTACCCCGCATATCGTGCCGCTCTCCCGCCAGGCGATTGCCATTCTGAAACAGATACAGGAGCTTTCCGGCCATCTGGATCTGGTGTTTCCCGGTGATCATAACCCGTACAAGCCAATGAGTGAAAACACCACCAACCGGGCGCTACGCCTGATGGGGTATGATACGAAAACTGAAATCTGCGGGCATGGACTCAGGGCGATGGCCTGTAGCGCCCTGGTGGAGTCGGAGCTGTGGTCACGCGATACGGTGGAGCGGCAAATGAGCCACCAGGAGCGTAACAGCGTGCGGGCAGCCTATGTGCATAAAGCGGAGCATCTGGAGGCCAGAAAGGCCATGATGCAGTGGTGGTCGGATTATCTGGATGTGTGCCGCGAGGGGTATGTTGCGCCGTACATTTATGCCCGGCAGCATAAGGCAGCCTGAATCAGAAATAACGGAAATCATTAAAAATGTAAAAGCAGATCCTGATTGACCGGGATCTGCTTTTTTGTGTTGATAGGTATTGCCGTTTTTTTATTATTATCAATCGGAAAGCATCTATAAATATTTGGCCCCAAATAATTTTTGGTGAAAACCAATCAATGAACCACTTATAAATAGGTAAGTACCGGAAATTATTCCAGTAGAATATTTTTAGGCAACTGCCTATTAATAAATACATTATTGATAGATAACTACCTTCTGTGATTTGCCCGCAAATCACAGAAGATGAAAACCTATCAATACGGGATATTTTCACGGAAATACCAATTAATACTCCAGAATATCTGCACCAGAATATCTCCTGACCCTATACTCTGAAACCTGTAAGAACTGCATCAGATATTCAGAGACCAGATAGATATAATTCTGAAATTATTTAGTTTCCAATGATTTCAGGCGAAAAACCTATCAATACATCTGTTTTCAACAGGCAGCCACCTTCCGTGATTAACATGTTAATCACGGAAGGTGAAAAGCTATCAATAATCGATATTTTCACGGAATTACCACTTAATACATCCCAAAAAATGCGCCATAAAATACCGGACAATCTTTCCTGATACACATTATCACTGCACCAGCTATACAGAGACAAAATAATCTGCACCAGCCCCTGTAAATCGGTTATCTGCGCCAGTGTCCCGCCGCTCTACCTGTTCAGGGCTGCGCCAGTTCCTGGCCCTTTGGTTTTCGGCCCTTTCCGGTCAGGCGCTGTTCCCCTTATTGCCCCTTAACCTTTATGGCCCTTTTCCTTTCTGGCGCAGCCAGTTTATTCGGAAATACACCATGACAGTCTGCACCAGACTGTATTTTCACCACAGGATAACGATCACAAAGTGCAAAAAAATAACATGAAGCACCGAAGATTGTTAATCTATATGTAGCAGGTAATGATGTCAAAAACTGTCGCAGCATTTTTTATAAAATTATGAGACATTCTGTGGGCATATAATATATGTCACAAGATGCAGGAAAACAAAGAGAGAGTTTTCAGATATAATCCTGCGTCAGAATTAATGTGATGCCCCGGTGAATTTACATTTTAAAATTTCCCTGTCCCGTAATATCGGTAAAAACGATTGAAACACCAGTTATTAATCGGGAACGTTTCGAGTGATTACAGGGTAATCACTATAATATCCCGGCAAACTATATTGGTTAAGCAGGAGAATCTGATCAGTTGATATTTATTCGTCATGCTGTAACGATATTTTCACAATATAAACCCGTTCGCCCCCTGCGCCAGATCCGGTACAGAGGGTACGATAAATCGCTGTCGTTACGCAGTAACGTACTATTTTGCGACATTCATGAATTCAGTCATTCCTCCCTCCAGCGGTAGCCGTACACCTGTTTCACCCAGCGACCGCGACCGTCGCCATGACCCAGATCCGTCGCCGTCAGCGCCAGTGACTCCTTTTCGCTGAATCCCTGCGCCAGTATCCAGGACTGTCGTATAACGGGGACGCCCGCCTTTGGTGCCAAATACCACTTTTAGCCGGGTTTCACCGCGGGAAATGGCTTTCAGCCACGTTTTCAGCGACTGTGAACTCTGTACCGCCTCCTGCGAACGCAGCCCCATCAGCCGCGCAATCTCCAGCGCTGCTGCCAGCCCTGCGTCCTGAGTACGGGCTTTCTCCATCACCTGCCTGCGTCCAGCCTGTCTCAGCACGGCCCGCAACGCTGCCATTTCGTTTTGCAACGTTCGTAAACCAATATCCAGCTCCAGCCGTTCCTCAATGTAGCATTCGATATGGCGAACCTTGATCTGCTCCACCCGCTGGATCTGGATATTCAGCGCCCGTAAATGTTCACTGAACCGTTTTGTAATATGGATACGGTCATTCACCGTTTTGAAGCTGCCGCCCGCTTTCTTCGCCAGCGCCTTCATTTCACTGCTTAATTTACTCATGAATCCCCCTGCAACAAAAACAAACAGTCTCCGGCGTGTGCTTTTTGGCTGCGCCAGAACGATACCTTCACGCCGGAGTGGTAGTTTGTTGAGGTTTAGGGAGTTTCAGGCTGTACGCAGTACAGACTGCCTGCGAAGCAGGAGTGTCTCCGGGGCTTCTTGCCCCCCTCGGTATCGATCTTTTTCTCCTTTACTCTTAGCTGACAGCGGCCCCAAAGGGCATGTCAGACGGCGGAAATATGGCGCAGGCCAGAACTGGCGCGGCTTGTGGCGGTGAGTTGTGCGGCGTCACTTTGCTTTTTCGCTGGCGCGACCAAAGTGACGCCTCGTCTGGTGCAGGGGGTAAACGTTACGTTTCTGGTGCAGGGTGACGGTCACGCGGCAGCAAAGCCTGACGGCAATGCAGGCCGCAGCCCGTCAATGTAAGGCGCTGGTTGTCAGCAGAAGATAAAACCCGGCAAAGCCAGAGTGTCAGCCCGTAAAGCCGGGTATCTGGTGCAGTGATGGTGTATATGTACGTCAGTCTCAGATGCAGGTATTATTGCATCCTCGGCGTTTTCAGAGATCAACGCCGGTAAAGGATGCCATGCTGGCGAAGCCAGGCGCTTCTTTCAGACGTGAAGCGACAAAGGGACTGCCCGGAGGCAGTTTGTTGCAGGCGGGAGACTGCGCCATTATTTCTGGTGCAGGAAGGAAAAACTGTTTCCGGGTTTAAAAGATTGTTTGCTTACCTGGTGACGGAAAAACTGCCGCGCTTCGCTTGTCTTCTCCCGGCGCGCTGCCAGCAAAAGCAGGCAGCGCGCCGGGAGAGTCTGGTTTTACTGTAACAATGCGCCTGACGGTTCAGCCATCAGGATCGGCGTTTATGCATGAGTCTTCCGGTACGGTTGCCCCGATCATCGATGTATCTGGACGGTCAGATAATTTCCGGTGATGTTTCCAGCGCATCCGCAATCAGTTTTTCGCCGCGCGGCCTGGAGCGGGTCAGCGCATTTGCCAGCGTGGAAGACGCCAGCCCGGCCCTGCGGGAAACCTCAGCCAGCGATGTTCCCTTTTTTCTCAGGCCCGCGATAATATCGGCGGGGTGCCAGTCGGGTTGCATCATGCTGGCCTCCCGTCGATAACCTGTATGCCGTCAGCAGTACATATCCAGCGTGGGGCGTTCAGATTGGCGGCAAAATACCAGACCAGTTCGCACAGCAGCCCGGTCAGCGTGGTTTCGGTTTCCGGCAGCAGCACGTGGCCGTTCAGTATCTGCGTCAGCGCCAGGCAGTAATCGCAGAGTGATCCTGCATCAGGCTCAAAACCGGGTGAAACATCGGGAAGATCATTCGTAATAAACCCGTCAATCAGATGTGGTGGGATCGGCTCGTTCAGCGTGGGCCGCAACAGTGCAAGACAGGTATTAAGCCTGCCACAGAGCGCCGTTTTCAGCGCCGGTTCGCAGCACTCGATGAGCGTTGTGGCAACGCGATCGCAGTACTCCGCCAGATCGGTGAAATCGGTAGCGGCACTAAAGGGAACAGCAAGTAAATTGCATTCAGAGGTGAGAGTAGTCGCCATAAGGCCGTCTACAGTGAGTGATAAATATTCCAGCCACTGGAGAGGCTAATCTCACGGGTGGTGGAACCGGACGGGGTTAGCCTTACCAGCCTCACTGACACTGGCGCGTCTTTCGACGCCCCCGCCCGATCCCGCCATTGAGATGAGACCGTGCGCGACACACAAATATTGTATCGTCAGTGAGGATCTTCAGGAGGCTAATCCCGACGCCTGATTTTGCAGGCGCGGCGCAACAATACAATGTTCGGTAATTTTCAGCAAGAGGTTTAGCGGAAGCAGACGCACAGGAAAATACAATCACGCGATAAATATTAAATACAATTATATTTATATAAAATATATATTGAGCAATATGCAGACACTTTCCAGTAAATATCCTGTCAGTTAATTCGTCCCGTTGATATCAGTCAAAAAAATAAATGTAAAAAGAGCGTATTTCGTTTCATACAGTAACGTTATTTATCATTTTGTCCGGTGTCGCCAGCATCAGGCCAGATGAACCATAAAAAAGGATATCAGCGATGAGCGGAAAACCGGCAGCACGTCAGGGCGATGCCACAATGAAAGGTGGCCCGATAGTCCAGGGGTCGGCAGGCGTGAGGATTGGCGCGCCAACCGGCGTGGCCTGTTCAGTGTGCCCCGGCGGATTCACTTCCGGTAACCCGGTGAATCCGCTGCTCGGTGCAAAAGTACAGCCCGGCGAAACCGATTTCGCGCTGCCCGGCCCGTTACCGTTCGTGCTCTCCCGCACCTACAGCAGCTACCGGACGAAAACCCCTGCGCCCGTCGGTATCTTCGGTCCTGGCTGGAAAGCACCCTTTGATATCCGCTTACAGATACGCGATAACGAACTGATACTCAATGATAACGGTGGCAGAAGCATTCATTTTGAGCACCTGTTTCCCGGTGAGGATGGCTTCAGCCGCAGCGAATTATTCTGGCTGGTGCGCGGCGGCGTGGCGAAACTGAATGAAAGTCACCGTCTTGCCCCACTCTGGCAGGCTCTGCCGGAAGAACTCCGCATGAGTCCGCATATTTATCTGGCGACGAACAGTCCGCAGGGGCCGTGGTGGATACTCGGCTGGAGTGAGCGGGTACCGGGTGTGGATGAGATGCTGCCTGCGCCATTGCCGCCGTACCGGGTGCTGACCGGCCTGGTGGACCGCTTCGGGCGTACCCTGACCTTCCGGCGTGAGGCAGTTGGCGAATTTACCGGGGAAATCACCGGCGTGACCGATGGCGCAGGCCGTCAGTTCCGCCTGGTGCTGACCACGCAGGCGCAGCGGGCGGAAGAGGCCCAGCAGCAGGCGGTTGCAGCCGGAGCAAAACGACCAGATATCCCGGTTTCATTGCCGGACTATACAGAATATGGCCGGGATAACGGCATCCGCCTGTCAGCGGTGTGGCTGACGCATGACCCGGAATACCCGGAGAATTTACCTGCCGCGCCACTGGTGCGCTACGACTGGACGCCACGCGGTGAACTGGCGGCGGTGTATGACCGCAGCGGTACGCAGATGCGCCACTTTACTTACGATGATAAATACCGGGGCCGGATGGTGGCGCACCGTTACGCAGGCAGGCCGGAGATGCGTTACCGCTACGACGACATCGGGCGCGTGACGGAACAACGTAATCCGGCGGGTTTAAGCTACACCTATCAGTATGAGAAAAACCGCATCATCATCACCGACAGCCTGAACCGGTGCGAGGTGCTGCATACAGAAGGCGAAGCCGGGCTGAAACGGGTGGTGAAAAAAGAGCACGCTGACGACAGCGTCACACAGAGTCAGTTCGATTCCATTGGCCGCCTTCAGTCACAGACGGATGCGGCAGGCCGGACGACAGAATACAGTCCGAATGTGGTGACGGGTCTCGTCACACGCATCACCACGCCGGACGGCAGGAAATCGGAATTTTACTATAACAACCAGAACCAGTTAACCTCAGCATCCGGGCCTGACGGACTGGAAATGCGCAGGAAATATGATGAGTACGGGCGTCTGACGCAGGAAACCGCTCGCAACGGCGATATCACCCGCTACAGTTATGATAATCCGCACAGTGAATTACCCTCTGCAACTGAAGATGCGACGGGTAGCCGCAAGCAGATGACGTGGAGCCGTTACGGGCAGTTACTGACTTTCACCGACTGCTCAGGCTACCAGACCCGTTATGAATACGACCGCTTTGGTCAGATGACGGCGGTCCACCGTGAGGAAGGTGTCAGTCTTTACCGCAGCTATGACAGCCGTGGTCAGTTAATCTCGGTGAAAGATACGCAGGGCCGTGAAACGCAGTATGAGTACAACGGTGCAGGCGACCTGACCGCCATTATCACGCCAGACGACAACAGAAGCGAGACACAGTACGATGCGTGGGGAAAGGCCGTCAGTACCACGCAGGGCGGGCTGACGCGCAGCATGGAATACGACGTTGCCGGACGTGTCATCAGCCTGACCAACGAGAACGGCTGTCACAGCGACTTCAGTTACGATGTGCTCGACCGCCTGATACAGCAGAGCGGCTTTGACGGGCGGACGCAACGTTACCGTTACGACCTGACCGGGAAACTCACGCAGAACGAGGATGAGGGGCTTGTCACCCTCTGGCACTACGACGAATCGGACCGTATCACACACCGCACGGTGAACGGCGAACCGGCAGAGCAGTGGCGGTATAACGACCACGGCTGGCTGAAAGAAATCAGCCACCTGAGCGAAGGTCACCGGGTGGCGGTGCATTACGGCTATAACCGTAAGGGACGTCTCACCGGCGAGTGCCAGACGGTGCATAACCCGGAGACGGGGGAACTGCTCTGGCTGCATGAGACAAAACACGCCTACAACGAACAGGGTCTGGCAAACCGCGTCACGCCGGACTGCCTGCCTGCTGTGGATTGGCTGACCTACGGCAGCGGTTACCTGGCGGGGATGAAGCTGGGCGACACGCCGCTGCTGGAGTACGCGCGCGACCGCCTGCACAGAGAAACGGTGCGCAGCTTTGGCAGCATGGCAGGCAGTAATGCCGCATACGAACTGACCAGCACATACACCCCTGCAGGCCAGTTACAGAGCCAGCACCTGAACAGCCTGGTGTATGACCGTGACTACGGGTGGAATGACAACGGCGACCTTGTGCGCATCAGCGGCCCGCGACAGACGCGGGAATACGGCTACAGTGCCACGGGCAGGCTGGCGAGTGTACGCACCCTCGCACCGGACCTGGATATCAGCATCCCGTATGCCACCGACCCGGCGGGAAACCGGCTGCCGGACCCGGAGCTGCATCCGGACAGTACACTCACGGCGTGGCCGGATAACCGCATCGCCGAAGACGCGCATTACCTGTACCGTTACGATGAATACGGCAGGCTGACGGAGAAGACGGACCGCATCCCGGCGGGTGTGATACGGACGGACGACGAGCGGACCCACCACTACCACTACGACAGCCAGCACCGTCTGGTGTTCTACACGCGGATACAGCATGGCGAGCCACTGGTCGAGAGCCGCTACCTCTACGACCCGCTGGGACGGCGAATGGCGAAAAGGATATGGCGGCGGGAGCGTGACCTGACGGGGTGGATGTCGCTGTCGCGTAAACCGGAGGAGACATGGTACGGGTGGGACGGCGACAGGCTGACGACGGTGCAGACTGACACCACGCGTATCCAGACGGTGTACCAGCCGGGAAGCTTCACGCCGCTCATCAGAATCGAAACAGACGTGACCGAACTGGAGAAAGCGCAGCGGCGAAGCCTGGCGGAGAAGTTACAGCAGGAAGGGAGTAAAGATGGTCACGGCGTGGTGTTCCCGCCTGAACTGGTGCGGCTGCTGGACAGGCTGGAGGGGGAAATCCGGGCAGACCGTGTGAGTGACGAAAGCCGGGCGTGGCTTGCGCAGTGCGGGCTGACGGTGGAGCGGCTGGCGGCACAGATCGAGCCAGTTTATTTGCCTGAGCGAAAAATACATCTTTATCACTGCGACCACCGGGGACTGCCGCTGGCGCTTATCAGTACTGAAGGTGCAACGGAATGGCGTGGGGAGTATGACGAGTGGGGGAATCAGCTTAATGAGGAGAACCCGCATCATCTGTTCCAGCCATACCGCCTGCCGGGGCAGCAGTACGATGATGAATCGGGGCTGTGCTATAATCGTTATCGTTACTACGAGCCGTTACAAGGGAGGTATATTACACAGGACCCGATTGGGTTAAATGGGGGGTGGAATTTATATAAATATCCGCTGAATCCAATAAATTATGCAGATCCTCTTGGCTTAGCCGTAGATATAAACCACTTCCCAGTCAACGAAGACATACGAAATTATGCAGAGAAAGTTTGGAATAATCCTAATATCATTACAATTGGAACACATGGTGATCCTCAATCAGTATATGATGAAAATTATAATAAGATAGATGTCAAGACATTAGCTAATGAGGTTCGAAATCATCCTAAATTTAAACCTGGAATGTCAGTAAGACTGTTATCCTGTAATACAGGAAAAGGAAATAACTCTTTTGCACAGCAATTGGCAGATGAACTAGGTGTGAGAGTCTATGCTCCTGACCAATATGACTGGTACTATTCAAATGGTAAGGTAGAGCCTTGGGGAGGATTCTATGATGCAAACAATCAATTGCAAATGGACACGAATCAGCCTGGACATGAGTTTACATTCAAGCGAAGGAAACCATAGGTATGAGGTATTTTCTCTTTATATTTATAACAATCCCCCTTATCTCTGGAGGTCATATGAGTAATGATAGCGAAAAGATAATATCAACATATTCGCTCAATTTTTTATCACCAGATGATGTGAGGAAAGAAGAACTTAAGGCATCACAAGGTGATAGTGATGCTGCATTTAAATTGTACAAATATTACCTTTTTTGCGAGCCAAAATCATACAGAAAACAGCACGAATGGTTAATAATATCGGCAAATAATGGAAATGCTATAGCTCAATATAACTTATCAAGAGAACTTGAGTCAGAAGGAAAAGTAGATGAATCAATACAATGGCTGAAAAAATCAGCGGAACATGGTAATAATTATGCACAATATCAGATGTCAAAATATTTATTAAAAATAGGTGATATTAGAGGATCGGAATATTATCTAAACTTATCTGCGGATAACGGATGTGTATTTGCAATAAAAGATATTATCAAAAATATGATGGATAGTGGAAGGTACGATGACGCCCTCATTTGGGTTGAAAAATTGAAAAAATTGTATCCTGACACAAATACCGAACTTTACATACAAAAAATAACGCAGAAAAAAAAGCAATCCAAATAATAATTATATATAATTACTCGCACAGAGTTACAGTATTGCAAGAAATATATCTAGCATATAAAGTCGCCGCCAGTAAAGATAAAGTACTGTGTAATCCTTCCTCCCATATAGGGGTAAAAACTTAGCATCCAGTGCCCTCGACTTAATTTTTAGTATTTTCTCTGTGAAGTGACACTTCGTAGGATTCAGTTCATGTTTACCAGAAAAAAGGTGGTCATTCTGGTGGTCTTGACAATCTCGATTTTTTGTTTTAGCTTTCCAATCAGCCAATTAATGGCTACGGCGATCCCAGTCAGAGGAGCCAAATTTTAGTTTTGAGACATCTCTATGAGTCTCAAGACAGTTAAAAAATAAAAATTATTTTTACCCGGTTACCTTGTAAAAAAGTGACCGGGTTTTTTGATTTCTGTGTTTCGTGCGCTTAATCGAGTCTCACGCTTCAGTGAGCAAATTGCCCCCCAACAGACATCACGATTCGCAAGGTCAAAAACTTCGTTCCGTGAAGTACCGTACAAAGGTATAGAGAAAAATACCTTATGCTGGATGTCGCTGTCGCGTTTTTATCGGGAAACTATGCGTAATTGCCACTTTGCCTTCTGTAATCAGAAAAAGAAGAACTGGAATTTTAATAAATATTATTTCTCTGGGAATGGGGATTTTTTATAATCAATATGACGAGTTGAACATTATATTTTTATAATGATTATATGAGATTAAAGAAATCTGCCATAAAGACAGATTTCTTTAAAATATAATTAGAGATTTGCGACGTTATGATAAACTTTTTGTACATCGTCGTCATCTTCAAGGGCATCAACAAGCCCTTCAAAGATTTCTAAATCTTCTGGGGAAAGCTCAACTTCAGATTGAGCAATCATTTCTAATTCTGTTGTTGAGAACTCAGTGATTCCAGCTGCTTTTAGAGCCGCGATTCCTTTATGAAGGTCAGTAGGTTCAGTATAAATAACAATATTACCTTCTTCTTCAGTTACATCACGAACATCAACTTCAGCTTCAAGTAAAATTTCAAAAATATGGTCAGGGTCTGTTCCTTTAAATACAATCACACCCGTATTGTCAAACATATAGCTGACAGAACCTGCCGCTCCGATATTGCCGCCTTTTTTATTGAAAATTGTGCGAACGTTAGCAATCGTACGGTTAACATTGGAAGTCAAGGTCTCAGCGATAATCATTGAGCCATTAGGACCAAAGCCTTCATAACGGCCCTGCACGAACGTTTCATCTCCGCCGCCTTTGGCTTTATCAATTGCTTTATCAATAACATGCTTTGGAACTTGTGCCTGCTTTGCTCGTTCAATAACGAATTTTAAAGATGTGTTTAATTCTGGATCGGGTTCACCTTGTTTGGCAGCGGCATAGATTTCTACACCGAATTTTGCATAAATTTTAGACGTCGCACCGTCTTTAGCCGTTTTTTTAGCAACAATATTGGCCCATTTACGTCCCACTGGAATGATCTCCTCGAAAATTTATTTACATTACTGGTAAATCGTTAACATGTGTTAATTCGGCATATTATATCATAACAGGAAAAATCTCGTCTATTAGAAATAAAAATATTCTAAAGTCATAATCTTATATTTAATTTCATAAAAAATTATATTGTTGGCGGGATTTTTTATAATTGTGTTTTGAAAGCATACTTGCTTTTAATATGTGGGAATTATTAAGACGATAATAAAACTCGCATCTGTCCAAGAAAGCAAACAGCCCGCGTTTATTGCAGGCTATTTGCCAGATGTCTTACTTACTCCTTCACATCTATTTCTGATAAGAAGGTTCAGAACTTATTATCGGAACGGCGGCTCATTAAAGGTTCGTAATTTACGTGAATGCAGTCGGTCGCCTTCTGCGCGCAGCAAATCGATCGCCCGAATGCCAATTTGCAGGTGTTCGGAAATAGCGCCTTCATAAAAACGGTTAGCCTGACCGGGAAGTTTAATCTCACCATGTAATGGTTTATCTGAAACACACAGTAGTGTCCCGTATGGCACGCGGAAACGATATCCTTGCGCGGCAATGGTTGCACTTTCCATATCAATTGCTACGGCCCGGCTTAAGTTAAAACGAAGTGCAGAAGCTGAGTAACGTAATTCCCAGTTCCTGTCATCTGTGGTTACCACAGTACCAGTACGTAGCCGCTGTTTGACTTCCTCACCGGGCCTGCCGCTGACTAACTTGGTGGCGTCATAAAGCGCACGTTGCACTTCAGCAATACTCGGAATAGGAATATCGGGCGGCAGTACCGCATCAAGAACGTGGTCATCGCGTAAATAAGCGTGTGCAAGTACATAATCTCCAATGGCCTGGCTTTCACGTAAGCCACCACAGTGACCAATCATCAACCAGACATCCGGGCGCAGCACCGCCAGATGATCGCAGATGGTTTTAGCATTTGACGGTCCCACGCCAATATTCACCAGAGTAATACCCTGACCATCGGCGGTAATTAAATGCCATGCGGGCATCTGGTGTTTTTTCCATGCAAGGTCGGAAATGGCTTCTTCTGGCGCTTCGGTTTCGGCGGTGATCCAGTTCCCGCCAGCACAAGAAAGGGCAATGTAGGGACTATCAGGATCGAGGATCTGGCTGCATCCCCAACGAACGAATTCATCCACATAACGTGTGTAGTTGGTAAACAAGACGAACGGCTGAAAATGTTCAACTGGCGTACCGGTATAATGGCGCAACCGCGCAAGGGAAAAATCGACGCGGCGCGCATCAAAATGCGATAGCGGGGAGAATTCCGTTGGATGATAAATGCCGTCTGCAGTTTCATCGCCAATTTGCGCCAGTTCTGTTGTCGGGAAATAGCGAGTTAACCCAGCGCTCATTGAGCGATCAAGTGTCAATTCAGAGCCATCGATGACATAAGGATAAGGGATTTCATGCTGCGAGGGTTGCACCGAGATATGCGCACCATAATCCTGATACAGCAACGTAAGTTGTTCATTGAGATACGAACGAAAGAGAGTAGGGCGAGTAATCGTGGTGGTGTAGCTGCCTGCGTGGGTAAAACGACCAAATGCGCGCGTTTTGGGGGGATTGGTTGTGCTACCGTCCCAGGTTACGGTCAGTGATGGATAGACAAAAAGACCTTGTTTGCGGGCGTTTTCATCAGGTAATTCGCCACTTGTAATATATTTGCCAATGGCGTTGCGTAAAGCGACTACAGATTGCTCATACAGCGCGTCGAGTTTATCCAGTGCCTGAGCTGGGGTCAGACCGGAGCCCTTATTATTCATGTGTGTCTCCTGTTCCATACAATTACCGCACATCCGATAGTATGTCACAGGAATGTGAAACAAAAGTGTAAGGCGAAGATCGGATGATCTTCGCCAGGCTATTAAGCGCGTTGATTGTCTTTCATCAACAAAGCGGTCATTGCGGAAATCAGGCATCCAGCCAGCAAATAAATAGCGACGCTATGCCAGTTCCCGGCAAAGTAAGTGATGAGTGCAGCGGCAATAAAAGGTGTAAATCCACCGCCAACCACACTGGCAACCTGATAACCGACTCCAGCGCCACTATAGCGATAACTGGCACCAAACATTTCGGTAAACATCGGTTGTTGTACACACACCACCATATCATGCGCAATGTTTGCCAGCATGATGGAGAAGAAAACTATCCAGAAAATAGATTGTGCTTCAAGCGCCATAAAGAAAGGAAATGCGCTCAACGTTCCGAATAACGCACCTGTGATATAAACCCTGCGGCGACCAAAACGATCGGCAAGCCAGGCAAAACAGGGAATTGTCAGGCAGCTTAATCCACCGACCAGCAAACCAATATTAAGGAAAAGTTCGCGCGGTAACCCCATATTCTGGGTTGAATAATTAAGTGCAAAGGCAGTAACAATGTACATCGTCAGCAACTCGCACAGTCGTAGTGCAATAATCTTCAGGAAAGCACCGGGATGTCGTAACAGAGCTTCGATAACCGGGATGCGTTTTTTCGCGGCCGCTTGATTATGTTGCTGTTGTTCAAATTCCGCGGACTCCTCCATGCCATTGCGCACCCACAATGCTCCCAGTACCAGTACGATGCTAAACAGGAAAGGAATGCGCCAGCCCCAGCTCAAAAACTGTTCGTCAGTCGTCATCATACTGATCAATGAAACCAGTCCGGTTGAAAGCAGTAAACCTACTCCGTAGCCAACTTGTACACCGCTACTGTAAAAGGCTTTTTTATTTTTCGGCGCACTTTCAACGGAAAGCAACGCTGCGCCTCCCCATTCGCCGCCGACGGCAAATCCCTGAATGGCACGCAGTGTCACCAGCAAAATAGGTGCCCACCACCCAATGGTCGAGAATGAAGGAAGAATACCAATCAAGGCTGTCGCGATGCCCATCATCCAGACGGTCAGCATTAACATGCGCTTACGTCCCAGTCGGTCGCCAAAGTGACCGAAAATGACACCGCCTAGCGGTCGGAAAAGGAAGCCGACACCAAAGGTGGCAAATGCGGCGAGCGTTCCCATCGCCGGGCTTACTTGCGGGAAAAACTCGCGATTAAACACCAGTGCGGCGGTAATGCCATAGAGTAAAAAATCATACCAGTCGACGACGGCACCAGCGAAACTGCCTAACGCAGCTCGTCGGGCGCGACTTAACGAAAGCGTCCCTTCATCGGGACGAGTGGAGATGAGCGTGGAGTCCATAATGATCCTGTTTGTACTGTCTTTTTATAATTAGTATGGAAAAGGTAACTCACATTGCCGTCGATCTATAAACGAACCTTATGAGACTACCTCGACAGAGCGCATCTGCAAATGATTTTATGGCTGATTAGCGGCAACATGAAAAATTCGATGGAAGATGAAAGCACGGGCGTTGCTGGTGTTGTTTAAGGATTAAGCAGAGCACCCACAGGTTCGAGATATGAAACATAAAAGTCCGCATATGTACAAAATAGCACCCTGATGAGTCTGATAGACTGCATTGCATTATAACCAGTAGGGAGGCGAGGTTAGGTATGTTTTTAGCATCATTGTTGAGACGTATTGCATTTAGTTACTACGATTATAAAGCTAATAATTTCAATATTGGAAAAACAGACTTTGTTGTCATCCATATTCCCGATCAAATTGGCGATGCTATGGCCATCTTTCCAGTTATTCGGGCGATTGAAATGCATAAAATAAAGCATCTTTTAATTGTTACTTCGACTATTAATTTAGAAGTCTTTAATGCGCTCAAACTTGAACAGACTAAATTAACATTAGTTACAATGACTATGCAGGATCACGCAACATTAAAAGAAATAAAAAATTTAGCGAAGAACATAACACTGCAATACGGTACGCCGGATCTTTGTATAGAGGCGATGCGTAAAAAGAACCTGAAAACGATGATATTTATCAGTCAGTTGAAAGCAAAAACGAATTTTCAGGTTGTTGGTTTAACCATGAAGTGCTATTCCCCTTTGTGTAAGGACGCGTCCCGGATGGATCAGAGTCTCCGGGCTCCCGTACCCATGACATGGGCATTTATGATGCGTGAGGCGGGTTTTCCAGCAGTCAGGCCAATATATGAATTGCCACTAAGTGAGGATGTACTCGATGAGGTGCGCGAGGAAATGCGATCGTTAGGAGCTTACATTGCGCTCAATTTAGAAGGTAGTGCACAGGAACGTACATTTTCATTATCGATAGCAGAAAATCTAATAGCAAAAATTCAAAGTGAAACAGATATGCCAATAGTGATCGTTCATGGACCAAAAGGGGAAGATAAAGCCAGGGTATTAGTGGATTGTTATAATAATGTCTTCCGTTTATCCTTATCACCCTCGATTAAACGTTCGGCAGCAATCATAAAAGATGCTTATATCGCAATAACTCCTGACACCTCAATATTACATATGGCAAGTGCCTATAATACCCCCGTTGTTGCAATTTATGCTGATTACAAAACGCGATGGCCCGCAATGGCCGATGTTTCGGAGTCAGTCGTCGTTGGGCAAAAAATTGACAATATAAGTCTGGATGAATTCGCAAAGGCATTAAAAAGTGTTTTGGCGAGAATATGAGGCAGTATTTATGCATATTAATGCCGATCTGTTATGAACGGTGGTGTCATCAATACTCTGTGGCTGGTCAATCATTACAGAAAGCCAGTCTTTGGAGCAAAGCTGTACTCACCGGATACAACCATAGTCACACCGAACGCGAATCTGGCGGTATCGCATTTTTATTTATTCATTTTCTGTGAGAGAAGGGCAAGTTCTGTAGAGGGAATGTAAAAAAGAGTGCCCCGAATGGAGCACTCTTTAAGGAATTATAGCGGAAAATCAGAGGTTTTTATAACATGTCGCATGAGCAAACCCAAGCTTTTCATATACACTTTGCTCACCTGTTGCCAGAGAAATTACGTATTGTTCGCTTGAGTTTGCGGGACTAGATGACCAATACATATTTGATTGAAAACCAGCTTCAGTCGTGTAATGCCCCATATCTCCCCATTCACTGTACAGTGACCCGATGCCTCGGGAACGACTATGGTTTAAATGGTCTCCAAGGGGAAGTGTGTAGCCATTGCTACTGCAAAAATTTTCAGCAAGGCTGTATATCATGAAAGCATCGCCGGCGTTCACCCACCAACTCTTCACTCGGATTTCGTATATATAGCTAGGGCCGCCTGTTTTTGGCGTCGCCGTAATCCTCTCCCATTTGCTGCCGACATTTTTAAATGTCACTTTACCGGTAGCATCAACATCGACCCAGGAGCCAGAGCTTGAAAACTCATAATCAGCCGCCGTTTTTCCTGGAGCAAAGTTGTCATTATTCAACTGATAATACGCCCCGGTGAATCCCTGCGAAGGGAATGTAGTTGTTGGTAGGTTAGCACCATTGACCAACACTGTACCGCTCATTATTTTGTCTTCTGCGCGAGTGAATTGTATTGTGGTACTCAGACCCGCTTGATGAACACCATTCAATACAGGGATCAGCGTTGCGATACCCTCTCCGCCGCCTGTAACAGTGGCTTTGTAATCACCGTTGATATTTTGACTGTAATCAATTGCGCTAATTTTCACATAGGGCACGTTAGTACCTGATTGCACAAATTCCATCCCTTCAGAAACTTTGATCGGATTGCCTGATATATCGTACAAAACAAGATGTAGCTCAGCACTATCGGTATAGTCCCCTTTCAGTGATGACCGATTGTTCTTAAGGACGGACTGCGAGGCGTCAGCCGGGCCTGCCACCAGCGTTATATCTACTGTTTGCATTCCACCAGCGGTCGTGACTGCGCTTACCGTGACGCTACCTGTCATCGCTCCTTTCACGCTTGTTGTCGCGATTCCGTTTTGATCGGTCACCGCTGTTAATGTCGTTAATGTGGCAGAGCCGCTTTTTAAGGCGAAGTACACAGTGAGACCTTCGATCAGGTTACCACTGCCATCCTCAACCGTTGCCTTTAAGGTACTTAAATCACTGTTGGTGGCGGCGATAGTCGATGGATCAGCGATAAAGCTAGCAACATGTGCGGTGCTTGAGTTGCCAGTGACTTTCACGGTTGTCTGTGTCTGTATTGTTACGCCGTTATGGAACGATGCAGTCACCGTATATGTACCGACTTTATTGCTGGTCAGAACGACTGGTGCCTGACCTGAAGAGTTGGTTCTCACTTTTCCGCCACTTAACGTTGCACCTTCTGGCGTTACGCTAAAGTTGATGACCTGACCTTCCACTGGAGTGCCATTTGCAGAAGTTAGCGTTGCCGTCAGAGTTGCACCTGTTGGGGAATTGACACCGATAAGCGGGCTGGACGCCGTGAGTGTCAGTTTTTCATCAATAGCCTCCAGTTGTTTCTCAATTGAGGCTCCATTCGCCAGGGATGCTTTCACCATATACGAACCGTTTCTTTCGGGCGTCATGGTGACCTCGGCTATACCCTGCGTATTAGTAGACACCGTATTCTGGCTGATGATCATTTGCGAGGATGGCTCTGCACTGAATGTCACGGGTTGATGCGCAACCGGGTTGCCAAACTGGTCGTTAACGTGAGCTTTAACTGCTACGTCTTGTGCGACCATTACCTGACCTTCAGGTATCTCCAGACTGGTAAACGTCGCAGAATTAACATCTGCACTGGCATTCAGTAATCGCGAGATGACTTCAGTAGGTTTATCTGCCAGAGAGGCTGAAACTGTTTTCAGTCCGACCTCGGTGCTTGTCACAAGAATTTCAGCGAATCCCTGACTATCCGTTTCAACGCTGGTGCTGCTTAGCGTGACGGAGGTTCCGCGGAAATTAACTTTTATGCCTTCTACCGGGTTGCCGTTAGCGTCAGTGACGCTTGCCGTCATGGTTGCGCCCTCGGTCGTGCTGACGACGAATGAGTATACAGAGGTTAAGGAGGTCAGTTTTGCGGTACCAGCATCGGCAATCAACGTCACCTGTTTCGTATCACTGACACCATAATTGTTCACGCTAACTGTCACGGGGTAGGTGCCGGATTTTGTACCGCTCAGTGTAACTTCAGCCTTGCCGTTGATGTCTGTAATGGCGGAACCGCCTTGTCCGAGAGTGAAGCTTGCGCTCACATCTGCCGGTAGCGTGAATGTCACCGCCTCATTGGCTAACGGGTTGCCGTTTCCATCAGTCACTGTTGCCTGAAGTGTGGTCATCCCAACGTTATTGGCGATAAAGTTGTCCTCGGTAACGTTAAGATTAACCTGCGCAGTGAGCGTATCCGCAGTAAAGTTCACCACCAGTTGTCCGCTCTTACCGCCAGCCATCGATGCTGTAACAGTATGAGCGCCTGCTTTTGTACCTTTCAGCGTGACTTTCGCTTTGCCTTCAGTATCCGTAATCGCTTTACCGCCATCGCTCAGCGTGAAGTTCGCCCTCACATCTTCCGGCAGAGTAAATGTTACCTCAGTGTTGGCTATCGCATTGCCCTCTGTATCAGCGACTGTTGCTGTGAGTGTCGTGAGATCGTTATTGTCGGCAATCACCGGATCCTTAGAGGCTGCCAGCGAGATTTCAGCATTCGCGACGTTCGGCACATAGGTCACTGTTTGTTGCATCGAATCACCATTTTCGAGGGTTGCCGTCACTTGATAAACCCCGGCTTTTGTAGCGGTAAAGCTTGCGTAAAAATTGCCGTAGTAGTTGGTAGTATATATACCGTTATTACTGGGGGTCACGCCTTCACTTGGTGAAACGCTGAGGGTCACCTGATGCTGGGGGACACCGTTGCCGTAATTATCCTTCACCTCAATATACAGACTGGTTGTCTCGCCTGCGGAGACTGTATCAAAAAGTGCATGTAGCAAAGTGAGGTGTGCCGTAGACGCATCAGCATTGACATTAATTGATGTGCTAAGCGTGGAGCTACCATTTTCCAGACTGGCCTCAACGGTATCTGGTCTCGCTCCTGATTCTATCGAGGAGCGGGTATTGGTATAAGTGACGGTAGCCTTACCCTGTTCGTTCGTTACGGCTTGGCCGCCATTCGTCATTTCGGCAGAGTTTGTTCTGCTGGTGAAGTTCACAGTCACACCTTTCACCGGAAAGCCATTATTATCAACGACTGTGGCGGTAATGACGCTGCCGGTGCTGTTCTGCGGGGTACCGGCGAATATGCTGTCTGGGACAGGCGTCAACTCGATAATTTTTGCCGCCGCTGTGTCGCCAATAAAATGCACAGTTTTGTTGTCGCTGGCACCAGTATTAGCCAGTGATGCAGTAACAGTCTGCTCACCAAAGGCAACGCCTGCGAGAGTGGCCTGCGCGATGCCAGACTCATTGGTATTACTTTCCCCTGGGGTCAGGGTGAGGCCTGAAGAAGCTGTGCTGAATGTTACCGGAAGATTGTTCACCTCATTGTCGAACTGATCTTTGACCGTTGCAGTTAGCGTTGCGCTATCGACGCCATTACCTGTTATCTCATTTTTTGATATCTGCAGGACAACCTGAGCCGAGGTTTTGTCCGCCACAAACGTTACCGGCTGCGAATCACTGGTATTGTTATTACTCAGCGTTACGGTAACCGTATGCGTGCCCGCTTTTTTGCCTTTGAGGGTGACATGCGCTTCGCCATTGGCCTGAGTGATGGCAATACCGTTATTTTCGAGGGTAAAGTTTGCCGCAACGTCCTGTGGCATGGTGAAGTTCACCGTTATTCCCGCCACCGGATGATTCGACGGATCTTTCACCGTTGCCGTCAGCTGCACGCTGTCGCTGTTATTCGTCACCACCTGTTGAGCAGGGATATTCAGCGTGACCTGCGCGTTGCTGGCATCGGGCGCAATATTGACTGTCTTCGTATCGTTGTTGCCGTTAGGCAGTGTGGCTTCGGCTGTATGAACACCCAAAACCGTGCCCTTAAGGGTAACTTCAGCAACACCACTGTCGTTTGTATTGCTCGTGCTCTGACTAAGTTGTGTATCAGCCGGGTTAGTACTAAAGGTGACCGGTAGATCTATTACTACGTTATCAAAAGGATCTTTCACTGTTGCTGTCAGCGTTGTCTCATCCACGCCATTCCCAATGATTTCCGCTTTCGAGGTTTGCAGAACGACAACTGCGCTGTCCTTATCCGCCACGAATGTGACTGGCTGCGCATCGCTGGCATTATTGTTACCCAGCGTTGCGGTAACCGTATGCGTGCCCGCTTTTTTACCTTTGAGCGTGACATGCGCTTCCCCATTGGCCTGAGTGATGGCAATACCGTTATTTTCGAGGGTAAAGTTTGCCGCAACGTCCTGTGGCATGGTGAAGTTCACCGTTATTCCCGCCACCGGATGATTCGACGGATCTTTTACCGTTGCCGTCAGCTGCACGCTGTCACTATTATTCGTCACCACCTGTTGAGCAGGGATATTCAGCGTGACCTGCGCGTTGCTGGCATCGGGCGCAATATTGACTGTCTTCGTATCGTTGTTGCCGTTAGGCAGTGTGGCTTCGGCTGTATGAACACCCAAAACCGTGCCCTTAAGGGTAACTTCAGCAATACCGTTCTCATTAGTATTACGCGCGTTCAGACTCAGTTGCGTGTCTGCGGGAGAGGTGCGGAAGACTACTGACAAATTTTTAACCACGTTATCAAAAGGATCTTTCACTGTTGCTGTCAGAGTCGTCTCATCCACGCCATTCCCAATGATTTCCGCTTTCGATGTTTGTAGAACGACAACCGCTCTGTCTTTATCCGCCACAAACGTCATTGGCTGTGTATCGCTGACATTGCTGTTAGCCAGACGAGCCGTGATCATATGCGTGCCCGCTAACGTGCCGGTCAGGGAGGCGATTGCAACCCCGTTACTATCCGTCATGCCTTTTCCGCCGTTACTAATCGAGAACCGACTTGCGACGTCGTTTGGCACAGTGAAGGTGATTTCTTTATCTTTTAGTGGGTTGCCATTTTTATCCTGCAAGGTTGCAGTCATATGTTGCGGAGCTGTGTTGGTGACGGTGATCTCGCCTGAGGGCACACTGAGGGTCAGGGCAGCAGTACTTTGATCACCGATAAAATTCACCTGTTGACTAGCCTGGGAACCAGAGCTGACAGAGGCCGTAACCGTATAATCACCATTTTTCAAACTGGTCAGCGTGGCTGTGGCGATCCCGTCGTGGCTATTCACTTCGGTTTGGCTCAGTTTCGCCTCTGCTGAATTAACATTGAAGGTTACCTTGACGTCATTGAGCAGGTTGCCTTTTGCATCCCGAACTGTCGCGGTCATTGTGGCGCTGTCATTGCCGTCAGCGACCACTTCATTTTTCGACTTCTGCAGATCAACCTGCGCGGTACTCGAGTCGCCGACAAAACTGACGATTAACGTTTGTTTCACGCCATTTTCAAGGGTGACTTCAACCGTGTTGTCTTCCTGCTTACTACTTTTCAGATCAAAATTCGCCAGACCATTAACATCCGTTTTTGCGGTGTTTTGATTGTTAAAGGAAGTTGCCGATCCGCTTAATACCGCAAACGTGACGGTATGATCATTGATTGGGTTGCTTCCCTCATCAGCGACATTGACCGAGACGGTGTTTGCTGCATTCTCATTGGCGAGCACACCATTATTGCTGGCAGATAATGTCGCAATTTTCGCTGACTGCGGGTTGGCGTCGATGATAAATCCAGCGGTATGCAAATCTTCATTCCAGTTTTGCATTAACAGCTTCGCAGTAAGCCCACTGCCTTTGGTATAGGCGGTATAGGTCGCCTTATAGACGCCATCTGCGGTTTCTTTCCAGTCAGTAGTGACTCCTGGTTTCACGTTGTCGATGCTGACTGCGGTATTCAGTTGCTGTTTTTGTTCCTTAACAGGTTTGTCATTTTCATCTCTCAGTTCTACCGTCACCTCGATAGGATTGCCGGAGAGATAACGGTCCTTATCAATCTTAATTGACGAGTGAGTCCGGGATGACGAAACAGAAATGATATTCACCACGGCGGGGGCTTTAGCCGCATCCACACCGTTCAGCTGT
This sequence comes from Escherichia sp. WS1368, assembly GCF_046487485.1. Classification (NCBI taxonomy): domain Bacteria; kingdom Pseudomonadati; phylum Pseudomonadota; class Gammaproteobacteria; order Enterobacterales; family Enterobacteriaceae; genus Escherichia; species Escherichia sp. WS1368. The sequence continues at coordinate 752,073 of NZ_JBJQJI010000001.1, forward strand.
GGCATAAGCGTCAGCGTGCCAGACATCGCTCCTGTGGTCAGGATCTGGGTATAGCTTCCGTCACCATTATCTTTCCAGTCAGAAAGGGTGATGTCCTGAACACCTTCGTGACGCGTCGAGAGCACCAGCCCGATAACAGGATTACCTGCTGCATCATGAGCAATAAAAGTCAGTGTGGCGGTTGAATGGGAATCCGCGCTCAACGTCTGGGTACTTAACGATACCGAGGAATCTTTCTGGCTTAGCGTAGGTGCCTGAACGACTACCATGCTCTGTTCACGATTCGAAAAATTGCCTTTGACATCTTCAGCGGTGACTTCAATTGGCCAGGTGTTATCGGTTTCTGGCGTACTGGTGAACCGGTACGGCGGCAGGGTAACCAGAATATCTTTACCCGTTGTGACCACTTTACCACCGACAGCTTCCAGAGCGGTGGCTTCGACGTTATAGCCTTTCAGGGCATATTTGGTTTGTAGCGACGAAACCAATGATTTCACTTCTCCTGACTTCCCTGTCACGGGGTCTGTCAGGGTCAGGCGAACCAGTTCTTTTTTGCGATATTCCAGAACGATGTTGTTGTTGCGATCCACCAGATCATAACGGCTGCCTGCAAGGCTACGCCGTGCAGCGACTTCGTTCGGGTCAAGCTGTTTCTGCATTGCGCTGCCAGGTTGCCAGGTAAAATCGACGGCAAAACGGGTGTCATTTTCACCCTGTTTACCCTGGCGTTGCTCCGCGCTGAAGGTCATCAGCGGGAAGGGGGTATAGTTAAGTCCAGCGGTTATGGCATGAGGATTACTTTGCCGATCATCTTTATCGAACAGGGCCACTTCATCGCCATAATACTGTTCATAGACCAGTTTACCGCCAAGGTGCGGCCAGGCGGGTAGCCAGCCTTCTGCGCGTACATCCCAGCCATTGGCCGGGCGTGCTTCATAATCGTTGTCCAGTTCAGGTGCGCAGCGCCAGTTGGTCAGTCGCAAATAGCCGTTACTACTTAATTTTAGATAGTCGCGCCAGTACTCCGCGCCAATGCCGGCGCGGGAGTGGTAACGGCTAAGGTCGTGGTCGAAAAAGAAGTTGATGCCCGACATCCATGTGGGCGTGAAATGACGCCAACCCAAGCCGTTGTTAATCTGCGTACGTTCGTCAGTACGGTGGAGGGTATGCTGGCTGAAAAAGAGATTATCAGGCGTTTCATACCACGGATGGAGAAAATCGAACTGGGAATTCTTCAGGCTAAAATCTTCATCCACGCCCAGCGTGATTCTTGCGGTACCGAAGCGGCTTAACCAGTCTGTCATTGCGCCTGAAGCCTGAGAAGAGGCCCATCCACGCGCCATATTTGCCGCTTGCTCGCTGTTCATATCTTCGGCGAGCAGAGACCCGATTTGCTGTGAAGTACTGGCTATCTGTTGCTCGAGGTTGTCACTGCTATTACCCGGCGGCGGGGTTAATTTTTTTTCACTAACTTGTGCCGGGACATCCAGTTCATCCCCCTGGCGGACATTATCAAAACCTCGAGCAAACGTACGAAACTGGTTGAGTTTGCGTAACTCAGCCAACGAAATACCGAAACGTTCGGCAACGCTTTGGGCCGATTCCAGCGCTCCAAGCGTATAGGGCACCGTATTGGCATTTGCAATGGCGATTTGTGCAGGAACTGGTTGTTGGGTTGCAGCGTTTATCACACCTTGTGCTGCCGCAGCCATAGGGAACGCAAGTTGAGTTACCAGGCAGATACCCGCAGTTAAGCGGCGTAGTTTAATTCCCATCCCGCATAAGATTTGTCGGTCATTTATTTCTTCTCCACTTCTCTTCTTCGTAGCCATGCTTACCTTCCCTGAACGAGCTAACATAAATGCGCCCTTTCTAGCACAGCGAAAAAATATAAATCCTGATAGCAATATGATTGAAAATTAATAACTTTTCGTTAGGTAGTTTTGGGTGTGAGTTGCAAGAGGGGAGACTACTGAATTACTCAAGTTTTATAATCGAGGGGAAAATGGTGATGGCGTCCATAGCAAAACGCCCTCAACCATTAAGGTCGAGGGCGCTTAAGATGTCAAAAACCCGCTATCCGTTAAAAAGCAATGCTCAACTAAGATCAGTGACATTGCGCTAAAAAGCGAATTTTTAGAATTTGGCTCCTCTGACTGGACTCGAACCAGTGACATACGGATTAACAGTCCGCCGTTCTACCGACTGAACTACAGAGGAATCGTGTGAACGGGGCGCATATTACTTAGCGGTACCTTGTCTGTCAACACTAAATTTCATAAGTCATTTCAATTGGTTAATTAATCTGCAAAGTTGTTAATTAATGAACATTCGTCGCCGAAAACGAGTCTGTATCATTAGCGTGATGCAGTCTCTGCAAAGGATCTTGTTGATAAAATTGGCAGAAACGTTGCCACAATGAAGGGAAACGAGGAGCAAAAAGTTCTGGGGCGCTAAAGAAATATTCAGAAAGTACGGCAAAACACTCAGCAGGATCACTGGCAGCATAAGCATCGATGCTCGCCGCATTCTCGCCAACTAATTCGATTTCTTCCTGAATATTGTTCATTGCAGCATGAAGATCGTGTTCCCAGCCAGCAACCTCACGCAACGGAATAAAGGGAACTCCGCTTGCGCGATCGCCATTACGGGTGTCCAGCTTATGAGCGACTTCATGAATAATCAGGTTAAAACCAGAAGCATCAAAAGAATCTTGTATATCCAACCAGTTCAAAACGATAGGCCCTTGCTGCCAGCTCTGACCTGACTGAACAATACGTTGGTTATGCACCAGACCGATATCGTCTTCCCATTCGTCATCGACCACAAATGGCGCAGGATAAATTAAGACTTCATGAAAACCATCCAGCCATTCCAGTCCTAACTCCAGAACGGGCAGGCAAAATAGAAGTGCTATCCGGCAGCTTCTTAATGAATCCAGTTCAAAGCCCTGTAAAGGAACAAGCCGCTTTTGCTGTAAAAAACGTTCGGCAAGAGTGACTAATTTGCTTTGTTCCTGTTCCGTCAGACACGTTAAAAGGGGGATCGATAGTGCTTCCTGCCAGGGAAGGGCAGTTTGATGTGCTGATTCTTGTACTTTCCAGGGCCACTTAATCATCGTTTTGCTCGCAAACTCGTCACTTGAACAAAATTGCACGGACAGGGACTGTTAAAATGCCAAATTTCCTGGCATCATGGCAACCATCTGAACGGAGAGATGCCGGAGCGGCTGAACGGACCGGTCTCGAAAACCGGAGTAGGGGCAACTCTACCGGGGGTTCAAATCCCCCTCTCTCCGCCACCTTATCAATGACTTATCTCCCGACTTCCCGCCTTGCTTTTCCTAAACAGAACAATCGTAGAATATTCTTGAAGGGTTAGATCGTCACTGTTTTCTGTTCGATACTGTGACATTCAGCACTTGATTCGCTATGGATCTGACAGGAAGGTTTCGAGCGAAAATCTGCAGTTATTCAGTCGTTTTCTTATCGGTCACCATTATTCTTTTAGACATTGATCCTACGAAGCTGCCGCAAAGTTGGTGGTGGGAACTGAAGTTGCGTAGAGAAGGAGTCAATAATTGAGCCAAAAAAGGAACGCGGCCGTCAGATTAAAGCCGCGGGACAAAGTCCATAATTTCCAAGAGTTGTTGAATTTCCCAACTTTTTTGAAAGCCTTTGTATCATACTAACAAGTAAAAAAGGTTTAAATACCAAAATTAACCTATATTTCTGGTTAGCTTTACCATGACAGATGACTTGCTCCTGGAGACATTGGCGCAGCCAGTCTGTATTGGTGAGTTGTGTATTTATTGTTCGCCGTTTTCTCAGTTTTTTCTACAGACATAATAAAAAAGACACGTCTCAAGCATGAGCGTGTCTGAGTTTGTCTTATTTATTTGTCTTGGTAAATTATTGTCGTTACTACTAGGCACTGTTCTGTTAAATAATTGAATCAGCGAAAAAAAATCAATGAGACATCATTTCCTCGACCACTTCTTCGCTACTCAACTGATAGGGATAATACGTTGGCCAGTTTTCCATTTCATTTAATAAAGATTGCTGTGAATCATTACCCATAAAAATGTGAAAATGAGATGATTTTCGTGGTGCAATTATATGATCGCTAAATTGAATATATTTAGGGGCTTTGCTTTCAGGATCTTTACATTCGAATAAATAACGAACGCCTTTCTTACCTGATTTATAGGTGAGTATTTTGTATCCATCGTAATCATATTTACAGGATGTTGTTTCATTATTTCTATGGAATTCAACAATGCCGTCCTCAATGCCAATCATCTCGATATCTGTCACATAACCTTTGCGATAATAATCTTTAATTTCAGCAAATGTTTTGGTTTTATCTGCATCCGCTTTCTTCTGAAAGACGGGGTCAAGTTTGCCACTTTGCAGTAAAGGATAAACGGATTGCCATACTCCATCCCAGTCACTTAGCGTTCGGTTTTGTACATTGGCATCATCAAAAACACCATTAGCAGCTTTTTGTTCGACCTCTGTTAAGGGTTTGCCGTGTGAGTGATGACCATGCGAAAAGGCAGGAGCGCTAACAATAAAGACACCTAAAGCAACAGCCAGTTTATGAAGACGAATCGCCAAAACAGTTTCCTCCAGAGTTAATGTATATAATGTGTAATGTTATATTGTAACATATAACAAAATGCAACAACTCTTAGGAAACGAGTGCAAAGTTACCTCAGGTATATTTTCCTATCTTATTGAAATGACATAAATTATGTCGATGATTTGAGGTTGATGACAAACGAAACATAACCTGATGTGATCTGCGTAGGCCGGATAGGGCGCTCGCGCCGCATCCGGCAGGGATAACGCGTACTTTGTCGGTAATATGAAGTTATAGAGATAATTTGTTGTGAACCTGCTTGCGTAACCGGTTGAAAAGGGAAAGCAACTTCTTATACCGTAAGGCTAAAAGCAGTACCGCCAGCCCAGCGTAGATGAGTGGCTGCGGTGAAATAATCTTCACTGACCACAGATAATGTATTGGGGCCAGGATCGCGACAAGATAGACGAAATTATGCAACTGTTGCCAGTGCTTGCCGAGTTTTCGCTGCATCGCCTGGGTTGAAGTAAACGCTAAAGCAAGCAAAATAACCCAGCTGATAATTCCTAACGTTAAATAAGGCCGGGTAATTAACTCCTTACCTAATAACGCCAGATTATTCACGCCCAGCTCCAGTAATGCGTAACTGGTTAAATGCAGTGTCGCCCAGGCAAAGCACCATAAGCCTAACAGGCGGCGAGTGCGTATCAATAACGGCTGTTTTGCGTAGCGTGCCAGAGGTGTGATTAACAAGGTCGCCAGCAAAAATTTCAGTGCAGTGCGACCAGTAAAATGCTGAATATCTTTCACTGGATCGGCACCCAGTCCACCGTGATTGATCGCCCAGACCAGCCAGAGAAACGGCAACAATCCGGCAAGATGCAGGCAAACTTTCATCCATGTCACCTGTTTTGCTGTCAGACGCATTTAGAAATTCTCCCGCAAATCCAGGCCACGATACAGCGATGCCACCTGCTCGGCGTAACCATTAAACAGTAGCGTTGGCTGGCGCTGTACATCGAGGATGCCGCCTGAACCAATAAATCGTTCGGTAGCCTGTGACCAGCGCGGGTGATCAACATGCGGATTAACGTTGGCGTAAAAACCGTATTCGTCAGGCGCTGCCAGATTCCAGGTGGTTGGCGGACGCTCGCGGGTCAGCTTAATACTGACTATCGATTTAATCCCTTTAAAGCCATATTTCCACGGCACAATCAGTCGCACCGGCGCGCCATTTTGTGGCGGTAACGCCTTGCCATAAACACCCACGGTCATCAGTGTGAGCGGATGCATTGCTTCGTCGAGACGCAATCCTTCGACATAAGGATATTTCAGCCCGCCGCCGATAAAGCGGTCCTGCTGGCCTGGCATCTGTTCCGGTGCATAAATTGTTTCGAAAGCGACATACTTCGCATTGCTGGTGGGTTCGGCAAGCGCCAGTAATTTGTGCAGCGGAAAACCAATCCACGGCACCACCATCGACCATGCTTCCACGCAGCGCATACGATAAATACGCTCTTCCAGCGGGAAGCGACGGGTTAAATCATCGTGATCGAGGGTCAATGGTTTTGCCACTTCGCCGCTGATTTTCAATGTCCATGGATCGGTTTTCAGGCTACCAGCATTAGCGGCGGGATCGGCTTTATCCAGCCCGAATTCATAGAAGTTGTTATAGCCGGAAACTTTATCTGCTGGCGTCAGTGGCAGGTCATTTTGCCAGGCGGCAGGCTTGCTGAACTCCAACGGTTTTCCGGCGGGGGCAGGTGGGCGATCGTTCCCTTTAAACCAGCTAAGCAGATCGGCATGCGCAGCGTGAGGCAAAGAAAGTGCAGCCGCGCTGATGCCCAGTGCTTTTAACACCTGCCGACGCTTCATAAAGAATACTGACTCGGCCGTAACATCTGATTCTTTTAAAAATTGATTCTTTTTCATAAGCCATCACACTTTTTTGTCGTTAGCCAGCAAGAGCCGTTTACTGTTAATCTGTCAGGGAGTGTCCTCCCTAACAGTAGCAGAGATCTGCTTTTACATATTTATGCATTAACTGCCACGATAGGTTGAATACCCATATTGGCTAAGTAATAAAGGCACATGATAATGCTCGTTCACTTTATTAATATGAAATTCAACGGGGATCTCAGGGAAGAAACTTTCAAGATTTTGTTTCTTGAAATAGTCCCCGGTTTTAAATACGACACGGTAATCGCCCGTAGTTGCAGTTTGCTCGGGCCACAGTGCCTTAATTCGTCCATCCTTATCTGTTTTGGCGGTATTAAGTTGTAACCAGCCGTTGTCCGCTTTCTTTTCAAGAGTGACTGTCACGTCGGCAGCGGGTTTTCCTGTTTGCTGGTTCAAAATGTGCACGCTAAGAATGTTTTGTTGTGCAGCATAGACCAAAGAAGGTAATGAAAATGCAGCCGTTACTACGGAGAGAACTAAATAACGCTTTAACATGTTTATATCCTTGTCATGTGAATGAGTTTTGAGGATAGCGAAAAAGCGTCCAGGGTAACCTTACAGCAGCATTACAATTTTGTAATGAACCAGGCTGTTTCTATAACATATGATTTATGGCATATTATTTTCATGAAGATTTTACTTATTGAAGATAATCAAAGGACCCAGGAGTGGGTAACGCAGGGGCTTTCCGAAGCGGGTTATGTCATTGATGCCGTTTCTGATGGCAGAGATGGGCTTTATCTTGCGCTGAAGGATGATTATGCATTGATCATTCTGGATATTATGCTTCCGGGTATGGATGGCTGGCAGATCTTACAAACGTTAAGAACAGCAAAGCAAACCCCTGTTATTTGCCTTACTGCAAGGGATTCTGTCGATGACAGAGTCAGAGGGCTGGACAGTGGAGCAAATGATTATCTGGTAAAACCTTTTTCATTTTCTGAGTTGCTGGCAAGGGTTCGGGCACAATTAAGGCAACATCATGCTTTGAATTCAACATTAGAAATCAGTGGCTTAAGAATGGACTCTGTTAGTCAAAGTGTGAGCAGGGACAATATCAGTATTACACTGACGCGCAAGGAGTTTCAGTTACTTTGGCTACTGGCCTCCAGAGCTGGCGAAATTATACCCAGAACGGTTATTGCGAGTGAAATTTGGGGAATCAACTTTGATAGTGATACCAATACGGTGGACGTCGCCATTCGCAGGCTCCGCGCAAAAGTTGATGATCCTTTTCCTGAAAAGCTAATCGCTACAATCCGGGGGATGGGCTATTCATTCGTAGCGGTAAAAAAATAATGAAAAGATTATCTATAACCGTCCGTTTAACCTTGCTTTTTATATTGGTGCTGTCTGTTGCTGGCGCTGGAATTGTCTGGACTCTCTATAATGGCCTGGCAAGTGAGTTGAAATGGCGCGATGATACAACACTCATTAACCGGACAGCGCAGATCAAGCAGTTGTTAATTGATGGGGTAAATCCAGATACGTTACCTGTGTACTTTAACCGGATGATGGATGTTAGTCAGGATATCTTGATCATTCATGGTGATAGCATCAACAAAATTGTTAACCGGACGAATGTCAGTGATGACATGTTAAATAACATACCTGCTACTGAGACAATCAGCGCAGCTGGCATTTACAGAAGCATTATTAATGATACAGAGATAGATGCTTTACGAATTAATATTGATGAAGTTTCGCCATCATTAACGGTTACTGTGGCTAAATTGGCTTCAGCCAGACATAACATGCTTGAACAGTATAAAATTAATAGCATTATAATTTGCATTGTCGCCATTATACTTTGCTCAGTATTAAGTCCGCTGTTAATCAGAACGGGGTTACGAGAGATCAAAAAGTTGAGTGGTGTAACGGAAGCGCTGAATTATAACGATAACCGGGAGCCTGTTGAGGTTAGCGCATTACCGAGAGAACTAAAACCTCTTGGGCAGGCGTTGAATAAAATGCACCAAGCCTTAGTCAAAGATTTTGAACGCCTAAGTCAATTTGCTGACGATCTCGCTCATGAACTTAGAACGCCAATTAATGCATTACTGGGTCAGAATCAGGTTACGCTCAGTCAAACCAGAAGTATCGCTGAATATCAAAAAACAATTGCCGGAAACATTGAAGAGCTGGAAAATATTTCGCGGTTAACAGAGAACATACTGTTTCTTGCCAGGGCAGATAAAAATAATGTTTTGGTGAAACTGGACTCGCTTTCTCTCAATAAGGAAGTCGAAAATTTGTTGGACTATCTTGAATACCTTTCAGACGAGAAAGAGATTTGCTTTAAGGTCGAGTGCAATCAGCAAATCTTTGCGGATAAAATTTTACTACAACGAATGTTATCGAATCTTATTGTTAACGCTATTCGATATTCGCCAGAAAAATCGCGCATTCTTATAACCAGTTTTCTTGATACCAACGGCTCTCTTAATATTGATATCGCCAGCCCTGGTACGAAAATTAATGAGCCTGAAAAACTCTTCCGTAGATTTTGGCGCGGAGATAATTCGCGTCATTCCGTAGGTCAGGGACTTGGTCTTTCTTTAGTCAAAGCGATTGCCGAATTGCATGGGGGAAGTGCTACGTATCACTATCTCAATAAGCTTAATGTGTTCCGGATTACGTTACCGCAAAGAAATTAACATAGGGCTTCAGTACGCCATAAATTAACCGTGAAAAACGCAGCCACGTCGTGAGTATTAACGTGGCTGCGATTGATTATGCGCTTACATTACAATGTAACAGGGATTAACTCGAGTAAGCGGCCAGCATTTCCTGCGCCGCCAGTTTACCCAACGCATTCGCTGCGAAAGGACTGTCGCCGGTGAGAACTTTACGGTCCTTATGTACTCGCCCGGTGATGTCGTCATTAATAATGTTCATGCCCATTTTCTTCAGCTCTTCGCCGAAGTACCAGGTGAGATGACCCGGCATATAGCCTATCTCTGGCGTTTGTTTGTCTGCGGCGTCTGGGAATGCGCAAATGGAATAACCATTCAGTGGGTTATCGCCGTGGCGAAGTGCCAGAAAAGCCGCCGGACCGTGGCAAAGGGATATAACAAAACGGTCATTTTTGATTGCCCACTGTAAAGCGGCAGCCACGTCCTGGCTTTCTGGTAAACCAATAAGTGCGCCATGACCACCAGGAACAAAGATTGCTGCATATTCGCTGTCAGCGTTGAGGCTGGCGACAACATCCGCGAGTTTATTCGGATTGCGGAACAACGATTTATGCTGCTCAAAGAATGGCATTACTTTTTCATCTTTGTGTGGCATAGCCCAGTATTCAAACTTGGTCATCAGACCGGAAATGGTCGCCACTTCGAATTCGAAACCTGCAGCATGGAGATGATACAACGGCAGCAACGTTTCAATCGGATGGTTACCGGTCGAAAACAGTTTGCCGTTATCGGTCGGCAAATAACGTTCGTCCGCGGCGATCACCAGAATTTTATGTTTACCACGATAAGGTTTTGGGTAGTCCACGCCATCAAGATCAGAGACAGGACTAGTATATTGGCTAAGCGAATATTCTGAAGGGAAGAATGCATTATCTTCAGCAATATCGACCTGCGGATTTTTACTTGTTTGAACAGTCATAGTGTATTCCTTATTGTTGCTTAGTTAGGGTAGTCACTATATTTGCGACTGAGCTGGTCGCTATTTTTAACCAGGCTGGAAAATTGAGTCAATATATCGAAAGCGGTAGTCGGCGGGTGTAAGTATGTAATGATGATGCTGCACTGGTGTTGAATATTATTCACGCCAAATTTTCCTTATTGAGCAACGTCGTCGCAAGTGGCCTCAATGATTTTAGACCATTATCAGAGGTCCGGGGCGGCAGGGAGAGATTTAGTGCTGTGGAATATTGTGGTGCTGATGAATATTTATATCCCGGATTGGTAGAGAAAAAGCTTTTTCCATGCACTTTTTTTGCAAATATTTCTGTATGGGAGGCGGTTTTGTTGCAGATTAATTCATAAAGAAATGCATTTGGGTGTTGGCTGGAAGAGTCGCGGGTAGATGTTATTGTGCCAGCAGGGGCAGGGTAAGGTACTGTATCGATATGCTTTGGCAATTGCATGTGCCGCAGAGGGAGATGAAATGCCAATAAAAAAGCCTGAGTTCGATGAGGGACGAACTCAGGCTAGTGTTAACTTTTACAGTAACACGCCGCGGCGCGTTGGCTGATTAGAACTGGTAGACTAAGCCCACAGCAACGATATCATCGGTAGCGATGCCGTTTGCTTTGTAGAAGTCGTCGTCGTTGTCCAGCAGGTTGATTTTGTAATCAACGTAGGTGGACATGTTTTTGTTGAAGTAGTAAGTCGCACCAATATCAACGTATTTAACCAGATCTTTATTGGTGTAACGTGGGTCGCCGTTGCCGTCATGAGCCCAACCACCTAAATCCTTACCTTTAGATTGCAGGTAAGCGATGGACGGGCGTAGGCCGAAGTCGAACTGATACTGAGCAACAACTTCAAAGTTTTGGGTTTTGTTCGCAATACCACCTCTGTCAATGTCGTTATTGTCTTTTCCGCTGCCATATGCAGTCATATTACGTGTTTCTGCATACATTGCCGCTAAATAGACATTATTCGCATCATATTTAGCACCGACTGTCCATGCTTCAGCTGTTTCACCACCAGCATATTTATTCGAGCGTTGCTCACCTAAACCAGTAGCACGTTGGTTATCAGTACGGTCAGAGTTTGAATATGCAGCCCCGAGGCTTAACCCGAAGTCAAAGTCATAGGAAGTGGACATACCGAAACCGTCACCATTTTCTTTAGACAGTTTACGATTATTACCATTACCAGAACCTTCTTGATCCCAAAGCCCACCCGATCCTTCATTATTACCCTGATATTGCAGAGCAAAGTTCAGGCCATCGACCTGACCAAAGAAGCCATTGTTACGGTAGGTTGCAACACCATTAGCACGACCGTTCAGGAAGTTGTCGGCACCAGCATAGGTATCGCCACCAAATTCTGGCAGCATATCGGTCCATGCTTCAATGTCATATACGACACCGTAGTTACGACCATAGTCGAAAGTACCATTCTGACCAAAGCCTAAACCTGCAAATGCCAGACGCGTTGCGGTATTACCTTTGTCGCTTTCAGGACCGTTTGCGCCAATGTTAAATTCCCACTGACCATAACCAGTGAATTGGTCAGCGATCTGAGTTTCACCTTTGAAACCGATACGGGCATATGACATGTCGCCATCGCTGCCAGCATCATCAGAGAAGTAGTGCAGGCCCGCTACTTTTCCGTACAAATCCAGTTTATTACCATCTTTATTATAGACTTCAGCCGCATTTGCTGCGCCAGCAACTAATAACGCCGGGACCAGCATTGCCAGAACTTTTCTTTTCATTATGTATTCCCTTGTGATTATAATCTTCATGAATATATCAATAAGTGCCGTTATCCAAAAAAAAGCACATTTGGATACTATTCTATGAAGTTCATTTTATTTTAAAGATTACATGTAACAAATATATTTAAAAGATTTCAAAATGTTTCTAATCTATTTAATATAATTCAGAATTATGAATTCTAAATATAAATATTCATGAAAATTATAAATGTATATCAATATGTTATGAGTTGAGCGGAAACATAGGGGGTATCAATGATTGTTGCGCCAAACGGCTGGTGTGATCACGCGCACATTAATGAAGGCATAAAAAAAGCCGGCATCATGCCGGCCCAAAAAAAATAAACAAGACGATAAAAGGCTAATAACGGAAGCATCATGACACAGAATAATAAAAAGGTATAATTGTAATCAGTGCTAATATATTGATTGAATGAATTAATAAAGCCGATATCAAAGATAAATAAAATCGCTCAAAACGATTTTTCCTGTATTCACTGCCGTTGCGCAAAAATTATCTATTTGTTCAAAAAATGATTGAGTCTTGACTGGCTCATCCAATGTGGAAAAATGTGACTTTTATCACATAATAGTACTAAGTCTGAATTTTCCGGGTTATCTCAAAATGGAATACGGTTCGACAAAGATGGAAGAGAGACTCTCTCGCAGCCCTGGCGGCAAATTGGCTTTGTGGGCTTTCTATACATGGTGTGGCTATTTCGTCTGGGCAATGGCGCGTTACATCTGAGTGATGAGCCGGATCCCTGATGCCCCGGTGTCGGGATTTGAAAGCGATTTAGGCTCTACCGCGGGAAAGTGGTTAGGGGCACTGGTCGGATTTTTATTTATGGCTCTGGTCGGGGCATTGTTAGGCAGCATTGCCTGGTATACCCGACCTCGTCCCGCACGTAGCAGACGCTATGAATAAAAACTGCTAAGGTTGCGACTCTTTGGCAACGGAGCGCGTATGGACTTACAACACTGGCAGACACAGTTCGAAAACTGGTTGAAAAACCATCATCAGCACCAGGACGCGGCCCATGACGTATGTCATTTTCGCCGCGTCTGGGCTACGGCACAGAAGCTGGCGGCAGATGACGATGTCGATATGCTGGTGATTTTAACCGCCTGTTATTTTCACGATATTGTGAGCCTGGCGAAAAATCATCCGCAACGGCAGCGTTCTTCAATCCTGGCGGCAGAAGAGACGCGTCGCCTGCTCCGTGAAGAGTTCGTGCAATTTCCGGCGGAGAAAATCGAGGCCGTTTGTCATGCCATTGCCGCTCACAGTTTCAGCGCGCAAATCGCCCCCTTAACAACGGAAGCTAAAATCGTCCAGGATGCGGATCGGCTGGAAGCCCTGGGTGCGATTGGCCTGGCGCGCGTGTTTGCTGTTTCAGGGGCATTGGGCGTGGCGCTGTTTGATGGTGAAGATCCGTTCGCACAGCATCGCCCGCTTGATGATAAACGCTACGCGCTGGATCATTTCCAGACTAAGTTGCTGAAGCTACCGCAAACCATGCAAACCGCAAGAGGCAAGCAGCTGGCGCAGCACAACGCGCAATTTTTAGTCGAGTTTATGGCGAAGCTCAGTGCCGAACTGGCGGGGGAGAATGAAGGTGTCGATCACAAGGTGATAGATGCGTTTTCACCCGCGGGCTGAGCGCGTGGCCCTAAATGGCTGTAATTATGTTAACCTGTCGGCCATCTCAGATGGCCGGTTAAATCTATGCAGGAAAATATATCAGTAACCGATTCATACAGCACCGGGAATGCCGCACAGGCAATGCTGGAGAAACTGCTGCAAATTTATGATGCTAAAACGCTGGTGGCGCAGCTTAATGGTGTGGGTGAGAATCACTGGAGCGCGGCAATTTTAAAACGTGCGCTGGCGAATGACTCGGCATGGCACCGTTTAAGTGAGAAAGAGTTCGCCCATCTGCAAACGTTGCTACCCAAACCACCGGCACATCATCCGCATTATGCGTTTCGCTTTATCGATCTGTTTGCCGGAATTGGCGGCATCCGTCGCGGTTTTGAATCGATTGGCGGACAGTGCGTGTTTACCAGCGAATGGAACAAACATGCGGTACGCACTTATAAAGCCAATCATTATTGCGACCCGGCGACGCATCATTTTAATGAAGATATCCGCGACATCACCCTCAGCCATAAAGAAGGCGTGAGTGATGAGGCGGCGGCGGAACATATTCGTCAACACATTCCTGAACACGATGTATTACTGGCGGGTTTTCCTTGTCAGCCATTTTCGCTGGCTGGCGTATCGAAAAAGAACTCGCTCGGGCGGGCGCACGGTTTTGCCTGTGATACCCAGGGCACGCTGTTCTTTGATGTGGTGCGTATTATCGACGCGCGTCGACCGGCGATTTTTGTGCTCGAAAACGTCAAAAACCTGAAAAGCCACGACCAGGGTAAAACGTTCCGCATCATCATGCAGACGCTGGACGAACTGGGCTATGACGTGGCCGACGCAGACGATAACGGGCCGGACGATCCGAAAATCATCGATGGCAAACATTTTCTGCCGCAGCACCGTGAACGCATCGTGCTGGTGGGTTTTCGTCGCGATCTGAATCTGAAAGCCGATTTTACTCTGCGTGATATCAGCAAATGTTTCCCTGCACAGCGAGTGACGCTGGCGCAGCTGCTGGACCCGATGGTCGAGGCGAAATATATCCTGACGCCGGTACTGTGGAAGTACCTCTATCGATATGCGAAAAAACATCAGGCGCGCGGTAACGGCTTCGGTTATGGAATGGTTTATCCGAACAATCCGCAAAGCGTCACGCGTACGCTGTCTGCGCGTTATTACAAAGATGGCGCGGAAATTTTAATCGATCGCGGTTGGGATATGGCCACGGGTGAGAAAGACTTTGACGATCCGCTGAATCAGCAACATCGCCCACGTCGGTTAACGCCTCGTGAATGCGCGCGTTTAATGGGGTTTGAAGCGCCGGGAGAAGCGAAATTCCGCATTCCGGTTTCGGACACTCAGGCCTATCGCCAGTTCGGTAACTCGGTGGTCGTACCGGTCTTTGCCGCGGTGGCAAAACTGCTTGAGCCAAAAATCAAACAGGCGGTGGCGTTGCGTCAGCAAGAGGCACAACATGGCCGACGTTCACGATAAGGCCACTCGCAGCAAAAATATGCGCGCGATTGCTACGCGTGATACGGCGATTGAGAAGCGCCTCGCCAGTCTGTTAACCGGGCAGGGCCTGGCATTTCGCGTTCAGGACGCGGATCTCCCCGGACGCCCGGATTTTGTCGTTGATGAATATCGCTGCGTGATATTTACCCACGGCTGCTTCTGGCATCATCATCACTGCTATCTGTTTAAAGTGCCTGAGACACGAACCGAGTTCTGGCTGGAGAAGATAGGTAAAAATGTTGAGCGCGATCGCCGCGATATCAGTCGCTTGCAGGAACTCGGCTGGCGCGTATTGATTGTCTGGGAGTGCGCGTTACGTGGGCGCGAGAAGCTGAAGGATGAAGCGCTTACCGAGCGTCTGGAAGAGTGGATCTGCGGCGAAGGTGCCAGCGCGCAGATCGACACGCAGGGGATTCATTTACTCGCTTGATGCGTCCTGAATAACTGGCGCAACTACGGGTTTTGCCGGGAAGAGATATTTTCCCAACGTGACCAGTACCACCGCGAAGACAATTACGCCGAGCGCCAGCCATTCAATCTTCGACAGCGTCTCTCCGCCCAGTCCCGTACCCAGCAAGACCGCGACCACCGGGTTAACGTAGGCGTAGCTGGTGGCGAGAGCCGGACTGACGTTGCGGATTAAATACATATAAGCGTTAATGGCGATAATCGAACCAAACAGCGCCAGATAGCCGACCGCAAGGAAGCCTGAAAGGGAAGGGAGCGCCGTCAGTTTTTCACCTGCAATCATCGACGCGATCATTAACACCACGCCTGCTGCCAGCATCTCAATCGCACCCGCCATCATCCCTACAGGTAATGTAATGCGCGAGCCATAAACCGAGCCAAACGCCCAGCTAATCGAGCCGATTAAAATCAGAATCGCGCCCCACGGATTGCCGCTTAAATTTCCACCGCTATTGAGCATGATGATTCCGGCAAGCCCAATGGCGATACCCACCCATTCCAGTTTGCGCGTTTTAATGCCAAATAGGCGGCTGAAGCACAAGGTAAAGAGAGGCACGGTTGCAACCACTACGGCGGCGATGCCGGAAGGAACATTTTGATGTTCGGCAACCGTTACCATGCCATTACCGACAGCCAGCAATAACAGGCCAATCAGCGCGGCATTGAGCAGCGGACGTAGCGGGGGGAGTTTGTGTCCGCGCAGTAGCAAAAATGCCAGCAATAAAATACCGGCTGCCAGGAATCGCACGCCCGCCATCATTAACGGCGGCCAGCTTTCCACGCCAATCCGAATGACAAAATAGGTTGAGCCCCAAATGATATACAACGCAAACAACGCGCCAAAAAGCGGTAACAACTGGCGGAAACGCATAATCCCTCACGGTGGAAATAAAAAGGTGGTTCATAGTAAACGTGAAAATCATTCTGCTGGCGAGAGATATAATTGCACTTGATTGTTAAAAAAATGTTGACCTGTGAAGCAAGTATCAGAGCTGCCGTTTTTGCTTCATACTTACACCCTTCAACAATAAAAATGAGAGGGAATGCTTTTGGCCGGGAGTAGTTTACTGACGTTGCTCGATGATATCGCCACACTGCTGGACGATATTTCCGTGATGGGCAAACTGGCGGCGAAGAAAACCGCCGGTGTATTAGGGGATGACTTATCGCTCAATGCGCAACAAGTTTCAGGCGTGCGCGCCAACCGGGAACTTCCCGTGGTCTGGGGCGTGGCGAAAGGATCGCTGATCAATAAAGTGATTCTGGTGCCGCTGGCGCTGATCATCAGTGCGTTTATCCCGTGGGCGATTACGCCACTGTTGATGATTGGCGGCGCGTTTCTCTGCTTTGAAGGGGTAGAGAAAGTGCTGCATATGCTGGAGGCGCGTAAACATAAAGAAGATCCGGCGCAGAGTCAGCAGCGTCTGGAGAAGTTGGCGGCGCAGGATCCGCTGAAGTTTGAAAAAGACAAAATAAAAGGGGCGATTCGTACCGATTTTATATTGTCTGCGGAAATCGTCGCCATCACGCTGGGGATTGTGGCAGAAGCGCCGTTGCTTAATCAGGTGCTGGTGCTTTCAGGCATCGCGCTGGTAGTGACCGTGGGCGTCTACGGTCTGGTAGGGGTTATCGTTAAGATTGATGACCTGGGGTATTGGCTGGCGGAAAAATCCAGCGCGCTGATGCAGGCATTAGGTAAAGGGTTATTGATCATTGCGCCCTGGTTGATGAAGGCGTTATCGATTGTCGGCACGCTGGCGATGTTCCTCGTCGGCGGCGGGATTGTGGTACATGGTATTGCGCCGCTGCATCACGCCATTGAACATTTCGCCGGGCAGCAAAGTGCAGTGGTGGCGATGATATTACCGACTGTTTTAAATCTGATTCTTGGTTTTATCATCGGTGGCATCGTGGTGCTGGGAGTGAAAGCAGTAGCGAAAATGCGCGGTCAGGCACATTAATACTCGCACAGGCTATTATGCAAAATTCGCCATCTTAAACTAAGGTGAACAAGTTTCACTCGAAAAAAGGAGGCGAGTATGAGCTTTATGGTTAGTGAGGAAGTTACGGTTAAAGAGGGCGGCCCGCGGATGATTGTCACCGGATACTCCAGCGGTATGGTTGAGTGTCGTTGGTATGACGGTTACGGGGTCAAGCGGGAAGCTTTTCATGAAACCGAGCTTGTTCCGGGGGAGGGGAGTCGTTCTGCGGAAGAAGTTTGAAAGGGTATCATTAACACCAGGCCGGATCACATCCGGCCTGGTGTGCCAATGCCTGCAATGAATGATAGTCGCGTCTTATCATGCCACCATTATAAAATTATCGCTGTTTTGCGGTACGTTATCGCCGGGTTATGCCAGAATCATAAAAAAGCAGGTTGGGAGTCGTCAGGGTGCAGCACGAGACAAAAATGGAAAACCAGAGCTGGTTGAAAAAACTCGCACGCCGCCTGGGGCCTGGTCATATCGTTAATCTCTGCTTTATCGTGGTATTGCTTTTTTCCACCTTGCTCACCTGGCGTGAAGTGGTGGTGCTGGAAGATGCCTATATCTCCAGCCAGCGTAATCATCTGGAAAACGTAGCCAACGCGCTCGATAAGCATTTGCAGTATAACGTCGACAAACTGATCTTTTTGCGTAATGGCATGCGCGAAGCTCTCGTAGCGCCACTGGATTTCACCTCTCTGCGTAATGCCGTAACCGAGTTCGAACAGCATCGTGACGAGCACGCCTGGCAAATCGAACTCAACCGACGACGCACCCTGCCAGTCAATGGCGTGTCGGATGCATTAGTCAGCGAGGGGAATCTCCTGTCTCGCGAAAATGAAAGCCTCGACAATGAAATTACCGCTGCGCTGGAAGTTGGTTACTTGCTGCGACTGGCGCACAACTCCTCGTCAATGGTTGAACAGGCGATGTATGTCTCGCGTGCCGGATTTTACGTTTCGACGCAGCCGACCTTGTTTACGCGCAATGTACCGACGCGTTATTACGGCTATGTCACCCAACCCTGGTTTGTCGGCCATTCGCAACGAGAAAATCGTCACCGCGCGGTACGCTGGTTCACTTCGCAACCGGAACACGCCAGCAATACTGAACCGCAGGTTACCGTCAGTGTTCCGGTAGACAGTGATAACTACTGGTATGGCGTGCTGGGGATGAGTATTCCCGTGCGTACCATGCAGCAATTTTTAAGAAACGCCATCGATAAAAACCTCGATGGTGAGTATCAGCTCTATGACAGTAAGCTGAGATTATTGACCTCTTCTAATCCCGACCATTCAACAGGGAATATTTTTGACCCTCGTGAACTGGCCTTGCTGGCGCAGGCAATGGAACATGACACGCGGGGCGGCATTCGTATGAACAGTCGCTATGTTAGCTGGGAACGTCTGGACCATTTCGACGGTGTGCTGGTGCGCGTCCATACGCTAAGCGAAGGCGTGCGCGGCGATTTCGGCAGTATCAGCATTGCATTAACCCTGCTGTGGGCGCTCTTTACCACCATGTTACTCATCTCCTGGTATGTGATTCGCCGGATGGTCAGCAACATGTATGTTTTGCAAAGCTCGTTGCAGTGGCAGGCGTGGCACGACACCTTAACGCGTTTATATAACCGTGGCGCACTGTTCGAAAAAGCCCGTCCGCTCGCTAAATTGTGTCAGACGCACCAACATCCTTTTTCTGTCATTCAGGTCGACCTTGACCATTTTAAAGCGATTAATGACCGCTTTGGTCATCAGGCGGGCGACCGTGTTCTTTCTCATGCTGCCGGATTAATTAGCAGTTCCTTGCGTGCGCAGGACGTTGCCGGGCGGGTCGGTGGTGAGGAGTTTTGTGTGATTCTGCCCGGCGCGAGCCTGACGCAGGCTGCGGAGGTTGCAGAACGTATTCGCCTGAAGCTAAATGAAAAAGAGATGTTGATCGCCAAGAGTACGACGATACGCATCAGTGCCTCGCTGGGGGTAAGCAGCAGCGAGGAAACCGGTGATTATGATTTTGAACAACTCCAGTCACTGGCCGACCGTCGACTTTATCTCGCTAAACAGGCCGGGCGCAATCGGGTATTCGCGAGCGATAACGCTTAATGGGCGGAGAAAAAATGGTCCAGCCCTTCACGCCAGCCTTCCGGTCCTTCACGCTGCGTTCGCCAGACGCGGGCCGGCTCCTCATCATGCAGATGCACCCCTTCACGGTTTAGCCCTTTCACAATCACCGCGTAATCCATTACCTCCAGTAAGGGCGCATCGTTTGGCCCATCGCCCAGGCCAAGTGTGGTTGGGCGTTTGCCTGACAATTGTTGATAGGTCGCGATAATCCAGTTGGCAGCCTGATCTTTTCCGGCAGAGGCATCCAGGACGTGCCAGAAGCGCGCACCCTGCATAAACTGCAAGCCCAGTTCGTTCAGACGAGCGGTAAATTGTGCCATACGCTCGTCACTGTCGCGCCAGATTAGCGTTACCGACGCCTCATGTAGCTGCGTCAGCGCCGCCTGGCTACGGCTTAATCCCGTCCATTCGGCGATGGTTGCATCGTCGACATCATCAAAAGTTGTGAATTTAAAATGTTCTTTCTCGCGTAGCGTATTTAAAACCTGGCTGATTTCGCCATGGCTAATACCTGAGATGATGCGTGGAAAACCGTCTATATCCTGCCATTGCTCAGCAAGCTGGATCACTGCGCCATTTTCGGCAATCAGCGGTAAACCTTGTAGCCCCAACGTTTTTTGCAAGTACAGCATTTCCGCTGATGTCTTACTGCTACAGAGAATGACGGGAACATTCGCTTCGCGTAAACGGCTGAGCCAGGGGGCAGCTGGTTGCCAGTCATAACTATGACTGTCCAGCAGGGTGCCATCAAGATCGCTAAAAACCAGTAGTGGTTGTTGAATTGAAAGCATGGTTGCGCAGTACTCCCCTTACCAGGATGATTCTCAAAACAGCACAAATTATCAAAGATGTTTTTTTCGGGAGCGATCCCGTTGACGCCAGAGCCACCAAGGGGTGACGCGCGTCACATTTCTATTCATAAGTAGCGTTAATCATTCATATCACGAATATTTTCTTGTCAGCGAAAAAAATTGCGGATAAGGTGATGAACACATCAGATTTCCTGGTGTAACGAATTTTTTAAGTGCTTCTTGCTTAAGCAAGTTTCATCCCGACCCCCTCAGGGTCGGGATTTTTTTATTGTGCATTCAACGATTCACTTCAGAGACGCTGAAGTCATGAATATCCAGTTCGAAGGCATCCGCCAATTCACGCCATGTATGATATTCACGTCCATCGACGCTAACGTGTTCAGAATCGTTCTGGCTGCGATGAACTTCGCTTTCGCTAATTTCATTGATCGCCGCCAGCAGGGCATCGACATCGACGCTGACCTCACGTTTTGCGGTATCGCTGTACTCTTTTGCGGTTTTCATCATCTTTCCTCGCAACCGTTACTCTGTTGTTGCCGCCAGTCGTTAAGTCCGCCTGGCATCTCTTAAGTATAGACCGTCGAGAAAATCAGCACTCGCGCGCGCCTGGCGCTGCCAGAAAAACGAAATTGTTCTACACTGGCACAAAGCCACAGGAGGAAAACGATGAAGGTGAATGATCGGGTAACAGTCAAAACGGATGGCGGTCCGCGTCGTCCTGGCGTGGTACTGGCAGTTGAGGAGTTTAGTGAAGGCACAATGTACCTGGTTTCGCTGGAAGACTACCCGCTCGGCATCTGGTTCTTTAATGAAGCAGGGCATCAGGACGGTATCTTTGTGGAGAAAGCAGAGTAATCTAATTCAGCCTGACTGGTGGGAAACCACCAGTCAGAATGTGTTAGCGCATGTTGACAAAAATACCATTAGTCACATTATCCGTCAGTCGGACGACATGGTAGATAACCTGTTTATTATGCGTTTTGATCTTACGTTTAATATTACCTTTATGCGATGAAACGGTCTTGGCTTTGATATTCATTTGGTCGGAGATTTGAATGGTTCCCTGACCTGCCATCCACATTCGCAACATACTCGATTCGGTTCGGCTCAATGATAACGTCGGCATATTTAAAAACGAGGTTATCGTTGTCTCTTTTTTCAGAATATCGCCAAGGATATCGTCGAGAGATTCCGGTTTAATCGATTTAGAACTGATCAATAAATTTTTTCTGACCAATAGATATTCATCAAAATGAACATTGGCAATTGCCATAAAAACGATAAATAACGTATTGGGATGTTGATTAATGATGTGCTTGATGCGCTGACTGTTAGAAGCATCGTGGATGAAACAGTCCTCATTAATAAACACCACTGAAGGGCGCTGTGAATCACAAGCTATGGCAAGGTCATCAACGGTTTCAATGTCGTTGATTTCTCTTTTTTTAACCCCTCTACTCAACAGATACCCGGTTAAACCTAGTCGGGTGTAACTACATAAATCCATAATAATCGTTGACATGGCATACCCTCACTCAATGCGTAACGATAATTCCCCTTACCTGAATATTTCATCATGACTAAACGGAACAACATGGGTCACCTAATGCGCCACTCTCGCGATTTTTCAGGCGGACTTACTATCCCGTAAAGTGTTGTATAATTTGCCTGGAATTGTCTTAAAGTAAAGTAAATGTTGCGATATGTGAGTGAGCTTAAAACAAATATTTCGCCGCAGGAGTATCCTGGAAGATGTTCGTAGGTATTATTTTTCGGATAATCCTTAGGATAACATGATAAACGTTACGGAATTATATTAATGGCAATTCACTAATAATATCAGCCAGCAAATTAAACATCTCACTGAATAAATGTTCGCAAAAAGGCGCAATTAACGGCATTAATGCCGCCATTAAAGAGATACCGACAGTCAGAGTTAATGGAAATCCAATAACAAAAATGGATAATTGCGGGGCCATACGATTCAGTAAACCTAATGCCAGATTCAGGGTCAGCAGCAGAGTAATGAGCGGTAACGCCAGCATCAGTCCGTTAAGGAAAATCAAACTCCCTGCTTTGGTGAGTGCCAGAAACGCATTGCTGTTCAACGGTTCGCCACCAATTGGCAGGGTGTGAAAGGTATCGACCAGCAGTGAAATCAACCATAAATGACCGTTAAATGTCAGGAACAGCAGTAACGCCAGCATATCCATGATACGCGCTAAAACGGGCATATTGAGATGGCTGGCCGGATCGACAAACGTCGCAAATGACAGCCCCATTTGCAGACCGATAATTTCACCAGCGGTTCGCACAGCGGCAAAGGCAAATTGCATGGTAAAACCAAGCGCAATGCCGATCAGGATCTGCTGCACGGCCAGCCACAGAGCAAAGAACGAAAAAACAGGAACATCGTTGGCAGGTAATGATGGGGCAATAGCGAACGTGATCATCATTGCCAGACCCAGTTTTACCCGTTTCGGCACGCTGCGTTCGCTCAGAATTGGTGCGGTAGAAATGAGCGCCAGCACGCGCAGTAACGGCCAGAAGTACAGGCTTAACCAGGAAAGCCATTGATCGCTTGTTACCTGCATCATTGTACGGCCTACCCGATGATATACGGCAGGTTAGTGAACAAGGTGCGGACGTAATCCAGCAACAGATTGAGCATCCACGGTCCGGCAATAATAATGGCGATAAATACGGCGATGATTTTTGGAATAAACGACAGCGTCATTTCGTTGATCTGCGTGGCGGCCTGCAAAATACTGATGATAAGACCCGTGACCAGCGCCACCAGCAACAGTGGGGCAGCCAGTGCCAGCGCGACTTTCATCGCTTCAGTCCCCATCATCATGACCGATTCAGGTGTCATTTTGCCTCTCTAGCTGTAAAAGCTCTGCGCCAGCGAACCGACCAGCAATTGCCAGCCATCCACCAGTACAAACAGCATCAGTTTAAAGGGCAGAGCAATGGTGGCTGGGGGAACCATCATCATCCCCAATGCCATCAACACGCTGGCAATCACCAGGTCGATAATCAAAAAAGGAATGAAAATCGTGAAGCCTATCTGAAATGCGGTTTTCAACTCGCTGGTCACGTAGGCCGGGAGCAAAATGCGCATCGGCACAGCTTCAGGTCCCTGCAACGGGCCAGTATTCGCCAGTCTGGCAAACAACCCTAAATCCGCCTCACGGGTCTGACGCAGCATAAACTCACGCAGCGGCTGCGCCCCTTTTTCCAGCGCCTCCTGCATTGATATTTTCTCTTCGCTAAATGGCTGGTACGCATCGACATAAATTTTGTCGATCACCGGCGACATAATAAAAAAGGTCAAAAACAGTGCCAGCCCCAGCAATACCTGGTTAGGTGGCGCGGAGGGCGTTCCCAGTGCGTTACGCAATAAACCAAAAACAATGATGATGCGGGTGAAACTGGTCATCATCAGTAAAATTGCCGGAATAAACGTCAACGAGGTAATGAACACCAGCGTCTGCACCGGGAGCGACCAGCTTTGTCCACCGCCAGGCAGCGGCTGGCTGGTGATACCCGGCAGTTGCGCAAAGGCGAGGGGCGTAACCAGCCAGAGAAGGACAGGTGCGACAGACAACAAACGACGCATCAGGATCTCCCGCTACGCTTAAGCAAGTTTTTCATGACCAACTGAAAATCGGTCTGCGGTATCTCTTCCGTTGGTGCTGAAGGGGGAAGTTTATGCAGCAGATTGATTTGCCCTGCGGTAACGCCGAGCACCAGCCGTGCATCTTCCACATCGACCACCACGACCCGTTCACGCGCGCCCAGCGAAGCACTGGCGCTAATTTTCAGACCGTTAACGCCAGTGCGTTTCGGGGCAAATCCCAGCCGTTTTACCAGCCAGGCAGCAGCGAGGATCAGGGCAATAATGGCGATGAGTGCGCCGCTCACCTGCAGCAGTGGCGCAGCAGAAACCGGCGCGGAAGATTGCACAGTAGCGTGGTTATTCATCACTAACGGCTCAGGCGGCGCATCCGCTCAGACGGAGTAATGATATCGGTGATCCGCACGCCATATTTATCAGCGACTACGACAACTTCGCCTTGGGCGATTAAATAACCGTTGATCAGAATATCCAGCGGTTCGCCCGCCAGACCGTCCAGCGCCACGACTGACCCTTGCGTCAGACGCAACAGCTCTTTGATGGTCATCCGCGTACGGCCCAGTTCGACGGTCAGCTTGACCGGAATATCCATAATCAGGTCGATATCCTGCAACGTTCCGCTGACATCACCACCGCCAAATTGCTGGAACACCGCGTCGGCAGCGCTTTTGCTACTGGTTGATTTTTGTTCGCTCAACGCTTCAGCCCACAGATCGTCCATTGCGCCGTTGTTGTCATCGGCCGGATTATTCATGTCACTCATTTGGGCTGTTCCTCGTTCAGAGAATTTAAAATCGGGTTAATCAAATGTTCTATCCGTAACGCATACTGACCGTTGAGGGTGCCGTACTGACTGGTCAGCACCGGGACGCCGTCAACATGGGCGATGATGCGGTCGGGTTTTTCTATCGGCAGGACGTCACCTGGTTTCAGTTTTAAAATTTGCGACAGGCGTAGCGATATATCGGCAAAGTTGGCGACCAGCTCGAGCTGTGAATGCTGCACCTGGCGCACCAGGTTATCGCGCCAGTTCTGATCTTCATTACGCGAGTTTTCCAGCGGCGGGTTAACCAACAATTCCCGTAGCGGCTCGATCATGCTGAATGGCAGGCAAATATTAAATTCGCCGGTCAGGTTGCCAATCTCCACATGGAACGGCGTGTTAACCACGATGTCGTTCGGCGAGGTGGTGATATTGGTAAATTTCACCTGCATTTCCGAACGCACGTACTCAACTTCCAGCGGATTAATCGCCTTCCAGGCGTCGCTATAGCCTTCAAGCGCCAGCTTTAACATGCGGTTGATGACGCGCTGTTCTGTATGGGTAAACTCGCGACCTTCCACTTTGGTCGGGAAGCGTCCATCGCCGCCAAACAGGTTATCCACGGCGATAAACACCAGACTCGGTGAGAACACCACCAGCCCTGTGCCGCGCAGCGGTTTCAGATGGATAAGGTTCAGGTTGGTCGGCACCGGCAGGTTGCGGGCAAATTCATGGTACGGCTGAATGCGGATGGCCCCGACGGTAATGTCCGGGCTACGGCGCAGCAGGTTGAACAGCCCCATACGAAAATGGCGGGCAAAGCGCTCATTAATGATTTCCAGCGCCTGCAAACGTTCGCGCACAACCCGTCGTTGGGTATTCGGATCGTACGGACGAATGTCACTTTCGCCGCTAACACTGGCTGTCGGTTCGTCTTTGACTTCGCTGTCGCCATTCAACAGCGCATCAATTTCAGCTTGAGAAAGAATACTATCGCCCATGTCGTTATCGCAGAATAAAAGCGGTATACAGCACGTCGGTGACATCCTGTTTCGGTTGCCCGGCAACAAGCGGGGTGGAAAGTGTGGTTTTAATCTCGGCAATCAGGTTTTTCTTGCCTTCTTCTGTCGCCAGTACGGCAGCATCCTGACGCGAAAACAGTAACAGCAAACGGCTACGGACTTCCGGCAAATACTCACTCAGCCGCGAGCGGGTAGCTTCATCTTTCAGTCGCAGGGTTATGCCGATATAAAGCACGCGATCCGCATCGCCCAAATTGACCGTAAAGGTATCCAGCGCATAGAAGACCGGGGAGGGCACGACGCGTTGCTGCGCTTTGTCTTCAGCGGCAACCTGATGCGAATGCCAGTAGCTGTAACCTGCGCTGGCACAGGCCGCGAGGGTAATGAATACCAGAATCGGGATCCAAAGCGATCGCTTGCTTTTCTTGCTTATCGCGTAATCAGTCATGTGTTGCGGTCTTCCTGTGTCGCTACTGCTTATCGGCTAATTATCCTGCGTCTTGAGCGCAACAAAGCGGGGAAAAGACGCGGATTACGGTGCTACCTCTGACGTTAGGCGAAAATATCAACGCCGCTGTTGCCTGTTACACGCCCTTGTAAAGAGACGGGAACCGGAAGCGTATCGTCGTCTTCCCCCGCCAGAGGTTCATGGTTTGCTGTGCGTTGGCTTTGCTGTTGTTGGGAAGCGGCCTGCTGCTGACCACTAAAGCTTTCGCCACTGATGTTGATTTGCCCTAACTGAATGCCACTTTCCGCCAGCTGCGTACGCAGTACCGGCAGCGCTGCTTCCAGCGCGGCGCGTACGTGTTGATGCGGTGAAACCATCTGGATTTGCGCCTGGTTATCATCCACTTTGAGGGAAATTTGCACTTCACCTAAATCCTGTGGGTGCAGACGCAACTCTGCACTTTGTTGCCCCTGGCGGGTGAACAGCGAAATATGCTGGCTTAATGATTGTTGCCATTCGTGAGAACCCAGCGGTGCACTCAAAACAGGCGCGGCGACGGTGGGCAGTGGCTGTGTCTGGTGTGGAGTGATTAGCGGGCTGGCGGCAGCGGTCACCGACGAAGGCGTGCTGATGACTTCCGCTTTACTCTGGGATTCTGCTACCAGCGGTGTTAATGGCTGAGCTGGCGTGCCGGGGGCGTCATCAGGCTGTGCTGTTGTGAGTTGCGCAGAAGTCAGTTTTGTGAAAAGCGTTGGTTTCTCTGCCGGTAACACGGTTGACGGTGCATCAGTCACTTTGGGCGTATTGTCAAAACCCGGCAACATCGCAAAAAGGGCACTCAGGCTGGCGGTGACGTCTTCATTCAGATCATCCGCTTTTTCGTCTTTTGCCGTATTGTTGTCAGCCGCCGCAGCCAACGTTATCGTCTGAGCGGTGTTTAACGGTGTTGATGTGGATTGTTCGTCGTTGATGACAGGCGGTGTTTCATCCACAGGGATCAGTAAATCCGCTTGTTGCGCGTCTGAAAGAATATCGCTGACCAGCGGCTCGCCTTTTGTCGTGGGCTTATCTGTTGCCATCAGCAACTGGGGAGTCGCTTTGTCGGTTGTTGCCTCGCCTGTTAATGCTTCGCTCAACAACGCGAGAAAATCTTGTGCAGCATCGCTGGCTTTGCCGCCAGGCAATGTGGCGTTATCAACGTCAGCGGTAATCAAGGGCGCTATGCGAATCATTCAGGTTTCCTCATGGCGGCGCGCTGGGCGAACTCATCCATCTTTTTCTGATCGAGGCGGTTTTCTGCAAGCAGTGCCGCCGTGGATTGCCGTTCCTGCAGTGTCTGCCAGGCCTGCAAACGTTGTTTCTTTTCTCGCCAGCTGTTCAGGGCAATGTCAACTTTCTGCGTCCACTGATTAAGTTGCTGGCGATGCTGAGTAATGGCTTTTTCCAGCGTCTGGATAAACTGCTGATAGTTGATCCAGCGGTTGCTGGTCATCCCGGCACTCATATCGCTATTGAGGTTATTGCGATATTCATTCTGATAATCGATCAGCATTTTGAGCTGTTCTTCCGCCTGCTGACATCCGCGACGCATTTCACCCAGCAGGCGCGCGGCATCCTCTACCTCTTTTTCTGCCAGATCTTTCAGGGTCGCCAGCGCACCATGTTCTGCCATCTGCCGTTATCTCCTGGGTTATGACACTGTCGGGAAAATACGCTCCAGCCCCTGGAGAGATGCTTCCCAGTCCGCGCGTTCAAAAATGCCTTGTTGTAAATAGCCCTCCAGCTGCGGCCACAGGGCGATGGCTTTATCGAGCATCGGATCGCTGCCTTTGGCATACGCACCGACGCTAACCAGATCGCGGTTACGCTGAAAACTCGACAACAGCTGTTTGAAGGTGCGCACTCGCGCATAATGTTGCTCGCTGATCAACGCCGTCATTGCGCGGCTGATCGACGCTTCAATATCGATAGCCGGATAGTGCCCGGCTTCCGCCAGTCGGCGAGACAGCACAATGTGACCGTCGAGGATTGCCCGCGCGGAGTCAGCAATGGGGTCCTGCTGGTCATCGCCTTCGGTGAGCACGGTATAAAACGCGGTAATCGAGCCGCCGCCGCTAATACCATTTCCGGCACGCTCGACCAGTGCCGGTAATTTGGCAAACACCGACGGTGGATAACCTTTAGTGGCAGGTGGTTCGCCAATCGCCAGCGCAATCTCACGCTGGGCCATCGCGTAGCGGGTGAGGGAGTCCATAATCAGCAAAACATGCTGACCACGATCGCGAAAATCTTCGGCAATGCGCGTGGCATAGGCGGCACCCTGCATTCGCAGGAGCGGAGAAACATCCGCCGGAGCGGCAATCACCACGGAGCGTGCACGCCCTTCGGCACCGAGGATATTCTCAATAAAATCTTTTACTTCGCGCCCTCGTTCACCAATCAAACCCACGACAATGACATCAGCGCGGGTGTAACGGGCCATCATCCCCAGCAGCACACTTTTACCAACGCCGGACCCGGCAAACAGCCCCATACGCTGCCCGCGCCCGACGGTAAGCAGGGCATTGATTGGGCGCACGCCGGTGTCCAGCACATGTTCAATCGGTGTACGTTGCAATGGGTTAAATGGCGGGGTAATCAGCGCACCGGTTTCCGTCGTATCGGGGGAGGGGAGGCCATCGAGCGGTTTACCGCTGCCGTCCAGAACGCGACCTAATAACGCCGGACCGAGCGGCAACTGCTTGCCGCTTTGCAGCCCTTCAGCCGAAATGTTTTTGGCATAAACACGCGCGCCGGGCAGGACACCTTCCACTTCCTCCAGCGGCATTAAAAACAGCCGTTGACCGTTAAAGCCAACGACTTCGCTTTCTACTTCGTGCGTTTCGCTGCCGTTCTGGCGCTCAATCACACAGGTTGCGCCGAGCGGCAATTGTAATCCGGTGGCTTCCAGCACCAGCCCGGTAGCGCGGGTTAATCGCCCGTAGCGACGTACCGCAGGCAACTGCGCCATTTTGGCTTCAAAGTTATCCAGCGTGGTTAGCCAGCGAGTCAGACGCGTGGTCATTACACCACTCCTGGTGCTGCCAGACGGCAGAGTTCTTGCCAGCGAGTGGCGACACTGGCGTCGAGATCGCCTTCATCGGCGGAGACTTTACAGCCGCCAGGATGGAGTGTGGGATCGCCCCGCAAGCGCCAGCCATGCAAACTTAAGGTTGCGCCGAGCATATCATCCACACGTTGCAGATCATCCGGGTGCACGCGCAGCTGTGGTTTACCGCTGAATAACGGTTCTTGCTGCAACAACTGTTGGATCTGTTTGATCAGTGCCGAGTTATCCACTGTTGGCGTCTGACCGATCACCTGACGTGCCGCCTCCAGCGCCATCTGCATCAGGCGCGACGCTATCACACTATCAAGTGCATCAAGGGTAGTTTGAAATTCGCTGACCAGTTGCTGCATCCGGGCATGAATTGGCGCTTGTTGAGACTTCGCCTCTGCCAGACCTTGCTCCAGCCCCTGGGCCAGTCCTTCCTGATAGCCCTGTTCGTGACCTTGCTGGCGACCTTCGGCAATACCCGCCTGATAACCTTGTTCATGGGCTTGCATTTGCAGTTGCGCCAGTTGCTGCTCAAGGCTGGGTTCGGCCTCTTCAATGATGGTTTCTTCCGGCTCGACCATGGGCACAAACTCTGCCTGTGGTGGCGCGAGATCGTCCGGCGTCCAGGTTTTCCACGGCAGATTATCAGACATAGGTATCCTCGCCGCTGCCAATTACCATCTCGCCAGTTTCGGCAAGGCGGCGCACAATCAGCAGAATCGCTTTCTGTTCGTTTTCCACCTGCGACAGACGCACCGGACCACGGTTGGCGAGATCGTCGCGCAGAATATCGGCGGCACGCTGCGACATATTGCGCAGGAATTTCTCGCGCAGTGGCTGCTCGGCCCCTTTCAGCGCGATCAACAGCGATTCGGAATCCACTTCCTGCAACAGTCGCTGAATGCTGCGATCGTCGACATCCACCAGATTCTCGAACAGGAACATCTCGTCGATGATTTTCTGCGCCAGCTCGCCGTCGAATTCACGCACGGCGGTAATAACGGCTTCTTCCTGCTGAGTTTTCATCAGGTTGATAATTTCGGCTGCTGTTCTCACGCCGCCCATTTTACTGCGCTTGAGATTCTGACCGTCGAGCAAGCCATTCAGAACTTCGGTCAGCTCCGCCAGCGCGGCAGGCTGCACGCCGCCAAAGGTGGCGATACGCAACATCACGTCGTGGCGCAGACGTTCATCGAACAACGCCAGAATATCGGCGGCCTGGGCGCGCTTCAGATGCACCAGAATGGTGGCGATAATTTGCGGATGCTCATCGCGAATCAGATCGGCGGCGCTCTGCGGCTCCATAAAGTTGAGCGTTTCAATACCGCTGGCGGTATCGCGGGTTTCGAGAATATCTTCCAGCAGGCTGGCGGCACGTTCTTCACCCAGAGCTTTGACCAATACCGAACGCAGATAATCGTTGGCGTTGATATTCAGTGCGGCAAACTGTTCAGCTTCTTGCTCAAACTCCGCCAGCACATCGGTTAGCTGCTTGTTGGAGATCTGCGTGACGTTCGCCATTGCAGCGCTCAGAGTTTGCACTTCGCGCTGGGAGAGGTGCTTGAACACCTCTGCCGCCCGGTCTTCGCCAATGGTCATCAGTAGGATGACGCTTTTATCGGTGCCTGTCAGGTTACTCATGATCGTTATTTATCCACTGGCGAATGACCAGCGCCACCACGCGCGGATCGTTATCAGACATTTCACGGATACGCTGGCTCATGACTTCTGCCCCCAGACGTTGGTTAGCGCGCCGTTGTTGGAGTTGTTCGTCTTTGCTCAGGCGGACTTCCACCGCATCTTCCACTTCCTCGCGGGCCTGTGCCTGTTGCTGTACAGCTTTCATCGCCTCAGCGCGACGTGTTAGCTGCGGGCGTACCGCTTTACGCCACAGCAGCCACGCCACCAGCAGTACCAGCAACCAGCGACCGGCAGCAAGTAACTGATCGATAAACGCTTGCTGTTGCCAGAACGGCAGTTCTCCGCCGCTTTCGTCACTGCTATTGAACGGCGAGTTAACAACATTGAGCGAATCACCGCGTTTTTCAGAAAAGCCCATCGCCTCGCGGGTCAGATCTTCAATTTGCTTCATCTGTTCGTTGCTGAGAGGCAACGGTTTGCCATCTGGCAAGGTTTTGTAATTCACCACGACCGCGACGGACAGACGTTGCACATCGCCCACGTTCATTTTGGTATGACGAATGGTGCGATCGACTTCGTAGTTACTGGTTTCATTCCGCTGTGTGCTACGCGGCCCACTATTGCTGGTGGTGCTCGCCTGCTGCTGGCGGTTATTTTGATTTGCCGGAGGCGTGCTGATTGGCGCGTTATTCGCAGGAGCCGGTTGATTCGACAACGCCCCCGGTACGCCGCCCGGATAACCGGAACCGCTTTGCTCGCTCTCATTAAGCTGGCGTGAACGAAGCGCCGCCTGAGATTCATCACCGTTAGGGCGATACTGTTCTTCCGTTTGTTCTTTACTGGCGAAGTCCAGTTGCGCCGTAACCTGGGCGTGAATATTACCGTTACCAACAATTGGCGACAGGATCGCTTCAATACGCCGCTGAATCCGGCCTTCGACATCGCTGGCATATTTCAACTGAGCGTCATTAAGATCGCGCCCGCTGGTATTGGACTGGGTTAACAGATGTCCACCCTGATCCACCAGCGTGACGTTCCCCGGCGGCAGACCAGCAACCGCGCTGGAAACCAGATGCACAATGGCGCTAATTTGCCCTTCATCGAGTGCGCGGCCGGGTAACAGATTTACCGTCACCGATGCAGAAGGGGATTTTTGTTCACGGACGAATAAAGACGGTTTCGGCATTGCCAGATGTACGCGCGCCCCTTTTACCGGGCCGATAGTTTCGATGGTACGAGAAAGCTCGCCTTCCAGCGCCCGCTGATAATTCACCTGTTCGCTGAACTGGCTGATACCAAACTTTTCCTGATCGAGCAGTTCGAAACCGACCGCGCCGCCTTTGGGCAAACCTTGTTGTGCCAGGCGCAGACGCAGTTCGTGAACTTTATCTGCCGGAACTTCAATAGCGCCGCTGGCTTCGCTGAAGCGGTAAGGAATATTCATTTGCGTCAGTTGGCTGACAATTGCGCCACCATCCTGATCGGAAAGATTGCTGAATAATGTGCGGTAGTCGGGGGCTTTCGCCCACAGGATCAGTGCGACCATGACCGCCACTGCTGCGGAACCGGCAACAATCAATGGAATTTTCGGATTCGCACGCAGGCGATTAAGCCACTCAAGAGATTTTGTCTGGGCTGCAGTCGCATTCATCGCGCACCTCGTGGCTGATTATGGACGGCGTTATTGGCAAAGTGGAACAAGACTCACTCCCGGGTCAGCAAACTCGAAAAATTGACGCTGCCATTATTTGTGCTTTCGTTTTTTTCTATCCGCCAATAAACCCGTTTTTTTGTTGCTATTTAGCGCCTTTGTCTTATTGACTTACTGGTAGGCTTTGCTACCAGAAATTATCCGGGAGATGAAAATGTCAGCGATACAGGGGATTGAAGGGGTTATCAGCCAGTTACAGACCACGGCGATGAGTGCACGTGCGCAGGAATCACTGCCGCAACCGACCATTAGTTTTGCCGGGCAGCTGCACGCCGCGCTCGATCGCATAAGCGATACACAAACAGCCGCCCGCACGCAGGCAGAAAAATTCACTCTCGGTGAACCCGGCGTGGCGTTAAACGATGTGATGACCGATATGCAAAAAGCCTCAGTTTCAATGCAAATGGGGATTCAGGTGCGTAATAAGCTGGTGGCGGCGTATCAGGAAGTGATGAGCATGCAGGTGTAGGTTGTGTAACCTGTTGTTAATTACATCCGATCTCACCGCGTGGGGCATGGATGGGGCAAACTCACTCTATTTCTGGTTTAAAATGGATACCTGATCCTGAACGTTTTCTGCCATCCACGATCCGTAAACGCAATAAACCCTTTGACCATCAGAGTGTCTCATTTGACACTCATCACCACGTCGGATGTTGTTACGACCACAGACGCAACAGTAACCTCTGGATAATTTAATCTTCGTTCTTATTTTTATTAATATACTGCGTTATAAAAATGAGCGATTTTTGATAGTGGTAATTTTATTGTGTTTTAGAATGCTCCCTGGGCAATATAATTTATTAAACAGGAGTGTAAATGTTTCCATTAAATGATCTGTCGTTAAAAGCTCAGTCGGTTCAATTAAATAAAATCACATCTAATACTGAGTCTACGATAAAACAACAAGATTTAGTATCTGATGATGCAATGATAAATGAATTATCAAGTGAGTTAGTCAGTTGTCTTGGAAATGGTAGGTTTACACCAATTAGTGAAGACAGCAAATTACTGAATATGCTGTCAGAATTTAAGTTGTTGCACTCAGAATATTTCGGATGGGGTGATTATAGTCTCTGGTTTCAAGGTTTCTCGATTTATGATAAGACAGGTTTTATCATGATAGAAAAAAGTCAGGGAGCTGGTAATCCACCCATTCGGCATACATTAGAGTTTATATCGACTAATATTGCAGAGTTTCTAGACAAGTTAACGAAAATTACAGATGCCAGACTTTGCAAAGGTTTCAGTGACTGGGCTAATTCAGTCAAAGAAGGCGCATCGAATGACTTCAAAGAAAATGTGGATATAGCATTGGTGAGATTGTTTAAATGTGTTGAACTCCACAATAGTAAACTTGACTTAACAGATCTTCACTTGGGGTCTTTGCCACCTCTTCCAGACTGGATTGAGGTGCTTTCTCTTCGTCATAATGGCCTTGCCACAATACAAATTCCCAAATTCTGCAAAGAATTAGAACTCGATTTTAATAATTATATGGTATTTCCAAAAGTATCCGATGGAATTACCCAGGTCTCCGTAGATAATAATCTGATATCGCGTGTTGACTCATCTCCGTCAAAGGCTATGAAAATTTTTATTTATCGCAATAAAATATGGTAAATACCAGCAATGCCTGAGACTACTAATCTGTTTAATTGTGGCGATAATAAGATAAAAAAATTCAATACTTCCCAAATCATCTGGAGACAGCACGTATGGAGTATAATATTGAGGTTGTCCCTGCGATACATAGCAATTTAAAATTACTTTTTATAGAATGTTATCCTATTAAAGAGGAGTTTTTAATGCCGTGGACTTTGACAGACATTACCTATGAAATATCGCAGCGAAAATATATTGTTACGAATTCCGCTGATTATGATAAATATTCTGACATAGTCAAAAGGGGCGTAATAGATGGTAAGAATTAAATAGTTAGGCGCAATTGTGTCACTGGAATAGAGGTTTCTTGTGGCGCATGTGGAAGGAGCGTCTAAGGACAAGACATATGCGGCTGGTGATGAATAAAGGCGCAGCACGTCGAATGCAAGAATGTGCTGCGTCTGGCTCATGGCAATTCATTATTTTCGCATAGCGTCAATGACAAAAATCGACTGTGTGGATCAAGTTGATAATCAGCAAACGGTTCGCAATCAACGAAACCATGCTTCAAATAAAGTTGATGGCAGGCCGTAAATCCAGCCTGTGTACCCGTTTCTAAGCTCAGGCGATGAAGGCATCTGTCATGGGCGACCTGCAAAATGTGGCGTAAAATCAGACTGGCGACACCTCGACGTAAATAATTTGGCGCGGTACGCATTGATTTCAGTTCGCCATGTTTATCATCCAGCAACTTCAGCGCACCAATTCCTGCGAGTTGTTCGCCTTCCCATACTGACCAGAATGTCACTGTCGGGTTACGTAATTTTTGCACATCTAAAGCATGACTGCTTTCGGGGGGAGACTGCTGCAGCATGCCGGAAATATGGTAAGCCACTAATGCTTGCACTGCTGGATGGGTGAGATCATCTGTTTTAATCGTGAACATAACGATTCCGCATTGGTGTTATTTTTGCAATATGCCAACAGGTAATGAAATCTTTGTCTAATAGAGATTTCTTATGACGCAGTATTGTTGATCAATAATCTTCAGGCTTGTCAAACAGGTTGAATTAACGCCGCGCCCTGGTTTTTGACATTACCCACCGCGCGCGATACCGGGTGCCAGGTGAACTGGTTTGCTGGCACACAGCCACTGGTAGCGATTTCTGAGGCTTCTTTACCGCCAATATCTTGCCGCATCCATTCCCGCGCAGCTTCTGGCGACAGTACCAGTGGGCGGCGGTCATGAATATCTACCAGACCCTGGTCTGCTGCTGCAGTGACAATCAAAAATCCTTCGGCTTCGTCACCGCGCTCGAACGGTGTGCTACCTATCGCGGCCAGAAAAACAGGTTGTCCATCAGCACGATAGATAAAATAAGGCTGCTTTTTGTCGCCTTCTTTTTTCCACTCAAACCAGCCATCGACAAAACAGATTGCCCGACCATGTTGCCAGAGCGGTTTAAACATGCGACTGGTTGCGGCAGTTTCTACGCGGGCGTTAATCAGCGGCGGTTTATCCCACCATCCGGGAGCATATCCCCAAAAAACCGGATCCAGATGAAGGTGTTCATCACGTTCACTGAGTAGAAGAACTTTGGTTCCCGGCGCGACGTTGTATCTGCCAATGGGTTCGGGATCGTAGGGAATATCGCGTTCAATATCTTCCGCGAGAAGCGCAAGGTAATCTTCACGCGTTTGGGATTGGGCAAAGCGTCCACACATAGCAACCTCCTGAGATCATACTGAAAAGAATAGGAGAGGGGGCGGGTAAAATCTATGTGTCAGAGGCAACGATGTTCCCGCTGTGGGCCACAGCGGGAATGAGGGATTACTTCTGAATTAAATAACGAATGGTCGGCCCGTCTTGCTGAATATCCAGCACCGTATAGCCGTGATT
This sequence comes from Escherichia sp. WS1368, assembly GCF_046487485.1. Classification (NCBI taxonomy): domain Bacteria; kingdom Pseudomonadati; phylum Pseudomonadota; class Gammaproteobacteria; order Enterobacterales; family Enterobacteriaceae; genus Escherichia; species Escherichia sp. WS1368. Next base: position 788,403 of record NZ_JBJQJI010000001.1, read on the forward strand.
ACGCGCATCCAGTGGAATATTATTGATCGACTGCGGACAGTCGCTCACAACTTCTAGGATCTCACCTTTTTTTAATTGCGGCATCGCCTCAAGGGTTGCGACTGCCGGATAAGGGCAGGGTTCACCCACCATATCAAGGCGGTAATCAGGAACGATATTTTTCATGCGATCTCCTTAGCAGTCTGCGGTGCCGCACGGCGGAAGAAGCGTTTTTCCCAGCCGATAATCAACATCAGCGCAGCAAACAACAGCAAATATGTCACCAGCAGGCCACCCATCGGACCAAAGGTTTTCAGTAGGTTGATTTTGTCCCAGTCGGTGGCCAGCGCCGGAGCGAAATCATCCCAGTAATACGCCAGAATCGTTGAGCCGATCACGTTGCCCAGACCGACCCACCAGTAGTGCACCTGGCCTTCTACCGCGCGGTACATCCAGCCGGTTTCGCAGCCGCCTGCCAGCACGATGCCAAAACCAAACAGTAAACCACCAATTACCGCGTTTGGTCCCGCCCACATGATTTTGGGTTCAACGCCTAACTGCACGTAACTGAAGATCCCGATGGCACTCACCGCCATACCGATAATGATTGCTTTCGCCATATGGGTACGTCCGGTGATCCACATATCGCGGAACGCCGAAGTAAAGCAGATTTGCGCACGTTCAATCAGTAAACCAAAGCCGACGCCAAACAGCATTGCCAGCCCCAGTTTTGGTTGGTTCATCGCCGTCAGCAGTGCCCAGCCCAGCATGCCGAAAAAGACCAGCATCCCGAGACGAAAACGACGCCGCGCCTGATCCGGTTTTTGCGTCAGCGGTGAGGCGGCAGAAACTTTCTGCATTTTCACGGGAATACGGAAGATGGGCAGCAGGGTAAAGCGCGCGCCAAACCATGAACCAATGGCAGTGGCGATGGCAAAGAACCAGGCATGCAGCGAGAACTGAGGAATGCCGGTAAAGAACGCCGCCAGGTTACAGCCCATTGCCAGACGCGCGCCAAAACCAGCGATAATGCCGCCAATAATGGCTTGCATAATGCGGATACGGCTGCGTGGCATGCGTAGTTTGACATTGTTGGCCCACAGCGCTGCAGCAAAGCAGCCGCCAAACATACCGAGGATCATCATCCCGTCGATGCGGGTTAATGGCGATCCTTCCAGATGGATAATTTTAAAATAACCCCACTCTTCAGCATGGACGCCGAACAGCTGCAGGAGCTGACCGCCCCAACGGGTAAATTCACCCGTGACAGCCCAAAAGGTGCCAGTGATGCCAAAATAGTAAGTGGAGAGAATACCCGCCGCGATGACCGCAGGGATGGGCGCCCAGAATTTAATCAACCAGGCGTGTTTGAATTGCTGCCATGACATGAATGTAGCCTCTGAACTCAGAAGGTTTGAAACAGGAGTCGCGAATCATACACCATGCAAATTTATTTTCGGGGTAATAATTCACAAAAATAATAGTTAGATCAAATTTCTCTCTGAACCTGGAAAGGCTGGCGACATCAGGGCTTTAATGCCACAATCCTCTTTTCTTCTCATGCAGGACGAATGATGAAAAAACTCGCAATTGCAGGCGCGCTCATGTTGCTGGCGGGCTGTGCCGAAGTCGAAAACTATAACAATGTCGTGAAAACCCCCGCGCCGGACTGGCTGGCGGGCTACTGGCAGACCAAAGGGCCGCAACGTGCGCTGGTCAGTCCGGAAGCGATAGGCAGCCTGATTGTCACTAAAGAGGGCGATACTCTGGATTGCCGTCAGTGGCAGCGGGTGATTGCCGTGCCGGGCAAGTTGACATTGATGTCAGATGATCTCACTAACGTTACCGTAAAACGTGAGCTGTACGAGGTTGAGCGTGACGGTAACACCATTGAGTACGATGGTATGACGATGGAGCGTGTGGATCGCCCGACGGCAGAGTGTGCCGCCGCGCTGGATAAAGCGCCGTTACCGACGCCACTGCCGTAATGAAATCTCCCCGGCTTGCCGCCGGGGATGAATTTAAATCACCTCTTCGATAACCCACACGCTGACGCTGCCGCCGTTGCAAAAGAAGGTCGCTTCGCCGTTTTCGTCGGTCACTACGCTCTCTTGCCGATTCCCCAGAAAATCACGCCAGGTTTTATTGCCGTAATTCTCTCCCAGATGAATGGTTTTTTCGCCATCATCCCCGTTCGACATGACCACCACGCAGCCGGGATATTCGTCAGTGCCACTGCGGCTAAAGGCAATGCAGTTCGGATGGTCGAAAAATAACGTCTGTACACCGTGGGCGAAACGCTGACGGGCGAGAATTAACTCATCAAGCTGTTCGATTATTGGCATATCTATCGGATAGGTTTGCCCGTCACCGCCAACATCTTCGTAATGCGCGCCATAGAGGTCAGGATAGAACACCGAAGGAACGCCATTTTCCCGCAACAAAATTAGAGCATACGCCAGCGGTTTAAACCACGGTTCGACGGGGGCTTCGAGGGCTTGCAACGGTTGGGTGTCGTGGTTGGCAACGAGGGTTACGGCGTGAAAAGGATCGGCTTCCACTAATGTACCCGTGAAAATCTGCGTCATGTCGTAGTCGCGCCCCATGCGCGATGCTTCATGGAATTTCATCTGCAGCGGTGCATCGAACAGCATGGTTTTGCCTTCCACCTGATCAATATACGTTTGCAGTTTATCGACTTCATGCGACCAGTATTCAGCCACAATAAATAGCGGCTTTGGTGCAACTTCTTGTACGTGTTCGATCCACTCTTTATAAAACCACGCCGGAATATGTTTGACCGCATCAAGACGAAAACCGTCGCATTGCGTTTGTTCCATCACCCAGCGCGCCCAGTATTTAATCTCTTCCGTCACGGCATGATTGCGAAAATCGATATTCTCGCCCATCAGATAATCGAAATTACCGAGTTCATCATCAACCTGATCGTTCCAGCCTTCGCCGGTGTAGTCGTTAACAATTTTAAAAATGCCATCTTCATCAGGGTTTTCGATATGGTCGATACCGCTAAAACATTTGAAATCCCAGATAAACTGCGAGTATTGCCCGGCACGCGCGGGGAAGGTGTAACGCGTCCAGCCTTCGCATTCAATGATTTCTTCATCAATTTGCGTACGGTCGTCAGCATTAACGCGCTGCACGCGAATAGCTTCTTTTTCATCCGCCCCCATTTTGTGGTTGACTACCACGTCCAGCAGCACCGCAATGTCATTACGTTTCAGGGCGTCAATGGCGGCCAGCAGTTGTGCTTTATCGCCATATTTAGTAGGGATGCTGCCTTTCTGATCAAACTCGCCTAAATCAAATAAATCATAGGAGTCGTAGCCGACCGAATACCCGCCCGATGCGCCTTTATAGGCGGGCGGCAACCAGACCATATTGATACCAATATCATTAAAACCGTCGGCGCGCTCGGCCAGTTCAGGCCAGAGCTTACCGCCTTCCGGGTAATACCAGTGAAAACATTGTAACAGCGTGGGATTACGCATTCTTCGACTCCATTCAAGGGGAACATTAGAAGCGTAGCCGTAATCGGATTATTCGCGAGCCATCGGCTCGTTAAGATTCAAAAGAGGTTATCCTGCGGAGCCAGCACAAAGCCGCCCTGATCACCATAGGCACTTAACACCGATTTTTGCACCGATGACTGACCGACCAGTTTCGCCAGTTCATCCATCCGAATCTGTAATAACTGCTTTACCTTGCTTTCGTTGTCGAGAATCAGGCGCAGCATCGGGCGGAGTTGCTCCTGCATCGTGGTGGACGGCTCAACCTCTTCAGTCAGGTGTGCAATCTCCTGCACCGCATTCACATACGCCATTTCGCTGGCGATGAGTTCGTCCCACTGTTCTTCTGTTGCCAGGCGTAACATGAGCTGGCTTTTTTCGACGAGTTGTTGCCAGGCGAAATACAAATGCGGTGCATGGTTCATCAGACTGGGTCCTGAATCAAAGAAGGGGAGAGTAAAGACTCTTTCCAGGCATCGGCAATATTGCGCATTAATGCTTCCACTTCTTCGACTGCGGAGACATCGTTGCGTAAATTGGCTTGCAGCAAGCGCCTGACCATATAGCTATAAAGAGCAATCAAGTTTTGGGTTAGTTCGTCTTTGCTCTCTTCATCAAGACTCACTCGCAGCCCGTTCTCAATGATGTTGATCGCTTTTGACAAAGAGACGCCTTTGCCTTGCTGATTGTTGTCCTGCATAAACAGGCGCGCTCTAACCAGTGCGCTCAGCACTCCATCAAATAGCATGGTGACCAACTGCTGCTGGCTGGCGCTCATTACGGCGCTTTCGACGCCAATTTGTGCATAGGCCTGGGTGCCTTTTGCCGCGTACATGACCTGTCTCCCGATAAATAATGATTACTTGGAATTACTGTTGTTTTCGAACTGCTGCGTTAAGTAGCTGCTGGTGCTATTTAACGAGGTCATTAAAACGTCCAGTTGGGTAAATTGTTCTTTGTAGCGAGCGACCTGCGCATCAATGCGATCGCTGGCGGCGTTGTAGTCTTTAGTTAACTTATTCAGGGTCTTACTAACGCCATCGGTAGCGGCTTTAATAATGCCCGTTGTCGAAAGCCAACTGGTCAGGTTGCTGCCGATGGTGGTTGTGATGCCGGTTTTTTTACCATCGCCAACAATCAATGCACCTACGCCGCTGGCATCTTTTTTCAGTGCAGCGGTGAGTTTGTCGGCATCCAGTTCCAGTTTGCCATCGCTGGGATCGGTCGTGATACCAATCTGCGCCAACGTTTTATAGTTGGAAGAACTAACGGTATTACTCAGCATCGATTTCAACTGCGTCTGAATCGTCCGCAACGTGGAGTCGCCGAGCAGTGCGCCATTGCTAGAACTCTGGCTATCAGCTCCCGCATCTACGGCGGTGTATTTGGTCAGGCTGCTGAAGGTATCTATTAGCGAGTTATAGGCATTCACCCAGTCTTTAATCGCCGTTTGCGCTTTGGAGGTGTCCTGAGTGATGGTTAGCGTCTGGTTGCCCGTGGTGACATCGTTCAGGTTCAGGGTGATGTTTTCCAGCGCGTCGCTGATGGTGTTGCTGCTGTTCTCAATGGCGACGTTGTTGACCGTCAGCTGCGCATTCTGGGCGGCGACCGAGACCTCCATGCCGTTGCTGCTGGCACTGGCGTCATAGCCCATAAAACTTTGTAGCGCATCATCACCGCTAACCGAGAGCGTCATCGCATTATCAAGGCCGGTGTCATTCGATGTGACTGACAGACGATATTCACCGTTACCCACGTTAATGATGCTTGCGCTTACACCTGCTTTTGCGTTGTTGATGGCATCACGGATCCCGCTTAACGACGAGTTAGCCGCGCTGATATCAATGGTGATCGGCTCTTTGTCGCCGCCTTGTTGAATGGTGAGTTTGCTGTCGCTGGTGGCGATCGCCGTTTTCGTATCGTCTCTGGTGGTGCGCGTGGTCAGGGTTTGCGCCTGCGCCAGATGGGTGACACTGATGGTGTATTTCCCGGCGATGGCGTTACCCGCAGTGGTGGCACTGAATGCGGTGGTGCTGCTGGTGGTGCTGGTGGCGGAAAAAAGATCGGCTTTAGACAATGCAGTATTGGCGGTCTGGAAAGTCGTCAGCGCGCTTTTCAGCGTACCGTAGGCGCTAAGTTTAGCGGTAAACGACGATTGCTGATTTGAAATGGGGGTTAGCGTCGCTTTTTGCGCGGCGGTGAGGCTATCAAGGATTGAACTTAAATCCAGACCTGACCCGACTCCCAGCGATGAAATACTTGCCATGCGATTTCCTTTTATCTTTCGACACGTAAAACGAATACCGGGGTTATCGGCCTGAATTGCGCAAAGTTTACGTTTAATTGTTTTTTTTAATAGCGGGAATAAGGGGCAGAGAAAAGAGTATTTCGGCGACTAACAAAAAATGGCTGTTTGTGAAAAAAATTCTAAAGGTTGTTTTACGACAGACGATAACAGGGTTGACGGCGATTGAGCCGACGGGTGGAAACCCAATACGTAATCAACGACTTGCAATATAGGATAACGAATCATGGCACAAGTCATTAATACCAACAGCCTCTCGCTGATCACTCAAAATAATATCAACAAGAACCAGTCTGCGCTGTCGAGTTCTATCGAGCGTCTGTCTTCTGGCTTGCGTATTAACAGCGCGAAGGATGACGCCGCAGGTCAGGCGATTGCTAACCGTTTTACTTCTAATATTAAAGGCCTGACTCAGGCTGCACGTAACGCCAACGACGGTATTTCTGTTGCACAGACCACCGAAGGCGCGCTGTCCGAAATCAACAACAACTTACAGCGTGTGCGTGAACTGACCGTTCAGGCGACCACCGGTACCAACTCCCAGTCTGACCTGGACTCTATCCAGGACGAAATTAAATCCCGTCTGGACGAAATTGACCGCGTATCCGGTCAGACCCAGTTCAACGGCGTGAACGTGCTGGCAAAAGACGGTTCCATGAAAATTCAGGTTGGCGCGAACGATGGCCAGACCATCACTATCGACCTGAAGAAGATTGACTCTTCTACCTTGAACCTGACAGGTTTTAACGTTAACGGTTCTGGTTCTGTGGCGAATACTGCAGCAACTAAAGCTGATTTAACCGCTGCTCAACTCTCTGCACCCAGTGCAGCAGACGCAAATGGTACAGTTACTTATACTGTCAGTGCTGGTTATAAAGAATCCACTGCTGCAGATGTTATTGCTAGCATCAAAGACGGCAGTGCTCCGACTTCTGCAATTACTGCAACCATTAATAATGGCTTCGGTGATTCCAGTGCGCTGACTTCCAATGACTATACTTATGACTCAGTAAAAGGCGACTTCACTTACAACGTAGCTTCAAGCGCCAATAATACTGCAGCCCAGGTTCAGTCCTTCCTGACGCCGAAAGCAGGTGATACTGCAAATCTGAAAGTAACCGTTGGTACGACATCGGTTGATGTCGTTCTGGCCAGTGATGGTAAGATTACAGCAAAAGATGGTTCTGCATTATATATCGACAATACAGGTAACCTGACTCAGAACAGTGCTGGCTTGACCTCTGCTGATCTGGCTACTCTGACCGGCCTTCAGAGCTCTAGTGTTGCTTCAACCATCACTACTGAAGATGGCACTAATATTGATATTGCTGCTAACGGTAATATTGGTCTGACCGGTGTTCGTATCAGTGCTGATTCTCTGCAGTCAGCAACTAAATCTACGGGCTTTACTGTTGGTACTGGCGCTACAGGTCTGACCGTAGGTACTGATGGTAAAGTGACTATCGGCGGGACTACTGCTCAGTCCTACACCAGCAAAGATGGTTCCCTGACTACTGATAACACCACTAAACTGTATCTGCAGAAAGATGGCTCTGTAACCAACGGTTCAGGTAAAGCGGTCTATGTAGAAGCGGATGGTGATTTCACTACCGACGCTGCAACCAAAGCCGCAACCACCACCGATCCGCTGGCCGCTCTGGATGACGCAATCAGCCAGATCGATAAGTTCCGTTCATCCCTGGGTGCTATCCAGAACCGTCTGGATTCCGCGGTCACCAACCTGAACAACACCACTACCAACCTGTCCGAAGCGCAGTCCCGTATTCAGGACGCCGACTATGCGACCGAAGTGTCCAACATGTCGAAAGCGCAGATCATCCAGCAGGCCGGTAACTCCGTGCTGGCAAAAGCTAACCAGGTACCGCAGCAGGTTCTGTCTCTGCTGCAGGGTTAATCGTCGTAACCTGATTAACTGAGACTGACGGCAACGCAAAATTGCCTGATGCGCTGCGCTTATCAGGCCTACAAGGTGAATTGCAATTTATTGAATTTGCACATTTTTGTAGGCCGGATAAGGCGTTTACGCCACATCCGGCAACATGAATGGTAACTTGTCAGCAACGTACTTCCCCGCCACCGGCGGGGTTTTTTCTGTCCGCAATTTACCGGTAACCCCCAAATAACCCCTCATTTCACCCACTAATCGTCCGATTAAAAACCCTGCAGAAACGGATAATCATGCCGATAACTCATATAACGCAGGGCTGTTTATCGTGAATTCACTCTATACCGCTGAAGGTGTAATGGATAAACACTCGCTGTGGCAGCGTTATGTCCCGCTGGTGCGTCACGAAGCATTGCGCCTGCAGGTTCGACTGCCCGCGAGCGTGGAACTTGACGATCTGCTACAGGCGGGCGGCATTGGGTTACTTAATGCCGTCGAACGCTATGACGCCCTACAAGGAACGGCATTTACAACTTACGCAGTGCAGCGTATCCGTGGCGCTATGCTGGATGAACTTCGCAGCCGTGACTGGGTGCCGCGCAGCGTGCGACGCAACGCGCGTGAAGTGGCACAGGCAATAGGGCAACTGGAGCAGGAACTTGGCCGCAACGCCACGGAAACTGAGGTAGCGGAACGTTTAGGGATCGATATTGCCGATTATCGCCAAATGTTGCTCGACACCAATAACAGCCAGCTCTTCTCCTACGATGAGTGGCGCGAAGAGCACGGCGATAGCATTGAACTGGTTACTGATGATCATCAGCGAGAAAACCCGCTACAACAGCTGCTGGACAGTAATCTGCGCCAGCGGGTGATGGAAGCTATCGAAACGTTGCCGGAGCGCGAAAAACTGGTATTAACCCTCTATTACCAGGAAGAGCTGAATCTCAAAGAGATTGGCTCGGTGCTGGAGGTCGGGGAATCGCGGGTCAGTCAGTTACACAGCCAGGCCATTAAACGGTTACGCACTAAACTGGGTAAGTTATAACGTCAGTAAATGCCGCACTTTAATTTTGACTACCAGGAGTTCTTAATGATGGTGCAGCACCTGAAAAGACGGCCATTAAGCCGCTATCTTAAAGACTTTAAACACAGCCAGACCCATTGCGCGCATTGCCGTAAATTACTCGACCGCATTACCCTCGTTCGCGACGGCAAAATAGTGAATAAAATCGAGATTTCCCGCCTGGACATGCTGCTTGATGAAAATGGCTGGCAAGTGGAACAAAAATCATGGGCGGCATTGTGCCGATTCTGCGGTGATTTACATTGCAAAACGCAAAGTGATTTTTTCGATATTATCGGCTTTAAGCAATTTCTTTTTGAGCAAACTGAAATGAGCCCAGGTACGGTGCGTGAATATGTCGTTCGTCTGCGCCGTTTGGGTAATCATCTACACGGGCAAAATATTTCCCTCGATCAGCTGCAGGACGGTTTCCTTGATGAAATCCTCGCCCCGTGGCTGCCCACCACCAGCACCAACAATTACCGCATTGCGTTACGGAAGTATCAACACTATCAGCGTCAAACGTGTACCGGACTTGTGCAGAAATCCTCCAGTCTGCCAGCTTCTGATATATATTAAATAAGAATAAGATGTAGCGGAGTTGTTTTTGTGTTTACAAACAATGGCTCTACACTGCAAACAGACATAACAACATTCGGGGTGAATATGAAATTAGCACATCTGGGACGTCAGGCATTGATGGGTGTGATGGCCGTGGCGCTGGTTGCGGGCATGAGCGTTAAAAGTTTTGCAGATGAAGGTCTGCTTAATAAAGTCAAAGAGCGCGGCACGCTGCTGGTAGGGCTGGAAGGAACTTATCCGCCGTTCAGTTTTCAGGGGGATGACGGCAAATTAACCGGTTTTGAAGTGGAATTTGCCCAACAGCTGGCAAAACATCTTGGCGTTGAGGCGTCACTAAAACCGACCAAATGGGACGGTATGCTGGCGTCGCTGGACTCTAAACGCATTGATGTGGTGATTAATCAGGTCACCATTTCTGACGAGCGCAAGAAAAAATACGATTTCTCTACCCCGTACACCATTTCCGGTATTCAGGCGCTGGTGAAAAAAGGTAACGAAGGCACCATTAAAACGGCTGCTGATCTGAAAGGCAAAAAAGTGGGTGTCGGTCTGGGCACCAACTATGAAGAGTGGCTGCGTCAGAATGTTCAGGGCGTCGATGTGCGTACCTATGATGATGACCCGACCAAATATCAGGATCTGCGCGTAGGCCGTATCGATGCGATCCTCGTTGACCGTCTGGCGGCGCTGGATCTGGTGAAGAAAACCAACGATACGCTGGCAGTAACCGGTGAAGCATTCTCCCGTCAGGAGTCTGGTGTGGCGCTGCGTAAAGGAAATGAAGACCTGCTGAAAGCGGTGAATGATGCAATTGCGGAAATGCAAAAAGATGGCACTCTGCAAGCCCTTTCCGAAAAATGGTTTGGTGCTGATGTGACCAAATAATCAGCATAATGACAAAAAAGGGCGCTTTCACTAGCGCCTTTTTTATTTACGCGTTTTCAGCGTGCATAATAAGAAAATCACAACAACACACATCGGAGGCTGTTATGCCACTGCATAATTTAACCCGTTTTCCACGGCTGGAGTTTATCGGCGCGCCAACGCCGCTCGAATATCTGCCGCGCTTTTCTGATTATCTTGGACGGGAAATTTTCATCAAACGGGATGACGTCACTCCCATGGCAATGGGCGGCAATAAATTACGTAAGCTGGAATTTCTCGCGGCAGATGCTCTGCGCGAAGGTGCCGATACGCTGATTACTGCCGGGGCGATCCAGTCTAACCATGTGCGCCAGACTGCCGCAGTCGCTGCGAAACTCGGCCTGCACTGCGTGGCGCTGCTGGAAAATCCTATTGGCACAACCGCAGAAAACTATTTAACCAACGGCAATCGTTTGTTGCTGGATCTGTTCAATACCCAGATTGAAATGTGCGACGCACTGACCGATCCCAATGCCCAACTGGAAGAGCTGGCGACGCGAGTCGAAGCACAAGGCTTTCGCCCGTATGTCATTCCGGTTGGCGGTTCTAATGCTTTGGGCGCATTGGGTTATGTGGAGAGTGCGCTGGAAATTGCGCAACAGTGTGAAGGGGCAGTTAATATTTCGTCGGTGGTGGTCGCGTCGGGTAGTGCCGGAACTCACGCCGGACTGGCTGTTGGGCTGGAACACCTGATGCCTGAAAGCGAACTGATTGGCGTGACCGTGTCGCGTTCCGTTGCCGATCAATTGCCGAAAGTGGTTAACCTCCAACAGGCGATTGCGAAAGAACTGGAGCTGACCGCATCAGCGGAAATTTTACTCTGGGATGACTATTTTGCACCTGGCTACGGCGTGCCGAACGACGAAGGCATGGAAGCAGTGAAATTGCTGGCGCGGCTGGAAGGCATTCTGCTTGATCCTGTGTATACCGGAAAAGCGATGGCGGGGCTGATTGACGGTATCAGTCAGAAACGCTTCAAAGATGAAGGGCCGATTCTGTTTATTCATACCGGCGGCGTGCCTGCGCTGTTCGCCTATCATCCCCACGTTTAGCTCCGGAAACGCTCATGCAAGAAAGTATACAACTGGTTATTGATTCCTTGCCGTTCCTGCTGAAAGGGGCTGGGTATACGCTGCAACTCAGTATCGGCGGCATGTTTTTTGGCTTACTGCTAGGGTTTGTTCTCGCGCTGATGCGCCTTTCGCCAATCTGGCCCGTGCGCTGGCTGGCGCGTTTTTATATCTCTATTTTTCGTGGTACGCCACTCATCGCACAACTGTTTATGATCTATTACGGCTTGCCGCAGTTTGGCATCGAACTAGATCCCATTCCGTCAGCAATGATTGGTCTGTCGCTAAACACTGCCGCCTATGCTGCCGAAACGCTGCGCGCCGCCATTTCTTCTATTGATAAAGGTCAGTGGGAAGCTGCTGCCAGTATTGGTATGACGCCGTGGCAGACCATGCGTCGCGCGATTTTGCCACAGGCGGCGCGGGTGGCGTTGCCGCCGCTGTCGAACAGCTTTATCAGCCTGGTAAAAGATACGTCGCTGGCCGCGACAATCCAGGTGCCGGAGCTGTTCCGTCAGGCGCAGTTGATTACCTCGCGTACGCTGGAGGTGTTCACCATGTATCTGGCGGCTTCGCTCATCTACTGGATCATGGCGACAGTGTTATCGACGTTGCAGAACCATTTCGAGAATCAACTTAATCGCCAGGAGAGAGAACCAAAATGAGTGCCATTGAAGTTAAGAACCTGGTGAAAAAATTCCACGGTCAGACGGTGCTGCACGGTATCGACCTTGAGGTGAAGCCTGGCGAAGTAGTGGCAATTATCGGTCCAAGTGGTTCCGGCAAAACCACGTTGCTACGCAGCATAAATCTGCTGGAACAACCGGAAGCGGGAACCATCACCGTTGGCGATATCACCATTGATACTGCACGTTCATTAAGTCAGCAAAAATCGCTGATTCGCCAGTTGCGTCAGCACGTCGGGTTTGTCTTCCAGAACTTTAATTTGTTTCCGCATCGTACGGTGCTGGAAAACATTATTGAAGGGCCGGTGATCGTCAAAGGCGAACCAAAAGAAGAGGCCACGGCGCGCGCTCGCGAGCTGCTGGCGAAAGTTGGGCTGGCAGGTAAAGAAACCAGCTATCCACGTCGTTTGTCTGGCGGTCAACAGCAGCGTGTCGCGATTGCGCGAGCGCTGGCTATGCGTCCTGAGGTGATTTTGTTTGACGAGCCAACGTCGGCGCTGGATCCAGAGCTGGTGGGCGAAGTCCTGAACACCATCCGTCAGCTGGCGCAGGAAAAGCGCACGATGGTGATTGTGACGCACGAAATGAGCTTTGCCCGGGATGTTGCGGACCGGGCGATCTTTATGGACCAGGGGCGGATAGTTGAGCAGGGGGCAGCAAAAGCGTTATTTGCCGATCCCCAGCAGCCTCGCACCCGCCAGTTCCTCGAGAAGTTTCTGCTGCAATAATAAGAAAAAATCAGCCCCGACGATTTACCAGTCGGGGCGGGACGTCACTTCAAACGTGATAAAACTGCTTAACAAATCAGCATAACTCATTAATAACATAAGAGAATGCGATGGCTTGCAAAAGTAATTCATTGCCTGAATAATATAAATTATATATAAATCTTATTTATGTGATAGTTTGAATTATCATTATAAATGATACTCACTCTCAGGGGCGTTGCGGTTTACTATGCAGGATACGGATTTTTTCAGCTGGCGTCGCACGATGCTGTTGCGTTTTCAGAGGATGGAGGCCGCAGAAGAGGTCTACCATGAAATAGAGCTTCAGGCTCAGCAGCTGGAGTACGATTACTATTCGTTATGTGTTCGCCACCCGGTACCATTCACGCGACCTAAAGTGGCTTTCTACACCAATTACCCTGAGGCTTGGGTTAGTTATTATCAGGCAAAAAACTTTCTCGCAATTGATCCTGTGCTGAACCCTGAAAACTTTAGTCAGGGCCATTTAATGTGGAATGATGACTTATTCAGCGAAGCACAGCCGTTATGGGAAGCCGCGCGCGCACATGGTTTACGCCGCGGTGTCACTCAGTATTTAATGCTGCCAAATCGGGCGCTGGGCTTTTTGTCCTTTTCCCGTTGCAGCACGCGCGAAATACCCATTCTTAGTGATGAACTGCAATTAAAAATGCAGTTACTGGTGCGAGAAAGTCTGATGGCTCTGATGCGTTTAAATGATGAAATAGTGATGACGCCAGAGATGAATTTCAGCAAGCGCGAAAAAGAAATTCTGAAATGGACGGCGGAAGGGAAGACATCAGCAGAGATAGCGATGATTTTGTCAATCTCTGAGAATACGGTCAATTTCCATCAGAAAAACATGCAGAAAAAAATCAATGCACCAAATAAGACCCAGGTGGCCTGTTACGCGGCCGCTACTGGCTTAATTTGATCGCTTTTCTTTCTGCGTGCCAGATGCAAAAACCGGCTGAAAGGCACGCTCTCAGCCGGTTTTATATTACTGACGGTAGGCTTGTTTAATTTGCTTAACCGTTTTGGAAAATACTGCAGCCTGGGTTTCGTCTTCGATCAGCGCAAGCTGTTTTTCCATCTTTAACATCACGCGGCCCGCGTCAGCTTGTCCCATCGCCTGCAGCATCAGCGTCAGCATCGCTTTCAGGCAGGAGACTTCATTTGCCAGTTCTTGATTATTCTCGGCAGTAGAAAAATCAGGCGTACTCATTTATTTTCCTCGTCATGTTGCAATGAAAATTTGCGGTGAAAAATGTTAAGGCGGCGGAGTATACCATAAGCTTTGCTAAAAATAGCAGTGGTTGTTTTTTGAGCGTGATATCGGCAGTGCTATAAAATACGTTAATATAATGACCAATAAATATTTTTATCATGAATGTTTTTTGCCCGTATTGTTCGGGTTAATTAATGTTACATATTCAGCGGGCTGATTTTCATTTTTGCTGAATAAAGTCAATTTTTGTCACATTTCATCGTAGGGCTTACTGTGAAACGATCCCGGAAGCCGTTGGTGACGGGCGTGACCATAACTGTGGACAATCGAATTTACAAAAACGAGAGAAAAATCGAATACCCACCATTTTTAACGTTTCAAAGTTGCAATAAAAACCGCTAATATACGAATGACTAACTATCAGTAGCGTTATCCCTATTTCTGGAGATATTCCTTTGATCAACGTTCTACTTGTTGATGACCACGAACTGGTGCGCGCAGGGATACGACGCATTCTGGAAGATATAAAGGGTATAAAAGTCGTCGGTGAGGCATCGTGCGGTGAAGACGCCGTTAAGTGGTGCCGGGCAAATGCCGTTGACGTGGTGCTAATGGACATGAGTATGCCGGGCATTGGCGGTCTTGAGGCGACGCGTAAAATCGCGCGTTCCACAGCTGATGTCAAAATCATCATGCTTACCGTCCATACAGAAAACCCTTTACCAGCGAAAGTCATGCAGGCCGGTGCTGCTGGCTACCTCAGCAAAGGCGCGGCTCCGCAGGAAGTCGTGAGTGCGATCCGTTCTGTCTATTCAGGGCAGCGTTACATTGCTTCTGACATCGCTCAACAAATGGCGTTAAGCCAGATCGAACCAGAAAAAACAGAAAGCCCATTTGCCAGTTTGTCTGAACGTGAATTGCAGATTATGCTGATGATCACCAAGGGCCAGAAGGTCAATGAGATCTCAGAACAGCTCAATCTCAGTCCGAAAACGGTGAACAGCTACCGCTATCGTATGTTCAGTAAACTAAACATTCATGGCGATGTTGAGCTGACTCACCTGGCAATTCGCCATGGTCTGTGTAATGCGGAGACATTATCAAGTCAGTGAGTGATCAGTTTGACGCAAAAGCGTTTTTAAAAACCGTAACCAGCCAGCCAGGCGTTTATCGCATGTACGATGCTGGTGGTACGGTTATCTATGTCGGCAAAGCGAAAGACCTGAAAAAACGGCTTTCCAGCTATTTCCGTAGCAACCTCGCTTCGCGCAAAACCGAAGCGCTGGTCGCCCAGATCCAGCAAATTGATGTAACGGTTACTCATACAGAAACCGAAGCGCTGTTGCTGGAACACAACTACATCAAACTCTATCAGCCGCGTTACAACGTTTTGCTACGCGATGATAAATCTTATCCCTTTATCTTCCTGAGTGGCGATACCCATCCGCGTCTGGCGATGCATCGTGGTGCGAAGCATGCCAAAGGTGAATATTTCGGCCCGTTCCCGAATGGCTATGCTGTACGTGAAACACTGGCGCTACTGCAAAAGATATTCCCCATTCGCCAGTGCGAAAATAGTGTTTATCGCAATCGCTCGCGTCCGTGTCTGCAATATCAGATAGGGCGCTGTCTGGGACCGTGCGTTGAAGGACTGGTGAGTGAAGAAGAATACGCTCAGCAGGTCGAGTATGTGCGCCTGTTTTTGTCTGGCAAAGATGATCAGGTGCTTACGCAACTCATTAGTCGTATGGAAACTGCCAGCCAGAATCTGGAGTTTGAAGAAGCAGCACGTATTCGCGACCAAATTCAGGCGGTGCGACGCGTCACCGAAAAACAGTTTGTGTCCAATACCGGCGACGACCTTGACGTTATTGGTGTGGCGTTCGATGCGGGCATGGCTTGTGTCCACGTATTGTTCATTCGTCAGGGTAAAGTGCTCGGCAGCCGCAGCTATTTCCCGAAAGTGCCTGGCGGTACGGAACTGAGCGAGGTGGTGGAAACCTTCGTAGGTCAGTTCTATTTACAAGGCAGCCAGATGCGCACCTTACCGGGTGAGATCCTGCTCGATTTTAATCTTAGCGATAAAACGCTGCTCGCCGATTCCCTTTCAGAACTGGCGGGACGCAAGATTAATGTTCAAACCAAACCTCGCGGCGATCGGGCGCGTTATCTGAAACTCGCGCGCACCAATGCGGCGACGGCCTTAACCAGCAAACTTTCGCAGCAATCTACCGTTCACCAGCGACTGACCGCGCTTGCCAGCGTGTTGAAATTACCGGAAGTGAAGCGGATGGAGTGCTTTGACATCAGCCATACCATGGGTGAACAAACCGTCGCTTCCTGTGTGGTGTTTGATGCTAACGGCCCGCTGCGTGCGGAGTATCGGCGCTATAACATTACTGGCATCACGCCGGGCGATGATTATGCGGCGATGAATCAGGTGCTGCGTCGGCGTTATGGTAAAGCCATTGACGACAGTAAGATCCCGGATGTGATCCTTATCGACGGCGGCAAAGGCCAGCTTGCGCAGGCGAAAAATGTCTTCGCCGAACTGGATGTCTCATGGGATAAAAATCATCCGCTGCTACTTGGCGTTGCCAAAGGTGCAGATAGGAAGGCTGGGCTGGAAACGCTGTTCTTTGAGCCGGAAGGTGAGGGATTCAGTTTGCCGCCAGATTCTCCCGCGCTGCATGTTATCCAGCATATTCGCGATGAATCACACGATCACGCGATTGGCGGGCACCGTAAAAAACGGGCGAAGGTCAAAAATACCAGTTCCCTGGAAACCATTGAAGGCGTCGGGCCAAAACGTCGGCAAATGTTGTTAAAATATATGGGCGGTTTGCAAGGTTTACGTAACGCCAGCGTCGAGGAAATTGCAAAAGTGCCGGGTATTTCGCAAGGTCTGGCAGAAAAGATCTTCTGGTCGTTGAAACATTGATGTCTCTGTAGCAACATAGGGGTAATCTTACTGACAACAGATAGTTACCCGTCATTATGCAATTTAATATCCCTACGTTGCTTACACTGTTCCGTGTCATCCTTATCCCATTCTTTGTATTGGTCTTTTATTTGCCTGTCACCTGGTCGCCGTTTGCCGCCGCGCTCATTTTCTGCGTCGCGGCGGTGACTGACTGGTTCGATGGTTTTCTGGCACGCCGCTGGAACCAGAGTACCCGGTTTGGTGCTTTCCTTGACCCAGTAGCAGATAAAGTTCTCGTGGCTATCGCCATGGTGCTGGTAACCGAGCATTACCACAGCTGGTGGGTGACCTTACCGGCAGCAACGATGATCGCCCGTGAAATTATTATTTCTGCGCTACGCGAATGGATGGCGGAGTTGGGTAAACGCAGTAGCGTGGCTGTCTCCTGGATTGGGAAAGTGAAAACCACTGCCCAGATGGTAGCGCTGGCCTGGCTGCTGTGGCGTCCGAACATTTGGGTTGAGTACGCCGGTATTGCACTTTTCTTTGTGGCTGCGGTACTGACTCTGTGGTCAATGTTGCAATATTTGAGCGCTGCGCGTGCAGATTTGCTTGATCAGTGATCGTTTCGGCGTAATTTTCAGCAAACGATCAAAAGTGGTGAAAAATATCGTTGACTCATCGCGCCAGGTAAGTAGAATGCAACGCATCGAACGGCGGCACTGATTGCCAGACGATAATAAAATCAAGTGATTAACTGATTGCTTGATGAATGCGGGAATAGCTCAGTTGGTAGAGCACGACCTTGCCAAGGTCGGGGTCGCGAGTTCGAGTCTCGTTTCCCGCTCCAGTTTAAAAGACATCGGCGTCAAGCGGATGTCTGGCTGAAAGGCCTGAAGAATTTGGCGCGTTAACAAAGCGGTTATGTAGCGGATTGCAAATCCGTCTAGTCCGGTTCGACTCCGGAACGCGCCTCCACTTTCTTCCCGAGCCCGGATGGTGGAATCGGTAGACACAAGGGATTTAAAATCCCTCGGCGTTCGCGCTGTGCGGGTTCAAGTCCCGCTCCGGGTACCATGGGAAAGATAAGAATAAAATCAAAGCAATAAGCAGTGTCGTGAAACCACCTTCGGGTGGTTTTTTTGTGCCTGAAATTCACGCCCTGTGCATATCCTGTGCTCACGGGGGGCAATGAGCTGCAATCTCAAGCCCGGCAATGCCGAATCGAACGTGTCGCCTCCAGCATAGAGAACCAGGCCGCTTTGCCTGTTTTCCGGTACTCTTCCGGGAAGGGGGGCCAGCTGAGCAAGCTATAATGCTCTGGCCACCCTAAGCACAAAGTTGCTTAATTCGTGCAATCACCTCATCTCTGTATTTCTGGTGTCCGCGCATAGCCCTTGGATGGGCTATCCTGAAACAGATTGTATGACCTGTTTTGAACTCCCATAGCTTCCCCGGAATGACTGAAGAAGTCTCATAGCCGCCTAGCTCAGTAAGCACCTGTTTTATGATGTAGTCTGTTCTCCGGGCTCCGGATGCAAAGATGGTGAAATCAGGCTCAAGGTGTTTAATTTGTACCGCCAGCAGTTTCAGCGAGGCTAATATGACTTCCTGCACTTCATTTTGAGGGCGATTGAGAGGGGGCAGTCCGTCGTAATCCCACGCCAGTAGATTGGCATACACGATAGCCTGAGGAGGAATATTAAGCTCCCGGGCCAGCCGGAAGTGATACTGCGTGAAGCGGCTACGTGATTTGTGGTTCGTGGTGCCATCATTTTGTGCCGGAAGATGTTTCCTGTAACGATCTACAGCCTCTTCAACCACCTGCCCGATGGTGACGTCAGGTATAAGTCCCAGAACCCGTGATATCGTATTCTTACCATTCAGCGTATTCCAGCCAGCGGTTTCACGCCCAACCAGCATGATTTTTACCGGTGAGTGCCAGTATTCTTCAAAGGGCACGGGTAAAAAGACGCCTGAGTATTTATCCTCATTCAGGTTAAATGACTGGGCGTCAACTTCCTGTAATATCCGTTTGTATGCGTCTAATAGTCTTTCCATTCTTCAATCCTGCCCCGTAATAAAAATACCTTCAGATATATATTATTTTCATGATATCAATCAGATACATGAGGATAAATATGCAAAAATCCTTCCGATTCACCAATTCATCCATCAAAGCCCTTCCGGCAAACACAGATACCCGATCTACAGAGCTTGAGGTATCTGATACCGAAGTCATTGGCCTCAAATGCCTCTCAGGTCGAACGGGCAACAAACGTTTCCTCCTGCGCTACACATTCCACGGTACCAAAAAAAGTATCAGTATTGGCAGATTCCCTGAAATCGATGTGGGAACAGCCCGTCAGATAGCTCGTCGTCACAAGGAGGCGATTGCACTGGGAAATGACCCTAAGGCAGAGCGCGATAATTATCGGGCGATGCCAACGCTTAGTGAGTTTTTTCACCAGACCTATGTTCCGTTCATCAAGCGCCATAAAAAGTCCTGGGATAAGGATGTTCAGCGTTTCACGCAATACATTGAACCTCGTCTGGGGAAGATACGTTACTGCGACCTTCAGGCCCGGGAAATCCAGCAGGTGCTTTTTGACATGCTTGAGGGCCGTATTCACGGCCAGCAGTATGCACCGTCTACCTGTAACAGGGCACTG
Organism: Escherichia sp. WS1368; assembly: GCF_046487485.1. Classification (NCBI taxonomy): domain Bacteria; kingdom Pseudomonadati; phylum Pseudomonadota; class Gammaproteobacteria; order Enterobacterales; family Enterobacteriaceae; genus Escherichia; species Escherichia sp. WS1368. Next base: position 808,017 of record NZ_JBJQJI010000001.1, read on the forward strand.
GCTATTCTGAAAACCATGGGCCGTTATGCGCTACGACAGGATGTCCTGGAGAAGAATGAAGCCGATAAGATCCCTTTGCTGAAGGAGAATAATCACCGGACGCGCTTTTTTGACGCTGATGAGATCAGGAGAATCCTTGATGCTGCGTCTCGATAACCCAATAAAGCTGCCGGAGGGCTGACGCCGGAAGAGTCAGAGAACAGATACCATTTTTACTGTAAAACCGTGGCCAGTATTACTTGACCACTACATTCTAAGGCTTGCTTTAATGCTAAGGCTAAATGATTTTGATATAGTAAGTTCATACTTAGCGGGCAGATGCCCACAGACATAGTACCGAAAATAAATCAGGTATTCTGCGAGATTTCAGTATGAAAATAGCCAATATTAGACTTACGAATTTTAGATGTTTTGACGAGTTTAGTGTTGATTTTGACCCAAGACTTACAGTTCTCATTGCTCGTAATGGTAGAGGGAAATCTACTCTGCTTGACGCGGTAGCATTAGCTTTAGGACCATTTTTAACTCGTTTGCCAGGGATCAAAGGGCTAAGTTTCAAGAAAACCGATTTCCGGATCGACGAAAATGGAGACCAGCCGTCCTATATGCGAGTAAGTTGTACTAGTACAACGGGTATAACTTGGGATAGAACTGAGCGAAGAGATCTGACAAAAAAAACGTTAGGTAGCATCCCCCAAGGGGCAGCCCTTAAAGCCTTGAATGATTACGTCGATACGTTCATTGATTCTCACAATGAGAATAAACACTATACATTGCCAATTTTTGTTTATTACGGAACTGGGCGTGGAGTGTTTGATATACCACTCAGAAAACGTGCATTTAACAAGCATTTTTCTCGATTTGAGGCCCTTGACGGTGCTCTTGAAAGCAAAACAAATTTCAAAAGATTTGTGCAATATTTTTATTTTCTTGAAGAAAAAGAAAATAGATTACAGAAAGAGCAACGATCATTTGAAGTAGAAATCCCTGAATTAAGGGCAATACGCTTGGCTGTGGAAAAATTACTGCCAGAGTTTAGCAATATTCGCTCGGCAGTACCTGCTGGAATTATGGTCGATTGGTGTAAGCCTATTGGAAATGGTGAAACAACCATACAAAAGCTAAGGATTGAACAACTTAGTGATGGCTATAGAACAACTTTAGCTATGGTTATGGATATTGCAGCAAGAATGGCAGAAGCTAACCCCTATTCGAGTGATCCTCTAAGTTCTGAGGGGATAATTCTCATTGATGAGGTAGATCTGCATCTGCATCCGGAATGGCAACGTGAGTTTCTCCCTAGATTAATCAACGTTTTCCCTCATCTTCAGTTCATAGTATCGACGCATTCACCATTTATCATCCAGTCTGTCAAAGAGGGGATGTTGGTCGATCTTGATAAAGATGACATTTCGGATAGCCCCTCTTTGAATAAAGAACTCAGCATCGAAGATATTGCTGAGGGTGTAATGGGAATGGAAAAAGTTCAACGAAGTGAATTGTTTAACAAACAAGTCGCAGTTTCAGATAGATATTATCAGTTACTGAATGAAGGAAGAAGTGAAAGCGACCCAGAGGTAAGGAAGCTCTCCGCTGAGCTTGATAAATTGGAAGAGTTTTTTGGAGATAACCCAGCTTATGTAGCCTTACTTCGTGCTGAGCGCCGAAAAATAATGGGGACACAAGGAAGTAAACAATGAGACCTGTAAATCGACCTCCATATAATGGAACTGTTTATGCAGATTATAAATCATTTTTACCTTCGCTATTAACTGCATATGGCGGATATTGTTCTTATTGTGAGCGGCCGGATAAGGTTGATGTGGAGCATGTTGTCCCAAAAACGCATGCACCACTTTTGATTACTGATTGGAACAATTTTTTACTGGGTTGCCCTCGCTGTAACCGAGATTTTAAAAAAAGTAAGAATACTCAACGTATAGGCTATGTTTGGCCAGATGTTGAGAATACATTTAATTTATTGACATACCATCCAGATGGTAGAGTAGAGCCTAAGCAGGGGCTGTCTGCCGGACTAACTGCGCAGGTACAGGCTACTATTGATTTGGTATGTCTTGATGATGGTAACCAAGTACAAAAAACTTTAAATCTTGGTAGAAGGAGATATTTTGGACTCGCGAATAAGGCCAAGACTCTTTATCTGAGTAATTTATTGAGTATTGATGAGGTCATGGATATGGCTCAGTTAGGATATTGGTCGATCTGGTATAATGTGTTTCAAGGTGTACCTGCTGTCCTTTCAGCTTTGGAGAATTCCTATCCTAATACCGCTATAAACCGCCCATGACATAGGTGAAATGAATTGGCTCAGGTGCGTACAAGGGGAAGACTTACCTGTGCAGCTTCTGTGTTCAACGTTATCCATGTCTATCTATTTACTGCCAATTACAGTAAAGTTGGTGGATAATTACAGCAAAGTGTTGCAATGGGTTGCTATGTAAATCATTGATCCTGCGTAGAATTTAAAATCCCTCGGCGTTCGCGCTGTGCGGGTTCAAGTACCCGCTCCGGGTACCATGGGAAAGATAAGAATAAAATCAAAGCAATAAGCAGTGTCGTGAAACCACCTTCGGGTGGTTTTTTTGTGCCTGCAACTTGTCGTTACACCCTCCTTAATTTTTAATCACCGGCAAAGCCACTCAAAAAGTATCTCTGTTACGGACCGACATGTAAGATAGGTGCTGGCGAGTTGAGATCCACAAGGAAAAGCGTATGAAAACGGGACCGTTAAACGAAAGTGAGTTGGAATGGCTGGACGATATTCTGACCAAATACAACACTGACCACGCCATTCTTGATGTGGCGGAGCTGGACGGTTTATTGACGGCGGTGTTGAGTTCTCCGCAAGAGATTGAACCGGCACAGTGGCTGGTTGCCGTGTGGGGTGGGGCTGACTATGTGCCACGCTGGGCGTCAGAGAAAGAGATGACGCGCTTTATGAACCTGGCTTTTCAGCATATGGCTGATACCGCAGAGCGTCTGAACGAATTCCCGGAGCAGTTTGAGCCGTTATTCGGCTTGCGAGAAGTCGATGGCAGCGAGCTGACGATTGTTGAGGAGTGGTGCTTTGGCTATATGCGGGGCGTGGCACTTTCTGACTGGTCAACGTTGCCCGATTCGTTAAAACCAGCGCTGGAGGCGATTGCGCTGCACGGTACTGAGGAAAACTTCGAGCGGTTAGAGAAGATGTCGCCAGAAGCGTTTGAAGAGAGCGTAGATGCCATTCGACTGGCGGCGCTTGATCTACATGCGTACTGGATGGCGCATCCGCAGGAAAAAGCTGTTCAGCAACCGATCAAAGCAGAAGAGAAACCGGGGCGTAATGATCCTTGCCCGTGCGGTAGTGGTAAGAAATTTAAGCAGTGCTGCCTGCATTAAGAGATCAAATTGGGTGTCAGCGTTAATTCTGGCACCCAATAAGGAATTTGAGGCTATCTGATCACCCCACTTCTGGTAACAAGCCTGCTGCAATCAAAAATTGCACGCTAATCACAGCAATACCACAGAGAAACACCACCACCAGCGCCGGACGACCACCTTTCACCCGGTAACCCGCCTGAGGATTGTGCTTTCTGCTTTGCCAGGTCAACAGCGAAGGGATAATCAATGCCAGTACCGCCAGCGCCACACCGGCGTAACCCAGCGCCATCACAAATCCTCGTGGATAAAACAGTGCAAACGCCAACGGCGGCAGAAAGGTAATTGCACCAGTTTGCAATCGTCCACCAACGGTATTTGAACGCTGAAACAAATCTGCCAGATAATCAAATAAACCTAACGCAACGCCGAGAAATGACGTGGCGAGGGCTAAATCAGCAAATAAATGCACCGCCAGCTCAACATGCGGAGAGGCCACCATTTCGCGTAATGCCTGTAACAGCCCGTTTAATCCGGCATGATTAGCCAGCAATCCCATAAAGGTTGTTGAATCAATGCTGCCAAGCGTCGCCACCTGCCAGAAAATATATGCCACCAGGGGGATCGCACTACCGATTATAAACACCCAGCGTAGCTTACGAATGTTGCCATCCATATAGCTGACAATACTCGGCACGCTACCGTGAAAACCAAACGACGTAAAAATCACCGGGATTGCAGATAGTGCGAGCCCCTGTTGCAACGGCAGGGTTAAAAGATTCACCTTATGAATATGCGGAAGTAGCAGTACCAGCATCACCACCAGAAAAATAATTTTGGCGCTGAACAGAAAACGGTTAAATAAATCGACCAGCGAAGTTCCGACACAAACCACGCCACCGGCAACAAAAGTGAACAACAGCACGCCAGCGGTTGCCGACATTGAAATACCTGTCCAGTCGCTGATGCTGGAAGCCAACAATTCACCAGCACCGCTGATGTATGCCGCAGTCAGAGCATACATTAAGAACATCATACTGAAGCCCGTCAGCCACTGACCGTAGCGTCCCAGATAGCGTTTTGCCAGCGTGCCAAGACCGGTATCTGCCGGAACATGCTGGTACACCTCCAGCAGTAATAGCGCCGTGTAGCACATCAACGCCCAAAGCCCAATTAACAAGATTAACGTGACGCTAAAACCAACACCTGCCGCAGCCAGCGGCATTGCCAGCATGCCTGCGCCAATTGTGGTTCCCGCCACGATAAAAACACTTCCCAGAGTTCTGTTTTTCACGCTTTCTTCTGTCCTGACAATCTTTATGAGTGATATCTGCGGCGCAGGTTAAGGCATAACGGCTGCTTCGTCAAACCGACGTTACATATAGTGTAAATATAAATGTACAATAAAAGCGTTTAGTTCTGCGCTGGCGCAAAGTCTTCATAAGCGGCAATCGCTACGCTAGCCTTTTTTTGAGGAGGAACGATGGACTCTATTCACGGTCATGAAGTGTTAAATATGATGATTGAATCAGGTGAGCAATATACGCATGCCAGTCTGGAAGCTGCGATTAAAGCGCGTTTTGGTGAACAGGCACGTTTTCACACTTGCTCGGCAGACGGGATGACAGCGGGAGAGCTGGTAGCGTTTCTGGCAGCAAAAGGCAAATTTATACCTTCGGAAGACGGTTTTTCGACCGATCAGAGTAAGATTTGCCGTCACTGATTTGAAACGGCGGCAGAAAACCTGCCGCCTGAGAGCATTAGTTTTGTGTGTCGAGGGTAGAGAGTTCTTTGTCGATAAAATACAGACCTTCGCCGCTTTTGCCTGCCAGGCTTAATTTATCAATAATCGATTTGAACAGTTTCTCTTCTTCATGCTGCTCAGAAACATACCATTGCAGGAAATTAAATGTTGGGTAGTCCTGATTGGTCATTGCAGCATGAGCCAGTTCGTTAATTTTCTGCGTGATTAATTGTTCGTGTTTATAGGTTTCCTGGAATAATTCATCAAGTGAGGAATATTCAGCAAACGGAGATTCAACGGTATTAATACGCGGTAAGTTGCCGGTATCAGTCAGATAATCAAACAGACGCTGCATATGCGTCATCTCTTCCTGGGCGTGGCGGCGCAGGAACGCGGCAGCACCTTCGAAGGTATGATAGCTGCACCAGGCGCTCATTTGCTGATAAAGCAGTGAAGAGTACAGTTCCAGGTTCATCTGCTCATTAAGTTTTTCAATCATTTCTGGTTTCAGCATGATAGTGCTCCACAAAGGTTATATTTGTTGCTGTGGCGTCACTATAATTTGTTATTTTATTATTTGCAAAAGGTAAAATATAAACTTCATTTATTAAAAATACGAATGGGAATGAAACGCATTACCGCTATTTATTTAATCAGCGAAGATCCCCTCGCTGATTAAAACATTTAGAGAAAGACAGGGAAGGCGGAATGATGGCACTGATATGACAAAGTGAATTCCATATTCAAACATAAGGAACCCGCAAAAAGGCTACAGTTTCCTACTGGCTGACCAAAGGGGATCGCGTGGGTATAGCCTTCCTGCTGGCATGCGCGATCGGCGATCCCGCGACTGACATAACGATCGGTATGGGCATGCTGCAAAAAAGCCTGATCATAAACCAACCGAACAATACCTGTTGCCGCGTCAACTTCGCCCACATGAGCCTGGCGAGTAACTGTGCACCCCGCCAGCGTTATTAATGAAAGAGTCAGAATCAGAAGTCTCATGGTCCAGCCAGAAGAGTAAAAGAAAGCACTATTTTACGCGTTACAGCGCTGCGACAATGGCCGGAAAAGACGCCTGGCAGGCGCTATTTCTCGCCATCTGTATGTGTCAGAAATGGGGGGGCTGCTTTTTGATTATCATTTTTATAACATTAAAGGGGTATTTATGTGATTTGCATCACATAAAGATTGATTTTTGTGATGGTTGTCATATTATAAGTGCAAAGACAATAACACCTGCATAACAAATAATCGGAGTGCCGCGATGAAACTGCGCAAGATCCTGAAAAGTATGTTCAATAACTATTGCAAAACGTTCAAAGACGTACCACCAGGCAATATGTTCCGATAGCAAAAAACCTGCTCCGGCAGGTTTTTTTGTGTCCTGATGACGGTGGATGTGACTATCGCTGAAGATGTGAAGCCGCTACTATAACGGCTTTCAAAATGCTATCAGGAGTTTACGATGTCCCAGCCGCTGAATGCCGATCAGGAACTGGTTTCTGATGTGGTTGCTTGCCAGTTGGTTATCAAACAAATTCTGGATGTTCTCGATGTAATCGCGCCCGTTGAAGTTCGTGAAAAAATGTCCAGCCAGCTGAAGAATATCGACTTTACGCACCATCCCGCCGCCGCAGACCCGGTCACCATGCGGGCAATCCAAAAAGCCATCGCGCTGATTGAACTCAAGTTTACCCCACAGGGCGAATCCCATTAAAAAAACCGCTGCTTCAAAAAGATGAGGCAGCGGTTTCTCAAAAACTTCATCGGCGCAATGCATTAGCGCCGATGTATGATCAATGCAGCTGATGCGACACGACATTCAGAACATGTTGATCGGTCTGCACAGGGCACATACCCGCAAGTTTCGCACTGCGCACTTCATCAAGAATGGTTTGCAGCAACAGGCCATCATGCTGCTGTTCTTTTTCCAGATCGCGCAGGAAATTGGCGGTTGAATCATCATTCAGTTCTTTCGCTTCATCGGCTAACTGTGCCAACGTACTAGAACGTTGCTCGTATTCTTCCATCGTTTTTTGGAAAAGTTCTTCCAGTGAGTTCAGTTTTTCACCGGGAACATCAATGGCTTTAACGATGGGGGTAGCGCCGACACTCTTCATAAAGTTAAACATGCGCATCATTTGGGTCACATTACTCTGTGCCTGGGCGCGAAGGAAAGTGGCGGTGCCGTTCAGACTCTGTTCAGAACACCAGTTACTCAGGTGAAGGTAGAGATTGGATGCGTAAAACTCGCGGTTCATTTGAGAGTTGAGTTTGAGAAGCATTCCAGCGGTTGCCATACCTAATATCCTTATATCCAGAAGTGGAGAGGTGCAAGATAAATCAAAACACCATAATTACTGTTTGCAGAATAATTCCTTTCTGCCGGTCCGAAATGTGATCGTGGAGTCAATTCTGACGATGATCTGAAATAAGAATAACGTCTGAATGGGTATAAGAAAATGCTTAAATCATCAAGTTTATATATTTTTACATTTCATTGATGAAATCAATGTAACTGCAATGAATTTTAATGATAGTGCTTTTTGTATCTTGTTGATATTAATCGGTGAATTTGAATTCATGATGAAGCAATGATTTTTTAAAACGTTTTTTCATTTTTGCGATATGGCTCTCGGTATACGTGTTCTGTTAATTAATGAGCACGGTGATAATTAATGGCGAAATGAATGACGCGCTTTTTCCACATCTTTGAGTTGCGGTTATTACACCCTTTCAAAAACTCAACGCCAGGTAATGTGGCCTATTGACTGGTTAAAAAAAAGACATCCCGCTGGGTACCAAAGACAACAAGGATTTCCAGGCTAATCTTATGGATTAATCTGCTGTGCACTAGACAATTTGTCAGACAAATTGGCTTTTCCTTATGTCTTTTCCCGCTAAATTTATGCACGTTCTCACTGTAATTCTGCGATGTGATATTGCTCTCCTATGGAGAATTAATTTCTCGCTAAAACTATGTCAACACAGTCACTTATCTTTTAGTTAAAAGGTAATGCTTTGTTTTCCGATTAATTTAACGAATGTCATTCGTTTTTGCCCTACACAAAACGACACTAAAGCTGGAGAGAACCATGCACAAATTTACTAAAGCCCTGGCAGCCATTGGTCTGGCAGCCGTTATGTCACAATCCGCTATGGCGGAGAACCTGAAGCTCGGTTTCCTGGTGAAGCAACCGGAAGAGCCGTGGTTCCAGACCGAATGGAAGTTTGCCGATAAAGCTGGGAAGGATTTAGGGTTTGAAGTTATTAAGATTGCCGTGCCGGATGGCGAAAAAACATTGAACGCGATCGACAGCCTGGCTGCCAGTGGCGCAAAAGGTTTCGTTATTTGTACTCCGGACCCGAAACTCGGCTCTGCCATCGTGGCGAAAGCGCGTGGCTACGATATGAAAGTCATTGCCGTGGATGACCAGTTTGTTAACGCCAAAGGCAAGCCAATGGATACCGTTCCGCTGGTGATGATGGCAGCGACCAAAATTGGCGAACGTCAGGGCCAGGAACTGTATAAAGAGATGCAGAAACGTGGCTGGGATGTCAAAGAAAGCGCGGTGATGGCGATTACCGCCAACGAACTGGATACGGCTCGTCGCCGTACTACGGGGTCTATGGATGCGCTGAAAGCTGCAGGATTCCCGGAAAAACAAATTTATCAGGTACCTACCAAATCTAACGACATCCCGGGGGCATTTGACGCTGCCAACTCAATGCTGGTTCAACATCCGGAAGTTAAACATTGGCTGATCGTCGGTATGAACGACAGCACCGTACTTGGCGGCGTACGCGCGACGGAAGGTCAGGGCTTTAAAGCGGCCGATATCATCGGTATCGGTATTAACGGTGTGGATGCGGTGAGCGAACTGTCTAAGGCACAGGCAACCGGCTTCTACGGTTCCCTGCTGCCAAGCCCGGACGTACATGGCTATAAATCCAGCGAAATGCTTTACAACTGGGTAGCAAAAGACGTTGAACCGCCAAAATTTACCGAAGTTACCGACGTGGTATTGATCACGCGTGACAACTTTAAAGAAGAACTGGAGAAAAAAGGTTTAGGCGGTAAGTAATTTGCCAGAAAAATTCCCCTCTGCATGATGCAGAGGGGGTGTGAACGACCAGTGATTCACGGAGACGTTATGCAACAGTCTACCCCGTATCTCTCATTTCGCGGCATCGGTAAAACGTTTCCCGGCGTTAAGGCGCTGACGGATATTAGTTTTGATTGCTATGCCGGTCAGGTTCATGCGTTGATGGGTGAAAATGGCGCAGGAAAATCAACTCTCTTAAAAATCCTCAGCGGCAACTATGCGCCAACCACGGGTTCTGTAGTGATTAATGGGCAGGAAATGTCCTTTTCCGACACGACCGCAGCACTTAACGCGGGTGTGGCGATTATTTACCAGGAACTGCATCTCGTGCCGGAAATGACCGTCGCGGAAAACATCTATCTCGGCCAGCTGCCGCATAAAGGCGGCATTGTGAATCGCTCATTGCTGAATTATGAGGCGGGTTTACAACTTAAACATCTTGGTATGGATATTGACCCGGACACGCCGCTGAAATATCTCTCCATTGGTCAGTGGCAGATGGTTGAAATCGCCAAAGCGCTGGCGCGTAACGCCAAAATTATCGCCTTTGATGAGCCAACCAGCTCCCTCTCTGCCCGTGAAATCGACAATCTTTTCCGCGTTATTCGTGAACTGCGAAAAGAGGGGCGGGTGATCTTATACGTTTCTCACCGTATGGAAGAAATATTTGCCCTCAGCGATGCCATCACCGTCTTTAAAGATGGGCGTTATGTCAAAACCTTTACTGATATGCAGCAGGTTGACCACGACGCCCTGGTGCAGGCGATGGTCGGGCGCGACATCGGTGATATCTACGGCTGGCAACCGCGTAGTTATGGCGAGGAGCGCCTGCGTCTTGATGCTGTGAAAGCACCAGGCGTGCGTACGCCAATAAGTCTGGCGGTTCGCAGTGGAGAAATTGTCGGTCTGTTTGGTCTGGTCGGGGCAGGGCGTAGCGAATTAATGAAAGGCATGTTTGGCGGTACGCAAATCACCGCCGGTCAGGTTTATATCGACCAACAGCCGATCGATATTCGTAAACCGAGCCACGCTATTACCGCAGGCATGATGCTCTGCCCGGAAGATCGCAAAGCGGAAGGCATTATTCCTGTGCACTCCGTTCGCGACAATATCAACATCAGTGCCAGACGCAAACATGTGCTCGGCGGTTGTGTAATCAACAACGGTTGGGAAGAAAACAATGCCGATCACCACATTCGTTCGCTCAACATCAAAACGCCGGGCGCTGAGCAACTGATTATGAATCTCTCAGGCGGAAATCAGCAAAAAGCCATTCTGGGCCGCTGGTTATCGGAAGAGATGAAGGTCATTTTGCTGGATGAACCTACGCGCGGCATTGATGTTGGCGCTAAGCACGAAATATATAACGTAATTTATGCGCTGGCGGCGCAGGGTGTGGCGGTGCTGTTTGCCTCCAGCGACTTACCTGAAGTCCTCGGCGTTGCCGACCGGATTGTGGTGATGCGGGAAGGTGAAATCGCCGGTGAATTGTTACACGAGCAGGCAGATGAGCGTCAGGCACTGAGCCTTGCGATGCCTAAAGTCAGCCAGGCTGTTGCCTGAGTAAGGAGAGTATGATGTCTTCTGTTTCTACATCGGGGTCTGGCGCACCTAAGTCGTCATTCAGCTTCGGGCGTATCTGGGATCAGTACGGCATGCTGGTGGTGTTTGCGGTGCTCTTTATCGCCTGTGCCATTTTTGTCCCAAATTTTGCCACCTTCATTAATATGAAAGGGTTGGGCCTGGCAATTTCCATGTCGGGGATGGTGGCTTGTGGCATGTTGTTCTGCCTTGCTTCCGGTGACTTTGACCTTTCTGTCGCCTCCGTAATTGCCTGTGCGGGTGTCACCACGGCGGTGGTTATCAACCTGACTGAAAGCCTGTGGATTGGCGTGGCAGCGGGTTTGTTGCTGGGTGTTCTCTGTGGCCTGGTCAATGGCTTTGTTATCGCCAAACTGAAAATAAATGCTCTGATCACGACACTGGCAACGATGCAGATTGTTCGAGGTCTGGCGTACATCATTTCAGACGGTAAAGCGGTCGGTATCGAAGATGAAAGCTTCTTTGCCCTTGGTTACGCCAACTGGTTCGGTCTGCCTGCGCCAATCTGGCTCACCGTCGCGTGTCTGGTTATCTTTGGTTTGCTGCTGAATAAAACCACCTTTGGGCGTAACACCCTGGCGATTGGCGGGAACGAAGAGGCTGCGCGTCTGGCGGGTGTACCGGTTGTTCGCACCAAAATTATTATCTTTGTTCTCTCTGGTCTGGTATCAGCGATAGCCGGAATTATTCTGGCTTCACGTATGACCAGTGGGCAGCCAATGACGTCGATTGGTTATGAGCTGATTGTTATCTCCGCCTGCGTTTTAGGTGGCGTTTCTCTGAAAGGTGGCATCGGAAAAATCTCATATGTGGTGGCGGGTATCTTAATTTTAGGCACCGTGGAAAACGCCATGAACCTGCTTAATATTTCTCCTTTCGCGCAATACGTGGTTCGCGGCTTAATCCTGCTGGCAGCGGTGATCTTCGACCGTTACAAGCAAAAAGCGAAACGCACTGTCTGATGCTTTTTTCCACAACAATTTAACGTTTTTTCCCACCACAGCCAGCCGCCACAACGGTTGGCTGTTCTTCGTTACAAATGGCGACCCCCGTCACACTGTCTATACTTACATGTCTGTAAAGCGCGTTCTGCGCAACACAATAAGAAAAGAGAAGGAGGAGAACCGGGTGACAGAACCGTTAACCGAAACCCCTGAACTATCCGCGAAATATGCCTGGTTTTTTGATCTCGATGGAACGCTGGCGGAAATCAAACCGCATCCCGATCAGGTCGTCGTGCCTGACAATATTCTGCAAGGACTTCAGCTACTGGCAACCGCAAGTGATGGTGCATTGGCATTGATATCAGGGCGCTCAATGGTGGAGCTTGACGCACTGGCAAAACCTTATCGCTTCCCATTAGCGGGCGTGCATGGGGCGGAGCGCCGTGACATCAATGGTAAAACGCATATCGTTCATCTGCCGGATGCGATTGCGCGTGATATTAGCGTGCAACTGCATACGGCTATCGCCCAGTTTCCCGGTGCGGAGCTGGAGACGAAAGGGATGGCCTTTGCGCTGCATTATCGTCAGGCTCCGCAGCATGAAGACGCATTAATGACATTAGCGCAACGTATTACTCAGATCTGGCCACAAATGGCGTTACAGCAGGGAAAGTGTGTTGTCGAGATCAAACCGCGAGGCACCAGTAAAGGTGAGGCGATTGCTGCCTTTATGCAGGAAGCTCCCTTTATCGGGCGAACGCCTGTATTTCTGGGCGATGATTTAACCGATGAATCTGGCTTCGCAGTCGTTAACAGGCTGGGCGGAATGTCAGTAAAAATTGGCACAGGCGCAACTCAGGCATCATGGCGACTGGCGGGCGTACCGGATGTCTGGAGCTGGCTTGAAATGATAACCACCGCATTACAACAAAAAAGAGAAAATAACAGGAGTGATGACTATGAGTCGTTTAGTCGTAGTATCTAACCGGATTGCACCACCAGATGAGCACGCCGCCAGTGCCGGTGGCCTTGCCGTTGGCATTCTGGGGGCACTGAAAGCCGCTGGTGGACTGTGGTTTGGCTGGAGTGGCGAAACAGGGAATGAGGATCAGCCGCTAAAAAAGGTGAAAAAGGGTAACATTACGTGGGCCTCTTTTAACCTCAGCGAACAGGACCTTGACGAATACTACAACCAATTCTCCAATGCCGTTCTCTGGCCTGCTTTTCATTATCGCCTCGATCTGGTGCAATTTCAGCGTCCTGCCTGGGACGGCTATCTACGCGTAAATGCGTTGCTGGCAGATAAATTATTGCCGCTGTTGCAAGATGATGACATTATCTGGATCCACGATTATCACCTGTTGCCATTTGCGCATGAATTACGCAAACGGGGAGTGAATAATCGCATTGGTTTCTTTCTGCATATTCCTTTCCCGACACCGGAAATCTTCAACGCGCTGCCGACATATGACACCTTGCTTGAACAGCTTTGTGATTATGATTTGCTGGGTTTCCAGACAGAAAACGATCGTCTGGCGTTCCTGGATTGCCTTTCTAACCTGACCCGCGTCACGACGCGTAGCGCAAAAAGCCATACGGCGTGGGGCAAAGCGTTTCGAACGGAAGTTTACCCGATCGGCATTGAGCCGAAAGAAATAGCCAAACAGGCTGCCGGGCCACTGCCGCCAAAACTGGCGCAACTCAAAGCGGAACTGAAAAACGTACAAAATATCTTTTCTGTCGAACGGCTGGATTATTCCAAAGGTTTGCCGGAGCGTTTTCTCGCCTATGAAGCGTTACTGGAAAAATATCCGCAACATCACGGTAAAATTCGTTATACCCAGATCGCGCCAACGTCGCGTGGTGATGTGCAAGCCTATCAGGATATTCGTCATCAGCTCGAAAATGAAGCCGGACGAATTAATGGTAAATATGGGCAATTAGGCTGGACGCCGCTTTATTATTTGAATCAGCATTTTGACCGTAAATTACTGATGAAAATATTCCGCTACTCTGACGTGGGCTTAGTGACGCCACTGCGTGACGGGATGAACCTGGTAGCAAAAGAGTATGTTGCCGCTCAGGACCCAGCCAACCCGGGCGTTCTTGTTCTTTCGCAATTTGCGGGAGCAGCAAACGAGTTAACGTCGGCGTTAATTGTTAATCCCTACGATCGTGACGAAGTTGCAGCTGCGCTGGATCGTGCCTTGACTATGTCGCTGGCGGAACGTATTTCCCGTCATGCAGAGATGCTGGACGTTATCGTGAAAAACGATATTAACCACTGGCAGGAGTGCTTCATTAGCGACCTAAAGCAGATAGTTCCGCGCAGCGCGGAAAGCCAGCAGCGCGATAAAGTTGCTACCTTTCCTAAGCTTGCGTAAGTGCGGTTAATCTCCCGTAAGTGGAACTAACAGCACATCGACCTCACTTGAGGCAATCACTCTTTTCGCCGAGCAGGATGCTCGCGAAAAGAAACTGTGATTGTGATTACCGCAAATCACCAAATCGAAATGATATTTGCGACAAACTTCCAGAATATGTTCGCTTAACTCACCGTAGGCAATAAACGTCTTGTCAACGGGATACCCCGCATCCTGAATTAACTTATCAAGAAAGCTTTGCGTTTCTTCCTGCATCACGCTGCGTAAATCTTCAAGCATCGGCGCAGCTAATTGATTGTACATTTCCGGGTCGGAAGCGAGAGTAATTAAACTGATGTGTCCCTTTACTGGCCTGGCGATAGATACCGCTTTTGCCAGCAGTTGCTGACTTTCCGGTGTAACCGCAACGGCGACAAGAATATTGCTATAGCTCATAACCTGTTCCTTATTCTGTGAACTTCAGGTGACATTAAAGCTTTACTCCTAATGGAGAAACGACGCAATCCCAACTCAGTCAAACAGGTAAATATTAGTCTGATTATTAGTAAAGACAATTAATCAATCACTCTCGGTGATCATATGATTTCAACTGTAATTATAAGAAAATAATGTACTGATTCTCCATATTAAACAAGTGGTTAATATATGTAAAACATTTTATTAACATTAAGTTGATTGTTGCCTTTCTTTGTATTTAATTAGTTTGTTGTGCGGTAAGTGTCTGTTTAAAAATAGCTTATCTGGTATTGCATTAAAGCAATTATTTATAGCAGATGATTATTTACGGTGAGTTATTTTAACTGTGCGCAACATCCCATTTCGATTATTCCTGTTTCATTTTTGCTTGCTAGCGTCGCGAAAAACTTTTTAACAGATTGAAATACACCCAAAACAAAAGTATGACTTATACATTTATGTTAAGTAATTGAGCGTTTTGTGTGATCTGCATCACACATTATTGAAAATCGCAGCCCCCCTCCGTTGTATGTGAGTGTAGTGACGAGTAAAGTTGCGTCGATTTAGGAAAAATCTTAGATAAGTGTAAAGAACCCCTTCTATTTGTAAGGACTTATTAAATCCCAAAAAGGGGCTCTGCCTATTGCAGCTTATCGCAACTATTCTAATGCTAATTATTTTTTACCGGGGCTTCCCGGCGACATCACGGGGTGCGGTGAGACCGCATAAAAATAAAGTTGGTTATTCTGGGTGGGAATAATGCATACCTCCGAGTTGCTGAAACACATTTATGACATCAACTTGTCATATTTACTACTTGCACAGCGTCTGATTGTTCAGGACAAAGCGTCCGCAATGTTTCGTCTCGGCATAAATGAAGAAATGGCGACAACGTTAGCGGCACTGACTCTTCCGCAAATGGTTAAGCTGGCAGAAACCAATCAACTGGTTTGTCACTTTCGTTTTGACAGCCACCAGACGATTACTCAGTTGACGCAAGATTCCCGCGTTGACGATCTCCAGCAAATTCATACCGGCATCATGCTCTCAACACGCTTGCTGAATGATGTTAATCAGCCTGAAGAAGCGCTGCGCAAGAAAAGGGCCTGATCATGAGTGAAAAAAGCATTGTTCAGGAAGCGCGGGATATTCAGCTGGCAATGGAATTGATCACCCTTGGCGCTCGTTTGCAGATGCTGGAAAGCGAAACACAGTTAAGTCGCGGACGCCTGATAAAACTCTATAAAGAACTGCGCGGAAGCCCACCGCCGAAAGGCATGCTGCCATTCTCAACCGACTGGTTTATGACCTGGGAACAAAACGTTCATGCTTCGATGTTCTGTAACGCATGGCAGTTTTTACTGAAAACCGGTTTGTGTAATGGCGTCGATGCGGTGATCAAAGCCTACCGTTTATACCTTGAACAGTGCCCGCAAGCAGAAGACGGACCGCTGCTGGCATTAACCCGTGCCTGGACATTGGTGCGGTTTGTTGAAAGTGGATTACTGCAACTTTCCAGCTGCAACTGCTGCGGCGGCAATTTTATTACCCACGCTCACCAGCCTGTTGGCAGCTTTGCCTGCAGCTTATGTCAGCCGCCATCCCGGGCAGTAAAAAGACGTAAACTTTCCCAGAATCCTGCCGATATTATCCCACAACTGCTGGATGAACAGAGAGTACAGGCTGTTTAACTTATACGGTGTGGCGCAACATTCCAGCAGCGGTAACGACGTACCGCTGCTTTTTTTTGCCCCAATCGCGCGTTAACGCCTGACGACTGAACATCCTGTCATGGTCAACAGTGGAAGGATGATGTCGTGCTTATCTTATTAGGTTACCTGGTTGTTCTCGGTACAGTTTTCGGCGGTTATTTGATGACCGGTGGAAGCCTTGGAGCACTCTATCAACCCGCTGAACTGGTGATTATTGCCGGTGCAGGGATTGGGTCGTTTATCGTCGGCAATAATGGCAAAGCGATTAAAGGCACGCTGAAGGCGCTGCCGTTGCTGTTTCGTCGCTCCAAATACACCAAAGCAATGTATATGGATCTGCTGGCTCTGCTTTATCGGTTGATGGCGAAATCGCGGCAGATGGGGATGTTTTCGCTGGAACGTGATATTGAAAATCCCCGTGAGAGCGAGATCTTCGCCAGCTACCCACGCATCCTTGCGGATAGCGTCATGCTTGATTTTATCGTCGATTATCTGCGTCTGATTATCAGCGGTCACATGAACACCTTCGAAATCGAAGCCCTGATGGATGAAGAGATTGAGACGCACGAAAGCGAGGCAGAAGTCCCGGCGAACAGTCTGGCGCTGGTCGGGGACTCACTTCCGGCGTTTGGTATTGTCGCTGCTGTGATGGGGGTCGTTCACGCGTTAGGTTCAGCCGATCGTCCTGCCGCCGAGCTGGGGGCGCTTATCGCACATGCGATGGTGGGGACTTTCCTCGGTATTTTATTGGCTTACGGATTTATTTCCCCATTAGCGAGTGTTTTACGTCAGAAAAGCGCCGAAACCAGCAAAATGATGCAGTGCGTCAAAGTCACACTGCTTTCTAATCTGAACGGTTACGCACCGCCTATCGCCGTTGAGTTTGGTCGCAAAACGCTCTATTCCAGCGAACGTCCGTCGTTTATTGAACTGGAAGAGCATGTGCGTGCGGTGAAAAATCCGCAACAACAGACGACAACCGAGGAAGCATGAAGAATCAAGCGCATCCGATTATTGTCGTCAAACGACGCAAAGCCAAAGGCCACGGGGCAGCACATGGATCGTGGAAGATTGCTTATGCCGACTTTATGACCGCGATGATGGCTTTTTTTCTGGTGATGTGGCTGATCTCCATCTCCAGCCCAAAAGAGTTGATTCAGATTGCGGAGTACTTCCGGACTCCACTGGCGACTGCGGTTACGGGCGGCGATCGCATTTCTAATAGTGAAAGCCCAATTCCCGGTGGGGGTGATGATTACACCCAAAGCCAGGGGGAAGTGAATAAGCAGCCGAACATCGAAGAGCTGAAAAAACGCATGGAGCAAAGTCGATTGCGGAAATTGCGGGGTGATCTCGACCAGTTGATTGAATCCGATCCGAAACTGCGGGCGTTACGCCCACATCTCAAAATCGATCTGGTTCAGGAAGGTCTACGTATTCAGATCATCGATAGCCAGAATCGCCCGATGTTCAGAACCGGCAGTGCCGATGTGGAACCCTATATGCGCGACATTCTGCGCGCCATCGCGCCCGTTCTGAATGGTATTCCCAACCGTATTAGCCTTTCGGGTCATACCGATGATTTCCCTTACGCCAGTGGTGAGAAAGGATATAGCAACTGGGAGCTTTCTGCCGATCGGGCCAATGCATCCCGCCGCGAACTGATGGTTGGCGGGTTGAATGGCGGCAAAGTGTTACGTGTCGTCGGCATGGCGGCAACGATGCGCTTAAGCGATCGCGGTCCTGATGATGCTGTCAACCGTCGCATCAGCCTGCTGGTACTGAACAAACAAGCCGAACAGGCCATTTTGCATGAAAACGCCGAAAGCCAGAATGAGCCAGTAAGCGCCCTGGAAGAACCTGAGGTTGCACCACAGGTCAGTGTTCCCACAATGCCATCAGCCGAACCGAGGTGACAGCGTGAGCATGGATATAAGCGATTTTTATCAGACATTTTTTGATGAAGCGGACGAACTGTTGGCTGACATGGAGCAGCATCTGCTGGTTTTGCAGCCGGAAGCGCCAGATGCCGAACAATTGAATGCCATCTTTCGGGCTGCCCACTCGATCAAAGGAGGGGCAGGAACCTTTGGCTTCAGCGTTTTGCAGGAAACCACGCATCTGATGGAAAACCTGCTCGACGAAGCCAGACGAGGTGAGATGCAACTCAACACCGACATTATCAATCTGTTTTTGGAAACGAAGGACATCATGCAAGAACAGCTCGACGCTTATAAACAGTCGCAAGAGCCGGATGCTGCCAGCTTCGATTATATCTGCCAGGCCTTGCGTCAACTGGCATTAGAAGCGAAAGGCGAAACGCCATCCGCAGTGACCCGATTAAGTGTGGTTGCCAAAAGTGAACCGCAAGATGAGCAGAGCCGCAATCAGTTGCCGCGACGAATTATCCTTTCGCGCCTGAAGGCCGGGGAAGTCGACCTGCTGGAAGAAGAGCTGGGGCATCTGACAACGTTAACTGACGTGGTGAAAGGGACGGATTCTCTCTCGGCAATATTACCGGGCGACATCGCCGAAGATGACATCACAGCGGTACTCTGTTTTGTGATTGAAGCCGATCAGATTACCTTTGAAACAGTAGAAGTCTCGCCCAAAATATCCCCCCCACCAGTGCTTAAACTGGCAGCCGAACAAGCGCCAACCGGTCGCGTGGAGCGGGAAAAAACGACGCGCAGTAGTGAATCCACCAGCATCCGTGTAGCGGTAGAAAAGGTTGATCAATTAATTAACCTCGTCGGCGAGCTGGTCATCACCCAGTCCATGCTTGCCCAGCGCTCCAGTGAACTGGACCCGGTTAATCATGGTGATTTGATTACCAGCATGGGGCAGTTACAACGTAACGCTCGTGATTTGCAGGAATCAGTGATGTCGATTCGCATGATGCCGATGGAATATGTCTTTAGTCGCTATCCCCGGCTGGTGCGTGATCTGGCGGGAAAACTCGGCAAGCAGGTAGAACTGACGCTGGTGGGCAGTTCCACTGAACTCGACAAGAGCCTGATAGAACGCATTATCGACCCGCTGACCCACCTGGTACGCAATAGCCTCGATCACGGTATTGAACTGCCAGAAAAACGGCTCGCCGCAGGTAAAAATAGCGTCGGAAATTTAATTCTTTCTGCCGAACATCAGGGCGGCAACATTTGCATTGAAGTGACCGACGATGGCGCGGGGCTAAACCGTGAGCGAATTCTGGCAAAAGCGGCCTCGCAAGGTCTGACCGTCAGCGAAAACATGAGCGACGACGAAGTCGCAATGCTGATATTTGCACCTGGCTTCTCCACGGCAGAGCAGGTCACCGACGTCTCCGGGCGCGGCGTCGGCATGGACGTCGTTAAACGTAATATCCAGGAGATGGGCGGTCATGTCGAAATCCAGTCGAAGCAGGGTACTGGCACTACGATCCGCATTTTACTGCCGCTGACGCTGGCCATCCTCGACGGCATGTCCGTACGCGTTGCGGATGAAGTTTTCATTCTGCCGCTGAATGCTGTCATGGAATCACTGCAACCCTGTGAAGCCGATCTGCATCCACTGGCTGGCGGCGAGCGGGTGCTGGAAGTGCGGGGTGAATATCTGCCTATCGTCGAACTGTGGAAAGTGTTCAACGTCGCGGGCGCGAAAACCGAAGCCACCCAGGGAATTGTGGTGATCTTACAAAGTGGCGGTCGCCGCTACGCCTTGCTGGTGGATCAATTAATTGGTCAACACCAGGTTGTGGTTAAAAACCTGGAAAGTAACTATCGCAAAGTCCCCGGCATTTCTGCTGCGACCATTCTTGGCGACGGCAGCGTGGCACTGATTGTTGATGTCTCCGCCTTGCAGGCGATAAACCGCGAACAACGTATGGCGAACACCGCCGCCTGAATGAGTAAAAAGGTAACAATATGACCGGTATGACGAATGTAACAAAGCTGGCCAGCGAGCCGTCAGGCCAGGAATTTCTGGTATTTACCCTTGGTGATGAAGAGTACGGTATTGATATCCTGAAAGTGCAGGAGATCCGTGGCTATGATCAGGTAACACGGATTGCGAACACGCCAGCGTTTATCAAAGGCGTCACGAATCTGCGCGGTGTTATTGTGCCGATTGTGGACTTACGAATTAAGTTCAGCCAGGTGGATGTGGACTATAACGACAACACGGTAGTTATCGTCCTGAATCTCGGACAGCGGGTGGTCGGCATCGTGGTTGACGGCGTTTCAGACGTGCTTTCATTGACGGCGGAGCAAATTCGTCCGGCACCGGAATTTGCCGTGACGCTTTCAACAGAATATCTCACTGGACTGGGCGCACTGGGCGACCGGATGTTGATTCTGGTGAACATCGAAAAACTGCTGAACAGCGAAGAGATGGCGCTGTTAGATAGCGCGGCGTCAGAAGTGGCGTAATTCTCCCGATTTCCTCAATTGCAATGAACCCGATGACCTGCGCATCGGGTTTTTTATTTCAGTTTCGCGGCGGGTGGCATCAGCAATAAAGTTTCCCCCTTCCTTGCCGATAACGAGATCAACTTGTTTTCAGGAAGGTGCCTTATGATTAACCGTATCCGCGTAGTCACGCTGTTGGTAATGGTGCTGGGGGTATTCGCACTGTTACAGCTTATTTCCGGCAGTCTGTTTTTTTCTTCCCTTCACCATAGCCAGAAGAGCTTTGTGGTTTCCAATCAATTACGGGAACAGCAGGGCGAGCTGACGTCAACCTGGGATTTAATGCTGCAAACGCGCATTAACCTGAGTCGTTCAGCGGTGCGGATGATGATGGATTCCTCCAATCAACAAAGTAACGCCAAAGTTGAATTGCTCGATAGCGCCAGGAAAACATTGGCCCAGGCAGCGACGCATTATAAAAAATTCAAAAGCATGGCACCGTTACCTGAAATGGTCGCTACCAGTCGTAATATTGATGAAAAATATAAAAACTATCACACAGCGTTAACTGAACTGATTGATTATCTTGATTATGGCAATACTGGAGCTTATTTCGCTCAGCCAACCCAGGGAATGCAAAATGCAATGGGCGAAGCGTTTGCTCAGTACGCCCTCAGCAGTGAAAAAATGTATCGCGATATCATCACTGACAACGCAGATGATTACCGATTTGCCCAATGGCAACTGGCGGTTATTGCGCTGGTGGTGGTATTGATTCTGCTGGTGGCGTGGTACGGCATTCGCCGTATGTTGCTTACACCGCTGGCAAAAATTATTGCTCACATTCGCGAAATCGCCAGTGGTAACCTGGCGAATACCCTGACCATTGACGGGCGCAGTGAAATGGGCGACCTGGCGCAGAGCGTTTCACATATGCAACGCTCTTTGACTGACACCGTCACTCATGTGCGTGAAGGTTCAGATGCCATCTATGCCGGTACCCGTGAAATTGCGGCAGGCAACACCGATCTTTCCTCCCGTACTGAACAGCAGGCATCTGCGCTGGAAGAAACTGCCGCCAGCATGGAGCAGCTCACCGCGACAGTGAAGCAAAACGCCGATAACGCCCGCCAGGCCTCACAACTGGCGCAAAGTGCCTCTGACACTGCCCAGCACGGCGGCAAAGTAGTGGATGGCGTAGTGAAAACGATGCATGAGATCGCCGATAGTTCGAAGAAAATTGCCGACATTATCAGCGTTATCGATGGTATTGCCTTCCAGACTAATATCCTCGCGCTGAATGCCGCTGTTGAAGCAGCACGAGCGGGTGAACAAGGCCGTGGTTTTGCCGTGGTGGCGGGCGAAGTGCGTAATCTTGCCAGCCGCAGCGCCCAGGCGGCAAAAGAGATCAAAGCCCTCATTGAAGACTCCGTCTCGCGCGTTGATACCGGTTCGGTGCTGGTCGAAAGCGCCGGGGAAACAATGAACAATATCGTCAATGCTGTCACTCGCGTGACTGACATTATGGGCGAGATTGCATCGGCATCGGATGAACAGAGCCGTGGCATCGATCAAGTCGCATTGGCGGTTTCGGAAATGGATCGCGTCACGCAACAGAACGCATCGCTGGTGCAGGAATCAGCTGCCGCCGCAGCTGCGCTGGAAGAACAGGCCAGTCGTTTAACGCAAGCGGTTTCCGCGTTTCGTCTGGCAGCCAGCCCACTCACCAATAAACCGCAAACACCATCCCGTCCTGCCAGTGAGCAACCACCGGCACAGCCACGACTGCGAATTGCTGAACAAGATCCAAACTGGGAAACATTTTGACGAGTATTTACTAACGCGGTCATTGCCGCCTGATGGGGAGCGTTGATGTTTAATCGTATTCGAATTTCGACCACGCTGTTTTTAATTTTGATTCTCTGCGGGATCTTGCAGATTGGCAGTAACGGCATGTCTTTTTGGGCATTTCGCGACGATTTGCAACGACTGAATCAGGTCGAACAGAGCAATCAGCAACGTGCGGCTTTAGCGCAAACTCGGGCGGTAATGTTACAGGCCAGTACCGCGCTGAACAAAGCGGGCACTCTGACGGCGCTTAGCTATCCGGCGGATGACATTAAAACGTTGATGACGACGGCGCGCGCCAGTCTGACGCAATCCACCACGCTGTTTAAAAGTTTTATGGCGATGACTGCGGGCAACGAGCACGTCAGGGCGTTGCAAAAAGAGACGGAGAAAAGTTTTGCCCGCTGGCACAACGATCTCGAACATCAGGCGACCTGGCTTGAAAGTAATCAACTTTCGGATTTCCTCACTGCGCCGGTGCAGGAATCACAGAATGCGTTTGACGTTAACTTTGAGGCCTGGCAGCTGGAGATCAACCATGTGCTGGAAGCTGCCAGTGCGCAAAGCCAGCGTAACTATCACATTTCGGCGCTGGTGTTTATCAGCATGATTATTGTTGCAGCGCTCTACATCAGCAGTGCGCTGTGGTGGACGCGCAAGATGATTGTTCAACCACTGGCCATCATCGGTAGCCATTTTGACAGCATTGCTGCGGGTAATCTGGCGCGTCCGATTGCAGTGTATGGTCGCAATGAGATCACCGCCATTTTTGCCAGTCTGAAGACCATGCAGCAGGCTTTGCGTGGGACGGTAAGTGATGTGCGTAAGGGAAGCCAGGAGATGCACATTGGTATCGCGGAGATTGTCGCAGGCAATAACGATCTCTCAAGTCGTACCGAACAGCAGGCGGCATCGCTGGCACAAACGGCCGCCAGTATGGAGCAATTAACCGCCACGGTAGGGCAAAACGCCGATAACGCACGACAGGCGTCGGAACTGGCAAAAAATGCCGCGACAACGGCGCAGGCGGGCGGTGTTCAGGTCAGTACCATGACTCACACCATGCAGGAGATCGCCACCAGCTCGCAAAAAATTGGCGACATTATCAGCGTTATCGACGGCATTGCTTTCCAGACCAATATTCTGGCCCTGAATGCGGCAGTGGAAGCGGCTCGCGCCGGAGAGCAGGGTCGTGGTTTTGCGGTAGTGGCAGGTGAAGTGCGCAATCTTGCCAGCCGTAGCGCCCAGGCAGCAAAAGAGATCAAAGGGCTGATCGAAGAGTCAGTCAATCGTGTCCAGCAGGGTTCGAAACTGGTGAATAACGCCGCCGCGACCATGACTGATATTGTCAGTTCGGTGACCCGCGTGAACGACATTATGGGAGAAATTGCTTCGGCCTCGGAAGAACAACGGCGGGGGATTGAGCAGGTTGCGCAGGCTGTCAGCCAGATGGATCAGGTGACACAGCAGAACGCCTCGCTGGTAGAAGAAGCGGCGGCGGCAACGGAACAACTGGCGAACCAGGCTGACCATCTTTCGTCGCGTGTGGCGGTATTTACCCTTGAAGAACATGAAGTAGCACGACATGAGTCGGCGCAGTTACATATTGCGCCAGTGGTATCCTGAAGTGATTGAGAAGGCGCTATGACTTCATCTCTGCCCTGTGGGCAAACGTCTTTATTGTTACAGATGACCGAGCGCCTGGCGCTTTCCGACGCGCATTTTCGGCGGATAAGTCAATTGATCTATCAACGAGCCGGGATCGTCCTGGCCGACCATAAACGCGACATGGTTTACAACCGACTGGTTCGTCGTTTGCGTTCGCTGGGACTGACGGATTTCGGCCATTACCTGAACTTGCTGGAATCTAATCAGCACAGCGGTGAGTGGCAGGCGTTTATCAATTCGCTGACCACGAATCTGACGGCATTTTTCCGTGAGGCGCATCATTTTCCTCTGCTCGCGGATCACGCCCGGCGTCGTTCTGGCGAGTATCGCGTATGGAGCGCGGCGGCTTCGACCGGCGAAGAGCCGTACAGCATTGCGATGACACTGGCTGACACATTGGGCACCGCGCCCGGACGCTGGAAAGTGTTTGCCAGCGACATTGACACCGAAGTGCTGGAAAAAGCCAGAAGCGGTATTTATCGCCATGAAGAGTTGAAAAATCTGACGCCGCAGCAACTGCAGCGGTACTTCATGCGAGGGACGGGACCGCATCAAGGGCTGGTACGCGTGCGTCAGGAATTGGCGAATTATGTTGATTTTGCCCCGCTGAATTTACTGGCGAAACAGTACACCGTGCCGGGGCCGTTTGATGCGATCTTCTGTCGTAACGTCATGATCTACTTCGATCAAACTACCCAGCAGGAGATTTTGCGCCGCTTTGTTCCGCTCCTTAAACCCGACGGATTGCTGTTTGCGGGTCACTCTGAAAACTTTAGCCACCTTGAGCGCCGCTTCACGCTGCGTGGTCAGACGGTGTATGCGCTAAGTAAGGATTAACGATGAGCAAAATCAGGGTGTTATCTGTCGATGATTCGGCACTGATGCGCCAGATCATGACAGAAATCATCAACAGCCATAGCGACATGGAAATGGTGGCGACCGCCCCTGATCCGCTGGTTGCGCGTGATTTGATTAAGAAATTCAATCCCGATGTATTGACGCTGGATGTTGAAATGCCGCGGATGGACGGACTGGATTTCCTCGAAAAATTAATGCGTTTGCGTCCAATGCCCGTAGTGATGGTTTCTTCCCTGACCGGCAAAGGGTCAGAAGTCACGCTGCGCGCGCTGGAGCTGGGGGCGATAGATTTTGTCACCAAACCGCAACTGGGTATTCGCGAAGGAATGCTGGCGTATAGCGAAATGATTGCTGAAAAGGTGCGTACAGCAGCAAAGGCGAGCCTTGCAGCACATAAGCCATTGTCGGCACCGACAACGCTGAAGGCAGGGCCGTTGTTGAGTTCTGAAAAACTGATTGCGATTGGTGCTTCAACGGGTGGAACTGAGGCAATTCGTCACGTACTGCAACCGTTGCCGCTTTCCAGCCCGGCACTGTTAATTACCCAGCATATGCCGCCCGGTTTCACCCGCTCTTTTGCCGACAGACTTAATAAGCTTTGCCAGATCGGGGTTAAAGAAGCCGAAGACGGAGAACGTGTTTTGCCGGGGCATGCCTATATTGCGCCGGGCGATCGGCATATGGAGCTGGCGCGTAGTGGCGCAAATTATCAAATCAAAATTCACGACGGCCCGGCGGTTAACCGTCATCGGCCTTCGGTAGATGTGTTGTTCCATTCTGTCGCCAAACAGGCGGGGCGTAATGCGGTTGGGGTGATCCTGACCGGTATGGGCAACGACGGCGCGGCGGGAATGTTGGCGATGCGTCAGGCGGGGGCATGGACCCTTGCGCAAAACGAAGCAAGTTGCGTGGTGTTCG
Source organism: Escherichia sp. WS1368 (assembly GCF_046487485.1). Lineage (NCBI taxonomy): Bacteria > Pseudomonadati > Pseudomonadota > Gammaproteobacteria > Enterobacterales > Enterobacteriaceae > Escherichia > Escherichia sp. WS1368. The sequence goes on from NZ_JBJQJI010000001.1 coordinate 834,029, forward strand.
GCATGCCGCGCGAGGCCATCAATATGGGTGGTGTCTGCGAAGTGGTCGATCTTAGCCAGGTAAGCCAGCAAATGTTGGCAAAAATTAGTGCCGGACAGGCGATACGTATTTAAATCAGGAGTGTGAAATGGCGGATAAAGAACTTAAATTTTTGGTTGTGGATGACTTTTCCACCATGCGACGCATAGTGCGTAACCTGCTGAAAGAGCTAGGATTCAATAATGTTGAGGAAGCGGAAGATGGTGTCGACGCTCTCAATAAGTTGCAGGCAGGCGGTTATGGATTTGTTATCTCCGACTGGAACATGCCCAACATGGATGGCCTGGAATTGCTGAAAACGATTCGTGCGGATGGTGCGATGTCAGCATTGCCAGTGTTAATGGTGACTGCAGAAGCGAAGAAAGAGAACATTATTGCTGCGGCGCAAGCGGGGGCCAGTGGCTATGTGGTGAAGCCATTTACCGCCGCGACGCTGGAGGAAAAACTCAACAAAATCTTTGAGAAACTGGGCATGTGAGGATGCGACTATGATGCAACCATCAATCAAACCTGCTGACGAGCATTCAGCTGGCGATATCATTGCGCGCATCGGCAGCCTGACGCGTATGCTGCGCGACAGTTTGCGGGAGCTGGGGCTGGATCAGGCCATTGCCGAAGCGGCGGAAGCCATCCCCGATGCGCGCGATCGTTTGTACTATGTTGTGCAGATGACCGCCCAGGCTGCGGAGCGGGCGCTGAACAGTGTTGAGGCGTCACAACCGCATCAGGATCAAATGGAGAAATCAGCAAAAGCGTTAACCCAACGTTGGGATGACTGGTTTGCCGATCCGATTGACCTTGCCGACGCCCGAGAACTGGTAACAGATACGCGGCAATTTCTGGCAGATGTCCCCGCGCATACCAGCTTTACTAACGCGCAGCTGCTGGAAATCATGATGGCGCAGGATTTTCAGGATCTCACCGGACAGGTCATTAAGCGGATGATGGATGTCATTCAGGAGATCGAACGTCAGTTGCTGATGGTGCTGTTGGAAAACATCCCCGAACAGGAGTCGCGTCCAAAACGTGAAAACCAGAGTTTGCTTAATGGACCTCAGGTCGATACCAGCAAAGCCGGTGTGGTAGCCAGTCAGGATCAGGTGGACGATTTGTTGGATAGTCTTGGATTTTGATTTGTATTGCCTGATGTGGCGTGACTACGTCATATCAGGCGGTCGTATAACGCGATGACGCCGCATCCGACAAACGCATACTATGCTTGATGTGTGGCAGTAAAAGCCCTAAATCCCGCCTGTTTTGCCCCTTACTCAAACCATTGAACGCTTTGCGCTCTGGCATCATTTACGCTTAATACTCTTTCCAGGATTGGCGACGTGTCTGACGAGAGCGACGACAAAACAGAAGCCCCCACACCTCACCGACTAGAAAAAGCGCGGGAAGAGGGGCAAATCCCGCGTTCCCGTGAACTGACTTCACTGCTGATTTTGTTAGTGGGCGTTAGTGTTATCTGGTTTGGCGGTGTGTCGCTGGCCCGTCGATTGTCGGGCATGCTCTCCGCTGGGCTGCATTTTGATCACAGTATTATCAATGACCCGAATCTGATCCTCGGGCAAATTATTCTGCTGATCAGAGAAGCCATGCTGGCGCTGCTGCCGCTGATTAGCGGCGTGGTGCTGGTGGCGCTCATTTCTCCGGTCATGCTGGGAGGGCTGGTATTTAGCGGAAAATCCTTGCAGCCGAAGTTTTCCAAACTCAACCCGCTACCGGGCATTAAACGGATATTCTCGGCTCAGACTGGCGCGGAGTTGCTTAAGGCAATTTTGAAAACCATCCTGGTTGGCAGCGTGACGGGATTTTTTCTCTGGCATCACTGGCCGCAGATGATGCGCTTAATGGCCGAGTCTCCGATTACCGCCATGGGTAATGCGATGGATCTGGTAGGGCTATGCGCGCTGCTGGTGGTACTTGGTGTTATTCCGATGGTGGGATTTGACGTCTTTTTCCAAATCTTCAGCCACCTGAAAAAGCTGCGAATGTCGCGGCAGGATATTCGTGATGAGTTCAAACAAAGCGAAGGCGACCCCCAAGTTAAAGGGCGGATCCGTCAGATGCAGCGAGCGGCCGCACGGCGTCGGATGATGGCCGATGTGCCGAAAGCGGACGTTATCGTCAATAACCCAACTCACTACTCAGTGGCTTTGCAGTACGACGAAAACAAAATGAGTGCGCCAAAAGTCGTTGCCAAGGGCGCGGGGCTGGTGGCATTACGCATTCGTGAAATTGGCGCTGAAAATAACGTCCCTACGCTTGAAGCGCCGCCGCTGGCGCGAGCGCTGTATCGACATGCGGAGATCGGTCAACAAATCCCGGGTCAACTGTACGCCGCGGTGGCGGAAGTGCTGGCCTGGGTCTGGCAACTGAAACGCTGGCGTCTGGCTGGTGGACAGCGCCCTGTACAACCTACTCATCTTCCGGTGCCGGAAGCCCTGGATTTTATTAACGAGAAACCGACCCATGAGTAATCTGGCCGCGATGCTGCGCCTGCCTGCAAACCTGAAATCGACACAATGGCAGATCCTTGCCGGACCGATTTTGATCCTGTTGATCTTGTCGATGATGGTGCTGCCACTGCCCGCATTCATACTCGACCTGTTGTTTACCTTCAATATTGCCTTGTCGATCATGGTGTTGCTGGTGGCGATGTTTACCCAGCGCACGCTTGAGTTTGCTGCGTTTCCGACCATTCTATTGTTTACTACGTTGTTGCGTCTGGCACTTAACGTAGCTTCAACCCGCATCATTTTGATGGAAGGGCATACCGGCGCGGCGGCGGCTGGGAAGGTGGTCGAAGCGTTCGGTCACTTCCTCGTTGGTGGCAATTTCGCTATCGGTATCGTGGTGTTCGTCATTCTCGTGATCATCAACTTTATGGTCATTACCAAAGGTGCCGGGCGTATCGCAGAAGTGGGGGCGCGCTTTGTTCTCGATGGTATGCCGGGTAAGCAGATGGCGATTGACGCCGACCTTAACGCCGGATTGATTGGTGAAGATGAGGCGAAAAAACGCCGCTCCGAAGTGACTCAGGAAGCCGATTTTTACGGCTCAATGGACGGGGCAAGTAAGTTTGTTCGCGGCGATGCCATCGCCGGGATCCTCATCATGGTCATTAACGTTGTCGGCGGGTTGCTGGTCGGCGTGCTGCAACATGGCATGAGCATGGGACACGCCGCGGAAAGTTATACGCTATTGACCATTGGCGACGGTCTGGTGGCACAAATCCCGGCGCTGGTGATTTCTACCGCCGCGGGGGTCATCGTTACGCGTGTCAGCACCGATCAGGATGTTGGCGAGCAGATGGTGAATCAGCTTTTCAGTAACCCGAGCGTTATGTTGTTAAGCGCCGCCGTGCTCGGTTTACTCGGCCTGGTGCCTGGAATGCCGAACCTGGTATTTTTGCTGTTCACTGCCGGATTGCTTGGGCTGGCCTGGTGGATCCGCGGACGTGAACAAAAAGCGCCTGCCGAACCAAAACCGGTAAAAATGGCAGAGAATAATACCGTTGTCGAAGCGACGTGGAACGATGTACAACTGGAAGATTCCTTGGGAATGGAAGTGGGTTATCGACTGATCCCGATGGTTGATTTCCAACAAGATGGCGAGTTGCTGGGCCGTATTCGTAGTATTCGTAAGAAATTTGCTCAGGAGATGGGGTTTCTGCCGCCGGTGGTGCACATTCGCGACAATATGGATCTGCAACCTGCACGTTATCGCATTTTGATGAAAGGCGTAGAGATTGGCACTGGCGATGCCTATCCGGGGCGCTGGCTGGCAATTAACCCAGGTACCGCTGCCGGGACGTTACCTGGTGAGGCGACCGTCGATCCGGCATTTGGCCTGAATGCTATCTGGATTGAAAGTGCGCTTAAAGAACAGGCGCAGATTCAGGGGTACACCGTGGTTGAGGCCAGCACGGTGGTGGCAACGCATCTTAACCACCTCATTAGCCAGCATGCCGCAGAGCTGTTTGGTCGTCAGGAGGCGCAACAGCTGTTGGATCGCGTCGCCCAGGAGATGCCAAAGCTGACGGAAGATCTCGTTCCTGGCGTCGTCACGCTCACCACACTGCATAAAGTGCTGCAAAATCTGCTCGATGAAAAAGTGCCGATTCGCGATATGCGCACTATTCTCGAAACGCTGGCGGAACATGCGCCCATCCAAAGCGATCCACATGAATTAACCGCCGTCGTGCGCGTGGCGTTGGGACGGGCGATTACCCAGCAGTGGTTTCCTGGCAAAGATGAAGTTCATGTTATTGGCCTCGATACACCGCTGGAACGTTTGTTGCTACAGGCGTTGCAGGGCGGGGGCGGACTGGAGCCAGGGCTGGCGGATCGTTTACTGGCGCAAACTCAGGAAGCTCTATCCCGTCAGGAGATGTTGGGTGCGCCGCCAGTTTTATTGGTGAACCACGCGCTGCGACCATTATTGTCTCGCTTCCTGCGCCGCAGCTTGCCGCAGTTAGTGGTGCTGTCGAATCTGGAACTATCTGATAACCGACATATCCGCATGACGGCGACAATTGGCGGTAAATGATGAGAACCTTATTAGCAATATTATTGTTTCCGCTGCTGGTGCAAGCCGCCGGGGAGGGGATGTGGCAGGCGAGTAGTGTGGGCGTTACGCTGAATCACCGTGGTGAGTCGATGTCGTCAGCGCCTCTTTCTACTCGACAACCTGCTGCAGGATTGATGACGCTGGTGGCGTGGCGTTATCAGCTTATCGGCCCGACACCTGCAGGACTGCGGGTTCGCTTGTGTTCACAATCTCGTTGTGTCGAATTAGAAGGGCAGAGTGGAACCACCGTGGCCTTTTCCGGTATACCGGCGATAGAACCGTTGCGATTTATCTGGGAAGTGCCTGGCGGTGGGCGGTTAATTCCGCCGCTAAAGGTACAACGGAATGAAGTGATTGTGAATTATCGTTAATGATAAAAAAGCCGATGTCTGCCATGACATCGGCTTTTGCCGTATAACGCGATTACATACGCTCTACTGTCTCAATACCCAGCGTATCCAGACCCAGTTTCAGCGTCTTCGCCGTCAGTTGTGCCAGTTTCAGACGGCTGTTACGCACTTCTTCGTTTTCTGCGCTGAGGATCGGGCAGTGCTCGTAGAAGCCAGAGAACAGACCAGCCAGATCGTACAGGTAAGCACACATCACATGCGGCGTGCCTTCACGGGCAACCACGGTGAGGGTTTCTTCAAACTGCAGCAGGCGAGCTGCCAGTTGCGCTTCACGATCTTCACGGATGATAACCGGAGCTGCAGCCAGTTGCTCTTCGTCAATTTCTGCTTTACGGAACACGGACAATACACGCGTGTATGCATACTGCATGTATGGCGCGGTATTACCCTCAAACGCCAGCATGTTGTCCCAGTCGAAGATGTAGTCCGTGGTGCGGTTTTTGGAGAGATCCGCATATTTCACCGCACCAATACCAACTGCGTTAGCCAGTTTTTCCAGCTCGTCGGCTGGCATATCCGGGTTCTTTTCTGCCACCAGACGACGTGCACGCTCCAGGGCTTCATCCAGCAGATCCGCCAGTTTCACTGTACCACCCGCGCGGGTTTTGAACGGTTTGCCGTCTTTGCCCAGCATCATGCCGAACATGTGGTGTTCCAGCGGTACGGATTCCGGTACATAGCCTGCTTTACGGACGATAGCCCACGCCTGCATCAGGTGTTGATGCTGACGGGAGTCGATGTAATACAGCACGCGATCGGCATGCAGTGTTTCATAACGATATTTCGCACAGGCGATATCAGTGGTGGTGTAGAGATAGCCACCATCTTTCTTCTGAATGATCACGCCCATCGGTTCGCCTTCCTTGTTTTTGAACTCATCAAGGAATACGACGGTCGCGCCTTCACTTTCTACTGCCAGACCTTTGGCTTTCAGGTCCGCCACGATACCCGGCAGCATTGGGTTGTAGAGACTTTCACCCATGACGTCATCGCGGGTCAACGTCACGTTCAGACGATCGTAGGTGATCTGGTTCTGCGTCATGGTGATGTCGACCAGTTTGCGCCACATCTCGCGGAAATATTCGTCACCGCTTTGCAGTTTGACTACGTAGTTACGTGCACGCTCGGCAAACTCTTCATCTTCGTCGTAATGCTTTTTCGCATCGCGGTAGAAACCTTCAAGGTCAGCCAGCTCCATTTCACCGGCGTTTTCTTGCTGCTGCTTTTCCAACCACGCAATCAGCATACCGAACTGAGTACCCCAGTCGCCGACGTGGTTCGCGCGAATCACTTTGTGACCGAGGAACTCCAGAGTACGCACTGCCGCGTCACCAATAATGGTAGAGCGCAGGTGACCGACGTGCATCTCTTTCGCCACGTTCGGAGCGGAGTAGTCAACCACAATGGTCTGTTTTTCTGGCGTAGCAACACCGAGACGATCGGACGCCAGCGCCTGCTGAACATGATCAGCCAGGAAGGCTGGATCAAGAAAAATGTTGATAAAGCCTGGACCGGCGATCTCAACTTTGCTGGCGATACCGTTAAGATCCAGATGAGTCAGCACCTGCTCTGCTAATTGTCGCGGTGCCATACCCAGTTTTTTAGCAACTGCCATCATGCCGTTAGCCTGATAGTCGCCGAACTGAACTTTTGCTGACTGACGAACCTGCGGTTCGCAATCCGCAGGCGCGCCTGCCGCAATCATGGCCTGACGGACTTTTTCTGAGAGAAGAGCCTGAATATTCACCGGAATACCTTACATTGATGAAGCGAGCAAAAATTGCCCGCACCAGTTAAAGAAATTAGGGCGGGAGTATACTGCAAATGGCTGTTTTCGTCAGCAACGTGCGCGTGGCGTATTGCCGTTTTCACTATTGCATCAGAAGCGGCGTGAAATCAGCGGTTGGTTGGCGCAGGGCAACAGGGTAAATTAACGCTTTTACTGAAAGACGAAGAGTGATTATGGCGAACTGGCAATCTATCGACGAGCTGCAGGATATTGCATCGGATTTACCGCGATTTACCCACGCATTAGATGAACTTTCCCGCCGTTTGGGGTTGGATATCACTCCGCTGACTGCCGATCACATTTCTTTGCGTTGCCATCAAAACGCCACCGCTGAGCGCTGGCGTCGCGGGTTTGAACAGTGCGGCGAGCTTTTGTCAGAAAATATGATCAATGGCAGGCCGATTTGTCTGTTTAAATTGCATGAACCGGTACAGGTTGCGCACTGGCAGTTTTCCATTGTGGAGCTACCGTGGCCCGGGGAAAAACGTTACCCGCACGAAGGTTGGGAACATATTGAAATCGTTCTGCCGGGCGATCCAGAAACGCTGAATGCCCGTGCGCTGGCATTGCTTTCTGATGAAGGACTCAGCCTGCCGGGGATCTCAGTGAAAACCAGTTCGCCAAAAGGTGAGCATGAGCGATTACCGAATCCGACGCTGGCGGTCACCGATGGCAAAACAACTATTAAGTTTCATCCGTGGTCCATTGAAAAGATCGTTGCCAGCGAGCAGTCGGCGTAATTAAGGAGTAAAAATGGCATTACTGGAAATTTGCTGTTACAGCATGGAATGTGCACTAACGGCGCAGCAAAACGGCGCAGACAGAGTTGAATTATGCGCAGCCCCAAAAGAGGGGGGCTTAACGCCGTCGTTGGGGGTACTGAAATCCGTACGCCAGCGGGTGACGATCCCTGTGCATCCGATTATCCGCCCACGCGGTGGTGATTTTTGCTACAGCGACGGTGAATTTGCCGCCATTCTTGAGGATGTGCGCACAGTCCGCGAATTAGGTTTTCCTGGACTGGTGACGGGCGTTCTCGATGTTGACGGGAATGTCGATATGCCACGAATGGAAAAAATAATGGCTGCTGCCGGTCCGCTGGCAGTGACTTTTCATCGCGCCTTCGATATGTGCGCTAACCCTTTAAATACACTCAATAATCTTGCGGAATTGGGCGTTGCTCGGGTACTGACATCAGGGCAAAAATCAGACGCACTGCAAGGTTTATCAAAAATTATGGAACTTATTGCCCATGGTGATGCTCCAATCATTATGGCCGGAGCAGGAGTCCGTGCAGAAAACCTGCACCACTTCCTCGATGCCGGAGTGCTGGAAGTCCATAGCTCCGCGGGAGCGTGGCAAGCCTCACCAATGCGTTATCGTAATCAAGGATTGTCCATGTCATCAGATGCACACGCGGACGAGTATTCGCGTTATGTCGTAGACGGGGCGGCGGTTGCTGAAATGAAAGGAATCATTGAACGCCATCAGGCCAAATGATTTTTACCGTTGCATCATGTCGCCCAATATGATGCTTGCTCGTACCAGGCCCCTGCAATTTCAACAGGGGCCTTTTTTTATCCCTGAATAGTATAAAAAATGAACGATTACCGCGATCTGTTGAGCGGGTGACAGTGCACATAGCGTTGTGCTAAAAATTTTTATATATTCATATTAATTATGTAATTTAAATTACTAAAACTGACAAATATGTATTCTAAATAACAACTGGGTTATTCCTTAGCAATTAATGATTACATTGTAATAAATCATATTCTTTATCGATTATTTCAGGCAGTGTTGTGCCGAATTATGCAAGCGGTCAATTCGTTGTATATTTAATTATACAATGATTTCGGTGTTCTGGAATTAATTAGAGGAATCTATGCGAGGGAAAAAACGCATTGGGTTAATGTTTTTGCTGATAGCGGTTGTGGTTGGTGGCGGCGGGTTATTGCTGGCGCAAAAAGCCTTACATAAAACGTCGGATACAGCATTTTGCCTTTCCTGCCACTCGATGAGTAAACCTTTTGAGGAATATCAGGGAACTGTCCACTTTTCGAACCAGAAAGGGATACGTGCGGAATGTGCCGATTGCCATATTCCAAAGTCAGGGATGGATTATTTATTTGCTAAATTAAAAGCATCTAAAGATATTTATCATGAATTTGTTAGCGGCAAAATAGACAGTGACGATAAGTTCGAAGCGCATCGTCAGGAAATGGCCGAAACAGTATGGAAAGAATTAAAAGCCACTGACTCTGCAACGTGCCGTAGTTGCCATTCTTTTGATGCCATGGATATTGCCTCGCAAAGTGAATCTGCGCAGAAAATGCATAACAAAGCACAAAAGGGCGGCGAAACCTGTATCGATTGTCATAAAGGCATTGCTCATTTTCCGCCAGAAATAAAAATGGATGACAACGCGGCGCATGAGCTGGAAAGTCAGGCCGCTACTTCAGTGACTAATGGCGTACATATTTATCCTTTCAAAACTTCTCGCATAGGCGAGCTGGCTACCGTGAATCCTGGTACCGATCTCATCGTCGTTGATGCCAGTGGCAAACAGCCGATCGTTCTGTTGCAGGGTTATCAAATGCAGGGCAGTGAAAACACGCTCTACCTGGCGGCAGGTCAACGGCTGGCACTAGCCACATTAAGTGAAGAAGGTATCAAGGCGCTCACGGTAAACGGGGAATGGCAGGCTGACGAATACGGCAATCAATGGCGTCAGGCGTCTTTACAGGGTGCGCTTACCGATCCCGCATTAGCGGACCGTAAACCGCTATGGCAATACGCTGAAAAACTTGACGATACCTATTGCGCTGGTTGCCATGCCCCTATTGCCTCCGACCATTACACCGTCAATGCATGGCCGTCCATTGCCAAAGGAATGGGGGCGCGAACCAGCATGAGCGAAAACGAACTGGACATTTTGACGCGGTACTTCCAGTACAACGCCAAAGATATTACCGAGAAACAGTGATCCTCGTTGATCAGGGAGGAAGTTATGACATTAACAAGACGTGAATTTATTAAACACAGCGGTATTGCCGCTGGGGCGCTGGTGGTGACATCGGCTGCACCGCTACCCGCATGGGCAGAAGAGAAGGGTGGCAAAATCCTCACCGCGGGCCGTTGGGGAGCGATGAACGTAGAAGTGAAGGACGGCAAGATTGTTTCTTCAACAGGCGCGCTGGCGAAAACTATACCGAACTCCTTACAGTCTACGGCGGTGGATCAGGTACACACCACGGCGCGTATTCAGCATCCGATGGTGAGAAAAAGCTATCTCGATAATCCACTGCAACCGGCGAAAGGTCGTGGCGAAGATACCTATGTACAGGTGAGCTGGGAACAAGCATTAAAACTGATTCATGAGCAACACGATCGTATTCGTAAAGCTAACGGACCATCGGCCATTTTTGCCGGATCTTACGGCTGGCGATCTTCTGGCGTGTTGCATAAAGCGCAAACCTTACTGCAACGTTATATGAACCTTGCGGGCGGTTATTCCGGGCATAGCGGCGATTATTCAACCGGGGCAGCACAGGTGATCATGCCGCATGTGGTCGGTTCTGTAGAGGTGTATGAACAGCAGACCTCCTGGCCGCTGATTCTGGAAAACAGCCAGGTTGTGGTGCTGTGGGGGATGAACCCGCTGAATACCTTGAAAATTGCCTGGAGCAGTACCGATGAGCAAGGGCTGGAATACTTCCATCAGCTGAAAAAATCTGGCAAACCCGTGATTGCCATTGATCCTATTCGCTCCGAAACCATCGAATTCTTTGGCGATAATGCCACCTGGATCGCGCCGAATATGGGCACCGACGTGGCACTGATGTTAGGGATCGCGCATACCCTGATGACACAAGGCAAACACGATAAAGTGTTCCTTGAAAAATACACTACCGGATATCCGCAGTTTGAAGAGTATCTGGCAGGCAAGAGCGATAATACGCCGAAGAGCGCGGCCTGGGCGGCGGAAATTTCTGGCGTACCGGAAGCGCAGATAGTCAAACTCGCTGAACTGATGGCGGCAAATCGCACAATACTGATGGCAGGCTGGGGAATTCAGCGCCAGCAATATGGTGAACAGAAACACTGGATGCTGGTGACGCTGGCGGCGATGTTAGGGCAGATTGGTACACCGGGCGGCGGGTTTGGTTTCTCTTATCATTACTCCAATGGTGGCAACCCGACGCGTGTTGGCGGCGTGCTGCCGGAAATGTCTGCGGCGATTGCCGGACAGGCCAGCGAGGCCGCTGATGATGGCGGAATGACGGCGATTCCTGTTGCCCGTATCGTCGATGCGCTGGAAAATCCTGGCGGCAAATATCAGCATAACGGTAAAGAGCAAACGTACCCAAATATCAAAATGATCTGGTGGGCGGGTGGCGGTAACTTTACCCATCACCAGGATACTAATCGTCTGATTAAAGCATGGCAGAAACCGGAGATGATCGTCGTTTCTGAATGCTACTGGACCGCAGCTGCTAAACATGCAGATATCGTATTACCGATCACCACATCGTTTGAGCGCAATGACTTGACGATGACCGGTGATTACAGCAACCAGCATATTGTACCGATGAAGCAGGCTGTCGCTGCGCAATTTGAAGCGCGTAACGATTTTGACGTGTTTGCCGATCTTGCTGAATTACTCAAACCTGGCGGAAAAGAGATCTATACCGAAGGTAGAGATGAAATGGCGTGGCTGAAATTTTTCTATGATGCCGCTCAGAAAGGTGCGCGTGCGCAACGCGTGACTATGCCGATGTTTAATGCTTTCTGGCAGCAAAATAAACTGATCGAAATGCGCCGCAGCGAGAAGAACGAACAGTACGTTCGTTATGGTGATTTCCGCGCCGATCCGGTGAAAAATGCGCTGGGTACGCCAAGCGGCAAAATTGAGATTTACTCCAAAACGCTGGAAAAATTTGGCTATAAGGATTGCCCGGCACACCCAACCTGGCTTGCGCCTGATGAGTGGAAAGGTTCCGCCGACGAGAAGCAGTTGCAGCTTCTGACCGCACATCCGGCACACCGTTTACACAGTCAGCTTAACTATGCGGAACTGCGTAAAAAATATGCGGTTGCCGATCGTGAACCGATCACTATTCACACCGAAGATGCTGCTCGCTTTGGTATTGCGAATGGCGATCTGGTGCGTGTCTGGAACAGACGTGGTCAGATTCTGACAGGCGCGGTGGTGACTGACGGGATCAAAAAAGGCGTGGTATGCGTGCATGAAGGTGCATGGCCAGATCTGGAAAATGGCTTGTGTAAAAACGGCAGTGCGAACGTGTTAACGGCGGATATCCCCAGCTCTCAGCTGGCAAATGCCTGTGCCGGTAACTCTGCGCTGGTGTATATCGAAAAATATACGGGCAATGCACCGAAGTTAACGGCGTTTGATCAGCCAGCTGTTCAGGCATAAGACGTGAAAAGCGCCCGGAAACGGGCGCTAATCTTTACGGCTTGCGCGCAATCAGCACCGCGCGTTTAGGTGCCGGATAACCTTCAACTGTCTTACTCGGATCATGTGGGTCGAGGAAATCGGACAGAGACTCGGTAACCATCCATTCAGTGCGTCGCTGCTCTTCTGTAGTGGTAACGCTCACATCCGCAATGCGAATATCAACAAAACCACACTTCTTCAGCCAGTTTTTCAGCGCCAGCGCGGAAGGGATGAAATAGACATTACGCATTTGCGCGTAACGATCGCCCGGCACCAGCACCGTGTTCTCATCACCATCAATAACCAGCGTTTCAAGCACCAGTTCACCTTCATTGACCAGTTGATCTTTCAACTGCCAGAGATGCTCCAGCGGTGAACGACGATGATAAAGCACGCCCATCGAAAAGACGGTATCAAAGGCTTTCAGTGCCGGAAGCTGTTCAATGCCTAACGGTAACAAATGTGCGCGCTGATCGTTACCCAGTAGTTTACGCACCGCTTCAAACTGGCACAGAAACAGTTGCGTAGGGTCGATTCCCACCGCGAGGTGCGCGCCTGCGCCAATCATGCGCCACATGTGATAACCGCTGCCACAGCCGACATCAAGAATGGTGCGCCCGGTTAAATCAGAAAGATGGGGCAGAACGCGATCCCATTTCCAGTCGGAACGCCATTCGGTATCGATGTTGACGCCATACAGTGAGAACGGCCCTTTGCGCCACGGCATCAGGTTGCGCATCAGCGTTTCAATACGTTTAATTTGCCCGGCGCTCAGTGGCTCTTCGCTTTCTGCCGTCACGCTATGCAATAAATCCAGACGATACGGTTTAATTTCAGGCAGAAATTCCACCGCGTTGGACCACTGCTTAAACAGCCCGTGCTGCTGCTCGCGCTGCCAGTTAGCAATCTGCGCGGGCAGCGTTTCCAGCCAGTGTGAAAGATGATTTTTGGCAATCAGAGAATAAAAGTTACCAAAGTCGATCATGCAGCGTCCTCTGCTTTTAATGCCACCAGGGAACCAAAGTTAAAGCACTGGAACCACAGCTCGCTATGCTCAAAACCAGCTTGATGCAGGCGTGCTTTATGGGTTTCCACAGAATCGGTTAGCATCACGTTTTCCAGCATGCTGCGCTTCTGGCTGATCTCCAGTTCGCTGTAACCGTTGGCACGTTTAAAGTCGTGGTGCATGTTAAACAGCAATTCACCAACTTTGGCATCTTCGAAACTGAATTTTTCCGAAAGCACCAGCGCACCGCCCGGGTTCAGCCCTTGATAAATTTTATCCAGTAACGCCTGACGCTCGGAAGGTTCCAGGAATTGCAGGGTAAAATTCAGCACCACCATCGATGCGTTTTCAATGGCGATATCGCGAATATCACCTTCAATAACGTCTACTGGCGTAGGGGCTTTATAGGCGTCAATATGACGACGGCAGCGTTCAATCATCGCCGGAGAGTTGTCGATGGCAATAATTTTGCAATTATCATGATGAATGTTGCGACGCACCGAGAGCGTCGCCGCGCCCAGAGAACAACCCAGATCGTAAACCTGCGTACCAGGTTGAACGAAGCGCTCGGCTAACATACCAATCATGGAAATAATATTGGAATAGCCGGGAACGGAACGCTGGATCATATCCGGGAAGACTTCAGCTACCCGTTCATCAAAGGTCCAGTCGCCCAGTCTGGCGATAGGGGCAGAAAATAGCGTGTCGCGGTGAGACATAACGTAAAAATCCGGGAAAAAGAAAGTGGCGTATTGTGCGCTAACGCAGGGAGAAAACCAACTCCCAGGGCATATACCAAAGATTCGCCAGCACCATCAGCAACAGCGCACACCAGGTGGCGCTCATGCCGGAACGTCGCCAGCGGAACAGACGGTGATGAAAACCGTAATAATGCATCAGACGACCAGCAAGCAAAACGATGCCGCAAATATGCACCATCCAGGTTTCTGCGCCATTCATTTCCATAAACAGCATTAACACAATCGCGATGGGAATATATTCCACCGCGTTACCATGAATGCGAATAGCGCTTTGCAGTTCGCTAAAACCGCCGTCGCCATAGGCAACGCGGTACTGCATTCGCAGGCGAACGACATCAAAAGAGAACTTCATTAATAACAACGCACTTAAAACGGCATACAGCGCGCTTACCATACAAACTCCCTTTAAAATGGCCGATGGCACCTGTCTATGATAGGTGGCAAATTCAGAAAAGAGAAGATTGCTGTGGAATAGCCGGAACTGCTCCGATCTCTGGAAGCGTTTTACGTAAGTCTTCCCACAGGGTATGTACCAGTTCCGGGGCCTGGGCAATATCTGGCGTATGTAAAAAAAGATAAGGCGTAGTGGTCTGATGCCACTGCGCTAATTTTTGTAACCAGACCTGAAATAATTCCCGGTTTTGCGTCATATCATCACTACCGATAAAACGGATCAGCGGATTTGTCGCCGTCAGTACAGCATGTACCGGAACTTTAGGTTTTTTTCGTTGAGCGTCGCGAATAGCTTCACTGTGTGGACGTGCTGCATGAACCGGGCGGCTGTCTAAAATCACCCGATTAACGCCGCGCTGATGTAAACCGCGATTAAGCGTTTGTTCCTCTTCCCCTTTGGCGAAAAACTGTGGATGGCGGACTTCCACACCATAATTAAATTCGCCGGGAAGGGAATCGAGAAAATGCCAAAGCGCAGGCAGATCCCGTGGGCCAAATGTGGCAGGCAGTTGCAGCCAGTATTGCCCAATGCGCGGCGCTAACGGTGACATGCGGGTCAAAAATTCAGTCACTAAATCATCGCAATGCCGTAATGCTGCCTGATGCGAAATGGTCGCCGGAAACTTAAAACAGAAGCGAAAATTATCTGTGGTCTGCTCACGCCAGCGCAGGACAACCTCGGATTTCGGCAGGGCGTAAAGCGTGGTGTTGCCCTCCACACAGTTAAAGTGGCGGGCATACTCTTCAAGGCTGGTGATCCCCAACCGCACCCATTTAGGATGCGACCATTGCGGCAGACCGATGTAAATCATAATGCGTTGAGGATCTCTTCCACACTGCGCACACGGGCGATGCGTGGGTAGATATGGTTGATGCTGTTATTGTGCTGCTCGGCGCTGGCGGCGCTGCAGGCGTCTTCGGCAATCACCAGATTAAAACCGAGTTCCCAGGCATTGCGGGCGGTGGATTCAACACCGATATTGGTCGAGATCCCACATAATACTATTGTATCGATACCCCGGCGGCGTAATTGCAACTCCAGATCTGTACCGTAAAACGCCCCCCACTGACGTTTGATGATTTCGATATCACTGTCAGTTGCACCTAATGCAGCAGGATGTTGCCACCAGTTTTCGGGCAACACTTTAGCGGGGGAAGGGGCATCAACCGGCTGTTTTAATGCTTCGGCGTAATCGGCAGACCAGCCAACGCGCACCAGAAACACGGGCTGACCGCTGGCGCGAAATTTCACCGCCAGCTTCCCGGCGCGATTAACCACCTCATCGGCAGTATGTGGACCTCCGGCAAAAGGTAAGATGCCTTCTTGTAAATCAATCACCACCAGCGCGGTGGTTTTAGCATTAAGTTCAAGCATGATGACTCCTGACAAAACAAAATCGTGCCTCTCACCTTAATGCGATTAGCCGATGGCGGAACGACAAATTTTGTTAATTTTTATGAGTTCGGGCAACACCTTTATAGCAAACTGGCGTAGAGTCTGATTTCAGGCCCGATATAAAGTGGTAACGAGGCGTTCCAGCGCGGGCCAGACTCTTACGGTGCGGCAGAATTTCCAGTATAATAGCCGCCTTTTTTCATTCAGTTGTGACATACAGCTAACGCTGCGACTTGGTCACCTGCGCAGCAGGGGGCATCCGCCGGCAGCTAAGTTAAGGGATATCTCATGCGTACAGAATATTGTGGACAGCTCCGTTTGTCCCACGTGGGGCAGCAGGTGACTCTGTGTGGTTGGGTCAACCGTCGTCGTGATCTTGGTAGCCTGATCTTCATCGATATGCGCGACCGCGAAGGTATCGTGCAGGTATTTTTCGATCCGGATCGTGCGGACGCGTTAAAGCTGGCCTCTGAACTGCGTAATGAGTTCTGCATTCAGGTCACGGGCACCGTACGTGCGCGTGACGAAAAAAATATTAACCGCGATATGGCGACTGGCGAAATCGAAGTACTGGCGTCCTCGCTGACTATCATCAACCGTGCAGATGTTCTGCCGCTTGACTCTAACCACGTCAACACCGAAGAAGCGCGTCTGAAATACCGCTACCTCGACCTGCGTCGCCCGGAAATGGCTCAGCGCCTGAAAACCCGCGCTAAAATCACCAGCCTGGTGCGCCGTTTTATGGATGACCACGGCTTCCTCGACATCGAAACTCCGATGCTGACCAAAGCCACGCCGGAAGGCGCGCGTGACTACCTGGTGCCTTCTCGTGTGCACAAAGGTAAATTCTACGCACTGCCGCAATCCCCACAGTTGTTCAAACAGCTGCTGATGATGTCCGGCTTTGACCGTTACTATCAGATCGTTAAATGCTTCCGTGACGAAGACCTGCGCGCTGATCGTCAGCCTGAATTTACTCAGATCGATGTGGAAACTTCTTTCATGACCGCGCCGCAAGTGCGTGAAGTGATGGAAGCGCTGGTGCGTCATCTGTGGCTGGAAGTGAAGGGCGTGGATCTGGGCGATTTCCCGGTAATGACCTTTGCGGAAGCAGAACGCCGTTATGGTTCTGATAAACCGGATCTGCGTAACCCGATGGAACTGACTGACGTTGCCGATCTGCTGAAATCTGTTGAATTTGCAGTATTTGCAGGTCCGGCGAACAATCCGAAAGGGCGCGTTGCCGCTCTGCGTGTTCCGGGTGGCGCATCGCTGACCCGTAAGCAGATCGACGAATACGGTAACTTCGTTAAAATCTACGGCGCGAAAGGTCTGGCTTACATCAAAGTTAACGAACGCGCGAAAGGTCTGGAAGGTATCAACAGCCCGGTAGCGAAGTTCCTTAATGCAGAAATCATCGAAGCCATCCTGGATCGTACTGCCGCGCAAGATGGCGATATGATTTTCTTCGGTGCCGACAACAAGAAAATTGTTGCCGACGCGATGGGCGCACTGCGCCTGAAAGTGGGTAAAGACCTTGGTCTGACCGACGAAAGCAAATGGGCACCGCTGTGGGTTATCGATTTCCCGATGTTTGAAGACGACGGTGAAGGCGGCCTGACGGCAATGCACCATCCGTTCACCTCACCGAAAGACATGACTGCTGCAGAACTGAAAGCTGCACCAGAAAATGCGGTGGCGAACGCTTACGATATGGTCATCAATGGTTACGAAGTGGGCGGTGGTTCTGTGCGTATCCATAATGGTGATATGCAGCAGACGGTGTTTGGTATTCTGGGTATCAACGAAGAGGAACAGCGCGAGAAATTCGGCTTCCTGCTCGACGCCCTGAAATACGGTACTCCGCCGCACGCAGGTCTGGCATTCGGTCTTGACCGTCTGACGATGCTGCTGACCGGCACCGACAATATCCGTGACGTTATCGCCTTCCCGAAAACCACGGCGGCGGCGTGTCTGATGACTGAAGCACCGAGCTTTGCTAACCCGACTGCACTGGCTGAGCTGAGCATTCAGGTTGTGAAGAAGGCAGAGAATAACTGATATGACTCAAATACACGAAATCATTCGCGTTGCATCGAGGCGGCAACTGAGTGAACTCCCATGAGCATAGATAACTATGTGAATGGGATGAGCGAAGGCAGTCAACGAAGAGGCAGCGTGAAGGATAAAGTGTATAAGCGTCCCGTTTCGATCTTAGTGGTCATCTATGCGCAAGATACGAAACGGGTGCTGATGTTGCAGCGGCGTGACGATCCCGATTTCTGGCAGTCGGTAACCGGCAGCGTGGAAGAGGGTGAAACCGCGCCGCAAGCTGCCATGCGCGAAGTAAAGGAAGAGGTCACCATCGATGTTGTCGCTGAACAACTGACCTTAATTGACTGTCAGCGCACGGTAGAATTTGAAATTTTTTCACATTTACGTCATCGCTATGCGCCGGGCGTGACGCGTAATACGGAATCATGGTTCTGTCTTGCGCTCCCGCACGAACGCCAGGTCGTCTTCACTGAACATCTGGCCTACAAGTGGCTTGATGCGCCTGCTGCGGCGGCGCTCACTAAGTCCTGGAGCAACCGGCAGGCGATTGAACAGTTTGTAATTAACGCTGCCTGAACAGGCAGGGCTATCTGGAGATATTTTTATGGCAGGTCATAGTAAATGGGCCAACACCAGACATCGTAAAGCTGCGCAGGATGCTAAGCGCGGTAAAATCTTCACTAAAATCATTCGTGAGCTGGTAACCGCGGCTAAGCTGGGCGGTGGTGACCCGGACGCTAACCCGCGTCTGCGTGCAGCAATTGATAAAGCATTGTCTAACAACATGACCCGTGACACTCTGAACCGCGCAATTGCACGTGGTGTGGGCGGTGATGATGATGCAAACATGGAAACCATCATCTACGAAGGTTACGGTCCTGGCGGCACGGCAATCATGATTGAATGTCTGTCTGACAACCGCAACCGTACCGTTGCTGAAGTGCGTCATGCATTCAGCAAATGTGGTGGTAACCTCGGTACTGATGGTTCCGTAGCCTATCTGTTCAGCAAAAAAGGCGTGATCTCCTTCGAGAAAGGCGATGAAGACACCATCATGGAAGCAGCTCTGGAAGCGGGTGCTGAAGACGTTGTGACCTATGATGACGGCGCGATTGACGTCTACACTGCATGGGAAGAAATGGGTAAAGTACGCGACGCTCTGGAAGCGGCAGGTCTGAAAGCAGACAGCGCGGAAGTTTCCATGATCCCGTCCACCAAAGCTGATATGGATGCTGAAACCGCACCGAAACTGATGCGTCTGATCGATATGCTGGAAGATTGCGACGACGTGCAGGAAGTCTACCATAACGGTGAAATCTCCGATGAGGTTGCAGCGACTCTCTGATGGGGCCTGCTAAACAGCAAAACGGAGACGCGTGATGGCTATTATTCTCGGCATTGACCCGGGTTCGCGCGTGACCGGCTATGGCGTCATCCGCCAGGTAGGCAGGCAACTCTCCTACCTGGGTAGCGGATGCATACGCACCAAAGTGGATGATTTACCGTCTCGTCTGAAGCTCATCTATGCGGGCGTGACGGAAATCATCACCCAGTTCGAGCCTGATTATTTCGCCATTGAACAAGTCTTTATGGCGAAGAACGCTGACTCAGCCCTGAAACTGGGTCAGGCGCGCGGCGTGGCGATTGTGGCGGCGGTGAATCAGGAATTGCCGGTATTTGAATATGCGGCACGTCAGGTAAAGCAAACGGTGGTAGGTATTGGTAGTGCTGAAAAAAGCCAGGTGCAGCATATGGTCCGCACCTTGCTGAAACTGCCCGCTAATCCACAGGCGGATGCTGCCGATGCATTAGCTATCGCGATTACCCATTGTCACGTCAGTCAGAATGCGATGCAGATGAGCGAATCGCGGCTGAACCTGGCGAGAGGGCGACTGCGTTAAGTTATACCGCCTCGGTCAGTTCCGGCTGAGGCGTTTCCACTCCCTCCGCATGAATCAACACCAAACCCGGATGATGCCACAAACTGGCTGGCGTGACGGTTTTACGCTCCCACGGAATAGAACCCAGGAACCAGAATTTCCAGAAAGTGAGTTTTGCATTCGGATTGCTATTTAACAATTCTCCAAACGTCTCTATTTCACCCACCGGAATACATAGCGCCTCTTTATAAATATCAAAAACAAATTTTGAACAGAACTGGCGCGAAGATTCGTATTTAAAACCGGTGTGGTAAAGTTTGCGTAGCCGGGAGGGAACCTGTTCAACAATTCGTTGTTTTTGTTGTTCTGTCAGCCCAGCGTCTAATCGCTTTATAGCATAGCGTTGATTAGACGAACGTTTAATAAAACGAGATAGCGTGGTGATGGTTGAAAGGGGAACCCGGCTTTCTGCAACCAGGAAGTCTTCACCGTTATGACCGATAATGATCCCGACGTGATTACTCCAGCAATTTGATGCAGCTGATATTTGACCAAATAAGGCAGCACCTATACATGTAAAGACGATATCTCCAATTTCATATTCAGCAGGGTAATTAATATTCACGTTGTCATTCCATTGAAATAGATACGAATATACGTAATAGCATAAAAAATTTATTTTTTCAGGAGGCGCAATGTATATTTTTATTACGCATTTCTTCACTGAATATGTAATATTAAAATATTTGCTTCCAATATAACCTGTAGAACAAATTATACTGTGCCATTTTTCAGATCATCGGGACACCTCGCAAGTTTTCTTCATCCTTCGCTGGATATCTATCCAGCATTTTTTTATCATACAGCATTATCTTTGATTCATTACGCAGGAGCGTCATGTGATAGGCAGACTCAGAGGCATCATCATTGAAAAACAACCCCCGCTGGTGTTAATTGAAGTGGGCGGCGTAGGCTATGAAGTGCATATGCCGATGACCTGTTTTTATGAACTCCCTGAAGCGGGTCAGGAAGCGATCGTTTTCACCCACTTTGTGGTGCGTGAAGACGCGCAACTGCTGTACGGTTTTAACAATAAACAAGAGCGCACATTGTTCAAAGAGTTGATCAAAACCAACGGCGTCGGCCCGAAGTTAGCGCTGGCGATCCTCTCCGGAATGTCAGCGCAGCAGTTCGTTAATGCCGTTGAGCGTGAAGAAGTGGGGGCACTGGTGAAACTGCCGGGTATTGGCAAAAAAACCGCCGAACGCTTGATTGTTGAAATGAAAGACCGATTTAAAGGTTTGCATGGCGATCTCTTTACGCCAGCCGCCGACCTGGTACTCACGTCTCCTGCCAGCCCGGCGACCGACGATGCTGAACAAGAAGCGGTTGCCGCGCTGGTGGCGCTGGGCTATAAACCACAAGAAGCAAGCCGCATGGTGAGCAAAATCGCTCGCCCTGACGCCAGCAGTGAAACATTAATTCGCGAAGCCCTACGCGCCGCGTTATGAGGTAAAGGATGATTGAAGCAGACCGTCTGATTTCTGCCGGTACCACTTTGCCGGAAGATGTGGCAGATCGCGCCATTCGCCCTAAATTACTGGAAGAGTATGTTGGTCAGCCGCAGGTTCGTTCACAGATGGAGATTTTCATCAAAGCAGCGAAACTGCGCGGCGATGCCCTCGATCATCTGTTGATTTTTGGTCCTCCGGGGTTGGGTAAAACTACGCTTGCCAACATTGTCGCCAATGAAATGGGCGTTAATTTACGCACGACTTCTGGTCCGGTGCTGGAAAAGGCCGGCGATCTGGCAGCGATGCTCACTAACCTTGAACCGCATGACGTGCTGTTTATTGATGAGATCCACCGTCTATCGCCAGTTGTTGAAGAAGTGCTGTACCCGGCAATGGAAGACTACCAACTGGATATCATGATTGGTGAAGGTCCGGCGGCACGCTCCATTAAAATTGATTTGCCGCCGTTTACCCTGATTGGTGCAACCACGCGCGCAGGTTCGCTGACATCACCGTTGCGCGATCGTTTTGGTATTGTGCAGCGTCTGGAGTTTTATCAGGTGCCGGATCTGCAATATATCGTCAGTCGCAGCGCACGCTTTATGGGGCTTGAGATGAGTGATGACGGCGCGCTGGAAGTTGCTCGTCGCGCTCGCGGTACGCCACGTATTGCCAACCGTCTGCTGCGTCGAGTGCGTGACTTCGCCGAAGTGAAGCACGATGGCACCATCTCGGCTGATATCGCTGCTCAGGCGCTGGATATGCTGAATGTCGATGCCGAAGGTTTCGATTATATGGACCGCAAATTGTTGCTGGCGGTAATCGATAAGTTCTTTGGTGGGCCGGTAGGTCTGGATAACCTGGCGGCTGCCATTGGCGAAGAACGTGAAACCATTGAGGATGTGCTGGAACCTTATTTGATTCAGCAAGGCTTTTTGCAGCGTACACCGCGCGGGCGTATGGCGACAGTGCGGGCGTGGAACCACTTCGGCATCACGCCGCCAGAAATGCCGTAAGTCGGATCGGTCGCTCGCGGCGCATCCGACACTGGCAGTGTTGCCTGATGCGCCGCTATTCGCGTCTTATCAGGCATATACCAGAGATAGCGAACCACAGGTCGGATAAGGCGCTCGCGCCGCATCCGACAAATGTGTTCAGCGAAAGATTAGCTGGCCTGTTTTTTCATCATACTGAGAATAAATAACAGTGCCGCGCATAGCACCACCGACGGGCCTGCTGGTGTATCGTAAAATGCGGAAAAGGTTAAACCGCCAGTCACTGCCACCATCCCCACCAAAACAGCGACACCTGCCATCTGTTCCGGCGTGCGGGCAAAGCGACGTGCAGTAGCAGCAGGAATAATTAGCAACGAAGTAATAATCAACGCGCCGACAAATTTCATCGCTACACCAATCGTCAATGCCGTCACCAGCATCAACAACAATTTCACGCGCTGTAATTTCACACCATCAACAAACGCCAGATCCGGGCTAATCGTCATCGACAGCAAATTGCGCCATTGCCAGAACAAAATCGCCACCACGATGACCACGCCAATTGCAATAGAGATGAGATCTTCTGGCGTCACTGCCAGCAAATCACCGAACAGGTAAGCCATCAAATCAACACGAATATTAGACATCAGACTAACGACCACCAGGCCCAGCGACAGGGCACTGTGCGCCATTATCCCTAATAACGTGTCGATCGCCAGCTGTGGACGCTTCTCCAGCCATACCAGACCGCCCGCCAGCAGCAGCGTAACTGCAATCACCGCATAGAATGGATTCACGTCCAGCAACAAACCAAACGCGACACCAAGTAATGAGGCATGGGCCAGCGTATCACCGAAATAAGACATACGACGCCAGACCACAAACGAACCCAGCGGACCCGCGGCACAGGCGAGCATGATCCCGGCTAACCAACCGGGAAATAATAATTCAATCATGAGCGATCATTTCCCCGACGCAAAACAATTCGTCCCTGTAAATCGTGACGATGATTATGATGATGGCGATAGATACCCAGTTGTTCAGCACCACGAGGACCAAACATAGAAATAAACTCCGGATGCAGGGAAACAACTTCCGGTGTACCGGAACAACAAATGTGGTGATTCAGGCAAAGCACTTCATCGGTTTTTGCCATTACCAGATGCAGATCGTGAGAGACCATTAAAACGCCACAATCCAGTTCGCGACGCAACTGGTCAATAAGGTCATATAACGCCACCTGACCATTCACATCCACGCCCTGAGTGGGTTCATCCAGCACTAATAATTGCGGTCGATTTAACAATGCTCGCGCTAACAATACACGCTGTGTTTCGCCACCCGAGAGCTTTTGCATCGGTGCGTTAATCAGATGCCCGGCCTGGACACGTTTCAGTGCAGGCAAAATATCTTCTTTATGTGTGCCAGGGCGTAAGCGTAAAAAACGGTTTACGGTAAGTGGCAACGTGGTGTCGAGATACAGCTTCTGCGGTACATAGCCGATGCGCAGTTTTCCGTTGCGCTTGATAACCCCTTCATCGGGTGTTACCAGCCCGAGCACTACCCGTACCAGTGTCGACTTACCTGCGCCATTTGGCCCAAGTAAAGTCAAAATTTTTCCAGGTTTAAGTTCCAGCGACACATCAGAGAGGACGCGGCGTTGGCCAAAAGAAACCGAGACATTTTCCAGGGAAACCAGACTTGTCATGTTAATTTTAGTCTTGCAGTAGTCATGAAATGTTATAATATCACACTTCTCATATTCATTACGATGATTGGTCGCATTATGTTACATAAAAAAACGCTTCTTTTCGCAGCATTATCCGCCGCTCTCTGGGGCGGTGCAACACAGGCCGCAGATGCTGCCGTTGTCGCTTCGCTTAAACCCGTTGGGTTCATCGCTTCTGCCATTGCTGATGGGGTAACAGAAACGGAGGTTTTACTACCTGACGGCGCTTCAGAACATGATTATTCACTGCGTCCATCAGATGTAAAACGCTTACAGAACGCGGACTTAGTCGTTTGGGTTGGCCCGGAGATGGAAGCGTTCATGCAAAAACCGGTAAGTAAATTACCTGAAGCGAAACAGGTAACGATTGCGCAGCTAGAGAATGTGAAACCGCTGCTGATGAAAAGTATTCACGGCGATGATGATGATCACGACCACGCGGAAAAAAGTGACGAAGATCACCATCACGGCGATTTCAACATGCATCTTTGGCTTTCCCCAGAGATAGCGCGGGCTACAGCGGTTGCAATCCATGGAAAATTAGTGGAACTTATGCCGCAAAGTCGAGCCAAACTTGACGCCAACCTGAAGGATTTTGAGGCACAATTAGCCTCAACCGAAAAGCAGGTTGGTAACGAGCTCGCGCCGCTCAAGGGGAAAGGTTATTTCGTTTTTCACGATGCTTACGGCTATTTCGAAAAACAGTTCGGACTGACACCGCTTGGTCATTTTACCGTTAACCCTGAGATTCAACCTGGCGCGCAGCGTTTACATGAAATAAGAACACAGTTGGTTGAGCAAAAAGCAACCTGCGTTTTTGCTGAGCCACAGTTCAGGCCAGCGGTCGTTGAGAGCGTCGCACGAGGGACATCCGTTCGTATGGGAACGTTGGATCCCCTGGGGACGAATATCAAACTGGGTAAAACAAGCTATTCAGAATTCCTGAATCAATTAGCCAACCAGTATGCGAGCTGCCTGAAAGGAGATTAATGAGGAAGTGATTACGTGCAACAGATAGCCCGCTCTGTCGCCCTGGCGTTTAATAATTTACCGCGACCACACCGCGTTATGTTGGGGTCGCTCACCGTTCTTACTCTGGCCGTCGCTGTCTGGCGGCCCTATGTTTATCACCGCGATGCCACGCCAATTGTCAAAACCATTGAGCTGGAACAGAACGAAATTCGTTCGCTCTTACCTGAAGCCAGTGAGCCGATTGATCAAGCTGCACAAGAAGATGAAGCCATTCCCCAGGATGAACTGGATGACAAAATCGCCGGTGAAGCGGGCGTGCATGAATATGTTGTTTCCACTGGCGATACGCTAAGCAGCATTCTCAATCAGTATGGTATTGATATGGGTGATATCACCCAACTGGCTGCTGCCGACAAAGAATTGCGTAACCTGAAAATCGGTCAACAACTCTCCTGGACATTAACCGCGGACGGCGAACTGCAGCGCCTCACCTGGGAAGTGTCTCGTCGTGAAACCCGAACCTATGACCGTACTGCCGCTAACGGTTTTAAAATGACCAGCGAAATGCAGCAAGGAGAGTGGGTCAACAATCTGCTGAAAGGTACCGTCGGGGGAAGCTTTGTTGCCAGCGCCAGAAACGCCGGTTTAACCAGCGCCGAAGTGAGCGCAGTGATTAAAGCCATGCAGTGGCAAATGGATTTCCGCAAACTGAAAAAAGGCGATGAATTTGCGGTGTTAATGTCACGAGAAATGCTTGATGGTAAACGTGAGCAAAGCCAACTGCTGGGCGTACGTTTGCGTTCAGAAGGTAAAGATTATTACGCAATCCGCGCTGAAGATGGCAAATTCTATGATCGTAACGGTACTGGTCTGGCGAAAGGATTCTTGCGATTCCCGACGGCGAAACAGTTCCGTATCTCGTCTAACTTTAACCCGCGTCGTACTAATCCGGTGACTGGTCGTGTTGCGCCACACAGAGGTGTTGATTTCGCCATGCCACAGGGTACGCCGGTGCTTTCAGTGGGTGACGGTGAAGTGGTGGTTGCCAAACGCAGTGGCGCAGCAGGTTATTATGTGGCTATTCGTCATGGTCGCAGCTACACCACGCGTTATATGCACTTGCGCAAGATTCTGGTGAAACCGGGACAGAAGGTGAAACGTGGCGACCGTATCGCGCTTTCCGGTAATACCGGACGTTCAACCGGGCCGCATCTGCACTATGAAGTATGGATAAACCAGCAGGCCGTAAACCCGCTGACGGCAAAACTGCCGCGTACCGAAGGGCTGACCGGCTCCGATCGTCGCGAATTCCTGGCGCAGGCCAAAGAGATTGTGCCGCAGCTACGGTTTGATTAATTAACATCCATTCGCAGCCGGTACGCAGTCAGTACCGGCTTTTTTTATTTGGTGCGGGGCAAGTTGCGCCGCTACACTATCACCAGATTGATTTTTGCCTTATCCGAAACTGGAAAAGCATGGAAACGAAAAAAAATAATAGCGAATACATTCCTGAGTTTGATAAATCCTTTCGCCACCCGCGCTACTGGGGAGCATGGCTGGGCGTAGCAGCGATGGCGGGTATTGCTTTAACGCCGCCAAAGTTTCGCGACCCCATTCTGGCACGGCTGGGACGTTTTGCCGGACGCCTGGGAAAAAGCTCACGCCGTCGTGCGTTAATCAATTTGTCGCTCTGCTTTCCAGAACGTAGTGAAGCTGAACGCGAAGCGATTGTTGATGAGATGTTTGCCACCGCGCCGCAAGCGATGGCAATGATGGCTGAGTTGGCAATACGCGGGCCGGAGAAAATTCAGCCGCGCGTTGACTGGCAAGGGCTGGAGATTATCGAAGAGATGCGACGTAATAACGAGAAAGTGATCTTTCTGGTGCCGCACGGTTGGGCCGTCGATATTCCTGCCATGCTGATGGCCTCGCAAGGGCAGAAAATGGCAGCGATGTTCCATAATCAGGGCAACCCGGTTTTTGATTATGTCTGGAACACGGTGCGTCGTCGTTTTGGCGGTCGTCTGCATGCGAGAAATGATGGTATTAAACCATTCATCCAGTCGGTACGTCAGGGGTACTGGGGATATTATTTACCCGATCAGGATCATGGCCCAGAGCACAGCGAATTTGTTGATTTCTTTGCCACCTATAAAGCGACGTTGCCCGCGATTGGTCGTTTGATGAAAGTGTGCCGTGCGCGCGTTGTACCGCTGTTTCCGATTTATGATGGCAAGACGCATCGCCTGACGATTCAGGTGCGCCCACCGATGGATGATCTGTTAGAGGCAGATGACCATACGATTGCGCGGCGGATGAATGAAGAAGTCGAGATTTTTGTTGGTCCGCGACCAGAACAATACACCTGGATATTAAAATTGCTGAAAACTCGCAAGCCGGGCGAAATCCAACCGTATAAGCGCAAAGATCTTTATCCCATCAAATAAAAAAAGCCTCTCGCGAGGAGAGGCCTCCGCCTTGTGATAAGTTCAAGTTTGCTTCAGAAGATTCGAAATCTGTTGAACTATAATTGAACTGTAGGCCGGATGAGGCGTTTTCGCCGCATCCGGCAACGTACTTACTCTACCGTTAAAATACGCGTGGTATTAGTAGAACCCACGGTACTCATCACGTCGCCCTGGGTGACAATCACCAGGTCACCAGACATCAAGTAACCTTTATCGCGCAGCAGATTAACCGCTTCGCTGGCAGCTGCTACGCCGTCATTAGCGCTATCAAAGTGCACCGGCGTAACGCCGCGATAGAGAGCAGTCAGGTTCAGCGTACGTTCATGGCGTGACATGGCGAAAATTGGCAGACCAGAGCTGATACGGGAGGTCATCAGCGCCGTACGACCCGATTCGGTCATGGTGATGATCGCCGTAACGCCTTTCAGGTGGTTAGCCGCGTACATTGCTGACATGGCAATAGCTTCTTCCACATTGTCGAACTGCACGTCCAGACGGTGTTTAGAAACGTTGATGCTCGGGATTTTTTCCGCACCCAGGCAAACGCGCGCCATGGCTGCAACAGTTTCTGAAGGATACTGACCAGCAGCAGTTTCTGCAGAAAGCATCACAGCGTCAGTACCATCCAGAACGGCGTTTGCTACGTCCATGACTTCTGCACGCGTCGGCATCGGGTTAGTAATCATTGACTCCATCATCTGGGTCGCCGTGATTACTGCGCGGTTAAGCTGACGCGCACGACGGATCAACGCTTTCTGAATGCCGACCAGTTCCGGGTCGCCAATTTCCACACCGAGGTCGCCACGTGCAACCATTACCACGTCAGAGGCGAGGATGATGTCATCCATTGCATCCTGGCTGCAAACGGCTTCCGCACGTTCAACCTTGGCAACAATTTTCGCATCACAGCCTGCATCGCGTGCCAGGCGACGGGCATAGTTCAGATCTTCGCCGCAGCGTGGGAAGGAGACAGCCAGGTAATCTACGCCAATTAACGCCGCAGTCTTAATGTCTGCTTTGTCTTTTTCGGTCAGCGCTTCAGCCGACAAACCGCCGCCAAGTTTGTTGATACCTTTATTGTTGGAGAGGGGACCACCGACGGTGACTTCGGTGAACACTTTCATGCCCTGAACTTCCAGTACTTTTAACTGGACGCGACCATCGTCCAGCAGCAGGATGTCACCAGGCACGACGTCAGCAGGCAGGCCTTTGTAGTCGATACCGACTTTTTCTTTGTCGCCTTCACCTTTACCCAGGTTGGCGTCGAGCAGGAATTTATCCCCAATATTGAGGAAAACTTTGCCTTCTTTAAAGGTGGATACACGAATTTTGGGCCCCTGGAGGTCACCCAGAATAGCCACATGACGCCCCAGTTTTGCGGCAATTTCACGAACTTTATCCGCGCGCATTTTGTGATCTTCAGGCGAGCCGTGAGAAAAGTTCATACGTACAACGTTGGCACCCGCTGCGATAACTTTTTCAAGATTATTATCGCGATCTGTTGCTGGGCCTAACGTGGTAACGATTTTTGTTCTGCGAAGCCTTCTGGACATGTAATACTCCGTTGACTGAAACAACCAGGTGTTGCTTGAACATGAAATCCGAATGAAATAACGCCGCGATGGCTATAAATTAATCTCATTCGGATGTCGTATAAGATTAGGACAGTGACAGTCGTTTTTAGCGATCGTCACTTAAATTAAGTAACTGCTTATCAAAACGCGATTCCTTCAGCGCTTCCTTGACCCGCTTCAAGTTATCTCTGAATTTTGCACCGCGTCGCAAAGTAAATCCTGTCGCCAGCACATCTATCACGGTCAGCTGTGCAAGTCGAGAAACCATGGGCATATAAATGTCAGTATCTTCCGGTACGTCGAGGGTAATTGCTAGCGTGGCTTCCCGGGCGAGCGGGGTACCTGCAGAGGTGAGGGCAATCACCATGGCGTCGTTTTCGCGTGCCAGCTGCGCCAGCTCGACCAGATTTTTTGTTCTTCCCGTGTGAGAAATCAGCACCACCACGTCTCCGTCGCTACAATTCATACAACTCATGCGTTGCAGCACAATATCATCGGAGTACACCACCGGAACATTAAAACGAAAGAACTTATTCATCGCATCGTGGGCAACAGCGGCAGAAGAGCCTAATCCGAAAAAGGCGATTTTTTTTGCCTGAGTGAGTAAGTCGACGGCGCGGTTGATGGCAGATTTATCCAATGAATGACGGACATGATCGAGCGTTGCCATTGCGGACTCAAATATTTTCCCCGTGTATGATTCAACGCTGTCATCTTCATTGACGTTGCGATTAACATAGGGAGTGCCATTCGCCAGACTTTGTGCCAGATGAAGTTTAAAATCAGGAAAACCGCGCGTGTCCATGCTGCGACAGAAACGATTCACCGTCGGTTCGCTAACATTGGCTTCCAGCGCCAGAGCAGCAATACTCGAATGGATCGCGTTATCGGGCGAAGCCAGAATGACCTCGGCAACTTTGCGCTCTGATTTGCTCAAATGTTCCAGCTGAGACTGGATTTTTTCCAGCATATTCATGATGTAAAGAGACTCACGGGTAATGACGATTTCCGCACTGAAAGAAATCGAAATGCAGTTTTGTCAGATATTACGCCTGTGTGCTGTGTTAATGACAAAAGCAGATAAAAAAGTTGTTATTTTTTTTCATAACATGATCAGTGTCAGATTTTTACCCAATGGAAAACGATGATTTTTTTATCAGTTTTGCCGCACTTTGCGCGCTTTTACCGTAATCGCACGGGTGGATAAGCGTTTACAGTTTTCGCAAGCTCGTAAAAGCAGTACAGTGCACCGTAAGAAAATTACAAGTATACCCTGGCTTAAGTACCGGGATAGTTAACTTAAGGAGAATGACATGGCGGTAACGCAAACAGCCCAGGCCTGTGACCTGGTCATTTTCGGCGCGAAAGGCGACCTTGCGCGTCGTAAATTGCTGCCTTCCCTGTATCAACTGGAAAAAGCCGGTCAGCTCAACCCGGACACCCGGATTATCGGCGTAGGGCGTGCTGACTGGGATAAAGCGGCTTATACCAAAGTTGTCCGCGAGGCGCTCGAAACTTTCATGAAAGAAACCATTGATGAAGGTTTATGGGACACCCTGAGTGCACGTCTGGATTTTTGTAATCTCGATGTCAATGACACTGCTGCATTCAGCCGTCTCGGCGCGATGCTGGATCAAAAAAATCGTATCACCATTAACTACTTTGCCATGCCGCCCAGCACTTTTGGCGCAATTTGCAAAGGGCTTGGCGAGGCAAAACTGAATGCTAAACCGGCACGCGTAGTCATGGAGAAACCGCTGGGGACGTCGCTGGCGACCTCGCAGGAAATCAACGATCAGGTTGGCGAATACTTCGAGGAGTGCCAGGTTTACCGTATCGACCACTATCTTGGTAAAGAAACGGTGCTGAACCTGTTGGCGCTGCGTTTTGCTAACTCTCTGTTTGTGAACAACTGGGACAATCGCACCATCGATCATGTTGAGATTACCGTGGCAGAAGAAGTGGGGATCGAAGGGCGCTGGGGCTATTTTGATAAAGCCGGTCAGATGCGCGACATGATCCAGAACCACCTGCTGCAAATTCTTTGCATGATTGCGATGTCTCCGCCGTCTGACCTGAGTGCAGACAGCATCCGCGATGAAAAAGTGAAAGTACTGAAGTCTCTGCGCCGTATTGACCGCTCCAACGTACGCGAAAAAACCGTACGCGGGCAATATACTGCGGGCTTCGCCCAGGGCAAAAAAGTGCCGGGATATCTGGAAGAAGAGGGCGCGAACAAGAGCAGCAATACAGAAACCTTCGTGGCGATCCGCGTCGACATTGATAACTGGCGCTGGGCCGGTGTGCCATTCTACCTGCGTACTGGTAAACGTCTGCCGACCAAATGCTCTGAAGTCGTGGTCTATTTCAAAACACCTGAACTGAATCTGTTTAAAGAGTCGTGGCAGGATCTACCGCAAAATAAACTGACTATCCGTCTGCAACCTGATGAAGGCGTGGATATCCAGGTACTGAATAAAGTTCCTGGCCTTGACCACAAACATAACCTGCAAATCACCAAGCTGGACCTGAGCTATTCAGAAACCTTTAATCAGACGCATCTGGCGGATGCCTATGAACGTCTGCTGCTGGAAACCATGCGTGGTATTCAGGCACTGTTTGTTCGTCGTGATGAAGTGGAAGAAGCCTGGAAATGGGTAGACTCCATTACTGAGGCGTGGGCGATGGACAATGATGCGCCGAAACCGTATCAGGCCGGAACCTGGGGACCCGTTGCCTCGGTGGCAATGATTACCCGTGATGGTCGTTCCTGGAATGAGTTTGAGTAATATCTGCGCTTATCCTTTATGGTTATTTTACCGGTAACATGATCTTGCACAGATTGTAGAACAATTTTTACACTTTCAGGCCTCGTGCGGATTCACCCACGAGGCTTTTTTTATTACACTGACTGAAACGTTTTTGCCCTATGAGCTCCGGTTACAGGCGTTTCAGTCATAAATCCTCTGAATGAAGCGCGTTGTGAATCATCCTGCTCTGACAACTCAATTTCAGGAGCCTTTATGAATCCACAATTGTTACGCGTAACAAATCGAATCATTGAACGTTCGCGCGAGACTCGCTCTGCTTACCTCGCCCGGATAGAACAAGCGAAAACTTCGACCGTTCATCGTTCGCAGTTGGCATGTGGTAACCTGGCACACGGTTTCGCTGCCTGCCAGCCAGAAGACAAAGCCTCTTTGAAAAGCATGTTGCGTAACAATATCGCCATCATCACCTCCTATAACGACATGCTCTCCGCGCACCAGCCTTATGAACACTATCCAGAAATCATTCGTAAAGCCCTGCATGAAGCAAATGCGGTTGGTCAGGTTGCGGGCGGTGTTCCGGCGATGTGTGATGGTGTCACCCAGGGGCAGGATGGAATGGAATTGTCGCTGTTAAGCCGCGAAGTGATTGCGATGTCTGCGGCGGTGGGGTTGTCCCATAACATGTTTGATGGTGCGCTGTTCCTCGGAGTGTGCGACAAGATTGTTCCGGGTCTGACTATGGCAGCCCTGTCGTTTGGGCATTTGCCTGCGGTGTTTGTGCCGTCTGGACCGATGGCAAGCGGTTTGCCAAATAAAGAAAAAGTGCGTATTCGCCAGCTTTATGCCGAAGGTAAAGTGGACCGCATGGCATTACTGGAGTCAGAAGCCGCGTCTTATCATGCGCCGGGAACATGTACTTTCTACGGTACTGCCAACACCAACCAGATGGTGGTGGAGTTTATGGGGATGCAGTTGCCAGGCTCTTCTTTTGTTCATCCGGATTCTCCGCTGCGCGATGCTTTGACCGCAGCCGCTGCGCGCCAGGTTACACGCATGACCGGTAATGGTAATGAATGGATGCCGATCGGTAAGATGATCGATGAGAAAGTGGTGGTGAACGGTATCGTTGCACTGCTGGCGACCGGTGGTTCCACTAACCACACCATGCACCTGGTGGCGATGGCTCGCGCGGCCGGTATTCAGATTAACTGGGATGACTTCTCTGACCTTTCTGATGTTGTACCGCTGATGGCACGTCTCTACCCGAACGGTCCGGCCGATATTAACCACTTCCAGGCGGCAGGTGGCGTACCGGTTCTGGTGCGTGAACTGCTCAAAGCAGGCCTGCTGCATGAAGATGTCAATACGGTGGCTGGTTTTGGTCTGTCTCGTTATACCCTTGAACCATGGCTGAATAATGGTGAACTGGACTGGCGGGAAGGGGCGGAAAAATCACTCGACAGCAATGTGATCGCTTCCTTCGAACAACCTTTCTCTCATCATGGTGGGACAAAAGTGTTAAGCGGTAACCTGGGCCGTGCGGTTATGAAAACCTCTGCCGTGCCGGTTGAGAACCAGGTGATTGAAGCGCCTGCGGTTGTTTTTGAAAGCCAGCATGACGTTATGCCGGCTTTTGAAGCGGGTTTGCTGGACCGCGATTGTGTCGTTGTTGTCCGTCATCAGGGGCCAAAAGCGAACGGAATGCCAGAATTACATAAACTCATGCCGCCACTTGGTGTATTATTGGACCGGTGTTTCAAAATTGCGTTAGTTACTGATGGACGACTCTCCGGCGCTTCAGGTAAAGTGCCGTCAGCTATCCACGTAACACCAGAAGCCTACGATGGCGGGCTGCTGGCAAAAGTGCGCGACGGGGACATCATTCGTGTGAATGGACAGACAGGCGAACTGACGCTGCTGGTAGACGAAGCGGAACTGGCTGCTCGCGAACCACACATTCCTGACCTGAGCGCGTCACGCGTGGGAACAGGACGTGAATTATTCAGCGCCTTGCGTGAAAAACTGTCCGGTGCCGAACAGGGCGCAACCTGTATCACTTTTTAAGACGACAAATTTGTAATCAGGCGAGAGAAAACTCTGATGAAAAACTGGAAAACAAGTGCAGAATCAATCCTGACCACCGGCCCGGTTGTACCGGTTATCGTGGTAAAAAAACTGGAACACGCGGTGCCGATGGCAAAAGCGTTGGTTGCTGGTGGGGTGCGCGTTCTGGAAGTGACTCTGCGTACCGAGTGTGCAGTTGACGCTATCCGTGCTATCGCCAAAGAAGTGCCTGAAGCGATTGTGGGTGCCGGTACGGTGCTGAATCCACAGCAGCTGGCAGAAGTCACCGAAGCGGGTGCACAGTTCGCAATTAGCCCGGGTCTGACCGAGCCGCTGCTGAAGGCTGCTACCGAAGGGACTATTCCTCTGATTCCGGGGATCAGCACTGTTTCCGAACTGATGCTGGGTATGGACTACGGTTTGAAAGAGTTCAAATTCTTCCCGGCTGAAGCTAACGGCGGTGTGAAAGCCCTGCAGGCGATCGCGGGTCCGTTCTCCCAGGTCCGTTTCTGCCCGACGGGTGGTATTTCTCCGGCTAACTACCGTGACTACCTGGCGCTGAAAAGCGTGCTGTGCATCGGTGGTTCCTGGCTGGTTCCGGCAGATGCGCTGGAAGCGGGCGATTACGACCGCATTACTAAGCTGGCGCGTGAAGCTGTAGAAGGCGCTAAGCTGTAAAAGTCAAAATGCCCGATCCTCGATCGGGCATTTTGGTAGCGTTTTTCGCCGGGGTTAAGCTTGTACTTTTATCTGTGCTGCGGCGTGCTTTGCGCGCTCAATCGCTTCATCAACACTCTCAGCGGTCGCCAGCGCAACACCCAGACGACGGCTGCCATCAATTTCCGGCTTACCAAATAAACGAATCTGTAGGCCTGCGCCTACGGCATTCTGCACATTATCAAACGTGACATTCTCACTGGTCAGTTGTGGCAGGATAACGGCAGAAGCTGCAGGACCATACTGACGGATCCCGCCAACCGGAAGTCCGAGAAAGGCTCGCACATGCAGGGCAAACTCCGAGAGATCCTGAGAAATTAACGTCACCATCCCGGTATCATGTGGGCGAGGGGAGACCTCACTGAAAATCACCTCATCACCACAGACAAACAGCTCGACACCAAACAGCCCATAACCGCCCAGTGCCAGCACCACTTTACGGGCAATTTCTTGCGCACGTTCCAAAGCCAGCTGGCTCATTTGCTGTGGTTGCCAGGATTCACGATAGTCGCCATCTTCCTGGCGATGACCTACCGGTGCACAGAAATGGACGCCATCCACCGCGCTGACGGTTAGCAGGGTAATTTCGAAATCAAACTTAACGACGCCTTCAACAATTACGCGGCCCGCTCCGGCGCGACCGCCTTGCTGAGCGTACTCCCATGCATGAGCAAGTTGCTCTGCAGAACGAATAAACGTCTGCCCCTTGCCGGAGGAACTCATCACCGGTTTAACAATGCAGGGATAGCCGATTTCAGCAACCGCCTTGCGGAAAAGGTTTTCGTTATCGGCAAAACGATAAGTGGAAGTGGGCAGCTGCAGCTCTTCTGCCGCCAGGCGACGGATACCCTCGCGATTCATCGTTAATTTCGTTGCGCGCGCGCAGGGGACAACATTCAGTCCTTCCTCTTCAAGTTGGATCAGCATATCGGTGGCAATAGCTTCGATCTCCGGCACGATATAATGTGGTTTTTCCAGTTCAACCACACGGCGTAATGCATCACCATCAAGCATATTAATGACATGGGAGCGATGCGCGACATGCATAGCTGGCGCGTCGGCATAGCGATCGACGGCAATCACCTCTACGCCGAGACGCTGACACTCGATTGCCACTTCTTTACCCAGTTCACCGGAGCCTAATAACATCACGCGAGTTGCTGCCGGACGCAGCGCAGTGCCTAATAACGTCATAACGAATATCCCCTGATTAATTCCGCGCGCAGTATAAACGAAAACGTTTGCGCGTGTCTTTATTGCTGATATTGATTTTCCAACCGAAAAGAAATATACTGTATAAAATCACAGTTATTATGAGAGGCTGCAAATGGCGGTTGAAGTTAAATACGTAGTCATTCGTGAGGGCGAAGAGAAAATGTCGTTTACCAGCAAAAAGGAAGCCGATGCTTATGACAAAATGCTTGATACGGCGGATCTGCTTGACACCTGGCTGACAAATTCTCCAGTGCAAATGGAAGACGAGCAACGTGAAGCCCTTTCGCTATGGCTGGCAGAACAAAAAGATGTGCTGAGCACCATTCTGAAAACCGGCAAATTACCGTCCCCACAGGTCGTCGGTGCTGAATCCGAAGAGGAAGATGCCTCACACGCGGCCTGAAGCAACTTGCGCTCCTGACAATTTGTACCATGCTTTCTCCTGAATCATTGTGCTATGGAGAAAAACATGAAAAAAAGAGGGGCGTTTTTAGGGCTGTTGTTGGTTTCTGCCTGCGCATCAGTTTTCGCTGCCAATAATGAAACCAGCAAGTCGGTCACTTTCCCAAAGTGTGAAGGTCTGGATGCTGCCGGAATTGCCGCGAGCGTAAAACGTGATTATCAACAAAATCGCGTGGCGCGCTGGGCAGATGATCAAAAAATTGTCGGTCAGGCCGATCCCGTGGCTTGGGTCAGTTTGCAGGACATTCAGGGTAAAGATGATAAATGGTCAGTACCGCTAACCGTGCGTGGTAAAAGTGCCGATATTCATTATCAGGTCAGCGTGGACTGCAAAGCGGGAATGGCGGAATATCAGCGGCGTTAATGGCTTCTGATAATTCGATTGACCGTTGGCGGATGCGGCGCGAGTGCCTTATCCGCCCCACAACGCACCACAATCGTAGGCCTGAGAAGACGCAACAGCGTCGCATCGGGCAATCAGCATCAAACAGTGCTACTCAAAACGTCAAACTACTTTCACCTAAAATACCCTTATCATCTGATATACAGTGAACACCTTACCTGGCGGGAATTTCTTTGAATAACGGCCAACCGCCCCGCTTATTTGCGCATCTTTTGTCTCGATATACATTTTCTGACATCCTCATCCGCTATGCTACAGGCACTAAAAATGGTTATTGAGGAGCAAATATGGCTAACTGGTTAAATCAACTGCAATCCCTGCTTGGGCAAAGCAGTTCTTCTGCCTCCTCGTCTGCGGATCAGGGATTGGGCAAACTTTTAGTGCCGGGCGCATTAGGCGGACTGGCTGGGCTGCTGGTCGCAAATAAATCAGCACGTAAACTTCTTACGAAATATGGCACCAACGCGTTGCTGGTTGGCGGCGGAGCGGTAGCGGGTACGGTGCTGTGGAATAAATACAAAGATAAAATTCGCGCGGCGCATCAGGACGAACCGCAGTTTGGCGCGCAAAGTACGCCGCTGGATGAGCGTACTGAACGTTTGATCCTTGCGCTGGTCTTTGCCGCTAAAAGTGATGGTCATATTGATGCCAAAGAACGTGCGGCAATCGATCAGCAATTGCGTGAAGCCGGCGTGGAAGAGCAGGGGCGTGTACTCATTGAGCAGGCAATCGAACAACCGCTGGATCCACAACGCCTGGCTACCGGGGTCCGCAATGAAGAAGAGGCGCTGGAAATCTATTTCCTGAGCTGCGCGGCTATTGATATTGACCATTTTATGGAACGCAGTTACCTGAATGCACTGGGTGACGCGCTGAAAATCCCCCAGGACGTTCGTGAAGGCATTGAACGCGATCTCGAACAACAAAAACGCACTTTGGCGGAATAATTCCGCTCTCTGGATAGCCTGAAGTTGACTATTTCGGGCTATCCAGAACCGCACAGCCATTTGAGCAGGCTGATTTTCTCTGTCTGCATAACATTCGATATCCGCGCCATTACCTGTCATCATGTGACTGCTCCCCGCCCTGTCGGGCGAGGCTTCCCACTTCTTAAGCCGCAACCGTCTGTGTGACGGATTTACGCTGGCCTCCATGGGCAGAAACGACGAGTCCCGCCGCTTGTAATTCCAGTATGCCCTTGCGTTTGATGTTGAGCGCCGCGTTGATATCGCGGTCATGTTCAACTCCACACTCTGGACACTGCCAGATGCGCTTATGTAATGGCATCTCCGACATTTTGTGACCGCAGCAGTGGCAGGTCTTCGAACTGGCGAACCATTGATCCAGTTTCACCAGATGCACACCTTTCTCTGTTGCTTTGTATTCCAGTTTTGTGATGAATCCAGACCATCCAGCATCGCCTATCGCACGAGCCAGATGGTGATTTTTCATCATATTTGCCATTTTCAATGTCTCGACAATTACCGCTTGGTTTTCGTCAACAATTGCGCGAGATAACTTGTGCTGGAAATCGGCACGGGCACCGGCTACCCGTTCGTGAACGGCTGCAAGTTGTATTCTGGCTTTGCGCCTGTTTGCGCTCCCTTTTTTCTTACGGGACAGTGCTTTCTGCTTCCGGCGCAGGTTGCGACTTGCATTGATTAGGTGGCGGGGACTGGCAATTTTATTGCCGTCCGATTTGATGACAAAATGCGCCAGCCCCATATCCAGCCCTGTCACATTTGATATCAGTGCGGGCTTTGCCGGCGCTTCCATCCCGTCGTCACAGAGTAACGACGCGTAGTATTTCCCGGTTGCGCTGCGGCTCAACGTGATACTTTTCAGCATTCCCGTAATTTCACGATGTAAACGCGCTTCAATCGGCAAGATTTTCGGTATTTTTATCGCAGCATCAAGGACTTTTATGCCAACACAATGGTAGCTCGATTGTCTGCCGTGTTTACTTTTAAAGGTAGGTTTACCTGCTTTCAGTTTCGGATTGAAAAAGTTAGAAAAAGCCACGTCGAGGTTAATTACCGCCTGCTGCAACGCAATAGAATCATATTCTTTAAGCCATCCATACCGGCGGGATTTCTTCGCCACTGCAAGCAGTGGTTTGAGGTCTTTACGCGGGTTTAAATTTACGCGGTGCCGCTGGTAAGAATGTTTCTTGATATGCAGAGCTTTGTTGTACGCAAAACGCACTGCACCGAACTGGGCGTTGATAAATTCAGCCTGTTCTGGTGTCGGGTAGATGCGTACTTTTGTTGCTCTTAACATAATCAGCGCTCATTGATATAATGCTTTTATTTTAACACTTTAGGTAAATATATCAATTGAGTAATCATGATGATTTACTGGCGGGATTTCTCCGCAAACGACACAGTGTCAGTAAGCTGGTTGTGCACCTTATTTTTACGACAAAGTATCGACGCAAACTATTCGACAGTCAGATGATCGCTCAGTTGCGTGAGGCTTTTGGCTCCGCTGCGGCAAAGCTTGAATGCGAAATTATTGAGATGGACGGGGAGCCAGACCATGTACACCTGCTGGTTGCCTACCCGCCAAAACTGGCGGTCAGTGTGATGGTCAATAATTTAAAATCGGTATCATCACGTTTGCTACGCCAGCAGAACGCGCATTTACGCATGCAGAGTAAAACGGGGCTTTTGTGGTCGAGATCGTACTTTGTCTGTAGCACCGGAGAGGCAACGATTGAAACGCTCAGAGCCTACGTTCAGAGTCAGTCAACACCTGATTGATCTTTAAAGCCCTGCGGGCTTTTCGCCTTATATCCCCGCCCGCATTGGGCGAGGGTTTACGGCGTTTTTCGCTAAGCAATGACTACCCTGTTTCGCTTGCATCTCCGGTGAGTTTTGCCACCCTTATAAGATGTTTCAACCAGAAAGAACAATAACATGCTACCAAAAGCCGCCCGCATTCCCCACGCCATGACGCTTCATGGCGATACGCGCATCGATAATTACTACTGGCTGCGGGACGATACGCGTTCTCAGCCGGAAGTCCTGGACTACCTGCAACAAGAAAATAGTTACGGTCATCGGGTGATGGCCTCGCAACAAGCCTTGCAGGATCGCATCTTAAAGGAAATCATCGACCGCATTCCGCAAAGAGAAGTTTCTGCGCCCTACATAAAAAATGGCTACCGCTATCGGCATATTTATGAACCAGGCTGTGAATATGCTATCTACCAGCGTCAATCGGCATTCAGTGAAGAGTGGGATGAGTGGGAAATATTGCTCGATGCCAATAAGCGCGCAGCTCATAGTGAGTTTTATTCGATGGGCGGAATGGCGATTACGCCCGATAACACCATTATGGCGCTGGCAGAAGATTTTCTTTCCCGACGCCAGTACGGCATTCGTTTTCGTAATCTGGAAACAGGTAACTGGTATCCGGAACTGCTGGATAACGTTGAACCCAGCTTTGTCTGGGCAAATGATTCCTGGACTTTCTACTATGTTCGCAAGCATCCGGTGACGCTGCTTCCTTATCAGGTCTGGCGTCACGCCATCGGTACGCCAGCATCGCAAGATACACTGATCTACGAAGAAAAAGACGATACCTATTATGTCAGCCTGCATAAAACGACGTCGAAGCACTATGTAGTCATTCATCTGGCCAGCGCCACCACCAGTGAAGTTCGCCTGCTGGACGCGGAAATGGCCGATGCCGAGCCGTTTGTTTTTCTGCCGCGCCGCAAAGATCACGAATACAGCCTTGATCACTACCAGCATCGGTTTTATCTGCGTTCCAACCGCCACGGCAAAAACTTTGGCTTATACCGTACCCGTATGCGTGATGAGCAACAGTGGGAAGAGTTAATTCCGCCACGCGATAACATTATGCTGGAAGGGTTTACGCTGTTTACCGACTGGCTGGTGGTTGAAGAGCGTCAGCGCGGGTTAACCAGTTTGCGCCAAATCAACCGCAAGACCCGGGAAGTCATTGGCATTGCCTTTGATGATCCGGCCTATGTGACCTGGATTGCCTACAATCCAGAACCTGAAACCGCGCGATTGCGTTATGGTTATTCTTCCATGACCACACCAGACACTTTGTTTGAACTGGATATGGATACCGGTGAGCGTCGTGTATTAAAACAAACAGAAGTGCCCGGTTTTGATGCGGCGAATTACCGCAGTGAACACCTGTGGATAGTCGCCCGTGATGGCGTCGAAGTTCCGGTTTCGCTGGTCTATCATCGCAAACATTTTCGCAAAGGACACAACCCATTGCTGGTGTATGGCTATGGTTCTTACGGCGCAAGTATTGATGCCGATTTCAGTTTTAGCCGCTTGAGTTTGTTAGATCGTGGCTTTGTCTACGCCATTGTCCATGTTCGCGGCGGTGGTGAGCTGGGGCAACAATGGTACGAAGACGGAAAATTCCTGAAGAAGAAAAATACGTTTAATGATTATCTTGATGCCTGCGATGCATTGTTAAAACTGGGCTATGGCTCTCCTTCGCTCTGTTATGCGATGGGCGGGAGTGCGGGGGGCATGTTGATGGGCGTTGCAATTAATCAACGCCCGGAATTGTTCCACGGCGTTATCGCCCAGGTACCGTTTGTTGATGTTGTAACAACAATGCTTGATGAATCAATTCCTCTTACCACTGGTGAGTTTGAAGAGTGGGGGAATCCGCAGGATCCGCAATATTACGAGTACATGAAAAGCTACAGCCCGTATGACAACGTCACCGCACAGGCTTATCCGCATTTACTGGTAACGACCGGTTTACACGATTCTCAGGTGCAATATTGGGAACCGGCAAAATGGGTCGCTAAATTGCGCGAGCTGAAAACCGATAACCATCTTTTATTGCTCTGTACCGACATGGACTCAGGCCATGGCGGTAAATCTGGCCGCTTTAAATCGTACGAAGGCGTAGCGATGGAATATGCTTTTCTGGTCGCGCTGGCGCAGGGAACATTACCCGCTACGCCTGAGGATTAAGTATTTTCCAGATAATGTTTCAGTGTTAAACGCAGCTCCGGGCTCATGCTGTCCAGGTTATTAAACAACCAGCGCAGATAGCCCGGATCGCGTTCGGCAACGTCGGAAACCGCTTTGCCACGGTATTTGCCAAAGGTGAAGGTCGTCATCAACGACGGACGTCCGGTGATATCGGCCATCTGTTCTGCCGTCCAGCCGGAGGTGTTCATAATATCGATAAGCAACGCAGCGGTGATATAACAGTCATACAACGCGCGGTGATGATGCAGGCCCGGCGGCGTCTGTACATTGAGCTTCCGTGTTTTATATAACGCCATATTGCTGTACTTGATCCCTGGCCACAAACGACGGGCCAGTTTCATAGTGCAAATCCACTCACCGGGCATCTCAGGCAGTACGCGGCGGTCAAAGCTGGCGTTGTGCGCGACATACCATTCACTACCGTAATAGTGCGGGATCACATCTTCAATCCACGGTTTATCGGCGACCATGGCTTCGGTGATGCGATGAATCGCCATCGCCTGTGGACTAATAGGACGATCGGGGCGCACCAGGTGGCTCATGGGGTTGACGATTTTTCCGTCAATGACATCAACAGAGGCAATCTCAACGATCCCTCCCTGCAAACCGCAGGTTTCTGTATCGATAATGCGCAACATGGCATGCTCCAGGCCGAAAAAGCCTAGCGTAATGGAATGATATCGCCTTGCCAACCCTGTGATGAACGCTGACCGACTAACAATAATGAACCACGATCGGCGCGAACGATGAGACGACCATGTTCATCCCATAGTGCACTGTTACCACGGGCATTTGCCATCAGCACGGCAATTGAGTACTGATGTGAAAAAAATTGTAAGCGGCGGGTAGATGCCAGTAGGTCGGGTTCCCCCAGACATTGCCCTGTCGTAAACAGTGAACAGGTCGGATCCATATCCATACCTTCCGGTTGTTCATCGACCACCGTGATGGTTCTGGAACGACGGCCCAGACATGCACCATGACTCTGATGGTAGATCCCTGGTGTTTTTCGCCACGGTGCGAACACCGCAATTCCACGAATAAAGCGATCGTTATATTCAACGGGAAGGCCGGCAATGATGGTCATTCGCCAGGTCGTTGCAGCATAACAAAGCGGGTCTAACAGCGAGAGATCGGGTGGGGCAGGAAGGGCACGTCGCGAATAATCACACCCCAGTAAAGAAAGCGATGGAAAAACTAACAGCTGACATTGTTGCCTGGCGGCGGCCCTCACAAACTCCAGATGATGAGCTACCTGTTCGGTCAGTGAGGTTTTACGAGGCTCATATTGCGCTGCTGCAACTTTCCAGAACGACATAATGACTTCCTTTTCAAAATGACTGCAAATTATGGGTGCGGTTTAGAAAATACTCATAATTTAGCAGGCGTTATGTAAGAAAGTGTAACTCTGTATAAGTTTTATTTAAGTTTGGGCTCGTAAGGTAAACGTGACAGATTGACCGAAGCCAAACGGTGGGCGATAAGCCGCTCGCGAAACCAGCTGCGCAAATGTTCAGGCTGTTCACGTTCAACCGCTTCAGCGATCACCGGCATATTGTAGCGTTCTTTAAATGCCACCCCGGCCGCCGCCAAATCGACATTCACTTTATCCATTTCTGTTTGATCCAGTTTAGCCAGATTCTTCAGCATTCTTAATCTCCTCATCATTCGCGGGCAAAAGTTACTAAGAGTGAGCCTGGATGGCAAGCCGGAATTGATGATCCTCGACTCAGACATTAGACAAGGTTATGCTCTGTAAAAAAGTTATTACAAAAAGGAATAGATAATATGGCTTCAACTGCACGCTCCCTTCGCTACGCGCTGGCAATCCTGACCACTTCGTTGGTGACACCTTCCGTCTGGGCACATGCGCATTTAACGCATCAGTATCCTGCGGCAAATGCGCAAGTGACAGCTGCCCCGCAGGCAATCACTTTAAACTTCTCGGAAGGCGTTGAAACAGGATTCAGTGGTGCAAAAATCACGGGGCCAAAAAACGAAAATATTAAAACATTACCGGCGAAGCGGAATGAGCAGGACCAAAAGCAACTGATTGTTCCACTGGCCGATTCGCTGAAACCCGGAACCTACACCGTTGACTGGCATGTTGTTTCGGTGGACGGGCATAAAACGAAAGGACACTACACCTTTAGCGTGAAATAAATCATGCTGGCGTTTACCTGGATCGCGCTGCG
The DNA here is from genome assembly GCF_046487485.1 of Escherichia sp. WS1368. Lineage (NCBI taxonomy): Bacteria > Pseudomonadati > Pseudomonadota > Gammaproteobacteria > Enterobacterales > Enterobacteriaceae > Escherichia > Escherichia sp. WS1368. The sequence goes on from NZ_JBJQJI010000001.1 coordinate 877,933, forward strand.
ATTTATCCATTTCACCTCGCTGATGCTGGTCTTTGGCTTCGCAATGTACGGTGCCTGGCTGGCCCCCTTAACGATTCGTCGCTTGCTGACGAAGCGTTTTCTGCGTTTACAACAGCACGCTGCCGTCTGGAGTTTGATCAGTGCCACTGCAATGCTCGCCGTTCAGGGCGGGTTGATGGGAACGGGATGGACAGATGTATTTTCGCCAAACATTTGGCAGGCTGTTTTGCAAACGCAGTTTGGTGGCGTCTGGTTATGGCAAATTGTTCTCGCCCTCGTAACGCTGATCGTCGCCCTTATGCAACCGCGGAATATGCCACGTTTGATGTTTATGCTCACTACCGCGCAATTTATTCTGCTGGCGGGAGTCGGGCATGCGACGCTGAATGAAGGGGTAACGGCGAAAATCCATCAGACTAATCACGCGATTCACCTGATCTGTGCGGCGGCGTGGTTTGGGGGATTACTGCCGGTGCTCTGGTGTATGCAACTCATCAAAGGTCGTTGGCGACACCAGGCTATTCAGGCGCTGATGCGTTTTTCCTGGTGCGGGCATTTTGCGGTGATCGGCGTACTGGCAAGCGGCGTGCTTAATGCATTGTTGATTACCGGATTTCCCCCCACGCTTACGACTTACTGGGGCCAACTCTTATTGCTCAAAGCCATCCTGGTGATGATTATGGTGGTCATCGCGCTGGCTAATCGTTATGTTCTTGTACCGCGCATGAGGCAGGATGAAGATCGTGCGGCACCCTGGTTTGTGTGGATGACTAAACTCGAATGGGCGATAGGTGCGGTAGTGCTGGTGATCATCAGCCTGCTTGCGACTCTCGAACCTTTTTGATGGATTACGAAAATGATGAAAAAAAGTATTCTGGCGTTTCTGTTACTCACCAGTTCTGCAGCGGCGCTGGCTGCACCGCAGGTGATTACCGTTAGCCGTTTTGAAGTGGGTAAAGACAAATGGGCGTTTAATCGCGAAGAGGTGATGCTGACTTGCCGACCGGGTAATGCTTTGTATGTCATCAACCCAAGTACCCTCGTGCAGTATCCTTTAAACGATATCGCACAAAAGGAAGTTGCCAGTGGGAAGACTAAAGCCCAACCCATTTCGGTGATTCAGATTGATGATCCTAACAATCCCGGCGAAAAAATGAGTCTGGCACCGTTTATAGAACGAGCTGAAAAACTCTGTTAATTACCTAAAATAGCCTTTTGATTTCCAATAAAAAAACCGCCTCAGTTCTTTCACCAGAACGGGCGGTTTTTAACATTTAAGCTGATGGCCACCGCGCTTTTTATTGACCATTTTGCACGCAAACTGGAAAACCTGGCGTCGTCATCTATTCTTAAAGGGCAAGGCAACTAAGCCTGCATTAATGCCAACTTTTAGCGCACGGCTCTCTCCCAAGAGCCATTTCCCTGGACCGAATACAGGAATCGTGTTCGGTCTCTTTTTATCTGTTAAAAGCCAGAAGCATTCCCTTCGCTGACTTTATAGTCAACCATAACACACACTCTACTGTCTGAGTCCAGCGTTTTTTAACATTCTTGTTAAGATTATGTGATCTTTAGCGCGGGAGGAAAATATTGATGAAACAGCCTGCGCCCGTTTATCAGAGAATTGCGGGTCATCAATGGCGACATATCTGGCTTTCAGGCGATATACACGGTTGTCTTGAGCAGTTGCGCCGCAAATTATGGCATTGTGGTTTTGATCCGTGGCGAGATTTACTTATCTCAGTGGGAGACGTTATCGATCGTGGGCCGCAAAGTTTACGTTGCCTGCAGTTACTGGAACAACATTGGGTTCGTGCGGTAAGAGGCAATCATGAACAGATGGCGATGGATGCGCTGGCATCCCAGCAGATGTCTTTATGGTTGATGAATGGCGGCGACTGGTTTATTGCGCTGGCAGATAATCAACAGAAACAAGCGAAAACGGCGCTGGAAAAATGTCAGCATTTGCCCTTTATTCTTGAAGTACACAGTCGCACCGGCAAGCATATTATTGCTCATGCCGATTATCCAGATGATGTTTATGAATGGCAAAAGGACGTCGATTTGCATCAGGTCTTGTGGAGCCGCTCGCGATTAAGTGAACGCCAAAAAGTGCAGGGAATTACAGGTGCTGATCATTTCTGGTTTGGTCATACACCGTTGCGCCATCGCGTGGATATTGGCAACCTGCATTATATTGATACAGGTGTTGTCTTTGGGGGCGAACTGACTGTTGTGCAATTGCAATAATTAAAAATCACCGTACTCCTGTGCAGGTCGCCAGAAACCATCTATAAAATCCTCAATCGGAAAACAACCGCCATGGCGGATCCGTTGATCGCTCATAGAATAAAGACACTGCTGTTCCGTGTTGTAGACATCCACAACAATATCTTCACAACCGCCATCCAGGTAGCAAACAAAAAGTACCAGCGCGAACATTTCATCCCCGAAGTGTGGTGCCGTACCGTTAAGTTTAGGAGAGATTTTACAACGGGGGAATAACCAGGACAAATAACCCGCCATGCCGACGGGTTCTTTTTGGATTAGGCAAGACGCATAATCCAGGCATCAGATTGTTGATCGTAACGGGTACGGTAAAGGACAGAGTGTTCGCCATTTAGCAGGGCAGGGATACTGGTTTCAGCATCCCAGGCATCCAGTTGCATACATAAATCGGGGTCAGATTTACAAGGAATGGTTAACGTTCGATCACCCGGCGATTCGCCGTGTAATTCGCCGTCGTCGATTTCAAAAGCGCCTATGCGCACACTGGTTTTCATCTTCGTGCTCTCCATTTAGCTGCCGATTGTGGTACGACCAGTCCGATCGCACCATTTTTCAGCCTAGTTGAGGCAGCCGAATGTGCCAGTCAAAAAGTGCGCTTTTTTTGTGCGCTGTCAGGCGTTACCGGTAAAAAGTTTCCCATCGCGCACCAGTTCACGCGGGTAGCTGTTTTTCAGTCGCGAACCAATTCGTTTGGCTAAACCAATCGGCTGATGCTGGAAAGTAACCAATACATCATCCGCTACTGGCGCGGCTTGCGGGTAAACATCGCGCCCGCGATACCACTCCTCCGCTTCCTGCGCCGTTAGTTCAAAAGCGTTCACATTGTCGGGTGAGGCAAGGGCAATAACCGCTTCATGCTGCCAGCGATAACCTTTGTTATGCGTTTCGGCAAGTTTAATCCCCAGGCGAGAAAATCGGACTTTACCGATCAGGGCTTCAATGCCCACCGGGAACAACCACAGTTCTTTGTCACGCTGCCAGAGGCGCAGGTTTTCATCCCAGTTTAAGCCAACACCTGCAGCCGCCTGACGAATTTGTCCAGCTTCGCGATCTTTCACCGGGCTAAACGGGAAATTGCCCACTTTGTATTTTGGGGCGGGTAAGACGGGGATCGCCTGAGTTTTACGCAGACGAGCAACGAAGAAGCCTTCGCAGTCGTAAATTTGTGGGAAAACATGCAAAAAGCCTTCTTCGGTCAGCGCCTTATTTGCACCAGGGAAGAGATCGCCAAGCGGTAAAAACTCTACTGCATCGGGGTAAGTCTCTTTAAGCCACCGGCAGACGGCTTCATTTTCTTCCTGGTTTAAGGTACAGGTCGAGTAAACCAGCGTACCGCCAGGGCGTAATGCATGAAAGGCGCTGTCGATCAGTTCCCGTTGGGTAGCTGCGATTTCCTGATTGCTTTCTGGTGACCAGTTTTTTAGCGCATCGGGATCTTTACGCACCACGCCTTCGCCGGAGCAGGGAGCGTCCAGCAAAATGGCATCGAACATTTCTGGCACTGCCGCACCAAATACACGGCCATCAAAATGCGTGAGCGCAACATTACGGATGCCACAGCGGCTGATATTGGCATGTAACACTTTTACCCGACTGGCGGAAAACTCATTGGCAAGGATAGCCCCTTCGTTATTCATCCGCGCGGCAATTTGCGTCGTTTTGGAGCCTGGCGCAGCAGCGACATCCATCACCCGCTGTGGTGCATTACCGTCAGCAAACAAGGCGGCAACGGGCAACATTGAACTGGCTTCCTGAATATAAAACAGGCCGCTTAAATGCTCGGCGGTACTACCCAATGGCAATGCATCTTCATCGTCGCGTTCAATCCAGAAACCTTCTTCACACCACGGAATTGGCGTAAGCGTCCAGCCATAAGAGGCGGTTAATTGCAGGAAATCAGCAACGGAGATTTTCAGCGTATTAACGCGAATGCTGCGGCGCAACGGGCGCTGACAGGCGGCAAGAAAATCATCAAAAGAGAGCGTCGAAGGCATCGCTTCGCGCATTTGCGTCAGAAAGGCGTCCGGGAAATAAACGGTGTGTTGGGCCACGAGCATATACCACTGGCAAAAAAACAGGCGCGCAGTTTAGCATAAACGCTCCGGCGCAGGCACGCCGGAGCAGTGGGCATTATTTGGGAAGCGCAGTACCCCATTCACGCCACTCTTTCGGTTCACTTTCCTGCAACAGGAAGTGCTTGCCTTCCTGGGCTTTCGGTGCCAGTGGCGTACCTGGAGGCGTGGCGAAGGCGATGCCGCCACGGATAAACTGGTTAAAGGTGCCGGTTTTCACTACGCCGCCCGTCAGACCAAAGTCCAGACTGTAACCCGATGCCAACCAGAAGACGGAATTGTTACGCACCAGGTGTTGATAGCGTTTACTGATGCGCATCGCAATCATCACGCGATCTGACAATGTCCCCAGCGTCATTCCGGTAACCGTACCGACTTCCAGACCACGGAACAGCACAGGCGTACCGATGCCTAACGAACCGGCTTCCGGCGCTTCAACAATAATGCTTAAGCCATCCAGGTAACGCGAATCAGTTATGGTGGCCTCTTGTAATTCAAAGTCGCGGCGAGGATTGCCCCGGCCTGGTTCGACGTTGATATACGGCTGGAGGATAGTATCAAGATGCTCAACGCCAGCTGCCGAAATTTGCGGTGTGACCACTGAGAAGCGTGTACCACCGCGAGCAAAGGTCTGAACATATTCCGGATAGAGCACCGCCTTTGCCTGTACTTCATTGCGCGCGGTAATCAGATCCAGCGTCTGGATTTGCCCGATATCAATACCGAGATAGCGAATTGGCATCCCGACCGCCAGTTTTCCGGCATCGAAAGCGTGAAGCGTAATCTGCCCGCCAACCGCACGGGCCGCTGTTTCGGAAGCATACAGAATACGCTTGTCGCCTTTACGCTGACTGGCGCTGGCACCGCTGAGGTTATCGAAGCTAATAGCCCCCTTTAATGCTCTGGAGAGCGGGGATGCCTGTACAGTCAGACCACTACCATTCAGCTGAACTTTCGCCCCACCTTCTGCCCAGAACACGCTGTTGCTGGTCAGAAGGTTGCGATACTCCGGCTTAATATGCAGATCGATATCAAACGCGTTAGCTCGCGGACGCACGGTAATAACTTCACCAACTTCAAATTTACGGTACAGCACTACCGATCCTGCCTGCACATCCGGCAGCGTCTCTGCACTCAAACTCACGGTTGTGGTGGGTAAATCGCTAAGGCTGTTCTCCAGCGCTTTTTCCAGATTGGCATACAGTGGATAGCTGGCTTTCATCTCGCCTTTATCGCCTGGCAGAATACGTATCCCGCCGTTAATCCATTCTGAGGCGCTGGCACCAAGAAACTCAACGCCATCCAGCCCCACCTTCACGTCGACACGGCTGTTGACGACAAATTTGCTATCGCCTTTTACCAGTTCGCGATGCTGAGGCTCGATGGCGACGGTAAAGGTGACGCCTTTGCTGGTGAGTTTACGATCAATAACCTGGCCTACCTGCACGCCGTGAAGAATGAGCGGCTGACCAGCATCAATGCCGTAACTTTCTGGTGCTGTCAGGGTCAGTGTCAGAACATCCGGCTCTTGTAGCAGGGCTTTTTCACCTGGCACAACAACGAACTCTTTGCGTGGCTCGCCATCGCCGGGCACCAACTCAAAGGTTTTTCCGGTCAGCAGGGCGCTGAGATTGGCATCGCTAAGGGATAATTTCGGATTACGTAATTCGATGCGGGTATTTTCACGAAGCAGGGTGACGACGCTGGGATCAACGGTCATTTCCCCAGTGACTTTACCACCAGGATTTAAATCCAGTTTAGTCAGCTGTCCGACTTCCAGCCCCTGATACATTAACGGCGTCGAGTCGGCGGTTAATCCGGCCCCACTCGGCAGTTCCAGTTTTATTATTACGCCACGCTGGCTGTGGGCGAGATCTTCATACAGACCAAAGGTATCTTCCGCCTCGGCAGGTTTCGACTCTTCAGGTGAATCGAAGGCAATCGCACCGTTAACCAGTGCCGCCAGACTTTCCAGTTTCACCTTCGCGCCACTGATACTGACGTTGGCATCAACGCCGGAAACGTTCCAGAAACGGCTACCTTTTTTCACCAGATCGGTAAAACGCCGCTCGATCAGGACATCAATCACCACGCCTTGCTTATTGGGATTGATGGCATAGTCGTAGACTTTACCCACCGGGATCTTGCGGAAATAGACCAATGAACCACTGTTCAGCGAACCGAGATCGGGGGCTTGCAGGTGGATCATCAGATCGCCATTATCCAGCCGATACTTCGGTTGGGTATCGAGTGCGACAAAGTGATCCTGCTCTTTACCTTTACCTGGCATCATGCCGATATAGTTACCACCGACGAGGGCATCCAGCCCGGAGACACCTGCCAGCGAGGCCTTTGGCGTCACCAGCCAGAACTGTGTCTCTTCGCGCAGCGCATCTTTCATATCAGACTTGATGCTGACCTTGACTTCAATCTTACGAAGATCGTCGCTCAGGCTGATATCCTGCACAGTTCCGACTTCAACGCCCTGATAACGAACAGGGGTGCGGCCCGGGACAATACCATCCGCCGACATAAAGTCGATGGTGACGGTATTACCCCGGTCCTGATAACTGTCCCAAATCAGCCAACCAGCAATCATTAGCGCGATGAACGGCAGCAGCCAGAAAGGTGAGATACGGCGTTTATTTTTAATCTGCGCTTCAGTCGTCGAAGCGGGCGTTTCCTGACTCATGTGCATCCCAAAGTAAGCGGCTGTCCAGCCATTCCACAGCAAGAATAGTCAAAATTACCGCTGCGCCGAAATAAAACGCAGCCGGTCCCATAGTAAAAGCGAGGATCTGATCGCGATTAATCAGCGACATGGTTAAAGATATGACAAACAGGTCGAGCATCGACCAGCGACCAATCCAGGTCACCATCCGCAGTAACAGAATGCGTGTGCGTAAACCTTGCTGGCATTTAAAATGAATACTCAACAGTAAAGTGAACATGACGATCACTTTAGTAAACGGTACCAGAATACTGGCGATAAACACGATTCCCGCAACGGCAATGTTGCTACTTGCCAGCGACATAATTCCGGAAAGAATTGTATCTTCCTGCCGTCCTCCGTTCAGATAAATGATAGAAATAGGCAACAGGTTGGCAGGTAACAACAAAACGATTGACGCTAACAGCGCCGCCCAGCATTTTTGCAGACTATGACGGCGACGCAGGCGTAGCGGGATATGGCAACGCGGGCAGCGACCACGCTGATCAGGATAGCCGGTAAAATGGCACCCAAGACAGACACGGAGTTTCTCGTCCCTACGCGTAGCGGGGCGCTGCGGATAAAATCGCTCCCACAGTTCTTCGACATTGAGATGTGACAACGTCACCGTCGTTAAAATCACCAACGCCACAAAAGAGAACAAGCCGACACCCGCCTGGATATGGGCATAATCCTGCACCTTTATAGAAGCAACGCCAATGCCGACCAGGTAGATATCGAGCATTACCCACTCTTTCAGTCGCTCAAGCATCAGCAGTACCGGACGTAGATTCATTCCCAGTCGGTTACCAAACCATAAATAAGCTATGGAGGTCACCAGAATGAGGGGGGCACCAATAACGCAAAAAAAGACCATTGATCCCGTTATCGCATCGCCCTGTTTGGTCATTTGCCAGATGCCTTGCATGACGTTGGCGTCAATACGAATGCCTAACAGCCAGATATGCAACAGCGGTTCGCCCCAGGCAAACGGCATCAGCAACAGCATGGTGAAGGCCATTGCCGCCAGGCGCGTTAGCGACCAGTCGCGCCCGTCACGAATTTTTGCCTGGCAGCGCGGACAATAGGCACTTTGATGAGAATTTATCTCAGGCAGGCTAAACAGCATGTCACATTGCGGGCAACGTTGGTAATCACCACGCGGCAGTTCCTCGCCCATTGCCCTCACTGTTATCTTTTTTGTCGGCGTAATTTGTGGTGTGTTAAGAGCCATGACGTGCCAAATGTAATAAGAATTAACATTAATCTTAACCCATGATGGGAATGATCTTGAGCATTAACGCATTTAATGCTTATTTTAATAGGCTGGCAGTTCCAGGTAAGACAACCAAGTGATTATATAATGAACAAAACAGAATTTTACGCGGATTTAAATCGCGACTTTAACGCGCTGATGGCAGGAGAAACCAGTTTTCTGGCAACGCTTGCTAACACCAGTGCGTTGTTATATGAGCGTCTCAGTGACGTAAACTGGGCAGGTTTTTATTTGCTTGAGGACGATACACTGGTGCTCGGACCATTTCAGGGCAAAATTGCCTGTGTCCGGATACCCGTCGGGCGCGGCGTGTGCGGTACTGCGGTTGCCCGCAATCAAGTGCAGCGTATCGAGGATGTTCATGCGTTTGACGGGCATATTGCCTGTGATGCGACGAGTAATTCTGAAATTGTTCTGCCGCTGGTGGTGAAAAATCAGATTATTGGTGTTCTCGACATCGATAGTACCGTCTTCGGTCGCTTTACAGACGAGGACGAGCAAGGCTTACGTCAGCTTGTGGCACAGCTTGAAAAGGTGCTTGCAACGACGGATTACAAAAAATTCTTTGCGAGCGTCGCAGGATAATCAACGGATAACGTAGCATTTACTGATAGCGTCATTATAATGACGCCTGTTCATGCCTGCGCTTGTTGGCTACGTCCGTTGTAATCAGGAAATTTCATGGAAAATCAACCTAAGTTGAATAGCAGTAAAGAAGTAATCGCGTTTCTGGCCGAACGTTTTCCCCACTGTTTCAGTGCGGAAGGTGAAGCGCGTCCGCTGAAAATCGGTATTTTTCAGGATTTGGTCGATCGTGTTGCCGGGGAAATGAACCTGAGCAAAACGCAATTGCGATCCGCTTTACGTCTCTACACTTCGAGCTGGCGTTACCTTTACGGTGTTAAACCCGGCGCAACGCGTGTCGATCTTGACGGCAACCCATGCGGTGAGCTGGACGAGCAACATGTAGAGCATGCTCGCAAGCAGCTTGAAGAAGCGAAAGCGCGTGTTCAGGCACAGCGTGCTGAACAGCAAGCGAAAAAACGCGAAGCTGCCGCAGCTGCTGGTGAGAAAGAAGACGCACCGCGCCGCGAACGCAAGCCACGTCCGACCACGCCACGCCGCAAAGAAGGCGCTGAACGTAAACCTCGTGCGCAAAAGCCGGTAGAGAAAGCGCCAAAAACAGTAAAAGCACCTCGCGAAGAACAGCACACCCCGGTTTCTGACATTTCAGCTCTGACTGTCGGACAAGCCCTGAAGGTGAAAGCGGGTCAAAACGCGATGGATGCCACCGTATTAGAAATCACCAAAGACGGCGTCCGCGTCCAGCTGAATTCGGGTATGTCTTTGATTGTGCGCGCAGAACACCTGGTGTTCTGAAACGGAGGCCGGGCCAGGCATGAACATGTTTTTTAGGCTTACCGCGTTAGCTGGCCTGCTTGCAATAGCAGGCCAGACCTTCGCTGTAGAAGATATCACGCGTGCTGATCAAATTCCGGTATTAAAGGAAGAGACGCAGCATGCGACGGTAAGTGAGCGCGTAACGTCGCGCTTCACCCGTTCTCATTATCGCCAGTTCGACCTCGATCAGGCATTTTCGGCCAAAATCTTTGACCGCTACCTGAATCTGCTCGATTACAGCCACAACGTGCTGCTGGCAAGCGATGTTGAACAGTTCGCGAAAAAGAAAACCGAGTTAGGTGATGAACTGCGTTCAGGAAAACTCGACGTTTTCTACGATCTCTACAATCTGGCGCAAAAGCGCCGTTTTGAGCGTTACCAGTACGCTTTGTCGGTACTGGAAAAGCCGATGGATTTTACCGGCAACGACACTTATAACCTTGACCGCAGCAAAGCGCCATGGCCGAAAAACGAGGCTGAGTTGAACGCGCTGTGGGACAGTAAAGTCAAATTCGACGAGTTAAGCCTGAAGCTGGCAGGAAAAACGGATAAAGAAATTCGTGAAACCCTGACTCGCCGCTACAAATTTGCCATTCGTCGTCTGGCGCAAACCAACAGCGAAGATGTTTTCTCGCTGGCAATGACGGCGTTTGCGCGTGAAATCGACCCGCATACCAACTATCTTTCCCCGCGTAATACCGAACAGTTCAACACTGAAATGAGTTTGTCGCTGGAAGGTATTGGCGCAGTTCTGCAAATGGATGATGACTACACCGTTATCAATTCGATGGTGGCAGGTGGTCCGGCAGCGAAGAGTAAAGCTATCAGCGTTGGTGACAAAATTGTCGGTGTTGGTCAAACAGGCAAGCCGATGGTTGACGTGATTGGCTGGCGTCTTGATGATGTGGTTGCCTTAATTAAAGGGCCGAAGGGCAGTAAAGTTCGTCTGGAAATTTTACCTGCTGGTAAAGGGACCAAGACCCGTACTGTAACGTTGACCCGTGAACGTATTCGCCTCGAAGACCGTGCGGTTAAAATGTCGGTGAAGACCGTCGGTAAAGAGAAAGTCGGCGTGCTGGATATTCCGGGCTTCTATGTGGGGTTGACAGACGATGTCAAAGTGCAACTGCAGAAACTGGAAAAACAGAATGTCAGCAGCGTCATCATCGACCTGCGTAGCAATGGTGGTGGGGCGCTGACCGAAGCGGTATCGCTCTCCGGTCTGTTTATTCCATCCGGCCCGATTGTTCAGGTCCGTGATAACAACGGTAAAGTTCGTGAAGACAGCGATACCGACGGACAGGTCTTCTATAAAGGCCCGCTGGTGGTACTGGTTGACCGTTTCAGTGCTTCGGCTTCAGAAATTTTTGCCGCGGCAATGCAGGATTACGGTCGTGCGCTGGTTGTGGGTGAACCGACGTTTGGTAAAGGCACCGTTCAGCAATACCGTTCATTGAACCGTATCTACGATCAGATGTTACGTCCTGAATGGCCAGCGCTGGGTTCTGTGCAGTACACGATCCAGAAATTCTATCGCGTTAACGGCGGCAGTACGCAACGTAAAGGCGTAACGCCAGACATCATCATGCCGACGGGTAATGAAGAAACGGAAACCGGTGAGAAATTCGAAGATAACGCGCTGCCGTGGGATAGCATCGATGCCGCGACCTATGTGAAATCAGGCGATTTAACGGCCTTTGGACCGGAGCTGCTGAAGGAACATAATGCGCGTATCGCGAAAGATCCAGAGTTCCAGAACATCATGAAGGATATCGCGCGCTTCAACGCTATGAAGGACAAGCGCAATATCGTTTCTCTGAATTACGCGGTGCGTGAGAAAGAGAATAATGAAGATGATGCGACGCGTCTGGCGCGTTTGAACGAACGCTTTAAGCGCGAAGGTAAACCGGAGTTGAAGAAACTGGATGATCTACCGAAAGATTACCAGGAGCCGGATCCTTATCTGGATGAGACGGTGAATATCGCACTCGATCTGGCGAAGCTTGAAAAAGCCAGACCCGCGGAACAACCCGCTCCCGTCAAGTAATATCAATCAGGCACAAGAAATTGTGCCTGATTTTTTAACAGCGGCAAGATGCCGTAAATCAGATGCTACAAAATGTAAAGTTGTGTCTTTCTGGTGACTTACGCACTATCCAGACTTGAAAATAGTCGCGTAACCCATACGATGTGGGTATCGCATATTGCGTTTTGTTAAACTGAGGTAAAAAGAAAATTATGATGCGAATCGCGCTCTTCCTGCTAACGAACCTGGCCGTAATGGTCGTTTTCGGGCTGGTACTGAGCCTGACAGGGATACAGTCGAGCAGCGTTCAGGGGCTGATGATCATGGCCTTGCTGTTCGGTTTTGGTGGTTCCTTCGTTTCGCTTCTGATGTCCAAATGGATGGCATTACGATCTGTTGGCGGGGAAGTGATCGAGCAACCGCGTAACGAAAGGGAACGTTGGCTGGTCAATACTGTAGCAACCCAGGCTCGTCAGGCGGGGATCGCTATGCCGCAAGTGGCTATCTACCATGCGCCGGACATCAACGCTTTTGCAACCGGTGCGCGCCGTGATGCCTCTCTGGTTGCTGTCAGCACCGGTTTGCTGCAGAACATGAGCCCGGATGAAGCCGAGGCGGTAATTGCTCACGAAATCAGCCACATCGCCAATGGTGATATGGTCACCATGACGCTGATTCAGGGCGTGGTGAACACCTTCGTTATCTTTATTTCCCGTATTCTGGCGCAGCTTGCCGCGGGTTTTATGGGCGGAAATCGTGATGAAGGTGAAGAGAGCAACGGCAACCCGCTGATCTACTTTGCGGTTGCAACGGTTCTGGAACTGGTGTTTGGTATTCTGGCGAGCATTATCACCATGTGGTTCTCGCGTCATCGTGAATTCCACGCTGATGCCGGTTCGGCAAAACTGGTTGGTCGCGAGAAAATGATTGCCGCGCTGCAGCGCCTGAAAACCAGCTATGAACCGCAAGAAGCAACCAGCATGATGGCTTTCTGTATTAACGGTAAGTCGAAATCGCTCAGTGAGTTGTTCATGACTCACCCGCCGCTGGATAAACGTATTGAAGCTCTGCGTACGGGTGAATACCTGAAGTAATATGAAGTAAATACTAAAAAGCGCGTCCTGCTCGACGCGCTTTTTTTATGCCCTGGATCTTGGCTGAGTGATACGTAACCCACTGATACAGGCAGCAATCACTGCCAGAATAGCCGCAGCCATCAGCGAGACGTGAGTACCATTATCACCAAACTGATTTAGCATCAGCGCCACCAGCGCCGCGCCGCTACTCTGACCCAGTAGACGAGCCGTTCCTAACATGCCACTGGCTCCACCGCTACGTTCGCGAGGAGCGGAGGTAATAATGGTGTGGTTATTGGGTGACTGGAACAAGCCAAATCCAGCGCCACATAAGATCATCGGCCAGATAATATTGATATCCGCAGGTGACGCGGGCAGCAGAACCAGGGAAAAAAGCCCCGCAGCCATGATGAACAATCCTAAAGCACCCAGCAATCCTGCATGTACGCGTTCAATCAAATAGCCTGCCAGCGGAGCCATCACCATCGTTGCTAACGGCCACGGTGTCAGAAGTAAACCTGTTTCGACTTCACTACGCCCGAGCACGGTTTGCAGGTAAAAGGGCAGGGAAACCATTGCCAGCATTTGTGCGCAGAAAGAGCAAACAGATGTGCAAATAGAAAGTGAAAACAGCGGGATACGCAGTAAATCCACCGGTAGCAGCGGTACGGGAAGAAAAAGCTGGCGGCGAATAAAGAAAATACCAACGACAACCATTACCACCAGTTCCGCACCAATCAATGTCAGCGATTGCCCCTGAGCGAAACCACTCAACGCAGTGATAAGCAGGCCGAAGGTTAACGCGTTCATCACGGCGCTGGGCAGGTCGAAACGGGGTTTACTGGCGCGAGAACCATTGGGTGGCAGAAAACGCATCGCCAGAAGCAGGGCGATAATACCCAACGGTACGTTGATTAAAAATAACCATTTCCAGGATGCGATGGAGAGGATTGCTGCAGCAATTGTCGGCCCGGCAGCAGAAGAAACGGCAACAATAAACGAGTTTATGCCCATCCCTCGACCCAGAAAACGTTGTGGATAGATCAGGCGGATAAGTGCGGTATTAACGCTCATCAACGCTGCACCGCCGAAACCTTGTATGACACGCGCAAGGGTGAGCATTTGCAGCGAATCAGAAAGGGCGCAGAACAGTGAAGACAACAGAAAAACGACCAGACCGCATTTATAAATACGTCGATAGCCAAACATATCGCCCAGAAACGAAAATGAGAGCAGGGAGATGACAATGGCGATTTGATAGGCGTTCACTACCCAGATGGAACTGGCCGGTGTGGCATGAAGGTCCGTGGCGATTGTTGGCAAGGCGACGTTGGCGATTGCGCCGTCAAGGACAGCCATCGAAATACCAATCACAATGGTTAATATCGCACCGTATCGCTGGGGCAACGGCAGGCCGTCGGCCTGAACTTTTGGCATAGGAATTTTATATCTTTGGTGAATAATCAACAGGGGTAAGATTCTAGCACTGATATTCACGGTGGATGTCGCAGAATTGTAACTAACCGGCAAAAGATGGATTGCGACCACCCAGGTGCGAAATTATAATAAAAAACAGTTCTGATTTTTATAAAACACTCGCAATGAGGTGATAAATGGCTAACGCAGATCTGGATAAACAGCCTGATTCTGTATCTTCCGTGCTAAAAGTTTTTGGCATTTTGCAGGCGCTGGGTGAAGAGCGCGAAATAGGGATAACCGAGCTGTCGCAGCGCGTCATGATGTCAAAAAGCACCGTTTATCGCTTTTTACAGACCATGAAAACCCTGGGTTATGTGGCGCAGGAAGGGGAGTCGGAGAAATATTCCCTGACCCTGAAATTGTTTGAACTGGGCGCTCGCGCGTTACAAAACGTCGATTTAATTCGTAGCGCAGATATCCAGATGCGTGAGATCTCCCGCCTGACCAAAGAAACTATCCACCTCGGCGCACTGGACGAAGACAGTATTGTTTACATTCACAAAATTGACTCTATGTACAATTTGCGCATGTATTCACGGATTGGGCGTCGTAATCCGCTGTACAGCACCGCGATTGGTAAGGTACTGCTGGCATGGCGCGATCGCGATGAAGTGAAGCAAATTCTTGAGGGCGTGGAGTATAAACGCAGTACCGAACGGACCATCATCAGTACAGAAGCGTTATTACCCGTTCTGGACCAGGTGCGCGAGCAGGGGTATGGCGAAGATAACGAAGAGCAGGAAGAAGGACTGCGTTGCATTGCGGTTCCGGTATTTGATCGCTTTGGCGTGGTCATTGCCGGTCTTAGCATCTCCTTCCCGACGTTGCGTTTCTCTGAAGAGCGTTTACAGGAATATGTCGCAATGTTGCATACCGCGGCGCGCAAAATTTCTGCCCAAATGGGTTATCACGACTATCCATTCTGATGAGAGTAAGAACCTGTCTGAATATCAAACAGACAGGTTCTTTATTTAGCATGAGAAAAATAAAGTTGAAGGTGGCGTTATATTAAACGCACTTGCGATAAGAATATTTTACTCATGAGTGAGAATCTGGTTATTTATTACCCTTAACCATTATCGACCACAATATTGCTTTTACGTAACAACGGGCAATCTGTTATCCCCAGAAAACCACTTTTAGTGTGCAGGTATTGTACCGTGCTGGTGCCTCTGGCGGTCAGATAGGTACATTGCAAACCTAATCCCGCGGCATTCTCTTTGCTTCCAATCAAAACGCCATATCCGCTGAGTAATAATCCTATCCATACCAGTGCTATCAGCATAACTGTGCGAATGATGAATCGCATTACAACCTCTTCTCTTTTTATGTTCGCTTAATCGTAGCGGCAATATGCGCTGAAGCAAGCGACTCATTCTGAAAAAGCACGAATATCGACATAGTTAGGCGCTGTTTAACTAACGCATGCTAGTTTAATGACATAAGGTAGGTGAAACGGAGATTGGAGTGAAAAAGTTTCGATGGGTCGTTCTGGTTGTCGTGGTGTTGGCTTGCTTGCTGCTTTGGGCGCAGGTATTCAACATGATGTGCGATCAGGATGTACAATTTTTCAGCGGAATTTGTGCCATTAACCAGTTTATCCCGTGGTGATATCATTTTTTCAGCACTAGATTTTCTTCCTCTCCAGCAGTGGTAGAATAGCGCCTCTACTCAGAGGTGGTGAAATGAACGAAGTTGTTAATTCAGGCGTGATGAACATTGCGTCTTTGGTTGTATCGGTGGTGGTTCTTTTTATCGGGCTTATCTTGTGGTTTTTTATCAATCGTGCCAGTTCACGGACTAACGAACAGATTGAACTGCTTGAGGCGTTGCTGGATCAGCAAAAACGTCAAAATGCTCTGTTACGTCGTTTGTGCGAAGCAAACGAACCTGAGAAAGCAGATAAAAAGACCGTTGAGAGTCAAAAATCGGTTGAAGACGAAGATATTATTCGTCTGGTCGCCGAACGATAATCCTTCCTCAATCTTGAGTAACCCCGTCGTTGAAGGGTTACTCAATTCATCCTGATTATACGCACTGCCATGGTGCAACTGCTTCAAATTAAAACTCTGGTCTGACTTCAAATAATTATCATATTATTTATTTGCGTAACGGGATATCAGAAAAAGATATTTAGCCCATTAATTTATTAGGATGTTTACATCGGATTTGTGATTAAGTGTGGTATTATTTATTAGCGAAACGTTTCTCTCTTGATTTTTTTGCGCATTCATCAATTTTTCTTATTTTAAATTTACAATACCTTTGGCGATTGACTTCTCTTTGGGGTGATTGATAGCCGTTAACTGACTGTTTTATGAGAAAAAGTGATATAACTTTTTATTCATTGCATAGCAGAAAATGTGATATTGCACGCACTATGTAATAACTTCTCCCATTGGCCTGGAACAACTGAACTTATTGAACTATGTTAGAAAATACGTCAGTTTAAGTATCTGCCTGAACTGGCAAGGTTAAGCACAATGATATATCGGCGCGTATTCCGTTGCATAAGTGTGCAAAAAAAGTGGAAGACGTATCGAGATTTGTGCGTCTGATCGAGACATGTTTAAAAATGGCTTGCCATAATTAACGTTGTATGTGATAACAGATTTCGGGTTAAACGAGGTACAGTTCTGTTTATGTGTGGCATTTTCAGTAAAGAAGTCCTGAGTAAACACGTTGACGTTGAATACCGCTTCTCTGCCGAGCCTTATATTGGTGCCTCATGCAGTAATGTGTCAGTTTTATCTATGTTATGCCTGCGGGCGAAGAAAACAATCTAAGGAATTTTTCAAATGGCAAAGATTAAAGGTCAGGTTAAGTGGTTCAACGAGTCTAAAGGTTTTGGCTTCATTACTCCGGCTGATGGCAGCAAAGACGTGTTCGTACACTTCTCTGCTATCCAGGGTAATGGTTTCAAAACTCTGGCTGAAGGTCAGAACGTTGAGTTCGAAATTCAGGACGGTCAGAAAGGTCCGGCAGCTGTTAACGTAACAGCTATCTGATCGAATCCACTGATCTGAAGTGTGAATACGCTTCAATCTCGCTATAAAGCCTCGTCGAATGCGAGGCTTTTTACTTTGCTTTATCTTCGCTCCAGTCGTTCGGATATTTGCCCGCCGCGTGATTCGCGTTACACTTGCGGCCTTTAGTATCCTGCCGGAGTTGTCATGTCGTTTTCCTGTCCACTTTGCCATCAGCCTCTTTCGCGTGAAAAAAACAGCTATATATGTCCCCAGCGACATCAGTTTGATATGGCGAAAGAAGGGTATGTCAATCTGCTGCCCGTTCAGCATAAACGGTCTCGTGATCCGGGCGACAGCGCGGAAATGATGCAAGCACGCCGCGCATTCTTAGATGCCGGACATTATCAGCCACTGCGTGATGCAATTGTCGCCCAACTGCAGGAACGGCTTGATGAAAAGGCCACGGCGGTGCTGGATATTGGCTGTGGTGAAGGGTATTACACACACGCATTTGCCGATGCGTTGCCCGAAATCACCACGTTTGGCCTGGATGTCTCGAAGGTAGCGATAAAAGCGGCGGCGAAACGCTATCCGCAGGTCACTTTTTGTGTTGCTTCCAGCCACCGTTTGCCGTTTTCCGATACCAGTATGGACGCCATAATACGTATTTACGCGCCGTGTAAAGCAGAAGAATTAGCGCGAGTAGTGAAGCCTGGCGGTTGGGTCATTACTGCCACGCCGGGACCGCGACATTTGATGGAGCTGAAGGGGCTGATTTACAATGAAGTACATCTTCATGCACCTCATGCAGAACAACTGGAAGGTTTTACATTACAGCAGAGTGCTGAGTTGTGTTATCCGATGCGTCTTCGCGGTGATGAAGCCGTCGCATTATTGCAGATGACGCCGTTTGCCTGGCGTGCGAAGCCAGAAGTCTGGCAAACACTGGCAGCAAAAGAAGTGTTCGACTGCCAGACGGACTTTAATATTCACCTCTGGCAGCGTTCTTATTAACCGTGGAAGTGCGTCCAGAGGATCTGGACGCCGATGCCGATCAGCACCAGCCCGCCGAGAATTTCCGCTTTTTTCCCAATAATTGAGCCGATAAAGCGACCAACCATCATCCCTAATGTCGACATAATCAAGGTTGCACAACCAATGGCCAATGCGGTCGCGATAATGTTGACCTGAAGGAAAGCAAGACCAACACCCACAGCCATGGCATCCAGGCTGGTGGCAATCGCGGTGGTTACCAGTAGCCAGAAACCGTGCCGACGGCGCGGCTCTTCATCTTCATCATCTGCGCCACGAAAACCCTCAATAATCATTCGCCCGCCGAGGAATATCAGCAGCACAAACGCAATCCAGTGATTCCATTCAAGGACAAACCGGCTGGCTAACATGCCCATTCCCCAGCCGATCAGCGGCGTCAGGGTTTCGACGGCACCAAAAATAAGGCCGGTTCGCAACGCTTCAGAAAATTTCGGTTTATGGAGGGTGGCACCTTTACCGATTGATGCAGCAAATGCATCCATCGACATACCAAACGCAAGAAGAACAGTAGCAGTGATATTCATGACAACGTCCTGACCGGGGTATCCATAAAACACATCATCGCCCCCAGCAAACATGCATACATGAACGACAAACCGCGATGGTTTTCGCGTTCATGCAGGCATAGCGATTGATGTGCATATGGTCTCGCCTGACTGAAAGTGTTCAGTCCGTACGTGCCACGTTTTGCAACGAGTATGTTGACACGTACATTTCCGGAATCTGGAAATCGGCTACTCCCCAAATGAGGGCGCAACCTTAACATATTTTGAGAATATAAAACAACTGTTGGAATATATTATTTCATTGCTTTATTGATAACGATTTTCATTTAGATTTATATATCAATGAAACGTTAAAATAAATAACAAATAAGGGAAGGGGTAATATAGCCTAAGCTATGTCTGATTATTAAAAATACACTAAACATAGCTTTGGCTAAATTGATAACTTATTGAGTTGAAACGAGAAGCTTATAAATTTTTTCCAGATCGTCGATATTTCGAACGCGGATTAACAGCCGACGCTGTTCTAATTGCATCACCAACACGCCATCTTCCGACAAGTTCATCGCTTTGATTCGGCTATATTCAATCCAGACATTGGCGAAGAAAAAACCTTTTTGTTTAAAAATGATCTTCGGAACGCGGATCCAGAATATATAAAAACCCATCAGAGCCAGTGCACTTAATAACCATGTTGTTATTAGCGCGCCATGATTCGTGACGTTGTTATAGATAAGAATGACAATCAATCCGACGAAGATAACGCTATCGATGCGACCACGCCGGAGCAAAGGAATTGCCAGCAGGGTGGGGCCGTTACGGCGGGGCATGATGAACTGATCGTAGATCGCGAAGGCCAGGAGTGCGGCGATGAAAAGAATCAGTACCAGGTCCGTGATTGTCATTAATCCTCCAGATAAAAAAACGGGGCCAAAAGGCCCCGGTAGTGTACAACAGTCTTACAGTCCCAGCAGGCCGCAAGCGTAACCAGCGATACCGATGACGAAGAAGCCAACGATGATCCACAGCGGGTTAACTTTTTTGCGCAGTAGCCACATACAAGCAAAGGTCAGCAGCAGTGGTACCAGGCCTGGCATTAACTGGTCCAGAATAGTCTGGACAGTGGTAACGTGTTCTTTGCCCGTCTGGTCAGTAATGCGAGAGACAACCAGCGGGATGTTGACATGCGTCCACTTGTTAACTAATGCCCCCATGACAAACAGGCCGAGGATAGACGCCCCTTCCGTCAGTTTTTGCAGGAAGCCACCACCCATATCTTTAACGATATCGATACCTTTGGAGTAACCATACGCTACGCCGTAGTAACGGGTTGCCAGACGCACCAGGTTAAACAAGATGAAGAACAGCAGCGGACCTAACAGGCTGCCGCTCATTGCGATACCGGCACCCAGCGCTGCAAATACCGGACGTACGGTTCCCCAGAAGATCGGGTCGCCTACACCAGCCAGCGGCCCCATCAAACCGACTTTGATACCGTTGATAGCACCGTCATCGATCTCTGCGCCATTAGCACGCTGTTCTTCCAGCGCCAGGGTTACGCCGAGAATCGGCGCAGCCACGAACGGCTGGGTGTTAAAGAACTCCAGGTGACGGCGAATAGCTTGTTTACGAGCTTCGTTGTTCTCAGGGTAGAGGCGACGAATTGCCGGTACCATAGAGAAGCAGAAACCCAGTGCCTGCATACGTTCGAAGTTCCATGAACCCTGGAAGAGGTTAGAACGCAGGAAGACGCCACGAATATCACTTTGAGTGAGTTTTTTCTCGGTGGTAGTTTGAGTTGTATCAACCATTTCGCTCACCTGTTAGTCCAGTTCGTTATCGAGATCGTTGTTACCAGGTGCCTGAGCAGGCGCACCGGCTACGCGGTTGTATTTCGGGCTAAGTTGGATGTAGAGCACTGCCATAACAGTACCAATCACACCCAGAGCAACCAGGTTAAAGTTGGTGAATGCTGCGGTTACGAAGCCGAGGTAGAAGAACGGCATCAGGTAGCCAGCACGCATCATGTTGATAACCATCGCATAACCAACCACCACGATCATGCCACCGGCGATATTCAGACCATTGGTCACCACTTCCGGAATCGCGTTCAGCATGTTCTGTACTTCGCTGGTACCAACAGACAGCGCAACGATGACGGCCGGAATAGCCACACGCATTGCTTGCAGGAACAGAGAAGAAACGTGGATCCAGGAAATCGCTGTCAGGTTGCCGTTATCAGCAGCCTTATCCGCAGCGTGCTGGAAAGCAACGGTAATAGTACGAACGATGATGGTCAGTACCTGGCCCGCAGCGGCCAGAGGGATTGCCAGTGCGATACCTGCACCAATGCTCTGATGACCTGCGATAACCAGAATAGTAGAAATGATGGAAGCCAGAGCGGCGTCAGGCGCAACTGCAGCACCGATGTTCATCCAGCCCAGCGCGATCATTTCCAGCGTACCACCGATAATAATACCGGTTTTCATATCGCCAAGAACGATACCCACCAGGGTACACGCGATTAGCGGACGGTGAAACTGAAATTCATCGAGGATTGATCCCATACCTGCGATACAGGCTACGATAAATACCAGCACAATTTGAAGAGTGGTAATCTCCATTGTACTTCTCCTGTTTACGTAAGACTTAAGTGTGAAAACTGAGTGATAATCAACACAATACGTTACTTATCGATTTTGCTGATCAGATCCATCATTTTCAGTTTCGGATCGGTGGAAACCTTACGGACTTCCAGCTCAATACCGCGCGCATTCAGTTTCTTGAACGCCTCGATATCTTTTTCATCAACCGAAACCGCGTTATTCACCTGGGTTTTACCCTGACGGAATGCCATACCACCGACGTTAACAGAGGTGATTTTCACGCCGCCTTCAACGAGACGCTCAACATCTGTTGGGTTGGTAAATAACAGCATTACGCGTTCGCCAGCATATTTCGGGTTGTTGTAGACGCGAATCATTTTGGCAACATCAACTACGTGTGCTGTTACGCCCGGAGGTGCAACCTGGGTGAGCAGTGTCTTACGAACGGTATCCGCAGCCACTTCATCACTAACAACAATAATACGGGAGACATTGGTTTCTTTGGTCCAGCGGGTGGCGACCTGACCGTGAATCAGACGGTCGTCGATACGCGCAAGGCCAATAACCATGTAGTCGTTTGGTCCCATTGGTTTTGCCGGAGTTGGAGCTGCTTTTGGTGCTGCGGCAGCGGGTGCTGGCGCGGCTTTTTCAACCGGTTTGGCTTTCAGTGCTTTCACGCCTTCACGGCCTGTTTCTACTGCCAGCGCCACCAGTTCATCAAAGCTTGGGTCATCATCACGGGCCATTAACGTTTCCACGAGCATTGGAATGTTAACGCCTGCAATGACTTCATAATGCTCTTTGTCGACGACAATGCGGCTGGCAGCATTGAACGGGCTGCCTCCCCATGTATCAACGAGAAACAGCACGCCTTTAGTGGTGTCGAGTTTTGCCAACTGAGCGTTGTACTTTTCAATCAGCGTTTCGGCATTTTCACCTGGAACGAAATCGATCCAGCCGACGTTTTCCTGCTCGCCTAACAGCATTTCTGCCGTTTTAAGCAACTGCTCTGCAGCCCAACCATGTGTGCCTATAACAATAGCAATGGTCACTTGCTACCTCCTTTATTATCGTTAACACCTCAACGTGCCAGATGTATTTTTGAATCGTCGTCCACAATCGAATCGATTCAGATAAGGGCTACAACCAAAAACCCCTGCGTTTCGCGATTTATTTTAGATATCGAAAAAATTATTTTATGTGATGAAGATCCGTAATTTAACTTTCGATTAGCAGAAATTTCGAAAGGTAAAATATCCTTGTCACATTCGTTTGCAAAGGAAGGTAAATCTTTGCCAAATCAGAGGCGTCTCTGATATGTTTAACTCCCGTTTAACAACCATGGAGTATAGGGCAGTAGCCCGCAGTATGGATCGTCACCGACGTCATTTCAGCATCAGGCCTTTTAACGCCTGCCTTTCTGGCACTCTATGCCGCACCTTTCGTTTGCATTTTGTCGTTACGCCTGCATTATTTCTGGCGTCGAATAGCTATTCCTTAAGCAGGAGCTTGTTATGGAATTCTTAATGGACCCCTCAATTTGGGCGGGGCTACTCACGCTTGTTGTTCTCGAAATTGTGCTGGGTATCGATAACCTGGTCTTCATCGCCATTCTTGCTGACAAACTGCCGCCAAAACAACGCGATAAAGCGCGTTTGCTGGGATTATCACTGGCGCTGATTATGCGTCTGGGGCTGCTGTCGCTGATTTCATGGATGGTCACGCTGACCAAACCGCTATTTACCGTTATGGATTTTTCCTTCTCCGGACGCGACCTGATTATGTTGTTCGGGGGGATATTCTTGCTGTTTAAAGCAACAACCGAACTGCATGAACGGCTGGAAAACCGCGATCATGATTCCGGCCACGGTAAAGGCTACGCCAGTTTCTGGGTGGTCGTCACACAGATCGTCATCCTTGACGCCGTCTTCTCGTTGGATGCGGTAATTACGGCAGTAGGGATGGTTAACCATCTGCCGGTGATGATGGCGGCGGTAGTGATTGCGATGGCGGTTATGTTGCTGGCATCGAAACCGCTGACGCGATTCGTTAACCAGCACCCCACGGTGGTGGTGCTCTGTCTGAGCTTCCTGTTAATGATTGGTCTGAGTCTGGTGGCAGAAGGTTTCGGTTTCCACATTCCGAAAGGTTACCTGTATGCCGCGATTGGCTTCTCGATCATCATCGAAGTGTTTAACCAAATTGCGCGTCGCAACTTTATTCGTCACCAGTCGACTTTGCCGCTGCGAGCGCGTACTGCCGATGCCATCCTGCGTTTGATGGGCGGGAAACGTCAGGCCAATGTTCAGCACGATGCCGATAACCCGATGCCGATGCCGATCCCGGAAGGTGCATTTGCCGAAGAAGAACGTTACATGATTAACGGCGTACTGACGCTGGCGTCGCGTTCTCTGCGCGGGATCATGACGCCGCGCGGTGAAATTAGCTGGGTTGACGCTAATCTCGGGGTCGATGAAATCCGCGAGCAGCTGCTCTCCTCACCGCACAGCCTGTTCCCGGTATGTCGCGGTGAGCTGGATGAAATCATCGGAATCGTACGTGCTAAAGAACTGCTGGTGGCGCTGGAAGAGGGCGTTGATGTGGCGGCGATTGCTTCGGCGTCTCCGGCGATTATCGTCCCTGAAACCCTCGATCCGATCAACCTGCTGGGCGTGCTGCGTCGTGCTCGCGGGAGCTTTGTTATCGTGACCAACGAGTTTGGTGTGGTACAAGGTCTGGTCACGCCGCTGGATGTGCTGGAAGCCATTGCGGGTGAATTCCCGGACGCAGACGAAACGCCGGAAATCATTACCGATGGTGACGGCTGGCTGGTAAAAGGCGGTACAGATTTGCATGCCTTGCAGCAGGCGCTTGATGTTGAGCACCTTGCCGATGACGATGATATCGCGACGGTCGCGGGCCTCGTGATCTCGGCAAATGGTCACATTCCCCGTGTGGGCGATGTGATTGATGTAGGGCCACTGCATATCACCATCATTGAAGCCAATGATTATCGTGTTGATCTGGTTCGCATTGTTAAAGAGCAACCGGTGCACGATGAAGATGAGTAAGCGTTAACGTAACGGCATAATGGGTGTGATATGTCCATTATGCCGGGCGGGCGGCGGTTGGCTGCCCGCCAGCCATTTGGGAAAATCACGTAGCGGCATTGGCTGTGCGTACAAATACCCTTGCAAAATATGCACGCCATGACGGCGCAAATATTTCGCCTGTTCTTGCGTTTCCACACCCTCCGCCACCAGTTCAATATTCAGTCTTTGCCCCAGTGCGATGATGATATCGGTCACCGTCGAGTTAACCGCGTCAGAACCTATAGCTGCGGTAAATGACTTATCAATTTTCAGCACGTCAGGACGTAATGTTTCAAGCCAGGAAAATGAACTGTTGCCGGTGCCGAAGTCATCAATCGCCAGTTTGACGTTTTTACGATGTAGCTCGCGGGCAATCCGATAATCAACATCCAGTAAGGCATCGCGTTCGGTGATTTCGAGGATCAGTTGCTGAATCGGGTGAGCGCTAAACCAGTACTGATTGAGATCTTTTATCAGCACACCACGGCGAAAATGGCTGGGTGCGACGTTAATGCCAACATGAAACTGACTACTCATCGGGAAAACATGGCGCTGACGAATGGTTTCTGCCATCACATAGCGGGTCAGTGGCACAATTAAATGATGTTCTTCCGCGATAGGAATAAACACATCCGGTGAAATCCAGCCCTGACGTGGATTGTTCCAGCGCAGCAAAATCTCTACGCCAATACATTGCTGGCTGCGCGCATTAAGCAAAGGCTGGCAGAACAATTCGAACTCATGTTGCGCCAGGCCCAGATTGATTTCACGGGAAAAACTCATCCGGTAAGCGGTCGCCAGCCAGGCGATATAGCCCACAAGTAAACTTAGCAGCACCGCCAGCGGTAATTGTGTTGGAAGATAGTGCCATGCCAGCGCCGTAGCCCCCGGACCATTAACGTTAATGGTAAAAGGAAAGCGTTGCGAAGAAACCTGATAGTTTTCATTGTTTTCAGGTTGCGGAAGGGAATCTACCAGCCCATTACCATAGAGCAAATGCCGATCGTCCACCGTCAGGCTGGCGCTACTGATTTGCGGCAGTTGTGGCTCAAGCAGCATTGCCGCCAGTAAGTCGATGTTAATCATCTCCATGACCCCAGCTTTGCTACTGCCCGCTGCTGGCGTCCATTGAATCAAAACCGGACTGCCTTTAATCAGGACACGGTCGGTCGTCAGGCGTAAAAGTGGTTGCGGTGCAGGAAGTTCAGCCAGAATGTCCACGACGGGCACATTGCGATAACCAAAAATGCTGGAGCAATAAAGTGTGCCGTCTTGCACCAGGCCAATGGATCGCACAGTTTGGAGTTTTGCCGCCTGTTTACGTAATGGCAAATGGGCGACAGAGCAGGGCAGACCAATCAGCGGAAGCAAGACTTCGCTACCTGCCTGTAGGGGAAGCAGTACTTTATCTAATTCCTCTACAGCGTGATTGGCGAATTGTACTACCCGTTGTTGATTTAAGTTACGCTGTGAAATAAATCGCACGCTCAGGGTCGAAGCGAGCGTAACGAGTGCGCAAATCGTACAAACAATCATTCGATTACGGCGATAGGTTTTAATGATCCGTTGTGCTTTTTGCATGCGGGCCACCCTGTAAGCGTATGGCGACAAACGCCTGACGCAACAGTGGAAGTGTAGTGGGGAAAATTACAGCAGACGAGAAAGCGGGGATAAATTCGCCCATCCGTTGCAGATGGGCGAGTAAGAAGTATTAGTCACACTGGACTTTGATTGCCAGACCACCGCGTGAGGTTTCGCGGTATTTAGCGTTCATGTCCTTACCGGTTTCGTACATCGTTTCGATGACCTTATCCAGCGAGACGCGCGGTGCACTGGTGCGGCGTAAGGCCATGCGTGCGGCGTTGATCGCTTTCACAGAGGCAATGGCATTACGCTCAATGCACGGCACCTGAACCTGCCCTGCAACCGGGTCGCAGGTTAAACCAAGGTTGTGTTCCATGCCAATTTCCGCCGCCACGCAAACCTGTTCCGGGCTACCGCCCAGCAGTTCTGCAAGACCCGCAGCAGCCATTGAACAGGCAACACCCACTTCGCCCTGGCAACCGACTTCCGCACCGGAAATAGAGGCGTTCATTTTATACAGTGCACCAATCGCACCCGCTGCCATAAAGTAGCGGGTATAGATGTCCGGGCTGACGGACTCAATAAAGTGGTCATAGTAAGCCAGCACTGCCGGAACAATGCCACAAGCACCGTTGGTTGGCGCAGTTACCACGCGACCACCGGCGGCGTTCTCTTCGTTAACTGCCAGCGCAAACATGTTTACCCAGTCAATGACATTCATCGGATCGTTAGACAGTTTATCGCTGGAAACCAGCATCCGGCGCAGGGCAGACGCACGACGCGGCACGCGCAGCGGGCCTGGCAGTACGCCTTCGGTGTTCATCCCGCGATCGATACATGCCTGCATGGTTTGCCAGACATGCGCGAAATACTCGTCGATCTCTTTCTTGCTGTGCAGCGCCAGTTCATTCTGCATAGCGAGACCAGACAGCGAATAGCCGGTTTCATTGCAGTACGCGAGCAGTTCGGTGGCAGATTTGAACGGATACGGCACGCTCACTTCGTTGGCGGCATCCTGACCAAAGTGTTCTTCATCGACGATAAAACCGCCGCCGATGGAATAATAAGTTTTGCTGTAGACGACTTCATCGCCGTTATAGGCGTGGATTTGCATACCGTTTTCATGCAGCGGCAGGTTGCCGTTATGAAAACGCATCCCGTTGTCGCGCGGGAAATCCACTTCATGCCGTCCCTGTGCCAGCAGCAGACGTTCGCGCTCTTCTACGTCGCGAATAAAACCGGGAATACTGTCGATATCCACGGTGGCAGGTTCGTTACCTGCAAGACCCATAATAATGGCGATATCGGTGTGGTGGCCTTTACCCGTCAGCGACAGTGAACCATAAACGTCCACGGCAACGCGAGTAACGCTATCCAGTAAGCCTTTTTCGACCAGATCATCGACGAACTGTTTACCCGCCTTCATAGGCCCTACGGTATGGGAAGATGAGGGACCAATCCCCACCTTAAACATGTCGAATAGACTAATCACGATAATACTCCTGACAAGGTGACTGGACTTCCAGTAACGAACTAATAACAGCGCATAGTGTAAGAGGGAACGCGGCGACTGGCTTAACTATTCACATGAATTAAACTAATCAAAAACCGCGATTTAACTAATATTGCGATGATTGTCTCAAGTAGTGTTTTGTAGATGTAAAGATAAGTATAGTCAGGGTTTCACACCAATTTGCAGCGCCAGCTCACGAATTATGCCTGCGGTCATTCCCCATACAAAATACTGTTCATACCAGGACAGCCATACCCGATGTGAATCGCCACGGCGGTAGATATCTAAAGGGTGATAACGACCCAGATGTAATGCCTGGGCGAGCGGCATTTCAAACACCGCCGAGACTTCATCTTCACTGGCGCGATACGGCAGATCGGGCGGGATAATGCCGACCACCGGGGTTACCTGGTAGCCAGTTACGCTATCGACGGGCGGCAGCACGCCAATAACTTCAACGGCAGAAGGCGGTATAGCGACCTCTTCTTCAGCTTCGCGCAGCGCGGCGGCGATAACTGATGCGTCCGTGTCATCGACTGCGCCTCCAGGGAATGCCACTTGTCCAGCGTGTTTACGCAGATGAATCGAACGCTGAGTCAGCAACAACCCCGGTTGCGGTCGACGGACGATGGGGATTAACACGGCAGCCTGACGATGATTTAGGGTTTCCCGGTTAATTTGCGGGCGCAAAAGTTGAAAGCGCGATAAAAAATCATCAAGCGTCAGGCTACGGTATTCCACGTCTTACTTCTCCAGTTGGCGTAATATCTTATTAACTTTATCAAAAGTTTCCTGATATTCCGCTTCTTCCTGGCTATCGGCGACAATTCCACCGCCCGCAGAGCAGTATATTTGCCCGTTAATGGCAGTCAGCGTGCGGATAGTAATGCTGGTATCCATGTTGCCGCAAAAGCTCAAATAGCCAATGCTGCCGCACCAGGCATTGCGTCGCTGCGGTTCCAGTTCGTCGATAATTTCCATAGCCCGTACTTTCGGAGCCCCGGTTATTGAGCCACCAGGAAAAGCTGCGCGCAGCAGATCGCTGGCGTGTAACTGTTCTGGTAGCCGCGCCGTTATGGTGCTGACCAGATGATGCACGGCAGGGAAGGGTTCGACCACGAACAGCTCTGGTACTTTTACCGAACCTGCTACGGCAACACGACCGATATCATTACGCATTAAATCGACAATCATCAGATTTTCGGCACGATCTTTCACTGAGTTCGCCAGTTTCTCTGCTTGTTTGCTATCTTCCTGAGGATCGGGCAGGCGTGGTAGCGTGCCTTTAATCGGGCGGGTCTGGATTTCACTATTATCACAAAGGATAAACCGCTCTGGTGAAAGGCTTAAAATCGCGCCCTGTTCAAGGCGTAAAAAAGCGCTAAACGGCGCGCGGTTGGCCTGATTAAGCTGAAGGAATGCCTGCCATTCATCGCCAGAATAGGTCGCATGAAAACGCTGGGCGAGATTCACCTGATAGCAATCACCGCTGTGCAGATATTCCTGTACCTGGCGAAATTTTTCGCCGTACTGCTCGCGGGTCATATTGGATTGCCAGTCGGAAGTGAGCGTGAAATCTTCCTGCGGCGAGAATTGCTGGCTTTCCAGCCAGGCCCGACGAGCATTGACATCATTATGACTCAGCAAAGAAACTGTTTGATGCTGGTGGTCAACAACCAGCGCCCAGTCGTAGATACCCACAGCCATATCCGGCAGAACGATATCTTGCTGCGCAATTTCTGGCAGTGACTCAAAACGGCGGCCCAGATCGTAGCCAAACAACCCCAGCGCGCCGCCCTGAAATGGCAAATCTTCGTTATGCGCTGGGCGAATGTCTGCGCGATCCAGCACCTGCTGGAG
The DNA here is from genome assembly GCF_046487485.1 of Escherichia sp. WS1368. Classification (NCBI taxonomy): domain Bacteria; kingdom Pseudomonadati; phylum Pseudomonadota; class Gammaproteobacteria; order Enterobacterales; family Enterobacteriaceae; genus Escherichia; species Escherichia sp. WS1368. The sequence goes on from NZ_JBJQJI010000001.1 coordinate 907,445, forward strand.
CACCTGTAGCGGGTCATCAGTGGTCGTTGTGCGTTTTTCGCTTTCACTAACAACGGTTTCTTTACCGAAAGTGGTTAAAGTGCAAATCGGCTCGGCGACCACAATATCAAAGCGGCTATACGGATGATCGGCATAGCCGGAGTGTAAAAGCATCGCCCACGGCAGGTGGCTTAAGCGTGAGAAATAAAATTCAGCGGCGTCCTGACGCCAGGGTAAAGTAATCACAGCGGGAGATAACGTCTTCATCAGTCCTGACTCTACTGGCTATGTGCCGGGTAGCATGAAATAATTAGCGCCAACAATTTAGCAGGAGTTAACAATGTTTGCAGGTTTACCTTCACTCACCCATGAACAGCAGCAAAAAGCCGTCGAGCGGATCCAGGAACTGATGGCACAAGGGATGAGCAGCGGCCAGGCAATCGCGTTGGTGGCAGAAGAGCTGCGTGCCAACCATTCCGGCGAGCGAATCGTGGCGCGTTTTGAGGATGAAGACGAGTAACACACTTATCCGTATCGCTTTCGTTATAGAAGTCAATGGTTATTTGGTTGTGAGAAAAAGGACGCTTTTCATATGTGATTAAAAGCGTCCTGATCCATTTATGCTGATGTAGATTTAACTTAGACCAGTGCTTTTAGTTCTTCCTGCATATATGTTGAAAAGTATTCAGGATTTTTAATCACAATGCGTTCACCAGACTCCATTTTTTTTGCCCATCCAACCATTTTTTCCGTGAACCCCGGGTTCCAGCCTTCCTGGTCAGCTCGCGCCGTAATATCGGCTGCGCTCGCGGGTACTCCCAGTTCTTTTAAATATTTAAAGATTCCCTTCGCCGTGCTTTCATTCATCGAACTTGGTGTTGGTGCTGATACATCCATGGCACCAATGAAATCCAGGGCTTTATCTATTACAGCAGGCATATTCTTATCCTTAAAATTAACCATGTTATCGATAAGGCTATATATGACCTTAATTTGCATCTAATATCAAAGGGATTATAACGATATGGCACGAGTTAACCTGTTGACATTCAGGTGTTTTAAAGGTAGCAGCTCATGGTGTGTTATCCAGTAAGAGGGAGAAAATTAACGGTCAGTCCGCACGCTATAACCAGATTGTTCAGCTAAGAAAGAAAACCAGAGTTGCTAATCAAAGGGCGAACACAACGGCATGGTTATGTTTATTTATATAGTTAGTTTTATAGATAAAATTGAAATTATAAAAATAAATAATGAATTAGCAGAAGCATCAACAGTAATATCTTATTCTCTGGTCGATTTATGTAAAACCGACCAGTATTATCGATAAATTATCGTCTGACTTATTTTGCTTCGATAAAGCTTACACCGCAGCCACAATCTTAATTTCAACTTTATACTTCGGGTTCATCAAACCCGCTTGTACCGTGCAGCGCACCGGCGCATGACCCGCGACAACCCAGGCATCCCACGCTTTATTCATCGCCGCGAAGTCGTTTTTATCGGCCAGGAAAATGGTGGCATCCAGAATGCTCGATTTATTGCTGCCCTGTTTTTCCAGCACGGCGTCAATCTGCGCCAGCGTGTTGGCGGTTTGCTCAAAGGCATCGGCGTCGAGGTTTTCCGGTACACCAGTGTAGTAGAGCGTGTTGTTGTGGATTACTACATCAGACCAGCGGGCTTCAGCATCGATACGAACGATAGTCATCATTTTGTCCTCATTATCCTTCCATTTTCGTGCTGCAAAGACTGCCACAATGTGAGGTCGCCGTCACCACTTCAACTGGCGAAAGCGCCCTCATCCTGACATAATCCCTGTTCAAATCAACAGGGGGTAGTGTGACGGACGATTTTGCACCAGACGGTCAGCTGGCGAAAGCGATACCAGGCTTTAAGCCGCGAGAACCACAGCGACAGATGGCGGTAGCCGTCACCCAGGCGATAGAAAAAGGCCAGCCGCTGGTGGTGGAAGCAGGAACCGGTACGGGCAAAACCTACGCTTACCTGGCTCCTGCGCTGCGGGCGAAAAAGAAAGTCATTATCTCGACCGGCTCAAAAGCGTTGCAGGATCAGCTCTACAGCCGCGATTTGCCAACAGTCTCAAAGGCGTTGAAATATACGGGCAACGTGGCGTTGCTGAAAGGGCGCTCAAACTACCTCTGCCTCGAACGTCTCGAACAGCAGGCGCTGGCGGGGGGCGATCTGCCGGTACAAATCTTAAGCGATGTGATCCTGCTGCGCTCCTGGTCTAATCAAACAGTCGATGGTGATATCAGCACCTGCGTCAGCGTGGCGGAAGATTCACAGGCGTGGCCGCTGGTCACCAGCACCAACGATAACTGCCTTGGCAGCGACTGCCCGATGTATAAAGATTGCTTTGTGGTCAAAGCACGCAAAAAAGCGATGGACGCCGATGTGGTGGTGGTAAACCATCATCTCTTTCTGGCGGATATGGTGGTGAAAGAGAGTGGATTTGGCGAACTGATCCCGGAAGCTGACGTCATGATCTTCGACGAGGCCCACCAACTGCCCGACATTGCCAGCCAGTATTTTGGTCAGTCACTCTCCAGTCGACAACTGCTCGACCTGGCAAAAGACATCACCATCGCCTATCGCACCGAATTAAAAGATACTCAGCAGTTACAAAAGTGCGCCGACCGCCTTGCCCAGAGCGCGCAGGATTTTCGTCTGCAACTCGGTGAGCCTGGTTATCGCGGTAACCTGCGTGAGCTGTTAGCTAATCCGCAAATTCAGCGGGCATTTTTACTGCTCGATGACACCCTGGAACTTTGTTATGACGTGGCGAAACTTTCGCTGGGGCGTTCCGCCTTGCTGGATGCGGCATTTGAACGCGCCACGTTATATCGCACGCGACTCAAACGGCTAAAAGAGATTAATCAGCCGGGTTACAGCTACTGGTACGAATGTACCTCGCGCCATTTCACTCTCGCGCTGACGCCGCTTAGCGTGGCGGATAAATTCAAAGAGTTAATGGCACAAAAGCCCGGTAGCTGGATCTTTACCTCAGCAACGCTGTCGGTGAACGACGATCTGCATCATTTCACCTCGCGGCTTGGCATTGAACAGGCAGAGTCGTTGCTGTTACCCAGCCCGTTTGATTACAGCCGCCAGGCGTTACTCTGTGTGCCGCGCAACCTGCCGCAAACCAATCAACCGGGTTGTGCACGGCAACTGGCGGCAATGCTGCGACCGATCATCGAGGCTAACAACGGTCGTTGTTTTATGCTTTGTACCTCGCACGCCATGATGCGCGATCTGGCCGAGCAGTTCCGCGCTACCATGACGCTTCCCGTTTTGTTGCAGGGGGAAACCAGCAAAGGGCAACTGTTGCAGCAATTTGTCAGCGCCGGTAACGCGCTTCTTGTGGCAACCAGCAGCTTCTGGGAAGGGGTGGATGTGCGTGGCGATACATTGTCATTGGTGATTATCGACAAGTTGCCGTTTACCTCGCCGGATGATCCACTGTTAAAAGCGCGCATGGAAGATTGCCGTTTGCGTGGTGGTGACCCGTTCGATGAAGTACAGCTGCCGGATGCGGTCATTACTCTCAAGCAGGGAGTAGGGCGATTGATTCGCGACGCCGACGATCGAGGAGTTTTGGTGATTTGCGATAATCGGCTGGTGATGCGCCCTTACGGCGCGACGTTTCTCGCCAGTCTGCCGCCAGCGCCGCGCACCCGTGACATTGCCCGTGCGGTTCGTTTCCTTGCGATACCATCCTCCAGGTAATTTGTGATGGAGTATGGTATGATGCGCGCCTTTTTATTGATCTAAGCACGAAGACCCATGCGAATTCTGGCTATCGATACCGCGACAGAGGCCTGCTCTGTCGCCCTGTGGAACGACGGTACTGTCAACGCTCATTTTGAGCTTTGCCCTCGTGAACATACTCAACGAATTTTACCGATGGTGCAGGATATCCTGACCACCAGCGGAACTTCCTTGACTGACATAAATGCTCTGGCATACGGGCGCGGCCCCGGTAGCTTTACCGGCGTGCGCATTGGTATTGGCATTGCGCAAGGGCTGGCACTTGGCGCGGAATTACCGATGATTGGCGTCTCCACGCTAATGACAATGGCGCAAGGGGCGTGGCGCAAAAACGGCGCAACCCGCGTGCTGGCTGCTATTGATGCGCGGATGGGCGAAGTTTACTGGGCCGAATATCAGCGTGATGAAAACGGTATCTGGCACGGTGAAGAAACCGAAGCCGTACTCAAACCCGAACTCGTTCATGAACGGATGCAACAGCTTTCCGGGGAATGGGTGACGGTAGGTACAGGCTGGCAAGCCTGGCCGGATCTCGGTAAAGAGAGCGGGCTGGTTTTGCGCGACGGAGAAGTTTTACTGCCAGCGGCGGAAGATATGCTTCCGATTGCGTGTCAGATGTTTGCCGAGGGTAAAACGGTGGCGGTGGAACATGCCGAACCGGTTTATTTACGTAACAACGTCGCATGGAAGAAACTTCCGGGCAAAGAATGAATCTTAAGAGTATGCCCTGAGAAAAAAGGAGTCGCATCATGGCGGTTCAAAAGAATGTTATCAAAGGCATACTGGCAGGTACGTTTGCGCTAATGCTGAGCGGTTGTGTTACTGTGCCGGACGCCATTAAAGGCAGCAGTCCCACGCCGCAACAAGATTTAGTTCGGGTGATGAGTGCGCCGCAGCTGTACGTTGGTCAGGAGGCTCGCTTTGGTGGCAAAGTGGTTGCGGTACAAAACCAGCAAGGGAAAACCCGCCTGGAAATTGCCACCGTACCACTGGACAGCGGAGCCAGACCGACGCTGGGAGAACCTTCACGCGGTCGCATTTATGCTGATGTGAACGGTTTTCTGGACCCGGTAGATTTCCGTGGACAACTGGTTACGGTAGTCGGGCCAATCACCGGTGCGGTTGACGGCAAAATCGGCAACACGCCCTATAAATTTATGGTGATGCAGGTAACGGGTTACAAACGTTGGCATTTAACCCAGCAGGTGATTATGCCGCCTCAGCCGATTGATCCATGGTTTTATGGCGGTCGTGGCTGGCCCTATGGCTACGGCGGATGGGGCTGGTATAATCCCGGCCCCGCGAGAGTACAAACAGTTGTAACTGAATAATTGCTTGTTTTTAAAGAAAAAGAAACAGCGGCTGGTCCGCTGTTTCTGCATTCTTACGGTAAAGATAAAAATAAATAGTGACGCGCTTCGCAACCTTTTCGTTGGGTAATTATCAAGCTGGTATGATGAGTTAATATTATGTTAACGGCATGTATATCATTTGGGGTTGCGATGACGACGAACACGCATTTTAGAGGTGAAGAATTGAAGAAGGTTTGGCTTAACCGTTATCCCGCGGACGTTCCGACGGAGATCAACCCTGACCGTTATCAATCTCTGGTAGATATGTTTGAGCAGTCGGTCGCGCGCTACGCCGATCAACCCGCGTTTGTGAATATGGGGGAGGTGATGACCTTCCGCAAACTGGAAGAACGCAGTCGCGCGTTTGCCGCTTATTTGCAACAAGGGTTGGGACTGAAGAAAGGCGATCGCGTTGCGTTGATGATGCCTAATTTATTGCAATATCCGGTGGCGCTGTTTGGCATTTTGCGTGCCGGGATGATCGTTGTAAACGTTAACCCGTTGTATACCCCGCGTGAGCTTGAGCATCAGCTTAACGATAGCGGCGCATCGGCGATTGTTATCGTGTCTAACTTTGCCCACACTCTGGAAAAAGTGGTTGATAAAACCGCCGTTCAGCACGTTATTTTGACCCGTATGGGCGATCAGCTATCTACGGCAAAAGGCACGGTAGTCAATTTCGTTGTTAAATACATCAAGCGTCTGGTGCCGAAATACCATCTGCCAGATGCCATTTCATTTCGTAGCGCCCTGCACAACGGCTACCGGATGCAGTACGTCAAACCCGAACTGGTGCCGGAAGATTTAGCTTTCCTGCAATACACCGGCGGTACCACTGGTGTGGCGAAAGGCGCGATGCTGACTCACCGCAATATGCTGGCGAACCTGGAACAGGTTAACGCGACCTATGGTCCGCTGTTGCATCCGGGCAAAGAGCTGGTGGTGACGGCGCTGCCGCTGTATCACATTTTTGCCCTGACCATTAACTGCCTGCTGTTTATCGAACTGGGTGGGCAGAACCTGCTTATCACTAATCCGCGCGATATTCCAGGGTTGGTAAAAGAGTTAGCGAAATATCCGTTTACCGCTATCACTGGCGTTAACACCTTGTTCAATGCGTTGCTGAACAATAAAGAGTTCCAGCAGCTGGATTTCTCCAGTCTGCATCTTTCCGCAGGCGGAGGGATGCCTGTTCAGCAAGTGGTGGCAGAACGTTGGGTGAAACTGACTGGACAGTATCTGCTGGAAGGTTATGGCCTGACCGAGTGTGCGCCGCTGGTCAGCGTTAACCCGTATGATATTGATTATCATAGTGGTAGCATCGGTTTGCCGGTACCGTCAACAGAAGCCAAACTGGTGGATGACGACGACAACGAAGTACCACCGGGTCAACCGGGTGAGCTTTGTGTCAAAGGACCGCAGGTGATGCTGGGTTACTGGCAGCGTCCGGATGCTACCGATGAGATCATCAAAAATGGCTGGTTACACACTGGCGACATCGCGGTGATGGATGAAGAAGGATTCCTGCGCATTGTCGATCGTAAAAAAGACATGATTCTGGTTTCCGGTTTTAACGTCTATCCCAACGAGATTGAAGATGTCGTCATGCAGCATCCTGGCGTACAGGAAGTCGCGGCTGTTGGCGTACCTTCCGGCTCCAGTGGTGAAGCGGTGAAAATCTTCGTAGTGAAAAAAGATCCATCGCTTACCGAAGAGTCACTGGTGACTTTTTGCCGCCGTCAGCTCACGGGCTACAAAGTACCGAAGTTGGTGGAGTTTCGTGATGAGTTACCGAAATCTAACGTCGGAAAAATTTTGCGACGAGAATTACGTGACGAAGCGCGCGGCAAAGTGGACAATAAAGCCTGAGCGTTAAGTCAGTCGTCAGACGCCGGTTAATCCGGCGTTTTTTTTGACGCCCACTAAAGAGAATACAATTTGAATTACCAAATGATTACCACGGACGATGCGCTGGCTTCTTTGTGTGAAGCCGTCCGTGCCTTTCCGGCGATAGCCCTGGATACTGAATTTGTTCGTACGCGCACCTATTACCCGCAACTGGGTCTAATTCAACTTTTCGATGGCGAGCATCTGGCGCTAATTGATCCTCTCGGGATCACCGACTGGTCACCGCTGAAAGCGATCCTGCGCGATCCGTCCATCACAAAATTTCTCCATGCAGGCAGTGAAGATCTGGAAGTGTTCCTCAATGTCTTTGGCGAATTACCACAACCCCTGATTGACACGCAAATCCTTGCTGCCTTCTGCGGACGCCCGATATCATGGGGTTTCGCTTCCATGGTGGAAGAGTATTCCGGCGTTACGCTGGACAAGAGTGAATCGCGCACCGACTGGCTGGCCAGACCGCTGACCGAACGTCAGTGTGAATACGCAGCGGCGGATGTCTGGTATCTGTTACCGATCACCGCAAAGCTTATGGTAGAAACGGAGGCCTCCGGCTGGCTACCTGCGGCGCTGGATGAATGCCGCCTGATGCAAATGCGTCGTCAGGAAGTCGTTGCACCGGAAGATGCCTGGCGTGATATCACCAATGCCTGGCAGTTACGCACACGCCAACTGGCCTGTCTGCAACTGTTAGCCGACTGGCGACTGCGCAAGGCGCGGGAGCGCGATCTGGCGGTGAACTTTGTCGTGCGCGAAGAGCATTTGTGGTCGGTAGCGCGTTATATGCCGGGAAGTTTAGGCGAACTGGACAGCCTGGGCTTATCCGGTAGCGAAATCCGCTTTCACGGTAAAACGCTGCTGGCGCTGGTGGAAAAAGCGCAGACATTGCCGGAAGAGGCCTTACCGCAGCCGATGCTTAACCTGATGGACATGCCGGGTTATCGTAAAGCGTTTAAAGCGATTAAGTCGCTGATTACTGACGTGAGCGAAACGCACAAGATCAGCGCCGAATTGCTGGCATCGCGTCGGCAAATCAACCAACTGCTGAACTGGCACTGGAAACTGAAACCGCAGAACAATTTGCCGGAGCTGATTTCCGGCTGGCGTGGTGAGCTGATGGCGGAAGCATTACACAATTTATTGCAGGAATATCCGCAGTAAAATCTTCCGAAGCCGGACTGGGCGCACTCAGCGCCACATCCGGCTTCGGCAAACTACAAATCCAACACCAGGCGTTTACCCTTCGCGCGCGAACAACAGATCAACATACTTTGCTGGCTGGCACGCTCTTCATCGCTAAAATACTGATCCCGATGGTCAGCTTCACCTTCCAGTATTGCCGTTTCGCAGGTTCCGCATACCCCTTCACGACATAAACATTCCACTTTCGCGGCTTTATTATTTTCAATAACCTGCAAAATAGTCATCTCTTCCGGCACCACAAACTCTTTACCGGAACGGGCAAGCACCAGGGTAAATGCATCGCCGGTTTTGTCTTCAATCGCAAATTGCTCAAAGTGCAGCGTATCGGCGGCGATGTCCAGATGCGCAGCTTCACTTCTTACAGCTTCAATTAGCGCCTCGGGGCCGCAGGTATAAACATGTGTGCCAGGTTCGATATCCGCCAATAATCGCGCTAATTCCAGTCGTGTTCCGGTTGATGAATGATGAAAATGAACTTTCTCAGCCTGCGGATGCTGGACTAGCTCATCACGAAATGCGCAACTTTCTGGATTTCGCGAGCAGTAATGTAACTGCCAGTCGACGTCGCTGTATTGCAACTCTGCCAGGTGTGACAGGAAAGGGGTGATACCAATACCGCCCGCGATAAACAGATGCTTTCTGGCCGAGGGAATTAGCGCAAACAGGTTATTAGGCGTTGAAATCGTTAACCGATCGCCCACTTTTACCTGCTGATGCAAAAAGCGGGAACCGCCGCGCGAGTTTTCCTCCAGTCGAACGGCAATCTGATAACAAGAGGTGTCATGCGGCGAACTCAGTAGTGAATACGCATTGCTGTACTCGTTATCACCATCGCTCATCTGCACAATGACGTGACTTCCTCCGGTAAACGCAGGTAATGGTTTGCCATCGGTTGCCACCAGCATGAAGCGTTTCACCTGTTCGGTAAGCGGTTCAACCTGGCTCACCTGTACTTCAAACATTTGATAGTCTGACATTGCTGTACTCCATCAAAAATCAGCCCAGCGGCGGAAAATACCGCCGCCGATGTCATTAGTCCTTAAACACCTGCGCCAGCAGATTATGGAAGTGGGCGATACCATGTTCGGAAATTCCGCTACCGCTACTGTCGGCCATGATGCGCCCCTGGCCACGATAGCCACGCGATTTCAGCCCTTTCTGTACGCTTTCAACCAGACGTAAATCTTCCGGACGGAACACATCGCGATACCACTCAATCAGCGATTTTTGCTCGTCGGTTAACTCTTCATTGGTGAAGTAAATATCGTAGTTTTGCAGGGTAGTTTCAGAATCCACCGGGAATTCATAAATGACCGTCATCATCCCTTTGATCGGGGTGACGTTCAGCATCGTGCACGGCCACAGCCAGAAACCGTGGAATGCCGCATCCGTGCCCTCTTCGAATTTGAAAGACTGTTCGGACGGTTTGGCGAAACCGTACTGCAGCGTCCAGTTACCGTGCATGGTGTGCCAGTAACGATCAACCTGTACGGAGTCGGAGAAACCTGGATGCGCCGGACCACAGTGATAGCACTCGAGATAGTTATCGACAATGTTCTTCCAGTTGGCAGGCGTGCGGGTGGTAAAGCGGGCCGCCAGTTTCAGATCGTGGACTTCCGGGCAGGCTTCCAGCACTTTCGCCCCCAGACCGGGTAACTGATCTTCTACGCTGGTGGCGTTGGGGTCCATGTTGATGAAGACGAATCCGGCATATTCTTCCAGACGCACCGGAACCAGTTGCGCTTTGTCGCTATCGAAATTGGCGACGTTTTCGCAGTTACGCGCATGGGCCAGATTACCATCGAGTTTGAATGCCCAGGCGTGATACGGGCAGGTAATCACATTTTTCGCTTTCCCTTCGCCGCTCAATAACTGATGACCACGGTGCGGGCAAACGTTATAGAACGCGCGCAAAACCTTATCACGACCACGTACCAGCACGATGCTTTCGCCAATGATCTCACGCGTCACATAATCATTGGCATTCGCCAGTTCGCTGCTGTGAGCGACGCAAATCCAGCTTTTGGCGAAGACGTTCTCTTTTTCGTGTTCAAAGGCGTTCTGATCGGTATAAAAACGGGCAGGAATGGTCCACGCCTCTTGCGGGTTAGCGCAAAAATTTTCGGGTAGTACAAAGTCAGGGCTCAGATTGCTCATAGGGTTACCTTTATCGTTAGGATGATGGCGCTCAGTTGTCGCCTTTGAATACGGTTCCCGCAGGGAGCACTGGCGTTTTTTCCGGGGCTTAAACCGGTGTCTGCGGGAGATAATGTTCAACTTGATGAGCCGGAATGTCGGCGTAATCCTGTTTCAGCCAGCGAATAAAGCCACCGACTTTCACCAGTAAAATAACGAGGAAGGGCAGGGCTGTAAGTACCACAGTGGTTTTCATGGTTTCCAGCGACGCGCCAGTAAATAAGATAGACAGTGGAATCAGGGTGATAACCACGCACCAGAACAGGCGAAGAGCACGGTCAGGGTCGTCACCTTCCTTAAGATTTCGCGTACTGGTCGCCGCCATGGTGTAGGCCACCGCATCCATATGCGAGGCAAGGAAAATAATCATCACGCCCAGGTATGCGGCGAGGAACAATTTACCGGCTGGCAACGACATCAGAACTTGCTGCACAGCTGTCTCGCCGCCCAGTGTTTCCAGCACCTGTGGGACGTTGATTACGCCATTGATAAACTGGTGAATGGCATAGCTTTCCATTACGCCGAAGAAGAACCAGCAACCGACGGTGCTGCCGAGGATCAGTCCCCAGATAACTTCTTTAATCTTACGACCGCGTGAAACGCGTGTGACAAACATTGCTACGCCAGGGGTGTATGAAATCCACCACAGCCAGTAGAAAACGGTCCAGTTGCGGGTAAATGAACCATCGCCAAGCGGATCGGTGAATAAGCTCATTTGCAGGAAGTTTTGCGTGGTCAGGCCGATGGCATTGATGATGCTGTTGGTAATAAATTCGGTTGGACCGACAATCAGCACCAGTAATGGCAGCAGGAACGCGCCCCAGCCAACCATTTTGCTCAGACGTTGCAAACCGTTGTTGATACCAATCCACGAGCTTAGGCAAAAAATGCCGCCGGAAAGCAGGATCACAAATGCCTGCACGGTGAAGTTATCGGGTAAACCGGTCAGCGCGGAAAGCCCACGAGTAAAGGTTGCTGCGGTAACAACAAGGGAAATGGTCAGCGCACCGACAGTGGCGATCAGGAACATCAAATCGACCAGTTTTCCCCACGGGCCTTGCGGGCGAACGCCGGTAATCGCGGCAATAATGCCGGAAAGGCTCAGACCTTTGTTTTTCCGCACATGAAAGTGATAAGCCATGATTAATGAGGCCAGCGTATAAGTTGCCCAGGCGCTGATGCCCCAGTGGAAGAAGGAGTAAGGGACGCTAAATTCGAGTGCCTGTTGTGAACGCGGTGCGATATTTAATCCAGGTGTTTGATAATAATAGGCCCATTCAGCAACCCCCCAATAAAGCGTAGAAGAACCTAAACCGGCACAAATAAACATAAACAGCCAGGAGAGCGTGCTGTATTCCGGTTTTCCTTCTCCAAGACGAATATTGCCGTATTTACTGGTGGCTAAATAAATCACCAGTCCCATTGCCAGCAAAACCAATACCTGTACGGCGGAACCTAACGTACGCGTAACAAAAGTGTATATTGCGTTGGCCGCGTCGGCCGATTGTTGTGGGAAAAGGCTTAATGCAGCTGCGATGAAAAGAATGGCCACCAGGCTGATGCTTATCAGCGGCACATCTTTTTTCTTAACATTGCTCATCATGAGTCATCTCCTGGGCATAAAAGCCCGTCTCTGGCTTTTGCCAGTTGTAATTATTTGCAGGGTAATGAGTTGCATGTTGTGTTTAACAAATTGATTATTTACATGTTACATAAATTAAACAATTAAGAATACGGAAAGCCATAAAACACGAAACGGAAACAATAAAAGGTGAAATGACGCAGGTTATTAACTGCAAAGAACGAATAAAAAAACCGCGTCAGTGACGCGGTTCAAATAAACTGGTTTGACCTTAACGCAAAATAATTTTGCAAATCGCGTCGGCAACCTGTGGCGTGGTGGCATTGCCTTTCATATCAGGTGTTTTCGGCCCGTGAGCAATCACTTCTTCAATCGCGGCCAGAATACCGTTATGCGCTTGCTGGAAACGCTCATCGCCATTGCCGAGAAAATCGAGCATCATTGCACCGGCCCAAATTGTGGCGATAGGGTTAGCAATGTTTTTCCCGTAGATATCCGGCGCGGAACCGTGGACTGGCTCGAAGAGCGACGGGAAAGTGCGTTCCGGATTCAGGTTGGCGGATGGGGCAATGCCAATGGTGCCGGTGCAGGCCGGGCCAAGATCGGAAAGGATATCGCCAAACAAATTGGACGCCACTACCACATCGAAGCGTTCCGGCTGCATCACAAAACGCGCGCAGAGAATATCAATATGCTGCTTGTCCCAGCAGATCTCCGGGTAATTCTCGGCCATTGCTTCCACTCGCTCATCCCAGTACGGCATGCTGATGGCTAAACCGTTCGATTTAGTGGCAGAAGTTAGCGTCTTACGTGGGCGGCTTTGCGCAAGTTCGAAGGCATAACGCAAAATGCGATCGACACCACGACGCGTAAATACCGATTCCTGAATGACGACTTCATGCTCTGTACCTTCATTCACTCTGCCGCCGAGCGAGGAATATTCGCCTTCGGTGTTTTCCCTGACCACGTAAAAATCGATGTCGCCAGGCTGTTTTCCCGCCAGCGGGCAGGGAACGCCAGGAAAGAGACGAACCGGGCGCAGGTTGACGTACTGGTCGAATTCACGACGAAATTTCAGCAGCGAACCCCACAACGAAATATGGTCCGGAACGGTGTCCGGCCAGCCGACGGCACCAAAATAGATGGCGTCGAAACGGCTAAGTTGCTCATGCCAGTCGTCCGGCATCATTTTACCGTGATGGCTGTAATACTCGCAGCTCGCCCACTCCATTTGCTCAAAACTCAAGGCGAAGCCCCAGCGCTCAGCGGCAGCCTGTAACACGCGAATCCCTTCAGGAAGGACTTCTTTGCCAATCCCGTCTCCCGGGATCGCAGCAATACGCATCGTTTTCATCATTGGGTTCTCACTTCCTGACCATCAAAATTGACAACATCACCATCCTATAATTGACTGAAAAGGAATTAATCCCTGTAACTGGTGAAACATAAAACACGAATCATGAATAATTTACCGCTGCTGAACGATTTGCGCGTCTTTATGCTGGTGGCTCGCCGGGCTGGTTTTGCCGCCGTGGCGGAAGAACTGGGCGTTTCTCCAGCGTTCGTCAGCAAGCGCATCGCCTTGCTGGAGCAAACGCTAAACGTGGTGTTGTTACACCGCACCACCCGCCGTGTCACCATTACCGAAGAAGGAGAGCGGATTTATGAATGGGCGCAGCGGATTTTGCAGGATGTCGGTCAAATGATGGACGAACTTTCTGACGTGCGTCAGGTGCCGCAGGGGATGCTGCGTATTATCAGCAGCTTTGGTTTTGGACGACAGGTGGTGGCCCCGGCGTTATCAGCGCTGGCGAAGGCGTATCCGCAACTGGAATTACGTTTTGATGTGGAAGACCGGTTGGTCGATTTGGTCAATGAAGGTGTCGATCTCGATATTCGCATTGGCGATGATATCGCCCCTAATTTAATCGCCCGCAAACTGGCGACCAATTATCGCATTCTCTGCGCGTCACCGGAATTTATTGCGCAACATGGCGCGCCGAAACATTTAACCGATCTTTCTGCATTGCCGTGCCTGGTCATTAAAGAGCGCGATCATCCTTTTGGTGTCTGGCAATTACGCAATAAAGAAGGCCACCATGCGATTAAAGTTACCGGCCCACTGTCGTCTAATCATGGAGAAATTGTCCATCAGTGGTGTCTTGATGGGCAGGGGATTGCTCTGCGCTCCTGGTGGGATGTTAGCGAAAATATTGCCAGTGGTCATTTAGTGCAGTTGCTACCGGAATATTACCAGCCAGCGAATGTCTGGGCCGTTTATGTTTCAAGGCTGGCGACGTCAGCGAAAGTGCGGATAACGGTAGAATTTTTACGCCAGTATTTTGCCGAGCACTACCCGAATTTTTCACTGGAGCATGCCTGATTAATGATTCAATTATCGGGTTGATATCGGGTTAAAACCTGATTTTCTCCTTTCTAAGCCGCTACAGATTGGTTAGCATATTCACCTTTAATCGCGCATGATCGAAAGATAATTAAAGAGGTTAATGTGTTCGCTGAATACGGGGTTCTGAATTACTGGACCTATCTGGTTGGGGCCATTTTTATTGTGTTGGTGCCAGGGCCAAATACCCTGTTTGTACTCAAAAATAGCGTCAGTAGCGGTATGAAAGGCGGTTATCTTGCGGCCTGCGGTGTATTTATTGGCGATGCGGTATTGATGTTTCTGGCATGGGCTGGAGTGGCGACATTAATTAAGACCACCCCGATATTATTCAACATTGTACGTTATCTTGGTGCGTTTTATTTGCTCTATCTGGGGAGTAAAATTCTCTACGCGACCCTGAAGGGTAAAAATAACGAGGCCAAATCCGATGAGCCTCAATACGGTGCCATTTTTAAACGCGCGTTAATTTTGAGCCTGACTAATCCGAAAGCCATTTTGTTCTATGTGTCGTTTTTCGTACAGTTTATCGATGTTAATGCCCCACATACGGGAATTTCATTCTTTATTCTGGCGACGACGCTGGAACTGGTGAGTTTCTGCTATTTGAGCTTCCTGATTATTTCTGGTGCTTTTGTCACACAGTACATACGTACCAAAAAGAAACTGGCTAAAGTGGGCAACTCACTGATTGGTTTGATGTTCGTGGGTTTCGCCGCCCGACTGGCGACGCTGCAATCCTGATGCTTTCAGCCCGCGTTGTCGCGGGCTTCCCATCTGTAATCCTCCCTGATTCTTCTCTGATATGGTGCTAAAAAGTAACCAATAAATGGTATTTAAAATGCAAATTATCAGGCGTACCCTGAAACGGCTGGAATAAACCATTTTCAGCGCATTCACCGAAGGAGGGAAAAGGATGCTGCAAATCCCACAGAATTATATTCATACGCGCTCAACGCCTTTCTGGAATAAACAAACTGCGCCTGCCGGAATATTCGAACGTCATCTTGATAAAGGAACGCGCCCGGGAGTTTACCCACGCCTTTCCGTTATGCATGGGGCGGTCAAATATCTCGGCTACCCTGATGAACACAGTGCAGAGCCTGATCAGGTGATCCTTATCGAAGCGGGGCAGTTTGCGGTGTTCCCTCCAGAAAAGTGGCACAACATTGAAGCCATGACTGACGATACTTATTTCAACATTGACTTCTTCGTTGCCCCTGAAGTCCTGATGGAAGGTGCGCAACAACGGAAAGTCATTCATAACGGGAAATGAATCATGGGCAAAGCAACGTATACCGTGACCGTCACCAATAACAGCAATGGCGTTTCTGTCGATTATGAAACAGAGACGCCGATGACTTTGCTGGTGCCAGAAGTGGCGGCTGAAGTGATAAAAGATCTGGTGAATACCGTGCGTTCTTATGACACGGAAAACGAACATGATGTTTGTGGTTGGTAATTATCACTGATCGTTGATGGCGCAATTTCTGCGCCATCGCAAAAAAATCCTCCGTGATGCTCGTCACAAATCTTGCCCTCCCGATGTTGTGCTATGCTTTTTATCAGCGACTAACCCGCTAATGCAAAATAGATAAGTGAGGAAACAATGGGCATTCTGTCATGGATTATTTTTGGGCTTATTGCCGGTATTCTGGCGAAGTGGATCATGCCAGGTAAAGATGGTGGTGGATTCTTTATGACTATCCTGCTGGGGATAGTCGGTGCCGTAGTCGGCGGATGGATCAGCACGCTGTTTGGCTTTGGTAAAGTCGATGGCTTCAATTTTGGCAGCTTCGTGGTTGCCGTTATTGGCGCGATTGTCGTGCTGTTTATCTACAGAAAGATTAAAAGTTAACGCGTAAATTGCACAAAGGCTGCACACAGGCAGCCTTTGCTATTTTCTAGATGTGACGTTACCACCATCCCAGCTCAGTGCCGAGTACGACAATAATCGCCACACCCATCATAATAATCGTTGTTTTTTTCATCTTTATGCTCCCGGGGCAGCATAGCCGCCAATAAAAAACCATGCTAAAAATACGACCGCTGTAATAAAGATTACAACCGGAAAAATAATACCGATTCGCATGTTATCACCAATCAAAAGGATGTGAATACGCCTCAGGAATGTAGCGCTGGATGCGCGACAAAAGGTGTTTTCTGTTTGTGTTTTTTCTCCTGATACATCGCGATATCGGCAGCATGCAGGGCACTGTCTGCATCGGTCGTTTCAGGATCGACTTCTACTATGCCAAGACTGGCACCGGGATAATACAAATCAACATCACCTAAGTGATATTCTCCGCATATTTGCTGCTGAATACGTTCTCGCAGAGACGAAATATCCGCATTCTCGTTGTTCAGTGAAACAATCAAAAACTCATCACCGCCGAGACGACCAATAACTTCGCCATTTTGCTGGAGCGTATTAAGGCGCTCGCCAACCTGAATGAGGAACAAATCACCACTATTATGACCAAAACGATCGTTGATTAATTTGAAGTTATCCAGATCGATAAACGCGATCATTATCTTATGGTTAAGATGTCGGGCGAGAGAAAACAGCGTCGTCAGGTTTTCAAAAATCGCCCGCCGATTCGGTAGCCCGGTTAACGAGTCGGTATACGATTGCGCAATCAGCGCAGCATTGGCTTCGCGCAGCTGTTCAACCAGTGCCTCTTTTTGAATATATTGTGCAATCAGTCCGGCGAATAACTGTAAAACCTGTTCCGCGCGTTCACTCCACTGGCGCTTCTCACTACTGGCGGCGCAAAGCGTGCCATAGAATGATCCATCCGGTAAGTGAATTGGCGTGCTCAGAAATGTGGTGATGCCAAGATTGCGTGCCGCAATACAGTCGCCCCAACGGTCAGGGACTTCATCGCTGAAAAAGCAGTTTTCATCAATGGCGCGTTTGCATAACGAGTAATCCCACGAGACGGTAAAATTCTCCGGGATGTGCATTTTCTGGCTGTTACGGGCAAACATAATATGCTGCAGGCGCGCTTCGACATCCACTTTGGTCAGGTAGGTTGATTCCATATCAGTGACCATTTCCAGCATCTCCAGAAGCTGTCGGACCAGACTTTCCAGTGACTGTTCTTTGGCAAGGGATTGCGAGACGCGGGCGATAATCTGATCTGACACGAAACAACTCCAGGATACGGCGGGTAAATGCTGATTATTTAATCTTTGCAGGCATGATAAAACATCATCAACAAAGATGAAACAAGGCGTAATATGATTTGAGTGAATGTAATAAAAATAGTGCTGCAAAACAAAACGATACCGCGATACTCTAAGTCTGGATAAATATGTGAGATCAATAAATGAAAATTATCAGTTTTGTTCTGCCTTGCTTGCTGGTCCTGGCTGGTTGTTCAACCCCTTCTCAGCCAGAAGCACCCAAACCGCCGCAGATTGGTATGGCAAATCCGGCGTCGGTCTATTGCCAGCAGAAGGGCGGGACGCTCATTCCAGTGCAGACAGCGCAAGGGGTCAGCAACAATTGCAAATTACCGGGCGGTGAAACGATTGATGAATGGGCATTGTGGCGACGGGACCATCCGGCTGGTGAAAAATAACCGCCGGATGCTGTACTAAAATCACAAGCTACGTAGCCAGTCGGCCAGCACCAGCGCATGGTTCTGCGTGGTGTTTTTTGCTGAGTAGAGCAGGGTCAGCGGCTGTTTTTTGGCGATGTCCGCCAGCCGCTTTCCTTCTTGCTCGTGTTGCGCTAGTTCTGCAAGATATTGCTCGCGAAAGGTTGCAAAATCGACGACTTCGCCGTGAAAGGCTTTGCGCAGTTCCGTTGACGGCGTGATTTCTTTATCCCACTCATCAAGGGCTAAATCGGTTTTTTTGATACCACGCGGCCAGAGGCGGTCGACCAGTACGCGATAACCATCGCTCTGTTCTGCCGGATCATAAACGCGTTTGCACTGAATATTCATCGTGTTTGTTCTCCCTTCCACGCATGATTGGTCACGTCACTATAGCACCGGATATTAGCGAATTTCTTTGTCTCTCCCGGCGCAAAGTCCGAAAATCGCCATCAGTAGTGAAAGTATGGCAACACCCATCAATGGTATGGACCAGTCACCGTTAGTATCGTGTATTTTACCCATCAGCGGCGGCCCACAGGCTGCCAGCAAATACCCGACGGATTGTGCCATCCCCGAGAGTGCCGCCGCCTGATGCGCAGAACTTGCCCGAAGACCAATGAACGTCAATCCCAGTATCATTGTTGCGCCGGAACCAAAACCGAAAAGCAGAGTCCAGGTGATCGCGTGCGCTGGCATAAAGCAGAGCCCAACCGCGCCCACTGCGCACATCAAGGCAACGAACGCTGCAATACCACGCTGATCTTTCACATGATGTAAGAAAAGTGGGATCAGCAAACCGGGAGCTGCTGTGGCTAGTTGCAGCAAACCATGCAGTGAACCCGCCTGTGCTTCGCTATAGCCGTGGCTGATGAGGATCGCCGGAAGCCAGCCAATAATCACGTAATAGACCAGTGAGTTGATCCCAAGAAACAATGTTACCTGCCAGGCAAGCGGCGAACGCCAGATACCCCGAGTATGTAAGGCGCGTGAGGTACTCAAATTTGCATGTTGTTGACTTCGCCACTGTGGCAGCCATAAAAAAAGAGCCAGCAGAGGAAAAGACATCAGCATGAGCAACGCGCCTTGCCAGCCAAAACCGTTCAAAGCCAGCGGCACGACCATAGCCGATCCCAGTGCCGCTGCAGCTCCCATTGTCAGGGAATATGCGCCGGTAAGTCTGGCGACGGAATGAGGGAAATCGCGTTTAATTAATCCTGGCAGTAAGACATTGCCTAATGCAATCCCACCGCCAATGACCGCTGTACCGCCAAATAAGAAGTAAGGCGAAGGGAGAGAGCGAATTGCGATGCCAGCACAGATCAAAAGTAACGCGGCAAACAGGCTACGTTCCATACCAAAACGTCGCGCCACCGGGGCAGCCAGAGGTGAGATTAGCGCAAAGGCTAATAATGGCAGGGTGGTCAATAAGCCGGTTTGCGCCGTCGTCAGCGAGTAAGCGGAACGAATCGTATCCAGTAACGGTGCTGCGCCGGTAAAGGTGACGCGTAATGTTGTGGCAATCATTAAAATGCCAGCGATAAGGACAATCCTGTTTTTGCCGCTTAATGAAGTTGAACAGGTCATATGCTTCTCATTGTTACAAACGAGGCTGTACCTTACCGTTTTTATTGTTATGTTGAATCAAGCTAAAATGACAAATTATCGCTAAATTCGGACAAAATGATGCACAGGTTGAATCTCAATGGCTATGAACCCGACCGACACCATGAAGCCGCGGTCGCATTTTGTATTCACGCCGGAACGGATGAGTTAACCAGTCCTGTACATCAGCACCGCAAAGGACAGCTGATACTGGCGCTACATGGTGCAATTACCTGTACGGTGGAAAATGCTTTGTGGATGGTGCCACCGCAATATGCGGTTTGGATACCGGGCGGAGTGGAACATAGCAATCAAGTGACAGCTAACGCTGAACTCTGTTTTCTGTTTATCGAACCCAGCGCAGTGACAATGCCGACAACCTGTTGCACATTGAAAATATCGCCCTTATGCCGGGAATTAATTTTAACCCTGGCAAACAGGACGTCGACTCAGCGTGCTGAGCCGATGACCCGCAGATTAATTCAGGTCCTGTTTGATGAACTCCCTCAGCAGCCACAACAACAGCTGCACCTACCCGTTTCTTCTCATCCTAAAATTCGCGCGATGGTGGAGATGATGGCGAAAGAGCCCGTCGAGTGGGGGTCATTGGGGCAATGGGCTCGCTTTTTTGCGATGAGTGAACGCAATCTTGCCCGACTGATAGTGAAAGAGACGGGGTTGAGTTTTCGCCAGTGGCGTCAGCAGTTACAGCTGATTATGGCGCTTCAGGGATTAGTGAAAGGCGATACTGTACAGAAAGTTGCTCATACGCTGGGGTATGATTCAACAACGGCCTTTATTACTATGTTTAAGAAAGGCCTGGGGCAAACGCCAGGCCGATATATTGCGGGATTAACTACTGTTTCCCCACAATCAGCGAAACCAGACCCGCGGCAATAAGCGGGCCAACCGGTACGCCGCGAAACAGCGCCACGCCCAAAACAGTGCCCACCAGCAGCCCGGCGACCAGTTGCGGCTGGCTGCCCATTAACGTCACGCCGCGCCCACCTAGCCAGGAGACAATAACGCCTACTGCAATTGCCACCAGCGATTTCCAGTTCAGAAACGAGTGAATCAGGGTTGAGGGCGGTAGCGTGCCGCTGGCGATGGGGGCCATAACGCCAATCGTCAGAATGATTATCCCGATACTTAGCCCCTGTTTTTCAATCCACGGGAAAAAGGTGCTTAACGGTGTGACGCGGACAATGATTAACACCAGAATTGAAACGGCGACAGTGGTGTTATGACTGATAAAGCCCAGCGCAGCTAACCCGAGCAGGATCAGCAAAGTGACATCAAACATCGTGGTTTCCTTGCCAAAGAATAATAAGCCTGCTTACTTTACGCTTGCTGCAGGAAGGAAGTAGAAAATCTTTACGTTTTTTGCATAAAAAATCAGGCGAACTGTCATCAAACTGCCATTTGCGCACGCTAACAATAACGTGAAAACAGCTATCTCCCGGGGGTATACTATGAACGATCAAATGTTCGTCGAGACACTGATTATCACGTCATCGTTTTTTGCCATTGCTGTTGTGCTGGTTTTGTCCGTTCTTCTTATCGAACGGACAGGCTAGTTACACAGTGCGGCGGAAATTGACCAGTTCTGGTTGCGCAATGCGCAAATAATCCGCGGTTTTCAAAATAACGGATTTATCCAGCATGCCTGCATTGAAGGCGATTTCATCAAATCGTTCGAAGAGTAGGGGATCGGCAACCAGTTTGAGTTTTGGATGGAAGCTGAAAGGGGGGATCGCGCCGAAGACACAGCCTGTGAGTTCATCGACTTCCGCCGGGCTGGCCAACGAAGCGCGTAATCCGCCTATATGGCTGGCGAGTTGGCTCAGATCGGCCTGTTGATCGGCCGCGAGGATCGCCAGAACATGTTGATTTACACCATTGCCTTTGACTTTACATACCAGTGCCTTAGCCCCCTGGCCTAAAGCGGTGCCACGAATTTCTGACACCGCTTCGCATTTACCTACCGCTTCATGGGTAACGACGCGGAAGTCAGCACCTTCTTGTGATAATAAAGCGATTAACCGCTGATGCGTCACGCTTCCTTTAGCCATTTCAGTCATTTCATGCTCCTGAGATTACAAGCAAACAACCACAGAAGATTATCATGAACGGCTGTTTTTGTTCTGCTTATTGACATATAAACGCTCATCGGAAGCTTTATACGCATCATGTAACGTATCGTTTTCTTTCATCGCGTAAATACCGGAAGAGAAGCCGATCTCTTTCTGCGGCGCGATATGTTGCAGACGTTTTTCGATACGTTCAGGCAGTTGTGCTGCAATTTGCGGCGTCGAATCGACAAGAATGATGCAGAATTCATCGCCACCGAGTCGGATGGCATAATCACTTTTACGAATCGACTGTTTAATCGCCTGAGCTAATAACGTAATCGCTAAATCCCCCTCCTGATGACCAAGGGTGTCATTTATTTGCTTTAACTTGTCCATGTCAATTGCAATAAACATCACCGAAGAACCGGATTGCACCAGTTTTTGCAACCGCTGCTCCAGTTCAGGGGTTAAAATTTTGCGATTATAGAGTCCAGTCATCGCATCACTAATATTTTCTCGCGACACATTTTGGTATAAACGGAAGTGCATCCGCACCATATTCAGCAAAATTAACGCCGTCAAAATCCAGAACAGAACGCTTTTCCACGAAGACGTGATAAAGTAAAGAATATCAATGGATAACGAGACACGAATGCCGCCCGGTAAGTCATGGACGTAACTGACATACTGGAACAGATTATCTTCGCTCTGGTTGATGATAATGTCGCGCCCCGAATCGGTATCGGTTAGCGTGACATTGAGAAAACGCCAGAGGAGAGGGCGGTCATGAGTGTAAAAGATATTCCGCAGATTGTTTTTGTTAATATCCAGCAGCACAATCCCTTTTAGCTGCCCTGCGACATATACCGGCGTCAGCAAACTCATCACGTTCTGTTTAGTACGCTGATCCTGGTAAATGCTCGATAATACGGTACGCCCGGTAAATACCTTTTCAATATCTTTGCGATCGATGCCAATACTTCCTGACTGCAGGAAGGACCAGTTATTCATCGCAAAGTATTCAACATTAACCGGCTCATAAAAATAGACATAGCGGTCATTGAGATCGAGATAATAGTGAAATTTCTCTTCGGCCATCCCAAGACCTGAACCGTAATCATCCTGGTGGCGGTTGCCTTCCACTGCCTGATCAAAAGCGGGTAATAGTGCAGCAGCTTCCACAATTGTGTCGCAGTCAGTGGATGCGGTTTGTAGTGTGCCGCGTAAGCCCGGGTATTTATGGGCAGTCAGGTTTAAGCCATGGGTATTATTGGCAGACTCAAAAGCCTCGCAGATGGCGCGCCGCTGTTCTGGCGACACTTCCGACTGCTCAGCAGCGAGAGCGCGCATCACATGCGCGGCAATACTCTGATTCTGATACTTATCATAAAGAAAGGAGGAGTCTGCTCTCTGCACGATATAGCGCAGATAGGCACTCATTGCTCTGTCGCTGGCGACAAGTTCAAAAATAAGGAAGGAAGATGTCAGCACAATGACACTTGCGGCGATAAAATGCCGGAGCATTCTATGGTGCAATTTCATGATAAATGGCACTCCTTCGGTTAGTGAAACGAGAAAACCAGATAAAGTTCGATTGCGGCCTGGCACAGGGGCGCTAATTATACTCATCTCTGCGCCGCTGGGGAGGGGAAATTTAGGGGTAATAGTAATAAATTGTATGCAAAAGCCACGCAAAAAGCATGGCTCTGAATATTTTTGCACTTAAATATGATGAATAATCACTTTGTTGCCCCCCTCGCTTTTCGCTTCGCGTAAGGCTTTATCTGCTTCCGTCATGACAAGCGAGATATTACGTGTGTCACCCGTTGAAAAAACCGTGCCAATACTGATGGTCATTTGCTCAGGAACATCATATCTGTTACTAAAGCCGGTCAGGAGTTCGACATTTTTACGCATACGTTCCGCAATGATTTTTGCCTGGGCACTATTGAGTTCGGTAAATAGCAAGCCAAACACCTCACCCTCCAGTCGCGCTAAAATATCATCGGGGCGGATGCTTTGCTGGATAATATCGACAATTGAAACCAGCACTTTATCACCCACACGATGTCCCCATTGGGCATTGATGCGTTTGAACTGATTAATATCAACCAGCATGACACAGAAGTCCTTAACAACAGGTCGCGACAATAATGACTCTACGCTGTTGAAAAAGTAGCGCCGATTATAAATATTGGTCAGTACATCATGAACTGCCAGTTTGCTGGAGAGTTGCAGTTCCTGAAAAATGTTATAAATCAGAAAAGACACCACAAACAGTTTACTGGAAACTTCAATCCCGCGACTGATATACCAGATGGTATAATTATACTCATCCAGAGTCAGTAGAAGTAAGTTGCAGCATAGCGATGCCAGACATAATAATGCTATTAACGGCCATAGTTCGCTGGCTAATCGTGTACGCATGATAATAAAGAACAGTAAAAATGCCCACAGACAAACCAATATTTTTGTATAGTTGATTCCCCAGGTCGCAGTATGGTTGTCCGGACAGTAATCGACGACATACAAAGAATAGTCAGCGTTATAACTGCTCAGATTGTGTGCCAGAAGGGGAAAAACTAAAAAAGGGATCAGCGCCAGCAACAGTATTCCCGTTTTTTTCTTATTATTGTTCAGGATGTTGTCTTTACCATAACAAAAGAGCGCCAGCGAGGTTAAACAAATGAAACTGAGTTGGCGGAAAATATAGAAAATAGAAACATCATTCGACTTTGTCTGGATCAGTGTACTGCCGTTGATTGGTTTATGGATAATTACAATGGTTTCAACTAAATAGATAAGGCCACTTAAAAACGCAAGGCTTAAAATGAGTGTTGGTAAAATTTGTTTGTTAGTGAAATATTTCATTAACATGAAAAGAAAAATGACGGCGTTAAGGAAAAACAAAGCCACAACAACCATCAGGTAATTCATCTGTGGGATGAGTTTTACATTCGTGTTTTCGTTATATAAGGTAGTAATGCAAAATAAAATTAACGTCAGCAATAAACTGAAAATAAAAAAGCCTTGAGCTTTTAATTTTTGTGTACCCATAGAAGCCATAAAAAGGAGAGCAATGTGAGTGCTGGATTTTATTGATGGCAGAGATATATAGTTTTGACCAGGATCAATTTTCGTTGACGATAAAAAATAATTAAAGAATAACCCCAGGGAAATACGTGTTGACCGAATCATTTTTCCGAATGATTGTTTTCTGGAACTAAATTGTGTAAAGGTTATGCTGTCATATTTAAAGCGATTGTAAGATAATGTATGTAATAAATGAGATAATTTACAGTGAGCTAAAAATCAGCCAGGCGATAATGACCCGGCTGATAGTTTTAGTCTTTAGCTGTTGCATTTTGTTTATGAAACAGTTCACGGAACACCGGATAAATATCATCCTGGTCGCGGATATGCTGCATCGCAAAGTTGTCGAAAGTAGATTGCAGATGCTCATATTCTCGCCACAGTGTCTGATGAGCGCGACGGGTAATTTCGATATAGCTGTAATAACGAACGACGGGTAATAATTTTTTCGCCAGGATTTCATGGCAAAGCGGAGAGTCATCGGCCCAGTTATCGCCGTCCGATGCTTGTGCCGCGTAAATATTCCACTGTGCCGGGTTATAACGCTCTTTCACTACCTCATCCATCAGTTTCAGGGCGCTGGAAACAATGGTGCCGCCAGTTTCCTGCGAGTAGAAAAACTCATGTTCATCGACTTCTTTCGCCTGGGTATGATGGCGGATGTATACGACTTCCACGTTCTTATATGTTCTGCTGAGGAACAGATACAGCAGAATATAAAAACGCTTAGCCATATCTTTAGTGGACTGATCCATTGAACCGGAAACGTCCATCAGGCAAAACATCACTGCCTGGCTGGAGGGATCGGGCCGCTTCTCGTAGTTCTTGTAACGTAAATCGAAGGTGTCAATAAAAGGGACGCGTTCAATTTTGGCACGTAATTCTGCAATTTCTTTGCGCAGACGTTCCTCTTCCAGTAGTTGCGCAGGTTCACTGTTGCTGATGATGGCCAAATTCTCTTCCAGTGCATGAAGTTCCCGCCGCTTGCCTGCCGTCATGGCTGTGCGTCGCGCCAGTGAGTTCTGCAAGGAACGCACAACGCTGATATTGGCCGGAACGCCGTTAGCGGTATAACCCGCCCGATGCGTTTTATATTCGGTCAGCTGGCGTTGTTGGTTTTGTTTCAGATTCGGTAAGGCCAGATCTTCAAAGAGCAGATCAAGATACTCATCTTTCGAGATCTGAAAGACAAATTCATCCTGACCTTCACCATCCTGGCTGGCCTGGCCCTGACCACTGCCGGAACCTCCGCCGCCACCCTGGGGACGTTCAATTCGGTCATTCTGGACGAAATGGTCATTGCCCGGATGCACGCGGTGGCGCAGACCGCCACGCCCCTGATGAAACATCGGTTCGCTAATATCTTCCGTGGGAATGGATACAGACTCGCCGCTGTCGACGTCAGTCACCGAACGCTTATTAATGGCCTCGGAGATCGACTGTTTAATTTGCGCTTTATAACGGCGTAAGAAACGCTGGCGATTCACCATGCTTTTGTTTTTGCCGTTCAGACGCCGGTCAATAAACCAGGTCATATGCCCCCCGTACTACATTTGCCAACTGTATGCTACGCCTGTGTTGCCGCTTCTCTGGCCCACGGTTCGCTGTCGTTGTAGGCCCGGTAGCATGTGTACCGGGCCAGGGTTGTTAAGACGATTTACGTACGCGCAAATACCATTCGCACAGTAAACGCACCTGTTTACGGGTGTAGCCTTTTTCCATCATACGGTCGACAAAATCGTCGTGTTTCTTTTGCTCGTCGGTTGACGTTTTGGCGTTAAACGAAATAACCGGCAACAGCTCCTCGGTATTGGAGAACATTTTCTTCTCGATAACCGTGCGCAGTTTTTCATAGCTGGTCCAGTTCGGATTGCGTCCGCTGTTATTCGCTCTGGCGCGCAGTACGAAGTTAACAATCTCGTTGCGGAAATCTTTTGGATTACTGATCCCCGCCGGTTTCTCGATTTTCTCCAGCTCGGCGTTAAGAGACTCGCGATCAAACAGCTGCCCGGTATCTGGATCGCGATACTCCTGATCCTGAATCCAGAAATCCGCGTAGGTAACATAACGGTCGAAAATGTTTTGCCCATATTCGGAATAGGATTCAAGGTAGGCCGTCTGGATCTCTTTGCCGATAAACTCGGCATATTTCGGGATCAAGTAACCTTTCAGGAACTCCAGATAGCGTTCTGCCTGCTCTTGCGGGAACTGCTCGCGCTCGATCTGCTGTTCCAGGACGTAGAACAGATGGACCGGGTTTGCCGCCACTTCTACATGATCGAAGTTGAACACGCGGGAGAGGATCTTAAACGCAAAACGCGTCGACAGACCGTTCATCCCTTCATCGACACCGGCGTAGTCACGATATTCCTGATACGACTTGGCTTTGGGATCTGTGTCTTTCAGACTTTCGCCATCATAAACCCGCATCTTTGAATAAATGCTGGAGTTTTCTGGCTCTTTAAGGCGCGAAAGAATGGAAAAACGTGACAGCGTTTCCAGCGTGCCAGGGGCGCAGGGGGCGTGAGTCAATTCACTGTGATTAAGCAATTTCTCGTAGATTTTGATCTCTTCGGAAATGCGCAAGCAATACGGCACCTTCACGATGTAAACACGATCAAGGAAGGCTTCGTTGTTTTTGTTATTACGGAAAGTGACCCATTCGGATTCGTTCGAGTGGGCGAGAATAATCCCGTTGAACGGCAGGGCGGAGATACCTTCCGTCCCGTTGTAGTTACCTTCCTGAGTGGCGGTTAGCAAGGGATGCAGCACTTTAATCGGTGCTTTAAACATCTCAACGAATTCCATGATCCCCTGGTTGGCGCGGCACAGTGCACCGGAATAGCCGTAGGCGTCCGGGTCATTCTGCGCGTAGTGTTCGAGTTTACGAATATCGACTTTCCCAACCAGCGCGGAGATGTCCTGGTTGTTCTCATCACCGGGTTCCGTTTTGGCGATAGCAATTTGTTGCAGAATTGACGGCCAGACCTTCACTACCCGGAACTTAGTGATATCGCCACCAAATTCATGCAGGCGTTTTGCCGCCCACGGCGACATGATGGTGCCGAGATAACGGCGAGGAATGCCATACTCTTTTTCCAGAATCTGCGCATCTTCCTGCGGATTGAAAAGACAGAACGGATGATCGTTGACCGGGCTACGCTCACCGTTGGCGCTCAATACATAAATCGGTACGAGCTGCATTAATGATTTCAGTCGCTCAGCAAGCGATGATTTACCCCCACCCACAGGCCCCAGCAGATACAGGATTTGTTTCTTCTCTTCCAGCCCCTGAGCCGCGTGTTTCAGATAAGAGACAATCTGTTCAATCGCGTCTTCCATGCCGTAAAACTCTTCAAATGCCGGATAACGTGCTATGACCCGGTTAGAAAAGAGTCGAGAAAGTCTGGGTTCCTGGGCTGTATCGACCATGACAGGCTCACCGATAGCCATCAATAGCCGCTCAGCCGCGTTGGCATAAGCACTGCGATCTTGCCGACAAGTGGTAAGAAACTCCTGCAGTGTGAACTCTTCGTCCTTGGCAGCTTCATATCGCTGGCGATAGTGATCGAATATATTCATGGTATGCCGTCCTTTCGTTTTTTAGCACAGGTTAAGAGCCGTTCATATGAATAGTAGAGGCTCCCGGAAGAGGTAAACTGAACGACGTCTCTTGCTAAAACACAGCAACTCTCATGCCATTTTATCGACGATGAGAACAACGTGCCCGGTGATACACCTTCAAAATTAAGCGTAGATGGCAAATGGAAAACTTGCCTGCACGGCTTTCTTAATTTCAATGGCATATCAACAACTCATCCATAAATTTTGCATAATTAATGTAAAGACCAGGGTCGCCAGTAACGCTAAATTCATTTGGCTGTAAGCGCGGTGTCATCCGCGTCAGGAAAATTAAACAGTTACTTTAAAAAATGAAAACGTAAAAAGGTTGGGTTTCGATGTATTGACGGGTAAACTTTGTCGCCCGCTAAACATTTGTTTAAGGAATGATTAATTGTGACCAAACTCAAACTTCTGGCACTTGGAGTGCTTATCGCAACGTCTGCAGGCGTAGCGCACGCTGAAGGTAAATTTTCCCTGGGCGCAGGCGTAGGTGTCGTTGAACACCCATATAAAGATTACGATACCGATGTTTACCCAGTACCGGTAATCAACTATGAAGGCGATAACTTCTGGTTCCGTGGCTTAGGTGGTGGTTACTACCTGTGGAATGACGCAACGGACAAACTTTCAATTACCGCTTACTGGTCGCCGCTTTACTTCAAAGCGAAAGACAGTGGCGATCACCAAATGCGTCACCTGGATGACCGTAAGAGCACCATGATGGCTGGTCTGTCTTATGCTCACTTTACCCAGTACGGTTACCTGCGTACCACCCTGGCTGGCGATACCCTGGATAACAGCAACGGCATCGTCTGGGATATGGCCTGGTTGTATCGTTACACCAACGGTGGCCTGACCGTGACCCCGGGTATCGGTGTACAGTGGAACAGCGAAAACCAGAACGAATACTATTATGGCGTATCGCGCAAAGAGTCTGCTCGCAGCGGTCTGCGTGGCTATAACCCGAACGACAGCTGGAGCCCTTACCTGGAGCTGAGCGCCAGCTACAACTTCCTCGGCGACTGGAGTGTTTACGGTACCGCGCGCTACACCCGTCTGTCTGATGAAGTTACTGACAGCCCAATGGTGGATAAATCCTGGACTGGCCTGATTTCTACCGGGATCACCTACAAATTCTGATAATGCATCTTTCCAGGGCATTTTGTGCATAAAAACAGGGCGTCATGCCCTGTTTTGCATTACGGTGGTGCAATACCTGGGAGGAAACAATGCAACAAAAAATGATTCAATTTAGTGGCGATGTCTCACTGCCAGCCATAGGGCAGGGAACATGGTATATGGGCGAAGATGCCAGTCAGCGTAAAACAGAAGTAGCTGCACTACGCGCGGGCATTGAGTTCGGTTTAACCCTCATTGATACCGCCGAAATGTATGCCGAGGGCGGTGCCGAAATGGTGGTTGGGGAAGCATTAACCGGCCTACGTGATAACGTCTTTCTCGTCTCTAAAGTCTATCCGTGGAATGCTGGCGGGCAAAAAGCGATAAATGCATGCGAAGCCAGTTTACGCCGTCTCAATACTGATTATCTCGATCTCTACTTATTACACTGGTCTGGCAGTTTCGCTTTTGAAGAGACTGTCGCAGCGATGGAAAAATTGATCGCCCAGGGAAAAATCCGCCGCTGGGGCGTTTCTAACCTTGATTATGCCGATATGCAGGAACTCTGGCAGCTGCCGGGGGGAAATCAGTGTGCCACTAATCAGGTACTTTACCATCTCGGTTCACGAGGGATTGAGTACGATCTACTCCCCTGGTGCCAGCAACAGCAGATACCGGTGATGGCTTACAGTCCGTTAGCTCAGGCCGGGCGGTTGCGCAATGGGCTGCTAAAAAACGCAGTAGTCAACGAAATTGCACATGCTCACAATATCAGCGCGGCACAAGTATTGTTGGCGTGGGTAATCAGCCATCAGGGGGTGATGGCGATTCCAAAAGCGGCAACTGTCGCACATGTCCAACAAAATGCGGCTGTGCTTGAGGTTGAACTTTCGTCAGCGGAATTAGCTATGCTGGATAAAGCGTATCCGGCACCAAAAGGAAAAACTGCGCTGGATATGGTGTGATGTTGATACGTGCCGGATGCATCGCACCCGGCACACAACATTAACGCAAATTAACGTTTGGCAACGCGAATGGATTGCGCCAGATGTGCAGGTTTTTCTTTGGTGACTTTTTGCGTTTCTGAAGCGTAAGCCGTTTCTACACAAACAAAGGTCTTGTAGCCATCGTCCGGCATGTCGCCCATGCTAACTGAAAGCGCCGGTCCCGGATTCCAGCCTACAACGTTCAGATGATGCTGGTGACCTACGGCGATAATACGATTCAGCGCTTCATCATTAATCACGCTGCAATCTTGCGGATTCAGATACACGCGGTCGGTACGGTCAGGGAAGGTCTGAATACCGTCGGTCAGTACATCTTCTTTCGCGTCATTCACTTTATCAATGAAGCGATCGCCCAGCCCACTGACGCTTACCTTAGCGATATCACCCACGTTAAAGTAGGTATGCAGGGCAGAGGTGGTTTCAAATTCGCCATGTGATTCAAGATCGATTTCACAGGTTTTACCCACGCGGAAATGCGCTAACAGCGTAAAGTCGTGCGGCCAGAATTTTTTCGTCTCTTCGCTTTGCGTCAATTCAAAAGTCAGCGCTACGCCATCAGCATCTTCATGATGTGATTTCAGCGTCCACGGCAGGTTGCGGGCAAAACCGTGCGCAGGCAGGCCTTGTTGTGCAGCCGGACCAAACCACGGCCAGCAAACCGGTACGCCACCGCGAATAGCGACGCCATTTTTGAACGGTGTGTTGTTACTCAACCACAGAACTTCTTCTTCACCCGCAGGTTTCCATGAGAGAAGGTGTGCGCCCTGTAATGCAAAAGAGGCTTTTACCTGGGGATGATCGACCACAATGAGGTCCAGTTCATCCAGTTTACGACGGGAGAGGACAGGGGAGATTTGTTCGATGACCGGAAGGGCAAAAATTTTCTTAATCATGACGCAGTCCTTTAACTTCATTTTATCAGGTAAAAAAAAGAGCGACCGAAGTCGCTCTTTTTAGATCACAGTGTCATCTCAACTTATTTGGAGATGTGAGCGATCAGGTCCAGAACTTTGTTGGAGTAACCGGTTTCGTTGTCGTACCAGGATACCAGTTTCACGAAGTTGTCGTTCAGAGCGATACCAGCTTTAGCATCGAATACGGAAGTGCAAACTTCGCCGTTGAAATCGGTAGATACTACGTCATCTTCGGTGTAGCCCAGAACGCCTTTCATTTCGCCTTCAGCAGCAGCTTTAACGGCAGCTTTGATCTGCTCGTAAGTTGCAGCTTTTTCCAGACGAACGGTCAGGTCAACTACGGATACGTTCGGGGTCGGAACGCGGAACGCCATACCAGTCAGTTTGCCATTCAGTTCTGGCAGTACTTTACCTACAGCTTTAGCTGCACCGGTAGAGGACGGGATGATGTTCTGGGAAGCACCGCGGCCGCCGCGCCAGTCTTTGTGAGACGGACCATCAACGGTTTTCTGAGTAGCGGTAGTAGCGTGAACGGTGGTCATCAGACCTTCGATGATGCCGAAGTTATCGTTGATAACTTTAGCCAGCGGAGCCAGGCAGTTGGTGGTGCAGGAAGCGTTGGAAACGATGTCCTGGCCAGCATATTTGTCGAAGTTAGCGCCTTTAACGAACATCGGAGTGTTGTCTTTAGACGGACCAGTCATAACCACTTTCTTCGCACCAGCGGTGATGTGTTTACGAGCAGTTTCGTCAGTCAGGAACAGACCAGTTGCTTCAGCGACAACGTCAACACCAACTTCGTCCCATTTCAGGTTAGCCGGATCACGTTCAGCGGTAACACGGATTTTTTTACCGTTAACGATCAGATGACCGTCTTTCACTTCAACGGTACCGTCGAAACGGCCGTGAGTGGAGTCATATTTCAGCATGTATGCCATGTAATCAGCGTCTAACAGGTCGTTGATTGCAACGATCTCGATGTCAGAACGTTTCTGAGCAGCACGGAAAACAATGCGACCGATACGGCCAAAACCGTTGATACCTACTTTGATAGTCATATATTCCACCAGCTATTTGTTAGTGAATAAAAGGTTGCCTGTAAAATTACAAAAACCTTACGCAGCGTCAAGCGGAATCGTGTCAATCATTGCGACAAATCAATCCTGTGCCTAAGCATTACGCGACTGACTCGCCTCACTCTTCCTTTGGGCTTGAGACCACATGGGGTCGGCGTCCCGAATTTTAAAGGGCAATTACGATAAAAATGTGATTTTCATCACGATTTAGGTGCAGCCATTTCGTCGAGATCAAGTTTAGGACAAATTTTTGCCAGTTGGTGTTAATGTTTTGTTAGAATCAGTCACGTAATGTGAGCACGATTAAAGTGAGATGTGAGCAAATGGCTAATAAACCTTCGGCAGAAGAACTGAAAAAAAATTTGTCCGAGATGCAGTTCTACGTGACGCAGAATCATGGGACAGAGCCGCCATTTACGGGTCGTTTACTGCATAACAAGCGTGACGGCGTATATCACTGTTTGATCTGCGATGCCCCGCTGTTTCATTCCCAAACCAAGTATGATTCCGGCTGTGGCTGGCCCAGTTTCTACGAACCGGTGAGTGAAGAATCCATTCGTTATATCAAAGACTTGTCACATGGAATGCAGCGCATAGAAATTCGTTGCGGTAACTGTGATGCCCATCTGGGGCATGTCTTCCCCGACGGGCCGCAGCCAACGGGTGAACGTTATTGTGTTAACTCAGCCTCTTTACGCTTTACCGATGGCGAAAACGGCGAAGAAATCAACGGTTGAAAAAACGATTCAGCAACTTATTCCACAGGAGCGGAAAAATTATGAATCTTGATGACATTATCAACAGCATGACGCTTGAGGTATACCAGCGTTTGTCGACCGCCGTTGAATTGGGCAAATGGCCTGATGGCGTTGCGTTGACCGAGGAACAAAAAGAGAACTGCCTGCAACTGGTGATGCTGTGGCAAGCCCGCAATAATACCGAAGCACAGCATATGACAATTGACACAAATGGTCAGATGGTCATGAAGAGCAAACAACAGTTAAAAGAAGATTTTGGTATCTCAGCAAAGGCTATTGCCATGTTTAAGTAAGTGGTTTGTCCCCTTTTTGCCGCGGTTATAAAGGGGATAGCCAACAATAACCCCACGACTCATCTCAATTATCTCGTCACGACCAGGCTAAGTCCCAGCCCGGTCTCTTGCAGTCGCGTTCACGCCTGAATGACTTCTCCTGAACTTAAGTCTCAGACCTATTTGGCCGGTAATCCCTCTCAAATTTGCTCATTTTGCGTTCCGCCTTCCATCAACCTGTAACAGATCCAGCCATTTTCTGCGTAATTGTGATCTGAGTTGTAAAACGCAGATCATTATCTGTGTTTTACAGATTTAATGTTGACCTCAAAAATCATGTGGGTAAGTATGATGACCATCTAAGCAAAACAAAACACAGAGGATGACGCAATGAAAGCACTGGCTCGGTTTGGCAAAGCCTTTGGCGGCTACAAGATGATCGATGTCCCACAACCCATTTGTGGCCCGGAAGATGTAGTGATTGAAATTAAAGCCGCGGCAATCTGCGGCGCAGACATGAAGCACTACAATGTCGATAGCGGTTCTGATGAGTTTAACTCTATCCGCGGCCATGAGTTCGCAGGTTGTATTGCGCAGGTTGGTGAAAAAGTCAAAGACTGGAAAGTGGGGCAACGCGTCGTGTCGGATAACAGCGGTCACGTCTGCGGCGTTTGTCCGGCCTGTGAACAAGGTGATTTTCTGTGTTGTACAGAAAAAGTAAACCTTGGTCTGGATAACAATACCTGGGGCGGTGGTTTTTCCAAATATTGTCTGGTTCCTGGTGAAATTCTCAAAATTCATCGTCATGCATTGTGGGAAATCCCTGATGGTGTTGATTATGAGGACGCAGCCATACTTGACCCTATCTGTAATGCCTATAAATCCATCGCGCAGCAATCGAAATTCCTCCCTGGTCAGGATGTGGTCGTCATCGGCACTGGCCCACTCGGGCTGTTCTCCGTACAAATGGCGCGGATTATGGGGGCGGTAAATATCGTCGTCGTTGGTCTACAAGAAGATGTGGCGGTCCGCTTCCCGGTTGCAAAAGAACTGGGTGCGACGGCAGTAGTAAATGGTTCTACCGAAGATGTGGTGGCGCGCTGCCAGCAAATTTGTGGCAAAGACAATCTGGGACTGGTGATTGAATGCTCCGGTGCCAATATCGCACTGAAACAAGCCATCGAAATGCTCCGTCCGAACGGGGAAGTGGTACGCGTTGGAATGGGCTTCAAACCTCTTGATTTCTCGATTAATGACATTACCGCCTGGAACAAAAGCATCATTGGGCATATGGCCTATGACTCCACCTCATGGCGTAACGCTCTCCGGCTATTAGCCAGCGGCGCTATCAAAGTCAAACCGATGATCACGCATCGTATCGGCCTGTCGCAATGGCGCGAAGGGTTTGATGCGATGGTCGATAAAACCGCAATCAAAGTGATCATGACTTACGACTTTGATGAATAACTACTCTCCTGAAGGAACGTTATCGCATGGAACAGATAACAAAACCGCATTGTGGTGCACGGCTGGATCGCTTACCGGATTGCCGCTGGCATTCGTCAATGTTTGCCATCGTCTCGTTTGGCTTGCTTGTCTGCTGGAGTAATGCCGTTGGTGGCTTGATCCTCGCGCAGCTGAAAGAGTTGGGCTGGACAGATAATTCCACCACTGCCACATTCTCAGCAATCACGACCGCCGGAATGTTTCTCGGTGCGCTGGTTGGCGGCATCATCGGTGACAAAACCGGTCGCAGAAATGCGTTCATCCTCTATGAGGCCATTCATATTGCCTCGATGGTGGTCGGTGCTTTTTCACCGAATATGGATTTCCTTATTGCCTGCCGTTTTGTGATGGGCGTTGGGCTGGGAGCTTTACTGGTGACGCTGTTTGCTGGTTTCACCGAATATATGCCCGGTAGAAATCGCGGAACGTGGTCCAGTCGGGTTTCTTTTATTGGCAACTGGTCATATCCGCTCTGTTCATTGATTGCGATGGGACTCACGCCGCTGATTAGTGCAGAGTGGAACTGGCGAGTACAACTGCTTATCCCTGCAATATTGTCGCTTATCGCTACGGCGCTGGCCTGGCGCTACTTTCCTGAATCCCCGCGCTGGCTGGAATCGCGCGGACGGTATCAGGAAGCCGAGAAAGTCATGCGGAGTATAGAAGAAGGCGTCATACGCCAGACGGGAAAACCTTTGCCGCCCGTGGTTATTGCTGATGACGGTAAAGCGCCACAAGCGGTGCCGTATTCAGCCTTAATGACAGGAGTATTACTGAAACGCGTGATATTAGGCTCTTGTGTGCTGATTGCCATGAACGTTGTGCAGTACACACTAATTAACTGGTTGCCAACAATATTCATGACCCAGGGGATTAATTTAAAAGACTCGATTGTTTTAAATACCATGAGTATGTTTGGCGCGCCATTTGGTATTTTTATTGCTATGCTGGTGATGGATAAAATTCCGCGTAAAACAATGGGTGTGGGGCTATTAATCCTGATTGCGGTGCTCGGATATATCTATTCACTGCAAACCAGTATGTTGCTCATAACGTTGATTGGTTTCTTCCTGATTACTTTCGTCTATATGTACGTTTGCTATGCCTCGGCAGTGTATGTCCCTGAGATCTGGCCGACAGAGGCCAAATTACGTGGCTCCGGTCTGGCGAATGCAGTAGGGCGAATCAGTGGTATTGCCGCACCTTATGCCGTTGCAGTGCTGCTCAGTAGTTATGGCGTAACGGGAGTCTTTATTCTTCTGGGGGCGGTTTCAATTATTGTCGCAATTGCTATCGCCACCATTGGAATTGAAACCAAAGGTGTCTCCGTTGAAAGTTTAAGTATTGATGCAGTAGTCAATAAATAATACTGGTGGATTCAAAATGAAAAATTCAAAAGCAATATTGCAGGTGCCGGGCACAATGAAAATTATTTCAGCAGAAATACCTGTGCCTAAAGAAGATGAAGTTTTGATTAAAGTGGAATATGTCGGTATTTGTGGTTCAGATGTACATGGTTTTGAATCAGGCCCGTTTATTCCGCCTAAAGACCCAAATCAAGAAATTGGCTTGGGTCATGAATGCGCCGGGACGGTTGTGGCTGTGGGAAGCCGTGTGCGCAAATTTAAAGCGGGGGATCGGGTAAATATCGAACCTGGCGTTCCTTGCGGTCACTGTCGTTACTGTCTGGAAGGCAAATATAACATCTGCCCGGACGTTGATTTTATGGCGACACAACCTAACTACCGCGGCGCATTAACGCACTATCTGTGTCATCCGGAGAGCTTTACTTACAAACTGCCCGACAATATGGACATGATGGAAGGGGCGCTGGTGGAGCCTGCTGCAGTCGGGATGCATGCCGCGATGCTGGCAGATGTTAAACCGGGTAAGAAGATAATTATTCTGGGAGCGGGTTGTATTGGTTTGATGACGTTGCAAGCGTGCAAATGCCTGGGAGCTACGGATATTGCCGTCGTTGATGTACTGGATAAACGTCTGACAATGGCGGAACAGCTCGGCGCGACAGTGGTTATTAACGGTGCAAAAGAAGACACTATTGCACGCTGTCAGCAATTTACCGAAGAAATGGGCGCAGATATTGTTTTCGAAACAGCGGGTTCTGCGGTCACCGTTAAACAGGCACCTTATCTGGTAATGCGCGGCGGTAAAATTATGATTGTTGGTACTGTACCGGGCGATTCGGCAATCAATTTCCTCAAAATCAATCGCGAAGTCACTATTCAGACAGTATTCCGCTATGCCAATCGTTATCCGGTCACGATTGAAGCTATTTCCTCAGGGCGATTCGATGTGAAATCGATGGTGACACATATTTACGATTATCAGGATGTACAACAGGCATTTGAAGAGTCGGTTAACAACAAACGCGACATTATTAAAGGCGTTATTAAAATTAGCGATTAATTAATACGGGAGAACAGAATATGCTCGCAGATATCAGATATTGGGAAAACGATGCCACAAATAAACATTATGCAATTGCCCATTTTAACGTATGGAATGCAGAAATGTTGATGGGCGTTATCGACGCAGCCGAAGAAGCGAAATCACCGGTTATTATTTCTTTTGGTACAGGTTTTGTCGGGAACACCTCTTTTGAAGATTTCTCTCACATGATGGTATCAATGGCAAAAAAAGCAACGGTGCCGGTAATAACTCATTGGGATCATGGTCGGAGTATGGAAATTATTCATAACGCCTGGACTCATGGTATGAATTCATTAATGCGTGATGCTTCCGCATTTGATTTCGAAGAAAATATTCGTTTAACCAAAGAGGCTGTTGATTTCTTCCATCCGCTGGGTATTCCGGTAGAGGCAGAATTAGGGCATGTCGGTAATGAAACCGTTTATGAAGAAGCGCTGGCGGGCTATCACTATACCGATCCTGACCAGGCGGCTGAATTTGTTGAACGTACGGGCTGTGACTCATTGGCTGTCGCCATCGGCAACCAACATGGGGTTTATACGTCAGAGCCACAATTGAATTTTGAGGTCGTCAAACGCGTACGCGATGCCGTTTCTGTTCCGCTGGTTTTGCACGGCGCATCGGGGATCAGTGATACCGACATTAAAACTGCAATTTCGTTGGGTATCGCGAAAATCAACATTCATACGGAGCTCTGTCAGGCCGCAATGGTAGCAGTGAAAGAAAACCAGGATCAGCCTTTCCTGCATTTAGAACGTGAAGTACGTAAAGCTGTAAAAGAACGGGCATTGGAAAAAATTAAACTGTTCGGTTCTGATGGCAAAGCGGAATAATGATATGGATAATCTCGACGTTATTTGTATAGGTGCCGCTATTGTTGATATTCCATTGCAACCGGTCAGTAAAAATATCTTTGATGTGGATTCTTATCCTCTTGAAAGAATCGCAATGACCACCGGGGGTGATGCAATAAATGAAGCAACAATTATTTCTCGTCTGGGCCATCGCACAGCATTAATGAGTCGTATTGGTAAAGATGCCGCCGGGCAATTTATTCTCGACCATTGCCGCAAAGAGAATATTGATATTCAAAGCCTGAAGCAGGACGTCAGCATAGATACCTCAATTAACGTTGGACTGGTGACGGAGGATGGCGAGCGGACGTTTGTCACAAACTGTAACGGCAGTCTGTGGAAATTGAATATTGACGATGTTGATTTTTCGCGGTTTTCTCAGGCGAAATTATTATCTCTGGCCAGTATTTTCAACAGTCCTCTATTGGATGGTAAAGCGCTAACAGAAATTTTTACGCAAGCTAAAGCCCGGCAGATGATTATCTGTGCCGATATGATCAAACCGCGGTTGAATGAAACGCTGGATGATATTTGCGAAGCATTGAGTTATGTCGATTATCTGTTTCCTAATTATGCCGAGGCAAAATTACTCACCGGGAAAGAGACACTGGATGAAATTGCTGACTGCTTTCTTGCGTGCGGCGTAAAAACGGTGGTGATTAAAACGGGTAAAGACGGCTGCTTTATCAAGCGTGGTGACATGACGATGAAGGTGCCGGCGGTCGCAGGAATAACCGCCATCGACACCATTGGCGCGGGCGATAACTTTGCTTCAGGTTTTATTGCGGCACTGTTAGAAGGCAAAAATCTGCGTGAATGCGCACGCTTTGCCAATGCAACGGCGGCTATCTCGGTTCTAAGCGTCGGTGCCTCCACCGGCGTAAAAAACAGAAAGCTGGTCGAACAATTGCTGGAAGAATGCGAAGGATAATGAAGGCAAATGAAAAAGATACCTTTAGGCACAACGGATATTACGCTTTCGCGAATGGGGTTGGGGACATGGGCCATTGGCGGCGGTCCTGCATGGAATGGCGATCTCGATCGACAAATATGTATTGATACGATTCTTGAAGCCCATCGTTGCGGCATTAACCTGATTGATACTGCGCCAGGATATAACTTTGGCAATAGTGAAGTTATCGTCGGTCAGGCGTTAAAAAAACTGCCCCGTGAACAGGTTGTAGTAGAAACCAAATGCGGCATTGTCTGGGAACGAAAAGGGAGTTTATTCAACAAAGTTGGCGATCGGCAGTTGTATAAAAACCTTTCCCCGGAATCTATCCGCAAAGAGGTAGAAGCCAGCTTGCAACGTCTGGGTATTGATTACATCGATATCTACATGACGCACTGGCAGTCGGTGCCGCCATTTTTTACGCCGATCGCTGAAACTGTCGCAGTGCTCAATGAGTTAAAGGACGAAGGGAAAATTCGCGCTATAGGCGCTGCTAACGTCGATGCTGACCATATCCGCGAGTATCTGCAATATGGTGAACTGGATATTATTCAGGCGAAATACAGTATCCTCGACCGGGCAATGGAAAGCGAACTGCTGCCGCTATGTCGTGATAATGGCATTGTGGTACAGGTTTATTCGCCGTTAGAGCAGGGATTGTTGACCGGTACCATCACTCGTGATTACGTTCCGGGCGGCGCTCGGGCAAATAAAGTCTGGTTCCAGCGTGAAAACATGCTGAAAGTGATTGATATGCTTGAACAGTGGCAGCCACTCTGTGCTCGTTATCAGTGCACAATTCCCACTCTGGCACTGGCGTGGATATTAAAACAGAGTGATTTAATCTCCATTCTTAGTG
This sequence comes from Escherichia sp. WS1368, assembly GCF_046487485.1. Lineage (NCBI taxonomy): Bacteria > Pseudomonadati > Pseudomonadota > Gammaproteobacteria > Enterobacterales > Enterobacteriaceae > Escherichia > Escherichia sp. WS1368. The sequence continues at coordinate 947,622 of NZ_JBJQJI010000001.1, forward strand.
GGGCTACTGCACCGGAACAGGTACGCGAAAATGTCGCGGCATTGAATATCAACTTATCGGATGCAGACGCAACATTGATGAGGGAAATGGCAGAGGCCCTGGAGCGTTAAATACTCAACACGATTCACCTCTGTTTCTGTGAAAACTGTGATGAAAATCTGTGATTCAAACAGGTTATTTTGAAAGTAAACATCGGTTATGCGATAATCGCGCTAATGTGATGTAAAAAGATACAGGGGTGTAATCGTGGCGGCAAAAGACAGGATTCAGGCAATTAAGCAAATGGTTGCCAACGATAAAAAGGTGACAGTCTCAAATTTGAGTGGGATTTTTCAGGTAACCGAAGAAACCATTCGCCGCGATCTCGAGAAGCTGGAAGATGAAGGCTTTTTGACCAGAACCTATGGTGGTGCTGTTTTAAATACAGCGATGTTGACGGAGAATATCCATTTTTATAAGCGCGCTTCATCGTTTTATGAAGAGAAGCAGCTTATTGCACGCAAGGCACTACCCTTTATCGACAATAAAACCACTATGGCAGCCGATTCCAGTAGTACCGTTATGGAATTGCTCAAATTGTTGCAGGACCGTAGTGACCTGACGTTGCTAACTAACTCGGCGGAAGCGATTCATGTTCTGGCTCAATCAGAAATTAAAGTCGTTTCAACGGGGGGGGAACTAAACAAAAATACACTTTCCCTGCAAGGAAGAATTACTAAAGAGATCATCAGCCGCTACCATGTCGATATCATGGTAATGAGTTGTAAAGGTCTTGATATTAACAGCGGCGCGCTGGACTCTAACGAAGCGGAAGCTGAAATCAAAAAGACAATGATCCGTCAGGCGACAGAGGTTGCGTTATTGGTTGATCACTCTAAGTTTGATCGCAAAGCTTTTGTCCAGTTAGCTGACTTTAGTCATATTAATTACATAATAACTGATAAATCACCGGGTGCAGAGTGGATAGCATTTTGCAAAGACAATAATATCCAGCTGGTGTGGTAATTTAAGCACACGTTGTCAATATTATTTGTTCCTGCGCCTGGAAAATAAAATGATGATAAAGATGCGGCAAGTGAATTTGCCGCAATTGCTACCTTTTTAGCAAATCCGAGGCACCTAATGGAACAATATGATCAAATTGGCGCAAGACTGGACCGCTTGCCTTTGGCCCGGTTTCATTATCGTATATTTGGTATTATAAGCTTTAGTCTGTTATTAACGGGTTTTTTGAGTTATTCAGGCAATGTTGTTTTAGCAAAGCTGGTAAGCAATGGATGGTCAAATAATTTCCTCAATGCCGCCTTTACCTCGGCATTAATGTTTGGTTATTTCATCGGCTCTCTTACCGGTGGGTTCATCGGTGATTATTTTGGGCGGCGCAGGGCTTTTCGCATAAATCTTCTCATCGTCGGTATTGCGGCAACAGGGGCCGCTTTTGTCCCTGATATGTACTGGCTCATCTTCTTTCGCTTCCTGATGGGCACAGGAATGGGGGCGCTGATTATGGTTGGCTATGCTTCGTTTACGGAGTTTATCCCCGCGACGGTGCGTGGAAAATGGTCCGCGCGGCTCTCATTTGTCGGTAACTGGTCGCCCATGTTGTCTGCGGCGATAGGCGTGGTGGTTATCGCTTTTTTTAGTTGGCGGATAATGTTTCTGCTGGGTGGTATTGTCATACTGTTAGCCTGGTTTCTCTCAGGTAAATACTTTATTGAGTCGCCTCGATGGTTGGCGGGGAAAGGACAAATCGCAGGTGCAGAAAGCCAACTTCGTGAAGTAGAGCAGCAAATTGAAAGAGAGAAGAGTGTTCGTTTACCCCCGCTTACTTTGAATCAGAGCAACAGCAAGGCTAACGTAATCAATGGTACTTTCTGGCTGCTGTTTAAAGGGGAAATGTTACGACGTACATTAGTCGCGATTACTGTTTTAATTGCAATGAATATTTCACTTTATACCATCACCGTATGGATACCGACCATATTTGTTAACTCCGGCATTGATGTCGATAAATCAATATTAATGACTGCTGTTATTATGATTGGCGCTCCGGTAGGAATATTTATTGCGGCATTAATTATTGATCATTTTCCTCGTCGATTATTTGGCTCCGCCTTACTTATTATTATTGCCGTGTTAGGCTATATCTATTCAATTCAGACTACAGAGTGGGCGATTTTAATCTATGGCCTGGTGATGATCTTCTTTTTATACATGTATGTTTGCTTCGCGTCGGCGGTTTATATCCCGGAGCTCTGGCCAACGCATTTACGCTTGCGCGGTTCGGGTTTCGTTAATGCCGTCGGACGGATCGTCGCGGTCTTCACGCCTTATGGCGTTGCGGCACTATTAACGCATTATGGGTCAATCACGGTGTTTATGGTGCTTGGCGTGATGTTAGTGCTCTGTGCGCTGGTTCTCTCCATTTTTGGCATCGAAACGCGGAAGGTGTCGCTGGAAGAGATTTCTGAGGTGAATTAAATCTTTCGTTGATGGCGTCAATTGCCAGATGTACCACTGACGTGTTTTATCTGGCCTACAATGGCAGTACAGAATTGTAGGCCAGCATAAAATTACTCCTGCGTCTCTTCCCAGTCTGCCAGCGTATATAGCGTTGCCCCAGCTGCTGACATCTCCATAAACGCGTGCGCACTGTCCTGTGGCTGGATATTCACACCACGACAACCATCGGTAATCACATTAACCTTATAACCTAACTGTAACGCGTCCAGTACGGTAAACTTCACGCAATAGTCAGTAGCCAGGCCCATAATGATCAATTCATCGATTTCATGATCGCGTAACCAGTCATCGAGCGTGGTTTTCTGCCGACGGCCGTTATCAAAAAAGGCACTGTAACTGTCAACTAAAGGATTTTCGCCTTTATGGAACACCGCTGCGATCGCTTTTTGGTTCAGTAACGGATGTAATTGTGCGCCTTCACTGTTCTGCACACAGTGATCTGGCCAGAAGGTTTGTGGCAAACCGTCGAGTTGGCCTGGCGTATAAGGCTCTACACCGTGCTGACTGGCAAAACTGCCGTGATTCGCCGGGTGCCAGTCCTGACTGGCGATAACCGCTTCACCGCGCGACTGGCACCAGTCAATCAGGCGGTTAGCGACATCCACCGTACTGTCACCTTCCGGCACGGCGAGCGCGCCACCAGCACAGAAATCATTTTGTAAATCGACCAGTAACAGGGCGCGAGGGGGCATTGCAGTCTCCTTAATCATCCGGCGTCAGTTCGCCGCGCAGGTTTTGGCTCATGGCCTTGCGAATGGTTTCAGTATCCAGTTCCTGGCTAAGCAGGTAATGCAGTTTGGTTAGTGTGGCTTCTACAGTCATATCTGCACCGCCAATAACGCCGGCATGGGCGAGGGCGTTACCGGTGGCATAACCACCCATGTTCACTTTACCGGACATACATTGTGTCAGGTTGACCACCACAATACCGCGATCGCTGGCTTCTTGTAATTCCTGCAGGAAGGCTTTGTTTTGTGGCGCATTACCCACGCCATATGAGCGCAGAATCAATGCTTTCACCGGTTGGCGCAGAAAATTGCGCACGACGTCAGCAGAAATCCCTGGATAAATCGTCACTACGCCAATCGGTTGTGGGGTGATTGGATGAACGATCAATTCCCCTTCACCGTGCGGGGCGGGTGGCGTATTCAAACGACGAATATGGATACCTGCTTCCAGTAACGGAGGAAGGTTTGGAGAGGCAAACGCATCAAAACCATCGGCATGGGCTTTGGTGGTACGGTTGCCACGATAAAGTCGATTATTAAAAAAGAGAGTTACTTCGTTGATAGGATAATTCGCCGCAACGTACAACGCATTCAGCAGATTAATTTGTCCGTCAGAGCGTAACTCAGCTAGCGGGATTTGTGACCCTGTCACAATGACCGGTTTACCGAGATTCTCGAGCATGAACGACAGCGCAGAGGCGGTATACGCCATCGTGTCGGTGCCGTGCAGAATGACAAAACCATCATAGTCGTCATAATGCGCTTTAATATCTTCAGCAATATGCTGCCAGTCTTCTGGCGTCATATCTGAAGAGTCCATCAGCGGCGTATATTCATGAATGGTGAAATCTGGCATCTCCGGGCGATGGAATTCCGGCATCAGCGCCAGTTGGCGCTGTAGATGACCTGACACCGGAATATAACCCTGCTCGGAACGCTGCATCCCGATGGTCCCGCCCGTGTAGGCGACGTAAATTGATTTCTTTTGCATGATATTGATATGAATGATATCGAAAGAGCAAAAGTATATACGTGAGGCAGGGGGAGCGCACCTGATACTATGCGGATAAGGAAATATGGGGCGAGACAGCGGGAAGAGGATTCGTCGAGGTAAAAAAATGTGGCCGACGATCTGTCGGCCACTCAGTACAAGACTTAACGCACGTTGGCGCAGGTCAGGCAAAACGCATAACGGTTTTGTGGGTCGTTAAACGCGGCCAGCTTGTCGCTTTCACTTTTAACGGTAGAGGCTACCGAGGCCAGCGGTGCAGGTAACATGGCCTGGAACGCATCTGGCAACATTGCCCGGACAGAACCAGACATGTTGTCCATCACTTTGTCGAAGAAGGTCGGTTCATCAACGTAGTATTCCAGATGCCACTGTTTCACTTTTGCCAGCTCTGCTGCTTTGGCGACCGCATCATCGAAATCCCCGAGACTATCGACCAGCCCGTTAGCTTTTGCATCCTGACCGGTCCAGACGTGGCCCTGGGCGATTTTATCAATCTGCTCCGGCGTCGAATGACGCGCATCAGCAACCAGCGTGATAAAGCGTTTATAGCCATTCTCAATGCTTAACTGCATCATCTGCTGCGCTTCCGGCGGCAGTGCCCTGGTGATAGAAACATCCGCCAGCGGTGAAGTTGAGACACCATCAGTATGAACACCAATCGAATCCAGACTATTTTCTACGGTGGTGATCACGCCGAAGATACCGATAGAACCGGTCAGGGTGCTGGGGTTAGCCACAATGTAATTAGCTGGCGTGGAAATCCAGTAACCACCAGATGCTGCCATGCCACCCATCGATACAACCACAGGCTTACCCGCTGCCCGGGCTGCTGCCAGTTCAGCGCGAATCACTTCAGACGCGGTAACGCTGCCGCCTGGGCTATTAACACGCAGGACAATCGCTTTCACTTTCGGGTCAAGGCGAGCGTCGCGGATTTGTGCCGCAGTGGTATCACCGCCAACATTCCCCTGAGTTTCCTCGCCATCCATAATTGCGCCATTAGCGAAGACGACACCGATACTGTCACCGGTATCTGCCGGCGTTTTCAATGCGTAATCGTAATAACTGATGGCGCGATAATTTTTATCAGTTTTACTCCAGCCGAACTCTTTGGTCAGAGTTTTTTCGATTTCGGCACTCGATGCCAGTGCATCGACCAGCTTGTTTTCCAGCGCATATTTCGCGGTATCGCCACCGGTTTTGGTTAAACCCTCAAGCACCCCTTGCGCGCCAGGGAATACCTGCTGAGCAGGGATCTGCCGGTTAGCGGCAACAGTATTCAGATAGTTTTGCCACAGCTCACCAATCCAGCGGCTGTCAGCTTCGCGGGCTGCAGGCGACATATCATCACGAATAAACGGTTCAACGGCAGATTTATACGTACCCACGCGGAACACATGGGTGGAAACTTTCAGCTTATCCAGCAACGATTTGTAGTACAGACCGTTGGTGGCAAAGCCGTGCAGATCCACCACGCCTTGCGGTGACAGCCAAATTTTATTGGCGAAACTGGCGAGATAATATTGCCCCTGGCTGTAGTTCTCGCCAACGGCATAAACCGGTTTCCCGCTGTCACGAAACTCTTTCAGAGCTTTGCCGATGTACTGCATAGACGGCTGGTCGCCACCTGCGAAGTTTTTCAGATCCATCACGATACCGGTGATATTGCGGTCATCCTTCGCCTGGCGAATGGTATTGACGATATCAAACAGTGAGTTTTCCTGCAGACGATCGGAACTGGCACCAAGCAGTTGGCGGCTTAATTTACTAAACCGCTGAGAACTGTCGGGTTTATCGACGATCACACCAGAAATGTCCAGCAGCAGTGCGCCACGACTGGCCGTTTCTTTCGAATCACCACCACTGACCTGCATCCAAATCCCCACACCAACCAGTACGAGAAAAATAAAGAACAGGTTAAGTACCATTTCACGGACGAAATTCAGCAGACGCCACGTCCATTTAAAAAATCCGGCAATAAATCGCCAAAGGGTTCGCATGTATTCTCCCAACTAAAGGTCACACCTGTCACAGGCGCAATAGATGTGGTTATCGTAATGACCCAACCGGCACTTGTCAGCAGGAATTGCGGACTGGGCTGTAACAAAATCCACTCTCGTGTTAATTTTGTGAATAAATATCACGACAGGAGTTAATCAAATGGATGCACTCGAACTATTGATCAATCGCCGTAGCGCCTCCCGCCTGGCTGAACCTGCGCCAACGGGTGAACAACTGCAAAACATCCTGCGTGCGGGTATGCGTGCGCCGGACCATAAGTCCATGCAACCGTGGCATTTTTTTGTGATTGAAGGGGAAGGGCGCGAGCGTTTCAGCGCCGTTCTGGAGCAGGGGGCGATTGCTGGCGGTAGTGATGACAAAGCCATCGACAAAGCCCGTAATGCGCCGTACCGCGCACCGCTCATCATAACGGTGGTGGCAAAATGCGAAGAAAATCATAAAGTCCCGCGCTGGGAACAGGAAATGTCTGCGGGATGCGCGGTCATGGCGATGCAAATGGCAGCAGTTGCCCAGGGGTTTGGCGGCATCTGGCGCAGTGGCGCATTAACTGAAAGTCCGGTAGTGCGTGAAGCATTCGGTTGCCGTGAGCAGGATAAAATTGTCGGTTTTCTCTACCTTGGTACGCCGCAGCTGAAAGCATCTACGTCGATTAACGTCCCGGACCCGACGCCGTTTGTCACTTATTTCTGATAATTGTCGCGAAACTGTCTGGATTGTGAGCAAAGGCGCAGGAATTCAGACACTCTCACTTATCACTTCACGGAATGAGGGTTACCATACCCGGATTGCATTGACAGGAGATGTCCATGAGCGAGAACTCGATTCGTTTGACCCAATACAGCCACGGAGCTGGTTGCGGCTGTAAAATTTCCCCAAAAGTGTTGGAAACCATCCTGCACAGTGAGCAGGCGAAGTTTGTTGATCCGAATTTGCTTGTGGGTAATGAAACCCGCGACGATGCGGCGGTGTACGATCTGGGCAATGGCACCAGCGTTATCAGTACCACCGACTTCTTTATGCCGATCGTTGATAATCCTTTCGATTTTGGCCGCATTGCGGCGACTAACGCCATCAGCGATATCTTCGCGATGGGGGGCAAACCGATTATGGCGATTGCGATCCTCGGCTGGCCGATTAACAAACTTTCCCCGGAAATTGCCCGCGAAGTAACCGAAGGTGGACGCTATGCATGCCGTCAGGCGGGTATTGCGCTGGCTGGCGGTCACTCCATCGATGCGCCGGAGCCGATTTTTGGTCTGGCGGTAACGGGGATCGTACCGACCGAGCGGGTGAAGAAAAACAGTACCGCACAAGCCGGATGCAAACTGTTCCTGACGAAACCGCTGGGGATCGGCGTTCTTACCACGGCTGAGAAAAAATCACTGCTGAAACCAGAACATCAGGGACTGGCGACGGAAGTGATGTGCCGGATGAACATCGCAGGCGCGTCCTTTGCCAACATCGAAGGCGTAAAAGCGATGACCGACGTTACGGGCTTTGGTCTGCTGGGGCATTTAAGCGAAATGTGTCAGGGTGCTGGTGTGCAGGCGCGCGTCGACTATGAAGCGATCCCGAAACTGCCGGGGGTTGAAGAGTACATTAAGTTGGGCGCAGTGCCTGGCGGCACCGAACGTAACTTTGCCAGCTACGGTCATCTGATGGGTGAAATGCCGCGTGAAGTGCGCGATCTGCTGTGCGATCCGCAAACTTCTGGCGGTCTGCTGCTGGCGGTCATGCCGGAAGCAGAAAATGAGGTCAAAGCTACAGCCGCCGAGTTTGGCATTGAACTGACGGCGATTGGCGAACTGGTGCCAGCGCGCGGCGGTCGTGCCATGGTTGAGATCCGTTAATTCAATGCGGTTGTTTATTGCCGAAAAACCGAGTCTGGCGCGCGCCATTGCTGATGTCCTGCCCAAACCGCACCGGAAAGGCGATGGCTTTATCGAGTGCGGTAATGGTCAGGTGGTGACCTGGTGTATCGGTCACCTGCTTGAGCAGGCGCAGCCAGACGCCTACGACAGCCGCTATGCGCGCTGGAATCTTGCTGATTTGCCGATTGTCCCGGAAAAGTGGCAATTACAGCCCCGACCCTCCGTGACCAAACAACTTAATGTCATCAAACGCTTCCTGCATGAAGCCAGCGAAATCGTTCACGCCGGTGACCCGGATCGCGAAGGGCAATTACTGGTGGATGAAGTGCTGGACTATCTGCAACTGGCACCGGAAAAGCGCCAGCAGGTGCAGCGTTGCTTGATAAACGACCTGAACCCGCAGGCGGTTGAGCGGGCGATCGACCGTCTTCGTTCCAACAGTGAGTTTGTGCCGTTGTGCGTTTCTGCACTGGCGCGAGCCCGAGCCGACTGGCTGTACGGCATCAATATGACCCGCGCTTACACCATTCTCGGTCGCAATGCGGGTTATCAGGGCGTACTTTCCGTGGGACGCGTGCAGACGCCCGTACTCGGACTGGTGGTGCGCCGCGACGAAGAGATTGAAAACTTCGTGGCGAAAGATTTCTTTGAAGTCAAAGCGCATATCGTGACACCTGCCGATGAGCGGTTTACCGCTATCTGGCAACCGAGCGAAGCGTGTGAACCTTATCAGGATGAAGAAGGGCGCTTGTTACATCGTCCGCTGGCGGAGCATGTGGTCAACCGCATCAGCGGCCAACCGGCTATTGTCACCAGCTATAACGATAAACGGGAATCAGAATCCGCACCGCTGCCGTTTTCGCTTTCGGCGTTGCAGATTGAAGCGGCAAAACGCTTTGGTCTGAGTGCGCAGAACGTGCTTGATATCTGCCAGAAGTTGTACGAAACGCACAAGCTAATCACTTATCCGCGTTCCGATTGTCGCTATCTGCCGGAAGAGCATTTTGCCGGACGCCACGCAGTGATGAATGCCATCAGCGTTCATGCACCGGACTTGTTACCGCAGCCAGTGGTCGATCCAGATATACGCAACCGCTGCTGGGATGACAAAAAGGTCGATGCGCACCACGCCATCATCCCGACCGCACGGAGTTCTGCGATCAACCTGACGGAGAACGAAGCGAAGGTCTATAACCTGATTGCCCGTCAGTATTTGATGCAGTTCTGCCCGGATGCGGTGTTCCGCAAGTGTGTTATCGAACTGGATATTGCCAAAGGCAAATTTGTCGCTAAAGCGCGTTTTCTTGCTGAAGCAGGCTGGCGCACGCTGTTAGGCAGCAAAGAGCGCGATGAAGAAAACGACGGTACGCCATTGCCTGTGGTGGCGAAAGGCGATGAGTTGCTGTGTGAAAAAGGTGAAGTGGTAGAGCGGCAAACCCAGCCGCCGCGTCATTTTACCGATGCAACACTGCTTTCGGCGATGACCGGGATAGCACGTTTTGTGCAGGACAAAGATCTGAAAAAGATCCTTCGTGCGACCGATGGTCTGGGGACAGAAGCGACTCGCGCCGGGATTATTGAACTGCTGTTCAAGCGAGGCTTCCTGACCAAAAAAGGGCGCTATATCCACTCCACCGACGCCGGAAAAGCATTATTCCATTCGCTGCCAGAGATGGCGACGCGACCGGACATGACCGCGCACTGGGAATCGGTGCTGACGCAAATCAGCGAAAAGCAGTGTCGCTACCAGGACTTTATGCAACCGCTGGTGGGGACATTGTACCAGTTGATTGATCAGGCAAAGCGCACGTCGGTAAGGCAGTTTCGGGGAATAATGGCTCCCGGCGGTGGAGAAGGGAAGAAAAAGGATTCGCCACGCAAGAGAGCGCCGAAAAAAAGCCCGCCATCAGAAGAGGCGGGCAATGGAGTGATAACATAAAGGTTCTTTCAACCATCTGATACTGAAGATTTTTATGGCCGGATTAGGCGTTTGCGCTGTATCCGGCACAATTGTCTTAAATCACGCCCTGGCTTAACATCGCATCCGCAACCTTCACAAAACCGGCAATGTTCGCGCCCTGCACGTAGTTGGTTTGCTCACCTTCACCACCATGCTCAACACAGGCATGGTGGATATCCAGCATGATGTGATGCAAACGTGCGTCAACTTTCTCGGCTTTCCAGCCCAGGCGCGCAGCGTTTTGCGCCATTTCCAGGCCCGATGTTGCTACACCGCCAGCATTAGCCGCTTTACCCGGTGCAAACAGTACGCCTGCCTGCTGGAACAGTTCAGTCGCTTCGATGGTGGTCGGCATATTTGCCCCTTCGGCGACGGCTTTAACGCCATTGGCGATAAGCTGATGCGCGGCGTCAACATCCAGTTCGTTCTGGGTGGCGCAAGGCAGGGCGATATCAACTGGTACAGACCACGGCTGTTGGCCTTCGAGATAGACCAGACCAAATTCTTTGGCGTAATCTGCCACTCGACCATCGCGGCTGGCTTTGATTTCGATAAGACGCGCCAGTTTCTCTTTCGTGAATCCGCTTTCATCAACTACAGTGCCACTGGAGTCTGACGCAGTGATCACACGAGCACCAAATTCCATCGCTTTTTCGATAGCGTACTGGGCGACGTTGCCGGAGCCAGAAACGGAAACGCGCATTCCTTCAAAACCCATACCGTGGCGTTTTAGCATTGCTTCTGTGAAATAAACCAGACCGTAGCCGGTAGCTTCCGGGCGAATAAGACTGCCGCCAAATGAAAGGCCCTTACCGGTGAAGACGCAGGCGGTATTGTTGGAGAGCTTTTTCATCATCCCCGCCATAAAGCCGACTTCACGACCACCAACCCCGATATCACCTGCCGGAACGTCGGTATCCGCGCCCAGGTGGCGATACAGTTCAGTCATCAGCGCCTGGCAAAAACGCATCACTTCACCTTCGCTTTTTCCTTTCGGATCGAAATCGCTGCCGCCTTTACCACCGCCCATCGGCAGAGTAGTCAGGGCATTTTTGAAGGTTTGTTCGAAGCCGAGGAATTTGAGAATGGAAAGGTTAACTGACGGATGGAAGCGCATACCGCCTTTGTACGGGCCGATGGCAGAGCTGAACTGCACACGCCATGCACGGTTGACCTGTACCTGGTTGCGATCATCAACCCATACCACGCGAAACTGGATCACGCGCTCCGGTTCAACCAGACGCTCCAGTAATGACATCTGGCGATATTTTGGATTTTGTTCAAGAAAAGGCCAGAGTGTGGTCATTACTTCACGAACGGCTTGCGCGAACTCGGTTTGATTCGGGTCGCGCTTTTGGACATGGTTGAGGAATGACTCCAGAGAATATGTCTGATCCATAGATATAAAACCCTTATATATTAATACGATTGTGCTTATGTTGTTTATGTCATGTGCTTTTGCAGTTTTCGACTATACCATCAAGAATGTGACGGTAAGCAAGAAAAAAATGACCCAGGAAAGCAAATTAATAACGAGAGTAATCTCATAACCAAATGCGATAACTCAGACGCTAAAGTTTTGCCACCCGGCTACCGTTATCAGTAGCAGAGACAATAACGTTAAGGAGTTCCCTGTGAGTCGAGCATTGTTCGCCGTAGTATTAGCATTTCCATTAATTGCACTGGCTAACCCGCATTATCGTCCGGACGTGGAGGTAAACGTACCGCCAGAAGTGTTCAGTTCAGGCGGGCAGTCAGCGCAGCCCTGTACTCAGTGCTGCGTTTATCAGGATCAAAATTATTCTGAAGGGGCGGTAATTAAAGCCGAAGGAATACTGCTGCAATGCCAGCGTGATGACAAAACCCTTAGCACTAATCCGCTGGTCTGGCGGCGCGTAAAGCCATAAACGCCTCTAATAATGGAATGTCAGCAGGGGCCAGCGGATATTGCAGCGCCTCTTCAGGTGAGCACCAGACCAGCGCCTGATGTTCATGTGCCTGTAACGTCCCGTGGAAGTCGGGTACGTGCCAGGCATGAAGATGGATAATCCGCCCCGAAACTTCTCGCTGATGGCTGGCAACATATTCACCCACAGCTGCTTCGATGCCCAGTTCTTCGCGTAACTCACGCACCAGCGCCTGCCGCTGGCTTTCATCCGGCTCGACTTTACCACCGGCAAACTCCCATAATCCCGCCTGATCGCTATGGGCGGGGCGTTGCGCGAGTAAAATTTTGCCATCACGTTCGATGATGGCGGCAACAACTTCAACCATTTTCATAAATTACACACGGGTAGATAAGCGAAAAATGCCATAATATCCGCACTGTTGCTCAATCAGAAAGGCTTTATATTTAAGGAGTGCCTGTGCTAGACCGCCATCTTCATCCCCGAATTAAACCTTTGTTGCATCAGTGTGTGAAGGTGCTGGATAAACCCGGCATCACGCCAGATGGTTTAACATTAGTGGGATTTGCCATCGGTGTGCTGGCACTGCCTTTTCTGGCGCTGGGCTGGTATCTGGCGGCGCTTGTCGTCATTTTGTTAAACAGGCTGCTTGATGGTCTGGACGGTGCGCTGGCGCGGCGCAGAGGGCTTACCGACGCGGGCGGCTTTCTCGATATTTCTCTCGATTTTCTCTTTTACGCGCTGGTGCCGTTTGGTTTTATTCTTGCTGCACCGGAGCAAAATGCGCTGGCAGGCGGCTGGCTGCTGTTTGCGTTTATCGGTACGGGCAGCAGTTTTCTCGCCTTTGCTGCACTGGCAGCAAAACATCAGATTGATAACCCCGGTTATGCACATAAGTCGTTTTACTATCTGGGGGGATTAACCGAAGGCACTGAAACGATCTTACTGTTTGTGCTGGGATGTTTATTCCCTGCATGGTTTGTGTGGTTTGCGTGGATCTTCGGTGCGTTGTGCTGGATGACGACCTTTACGCGGGTGTGGAGTGGGTATCTGACGCTGAAGTCGCTCCAGCGTCAGTAATTGCAATGTTATTTGCTGCTGTCCGGGCCGCGTTCACCGGTTGCAACCGGATTTTTTGGATCGCTGCTCCATTCGTACCAGCCGCCGTCGTAAACGGAGACGTTATTCCAGCCCATTGCTCGTGCGTACATAAAGGTTTCGGATGCGCGCCAGCCGGTGCCGCAGTAGAATGAAACTTGCTGATCTGGCTTGATATTCCATGCTTTCCACATAGCGGTAATATCATCGGCGCTACGCATGGTGCCATCCGGGTTATGGAAATCTTCCATATGCGTCGAGTCGCTACCAGCGTGTCCCCAACGTGCTCCGGCTATTTCACCTTTTGGTTTAATATAGCTGTAACCGCTGGTCGTACCGATAAATTCTGGCCACGAACGAATGCTCACCAGCGATGCATCCTGGCGATGCAGCAGTCCACGCGCCTGTTCCATATCAAGCATCAGTTGCGGTTGTGCCGGGATCTTCACGCCGAAATCCGGTTCCGCTTTCACTTTCGGTGGCGTTCCGCGCTCAACAGGCAGTCCCGCGTCGGACCAGGTTTGCCAGCCGCCATCCAGCAGGCGGACATCTTTCACGCCGGCATAAAGCATTATCTGCGCCACACGCGCTGCAGCGTATACGTCACGCCCGTACAGAATGACCGTGGTGTCATGGCGAATGCCGTGTTTTGCCAGCATCGCTTTTAGTTGTTCATCAGAAACTTTGTTCCACAGCGGTTCGCTTTCCACTTCGTTGGTATCGATGTAGTCAGCGCCGGGAATATGACTGATAAGGTAAAGCTTAGGAGCGCCCCAGGCCGCTTCAATGACTTTCCAGTCACCGGCAGGTTTCGCCGTAACCTCTTTACCTTGTTGCAGGTCGTGCAGCCATTGCGGATAAACCAGCTGCTCAAAGTGCGGCAGTTTTTGCAGACGGGAAGGTTCACTTAGCGCGTCACTCAGGATGGAGATATGCGTAAAACCTGCTTTTTGCAGACGCGTTTTGACGGCATCGACATCTTTGTCATTACCGTACAGCGCAACCGGAGCATCGGCTTTCAGGTTATGTAGCTTGATCCACGCGTTAAGCTGTTCGGTGCTCATTTTGTCGAGCCAGCTGGCAGAGAGGTTTAAGGCGGCAGGCTCATGACCAGAAGGGCCATTTAAGATTTGTGGCCAGCCGTTATAAAACGCGCTGGGGCGAGTATCTATCGCTTTGCCATTTTGTTGTTGAAGCTGGTCAAGTGTAAGAGGCTTCGCCAGTTCAGCGGCCCACGAAGAAGCGCAAGCCAGCCCTAAAGCCATTGCCAGCGCGGTCATTTGAGAAACACGTTTCATCGAAAATCCCGACATTGTAGTTTTGAGTGCGCCATTCTGAACTGACGCATTGGGAAAAACTTTGCGTTATCGCAGTTTGTTGTAATTTTCTGACCACTGCGCCATATCCAGAACAGAACTATCAGCAGGAACATCCTGGAGATCGTGCGTTACCTGAACGACTGGGATCGCCTGGGCGCGAACTTCGCTGAACACCCACTGGCGAAAATTATCGCGCAGAGCTACATCAAGACGGCTGAATGGCTCATCCAGTAGCAACGCTTTTGGCTGAGCGAGAAGAGCGCGAAGCAGAGCAACGCGCGCTCGCTGACCGCCAGACAAAGTGGCAGGATCCTGATGGAACATACCGCCAAGCCCCGCACGCTCCAGCGCATCATTTACCGCATCGCGCCTTGCAACACCTTTGAGTGCCGCTGGCAGAGCCAGCAGTAAATTTTGCCCGACGCTGAACTGGTCAAATAACAGTGCATCCTGGAAAAGAATGCCAATCTGACGCTCTGCGGTGGGTAGCATGTCAATCCGTTGCTCATTGAGCCATAGCTCACCTGTACAAGAAAACTGTCCGGCCAGCGCACCAATCATCCATGAAAACAGAGTGGATTTTCCACAGCCAGACGGCCCCATTAACGTGACAATGTCACATTTATCCACCGTAAAGTTAACGTTTGTCAGCAAGCAGCTTTCTGGTAAACGTAGCGAAACATTTTTCACGCAGAGCATTAGCGGAGTCCTTGTCTGACATAACCTACCCATTTTGCGACTAACGCGGTCAGGGCAAAAATAATAAGCGGCAACAGTAGTTGCCATAAAGCCTGGGCGGCGAGAATACCGTTGCTGCCGCCGCTGCTTAATGCCACCGCTTCAGTGGTGAGCGTCGGAAAACGCCCCGCGCCCAGCCACAGCGTCGGCATATACTGTGCAATACTGACTGAAAATCCCACCGCGAAGACAATCAGCGCAGGGCGTAGCATGAGTGGGCATTTCACGTAAAAGAAGATTTTGGCCCGCGACCAGCCCAGTGTTTGCGCAATCAAAATTAACCGTGAATCAATGCGCTGCCAGGCGGGTTGCAGGATAAACAGCATCCACGGCATTACCCACAGCAGATGCCCCCAGACCACCGCCGTCCAGCTTCCATCCAGGTTCAGCCATAGCGCCAGCGTGTACTGGCCCGCCACCAGCGGCAGAGCGGGTAATAAAATGGGCAACCATAGCCACAACTGGCGACGCTGTGGCCCCCATTCCAGCCACAGCAGTAACAGGAGCAAAGCGATGAATGCCGCCACCAGCCCCATTGTCAGGCTGTTGATGAGCGCTTCACTATTGATCGTCGACTGATCCGCGAGGATCGCCAGCAGAACCACACACAGCACACCGGTTAAGGGTAAAAAACTCGCCAGCGTATTGCCTGGCAATAAAGGCGTGGCAGGCTTACGAACGCCATCTACGCGGGGAATAGTACGCCGCCAGCTACGCCATAGCAGATAGCCCAGCAAAACGTAGGCGGCGAGTAACAGCATCAGCAGCAGGCTGGCGAGTGCGCCTTTCGTTTGTTGATCGGCGTCGCCCTGAGTTAACCACTGCCAGCTAATTACTGCCAGCGTCGGGGGATTACCTGGCCCAAGGATAATCGCCACATCCACGACCGACAGCGACCAGGCGACAATCGCCAGCATCGCCATTGCCAGTGCAGGTGCGACGGAGGGCAACAACAGCCAGTTCAGGCATTGCCAGCGGCTGTAGCCCAGCGAATCCAGTACAATAACTTGCTGCAACAGCCGTTTTTCGCTCAATACTGCCGCTAAGATCCACAGCAGAAATGCGCTTTCTTTCACTGCAAGGGTGAGGCCCAGACCGATGCCAAATCGGTCCATTGGCGGAGTGAAATACGGGAAATAGTCATAAAGCAGCCCTCCGTCAGCAAAGAGCAGAAGGGCGCTGGTGGCAAAAGCCACATGGGGAATGGCGAGCAGCCACGGCAGACGGGCGCACATACGCTGCCATTTCGGCCCAGGCCACAGCGCCACAATCACCAGCAGGGCAATCAACAACGCCCCGACCGCCGCGATGGTTGTCGACACCAGCGTTGCCAGTAATGCCTGCGGTAACTGTGGATCGGCAAATAACGTCTGCCAGTGTGTCAACGACAAAGCAGGCGATATCAGCGTGAGAGCTGCCGGGATCAGCGGTGCATAAATCACCGCCACCATCGCCCACAGCAAAAAGATTAATGCGTACCGTAACGGTGTAGCCATTCTTGTTCCAGCGCATTTACCCAACCTGCGTGCGGTTCAGCCAGTACCGGCGGCAGATCCTGCGGCATTCTTGATTGCAATATTTCGCGCTGCCCGTCAGGCAGTTTTTGCGGATCGAGAACCGAAGGATCGCCCCAGACAGCAGGGTCTGCTTTACGCAGTTGTGCATCGGGTGAGAGCAGGAAATTGGCAACTACCTTCGCCGCAGCACTGGCATTCGCGTTGGCGGGAATGGTGACGAAATGCACGTTGCCAATCATTCCCTCGCTAAAGCCAAAGCTGTAACTGCTGGCGGGTAAATCGCCGCTGGCGATTTTTTGCTGCGCATGCGCGGGATTAAAGGTCAGCGACAGGCGCAATGTGCCGGCTTTCAGCAGAGCATCCATCCGCGCGGGCGAAGGCGGGAAATCCTTTCCTTCGCGCCACAAATACGGATGCAGCGCATCAAGATATTGCCACAAGGGAGCAGTGACACGGGCGAAAGTCGCATCGTCCGGCGCTTCTTTTAATGCTGTGGGATCTGGCGTTAGCATAATCAGCAACTGTTCAAGAAACGCCGTGCCGGTAAAGTCCGGTGGGCGCGGATAGGTAACCGTACCGGGATTGGCTTTAGCAAACTCCAGTAAGGCTTGCGGCGTTTGTGGTGGCTGCGGCGTAACATCGCGGCGGGCGATAAACGTCAGTTGCGCGCCCCCCCAGGGCGATTCAGCCCCTTCTGTAGGCACTGAAAAATCTTCCCGCACCGGCAGCTGTGTGTCGACATAGCGCCAGTTGGGCAGAGTCTCCGCCCAGCCCGTTTGTAATAAATTGGCCTCTTTTAAGGTGCGGAAGTTTTCGCCGTTCACCCAGAGCAGATCCACCGAGCCGCCTGTTTTGCGTCCGGCAGCAGCTTCGGTCTGAATGCGCTTCACCGCGTCTGCGGCATCCGCGAGACGAACAATCTTCAGGTTTATAGCGTAATGGGTTTTCATCTCGCCGCTAACCCAGTCGAGATAGCGGTTAATTGCGGTATCGCCGCCCCAGGCGTTAAACCAGACGGTTTGTCCTTTGGCCTCATTTTTTATTTCCTGCCAGTCACTGGCATGTGTTGCCAAAGAAAACAGCGATAACAATCCCAGCAACCACCCACAATGGCGCATCATCTCTCCTTAAGAACGTTTTTCAGGAATACGGCACAGCCCCTGAGCGGGAATGTCCATGGCAGAATTAAAACGGGCTGACAGGTTTTGCAGGCCGATCAATGCCGTCAGTTCGGTGAGCGCCTGGGCGTCAAAATGCGCAGCCAGTCGGGTACGCAGGGCATCATCGACCGTTGGCGGCGTTACGCTTGCGGCTTCGGCGTACTCCAGCGCCAGCCGTTCTTCATCGCTAAAGAGCGGGCTTTGCCGCCAGTCAGCCACTGCCAGCAGTTTATCGGTGCTGCCAGTGCGCTCGGCGACTTTCATACTGGTGATATCCACGCAAAACTCACACAGACACATTTGCGCAATGCGCGCGCTGACAAGCGATCGCACTACTGGATCCAGCGGTGAGCGTTTGCGCTCCAGCCAGCCGACAAACATCGACACCAGATAAAAGATAAACGGGATCCGCCCCCACCAGCGAATCGGGCTTAGCACCTCGCCGTAATGGCGACGATGCAGCCACGCCTGCGGACGTAAAATGAAAGGAATTTTGCTAAGCGGCGGTAAACCCATCAGGCATTCCTCTTCTGGCGCTCAAGCCATATTTTCTTCGCCATAAAAATCACCACGGTCAGGGCAAACAGAATAAACAGTCCGGTGACAAACCAGAAAGTACCGCCTGTTAATATGCTGCCCGCCCAGGAATAAACAATAGTCGCTGGTAACTGACCAAGCCCGGTGGCGATAAAAAACGAGCGAAAACGTATTGAAGTCAAACCGGCAGCATAGCTTACGGGATCAAAAGGCACAAAAGGCAATAATCGGCATACCAGAATGGTGTGTTTACCATAGCGGGTAAAAAAGCCGTCCATACTATTGAGTACCGTTTTACCCGTTAACTTTTCCACCACTTCGCGGCCCATCACTCTGGCGATAAAAAAGCACAGCGCCGCGCCGGCCATCGAACTGGTCCACGACAGCAAGCCGCCCCAGAGCGCGCCAAACAGCGACGCATTGGCAAAGGTGATCAAAAACGCAGGTAGCGGTGCAGCAATGGCCTGTAAAATCATCAACAAGAACGAGACAACTGCCGCCAGTGCGCCGTAAGACTGAATAAAGCGTTCTATACCCTGTTGGTCCACGGCGGCAAACGCCGCAACGCTGCGATTAATAAACTCATGGACGCCGGGAAGCAGCGCCCATGCCAGCAGCATAGCGAACAACAGGATGATGAGGGTTATACGGTAGTACCAGATTTTTCGCGATTGCATCTTCATCATCCTTTATCCTGGCTTTATTCGGTGATTTTAAAGGTAACCGTTGCCAGCGTGTTATCCGCCGGGAGAACCGAGGCATTGCCTTTGAATTTCACTTCGCCGCGTTTTTCCACCGCACCATAAGTGTATGTTGCATTGCTGACGATGCCGACCGGGCAGCTATCCAGACACACCAGGCAGCCCGTTTTCTTCTCTTCTGCTGCCGTTAAATTACCGCCAAAGCGCATGTCCAGTTTCTTGCCATTACTGTCAACAATCACTTCATCGAAGGAATACGCTTTTGCCGCCCCTTGCCAGTTGACCGAAATATCCAGTTTGCTGCCTGCGACGTGAGTCGTTTCTTTATTATCCATCGTCATGTTTTCGCCCGGTGTACCACCTGCCTCTTTCAGGGCTTCATAAAATGCTTTCGGGGTCGCATAACCCATAAACAGCGATTTATGCCCGTTTGAGCCATCTTTAAACACAATGCCGTGGCGGGTGTCGTCGGTCAGGAAACGACCATTAATTTGCACCAGCATGGTTACCGTATGGTTATTGGCATCGACACGCAGCGGTTGGCTGTTCGAAAGTCCGTCGTATTCCACTTTTGCAGCCGCATTCTCTTTTTGATCGCAGCCGCTAAGCCCGGCAACAGCCAGTAAGCAGAGTGCAGCCAGTCCTTTTTTCCATGACGCTGAATAATGTTGCAACATCGTTCTATCCTTCATTTTTTGGGTGAGTAAGTGGGCTGCGGCGCGAAGCAGACAGATCCACATGTTTGTGTCGGGCGTAGAGTTTGGCGAGCTGGACGAGAATAAACAGCGCCAGGCCCGCCAGACAGAGTTGTAAAATAAAGCGCAGCGTAATGCCTTCATTGGCGAGATCGCTTGCCATCACGGTATAAATAACAATACCGGGCAGGGTCGTGAGTGCCGAAATAAGGGTATAAGGCCAGAAGGCGATGGTGGTTAATCCGTAAGCGTAATTTTGAATATTGTAAGGAAACAACGGGATTAAGCGGGTCAGAATAAGAAAATCAATACCGTTACGCGCAATGCCTTTTTCAATGGCCTGGAAGGTATGGCTATGGCCAACGTATTTCAGCAGTAAATCACGTCCCAGCCAGCGCGCCAGCAGGAATGAGCACGAGGAGGCCAGCGTGGCGGCAATTAATGATAGTAGTGTCCCTAAGAGCGGGCCAAAAACTATTCCTCCAGCGATCACCAGTATGCTTCCTGGTAACAGAAAGAGGGTGGCAATGATGAATAACAGAATATAGAGGCTATAACCGAACAATCCGCTCTGGCGAATGAGTGTCTGTAAGTGGGGTAAATCGGTGAGCAGATCGAATAAACCGAAAGCGTGGATAGCGTAAATGAGCAGCGCAAAAATAAGACAGGCAAAAAGAAATTTACGCTCAGCGTTCATTGTGGAGTTTCCTATATCAAACTTGATAATAGAGAAGTGGTCAGACAACTAAAAACGCAGTGACGGTATAACAAAGGGCGGCAGGCAACAAATCATTACTGACAGTTTGTTGATTTTTCTCAAGGTTAATTCTCCTGACCCAGTTTGAGCCAGGAGAACAGCTAAATTAGCGGCGGAAGGTCGCCCAGACGGGGGCATGATCTGACGGTTTTTCCATGCTGCGGATTTCATAGTCGATGCCGGTTTCAACACAACATTCTGCCAGCGGTTGGCTGGCGAGAAGCAGGTCGATGCGCAGACCACGGTTATCGTCAAAACCTTTTGAGCGGTAATCAAACCATGAGAAACGATCGGCTGTTTGCGGATTCGCATGGCGGAAGGTATCGACCAACCCCCAGCTCATCAGTCTCTCCATCCATTCGCGTTCTTCCGGAAGGAAAGAGCATTTTCCGGTACGCAGCCAGCGCTTACGGTTCTCTTCGCCAATGCCAATATCCAGGTCGCCAGGACTGATATTCATATCACCCATAATCAGCACCGGATTTTCACGCTTGAGTTCGGTTTCCAGGTAGTTTTGCAGATTCTGATAAAACTGCGCCTTTGCCGGGAATTTTATCGGATGGTCGCGGCTTTCACCCTGCGGGAAGTAACCGTTGATCACGGTAACATTGCCCAGCGTCGAGGGGATTTCAGCCATAATAATTCGCCGTTGCGCCTCTTCGTCATCACCCGGAAAACCGCGACGCACGGCAATCGGCGTCTCTTTGGTCAGCAGCGCCACGCCATAATGGCCTTTCTGCCCGTGATAAAACACGTTGTAGCCGAGCTTCGCCACCTCTTCGAGTGGAAACATATCGTCATGAACTTTTGTCTCCTGCAGGCCAATCACATCCGGTTGGTGCTTTTCGACGATGGCTTCAAGCTGATGAGGTCTGGCGCGCAGGCCGTTGATATTAAAAGAGACAAATTTCATAGTCGCTGCCATTTATTCAGATAAAGAGTGCGTGGATGGTAGCAGAATTTCGCTTTGCGTACCGCCTGTTGTTAAGTGATTTGATCGATAGTTGTTAATGATGTCAACGATGGCGCAAAAAATGCCCGCTTTTGGTGCGCGCTGCGTCAGAATGGCGCAGTAATTTCCAGTAAATTTCGTCAATGATCACAATTCCAGAATTATATTTTACTTCTGCATAACATTGCGTTTTTTATTCTTTTTATTCACCCACATCGCAAACGTATTCACTTTATATGCACTTTAAATGCATATGGTTTGGTTATAACTCCTTGATTTCCAGTTAGCCTCCGCGATTTATGCACTTTTATCACTGGCTGGCACGAACCCTGCAATCTACATTTACAGCGCAAACATTACTTATTATTAACATATAAATAACGAATTATTTACTGTAGAGGTCGCTATGTCTCAGCCAATTACGCGTGAAAACTTTGATGAATGGATGATACCTGTTTACGCTCCGGCACCGTTTATACCGGTACGTGGCGAAGGTTCGCGCTTGTGGGATCAGCAGGGGAAAGAGTATATCGACTTCGCGGGTGGCATTGCGGTGAACGCGCTGGGCCATGCGCACCCGGAACTGCGTGAGGCGCTGAACGAACAGGCGAGTAAGTTCTGGCATACCGGCAACGGTTACACCAACGAGCCGGTACTGCGACTGGCGAAAAAATTGACCGACGCCACGTTTGCCGATCGCGTCTTCTTTTGTAACTCCGGTGCGGAAGCCAATGAAGCGGCGCTAAAACTGGCGCGTAAATTCGCTCACGACCGCTACGGCAGCCATAAGAGCGGTATCGTGGCGTTTAAAAATGCGTTTCATGGTCGCACGCTGTTTACTGTCAGTGCGGGTGGGCAGCCAGCCTATTCACAGGATTTTGCGCCACTGCCGCCGGATATTCTTCATGCCGCATATAACGATATTAACTCTGCCAGCGCGCTGATTGACGACTCTACCTGTGCGGTGATTGTCGAACCCATCCAGGGGGAAGGCGGTGTGGTGCCAGCCAGCAACGCGTTTTTACATGGTCTGCGTGAATTGTGTGACCGCCACAATGCATTGCTGATTTTTGATGAAGTACAAACCGGCGTCGGACGCACCGGGGAACTGTATGCCTATATGCACTACGGCGTGACGCCCGATCTGTTAACTACCGCCAAAGCGCTGGGCGGCGGTTTCCCGGTTGGTGCGTTGTTGGCAACCGAAGAGTGCGCCAGTGTGATGACCGTTGGCACTCATGGCACCACCTATGGCGGCAATCCGCTGGCCTCGGCGGTGGCAGGCAAAGTGCTGGATCTCATCAACACGCCAGAGATGCTTAATGGCGTTAAACAGCGTCACGACTGGTTTGTTGAGCGTCTTAATACCATTAATCACCGCTACGGTTTGTTCAGTGAAGTTCGCGGCTTAGGTTTGTTGATTGGTTGCGTGTTGAATGCCGATTACGCCGGGCAAGCGAAACAGATCTCTCAGGAAGCGGCGAAAGCAGGCGTGATGGTACTGATTGCGGGTGGCAACGTGGTGCGTTTTGCGCCTGCGCTCAATGTTAGCGAAGAAGAGGTGACGACCGGACTGGATCGCTTTGCAGCTGCTTGCGAACACTTTGTTAGCCGAGGTTCTTCATGATGGTCATCCGTCCCGTTGAGCGTTCAGATATCTCGGCGCTGATGCAGCTTGCCAGCAAAACTGGCGGCGGCCTGACGTCGCTTCCCGCCAATGAAGCCACGCTTTCGGCGCGTATCGAAAGGGCAATCAAAACCTGGCAAGGCGAACTGCCCAAAAGTGAGCAGGGCTATGTGTTCGTGCTGGAAGATAGCGAGACAGGCACAGTGGCGGGGATTTGCGCCATTGAGGTGGCAGTTGGGCTGAACGATCCCTGGTACAACTATCGCGTCGGCACGCTGGTTCACGCTTCGAAAGAGCTGAATGTCTATAACGCGTTGCCGACGCTGTTTCTCAGTAACGATCACACCGGCAGCAGCGAGCTGTGCACGCTGTTTCTCGACCCGGAGTGGCGCAAAGAGGGCAACGGCTATTTGCTGTCGAAATCGCGCTTTATGTTTATGGCGGCTTTTCGCGACAAGTTTAATGACAAAGTGGTTGCCGAAATGCGCGGGGTGATTGACGAACATGGCTATTCACCGTTCTGGCAAAGCCTCGGTAAGCGCTTCTTTTCGATGGATTTTAGCCGCGCCGATTTTCTCTGCGGCACCGGGCAAAAGGCATTTATTGCAGAACTGATGCCGAAACATCCGATCTATACCCACTTTTTATCTCAGGAAGCCCAGGACGTCATCGGTCAGGTACATCCGCAAACCGCGCCTGCCCGTGCGGTACTGGAGAAAGAAGGTTTTCGCTACCGTAATTATATCGACATCTTCGACGGTGGGCC
Source organism: Escherichia sp. WS1368 (assembly GCF_046487485.1). Taxonomy (NCBI): domain Bacteria; kingdom Pseudomonadati; phylum Pseudomonadota; class Gammaproteobacteria; order Enterobacterales; family Enterobacteriaceae; genus Escherichia; species Escherichia sp. WS1368. The sequence goes on from NZ_JBJQJI010000001.1 coordinate 971,512, forward strand.
GACGCTTGAGTGTGACATCGACCGCGTGCGCGCCATCCGTAAAAGTCGGCTGGTGGAAGTGGCAGAAGGGCAGCCTGCGCAGGGCGATTTTCCGGCCTGCTTGGTCGCCAATGAAAATTATCACCATTTCCGCGTGGTGCTGGTGCGTACCGATCCGGCAACCGAGCGTTTGATTTTAACCGCCGCACAACTGGATGCCCTCAAATGCCACGCAGGGGATCGCGTTCGTCTGGTGCGCCTGTGCGCAGAGGAGAAAACAGCATGACTTTATGGATTAACGGTGATTGGGTAACGGGCCAGGGCGCATTGCGTGTGAAGCGTAATCCGGTATCGGGCGAGGTGTTATGGCAAGGCAATGATGCCGATGCCGCTCAGGTCGGGCAGGCTTGTCGGGCAGCCCGTGCGGCGTTTCCGCGCTGGGCGCGTCTCTCCTTTGGCGATCGTCAGGTAAGAGTTGAACGCTTTGCCGGATTGCTGGAAAGCAATAAAGCCGAATTAACCGCGATTATTGCCAGAGAAACGGGTAAGCCGCGCTGGGAAGCGGCAACCGAAGTGACGGCGATGATCAATAAAATCGCGATATCAATTAAGGCGTATCATGTTCGTACCGGCGAGCAGCGTAGCGAAATGCCGGACGGCGCGGCGAGCCTGCGACATCGCCCGCACGGCGTGCTGGCGGTGTTTGGGCCGTATAATTTCCCTGGTCATTTGCCGAACGGGCATATCGTTCCGGCATTGCTGGCGGGTAACACCATTATCTTTAAACCCAGCGAACTGACACCCTGGAGCGGCGAAGCGGTAATGCGTTTATGGCAGCAGGCTGGCTTGCCGCCGGGCGTGCTGAACCTGGTGCAGGGCGGGCGTGAAACGGGTCAGGCGCTGAGTGCGCTGGAGGATCTCGACGGCTTGCTGTTTACCGGTAGCGCCAATACTGGCTACCAGTTGCATCGTCAGCTTTCCGGTCAGCCGGAGAAAATTCTCGCCCTCGAAATGGGCGGCAATAACCCGCTGATTATCGATGAGGTGGCGGATATCGATGCCGCTGTCCATCTGACCATTCAGTCGGCATTTGTCACAGCCGGGCAACGCTGCACCTGCGCCCGCCGTTTATTGCTGAAAAGCGGGGCGCAGGGCGATGCGTTTCTTGCTCGTCTGGTTGCCGTCAGCCAGCGATTAACGCCGGGCAAATGGGATGACGAACCGCAGCCGTTTATTGGCGGGCTGATTTCTGAACAGGCCGCACAGCAGGTGGTTACTGCCTGGCAGCAACTGGAAGCGATGGGCAGACGAACCCTGCTTGCGCCGCGCTTATTACAAGCAGGGACATCGTTGCTGACGCCGGGGATCATTGAAATGACAGGCGTTGCTGGCGTACCAGATGAAGAGGTGTTCGGACCGTTATTGCGCGTCTGGCGTTATGATACTTTCGATGAAGCGATTCGAATGGCGAATAACACTCGCTTCGGACTCTCTTGCGGACTGGTTTCCCCCGCGCGGGAAAAATTCGATCAACTGTTGCTGGAGGCGCGGGCGGGGATTGTTAACTGGAACAAACCGCTTACCGGCGCTGCCAGTACCGCGCCATTCGGCGGCATTGGCGCTTCCGGTAACCATCGCCCCAGCGCCTGGTATGCCGCAGATTACTGCGCCTGGCCGATGGCGAGTCTGGAGTCGGACTCGTTAACATTGCCCGCCACGCTTAACCCTGGGCTGGATTTTTCCGATGAGGTGGTGCGATGAACGCCTGGGAAATCAATTTCGACGGGCTGGTAGGGCTGACGCATCATTACGCGGGCCTGTCGTTTGGTAATGAAGCCTCCACCAGTCACCGTTTTCAGGTCTCTAACCCGCGACTGGCGGCGAAGCAGGGCTTACTGAAAATGAAAGCCCTTGCCGACGCGGGATTCCCCCAGGCGGTGATCCCGCCGCACGAGCGTCCGTTTATTCCGGTGCTGCGTCAGTTGGGTTTCAGCGGCAGCGATGAGCAGGTACTGGAAAAGGTTGCCCGCCAGGCACCGCACTGGCTTTCCAGCGTCAGTTCCGCTTCGCCAATGTGGGTAGCTAATGCGGCCACGGTAGCGCCATCCACCGATACGCTGGATGGCAAAGTGCATCTCACCGTTGCTAACCTGAACAATAAATTTCACCGTTCGCTGGAAGCGCCCGTCTCTGAATCGCTGTTAAAAGCGATTTTTAACGACGAAGAGAAATTTAGTGTCCATTCGGCGTTGCCGCAGGTAGCCTTGCTCGGTGATGAGGGGGCGGCAAACCACAATCGTCTCGGCGGTCATTACGGTGAACCGGGTATGCAACTTTTTGTCTACGGGCGAGAAGAGGGCAATGATACCCGGCCTTCCCGTTATCCGGCGCGACAGACTCGCGAAGCCAGCGAGGCGGTGGCAAGGTTGAATCAGGTGAATCCCCAACAGGTGATTTTCGCCCAGCAAAACCCGGACGTTATCGACCAGGGCGTTTTTCATAATGACGTGATTGCCGTGAGTAACCGCCAGGTGCTGTTTTGTCATCAACAGGCGTTCGCTCGACAGGTGCAGTTACTGGCAAACCTGCGTGCGCGGGTGAACGGTTTTATGGCGATAGAAGTTCCGGCGACTCAGGTTTCCGTGTCGGATGCGGTGTCTACATATCTGTTTAACAGCCAACTGTTGAGCCGCGATGATGGTTCCATGATGTTGGTGCTGCCTCAGGAGTGTCGGGAACACGCCGGAGTATGGGGTTATCTCAATGAACTCCTTGCCGCTGACAACCCGATTAGCGAACTAAAAGTCTTTGATTTACGTGAAAGCATGGCGAATGGTGGCGGCCCGGCGTGCCTGCGGTTGCGGGTGGTATTAACAGAAGAAGAACGCCGGGCGGTGAATCCGGCGGTGATGATGAACGATACGCTGTTTAATGCGCTCAATGACTGGGTGGATCGTTACTACCGCGATCGTCTTACTGCTGCCGATCTGGCCGACCCGCAATTGCTGCGCGAAGGGCGGGAAGCACTGGATGTATTGAGCCAATTACTGAATCTCGGTTCGGTTTATCCGTTCCAGCGCGAGGGAGGGGGCAATGGATAATTTTCTTGCTCTGACCTTAACGGGTAAAAAACCGGTTATCACCGAGCGAGAAATCAACGGCGTTCGCTGGCGCTGGCTGGGCGATGGTGTGCTGGAACTGACGCCATTAACGCCACCGCAAGGCGCACTGGTGATTTCAGCGGGAATACACGGTAATGAGACGGCACCTGTGGAGATGCTGGACGCGTTGCTTGGCGCGATATCTCACGGCGAGATCCCGTTACGTTGGCGGTTGCTGGTGATCCTCGGGAATCCTCCTGCGCTGAAGCAAGGGAAACGTTATTGCCATAGCGATATGAACCGAATGTTTGGCGGTCGTTGGCAGCTATTTGCTGAAAGCGGGGAAACCTGTCGCGCGCGCGAACTGGAACAGTGCCTGGAAGATTTTTATGACCAGGGCAAAGAATCTGTGCGCTGGCACCTTGATCTCCATACCGCAATTCGTGGCTCCTTGCATCCGCAGTTCGGTGTATTACCGCAACGCGACATTCCCTGGGACGAGAAATTTCTGACGTGGCTGGGGGCGGCGGGGCTGGAGGCACTGGTATTCCATCAGACGCCTGGTGGTACGTTTACTCATTTCAGCGCCAGACATTTTGGCGCGCTGGCCTGTACGCTGGAACTCGGCAAAGCGTTGCCCTTTGGACAAAACGATCTTCGCCAGTTTGCAGTCACTGCCAGCGCCATTGCTGCGCTGCTATCGGGTGAGAGTGTTGGTATCGTGAGAACGCCGCCGCTCCGTTATCGGGTGGTTTCGCAAATTACTCGCCACTCGCCGTCCTTCGAAATGCATATGGCAAGTGACACGCTGAATTTTATGCCGTTTGAGAAAGGAACATTGCTGGCGCAGGACGGGGAGGAACGTTTTACCGTAACCCATGATGTAGAGTATGTGTTATTCCCTAATCCTTTGGTAGCGTTGGGATTACGCGCGGGATTAATGCTCGAAAAAATAAGCTAATACTTACCCGCAGAAATCATTCTGCGGGTATTAAGTTACTTTCTTATAAATTAATACAGATTAATCCTGGTTATTTGCTTTATTTATCACCAGTCATCCGGTATAGTTCTTCATAATCTCTGCTAAATCATCGTGTTGTAATATTCCCTCATCACTCTCCATCAAATTTTCTTTTTTTCTCCATAATTGGCGCAAAAGTGTTTTTTACACTTTCATTGTTTTACCGTTGCTCTGATTAATTGACGCTAAAGTCAGTAAAGTTAATCTCGTCAACACGGCACGCTTCTTAAGAAAGCCGTAATAAATAACTGAAAGGAAGGATATAGAATATGCGTAAATTAACTGCACTGTTTGTTGCCTCTACCCTGGCTCTTGGCGCGGCTAACCTGGCCCATGCCGCAGACACCACTACCGCAGCACCGGCTGACGCGAAGCCGATGATGCACCACAAAGGCAAGTTCGGTCCGCATCAGGACATGATGTTCAAAGACCTGAACCTGACCGACGCGCAGAAACAGCAGATCCGCGAAATCATGAAAGGCCAGCGTGACCAGATGAAACGTCCGCCGCTGGAAGAACGCCGCGCAATGCATGACATCATTGCCAGCGATACCTTCGATAAAGCAAAAGCTGAAGCGCAGATCGCAAAAATGGAAGAACAGCGCAAAGCTAACATGCTGGCGCACATGGAAACCCAGAACAAAATTTACAACATCCTGACGCCGGAACAGAAAAAGCAATTTAATGCTAATTTTGAGAAGCGTCTGACAGAACGTCCAGCGGCAAAAGGTAAAATGCCTGCAACTGCTGAATAATCTTTCAGCCAAAAAACTTAAGACCGCCGGTCTTGTCCACTACCTTGCAGTAATGCGGTGGACAGGATCGGCGGTTTTCTTTTTTGTTCTCAAACAGATGCAAAAAAAGCCTGATCGCCACTAACGTAAATCACCCGAGTTGCCGATAACCATCCACGGTTACCTGAACGATAACAATGAAAAGAACGGGCCGGGAGCGAGTATGGAATACTTTGATATGCGTAAAATGTCGGTGAATCTGTGGCGAAATGCTGCCGGTGAAACGCGCGAAATTTGCACTTTCCCACCGGCAAAACGTGATTTTTACTGGCGTGCCAGCATTGCATCCATCGCGGCGAATGGGGAGTTTTCTTTGTTTCCAGGTATGGAAAGGATAGTGACGTTGCTGGAAGGCGGCGAGATGTTCCTTGAAAGCGCAGACCGCTTTAACCATACCTTAAAACCGTTACAGCCTTTTGCCTTTGCGGCGGACCAGGTGGTAAAAGCGAAACTGACGGCAGGGCAGATGTCGATGGATTTCAACATCATGACACGCCTGGATGTCTGTAAGGCGAAAGTCAGAATTGCCGAACGTACGTTTACTACCTTTGGCTCACGCGGCGGGGTGGTGTTTGTAATTAACGGCGCGTGGCAACTGGGCGACAAACTGCTCACTACCGACCAGGGCGCGTGCTGGTTCGATGGCAGGCACACCCTGCGGCTTTTACAACCGCAGGGTAAACTGTTGTTCAGTGAAATCAACTGGCTCGCTGGTCATTCGCCGGATCAAGTTCAGTAATTTCATAGTTACCGGAAAGCAGCGGCTTACAAAGAATTTTATAACCGTCGTGATCAAACCCGGCGGGTGTCCGAATTAACGTTGTCGCTTCTTCCAGCGAATTAACCGCTCCCAGCCACAGCCAGTTTTGAATAATATGATATTGAGTCATTTCCGGGTGCTGTTCTTTCAGCGCCACCGCCCCTTGCCAAGGCCAACACACCACCCGCAAACGCTCCAGAGACTGGCGCAAACGTAGCGCATGTTCCTCATGGCTCTCTTTACCGCAACACGCCCCAGCGCAACGTTTTAATGCAGAACGAAAACAAGCACGCCCGCGGCTTAACGGTTCCAGTCCCAGCAGGCCATAGCAAAGTTTTTGTTCATCAGCGATGGTCTGCAATGCTTGCAAAGCTGCGCGCCTATTGGCAAACAGGCCAAACAGGTTGGGGGCTCGTGAAAAATCCACCTCTTTGGCATACACCACATCAACACGCTTTTCATTTAATTGCAGGGCGCAGAGCTGGCGATTGCGGCGCAACCGTTTATTAAACAGCGGTTGTTGTTCTTTGATTAATCGCGCTTCAAGGAGCAGAGCGCCGATTTCGCCTGCGGTGCAGATCCAGCTAATTCGCCGGGATTGCCGTAGCATGGCGGCTTCATCCGGGGTGCGTAAATGAGAAAGCACCCGACTGCGGATATTAACGCTTTTGCCGATATAGAGCGGCATGGTGTCACTTTCGCCATGAAACAGATACACCCCTGGTCGGGTGGGTAAGTCATTAAGGAATGAACGTAAATGTTCGGGATATTCATAAATTGCCGCAGCTTCAAATTCGAGCCGCGGAGAAGTTAAACGCCGTACCACTGTTGACTCCGAATGCTGGTTATCTATCCAGTGTAACAGGCGGGGAGCGATTAAAAAAGAGGCGGGTCGATGACAAAGGTTACACCGTCTGACGTGCTACGCCTGTCAGGCCTATTCGACTCATGCAATATATTGAATTTGCATAGTTTTGTGGGGCGAATAAGGCGTTCACGCCGCATCCGGCGTGAACAAAGTACTCTTTTTCGCACAAACCAATATGTGCAAATTATTACTTTTTCCAGAAATCATCGAAAACGGTAATTGGCGGACGGCGTTTATGTTCAGTTTTCAGATACCAGTTCTCTATTGTTCTGGCGACCTGTTCAGGTACGTTTTTCCCTTCCAGATAGTCGTCGATATTGTCATAGGTCACGCCGAGTGCCACTTCATCTGGCAGAGAAGGGCGATCATCTTCCAGATCGGCAGTTGGGGCTTTCTTATAAAGGTGTTCCGGGCAACCTAATGCTGCCAGTAACTGTTTACCCTGACGTTTGTTGAGACGATACAGTGGATTAATGTCCGTACCGCCGTCACCATATTTAGTGAAGAATCCGGTAATGGCTTCTGCTGCATGATCGGTGCCCACCACGACACCGCTGGTCATACCCGCAATGCTATATTGTGCTTTCATCCGCTCACGCGCTTTTTCATTGCCACGAACAAAATCGCTCAGTTCAATGCCCGCTTCGCGCAGCGCCTGTTCGCTGGCCAATACCGCGCCCTTGATATTAACGGTTAATACGCGATCCGGTTGAATAAAGGCAATGGCATCCTGGCAATCTTGTTCGTCGGCCTGAACACCATAGGGCAGGCGTACGGCAATAAATTGCAGCGATTCGTTGCCGGTTTCCTGGCGCAGCTCATTAATCGCCATCTGGCACAGCTTTCCGGCAAGCGTGGAGTCCTGACCGCCGCTGATCCCGAGCACCAGTGATTTAATGAACGGATAAGTTTGCAGGTAGCTTTTCAGAAAATCGACACTACGACGAATTTCCTCTTCAGCATTAATCTGCGGTTTTGCGCCCAGCGCCTTTATTATTTGTTGTTGCAATGTCATTGAACCCCTCCAGACAGAAAAGACAAAACTTCCTTAAAGCTAACCCGTTGCTACTGAAACGACAAGCGACAGCGGGTTGAATGGTGGTTAAAACGTCATACAGGAATCCTCTGAAAGCGGAGCCGTTTCGTTCACGGGCTTGAAAAAGCGCCCAATGTATTCCAGGCTTATCTAACACGCTGATAAACAAGAGGACGGAATATGAACAAGAATATGGCAGGAATTCTGAGTGCAGCGGCGGTATTAACCATGCTGGCGGGTTGTACGGCTTATGATCGTACCAAAGACCAGTTTGTACAGCCTGTGGTGAAAGACGTCAAAAAAGGCATGAGCCGGGCGCAGGTTGCACAAATTGCGGGTAAACCTTCGTCTGAAGTGAGCATGATCCATGCTCGTGGTACTTGCCAGACCTACATCCTGGGTCAACGTGATGGTAAAGCAGAAACCTACTTTGTCGCGTTAGATGATACCGGACATGTCATCAACTCCGGTTATCAGACCTGTGCTGAATACGACACTGATCCACAGGCTGCGAAGTAATCACTTCGCCTGAAAGCTTGAGTTACAACGGAAACCGGCCATTGCGCCGGTTTTTTTTGGCCTGAGTTCTTAATTATCTTCGCGAATTATTTGCCCGAAATGTGAAGAGGGTCATAACCGCAGGTCAAGGAGAGACAATTTATAAGGTCAAAGAAATACTATTGCTCAGGTCTATACCGTATACTCCTTTCAGCCACAAAAAAAGTCATGTTGGTTTCGCAAGTTACCCAGAGCATGGAAGCAGGTTAAGGCTTGCGGAGTGTCTGGCTGACAGATAATCGTCGATGAGGGCAGTTTTATGGAAAAGAAACACATTTATCTGTTTTGTTCTGCGGGCATGTCTACCTCTTTACTGGTATCAAAAATGCGCGCACAGGCAGAAAAATATGAAGTTCCGGTCATTATTGAAGCATTTCCGGAAACACTGGCTGGTGAAAAAGGTCAGAATGCCGATGTCGTGTTATTAGGGCCGCAGATTGCTTATATGTTGCCCGAAATCCAGCGTTTGTTACCCAACAAACCGGTTGAAGTAATTGACTCGCTGCTTTATGGCAAAGTCGATGGTTTAGGCGTGCTTAAGGCTGCGGTTGCAGCGATTAAAAAAGCCGCAGCAAATTAATTTATTTTAAATTTTCCCGTCAAAGAGTTATTTCATAAATCAATACCGCAATATTTAAATTGCGGTTTTTAAGGGTATTTTTCTATGAGTAATGTTATTGCATCGCTTGAAAAGGTACTCCTCCCTTTTGCAGTTAAAATAGGAAAGCAGCCACACGTTAATGCAATCAAAAATGGCTTTATTCGCTTAATGCCGTTAACCCTTGCGGGGGCCATGTTTGTATTAATTAACAACGTTTTTCTAAGCTTTGGGGAGGGGTCGTTTTTTTATTCCTTAGGTATTCGCCTGGATGCCTCAACCATTGAAACACTTAATGGTCTGAAAGGTATTGGCGGCAACGTATATAACGGAACATTAGGGATAATGTCTTTAATGGCACCGTTCTTTATTGGCATGGCGCTGGCAGAAGAGCGTAAAGTCGATGCGCTGGCGGCTGGGTTGTTATCCGTTGCAGCATTTATGACCGTCACCCCATACAGTGTCGGTGAGGCCTATGCGGTTGGCGCAAACTGGTTAGGTGGGGCGAATATCATCTCCGGGATTATTATTGGCCTGGTGGTGGCAGAAATGTTTACCTTTATTGTCCACCGCAATTGGGTCATTAAATTGCCCGACAGCGTACCTGCTTCAGTATCGCGTTCCTTCTCGGCATTAATCCCCGGCTTTATTATTCTTTCCGTGATGGGGATTATTGCCTGGGCGTTGAATACCTGGGGTACCAATTTCCATCAGATCATTATGGATACCATCTCAACCCCACTGGCATCGTTGGGTAGCGTGGTGGGATGGGCCTATGTGATCTTTGTTCCACTGCTCTGGTTCTTCGGTATTCATGGCGCGCTGGCGCTGACCGCACTGGACAACGGCATTATGACGCCGTGGGCGCTGGAAAACATCGCGACCTATCAGCAATATGGTTCCGTCGAAGCGGCGCTGGCAGCCGGTAAGACCTTCCATATCTGGGCCAAGCCGATGCTGGACTCCTTTATTTTCCTCGGTGGCAGTGGTGCGACTTTGGGTCTGATCCTGGCTATCTTTATCGCTTCTCGCCGTGCTGATTATCGTCAGGTGGCAAAACTGGCGCTGCCGTCCGGCATCTTCCAGATTAACGAACCGATTCTGTTTGGTCTGCCAATTATCATGAACCCGGTGATGTTTATTCCGTTTGTACTGGTACAACCGATTCTGGCGGCAATCACCCTCGCAGCTTACTACATGGGCATTATTCCTCCGGTGACCAATATTGCACCGTGGACCATGCCAACCGGTCTGGGAGCCTTCTTTAACACCAACGGTAGCGTCGCCGCATTGCTGGTCGCACTCTTCAACCTTGGTATCGCAACGTTAATTTATCTGCCCTTTGTTGTGGTCGCTAACAAAGCACAAAACGCGATTGATAAAGAAGAGAGCGAAGAAGATATCGCTAACGCCCTGAAATTTTAATCGATGCCGGTACGGGTAATCGTGCCGGTAAGAAAAGAGAGGAACGATGTATGATGGATCTCGATAACATTCCCGATACGCAAACAGAAGCTGAAGAGCTGGAAGAAGTGGTGATGGGACTTATCATCAACTCCGGACAAGCGCGCAGCCTGGCGTATGCCGCACTGAAACAGGCGAAGCAGGGCGATTTTGCCGCAGCAAAAGCCATGATGGATCAGTCACGGATGGCATTGAATGAAGCGCATCTGGTACAGACGAAACTGATTGAAGGCGATGCGGGCGAAGGTAAGATGAAAGTGAGTCTGGTGCTGGTCCACGCTCAGGATCATTTAATGACGTCCATGCTTGCGCGTGAACTGATTACCGAATTAATTGAGCTTCATGAAAAACTGAAGGCATAAGGAGTCGATGATGCAGCCAGTGATTAACGCGCCGGAAATTGCCACTGCCCGAGAACAGCAGTTGTTTAATGGCAAAAACTTCCATGTGTTTATCTACAACAAAACTGAGAGTATCAGCGGACTGCATCAGCACGACTATTATGAATTTACTCTGGTATTAACCGGGCGTTATTTCCAGGAGATTAACGGTAAGCGCGTGTTACTGGAACGGGGCGATTTTGTTTTTATTCCGTTAGGTTCGCACCATCAAAGTTTTTATGAGTTTGGTGCCACGCGCATATTGAATGTTGGGATCAGTAAACGCTTTTTTGAGCAGCATTACCTGCCGTTGTTGCCTTATTGCTTTGTCGCTTCGCAGGTATACCGGACCAATAACGCTTTTCTCACCTATGTGGAAACAGTGATTTCTTCATTGAATTTCCGCGAAACAGGGCTGGAAGAGTTTGTTGAGATGGTTACTTTTTATGTCATTAACCGTTTACGTCATTACCGCGAAGAACAGGTGATTGATGATGTACCGCAGTGGCTGAAAAGTACGGTAGAAAAGATGCATGATAAAGAGCAGTTTAGTGAATCGGCGCTGGAGAATATGGTGACGTTGTCAGCCAAATCACAGGAATATTTGACGCGAGCGACTCAACGATATTATGGCAAAACACCAATGCAGATTATTAATGAGATCCGTATTAATTTTGCCAAAAAACAACTGGAAATGACCAACTATTCCGTGACGGATATTGCGTTTGAGGCCGGTTATAGTAGCCCGAGCTTGTTTATTAAAACGTTTAAGAAATTAACGTCCTTTACGCCTAAGAGCTATCGTAAGAAATTGACTGAATTTAATCAGTAAGTCGTTATACCTGACAATTCACATATCTGTCCTGTTGCTGGATTATTTATGTCCGGGGGGCAGATATGCCAGATATCAGTATTCTGTACTGAAGGGAGAAATTATGAGCCAGAAATTAAAAGTCGTCACTATTGGTGGCGGGAGCAGCTATACCCCGGAGTTACTGGAAGGATTTATTAAGCGTTATCACGAATTGCCGGTCAGCGAATTATGGCTGGTGGATGTCGAAGGTGGTAAAGCTAAACTGGATATTATTTTTGATCTCTGCCAACGGATGATTGATAACGCTGGCGTCCCGATGAAGCTTTATAAAACGCTGGATCGCCGCGAAGCATTGAAAGATGCTGATTTCGTTACTACCCAACTGCGCGTAGGCCAATTACCGGCGCGCGAACTGGATGAACGTATTCCATTAAGTCATGGTTATCTTGGTCAGGAAACCAACGGCGCGGGCGGTCTTTTTAAAGGTCTGCGTACCATTCCGGTGATTTTTGACATCGTAAAAGATGTCGAAGAACTTTGTCCGAATGCATGGGTGATTAACTTCACTAACCCGGCGGGAATGGTCACTGAAGCCGTTTATCGTCATACCGGATTTAAACGCTTTATCGGCGTGTGTAATATTCCGATCGGCATGAAGATGTTTATTCGCGATGTTCTGATGCTGAAAGACAGCGATGATTTATCTATCGATCTGTTCGGCCTCAACCATATGGTGTTCATTAAAGATGTGCTGGTAAATGGCAAATCACGCTTTGCCGAATTGCTTGATGGTGTGGCATCCGGGCAGTTAAAAGCATCTGGCGTTAAAAATATTTTCGATCTGCCATTTAGCGAAGGCTTAATTCGTTCTCTGAATCTGTTGCCGTGTTCTTATTTGCTTTATTACTTCAAGCAAAAAGAGATGCTGGCTATTGAAATGGGCGAATACTACAAAGGCGGCGCACGAGCACAGGTAGTACAGAAAGTCGAGAAACAACTTTTTGAGCTGTATAAAAACCCGGAGTTGAAAGTTAAGCCGAAAGAACTGGAACAGCGCGGTGGGGCTTATTACTCTGATGCAGCGTGCGAAGTGATCAACGCTATCTACAACGACAAGCAAGCTGAACATTACGTTAATATCCCGCATCATGGGCATATTGATAATATTCCGGCAGACTGGGCGGTAGAAATGACCTGTACGCTGGGGCGCGATGGCGCGACGCCACATCCGCGCATTACGCATTTCGATGATAAAGTGATGGGGCTGATTCACACCATTAAAGGCTTCGAGATTGCTGCCAGCAACGCTGCACTTAGCGGAGAATTTAACGATGTGTTACTGGCGCTAAACCTTAGTCCGTTGGTGCATTCCGATCGCGATGCTGAGCTGCTGGCACGCGAGATGATTCTGGCGCACGAGAAATGGCTGCCAAATTTTGCCGACTGCATCGCAGAGCTTAAAAAAGCACATTAACCGAGGCTGATTATGGAACGCTTACTGATTGTTAATGCCGATGATTTTGGCTTAAGCAAAGGTCAGAACTACGGCATTATCGAGGCCTGTCGCAATGGGATTGTCACATCGACGACGGCGCTGGTGAATGGGCAGGCTATTGACCATGCGGTGCAGTTGAGTCGTGATGAACCGAGTCTGGCCATAGGGATGCACTTTGTCCTTACTATGGGCAAGCCACTGACAGCTATGCCGGGGTTAACCCGCGATGGTGTGCTGGGAAAATGGATCTGGCAGTTGGCAGAAGAAGATGCTTTACCGCTGGAAGAAATTACTCAGGAGCTTGCCAGTCAGTATTTGCGTTTCATTGAGCTATTTGGACGCAAACCTACGCATCTTGATAGCCATCATCATGTGCATATGTTCCCGCAGATTTTCCCGATTGTTGCCAGGTTTGCGGCAGAAGAGGGCATTGCGTTGCGGGCGGATCGTCAGATGGTGTTTGATTTGCCGGTCAACCTGCGCACTACCCAGGGATTCAGCAGTGCATTCTACGGTGAAGAGATCAGTGAGTCGCTGTTCCTGCAAGTGCTTGATGACTCCAGTCATCGCGGCGAGCGCTCTCTGGAAGTGATGTGTCATCCGGCGTTTATCGATAATACGATTCGCCAGAGTGCTTATTGCTTACCTCGGTTAACGGAACTGGATGTGCTGACTTCAGCGTCGTTGAAATATGCGATTGCTGAGCGTGGTTATCGGTTGGGTAGTTATCTTGATGTGTAAGTAAGGTGGTAAGGTCACTCCCCAGGGGGCGTGACCTTATCCATATTTACGCCGGAATTTTGTCAATCTTAGGAATGCGTGACCACATGCGGTGTGCTGCCATCAGCGTTAACAGTTCATCCATAAAACTACCATCGGCGCTGTCAGCTTCCACAATCCCTTCTTCACCCTGGTCAGCGACCTTGATTGTTGCTTTAAACTTGCGCGCGTCTCCCGCCAGCGCAATCGGTTTAAGGTGTTTGTAGGCTTCCATCAGGTAGTAGTTGGCATCGCCGTTGTCAGCGATATCCGCGATATTGCCGCAAGGGACAATAACCGCATCGACCGTCAGCGAAGGTGCACCGGCAAAGGTAGCGGCTATAGGCAACACCGTACCGTCATCCGCAGTCACTTCACCCATTCGGGAGTAGAGCAGTTTGGCATGAACGCCTTTGGCCTTCAGCGCCTTGAGAATGGCCAGAAGGTCTGCCGATCTCACTTCATCATTAAGTAAAATCGCTACCACGCGACCTTTCACATCACCGTCAGGAATGGCGTACAAACTTAAGGATGGATCCTTTTTCAGACCGTTGACGTCCGGAGGCGGGGTGATATTCAGCTGGTCGTCCGTCAGCTCGATACCGAGATTTTTCGCCACCGCCTGGGCCAGAGTGAGATCAATATGCGCCAGCTGGTCAACAACGCGCTCACGAATATACGGACGAACTACTTTGCTTAACTCAAAACTGAAACCATCGACAATATGGCGCTGCTCGAATGGCGTCTGACTTAGCCAGAACAGACGCGGATGGGAATAATATTCGCCAAACGATGGGCTGCGCTCGCGAACTTTATTGCCTTCCACGCGCTCCTGGTATGATTCAAAACCGCCGCGTTTCGGCCCCGGCGGTGTTTCGCGCGGCCAGTTATCGTTGATCGAGTTCGGTTCATAATTCGCCGGGTTAGTGTCGATCCCCATACGATGCATGCCGTCACGCTGGAAATTATGGTAAGGGCAGGTCGGGCGGTTAATCGGAATCTCATGGAAATTCGGCCCACCAAGACGACTGATTTGTGTATCGGTATAGGAGAACAAACGTCCCTGCAACAGGGGATCGTTGGTGAAGTCCAGACCAGGAACAATATGACCTGGATGGAATGCTGCTTGTTCGTTTTCGGCAAAGAAGTTATCCGGATTGCGATTGAGCACCATTTTGCCGACACGCTGAACGGGCACCAGTTCTTCCGGGATAAGTTTAGTTGGATCAAGAAGGTCGAAGTCGAACTTAAATTCATCTTCCTCAGGAATCAACTGGAAGCCCAGTTCGTATTCCGGAAAATCGCCTGCTTCGATGGCTTCCCACAACTCGCGGCGGTGGAAGTCCGGGTCACGTCCGGTTAGTTTTTGTGCTTCATCCCAAACGAGTGAGGCTTTACCTGCCAGTGGTTTCCAGTGGAAACGTACGAACGTTGCCTTCCCTTCGGCATTAATCAGGCGGAAGGTGTGAATACCGAAGCCTTCCATGGTGCGGTAACTGCGCGGGATACCGCGATCCGACATCGCCCACATCACGTTGTGCAGAGTTTCAGGTTGCAGAGAAACATAATCCCAGAAAGTATCGTGGGCGCTTTGCCCTTGTGGAATTGCCCAGTGCGGTTCTGGTTTTACCGCATGAACAAAATCGGGGAATTTATGCGCATCCTGGATAAAGAAGATTGGCGTGTTATTGCCAACGAGGTCAAAAATACCCTCTTCGGTATAGAACTTGGTGGCAAAGCCACGGATATCACGCACGGTATCGGCAGAGCCAGCACCACCCTGAACGGTAGAGAACCTAACAAATACTGGGGTGATTTTGTTCGGATCTGAGAGGAAATCCGCTTTGGTGATATCGCTTAAGCTTTTATATGGCTGGAAATAACCGTGAGCGGCTGATCCGCGTGCATGAACAATACGTTCCGGGATGCGCTCATGGTCAAAGTGGGTGATTTTCTCGCGCAGAATAAAATCTTCCAGCAGCGTTGGACCACGGCTACCGGCACGCAGTGAGTTTTGATCATCGGCGATGCGCACGCCCTGATTAGTGGTCAGCGCAAAATTTTCACTGCCTTTGCGTACGTCTTCCAGAGAATTAAGTTTTTCGTTACGCGTATCAGGGGCTTTCAGGCTCCCAGGGGTGGTAGGTTGTGCGCCTGGCGGTGTTGGTTCAGCCGTTGGACGATGAGATCCGTCTTCAGGTGCCAGTGAGTCCATCCCCGGTTTCGCTTCGCTGGAATCGTGTAGTGGTGACTGGTGCTGATGTGGATTCTTTTCGTTATGTTGCGACATTGAACTCGTCTCCTTAACTTATTACTGAAAGGGCCGCTGTTTTGGTCAAAAAACCCTCTAACTATAGACCATCAGCCAGATCCCGCTTCGGAGACTATTCTGGAAACGGTGTTATGAAATACACGCAAAGCGGGACGTACAGGGGCTAAATCGGCTAAACTACAGTTTTTCTGATTTTTAATATGCGTTTAGTGAAGCCAGTAATGAAGAAACCGCTCCGTCAGCAAAACCGCCAGATTATTAGCTATATCCCACGCACGGAACCCGCGCCGCCAGAACATGCGATAAAGATGGATTCGTTTCGTGATGTCTGGATGCTGCGTGGCAAATATGTTGCGTTTGTACTGATGGGAGAGTCATTTCTGCGCTCACCGGCATTTACTGTGCCTGAATCCGCCCAGCGTTGGGCAAATCAGATCCGCCAGGAAGGGGAAGTGACTGAGTAAAGATTACGTACCTCCCGGTTTTGCCGGGAGTTACATGGCCTGAAATTTTGTATTTCATTGCTACATTCATTCAAACCACCTGTAACAAAAAGCTGCCTTTGACGATCTATTGCTATAAATAAGTGAACTTTTTTCTTTAATTGTTTATTTATTTTAAAATGGTTAAGTTTTGCTAATCATGATGAGCTATTTTTGATAGTTCATCCTGTGGTGTCGCTCTTAAACTTATATTGTAAATGACTTAGATTTAAATGAGATAATAATTTTGTTAACAATATGAGGCGGGAGATGTTTTCTACAAACTTAATACAGAGTGATTATGGTAATTTAAATATTAAAAACCTTGCCTTCGACTCTTTTAAAGAAAGACTGCAGTCTACCATGACAGCACTCACTTTCTTTATATCAACGGGTCAATGTGCCTGCGATGAAATAGCAGAATCAAACTTCAATTATATGATTGCCTATATGTCTAACATTAACTATGATGCCTCAAAGCCAGGAGCGCCAGCACTTAGTTTTGATACATATCTGCAGGACAATGTTAAATATAGAGTGATAATTAATAATCTTTATGGTAGTGAAATTAGGATAAGAGGTATTAATGAGAATTTTGTTGGGATGGATTTTACCTGTGAATTCCGACCAGAAAAAATGACCAATTTGATCAATATAAAAAACAGGTTGGTTATTCACTATTTAAGAACGATATACTATGAACAAAATTATATACATCCTGTTGGGAGCATTTTTGCTGCGATTCAAAAAAATGAGAGTCTCCTAAAGTTTCCTTCGGTAATATCAATGCTTAATGTCAATCTTCTTTTTAATCCACTGAATCTTCCGGGAATGGGAAGTGGTGTGCTTGAAGAGATTATGAGTATTTCAGATAGTTCACTTAGAAAACGTCTTGGGTATGAGGTTTTAAGCTTCTCGCTACAAGCACATTCATTGAGTCAGGAATGTATCGATAAGTTAGCCATTTTTTTCGCTGACGATCTGTTTAAATATGAGTCAGTATGCATCGCCGCGATGGAACATTTAAAAAGTAAGGCAACGGCCCCTATACAAAACGGACCGTTGCCAGCATAAGAATTAACGGTGTGCCAGTTCGGCGTCGTCTTCGCTATCCAGAATGGCTTTATCGGTTTGCTTCAGCCACTGGCTGGTCAGCGTGCCAGCGGTCATCGAGCCACTAACGTTTAGCGCCGTACGCCCCATGTCGATAAGCGGTTCAACGGAGATTAACAATGCCACCAGCGTTACAGGCAGGCCCATCGCAGGCAGCACAATCAGTGCGGCGAAAGTTGCACCACCACCGACACCGGCAACGCCTGCGGAACTAACGGTAACAATACCGACCAGCGTCGCAATCCACATCGGGTCCATCGGGTTAATGCCAACCGTAGGCGCAACCATCACCGCCAGCATTGCCGGATACAAACCGGCACAGCCGTTCTGACCAATGGTTGCACCGAAAGAGGCGGCGAAACTGGCGATGGATTCAGGAACACCCAGACGACGCGTTTGTGCTTCCACATTCAGTGGGATAGACGCAGCACTGGAACGGCTGGTAAAGGCAAACGTCAGAACTGGCCATACCTTACGGAAGTACTTCAGCGGGCTCACGCCATTAATACCCAGCAGAAGGCCATGCACTGCAAACATAATCAGAAGACCGAGGTAGGACGCGACAACGAAACTTCCCAGTTTGATGATGTCTTGCAGGTTAGAACCTGCAACCACTTTGGTCATCAGCGCCAGAACGCCGTAAGGGGTCAGCTGCATGACCAGGCGAACCAGTTTCATCACCCAGCTTTGCAGGGTATCGATAGCGGTTAAGACGCGTTCACCTTTCGGCGCATCATCCTTCAGCAGCTTCAGCGCAGCTACGCCGAGGAATGCGGCAAAAATTACCACGCTGATAATTGACGTCGGATTGGCTCCGGTCAGATCGGCAAACGGGTTTTTCGGGATAAAGGACAAGACCAGCTGCGGAACGCTCAGGTCAGAGACTTTACCAACATAGTTACTTTCAATGGCGTTCAGACGTGCAGTTTCTGCACCACCCTGAACCAGACCTTCAGCCGTCAAACCAAACAGGTTGGTGACCAGCACACCGACCAGCGCCGCAATCAGCGTGGTAAACAAAAGCGTACCGATGGTCAGAAAACTGATTTTGCCTAACTGAGATGCGTTATGCAGACGGGCAACCGCGCTCAGAATAGAGGCGAAGACTAACGGCATAACGATCATTTGCAGCAGTTGAACATAGCCGTTACCAACAATGTTAAACCACTGTACAGAATCTTTAAGTACCTGGCTGTCAGAACCATAAATGGTATGCAGGGCGAGGCCAAAAACCACACCCATCACCAGACCCACCAGCACTTTTTTCGCCAGACTCCACTGTTTATGGCGGGTCTGAGCCAGCGCAAACAGCAGTACAACGAACACCACGATGTTCGCAATTAATGGAAAGTTCATCCCCGTTCTCCTGATCTTATTATTTCTATCACTGCGTAGCAGTCATAGTGTTGGCGCAAGATTAACAGAACTGTGAGCTGGCTCTTATATTCAAATGGAATTGCTTATTCCAGAAAGGTGATTTTTGCCTTTTTAGTATTCAACCTGATGCTTAATAAGCCGATGAAACTGGATCTGCAAAGTATTGATCATTTGCGATGACCAACGAACAGCGCTGTTTTCGGGTAATGAATGGGGCATCCATACCGACCAGACAAATAATGCCATGCAGATAAAACGTTCCAGTTGGTTGCCCTTTTGGGGAACCAGGATAGGCAAGCGGAAACGCCAGCGGCATGGCCAGAGCAGGGGAACACCGGCGGGTGTCAGCATATCGGCAAGTATGTGGCTCAAATAACCCAGCACCATTCCTTGTAGCGCATCAGCCGGAATGAACCAGCTTTCAGGAACCTTAAGGTAAAAGGTTGCCAGCAGCGCAAATACCGCCAGCAGACTGTGGGTAAAACCACGATGCCCAAAAGCGCGGGCGATCGGTTTTGATATCCACTTTAATCGCTGCCCAAGAAACGACTTTGGGTGATCGATGTCCGGTAACAAACACGTCAGGATTGCGGAAGGGACAATATGCCACCAGTCACCCTGTGCCAGCACGGGCGTCAGCTCGGCATTTTTGGCAAATACCGCACAAGCAATAGAAAAGAGAAGGTGACCTTCCGCCGTCATGATAAAACTCACTAAACTGTCAATACGTACAGTATAGGATTTTTATACAGTGCACGGAAGTGGTGACGGTGTAACTCTTTCTCTTAAATTGACGATTAATCCGTCAGTTGAATGCAAATTCAGATAAAGAACCAGGAGCAGTGTGATCACTGCCCCTGGTCATTAACCGAGAAGGTCTTTTGCGGTGAGTTCTGTCAGCGATGAGAGTTTGACGTTTGCTAATACAAAACGTGGATCATTTTGCGCTTCTGGCGCAGGAACGACGATGGAACGCATGCGGGCTGCTTTAGAAGCGATCATGCCATTTACCGAGTCTTCCAGCGCCACGCAGGTCAGTGGGTCAACGCCCAGTTTTGCTGCGCAGTCGAGATATACTTGCGGATGCGGCTTGCTGTAAGGCAGTTTTTCAGCCGAGGCGAGGGCATCGAAACTGTCGCGTAAGTCAAACATGGTCAACACTTTTTCCAGCATATGTAGTGGTGACGCGGAGGCCAGTCCCACTAATAAACCTTGTTCTTTGCATAACGCAACAGCTTCGCGCACGCCTGGTAATAATGGACGCGTCTCTTCAACCAGTGAAATGGCACGAGCAATAACCCGTTCTACTACTTCCTGACGGCTTGGCCCATTCCAGGGTTGCCGGGCGTACCAAAGATCGACCACCATATCGATGCGTAAACCTAAGGTGTCCGGCAGCTCGTTACGACGGGAGATATCCACCCCCAGGCTTGCCATCACATCCAGTTCAGCTCGATCCCATAAAGGTTCTGAGTCGATAAGTAATCCATCCATATCAAAAATTGCAGCAAGAATCTGACGCGGGGTTGACATTACAACCTCTCCTTTAGAGCATTATGTGTAAAGTATTAAGCCGTGCTTATGATTAAGCGCCTATCATATCGCCTTTAAAGAATGGGCGAAAACAGATATCTACAGGTAAACTAAGTGAAACGACGCGTCTTAATCAAGGAGAACTCATGACGTATCAACAAGCTGGACGCATTGCTGTTTTGAAAAGGATTTTGGGTTGGGTGATTTTTATACCTGCATTGATCTCTACACTGATTTCTTTGCTGAAATTTATGAATACCCGGCAGGAAAACCAGGAAGGCATTAATGCGGTCATGCTCGACTTTACTCATGTCATGATCGATATGATGCAGGCGAATACGCCTTTTTTGAATCTGTTCTGGTATAACTCCCCGACGCCCAATTTTAATGGTGGCGTGAACGTTATGTTCTGGGTGATTTTCATCCTGATTTTTGTCGGACTGGCGTTGCAGGATTCCGGTGCCCGGATGAGTCGCCAGGCGCGCTTCTTGCGGGAAGGTGTTGAAGATCAACTCATTCTGGAAAAAGCCAAAGGGGAAGAGGGGCTAACGCGTGAACAAATTGAGTCACGTATTGTTGTGCCGCACCATACTATTTTCCTGCAGTTTTTCTCGCTGTATATCCTGCCGGTTATTTGTATTGCTGCAGGTTATGTGTTCTTTTCTCTGCTGGGGTTTATTTAATCAAAAGGCCGCACGGAGCGGCCATTATCCTCACCCCATATTATGCTGCTAATAATCTATCCAGTGACTGCTGAGCAATAACCAAATGCTGACCGCCAAATAACCTTGCACGATTTAACAGCGTGTAGAGTTGGTAAACCGGTTGACGTTCAAGGAAATCGGCAGGTAGCGGGGATACTGACTGATAGCCGTCATAGATTTGTGGCGGCTGTTCAGTATGCAGCGGTAACATCGCCAGGTCGCACTCTCGGTCACCCCAGTAGCAGGCCGGGTCGAAAATGTACGGGCCATCCGGACCCAGCGCACAGTTGCCGGACCATAAATCGCCATGCAACAGAGAAGGCTGCGGTTGATGCGAGGCCAGACGCTGCTGAATATGCTCTACGATGGCGTCGATATTGCCGAAAGCGATCCCTTTCTCTGCTGCTAGTTCCAACTGCCAGCCAATCCGTTGTTCAGCAAAAAACGTTGACCAGCGACGTTGCCAGGTGTTGGGCTGCGGAGTTGTGGAGAGCGAGTTATCAAAATCGAGGCCAAATTGTGGTTGGTCGCTCCATTGATGTAAACGCGCAATTTGCTGACCAAGAATAAATGCGCTATGCGCATCCAGCGGGCGAGGTGGGAGATAATCCATCACCAGAAAACTGTAGTCACGGTCAGCGCCAACTGCCCAAACCTTAGGCACGGTGACGGTTTTACTACGCGACAGTAACTCCAGTTGGTCGGCTTCGGCGGTAAAACCGGGAAGCAGTTCCCTTTCATCACATTTGACGAAAAAGTCACGTCCTGCATAGCGCAAATGCCATGCGGCATGGACTTCTCCGCCAGGCAGTTCATTACGCAGTTCGATTTCGCCTTCACCTAACTGCTCGCTCAAAAGACGACTGATTGCCTGCCACATGATGTCTCTCCCATGTTGTCTGCCAGATCATAAGGTTAGCGCAAGAATGCGGTGTAAAAACACGAGCTAACGCACACCACAGACTGATTATTGCCCAAAAACCATTTATTTTCTGTTGCTATTCCATTCCTCCCAGGTCGTGATGGCGATTTCAGGATCTTTACCGGTTGCACTTTGGGTAAGCCCCGAAACCAGTTCTCTAATTTCTTCTTCACTTTGGGTACTGATAAGTCCAAAAGTGTTAGTCCCCAGCTCATGGATATTTCCATCATCATCCGTCATGGTGAGCAAAAAACCGTCGCGAGTCAGGTAATTATTCAACTCGTTAATTTCAGTCAATGTATCCTCATGCAACATGACGGTTATGACATAACGGACAAGATCGCCACTGGCCATAGTTCACCCCTTTGTTATCACATGACTTTTGAGCATAGTCGGAGAAACGCGTTGCCGACAGGTTGGTGGTGATTCCCCCAATGCAGGGGGAATGTTTCAGTTAGCGGGAAAGGTAAGCGTAAATTTTTTGTGTATCGTCATGGGAGCACAGGCGTGTTCCCTGATTGAGTGTGGCTGCACTCCCCGCAGCTACGCCAAAACGGACCATCTCTTCAAGAGAGGCATTTTCTGCCAGTTTCAGTGTCATCGCGCCGACCATGCTGTCACCAGCGCCAACGGTGCTCTGGCTTTTCACCGGTGGTGGCACAACCTGAATGCAGTTTTCACTATCAACGCCCAGCGCCCCTTGTGGACCCAGGGAAACGACAACTCGTTTGGCCTTGCCGCTATTAACGATTTCCTGCGCGGCTTTGCGGACATCGTCTGGCTGGGTGAGTTCGCGATTCACTAGCGCACTGAGTTCTTTTTGGTTAGGCTTAACCAACTCGATATTACCAATCGCCAGTGCTGCACTTAACGCTTCGCCAGAACTGTCGACGATGCAGCGAATCCCTTGTTTTTGCGCAGCGGAAATCAGTTGGGTTAATTTTTCCAGCTTCACACCTGGCGGCAGGCTTCCGCTTATGACCAGGATAGCACCGGATTCAATTTCCAGAACTTGCTCTTCAAGCTGGCGAAACTCATCTTCACTTAATGCCGCGCCTGGCATGACAAAACGATACTGCTCACCGCTTGCTTCCACATGTACGTGTAAATTCTGCCGGGTCCAGTCTTTGGCTTCTACAGTAGCGACGGGGACATTTTCATCTGCCAACAGTGAAACCAGATGTTCGCCGGTCGCACCACCCGCCGGGAAGATCGCTGTGGCACTGCCTCCAAGATGGGCAATGGCGCGGGCGACGTTGATGCCGCCGCCTCCGGGTTCGAATACCGGTGCGGTACAGCGCAGCTTTCCTTCGGGATAAATTTGCGGGGTAATTGTTGCGCTATCGAGAGAGGGCGCAAGTGTCAACGTATAGATACGTACCATCATTTCCTCCTATAGGCTGATTTCAGTCTGGCACCGAATCAGCGGAAAGGGAAGAAATTAACAATATGATTTATTAGAGCTTTATTTAAAATTTTGCAGATAAATATATATAAATAAAAATCTGTTTTCTTCACATGCTTATTCAAAAAATGAAATAAGAATACATTGCTAAGTTATTCAAGCCTTTTTATAATTCGTTACCTTTCCAGGGACGCTAATCTTTGATCCTTAAGAAAGTTTCCGGGACCGCGATGGTCTCTTTTTTTGTTGTACGGACTCTTGATAAATGAAGCTTTTGAAGACAGTTCCTGCCATCGTTATGTTGGCGGGGGGCATGTTTGCGTCATTGAATGCAGCTGCCGATGATTCCGTTTTTACTGTCATGGACGATCCTGCCAGCGCTAAAAAACCTTTCGAAGGTAATCTGAACGCAGGATATCTTGCACAATCAGGCAATACGAAAAGCTCCTCACTTACGGCTGACACCACCATGACCTGGTATGGACAAACCACTGCCTGGTCGCTGTGGGGGAACGCCAGTAATACTTCTTCTAATGATGAGCGTTCTTCAGAAAAATATGCCGCGGGCGGGCGTAGCCGTTTTAATTTAACTGATTATGACTATTTATTTGGGCAGGCAAGCTGGCTGACAGACCGTTATAACGGCTATCGAGAGCGCGATGTGTTGACCGCGGGTTATGGTCGTCAGTTTTTGAATGGCCCGGTACACAGTTTCCGCTTTGAATTCGGTCCAGGTGTGCGTTACGACAAATATACCGACAATGCCAGTGAAACCCAGCCGCTGGGCTATGCCTCCGGGGCTTATGCATGGCAGTTGACTGACAACGCTAAATTTACGCAGGGTGTTTCGGTCTTCGGCGCGGAAGACACAACGCTGAACTCCGAAAGCGCATTAAATGTTGCTATTAATGAACATTTTGGACTGAAGGTGGCTTACAACGTAACATGGAACTCTGAACCTCCAGAGTCTGCACCGGAACATACCGATCGTCGGACAACCTTATCGCTGGGCTACAGCATGTAAAATTATCTGCCGGACCGTGTTATGCGGTCTGGCTGTCTTCGTTTGTCACTGCTCAGCCCCAAATCATTGCTGCCCAACGTAGCAACAACATAGCGCCACAGATTGCCAGTAGCACCACCACCATCTTCCAGTGTTTTTTATCAAAGCGTTTAGTCGGCATACCAGTGTCCTGCATATCTCTTGTGCGTGATAACGGAGTGTAACAAAAGGGACAGGCATCAAGGGATTTTTTGTTATTACAGCCGTCGGGTGGCGTTGTACACCTGATCACTGTTTTTGCGGTTTATGAAAAAAATAAAATTATGTATCGATATATAAATATCTGGTTATAAATACGTCTTTAGTTCATCAGCACTAAAACTCAGGCTTTGGCTGATTACGTTTATAGCAGCATAATATGTTTCTACAGTTTTATAATGATTATGATGAATGGCTATATGAACAGCTGACATATTGTCATGATTTTTAGCGGCCAACAATGTGAATAACTGACATTGACTAAAAGAATATTTATTTGCAAAAGTACCCAGCGTTGATATATAAGATAACACGACGTCTTTATTACCCTTGCTCATGGCGATGTATAAAGCAGGGGTTCCATATGCTGTTGCGCCTTTTAATAAATCCATGATGTTAATTTTGCTGAGGTTATATTTAACAGCGATTCCATAAACTTTAGAGAGGAACCGTGTGACACACAAAGGGTGATTATTTTCCATTGCGGCATATAATCCTGGCTCACCATCACGTGTTTTCATTGCTAAAATATCCATCACCATTTTTTTGCTTAAAAGCTCTTGTGTTATTGGAGTGGTTAATGCATTCAGAAAGATATCGATTATTTCATCGAATCCATACAACATGGAGATATAGAGTCCAGGTGTTTCGTTAGCACTTTTAGTTTGCAGTAATTTAACCAGATTATCTTCATGAATGATATGATTATCTACCAGTGACTGAATTTCTTGCATAAATATTTTTACGTTGTCAGTATGTCCGTTCATCATAGCCAGAAATAAAGCAGGTGTACCAACGCTATTCTGCGCAGTTATTATTTCAATGATTTCTTTTTCAGGGAGTATGGGTAACTGTTTGAATAATGCAATAAGCTGTTGAGTCTGGCCTGTGGCCATTATTAACAACATTGCCGATGGATGTATAGGGGCAAATGGCATTCGTGATGCAATACCCGCGAAAATAGCCCCTGGAACTCCCTCAGGTAATAGGGGCAGAAAAGCAATTGCACAGTTGCGAACATACATATCAGCCCAGGTCTGAGCATCGGGACCTGAACTGATGAATTTATCGAGCGAGAGAAAGCCCCGTGCTGTCCTGTGGGTGCCTCTGACGGCAACGTTGGTATCGTTCGGGTCGTAAACGGACACAACATAATTTAATTGCCCATACGCTGACTGCTTTATTCGTAGCCTTACTGACAAAGTATGATTGTCTATATATAAAATCGCGGACATATGACTGACATTGTTTGCCATCATTCGACAGAAGAAAATATCTAAAGCGAAGCCAAAATCCTTACTCGCGATAACGCGACTCCCTGCAGGAGGATGGCGAAGTAATGATCTGAACTCCGCGTCCCGGACTAAGGGAACATGCTGCTGTATGGATTCAACGGAGGAGTAATGTTTAATCAGATTGACTTTGCCTTTTCCATTTCTCAGTGAATCAAGTGCGTATTGCAATGACAGATGGCGACAAAAAATAGCGTCAGAAGGAGATTGCGAAAAAAATGCACTACCATTGAGATTTACTGTTGGTTGTATAGTTTTTTCTCTATGGATTTTTTTAGACAGTTTCATACAATGGTTACGATTTTCGGCAGTTAACTGTTCCTGTTCAATATAATCCAGTATGCTTCGCAAATGGTTAGCTTTAATAGGCGTGGTTTCCAGTAATAAGGAAATGATTTCTTTTTTATAGTGTAATGTAATGAGTATATTTTCTGCATGGATGGGTGAAGTGGCAAAGTTAATGGTAAAAAGGGCAGTGGAATAACAATTTTGTGATATTTTTCGACAGTTTGCGGTAAATTCCTGAGTAACACAGTATGACAGCATCGAACTTAAGTCAGAGGTATCAAGTAGGGTGATGAGTTGGCGCGCAAATTGATTAATAGGCTCTGATGAAGGCGTTGGTATGTCGCTATCGATGTGCATTCTATGAGGAGACTTATAATGAGTTCTGATAATAATGTCGTTTTCACTCATAATCTATTCGCCTTATATATGTCTGGAGGTTTTGAGGATGATGATTAATTATTATCGCCAGAACGAAATGTGCACGAAAAATTGCTATAAGAATTGTGTCATTTTTATCATTGTGATATGACCACTTCGTCATTAATCTTATGATCGTTTAAATAGTACCTCCAAATCACGCAACGAACTTTGCTGGATTCAGTTTATGCTGCTGCAAATCCGCTCGCAGTAAACCTTTCAGACGCTCCGTGATGTTATCAGTGGTTCTTTAAGCGTTTTGCTGGTGTACTCACTACAAACGAATTGCGAATCGAATCAATGTGAAACGGAAAGGTACAATCTCCCTTTTTTTAGTGTTAACATCGCTCAACCGGGTGGAAGGTGAGAGGTTAATGTCTTTCATTTGTGTACCTGATTGCGAACCAATTTAGCATTTGTTGGCTAGATGGTTTCGCAATGAACTGTTAATAAACAAATTTTTCTTTGTATGTGATCTTTCGTGTGGGTCACCACTGCAAATAAGGATATAAAATGCCTGTTATAACTCTTCCTGATGGCAGCCAACGCCATTACGATCACGCTGTAAGCCCCATGGATGTTGCGCTGGACATTGGTCCAGGTCTGGCGAAAGCCTGTATCGCAGGGCGCGTTAATGGCGAACTGGTTGATGCTTGCGATCTGATTGAAAACGACGCACAACTGTCGATCATTACCGCGAAAGACGAAGAAGGTCTGGAGATCATTCGTCACTCCTGTGCGCACCTGTTAGGGCACGCGATTAAACAACTTTGGCCGCATACCAAAATGGCAATCGGCCCGGTTATTGACAACGGTTTTTATTACGACGTTGATCTTGACCGCACGTTAACCCAGGAAGATGTCGAAGCACTCGAGAAGCGGATGCATGAGCTTGCTGAGAAAAACTACGACGTCATTAAGAAGAAAGTCAGCTGGCACGAAGCGCGTGAAACTTTCGCCAACCGTGGGGAGAGCTACAAAGTCTCCATTCTTGACGAAAACATCGCCCATGATGACAAGCCAGGTCTGTACTTCCATGAAGAATATGTCGATATGTGCCGCGGTCCGCACGTACCGAACATGCGTTTCTGCCATCATTTCAAACTAATGAAAACGGCAGGGGCTTACTGGCGTGGCGACAGCAACAACAAAATGTTGCAACGTATTTACGGTACGGCGTGGGCAGACAAAAAAGCGCTTAACGCTTACCTGCAGCGCCTGGAAGAAGCCGCGAAACGCGACCACCGTAAAATCGGTAAACAGCTCGACCTGTACCATATGCAGGAAGAAGCACCGGGTATGGTATTCTGGCACAACGATGGCTGGACCATCTTCCGTGAACTGGAAGTGTTTGTTCGTTCTAAACTGAAAGAGTACCAGTATCAGGAAGTTAAAGGTCCGTTCATGATGGACCGTGTCCTGTGGGAAAAAACCGGTCACTGGGACAACTACAAAGATGCAATGTTCACCACGTCTTCTGAGAACCGTGAATACTGCATTAAGCCGATGAACTGCCCGGGTCACGTACAAATTTTCAACCAGGGGCTGAAGTCGTATCGCGATTTGCCGCTGCGTATGGCCGAGTTTGGTAGCTGCCACCGTAACGAGCCGTCAGGTTCGCTGCATGGCCTGATGCGTGTACGTGGTTTTACCCAGGATGACGCGCATATCTTCTGTACTGAAGAACAAATTCGCGATGAAGTTAACGGATGTATCCGTTTAGTCTATGATATGTACAGCACTTTTGGCTTCGAGAAGATCGTCGTCAAACTCTCCACTCGTCCTGAAAAACGTATTGGCAGCGACGAAATGTGGGATCGTGCTGAGGCGGACCTGGCGGTTGCGCTGGAAGAAAACAACATCCCGTTTGAATATCAACTGGGTGAAGGCGCTTTCTACGGTCCGAAAATTGAATTTACCCTGTATGACTGCCTCGATCGTGCATGGCAGTGCGGTACAGTACAGCTGGACTTCTCCTTGCCGTCTCGTCTGAGCGCCTCCTATGTGGGCGAAGACAACGAGCGTAAGGTACCGGTAATGATTCACCGCGCAATTCTGGGGTCGATGGAACGTTTCATCGGTATCCTGACCGAAGAATTCGCTGGTTTCTTCCCGACCTGGCTTGCGCCGGTTCAGGTTGTTATCATGAATATTACCGATTCACAGTCTGAATACGTTAACGAATTGACGCAAAAACTATCAAATGCGGGCATTCGTGTTAAAGCAGACTTGAGAAATGAGAAGATTGGCTTTAAAATCCGCGAGCACACTTTGCGTCGCGTCCCGTATATGCTGGTCTGTGGTGATAAAGAGGTGGAATCAGGCAAAGTTGCCGTTCGCACCCGCCGTGGTAAAGACCTGGGAAGCATGGACGTAAATGAAGTGATCGAGAAGCTGCAACAAGAGATTCGCAGCCGCAGTCTTAAACAATTGGAGGAATAAGGTATTAAAGGCGGAAAACGAGTTCAAACGGCGCGCCCTAACCGTATCAATGGCGAAATTCGCGCCCAGGAAGTTCGCTTAACAGGTCTGGAAGGCGAGCAGCTTGGTATTGTGAGTCTGAGAGAAGCTCTGGAGAAAGCAGAAGAAGCCGGAGTAGACTTAGTCGAGATCAGCCCTAACGCCGAGCCGCCGGTTTGTCGTATAATGGATTACGGCAAATTCCTCTATGAAAAGAGCAAGTCTTCTAAGGAACAGAAGAAAAAGCAAAAAGTTATCCAGGTTAAGGAAATTAAATTCCGTCCTGGTACAGATGAAGGCGACTATCAGGTAAAACTCCGCAGCCTGATTCGCTTTCTCGAAGAGGGTGATAAAGCCAAAATCACGCTGCGTTTCCGCGGTCGTGAGATGGCGCACCAGCAAATCGGTATGGAAGTGCTTAATCGCGTGAAAGACGATTTGCAAGAACTGGCAGTGGTCGAATCCTTCCCAACGAAGATCGAAGGCCGCCAGATGATCATGGTGCTCGCTCCTAAGAAGAAACAGTAAGGCCTTCAAGTAGCACTGTCTGTGGAGCCTTTGGGCTTCACAGGCATTGTTCGCCTTTGTTTCGTTTATTAACAATGCGAAGTGGAAGTTATTAAAATGCCAAAAATTAAGACCGTACGCGGTGCTGCTAAGCGCTTCAAAAAAACCGGTAAAGGTGGTTTTAAGCACAAGCACGCTAACCTGCGTCACATTCTGACCAAAAAAGCGACCAAACGTAAACGTCACCTGCGTCCGAAAGCCATGGTTTCCAAAGGCGATCTGGGCCTGGTAATCGCGTGCCTGCCGTACGCATAAGCCGTTAACGTTTTTTAACTTTTTAATTAGAATATAGATACAGGAGAGCACATATGGCTCGCGTAAAACGTGGTGTTATTGCACGCGCACGTCACAAGAAAATTTTGAAACAAGCTAAAGGCTACTACGGTGCGCGTTCTCGCGTATACCGCGTTGCCTTCCAGGCTGTTATCAAAGCTGGTCAGTATGCTTACCGTGACCGTCGTCAACGTAAGCGTCAGTTCCGTCAACTGTGGATTGCGCGTATCAACGCAGCAGCACGTCAGAACGGTATTTCTTACAGCAAATTCATCAATGGCCTGAAAAAAGCCTCTGTTGAAATCGACCGTAAGATCCTGGCTGATATCGCAGTATTCGACAAAGTAGCGTTCACCGCTCTGGTTGAAAAAGCGAAAGCAGCTCTGGCATAAGCCAGTTGAAAGAGGGAGCTAGTCTCCCTCTTTTCGTTTCAACGCCATCAAAACATTGACTTTTATCGCCGTAGCCTTTTCAATAAAGGTCTTTTGAAAAGTACCAAAAGGTAACGCAAGCAATGAATGCTGCTATTTTCCGCTTCTTTTTTTACTTTAGCACCTGACTCCAGGAGGCTAGCGCGTGAGAAGAGAAACGGAAAACAGCGCCTGAAAGCCTCCCAGTGGAGGCTTTTTTTGTATGCGCGTTTTGAAAAAATTAAGTCCAACGAACCAGTGTCACCACTGACACAATGAGGAAAACCATGTCACATCTCGCAGAACTGGTTGCCAGTGCGAAGGCGGCCATTAGCCAGGCGTCAGATGTTGCCGCGTTAGACAATGTGCGCGTCGAATATTTGGGTAAAAAAGGGCACTTAACCCTTCAGATGACGACCCTGCGTGAGCTGCCGCCAGAAGAACGCCCGGCAGCCGGTGCGGTTATCAACGAAGCGAAAGAGCAGGTTCAGCAGGCGCTGAATGCACGTAAAGCGGAACTGGAAAGCGCAGCGCTGAATGCGCGTCTGGCGGCGGAAACGATTGATGTCTCCCTGCCGGGGCGTCGTATTGAAAACGGCGGTCTGCATCCGGTGACCCGTACCATCGACCGTATCGAAAGTTTCTTCGGTGAGCTTGGCTTTACCGTGGCAACCGGGCCGGAAATCGAAGACGATTATCATAACTTCGATGCTCTGAACATTCCTGGTCACCACCCGGCGCGCGCTGACCACGACACTTTCTGGTTTGACGCTACCCGCCTGCTGCGTACCCAGACCTCTGGCGTACAGATCCGCACCATGAAAGCTCAGCAGCCACCGATTCGTATCATCGCGCCTGGCCGCGTTTATCGTCACGACTACGACCAGACTCACACGCCGATGTTCCATCAGATGGAAGGTCTGATTGTTGATACCAACATCAGCTTTACCAACCTGAAAGGCACGCTGCACGACTTCCTGCGTAACTTCTTTGAGGAAGATTTGCAGATCCGCTTCCGTCCTTCCTACTTCCCGTTTACCGAACCTTCTGCAGAAGTGGACGTCATGGGTAAAAACGGTAATTGGCTGGAAGTACTGGGCTGCGGGATGGTGCATCCGAACGTGCTGCGTAATGTTGGCATCGACCCGGAAGTTTACTCTGGTTTCGCCTTCGGAATGGGGATGGAGCGTCTGACCATGTTGCGTTACGGCGTCACCGACCTGCGTTCATTCTTCGAAAACGATCTGCGTTTCCTCAAACAGTTTAAATAAGGCAGGAATAGATTATGAAATTCAGTGAACTGTGGTTACGCGAATGGGTGAACCCGGCGATTGATAGCGATGCGCTGGCAAATCAAATCACTATGGCGGGCCTGGAAGTTGACGGTGTAGAACCGGTTGCCGGTAGCTTCCACGGCGTGGTCGTTGGTGAAGTGGTTGAGTGTGCGCAGCATCCGAACGCTGACAAACTGCGTGTGACAAAAGTGAATGTCGGCGGCGATCGCCTGCTGGACATCGTCTGCGGTGCGCCAAACTGCCGTCAGGGCCTGCGTGTGGCGGTAGCGACCATTGGTGCTGTTCTGCCGGGCGATTTCAAAATTAAAGCGGCGAAACTGCGTGGCGAACCGTCTGAAGGGATGCTGTGCTCCTTTTCTGAGCTGGGAATTTCTGACGATCACAGCGGCATTATCGAGCTGCCTGCAGATGCGCCGATTGGCACAGACATCCGCGAATACCTGAAACTCGATGACAACACCATCGAAATCAGCGTAACGCCAAACCGTGCCGATTGCTTAGGCATTATCGGCGTGGCGCGTGATGTTGCCGTGCTGAACCAGCTGCCGCTGGTTGAACCGGAAATCGTTCCGGTTGGTGCGACCATCGACGACACGCTGCCGATTACAGTCGAAGCGCCGGAAGCCTGCCCGCGCTATCTTGGCCGTGTGGTAAAAGGCATTAACGTTAAAGCGCCAACTCCGCTGTGGATGAAAGAAAAACTGCGTCGTTGCGGGATCCGATCTATCGATGCAGTCGTTGACGTCACCAACTATGTACTGCTTGAACTGGGCCAGCCGATGCACGCTTTCGATAAAGATCGCATTGAAGGCGGCATTGTGGTGCGGATGGCGAAAGAGGGCGAAACGCTGGTGCTGCTTGATGGCACTGAAGCGAAGCTGAATGCTGACACCCTTGTCATCGCCGACCACAACAAGGCGCTGGCGATGGGCGGCATCTTTGGTGGCGAACACTCTGGCGTGAATGACGAAACGCAAAACGTCCTGCTGGAATGCGCTTTCTTCAGCCCGCTGTCTATCACCGGTCGTGCTCGTCGTCATGGCCTGCATACCGATGCGTCTCACCGTTATGAGCGTGGCGTTGATCCGGCACTGCAGCACAAAGCGATGGAACGTGCGACCCGTCTGCTGATCGACATCTGCGGCGGTGAGGCTGGCCCGGTAATTGATATCACCAACGAAGCAACGCTGCCGAAGCGAGCCACCATTACTTTACGTCGCAGCAAACTGGATCGCCTGATCGGCCATCATATTGCCGATGAGCAGGTAACTGATATTCTGCGTCGTCTCGGCTGCGAAGTGACCGAAGGCAAAGACGAATGGCAGGCAGTTGCGCCGAGCTGGCGTTTCGACATGGAGATTGAAGAAGATCTGGTCGAAGAAGTCGCGCGTGTTTACGGCTACAACAACATCCCTGATGAGCCGGTGCAGGCAAGCCTGATTATGGGTACTCACCGCGAAGCAGATCTGTCGCTCAAGCGCGTGAAAACGCTGCTCAACGACAAAGGCTATCAGGAAGTGATCACCTACAGCTTCGTTGATCCGAAAGTGCAGCAGATGATCCATCCAGGCGTTGAAGCCTTACTGCTGCCAAGCCCGATTTCCGTTGAAATGTCAGCAATGCGTCTTTCCCTGTGGACCGGCCTGCTGGCAACCGTGGTGTACAACCAGAACCGTCAGCAGAACCGTGTGCGCATTTTCGAAAGTGGTCTGCGTTTCGTACCAGATACTCAGGCACCGTTGGGCATTCGTCAGGATCTGATGTTAGCCGGTGTGATTTGCGGTAACCGTTACGAAGAGCACTGGAACCTGGCAAAAGAGACCGTTGATTTCTATGATTTGAAAGGCGATCTGGAATCCGTTCTCGACCTGACCGGTAAACTGAATGAGGTTGAGTTCCGTGCAGAAGCGAATCCGGCACTGCATCCGGGGCAATCCGCAGCGATTTATCTGAAAGGTGAACGTATTGGTTTTGTTGGGGTTGTTCATCCTGAACTGGAACGTAAACTGGATCTTAACGGTCGCACTCTGGTGTTCGAACTGGAGTGGAACAAGCTCGCAGACCGCGTGGTGCCTCAGGCGCGCGAGATTTCTCGCTTCCCGGCGAACCGTCGTGACATCGCGGTGGTGGTCGCAGAAAACGTTCCCGCAGCGGATATTTTATCCGAATGTAAGAAAGTTGGCGTAAATCAGGTAGTTGGCGTAAACTTATTTGACGTGTACCGCGGTAAGGGTGTTGCGGAGGGGTATAAGAGCCTCGCCATAAGCCTGATCCTGCAAGATACCAGCCGTACACTCGAAGAAGAGGAGATTGCCGCTACCGTCGCCAAATGTGTAGAGGCATTAAAAGAGCGATTCCAGGCATCATTGAGGGATTGAACCTATGGCGCTTACAAAAGCTGAAATGTCAGAATATCTGTTTGATAAGCTTGGGCTTAGCAAGCGGGATGCCAAAGAACTGGTTGAACTGTTTTTCGAAGAGATCCGTCGCGCTCTGGAAAACGGCGAACAGGTGAAACTCTCTGGTTTTGGTAACTTCGATCTGCGTGATAAGAATCAACGCCCGGGACGTAACCCGAAAACGGGCGAGGATATTCCCATTACAGCACGGCGCGTGGTGACCTTCAGACCCGGGCAGAAGTTAAAAAGCCGGGTCGAAAACGCTTCGCCCAAAGACGAGTAATCTGATCTAACTAAAAAGGCCGCTTTGCGGCCTTTTTTCTTTTCACTGTCGAAGAGTCACCGTAAAATCAACGCCATGACACTTCAGCAGAACGGATACCATGCTGACACTTGCCCGCCAACAACAGCGACAAAATATTCGCTGGTTATTATGCCTGTCAGTTTTGATGCTGCTGGCGCTTCTCTTAAGCCTTTGCGCCGGTGAACAATGGATTTCGCCCGGTGACTGGTCTACTCCTCGTGGCGAACTGTTCGTCTGGCAAATTCGCCTGCCACGTACGCTGGCTGTATTGCTGGTTGGTGCGGCGCTGGCTATATCCGGCGCAGTAATGCAGGCGTTGTTTGAAAATCCTCTGGCAGAACCTGGACTACTTGGCGTCTCTAACGGCGCAGGCGTAGGGCTTATCGCCGCGGTGTTGCTTGGGCAAGGGCAACTCCCAAACTGGGCACTAGGGCTGTGTGCGATTGCTGGCGCGCTTATCATCACTTTAATACTCTTACGTTTCGCCCGTCGTCATCTTTCGACCAGTCGGTTATTGCTGGCTGGCGTTGCATTAGGGATTATCTGTAGCGCACTAATGACGTGGGCTATCTACTTTTCCACCTCTGTTGATTTACGTCAGCTGATGTACTGGATGATGGGCGGTTTTGGCGGCGTAGACTGGCGGCAAAGCTGGCTGATGCTGGCATTGATCCCCGTGTTGTTGTGGATCTGTTGTCAGTCCAGGCCGATGAATATGTTAGCACTTGGCGAGATCTCGGCGCGGCAACTGGGTTTACCCCTGTGGTTCTGGCGCAATGTGCTGGTGGCAGCGACCGGCTGGATGGTTGGCGTCAGTGTGGCGCTGGCGGGTGCTATCGGCTTTATTGGTCTGGTTATCCCACATATTCTCCGGCTGTGTGGTTTAACCGATCATCGCGTATTACTTCCCGGCTGCGCGCTGGCAGGGGCGAGCGCATTGCTGCTGGCCGATATTGTAGCGCGCCTGGCATTAGCTGCCGCAGAGCTGCCTATTGGCGTGGTCACCGCAACGTTGGGTGCGCCGGTGTTTATCTGGTTATTGTTAAAAGCAGGACGTTAGCCGCAAAAAGACGGTCTATGATTAAAAGCTAAGATTTTTACTGACCACACCCAGGAGAAACGATGCAAGATTCCATTCTGACGACCGTAGTGAAAGATATCGACGGTGAAGTGACCACGCTGGAGAAGTACGCCGGTAATGTGCTGTTGATTGTCAATGTCGCCTCAAAGTGTGGCTTAACGCCGCAATATGAGCAGTTGGAGAATATTCAGAAAGCCTGGGCCGATCGTGGTTTTGTGGTGCTGGGATTCCCGTGCAACCAGTTTCTGGAGCAAGAACCGGGCAGCGATGAAGAGATTAAAACTTACTGCACCACTACATGGGGGGTGACGTTCCCGATGTTCAGTAAGATTGAAGTTAATGGCGAAGGACGCCATCCGCTGTATCAAAAATTGATTGCCGCAGCGCCGACCGCAGTCGCGCCGGAAGAGAGCGGATTCTATGCCCGTATGGTCAGCAAAGGTCGTGCACCGCTGTACCTTGATGATATTTTATGGAATTTTGAGAAATTTTTAGTTGGCAGGGACGGATTGGTCATCCAGCGTTTTTCCCCGGATATGACGCCGGAAGATCCCATTGTGATGGAAAGCATTAAACTGGCGTTGGCGAAATAATGTCTATTGTGATGCAGTTACAGGATGTTGCGGAATCTACCCGCCTGGGGCCGCTTTCTGGCGAGGTTCGGGCTGGGGAGATCCTGCATCTGGTGGGGCCGAACGGCGCGGGTAAGAGTACCTTACTGGCGCGAATGGCCGGAATGACCAGCGGTAAGGGAAGCATTCAGTTCGCGGGGCAACCACTGGAAGCATGGTCCGCAACAAAACTCGCGCTGCATCGCGCCTATCTTTCACAACAACAGACGCCACCGTTTGCAATGCCGGTCTGGCACTACCTGACACTGCATCAGCACGATAAAACGCGTACCGAACTACTGAATGATGTCGCAGGGGCGCTGGCTCTTGATGACAAACTCGGACGTAGCACCAATCAACTTTCCGGCGGCGAATGGCAACGCGTACGTCTTGCTGCGGTGGTGCTGCAAATCACACCACAAGCCAATCCCGCAGGTCAATTGCTGCTTCTTGATGAGCCGATGAACAGTCTTGATGTTGCGCAACAAAGTGCGTTAGACAAAATTCTGAGCGCGCTGTGTCAGCAAGGACTGGCGATTGTGATGAGCAGTCACGATCTCAACCATACATTGCGTCATGCGCATCGGGCATGGTTGCTAAAAGGTGGAAAAATGCTGGCCAGTGGACGCAGGGAAGAGGTGCTCACGCCGCCAAATCTGGCGCAGGCCTATGGGATGAATTTTCGCCGTCTGGATATCGAAGGTCACAGAATGCTGATTTCGACCATCTGATTTCATTAGTATCTTGAAAATCGGGTAATTACGACGCTAAATTAATGCAAGAATAAAAAACAGAGGAACCGTACGGAATGCGTTTCTGCCTTATTTTGATCACAGCACTGTTTCTGGCCGGGTGTAGCCACCATAAAGCACCGCCGCCAAATGCCAGACTTTCTGATTCGATTACCGTTATTGCCGGTTTGAACGACCAGCTACAAAGCTGGCATGGCACGCCGTATCGTTATGGTGGCATGACGCGGCGCGGTGTGGACTGTTCGGGATTTGTGGTTGTGACGATGCGCGATCGTTTCGATTTGCAGCTGCCCCGAGAAACCAAAGAACAAGCCTCTATCGGCACGCAAATTGATAAAGACGAGTTGCTGCCTGGTGACCTGGTCTTTTTCAAAACGGGTTCCGGACAAAATGGTTTGCATGTAGGTATTTACGATACCAACAACCAATTTATCCACGCCTCTACCAGCAAGGGAGTGATGCGTTCCTCACTCGATAATGTCTATTGGCAGAAAAATTTCTGGCAGGCGAGACGAATCTAGTATGTCGAAAAATGGACGGCGATGATACATCTCCGTCCATTTACTCCTGAATACAGTAGTATTTTACAGACAAAAATTCCGTAAATGGATTATTCGTTTATAATCAGGATAATCTAATAAAAGGACCCCTGAAAAAGTGGTTAACATGGAACAAATGAAAGTTACTCCTTCTGTAATTGTTATGTCTTATGGCCTCATCCCTTTTAGCCGGATACTGAAAAACATCCTTCGAGAGGGACGGTTACCATGAAGATTTTTTTGGAGAATCTTTATCATTCTGATTGCTATTTCCTGCCGATAAGAGATAACCAGCAAGACCTTGTCGGCGTTGAGTTAATTACCCATTTCTCCAGTGAAGATGGTACGGTTCGTATCCCGACGAGTCGGGTTATAGCGCAACTTACCGAGGAGCAACATTGGCAATTATTTTCAGAGCAGTTGGAATTACTAAAATCATGCCAACACTTTTTTATTCAACATAAACTCTTTGCTTGGCTTAATTTAACGCCACAAGTGGCTACTTTATTATTAGACAGGGATAATTACGCAGGCGAACTATTAAAATATCCGTTTATTGAACTGTTGATTAATGAGAATTACCCGCATCTCGATGAAGGAAAAGATAATCGCGATCTTTTTTCCTTATCGCAAATGTATCCCCTTGTGTTAGGTAATTTGGGCGCAGGCAATAGCACAATGAAAGCGGTTTTTGATGGTCTTTTCACCCGCGTCATGCTGGATAAAAGTTTTATTCAGCAACAAATCACGCATCGCTCCTTCGAACCGTTTATTCGTGCGATCCAGGCGCAAATTTCCCCATGTTGCAATTGCATCATCGCGGGGGGCATTGATACGCCAGAAATAATGGCACAGATTACCCCCTTTGATTTCCATGCTCTCCAGGGATGCCTGTGGCCTGCCGTTCCCATAAATCAGATAACGACGTTGGTTCAGCGATAACCCTCCTGTTTGCTGGTGTTTAAGACGAGAGTAACCGTCTACACTATCAAACAGGAGGATCTATGACCCTGTCTTTTATTACCCGTTGGCGCGATGAATTGCCAGCAACCTATACAACACTTTCCCCTACGCCTTTAAATAATGCCCGGCTGATTTGGCATAATGCCGAACTGGCTAACACGCTGGGTATTCCATCGTCACTGTTTAAAAATGGCGCAGGTGTCTGGGGTGGCGAAACCCTACTGCCTGGTATGTCACCACTGGCGCAGGTTTACAGTGGTCATCAGTTCGGCGTCTGGGCGGGCCAACTGGGTGATGGGCGCGGCATTTTACTCGGCGAACAACGGCTTGCTGATGGCACTACAATGGACTGGCATCTGAAAGGTGCTGGCCTGACGCCTTATTCGCGAATGGGTGATGGACGGGCGGTTTTACGTTCGACGATACGAGAAAGTCTCGCCAGTGAGGCGATGCATTATCTGGGCATTCCGACGACCCGCGCTTTAAGTATCGTCACCAGCGATTCGCCAGTGTATCGGGAAACGGTGGAGCCAGGCGCGATGCTGATGCGTGTGGCAACAAGTCATCTGCGCTTTGGTCATTTCGAACATTTTTACTATCGCCGCGAGCCGGAAAAGGTTCGTCAGTTAGCTGACTTTGCCATTCGTCATTACTGGTCACATCTTGCAGATGATGAGGACAAATACCGTCTCTGGTTTACCGATGTTGTCGCACGTACCGCATCGTTAATTGCCCAATGGCAGACGGTCGGCTTTGCTCATGGGGTGATGAATACCGACAACATGTCGCTGTTGGGGCTGACGCTTGATTACGGGCCGTTTGGTTTTCTTGATGATTACGAACCCGGTTTTATTTGTAATCACTCGGATCACCAAGGGCGTTACAGCTTTGATAATCAACCTGCCGTCGCGTTGTGGAATTTACAGCGTCTGGCGCAGACATTGTCACCATTTGTCGCCGTTGATGCCCTGAATGAGGCCCTGGATAGCTATCAGCAGGTTTTGTTGACGCATTATGGACAACGGATGCGGCAGAAACTGGGCTTCATGACGGAGCAAAAAGAGGATAACGCGCTACTGAATGAATTATTCAGTCTGATGGCGCGAGAGCGCAGCGATTATACCCGCACATTCCGCATGCTGAGTCTGACCGAGCAGTACAGCGCGGCGTCACCGCTACGTGATGAGTTTATCGATCGTGCGGCATTTGATGACTGGTTTGCCCATTATCGGGTACGTTTGCAACAAGACGAGGTTACCGATAGTGAGCGTCAGCAGCTGATGCAAAGCGTTAACCCAGCTCTGGTGTTGCGCAACTGGTTGGCGCAACGGGCGATTGAAGCGGCAGAAAAGGGTGATATGACGGAATTGCACCGCCTGCATGAGGCGTTGCGAAATCCTTTCAGCGACAGAGATGATGACTACGTCAGTCGTCCACCTGACTGGGGTAAACGGCTGGAAGTCAGCTGCTCGAGTTAAAGGCTACTTGGTCAACAGCAGCTTGCCAGCCTGAGTTTTACGGAGCAGATATTCTTGCCCGTCATGATCGATAATCAGTTTGCCATCCGGACCTAACAGTGTCTGGCTGGTAATTCGCCGGATGGGCTGCGGGGAAGCGGTCTTGTGATTGGCATCCGTTTCAGGCGTGAGTTTTCTGCTATCCGTATAACGCATAAAAATTAATAATAATTGATATAACAATGATTCTTATTATCAATATTATGGCGGCCAGAGCAAGCAGTAATTTGTTGAGAAGACAACAAGTTGCGCAGAAATGCCCATTCCGTCAGGAATGGGCACGCATTCAGAAGCGGCTATCTACCGCAGAGGCGAGTTTTTCGACCAGGCGTTCGGTATCTTCCCAGCCCAGACACGGGTCGGTAATCGATTGACCGTAAGTGAGCGGCTGACCGCCGACGATTTTTTGCGTTCCTTCGCGCAGGAAACTTTCCGCCATAATTCCAGCAATCGCCGTAGAGCCATTGCGGATTTGCTGACAAATATCCTCACAAACTTCTAACTGGCGACGGTGCTGCTTCTGGCAGTTACCGTGGCTGAAATCCACCACCAGATGTTCAGGTAAATCAAACTCGTGCAGCGTATCGCAGGCTGCGGCGATATCATCGGCATGATAATTCGGTTTTTTGCCGCCACGCATAATAATGTGGCCATACGGGTTGCCGCTGGTCTGATAGATGGTCATCTGACCGTTTTTGTCTGGCGAGAGGAACATATGGCTGGCGCGGGCTGCGCGGATAGCATCTACGGCAATCCGCGTGTTGCCATCGGTACCATTTTTAAAACCTACCGGACAGGAGAGTGCCGAAGCCATTTCACGGTGGATCTGACTTTCGGTAGTACGTGCGCCAATCGCGCCCCAACTGATTAAATCAGCAATAAACTGACCGGTCACCATATCGAGGAACTCAGTCGCGGTAGGGACGCCCAGCTCATTTACCTGTAAAAGTAATTTGCGCGCCAGCTCCAGACCGTGATTTACCCGATAGCTGCCGTTTAAATCTGGATCGGAGATTAGCCCTTTCCAGCCGACAACAGTTCGTGGTTTTTCAAAATAGGTGCGCATTACGATTTCCAGCCGTGACTGGTACTGGTTGCGCAGCGACTGCAGACGGGTGGCGTACTCCATTGCAGCGGTGAGATCGTGGATCGAGCAGGGGCCAATAATGACCAACAGTCGCTTATCTTCACCATTCAGTATTTTTTCAATTCTGCGGCGGGAGTCGGTGACATGGGTGGCGACGCCAGGCGTTACGGGATACCGTAGCGCGAGTTCGGCGGGCGTTACCAGGCTCTCAATACGCGCAGTACGGAGTTCGTCAGTTCTGTTCATTACAAGTCTCAGAAATTTGTTGCTTCTACGGCAGGACTACCGGGAAGTGATGCGCATCACGATAAACCAATCGCAGCTGATTTCAAGTGCGAGGTGTGTCACACCTCGCCGGGTGGTTAGCATGATAACAAAAAAATAAGCTAATGCACTAGTTCTCTAGTACATTCGGCGGCTAAGGCCCATGATATCGAGAATCTTGGTGGCAATCTCTTCTACCGAATAATTGGTACTGTTAATCCACGGGATCTGATTTTTACGGTACAAGGCTTCTACTTCCGCGACTTCCATCCTGCACTGACGAAGCGAGGCATAGCGACTGTTCTCCCGACGTTCTTCGCGAATCGCCGCCAGACGTTCCGGGTCGATAGTCAGGCCGAACAATTTATGCTGAAGCGGTTTGAGCGACGCGGGTAGCACCAGATTATCCATGTCGTCGGCAATAAAGGGGTAGTTTGCCGCGCGGATACCAAATTGCATTGCCAGATACAGACTGGTGGGGGTTTTACCACAGCGAGAAACACCGAGCAGGATCACCTGAGCCTGATCCAGATTGCGCAACGAAATGCCGTCATCGTGGGCGAGGGTGTAATCAATCGCCGCAATGCGCGCATCATATTTATTGAGATTATTAGGGTTAAGGCCATGGGTACGATGAGCAATCGGCGTTGGATCCAGTTTCATCTCTTGTTGTAGCGGGGCAACCAGCGCCTGAACGATATCCTGGCAAAAGCCTTCACTTTGCAAGATGATGGCGCGAATCTCCGGCAACACGATGGAGTAGAAGACCAGCGGGCGCACGCCTGTCTGGTGATAAATTGCGTCAATCTGATCCTTCACTGCCCGTGCACGGCTCTCATTTTCGACAAACGGCAGCGTAATGCTGCTGATAGTGACGGGAAATTGTGACATTACTGCGTGTCCTAATACCTCCGCAGTTATTGCCGTACCATCAGAAATATAAAAAACGTGGCGATCAACAGCATTATCCATTTTGTTCTTCCCGTGATGCAGACATAATTCTATGAAAGCATAAATTAAAAACGCACAGAAGCGTAGAACGTTATGTCTGGTTTATAAAATGAACCTTCAATTTTATTTTTTATGAAAACAGCATTTCATTTTTACGGTTTCGTTTATACCGATGGTTTATGTGGAAATTGTCGAAGAGAGCAGATTTGCGCAACGCTGGGATCAGTCTTAAAAAGTAAAAAAATATATTTGCTTGAACGATTCACCGTTTTTTTCATCCGGTTAAATATGCAAAGATAAATGCGCAGAAATGTGTTTCTCAAACCGTTCATTTATCACAAAAGGATTGTTCGATGTCCAACAATGGCTCGTCACCGCTGGTGCTTTGGTATAACCAACTCGGCATGAATGATGTAGACAGGGTTGGGGGCAAAAATGCCTCCCTGGGTGAAATGATTACTAACCTTTCCGGAATGGGTGTTTCCGTTCCGAATGGTTT
The DNA here is from genome assembly GCF_046487485.1 of Escherichia sp. WS1368. Lineage (NCBI taxonomy): Bacteria > Pseudomonadati > Pseudomonadota > Gammaproteobacteria > Enterobacterales > Enterobacteriaceae > Escherichia > Escherichia sp. WS1368. The sequence goes on from NZ_JBJQJI010000001.1 coordinate 1,014,177, forward strand.
CGCCACAACCGCCGACGCGTTTAACCAGTTTCTGGACCAAAGCGGCGTAAACCAGCGCATTTATGAACTGCTGGATAAAACGGATATTGACGATGTTACCCAGCTTGCGAAAGCGGGCGCGCAAATCCGCCAGTGGATTATCGACACTCCCTTCCAGCCTGAGCTGGAAAACGCCATCCGCGAAGCCTATGCACAGCTTTCCGCCGATGACGAAAACGCCTCGTTTGCGGTGCGTTCCTCCGCTACTGCAGAAGATATGCCGGACGCTTCTTTTGCCGGTCAGCAGGAAACTTTCCTCAACGTTCAGGGTTTTGACGCCGTTCTCGTGGCAGTGAAACATGTATTTGCTTCTCTGTTTAACGATCGCGCCATCTCTTATCGTGTGCACCAGGGTTACGATCACCGTGGCGTGGCGCTCTCCGCCGGTGTTCAGCGGATGGTGCGCTCCGACCTCGCATCTTCTGGCGTGATGTTCTCCATTGATACCGAATCCGGCTTTGACCAGGTGGTGTTTATCACTTCCGCATGGGGCCTTGGTGAAATGGTCGTGCAGGGTGCGGTTAACCCGGATGAGTTTTACGTGCACAAACCGACACTGGCGGCGAATCGCCCGGCTATCGTGCGCCGCACCATGGGGTCGAAAAAAATCCGCATGGTCTACGCGCCGACCCAGGAGCACGGCAAGCAGGTTAAAATCGAAGACGTACCGCAGGAACAGCGTGACATCTTCTCGCTGACCAACGAAGAAGTGCAGGAACTGGCAAAACAGGCCGTACAAATTGAGAAACACTACGGTCGCCCAATGGATATTGAGTGGGCGAAAGATGGCCACACCGGCAAACTGTTCATTGTGCAGGCGCGCCCGGAAACCGTGCGCTCACGCGGTCAGGTCATGGAGCGTTATACGCTGCATTCACAGGGTAAGATTATCGCCGAAGGCCGTGCTATCGGTCATCGCATCGGCGCGGGTCCGGTGAAAGTCATCCATGACATCAGCGAAATGAACCGCATCGAACCTGGCGACGTGCTGGTTACTGACATGACTGACCCGGACTGGGAACCGATCATGAAGAAGGCATCTGCCATCGTCACCAATCGTGGCGGTCGTACCTGTCACGCGGCGATCATCGCTCGTGAACTCGGCATTCCGGCGGTAGTGGGCTGTGGTGATGCAACAGAACGGATGAAAGACGGTGAGAACGTCACTGTTTCTTGTGCCGAAGGTGATACCGGTTATGTCTATGCGGAGTTGCTGGAATTTAGCGTGAAAAGCTCCAGCGTAGAAACGATGCCTGATCTGCCGTTGAAGGTGATGATGAACGTCGGTAACCCGGACCGTGCTTTCGACTTCGCCTGCCTGCCGAACGAAGGCGTGGGCCTTGCGCGTCTGGAATTTATCATCAACCGTATGATTGGCGTCCACCCACGCGCACTGCTTGAGTTTGACGATCAGGAACCGCAGTTGCAAAACGAAATCCGCGAGATGATGAAAGGTTTTGATTCTCCGCGTGAATTTTACGTTGGGCGTCTGACTGAAGGGATCGCGACGCTGGGTGCCGCGTTTTATCCGAAGCGCGTCATTGTCCGTCTCTCTGATTTTAAATCGAACGAATATGCCAACCTGGTCGGTGGTGAGCGTTACGAGCCAGATGAAGAGAACCCGATGCTCGGCTTCCGTGGCGCGGGCCGCTATGTTTCCGACAGCTTCCGCGACTGCTTTGCGCTGGAGTGTGAAGCAGTGAAACGTGTGCGCAGCGACATGGGACTGACCAACGTTGAGATCATGATCCCGTTCGTGCGTACCGTAGATCAGGCGAAAGCGGTGGTTGACGAATTGGCGCGTCAGGGGCTGAAACGTGGTGAGAACGGGCTGAAAATCATCATGATGTGTGAAATTCCGTCCAACGCCTTGCTGGCAGAGCAGTTCCTCGAATATTTCGACGGCTTCTCAATTGGCTCAAACGACATGACACAGCTGGCGCTCGGTCTGGACCGTGACTCCGGAGTGGTGTCTGAACTGTTCGATGAGCGCAACGATGCGGTGAAAGCACTGCTGTCGATGGCGATTCGTGCCGCGAAGAAACAGGGCAAATATGTCGGGATTTGCGGTCAGGGCCCGTCCGACCACGAAGACTTTGCCGCATGGTTGATGGAAGAAGGGATCGATAGCCTGTCTCTGAACCCGGATACCGTGGTGCAAACCTGGTTAAGCCTGGCTGAACTGAAGAAATAAAATAAATCCCCGGCGGCGTTCAGTCGCCGGGTTTATGTGATCCCCGAAGATGAAACTTATTCAATCTCTTCACAGACATCCTGAGTTAATCTCCGCATAATATCTTTCCTTAACAAAAACTTTTGTATTTTACCTGAGGCAGTGCGCGGTAGTTTTTCGATTACCACGATATGTTCAGGATATTTATATTTCGCGACCCGTTTACGGCTAAAAAAAGCCACCACCTCTTCCAGCGATAATGAATGATGCGGTGCTTTCAGCACGACATAAGCGCATGAGCGTTCACCTAAACGTTCATCGGGCATCGCAACCACACAGGCATCGTGAATTTTAGGATGCTGCAATAAAATATCTTCTACTTCACGGCTGCTAATATTTTCGCCGCCGCGGACAATAATATCTTTCTTGCGCCCGGTTATTTTTATATAGCCGGCCTCATCCATGCAGCAGAGATCGCCGCTGTAATACCAGCCTTCTTCATCCAGGGCACGGGCGGTTAATTCAGGTTCATCAAAATACCCCATAAACACATTGGGGCCACGCGAGGCTTCTTCACCTTCGCAACCTGGCGGTAAGGTCTTGCGTGCGTCATCGACCACTTTAATCTCAACACCTGCGGCAGCGTAACCATCGGTGTGCATAAAGCGCGACAAAGGATCGTCGAGATTCACCACTGCGTGCGGCGAACTTTCTGTGGAACCATAAACACTTAATAATTTAATGCCGCGCTGCTGGCATTCACGCGCCACTTTTTTGGGGATTGTGGTCCCGCCGCAAAGAAAGAAGCGCAGCGCTGAAAGGTCAGCGGGTTGTTTCTCCAGTAAATTCAAAAGATCATAGACAAACGGCGTTGCGCCGAGCATACAGGTGCAACGCTGCTGCTCAAGCAGCGCGAGACACGCATCAGGAGTGAAAATATCTAACAACACGCTGCGAGCGCCAATTAAGAATGGTGCCGTTACGCCATGCAGAAAGCCCGTTGCATGACCAAGTGGCGCAGGCATCATAAAGACATCCTGCCAGGTCAGATTCAACCGCGCGCAATAAGCCCGCTCACTGGCGAGAATATTGTTATGCGTTAGCATCACGCCCTTTGGCAGACCCTCGGTTCCGGAGGTAAACAGCACCGCGGCTAATTCATCGCCGTGGACCGTTATCGCCGTGGTTAGAGGAGTATTGTCGGCGATAATCTGACTTAATGAGAGAGCAGAGGTGGCGGGAGCCAGTTTGTCCACGCCGACAAGTTGTTGTAGTTGTGGAAGCTGATTTTGCAGCGGCAGGATTAAATCTACCGGACGCGTTTGTTTAAACAACGTCGGAGCAAAGAACATTTTTGCCTGACACTTATTGAGCACCCATACTAGTTCTGCTTCCCGCCAGGAAGGCAACAGCGGTACGGAAACCGCACCGATTTTCAGGCAGGCAAGATAGATAACGGTAAATTCACACCAGCCAGGCAGTTGAAATGCGATGCGATCGCCTGATTCAATACCCTTCGCTAACATCCAGTTTGCCAGACAGCTCGCGGCGTGATCGAGCGCGCTATAGGTGTACGATGCTCCATGATTATCGACCACGGCAATTTTGTCTGGCATCGCACGAGCGGTCTGCTGCCAGTAATCGGCCAGCGAAGCATCGCCCCATAGCCCTTGCTGACGATACGCCGCACGACGTTGTTCGTTAAACGTTAATGTCACTTTCATTTTGGACTCTCGAGACAGAACATCAGGCCCGAGATGCGGGCCTGTGGGATGCATGATTAGCCGTAGCGAAAATCAATACCGAAGGTGCCTGCGGGATATTGCCACTGTTCGAGAATAGTGTTGCCGCACAGCACCCGACAGGTGCCGCACTCCAGACAACCGGCAGAATCAAAATGAATGTTGCCGGCGTCATCCTGCTTATAAAGTCCGGCAGGGCAGGCTTTCATTAATTTACGGAATTCATTGATATCGGGATTTGCCGCCAAAATGATATGCGGGTGGCCCTCATCAACATGGAATTTATTGACGCCTAATTTGATGTCGACGTTAACCGTAGCGTTCTGGCTCATAGCGCGGTTGCTCCCTTAATGCCATCTTTCAGCAAGTTGATCAGCCCAATTTTTTTCGCGTGTCCCATGATCATTTTGCGTACCGGCTGGTTTGGTTTGCCGTCAATGGTGAACATATCGTTCATGATGTCGGCGACAATGCGCGGATACTGACTAAACAGGCGCGGATTTTCCATCAGCGCCGGGATCTTGCGGAAATGCTGCATATCGCGCATAACACAACTTTGTTCCAGCTCACGTTTGTATTGCGCCAGACTGCTGGCGGAGAAATCCGCGCGTTCTTTGGCGGCAATCACTGTTGTGGCGGCAGCCTGAGCTGATGCAATGGCTAAATCCATGCCGCGAACTGTAAAACCCAAATTCAGGCAGAAGCCTGCGGCGTCACCAACGATCATCACGCCATCGTTAACCAGCTGCGGCACCATTGCCAGACCGCCTTCCGGCACCATATGCGCGGAATATTCAAGCAGTTTGCCGCCGCTAATCAGCGGGCGAATGGCGGGGTGTTGTTTAAAATCTTCCAGCATTTGCGGCACGCTTTTTTGCGCATGGGCGATATCACCCAATCCACAAACCAGCCCCAACGATATGGAATCCTTATTGGTATAGAGGAATCCGCCACCCATCAGGCCGTCAGAAGGGGAACCGGCAAACAGCCAGGCGGCACCTTCCTCGCCCGTAATATTAAAGCGATCGTTGATCTGTTCTGGTGTGAGGCCAATAACCTCTTTAACACCAACAGCGTAATGATGCGGATCGGAAGCGGAAACCATTCCCAGCGAGCGGCCAAGCATCGAGTTAACGCCATCAGCCAGAATCACCACATTCGCTTCAAGAACATCATCCCCGGCCTGCACGCCAGTGACCTTGTTTCCTTCACGAACCAGCGCATCGACGCGTACGCCCGGGATAAACTGCGCGCCCGCCTGCTCGGCTTGTTCCATCAACCACGGGTCCAGACGATTACGCAATACGGTATAAGACGCGTGTTGCGGAACATCTGGTTGCTCGCGGTGAAAGTCGAGGGTAACGGCGCTTTCTTCGGTTAAGAAGGAGATTTTCTCGCGTGTGACCTTGCGTTCTACCGGCGCTGATGCTGCAAAGCCTGGAATAATCGCTTCAAGTGTGTGGGCATAAAGACGCCCGCCGGTCATGTTTTTACATCCGGCACTGTCGCCGCGTTCTATCACCAGGACATCCAGCCCGGCTCGCGCCATGACCAGTGCGGCAACGCTACCGGCAACGCCCGCACCGACCACAATGGCATCAAATTTGTCATCCGACATGCGTTATGCTCCCTTCCCGCTGCGTTTACAGCGGGAGATGTGGTTGAAAGGGGAATTAGCGGCTCAACTGGCTAATCAGGGCAGGGACGACTTTGTAGATATCGCCCACCAGACCGTAGTCGGCATAGTTGAAGATTGGCGCATTTTTATCTTTATTGATGGCGACAATCACTTTTGCGCCGTTGCCGCCAACCATATGCTGGATCTGCCCGGAGATCCCCAGCGTCAGGTAGAGATCGGATTTCAGCAACACGCCGGAGACACCGATATAACGTTCACGCTCCATCCAGTTCTCGCCTTCGGCAATTGGACGTGAACAGCCGACTTCAGCATTCAGCACCGCCGCCAGTTCGTGGACCATTTTCAGGTCATCCTGCGCTGCCAGACCACGACCGACGCCAACCACACGTTTTGCTTTGCTCAGGTCCACGCTGCTTGCCGCTTTCGCACGGCGTTCGCGACAGAGAATTTCATGACGCGGGGCAACATAAGGTACCGTTTCTGTCGGGCACTGATGAGCGGTATCACTGGTGCACGGTTCCTGAACACCGGGTGCAAGGGTAATGATCGCCAGCGGGCTGTTGATCTTTTCCTGTGCGAACGCTAACCCGCCATACATCCGGTGTTCGGCGCAAATGTGACCATCGACAATATCCACCGCAGTGGCATCGTTCACCAGCGCCGCATTCAGTTGCACACTTAACCGTGCTGCCAGAGCTTTACCGCGTTTCGTCGCGGCCAGCAGCAACATAGAAGGATGTTTATCTTTCAGCAGGGCAGCAATGCTTTCGGCGTAATTTTCAGTACGTTGCAGCGCATCATTTTGCTCAAGAACATAAATACATTTTGGACCATAAGGCATAACTGCCTGCGCCTGGTCGGTATTTTGTACAATGGCATACACCTGTTGGCCCCATTGCTGCGCGCCGCCAAACAGTTCAGCATAACGTTCAGGATTATCGCTAAAGACCCAGACGCTGTTTAATTGACTCATCGTTTCTTCTCCGTAGGCTTCAGTTCAGGGCTTTCTTCAGATATTCCGCCAGCTCGGCAATGGCCTCCGGCGAATCGTTATCGAGAATGATGTGCTTACGTTCTGTTTGCGGCGGTACGCGAATGCCGGTCAGCTCAGCAAGTGGCGCGCTCTGGCTCCAGCCAATGTCACTTGCCTGCCACTGATTTATCGGTTTTTTACCCGCGCCGAGAATGGCTTTCATCGAAGGAATGCGTGGCATGTTAATATCGGAGGTGACGCAGAGCACGGCTGGAACAGAGAGCTCAATAACTTCAACATCATCTTCAAGCGTGCGTTCAATCACCAGTGTATTGCCCTGACGCTGAATAGCACTCACTGCATTAATCACCGGAAGTTGCAGAATTTCTCCGACCAGCAAGCCAACCTGCTGGGCATAAAGGTCACCGCAACCTTCACCAAAGATCAGTAAATCGAAGCCGATCTTTTCAACTGCTGCCGCCAGTGCTTTTGCGGTATCGAGAGGCAGTGCATGTTCAAGTTGCGCATCCTGCACCAAATACAGGCTATGCGGCCCGCGGGATAGCACGTCTTTGCGTACTTTCGAGTTCTGCAACAATGAGCCGCCAACGGTCAGCGCGGCTATCTCATCGTCATCTGTTGCAATCTGGCTTGCAGCTTCAATGGCATTGAGATCGAACTGGCTGATTTTGGCGTCGGCATTGTCGAAATTCAGGGTATATTCTGGAGTGACAACAATGTCCTGTTCTTCAGGCACCAGCTTAAAGCAGGTTATTATTTTCATGATTTCTCCTGTGAGTCGCATACGGAACCATCTCCGATGGAAGGTAAAAATGGCCTGAAAATAGTGTGCGATAGCGGTGCGGGGTTTTCGACGGAGCAAGCTGTTTTCCTTGCCAACAATCTTGCAAAAAAAATGCGATCGCTAAAACAAAAGTGCAATTTGCGGCAATATAGTTATTCCATGACCGTACAATCTTGCATTCAGTGTAAATAATCTTGTTTAGCTCTCGCTAAACGCGGTTGTATAACCGCAATACACGCCGTATTTTATCCGGCATATATTGTTTTTGCTTGCTCATGGAATAGGGAGGTTGTCATGTATCAACGCTGTTTTGATAACGCCAGCGAAACGCTGTTTGTCGCCGGTAAAACGCCACGGCTTTCACGTTTTGCATTTAGCGATGATCCAAAATGGGAGTCCGGACATCACGTTCATGACAATGAAACCGAGTTGATTTACGTCAAGAAAGGGGTAGCAAGGTTTACCATCGATTCTTCGTTATATGTCGCGCACGCCGATGACATTGTGGTGATAGAACGTGGCAGGCTGCATGCGGTGGCCTCTGACGTTAACGATCCGGCAACGACGTGTACCTGTGCGCTGTACGGCTTTCAGTTTCAGGGGGCTGAGGAAAATCAGCTACTGCAACCGCATTCTTGCCCGGTAATTGCCGCAGGGCAGGGAAAAGAAGTTATTAAAACCTTATTTAATGAGCTAAGTGTGATTTTGCCGCAAAGTAAAAATAGCCAAACATCTTCGTTATGGGACGCATTTGCCTATACGTTAGCAATTCTTTACTATGAAAACTTTAAAAATGCTTATCGTTCGGAGCAGGGATATATTAAAAAAGATGTTCTGATAAAAGATATTCTTTTCTATCTGAATAATAACTATCGCGAAAAAATCACTTTAGAGCAGTTATCGAAAAAGTTTCGTGCCAGCGTCAGTTATATTTGCCATGAATTTACCAAAGAGTATCGTATTTCCCCTATTAACTATGTTATTCAACGGCGTATGACGGAAGCGAAATGGTCACTCACTAATACTGAATTATCACAGGCAGAGATCTCCTGGCGTGTGGGTTATGAAAATGTCGATCACTTTGCCAAACTGTTTTTGCGCCATGTCGGCTGTTCGCCCAGCGATTACCGCAGGCAATTTAAAAACTGTTTTGCGGAACAAGAAATCTTATCTGAATTTCCTCAACCGGTAAGTCTTGCCGGATAAATCTGGCGGCGCAGTTTGTTAAGAAGCTGCGCCGCCTGCAGATTATTTGTTCTGATAATCTTTCAGGATCTGCCGACCCGCTACGTAAATCATAATTTCGTCTGTACCGCCGCCGATACGTTCACAACGGACATCACGCCAGAAGCGAGAGACGCGCGCCTCATCGGTATAGCCCAGACCGCCCATGATTTGAATCGCATCATCAATAACTTCCATTGCGGTACGTGCGCAGTACAGTTTTGCCAGCGCCGCGCTGGTGCGCAGTGACTGATGCTGATCGGCTTGCCATGCCACTTTCAGCACCATGTTGCGCATGTTGTCGATCTTAATCGCCATCAGCGCCAGTTTTTCCTGGATCATCTGGTTATGACCAATGGGCTTACCAAAAGCGATACGTTGGTTGGCATAGCGGGCGGCATCTTCAAAGGCACACTCGGCAAAGCCGGTGCTGCGCGCGGCGTTGATCAGGCGCTCCATCTCAAAGTTGTACATCACATTGAGGAAACCCATTCCTTCTTCGCCCACCATGTCGCTCTCTTCAACTTCCACGTTGTCGAGATAGACTTCGCAGGTGCTGAGCATATGCCAGCCGATTTTATGCAGCGGGTTAATCTTAATGCCGGGCTTACTGGAGTCGACCCACCACAGGGTGAAGGCTTTTTTGGGATCTTTCGGTTCTGGATCGCGCGCCAGCACCAGCATATACGGGTACTCTTTCGCGCCGGTAATAAAGGTTTTCTGGCCGTTGATGTAAACCTTGCCGTTTTTACGCGTGTAAGTGGTGGTGGCGCTGTTGTTATCTGAGCCTGCGCCTGGTTCCGTCAATGCCAGGGCATAGGCGGGATCACCCGTTTCCAGGGTGCTCTCTGCCGTTTTACGTAGCTGCTCTGCAGAACCGAAACGGCGCATACTGTGAATACATTGACCGTTGGTGATCAAAAATGCCGGGGCACCGCATTTTGACACTTCCATCAGCGCCAGCATTTGGGTGACGTAATCCGCAGGGATACCACCAAATTCTTCCGGCACGCCAAGCATGGAAATACCGTTATCCGCCAGTGCCCGCATAAATTCACGCGGGTATGTCCCGTTTTGATCGCAGGTGCGGAAATACTCTTCCGGAAAGTTAGTCGTAATCAGTTCGCGAATACTGGCCAGCAGCAGTTCTTGTTCTTCAGTTAAAGAAAAATCCATCGTGATACTCCTGTTAATGAGCCGCTTCAGGCAGGACAAAACCCATCGCCGCATCGATAAATAATCTTTCGTCCATCAGTTTGAGTTCTGGCGAAATCACTGGGGTGAAATCCATTTTGTCGAGAATATCTTTTTGTAAATCGACGCCAGGGGCGATTTCGATTAAATGCAGGCCGTCTTCTTTCAGCGTGAATACTGCGCGCTCAGTGATATAACGAACATCCAGCCCTCGCTCGAGAGCGATTTTTCCGCTGAAAGTAATTTCCGGTAGTTCCCGAATAAATTTCTTCACCCGTCCTTCCTGGACGATATTTAATTTGCCGTCGGTAATTTCTGTTTTTAAACTGCCCGCAGTTAATGTGCCGCAGAAAACGATTTTCTTCGAAGTGGCACTGATATCAATAAATCCACCGGTGCCCATGATTTTACCATTGAATTTATGCACGCCGACGTTACCGTGCTGGTCGACTTCAGCAAAACTCAAATAACAAACATCCAGACCGCCACCGTGATAAAAATCAAACTGGGACGTCATATCCAGAATGGCACGGGTATTCACGTTCGCGCCAAAGGCGATCCCCTGTGAAGTAATTCCGCCAATCGGACCTGTTTCTACCGTCAGAATAAAGTCATCAGCACAACCTTCTTCTCGGGCGACCAGGCCAATGCCGTCAGCAATACCGACGCCGACATTCCCCACCGCGCCTTTACGCATTTCGAATAATGCGCGCCGTGCAACTAATTTACGTTGGTTTAGGGGCAGGCTAAGTTTGGTGCTGTCATCAAGGGTGAAGTCACCAGAAATAAAGCGGTTAACCGGCGCACCGCCATACAGTTGGGTTTGATCCGGATCGACCACCACAATATCCACCAGATAACCCGGAATACGGACAGATTTAGGATGCAGCGTGGCTTTCTTAACCATTTTCTGCACCTGCATCATCACAATACCGCCGTTATTGTGCACCGCCTGGGCAATAACCAATGCGTCGAGATACATCACCTCATCTTCAAAAGTGGCGTAGCCTTCGCTGTCGCAGGTGGTAGCGCGAATGAAGGCGATATCTGGCGCAATCGCTTTGTAATAGAGATATTCTTGGTTATCAAACTCGACCAGTTTAATCAGGTCTTCTTTAGTGACTTCATTCAGTTTGCCGCCTTGCTGGCGTGGATCAACAAATGTCCCGATGCCAATATCACTAATAATACCAGGCTGGTGGGCTGCGGCGGCGCGTAAGGTTTGTGTAAGTACACCTTGTGGATAGTTATAAGCAATAATTTTATTTTGTTCTGCGAGATCAGAAATACGCGGCGATTGTCCCCAGTGACCGCATAATGCCCATTTCACCAGACCTTCTTGTGCCAGCGGACTAATACCACGGTCGGCGCGATCGCCAAGCCCTGTTGGACTAATAATCGATAAATTACGTGGTGTTTGAGTCTGTTTATATTTATCAGCAAGAGCAGTAATTAACGTGGTGGCTTCCAGAATACCGCCGCCAGCGCCTAACACACAAAGTGTTGCTTCGTCGGGAATATAATTCACCGCTTCCTGTGCCGACAGGACCGGCACTCGTCCATTAATACGAGGTGGTTTTACAGGTTTCATTGTTAATTCCTGATTCAGATGTGATTTTCCCTACGCCAGATGGAGAATTAGCGCACAGAGACTCACGAAATATTTTTATTAAATACGGTTAAATATATTTTTTTAGTTCGGCGGGGGAGGATGTTCCCGCCGAAATATTATTGCTTATGCCTGATGTAAAATAGTTAATACTGTGCGCAAATCATTTACCGAGATTTGCCCTGGTGCAGAGGCCTTTTTTACCGCACCAAAAGTTGCCGCCGAGCCAAATACTTCACCAGCCAGACGAGAAATTACGCCAGTTTTTGCCATTGACATCGTGATGATTGGACGATCGGCATACTGCTCCTGCATCTCCAGGGTCGCGGCAAGCAACGTCAGCACATCGCTGGTACTTTGCGGCATCAGCGCAATCTTAGGAATATCGGCGTCGAAGGACTGCATTTTGCGCAGACGGGCAATGATTTCTTCGGCTTCCGGCGTTTTATGGAAGTCATGGTTGGACATGACAACTTTCACATCATGCGCGTGGGCGTAGGCGACGGTTTCTTTAACCTGATCATCGCCGGTAAATAACTCCAGATCGATCATATCAACCAGGCCGCTGTCGATGGCTGCACGATTGAGTGCAATATAAGCCTCGGTGGAAATCGCCTGCTCGCCGCCTTCTTTGGCACTGCGGAAGGTAAACAGCAGCGGTTTTTCTGGCATGGTTTCACGGAGAATTTTTGCCGCCGCCATGACAGAATCCACATTGGAGAGGTCGGCATAGTGGTCAACACGCCATTCCAGAATATCAAAGTCCGCTTCACGATAGGCGAGAGCTTCAGATTTCACGCTGGCGATATCTTTCGCCATCAGCGAGACGATGATTTTAGGTGCGCCCGTACCAATGACGAGATCTTTTACAGTTACGGTTTTCATTTTTTACCCTTTCTGCACGCGGTCAGCCTGTCAGGCACCGAACCCCATGACCTGTTTAACATATTCCAGAGGGAAATCTTTGCCAGTCCATAACGTGAACTGTTCAGCCCCTTGCCACAACAACATGCCGTATCCATCAATCGTTTTGCAACCAGCTTGTTGCGCCTGCTGCAATAACTTCGTCATATGCGGGTTATACACGCATTCAGTGACCAGAAGTCCCGGATGTAACAGACTGATATCATTAACCAATGATTCATTCTCAAGGGGTTTCATACCCACTTTTGTGCCATTGGTTAAAATGTCGGCGGAAGCCAGGGCTTCAGCAAAGGCTTGCTGATCGGCGAGATCGGTAACCGTGACGACACAATCGGTGTTTTCGTTAACCCGCTGCGCGAAGGCGAGGGCTTTATCGAAGAACTCATCCCGACGGTTAAAGAGTTTAATTTCTTTTAAACCTTCAATTGCCCCCTGCGCGCCAATCGCCGTTGAGGCACCTCCGGCCCCTAACAGCACCATCGTTTTGCCTTTGATATCAAAACCGCTCTCTTTAATGGCGCGAATATGGCCCGTGCCGTCGGTGTTATAGCCACGCAGATAGCCATCATCATTAACGATGGTGTTGATGGCACCCACCAGTTTGGCCGCTGGCGTTAATTCATCAACATATTCACACGCCAGTTGTTTGTTCGGCATTGATACACCAGTTCCGCGCATTTTGAGGGCTTTTAATCCTTCAATTGCTCCGGGAAAACTATCGTTATCCACTTCAAAAGCCATATAGGTAAATGGCAATCCCGCTTTTTCTAAGGCTTTATTCTGCATTTCAGGCGATAAACTGTGGCGGATGGGATATGCCATCAGCCCAATCAATTCGTATTTTGCGGTAACATCCATAATTAACTCCTTTAACCTCTATGCTTAATTGTGTTTAACCGGGTGCTAAATTTACGCTCGCCAAACCGCACATCATTTTCAGGAATAATGAAAACGCGGTAATAGCGGATAAAGACAATAATTGCGGTAATCAGGGCCAGCAGCGCGAAAGTAAAATCGAGAGCAATGATATATTGCAGGCCGATGTTCGACAGATAACCGGTAATCAGCGGAATAACAAAATTAGCCAGTCCACCCATCATCATATATATACTGGTGACTTTGGCTTTGCTTTTTGGGAAAAACTCTGACATGACCGAAACGCCGAGCTGTAAAATGCCGCCAGCTGCTGAGAAACCGATAACAAAGGCTCCGGCATTACACACCAATGGAGAAGGGTACAGGTAGATAATGGCAGCTGTTATTGTTGCCAGTGCAGAGTTAAATACATTAGCCCAGATGGGCCGGACCATTTTTTTCAGCAGTGCGGCAAAAATAAAGACACAGACCAACGAGCCCATACTGTAATAAGAGATGGTTTTTAATGCCTCAGCTTCTGACATACCAGCAAAAGCCATCGCATATTTGGGCATCCACACCACAATCACATAAAAGGTCGAGAATGCGGCTACACCGAACAGTACTGATGAAACACCTTCCAGCCAGACTAACGGTTTGCTGTTCATTTGCGGTAATTCATTAGCTACGCTGGCGTCCACCAACTGGCTGGGGAATTTGCTTTTCAACAGCATCAGTGTGATCAGTACAAACAGAATACCCGGAATAATCAGCCCATAGCCGTACCAGATGTTATTGAGCAACATATAGCTCACCAGCATTGGGTAGAACATTTGCCCGAATGACACCATCGCTTTAACCAGTATGACCGCCGAACCAGAGGCTTTCGGAAAGCATTCCATGAGCGCGGGGTAGCCACCCGTATCCAGCGCTGAGTTAGCGATACCTACGCACACTGCCAGACAGTAGGCGAGAGTTAAATTCGGGCAAGCGGGAATACCAAAGAAGAATAGCAGATACATTATTACTGCCATTAATATCACCGCCCGACGACCAAACTTATCGGAGATCACACCGAAGAATAAAATACTGATCAATCGCCCCAAACCGATACCGGAAATTAAATAGGCAATGCCCGCGTTGTCAGTGGAAAACTTTTCTGCCAGAGATGACATATTTTGGGCAAGCGTAATAACACTAATGCCGTGCAGGAAATAGCTGAAGTAAATACAAAGAACAGCCAGGATAAATGGCGTGCTGAAAGCCTTATTTTGAGACATTTTCACAGCTCCTTGCTGAAAGATAATTTCGTTACCGTACGTATTGTTCTCCGACGGTTCACATAATTACTATACTGAAGATGATTTTCCCTGGGTACATGGCATAAAGTTTATGTTTCCAGGAATATTGCATGTCATAGTTTGTTTTTTATCGCGATTTTCGTTAGTTGGCGCAGAAAGAGTTATTTATCCGTAAGATCTTGCATGACCTGAAAAGAATATTGCATTACCCACCCGGAGCGACATTTTCCTTTAGCGAGTGATGCCGCGTTTCTTTGCGGCTGCGTAAGCCGATAAACAGTGCCAGTAAAAAGCCGATGGCAGCGATGGCGGTATCGAACCACATAATATCGGCAATACTTCTTTGGGACAGATGAGCCGTAATCAACGGAATAGTAAAGGTCGCAATACTGCCCGCACTGTAATAGATCCCTGTAGCTTTACCTTTAGCGTAGGGGAAACGTTCAGCCATTAATGTCAGGCCAATTTGCACAACACCTCCAGCAGAGGTAAAACCAATGACAAAAGCAAATATTATCACCACATAAAATGTGGGATGCAGGCAGACGGTAAACAGAGCAGTAAATGAGATAAAGGTGTACAGCATGAGTAATGTTGTTGCTCGAACGGTATTACGAATGAGTGGAGCGGTAATAAATACACAAAGCAGCGAACCCACGGTGTAGATACTGAGTAGTTTGATCGACATAGTGTATGACATGCCTGCAACAAATTGTCCGTACTGTGCCAGCCACTGGCTAACCAGATAAAACGTTGCCATTGAGATATAGCCATATAAGGTATAACTGGCTAAATCGATTATTGAGCAGCGATGTTCCGTAGAGCTGGTGGTTTTCTTTATGACAGGTAAGCGACGACCCGGATGGGGTGGGAACGTACAACGGTATAAAAACAGAGCGTTAATAAACATAATGCCTGCGGCAATCATAAAGGACCAACCGAACCACAGTTCAGCCCACACTAACAGGCTAATGATTAGCGGTAATAAAAATTGCCCGCTGGAAACAAATGCTTTAATTAAAATATTGGCTGTACCCGGTGAGCGTGGAAAAGCTTCCATCAAACTGGGATAGGTGCCTGCATCGAGAAAACTGTTTGCCATTCCCGCCAGAAAGCCAAAAACATAAGCGATAATGATGTTATTGGTGTGCAGGATGCCAAAAAAGAAGGCCATATAGCAACACATCCCGAGCATGATAAAAGGGCGGCGACCAAAGCGATCGGATAATAATCCTGCAAAAAGCAAGACACTTAATCGACCAATACCCAGCGATGAGATAACTATTGAGACGCCTGCGGCATTAGTCTGCCAAAGCGTCTCCAGCGAGGCCATATTCAGGCTCATCAAAATGACGCCCATACCATGCACCAGGTAATTAAAATACAACCCCAGTGCGGTAGGGTAATAGGGATTTTTCATAGGTTCTACTTAGCAAAGGTGCTTTAAAAAGTGAAGCGATGTTGTGTCAGCATCCGTTCATTATTGTTGTAACAACGACAATTCCTTTCTTTGGAAAATTAACAAAGGCGCTCCAGATCGTGTGCATATAATTCAGCGGCTACCGATTGATAGATCTTCCAGTCAATAAAATTGCCATCAGGGTAGACTTGTTGAAACGCGGTTAAGTCGGGGAAAAAACGCATGGTGTTGTTGCCGATGCGGTTATTTATTTTCTCTATGATGGCATGAAGATGTTTTTTTCTTTGCTGACGCATAGCCAACAGTTGCTCGACTACACGATCAGGAATGGCGTATTTGCCATTTTCCCATTGACGCCAGCTTTCACTGTCACCGGTCTGGGCAATCCAGGTCGCGCATTCATCAATAGTCATGGCAAAAATATGGCGGAGTGCCTGGAGTTCATAAGCGTTCATCGTGTAATGGCTGCATGAAATAAACAATAAAATATAAATAACATTATCAGCCTGCTGACGGCTTGAAGAGAGTCACAGTATCTTGTGCAACATTATTGGAAAGCGTGAGGGGCGAGGTAGCGAAGCGGAAAAATGTTAAAAAAAAGCCCATCGTGGGAGATGGGCAAAGACTACACACAGCAATTCGTTGTTTCACTCAGGGGATTTCCATGCTTATAAATCAATATGTTGATTTATAACCGTGAGCTAATAGTAGGCATACGGACTTTTTGCGTCGATCAGATTCGTCTCATTAGTTTAAAAACTGTAAAGAATTTGCGACAGGTACTACCAGCTGAATGGCGGTAAGCAGGAAAATATGGGGAAGAGCAAGCAAATATCAATTAGCGGTGGTTAACAATCAGGCGGCAGAGCCGCCTGATGAGAAATTACTTATTCGGTTTCTCGGTTTCGCCAAGTTCTTCGAGAATTTCTTCCGGTTGGTCCGTCGGCGGTGGGACCTCTTCCACCCACGCGGCAAACAGACGCCAGGAAACGGCTAAAAGAACCGGACCAATAAATAGACCGATCATCCCGAAAGCAATCAAACCACCAATAACACCAGAGAGGATCAGGATCAGCGGTAAATCGGCACCCATGCGAATTAACATTGGGCGGATGACGTTATCCAGCGTGCCAACCACACCGCTCCACACTAACAATACCGTTCCCCAGGTGGTATCACCGGTCCAGTAGAGCCAGATAATCGCCGGAATCAGTACCGGCAACGGTCCAAGCTGGACAAGGCAGGAGAGGATCATTAACACCGTGAGCAACGTTGCATAAGGTACGCCGGATACGGCGAGGCCGATACCGCCAAGCACTGCCTGTACTAACGCTGTCACCACAACACCCAGCGCCACCGCGCGGATAGCTTGTGCCGCTAGCAGCACGGCGGCATCTCCACGAACGCCTGCCAGACGGGTTGCAAAATGGCGAATGCCTTGCCCCACTTGTTCACCGCGCCAGTACAGCAGGGCGCTGAAGAGAAGCATCAGCGCACAATGCACCATAAAGCGCCCGATATGCGCCGCCTGCCCAACGAACCAGGTGGTGGTGGTGCCAATATAAGGACGGACTTTTGCCATGATCGCCGTCCCCCCCATATCCAGCAAGTTGTGCCAGCCTGCATACAGCTTCGCGCCAATCACCGGAATGGTATTAAGCCACGCCAGATCGGGTAACGTCATGTCACCGCTGGAAATGGCTTTAATTAGCGGGCCGCTGCCGTCGACGATACTGTTAACCAGCAAAGCAATAGGGATGATAAACACCATCACTAATAACAGCGTCATCACCAGAACGGCGAGAGAGCGGCGGCCAAACATGATCTTTTGCAAACGTAACAATACCGGCCAGGTGGCGATAACCACCGTACCGGCCCATGCAAAGCCGAGAATAAAGGGTTGAACAATCCACAGACATGCCACAATCATGATGGCTAAAAACAGCACCGAAAGCAGAATTTGTGCGACATCCCTGGGCTGACGAACATTTACCATAACAACTTTTCACCTTTTTTGTGCGTCAAATCGTCGACGCGACGTGAACACGCGAAACTCACCTGCATAATGATGAGCAATTTCAGCGGTTTTTAACAGGCCGATTCTGCCCTTAATTCTGATGGGCGTGTTAGAAAAAAATGTGGTACAACAACTCAGGCAACACGCAAACGATTTACTCGTCGTATTTCAAGTTGCATGTGCTGCGGCTACGTTCGTTCACCCCAGTCACTTACTATTGTAAGCTCCTGGAGTTCACTCGCTTGCCGCCTTTCTGCAACACGAAATCCATAGAGTAAACAAACATCACCTTTCAGTGCGCTATTGCAGCAGCCTGAAAGAATAGTGTATCGACCTACATCACAGACCGCAGGAAAGGGTCAATATAATGATTCCACAGATTTCCCAGGCACCCGGCGTCGTTCAACTGGTGCTTAATTTTTTGCAAGAGCTGGAGCAACAGGGGTTTACCGGCGATACGGCGACAAGTTATGCCGATCGTCTGACAATGTCGACCGACAACAGTATTTACCAACTTCTCCCCGATGCGGTGGTATTTCCGCGTTCAACCGCAGATGTGGCGCTGATCGCCCGTCTTGCCGCGCAGGAACGCTATTCATCGCTGATCTTTACCCCCCGCGGCGGCGGCACCGGCACTAACGGTCAGGCGCTCAACCAGGGGATTATTGTTGATATGTCCCGCCATATGAACCGCATCATCGAAATTAACCCTGAAGAGGGCTGGGTGCGCGTTGAGGCCGGGGTGATAAAAGATCAACTCAATCAGTACCTGAAACCGTTCGGCTACTTTTTTGCGCCGGAACTTTCGACCAGCAACCGGGCAACGCTCGGTGGGATGATCAATACCGATGCATCCGGTCAGGGATCGCTGGTCTATGGCAAAACGTCAGATCACGTACTTGGCGTACGCGCGGTGTTGTTGGGGGGCGATATTCTCGATACGCAACCTTTACCCGTCGAGCTGGCGGAAACGCTGGGTAAATCCAATACCACAATCGGGCGAATTTATAACACGGTTTATCAACGTTGCCGTCAGCAACGCCAGTTAATCATCGACAACTTCCCCAAACTTAACCGCTTTCTTACCGGTTACGATCTGCGTCATGTCTTTAACGACGAGATGACCGAGTTTGACCTGACGCGCATTCTGACGGGTTCAGAAGGGACGCTGGCCTTTATTACCGAAGCGCGGCTGGATATTACGCCCTTGCCTAAAGTGCGCCGTCTGGTGAACGTCAAATATGACTCTTTTGACTCCGCGCTGCGTAACGCGCCGTTTATGGTTGAGGCGCGGGCGCTTTCGGTAGAGACGGTGGACTCAAAAGTGCTGAATCTGGCGCGGGAAGATATTGTCTGGCATTCCGTCAGCGAGTTGATTACCGATGTGCCTGACAAAGAAATGCTCGGGCTGAACATTGTGGAATTTGCTGGTGATGATGAGACGCTGATTGATGAGCGAGTAAATGCACTCTGTGCGCGGCTGGATGAACTTATCGCCAGTCAGCAAGCAGGTGTGATCGGCTGGCAGGTATGCAGTGAGCTGGCAGGTGTTGAGCGTATTTATGCGATGCGCAAAAAAGCTGTCGGCCTGCTCGGTAATGCCAAAGGAGCAGCCAAGCCAATTCCGTTTGCTGAGGATACCTGCGTACCGCCGGAACATCTGGCAGATTATATTGCTGAATTTCGCGCGCTGCTCGACAGCCACGGCTTAAGCTACGGTATGTTTGGTCACGTCGATGCAGGTGTCCTGCACGTCCGTCCGGCACTGGATATGTGCGATCCGCAACAAGAGATTTTGATGAAGCAAATCTCTGATGATGTAGTGGCGCTTACCGCGAAATACGGTGGTTTGTTGTGGGGCGAGCACGGCAAAGGTTTTCGCGCCGAATACAGCCCGGCGTTTTTCGGTGAGGAACTTTTTGCAGAACTGCGTAAAGTGAAAGCGGCATTTGACCCGCATAACCGACTCAACCCAGGGAAGATTTGCCCGCCAGAAGGTCTCGATGCACCGATGATGAAAGTGGACGCGGTGAAGCGTGGCACATATGATCGACAGATCCCCATTGCGGTACGCCAGCAGTGGCGTGGTGCGATGGAGTGTAACGGCAACGGTTTATGCTTCAACTTTGATGCCCGCAGTCCGATGTGCCCGTCGATGAAGATTACCCAGAACCGGATTCATTCACCGAAAGGGCGCGCAACGCTGGTGCGTGAATGGCTGCGTTTGTTGGCAGATCGCGGTGTTGACCCAGTCAAACTGGAACAAGAGCTGCCTGAATCAGGCGTCAGTTTGCGGACGTTAATTGCCCGCACGCGCAATAGCTGGCATGCGAATAAAGGCGAATATGACTTCTCCCACGAAGTCAAAGAGGCGATGTCGGGCTGTCTGGCCTGTAAAGCTTGTTCGACCCAGTGCCCAATCAAAATTGACGTGCCTGAGTTTCGTTCTCGCTTTCTGCAACTCTATCACACCCGTTATTTGCGCCCGCTGCGCGACCACCTCGTCGCCACGGTCGAGAGCTACGCACCGCTGATGGCACGCGCGCCGAAAACCTTTAACTTCTTCATTAACCAGCCGCTGGTGCGCAAACTCTCGGAAAAACATATCGGCATGGTTGATTTGCCGCTGCTGTCGGTCCCCTCGCTACAACAACAAATGGTGGGGCATCGCTCGGCAAACATGACGCTGGAACAGCTTGAAGCTCTCAGTGCAGAGCAGAAAGCGCGCACGGTGCTGGTGGTGCAGGACCCCTTTACCAGCTATTACGATGCGCAAGTGGTGGCGGATTTTGTCCGTCTGGTCGAAAAATTAGGTTTCCAGCCGGTGTTACTGCCATTTTCGCCAAATGGCAAAGCCCAGCATATCAAAGGCTTTCTTAATCGTTTTGCGAAGACGGCGAAAAAGACGGCGGATTTCCTCAACCGTGTGGCGAAGCTGGGGATGCCAATGGTGGGAGTCGATCCGGCGCTGGTACTTTGTTATCGCGATGAATATAAACTGGCGCTGGGCGAGGAACGTGGCGAGTTTAACGTCTTACTGGCGAATGAATGGCTGGCAAGCGCACTTGACTCACAGCCAGTGGCTACAGTCAGCGGTGAATCATGGTATTTCTTTGGTCACTGTACCGAAGTTACCGCTTTGCCGGGCGCGCCAGCACAATGGGCCGCGATATTTGCCCGTTTTGGCGCGAAACTGGAAAATGTCAGCGTGGGTTGCTGCGGCATGGCAGGGACTTACGGACATGAAGCGAAAAACCATAAAAATTCGCTCGGGATCTATGAGTTATCCTGGCATCAGGCGATGCAGCGACTGCCGCGTAATCGCTGTCTGGCGACCGGATATTCCTGCCGTAGCCAGGTAAAACGGGTCGAAGGCACGGGGGTACGCCATCCTGTGCAGGCTTTACTGGAGATTATTAAATGATATGGAAACGAAAAATCACCCTGGAAGCACTGAATGCCATGGGTGAAGGAAACATGGTGGGGTTGCTGGATATTCGCTTTGAACATATTGGTGATGACACCCTTGAAGCGACAATGCCAGTAGACTCGCGGACAAAGCAGCCTTTCGGGTTGCTGCATGGAGGGGCATCCGTGGTACTGGCCGAAAGTATCGGTTCCGTTGCCGGTTATTTATGTACCGAAGGTGAGCAAAAGGTGGTTGGTCTGGAAATCAATGCTAACCACGTCCGCTCGGCACGAGAAGGGCGGGTGCGCGGCGTATGCAAACCGTTGCATCTCGGTTCGCGTCACCAGGTCTGGCAGATTGAAATCTTCGATGAGAAAGGGCGTTTGTGCTGTTCGTCACGATTGACGACCGCCATTTTGTGACGTTGTCACCAGAAAAGTGTGACGCATATTGCTTTTGGTCATTATCTGCACAGTAAACGGTGGTATACTGTGCAGGTCTTGTCTAAAAGCGAGGATGCTATGTCTACTCAACTTGATCCCACCCAGCTGGCCATTGAATTTTTACGCCGTGACCAAAGCAATCTTTCACCTGCCCAATATCTCAAACGTCTGAAACAACTAGAACTTGAATTTGCTGACCTGCTTACTCTCTCTTCTGCTGAATTAAAAGAAGAAATCTACTTTGCCTGGCGTCTGGGCGTGCATTGATCCTGACTTGATGCCGCAATTTCGCCAAATCGACCTGGATTAACCTCCGTCCAGGTTCGATGGCCTTCTTAATACTGCTTATCTACCCGCCTGATATTGTTCAAAAATAATACTAATCGCAGTTTGTGTTAAAACGGCGGGTTAGCTTTATGAGATTATTCTTATCGCCCCTTCAAGAGCTAAGCCACTGAGAGTGCCGGAGATAAGCGCCGGATGGGGTAGAAACCCTTAAGCCTGTGTCGCACAGACTTAAGGGTTTTCTTATTTCTGAACGCTGCACTTTTTTACCTATCTCTTAAATAGTCATTTTCAATACAACTTTTTCTTTTTCATCACAGCCTTAATGCTCCTTAGATAATAATCATTATCTAACAATGAGATACCTAATTCTTAGCGTGCCTGTTAACCCACACATCAGGGTCTATGCTTATTAAAAGCAGGAAAAAAGCATGTTTTACGGTAAAGCCCCTGCGTTTGCTGGGTTGAACTGATAATCATTATCACTAACATGCTGTTATACGCTGAAAGCGATGAAGTGAGGTAAATCGATGGACATGCATTCAGGAACCTTTAATCCACAGGATTTCGCCTGGCAGGGCTTAACGCTGACACCCGCAGCCGCTGTCCACATCCGCGAGCTGGTGGCAAAGCAGCCGGGTATGGTCGGCGTGCGCTTAGGCGTGAAGCAAACGGGCTGCGCGGGCTTTGGCTATGTGCTCGACAGTGTTAGCGAGCCGGACAAAGACGATCTGCTGTTTGAACACGACGGCGCGAAGCTGTTTGTCCCGCTGCAAGCGATGCCGTTTATTGATGGCACGGAAGTCGATTTTGTTCGTGAAGGACTTAATCAGATATTCAAATTTCACAACCCTAAAGCCCAGAATGAATGTGGCTGTGGCGAAAGCTTTGGGGTATAGGCGGTACTATGTCTCGTAATACTGAAGCAACTGACGATGTCAAAACCTGGACCGGCGGCCCGCTGAATTATAAAGAAGGATTCTTCACCCAGTTAGCCACCGATGAGCTGGCAAAGGGGATAAACGAAGAGGTGGTGCGCGCAATTTCGGCGAAGCGTAATGAGCCGGAGTGGATGCTGGAGTTTCGTCTCAACGCCTATCGCGCATGGCTGGAGATGGAAGAACCGCACTGGTTGAAAGCGCACTACGACAAGCTGAATTATCAGGATTACAGCTACTACTCAGCACCATCGTGCGGTAATTGTGACGACACTTGTGCGTCTGAACCCGGCGTGGTGCAGCAAACTGGCGCGAACGCCTTTTTAAGTAAAGAGGTGGAGGCGGCGTTTGAGCAGTTGGGCGTTCCCGTGCGGGAAGGCAAAGAGGTGGCGGTGGACGCCATTTTCGACTCTGTTTCGGTTGCCACCACTTATCGCGAAAAACTGGCGGAGCAGGGAATTATTTTCTGTTCCTTTGGCGAGGCGATCCACGATCACCCGGAACTGGTGCGTAAATATCTCGGCACCGTGGTGCCGGGGAATGACAACTTCTTTGCCGCACTTAATGCGGCGGTAGCCTCTGACGGTACGTTTATTTATGTGCCTAAAGGCGTGCGCTGCCCGATGGAACTTTCCACCTATTTTCGTATTAACGCGGAAAAAACCGGGCAGTTTGAGCGCACCATTCTGGTGGCCGACGAAGACAGCTACGTTAGCTACATTGAAGGCTGTTCCGCTCCGGTGCGTGACAGCTATCAGTTACACGCGGCGGTGGTGGAAGTCATCATCCATAAAAACGCCGAGGTGAAATATTCCACGGTACAAAACTGGTTCCCTGGCGATAACAACACCGGCGGTATTCTCAACTTCGTCACCAAGCGTGCTTTGTGCGAAGGCGAAAACAGCAAAATGTCATGGACGCAATCAGAAACCGGGTCAGCGATTACGTGGAAATATCCCAGCTGTATTTTGCGCGGCGATAACTCCATTGGTGAGTTTTACTCAGTGGCGCTGACCAGCGGTCATCAGCAAGCGGATACCGGCACCAAGATGATCCACATCGGTAAAAACACTAAATCGACCATTATCTCGAAAGGGATCTCTGCCGGACATAGTCAGAACAGTTATCGCGGCTTAGTGAAAATCATGCCGACGGCAACCAATGCGCGCAATTTCACTCAGTGCGACTCAATGCTGATTGGCGCTAATTGTGGGGCGCATACCTTCCCGTATGTCGAATGTCGCAATAACAGCGCACAACTGGAGCACGAGGCAACAACATCACGTATTGGTGAAGATCAACTGTTTTACTGCCTGCAACGCGGGATCAGCGAAGAAGACGCCATCTCGATGATTGTTAACGGTTTCTGCAAAGACGTGTTCTCAGAACTGCCGCTGGAATTTGCCGTTGAAGCACAAAAACTCCTCGCCATCAGTCTTGAACACAGCGTCGGATAAGGAATAAACATGTTAAGTATTAAAGATTTACACGTCAGCGTGGAAGATAAAGCTATCCTGCGTGGATTAAGCCTCGACGTTCGTCCCGGCGAAGTTCACGCCATTATGGGGCCAAACGGTTCTGGCAAAAGTACCTTATCGGCAACGCTTGCCGGGCGAGAAGATTATGAGGTGACGGGCGGCACGGTTGAGTTCAAAGGCAAAGATTTGCTTGCGCTGTCGCCGGAAGATCGTGCAGGTGAAGGCATCTTTATGGCCTTCCAGTATCCGGTGGAAATTCCCGGCGTCAGTAACCAGTTTTTCCTGCAAACGGCACTTAATGCGGTGCGCAGCTATCGCGGCCAGGAAACGCTCGACCGCTTTGATTTTCAGGATTTGATGGAAGAGAAAATCGCTCTCCTGAAGATGCCGGAGGATTTATTAACCCGTTCGGTAAACGTTGGTTTTTCCGGCGGCGAGAAAAAGCGCAACGATATTTTGCAAATGGCGGTGCTGGAACCGGAGTTATGCATTCTTGATGAGTCGGACTCCGGGCTGGATATTGACGCATTAAAAGTGGTTGCCGATGGCGTGAACTCGCTGCGTGACGGCAAGCGCTCATTCATCATTGTTACGCACTACCAACGCATTCTCGACTACATCAAGCCTGATTACGTCCATGTACTATATCAGGGACGAATTGTGAAATCCGGCGATTTCACGTTGGTCAAACAACTGGAGGAGCAGGGTTATGGCTGGCTTACCGAACAGCAGTAACGCGCTGCAACAGTGGCATCACTTGTTTGAAGCTGAAGGGACAAAACGCTCACCGCAAGCACAGCAGCATTTACAACAATTGCTGCGTACCGGACTGCCGACACGTAAACATGAAAACTGGAAATATACGCCGCTGGAAGGGCTGACCAATAGCCAGTTTGTCAGCATTGCGGGAGAGATATCCCCACAGCAGCGTGATGCCTTAGCGTTAACGTCAGACGCCGTGCGGCTGGTGTTTGTTGATGGACGTTACGTGCCCGCGCTGAGCGATGCAACTGAAGGCAGCGGATATGAAGTGAGCATTAACGACGACCGTCAGGGGTTACCCGACGCTATTCAGGCGGAAGTGTTTCTGCATTTGACGGAAAGCCTTGCGCATAGCGTGACGCATATCGCCGTGAAGCGCGGTCAACGGCCGGTAAAGCCATTGCTGTTAATGCATATCACCCAGGGCGTGGCAGGTGAAGAGGTGAACACTGCCCATTACCGACATCATCTGGATCTGGCGGAAGGTGCCGAAGCAACGGTGATCGAACATTTTGTCAGCCTTAATGATGCTCGTCATTTTACCGGGGCACGGTTCACTATCAATGTCGCAGCGAACGCCCACTTGCAGCATATCAAGCTGGCGTTTGAAAACCCGCTCAGTCACCACTTTGCCCATAACGATTTGTTGCTGGCTGACGATGCCACCGCATTTAGCCACAGTTTCCTGCTGGGTGGCGCAGTGTTACGACACAACACCAGTACGCAACTCAATGGCGAAAACAGCACGCTGCGGATCAATAGCCTGGCGATGCCGGTGAAAAACGAGGTGTGTGATACTCGTACCTGGCTGGAACACAATAAAGGTTTTTGTAACAGCCGACAGTTGCACAAAACTATCGTCAGCGACAAAGGCCGCGCGGTATTTAACGGTTTGATCAACGTCGCGCAGCACGCCATCAAAACGGATGGTCAGATGACCAACAATAATCTGCTGATGGGCAAACTGGCGGAAGTGGATACGAAACCGCAGCTGGAAATCTATGCAGATGATGTGAAATGCAGCCACGGCGCGACGGTGGGGCGCATTGATGACGAACAGATGTTTTATCTGCGCTCGCGCGGGATCAATCAGCAAGATGCCCAGCAGATGATCATCTACGCCTTTGCTGCTGAACTGACGGAAGCACTGCGTGATGAGGGGCTTAAACAGCAGGTGCTGGCCCGAATCGGTCAACGGCTGCCAGGAGGTGCAAGATGACTTTTTCCGTCGACAAAGTGCGGGCCGACTTTCCGGTGCTTTCGCGTGAGGTAAACGGTTTGCCGCTGGCTTATCTCGACAGCGCCGCCAGTGCGCAGAAACCGAGCCAGGTGATTGATGCCGAGGCTGAGTTTTATCGTCATGGCTACGCGGCGGTGCATCGCGGTATTCATACCTTAAGCGCCCAGGCGACCGAGAAAATGGAGAACGTGCGCAAGCGGGCATCGCTGTTTATTAATGCCCGTTCGGCGGAAGAGCTGGTGTTCGTCCGCGGCACGACGGAAGGGATCAATCTGGTCGCCAATAGCTGGGGTAACAGCAATGTGCGGGCGGGCGATAACATCATCATCAGTCAGATGGAGCACCACGCTAACATTGTTCCCTGGCAGATGCTTTGCGCACGCGTTGGCGCAGAGCTGCGTGTGATCCCGCTCAATCCCGACGGTACGTTGCAACTGGAGACGCTACCTACGCTGTTTGATGAGAAAACTCGCCTGCTGGCAATTACTCATGTCTCCAACGTGCTGGGAACGGAAAATCCGCTGGCGGAAATGATCACGCTTGCGCATCAGCATGGCACAAAAGTACTGGTGGATGGCGCTCAGGCGGTGATGCATCATCCGGTGGACGTTCAGGCGCTGGATTGCGATTTTTACGTGTTCTCCGGGCATAAACTGTATGGCCCCACTGGGATTGGCATTCTTTATGTCAAAGAAGCCTTGTTGCAGGAGATGCCGCCGTGGGAAGGGGGCGGTTCTATGATCGCCACCGTCAGCCTGAGTGAAGGCACTACCTGGACCAAAGCACCTTGGCGGTTTGAAGCCGGTACACCCAATACCGGGGGCATCATTGGTCTTGGCGCGGCGCTGGAGTATGTGTCGGCGCTGGGGCTTAATAATATAGCCGAGTATGAACAGAATCTGATGCACTACGCGCTATCACAGCTGGAATCTGTACCGGATCTCACTCTCTATGGTCCCCAGAACAGACTTGGCGTTATTGCTTTTAATCTTGGTAAACACCACGCCTATGATGTTGGCAGTTTTCTCGATAATTACGGCATTGCTGTGCGTACCGGACATCACTGCGCTATGCCATTAATGGCCTATTACAACGTTCCTGCCATGTGTCGGGCGTCGCTGGCTATGTATAACACCCATGAAGAAGTGGATCGTCTGGTGACCGGCCTGCAACGTATTCACCGTCTGCTGGGATAACAGGGAGGCACTATGGCTTTATTGCCGGATAAAGAAAAATTGCTGCGTAATTTTTTACGCTGCGCCAACTGGGAAGAGAAATATCTCTACATTATTGAGCTGGGCCAGCGTCTGCCAGAATTACGCGACGAAGACAGAAGCTCACAAAATAGCATTCAGGGCTGCCAGAGTCAGGTGTGGATTGTCATGCGCCAGAATGCGCAGGGAATTATTGAATTGCAGGGCGACAGCGATGCGGCGATTGTGAAAGGGCTTATTGCGGTCGTCTTTATTCTCTACGATCAGATGACGCCGCAGGATATTGTCAATTTCGATGTGCGTCCGTGGTTTGAAAAAATGGCGCTCACTCAACATCTCACCCCATCTCGTTCACAAGGTCTGGAAGCGATGATTCGCGCAATTCGCGCCAAAGCCGCTGCACTTAGCTAAACTAAAGGAACAG
This sequence comes from Escherichia sp. WS1368, assembly GCF_046487485.1. Classification (NCBI taxonomy): domain Bacteria; kingdom Pseudomonadati; phylum Pseudomonadota; class Gammaproteobacteria; order Enterobacterales; family Enterobacteriaceae; genus Escherichia; species Escherichia sp. WS1368. The sequence continues at coordinate 1,042,285 of NZ_JBJQJI010000001.1, forward strand.
CTTTCATCCGGTTGGCTCACATTGCCGGATGGTCAATGTTTACACTGACCTGCACAGGAGTGTTTTGGTTTCAGGTGAACATAAGCGCCATCCGACGTTTCAGCGTGAGTCTCCGGCAAATACAGGAGGTTTACAATGAAACGCGCGTCTTTGCTTACACTCACGCTTATCGGCGCTTTTAGCGCCATCCAGGCTGCCTGGGCGGTTGATTATCCGCTACCTCCAACCGGAAGCCGACTGGTTGGGCAAAATCAAACGTATACGGTGCAAGAAGGGGATAAAAACCTTCAGGCCATCGCCCGACGTTTTGATACTGCGGCAATGTTGATCCTTGAAGCCAATAACACTATCGCCCCGGTGCCAAAACCTGGTACGACGATAACTATTCCTTCGCAACTGTTATTACCTGATGCGCCGCGTCAGGGGATTATCGTTAACCTGGCAGAGCTGCGCCTTTATTATTATCCGCCGGGAGAAAATATCGTGCAGGTCTATCCGATAGGTATTGGTTTGCAGGGGCTGGAAACGCCAGTGATGGAAACGCGTGTGGGGCAGAAAATCCCTAACCCAACTTGGACGCCTACGGCGGGCATTCGTCAGCGTTCGCTGGAGCGTGGCATTAAATTACCGCCAGTCGTTCCTGCCGGGCCAAATAACCCGCTAGGACGTTACGCACTGCGCCTCGCGCATGGTAATGGCGAATACCTCATTCATGGCACCAGTGCGCCGGACAGCGTCGGTTTGCGCGTCAGTTCGGGCTGTATTCGCATGAATGCGCCGGATATTAAAGCCTTATTCTCCAGCGTGCGGACGGGAACGCCGGTGAAAGTGATCAACGAACCGGTGAAATATTCCGTGGAACCGAACGGGATGCGTTATGTTGAAGTACATCGACCACTATCAGCAGAAGAACAGCAGAACGTTCAGACAATGCCATACACACTGCCAGCAGGCTTTACGCAATTTAAAGACAATAAGGGTGTAGATCAGAAATTAGTCGATAAAGCGTTGTATCGTCGGGCAGGGTATCCGGTTGCGGTGAGCAGTGGAGCAACTCCCGCAGCCAGCAATGCGCCTTCAGTAGAGTCAGCGCAGAATGGTGAACCAGAGCAAGGGAATATGTTACGCGCGACGCAGTAGCGGTAAATGGCAGGCAAAAAAAATGGCGCACAATGTGCGCCATTTTTCACTTCACAGGTACTATTACTTGCGGTATTTAGTAGCCATGTTGTCCAGACGCTGGTTAGCACGAGCTGCGTCATCTTTAGCAGCCTGAACGTCGGAACGCATTGCGTTCACGTCGTTGCTCAGCTGGTCAACTTTAGCGTTCAGAGTCTGAACGTCAGAAGACAGCTGATCGATTTTAGCGTTGCTGGAGCAACCTGCCAGCAGAGTAGAACCCAGGATTACCGCGCCCAGTACCAGTTTAGTAGCTTTCATTATTAATACCCTCTAGATTGAGTTAATCTCCATGTAGCGTTACAAGTATTACACAAACTTTTTTATGTTGAGAATATTTTTTTGATGGGAAGGCACTTATTTTTGATCGTTCGCTCAAAGAAGCATCGAACGCTGGGTTTTAGATAAAAAAATTGAGAGAAAACAGGATGCTTCCATCGGATTCATCTTAGATAAAGTGAGATTATATAGTGAAATCCGATTTGATTTTTTATTGCTTCTGGTTATCGATTAAATAAAAAAAGCGCCCATCAGGGCGCTTCGATATACAAATTAATTCACAAAAGCAATATTACAGGACGTGAACAGATGCGGTGTTAGTAGTGCCGCTCGGTACCAGTGCACCAGAAACCATAACTACGACGTCACCTTTGTGTGCCAGACCGCTCTGCAGAGCCAGTTCTTTACCCAGACGGTAGAAATCATCAGTAGAAGTGATCTCTTTAACCAGCTGCGGCACAACGCCTTTGCTCAGTACCAACTGATGAGCCGTTTTTTCGTTGGTGGTCAGTGCCAGGATGGTGGCATCCGGGAAGTATTTACGTACTGCGCGAGCAGATTTACCGCCCTGGGTAGCAACCACGATCAGCGGGGCATCCAGTTTTTCAGCAGTTTCAACGGCACCACGGCATACCGCTTCGGTAATGCGCAGTTTACGGTTGTCATTGTTGAACTCGAGACGGCTGTTCATCACGCGGTCGGTACGTTCGCAGATGGTCGCCATGATAGAAACCGCTTCCAGCGGGTATTTACCTTTTGCGGATTCACCAGACAGCATCACTGCGTCAGTACCGTCGAGGATGGCGTTTGCAACGTCACCGGCTTCTGCGCGAGTCGGGCGTGGGTTTTTGATCATGGAATCCAGCATCTGGGTCGCAGTGATAACGACTTTACGTGCACGGATACATTTTTCGATCATCATCTTCTGGGCGAAGATAACTTCTTCTACCGGGATTTCTACACCCAGGTCGCCACGCGCAACCATGATGCCGTCAGAGGCTTCGAGGATTTCGTCGAAGTTGTTGAGGCCTTCCTGGTTTTCGATTTTGGAGATGATGTGGATGTTTTCGCCGCCGTGCGCTTTCAGGTGCTCACGGATTTCGATAACGTCAGAACGCTTACGAATAAAGGAAGCAGCGACAAAGTCTACGCCTTGTTCGCAACCAAAGATCAGGTCCTGTTTGTCTTTTTCAGCCAGTGCTGGCAGGGCAATGGAAACGCCAGGCAGGTTCACACCTTTGTTTTCACCCAGGTCGCCGTTGTTCAGCACTTTACAGATAACTTTGTTACCTTCAATGGCAGTAACTTCCATACCGATCAGACCATCGTCAACCAGTACGGTGTTGCCAACAGACAGGTCAGTAGTGAAACCTTCATACGTTACCGCAACCATTTCGCTGTTGCCGATAACAGATTTATCAGTGGTGAAAGTAAAGGTCTGACCCGCTTTCAGAGAAACGTCGTTACCGCCTTCCAGTTTCATGGTGCGGATTTCCGGACCTTTGGTATCAAGCAGGATAGCGGCGGTTTTACCAGTTTTGCTCATCACGTTGCGCAGATTCTGAATGCGCTGACCGTGTTCTGCATAGTCACCATGAGAGAAGTTCAGACGCATAACGTTCATGCCAGCGTCCAGCATTTTAGCTAACATCTCTTCAGATTCGGTTTTCGGTCCGATGGTGCAAACAATTTTGGTCTTTTTCATGACAGTCTTAGTCTTTAAGTTGAGAAGGATGGGAGAAACTTGCTTTCTGGGCGCACTGCCGGAAAGCGAATCCGGTATTACGAAAGTGGTGGTGCCTCGCTCTAAGGATAGGTGACATCGAAAAAGCGTGCAGAGGAATGTGTGCTTGTGTCTCAGCCCAACGTGAGTGCCTGTTTTTGAGTCGTTGAGTTCTACAGTCCAAAGTGCTGAAACCATTCAAGAGTCAATTGGCGCGCATTATACGCTGAAATTAATCCAAAAGGAAAACAAAAACAGCGTTTCAAAAAATATACAACTTGTAAGACAATAAATTGTTATCAAAGATTTAACGTTCCAGGGAAAAGGTTACGCAAAAACTTCGCTGTTTGCGCAACGTCTGGTGCCGGGGTTGTCACTGTGAAGATAAGTGAAAGTTCATCCGGTGTATAAATACATCATCGCTCAATTGCTACAGTTAAAATAATTTATCGCGTTATTTGTCTGATTTTGTTTGATTTTTGTCTAATTGGTTAGATTGATATATGCTGATAGTTGGCATGATAAATAGGTATAAAGAATGGGAAATCGGACAAAAGAGGATGAACTGTACCGAGAAATGTGCAGAGTTGTCGGTAAAGTTGTGCTGGAAATGCGCGATCTGGGGCAGGAACCAAAGCATATTGTTATCGCAGGCGTATTACGTACAGCATTAGCCAATAAACGCATTCAGCGCAGTGAGCTGGAAAAGCAGGCGATGGAAACCGTCATTAACGCACTGGTAAAATGACCATTCAGGATGAGGCGATAAGCTTCATCCTGATATTCTTGCTTCAGTTGCGGTCCAGTTAATCATTCTAAATAACAACTGCTGAAATTATACGAATTTCGGTATGTATTTTAATTTATAGCGATAATGTTATTTTTATTTTCTGCAATGAACGTCACAAATAATTGTCGCTTAAGTTAAATTTATTTCAAATGATAATAAATATCAGTTCACTTATAATTTCTTGCTTTGTAATTTTAATTGATAACGATCAATGTTAAGGGCTCAGAATAATCACATTATTTTTTCTCCTAACCATAAAGGATTAGTTTATCGGCGTTAAATCTTTTCTCATACACTATCGGGTTAGGGAAAATATCTGGTGTTGGGGACAGAGTCAGCAGCGTATTAGTTGAATGCTTAATATCAGGCTGCTGAATTGTCAGCACTGTGTTTGCGAAGAGGATGCGAAATAAATGAACCCGGTTGATCGTCCACTATTAGATATTGGCTTAACGCGATTAGAATTCTTGCGTATATCAGGAAAAGGCCTTGCTGGTCTAACAATTGCCCCTGCGTTACTGTCACTTTTGGGTTGCAAACAGGAAGATATTGATAGCGGCACAGTAGGGTTGATAAATACACCCAAAGGGGTGCTGGTGACCCAGCGAGCGCGATGCACGGGTTGCCACCGCTGTGAAATCTCTTGTACCAACTTCAACGATGGCTCAGTAGGGACATTCTTCTCCCGTATCAAAATCCATCGCAATTATTTCTTTGGCGACAACGGGGTTGGCTCTGGCGGCGGCCTGTATGGCGATCTCAACTATACCGCGGACACCTGCCGACAATGCAAAGAGCCGCAATGCATGAACGTCTGCCCGATTGGTGCGATTACCTGGCAGCAGAAAGAAGGCTGTATTACCGTCGATCATAAACGCTGTATTGGCTGTAGCGCCTGTACTACGGCATGCCCGTGGATGATGGCCACCGTAAATACCGAAAGTAAAAAATCCTCGAAATGTGTGTTATGCGGTGAATGCGCAAACGCCTGCCCAACAGGGGCGTTAAAAATTATCGAGTGGAAAGATATTACTGTGTGAATCTTGCAAAGGAAAAAATCATGGCTAACGGTTGGACAGGTAATATATTAAGAGTCAATCTCACGACAGGAAATATTACCCTCGAAGATTCCAGTAAGTTTAAAAGTTTTGTTGGTGGTATGGGCTTCGGCTACAAAATTATGTATGACGAAGTACCGCCAGGCACGAAACCTTTCGATGAAGCGAATAAATTAGTCTTTGCTACCGGCCCATTAACTGGATCTGGTGCCCCCTGTAGTTCTCGCGTAAATATCACCTCACTTTCTACTTTTACCAAAGGAAATTTAGTCGTCGATGCCCATATGGGGGGCTTTTTTGCAGCGCAAATGAAATTCGCTGGATACGACGTCATTATTATCGAAGGGAAAGCGAAATCACCGGTATGGCTGAATATTAAAGATGACAAAGTTAGCCTGGAAAAAGCCGATTTCTTATGGGGAAAAGGTACGCGCGCAACTACGGAAGAGATTTGTCGCTTGACCAGCCCTGAAACCTGTGTGGCGGCTATTGGTCAGGCTGGGGAAAACCTTGTTCCTCTCTCTGGCATGTTGAATAGCCGTAACCACAGCGGTGGTGCGGGAACTGGCGCAATAATGGGTTCGAAAAACCTGAAAGCGATTGCGGTTGAAGGGACGAAAGGGGTCAACATTGCCGATCGTCAGGAGATGAAGCGTCTCAACGATTACATGATGACTGAACTTATCGGTGCGAATAACAACCATGTCGTGCCAAGTACGCCGCAATCGTGGGCAGAGTATTCAGATCCCAAGTCACGTTGGACAGCACGTAAAGGGCTGTTTTGGGGCGCGGCTGAAGGTGGTCCGATTGAAACGGGGGAAATTCCGCCAGGCAATCAGAACACGGTCGGCTTTCGTACCTATAAATCCGTTTTTGACTTAGGTCCGGCGGCAGAGAAATACACAGTAAAAATGAGCGGCTGCCACTCTTGCCCGATCCGTTGTATGACCCAAATGAATATTCCTCGGGTGAAAGAGTTTGGCGTGCCTGGCACCGGTGGTAACACTTGTGTAGCAAACTTTGTCCATACCACCATCTTCCCAAACGGGCCGAAAGATTTTGAAGATAAAGACGATGGTCGTGTGATTGGTAACCTGGTTGGTCTGAATCTATTCGATGACTACGGCCTATGGTGTAACTATGGGCAGCTGCATCGCGACTTTACTTATTGTTACAGCAAAGGGGTGTTCAAGCGTGTTCTACCAGCTGAAGAGTATGCGGAAATTCGCTGGGATCAACTGGAAGCGGGTGACGTTAACTTCATTAAAGATTTTTACTACCGTCTGGCGCATCGTGTGGGTGAGCTGAGTCACCTGGCTGATGGTTCATATGCCATCGCAGAACGCTGGAATTTGGGTGAAGAGTACTGGGGCTACGCGAAAAATAAACTCTGGTCGCCGTTTGGCTATCCAGTTCACCATGCCAATGAAGCGTCAGCGCAAGTCGGTTCCATTGTTAACTGTATGTTCAACCGTGACTGCATGACGCATACCCATATCAATTTTATTGGTTCCGGTTTGCCATTGAAACTGCAACGTGAGGTGGCGAAAGAGCTTTTTGGTTCTGAAGATGCTTACGATGAAACCAAAAACTACACGCCAATCAATGACGCAAAAATTAAATATGCTAAGTGGTCGCTGTTGCGGGTCTGTTTGCATAACGCCGTCACACTGTGCAACTGGGTCTGGCCAATGACCGTTTCGCCGCTGAAAAGCCGTAATTATCGGGGCGATCTGGCGCTTGAAGCCAAATTCTTCAAAGCGATCACTGGCGAAGAGATGACTCAGGAAAAATTAGATTTAGCTGCAGAGCGTATCTTTACGTTGCATCGTGCCTACACGGTAAAACTGATGCAAACCAAAGATATGCGTAATGAACACGATCTTATCTGTTCCTGGGTATTCGACAAGGATCCGCAGATCCCGGTCTTTACTGAAGGTACTGACAAAATGGACCGTGACGATATGCATGCTTCGCTCACGATGTTCTACAAAGAAATGGGCTGGGACCCACAGCTTGGTTGTCCGACCCGTGAAACATTGCAGCGTCTGGGGCTGGAAGATATTGCCGCCGATCTGGCAGCACACAATCTACTGCCTGCGTAAGGAATGGGTGAGATGAACCATCAGGATGAATTGCCGTTAGCGAAAGTCAGCGAAGTTGATGAGGCGAAGCGGCAATGGTTGCAGGGGATGCGTCACCCCGTTGATACGGTAACCGAACCAGAACCTGCTGAAATCCTGGCAGAGTTCATTCGTCAGCATTCTGCGGCTGGGCAGCTGGTGGCGCGCGCCGTGTTTCTTTCGCCACCCTATTCGGTTGCAGAAGAGGAACTGTCAGTTTTGCTGGAAAGCATTAAGCAGAACGGAGACCACGCGGATATCGCTTGTTTGACGGGAAGCCAGGATGATTACTATTACTCAACTCAGGCCATGAGTGAAAACTACGCGGCGATGTCTTTGCAAGTTGTGGAGCAGGACATTTGTCGCGCCATTGCACACGCCGTTCGTTTTGAGTGCCAGACGTATCCTCGTCCTTACAAAGTCGCCATGCTGATGCAAGCGCCATATTACTTCCAGGAAGCGCAGATCGAATCCGCGATCGCCGCGATGGATATTGCACCTGAATATGCTGATATACGGCAGGTGGAGTCATCGACGGCGGTGTTGTACTTGTTTAGCGAGCGATTTATGACCTATGGCAAGGCGTATGGCTTATGCGAATGGTTCGAGGTAGAGCAGTTTCAGAACCCCTGAAATTTCAGGGAGATGTCATGGATAGGGTGGACAGTTGCAGCCACTGCATTAGGGGATAATCAGATGTCCTTCACTCGACGCAAATTTGTTCTGGGGATGGGAACAGTAATCTTTTTTACTGGTTCTGCGTCTTCTCTGTTAGCGAACACGAGGCAAGAAAAGAAAGTTCGGTATGCCATGATTCATGACGAGTCACGGTGCAATGGCTGTAATATTTGCGCCCGCGCATGCCGTAAAACTAACCACGTCCCCGCTCAGGGAAGCCGTTTATCGATAGCACACATTCCAGTCACCGATAACGACAACGAAACGCAGTATCACTATTTTCGCCAGTCATGCCAGCACTGTGAAGATGCTCCTTGCATCGACGTATGCCCGACAGGGGCGTCGTGGCGTGATGAGCAGGGGATCGTGCGGGTAGAAAAATCGCAGTGCATCGGCTGCAGTTATTGCATTGGCGCTTGTCCTTACCAGGTTCGCTACCTTAACCCTGTCACTAAAGTGGCAGATAAATGTGATTTCTGCGCTGAGTCCCGACTGGCAAAAGGCTTTCCGCCCATTTGCGTCAGCGCCTGTCCGGAACACGCATTGATCTTTGGTCGCGAAGATAGCCCAGAAATTCAGGCGTGGTTGCAGGAAAATAAATACTATCAATATCAGCTACCTGGTGCCGGGAAACCGCACCTGTATCGCCGGTTCGGTCAACATTTGATTAAAAAGGAAAATGTATGAACCCGTCGCAACATGCTGAACAGTTTCAGAGCCAGTTGGCGAACTATGTGCCACAGTTCACTCCCCAATTTTGGCCGGTGTGGTTGATCATTGCCGGACTATTGCTGGTAGGGATGTGGTTTGTGCTGGGGCTGCATGCCTTGCTTCGTGCTCGTGGCGTGAAGAAATCAGCCACCGACCATGGTGAGAAGGTTTATCTTTACAGCAAAGCGGTCAGATTATGGCACTGGTCGAATGCGTTACTCTTTGTATTGTTGCTGGCAAGTGGGCTGATAAATCACTTTGCGCTGGTGGGCGCAACTGCGGTTAAAAGTCTGGTTGCGGTGCATGAAGTTTGCGGATTTTTGTTACTGGCATGTTGGCTCGGCTTTGTTCTGATCAATGCCGTTGGGGGTAATGGTCACCATTATCGCATTCGTCGTCAGGGGTGGCTGGAGCGAGCGGCAAAACAAACGCGATTCTATTTGTTTGGCATTATGCAGGGGGAAGAACATCCTTTCCCGGCAACAACACAGTCTAAATTTAATCCCTTACAGCAGGTTGCCTATATTGGTGTCATGTATGGATTGCTGCCGTTGTTACTATTGACGGGGCTGCTGTGTCTCTATCCGCAAGCCGTGGGAGATGTGTTTCCTGGCGTAAGATACTGGTTATTGCAGGCGCATTTTGCTCTGGCATTTATAAGCCTCTTTTTTATCTTCGGTCATCTTTATCTTTGCACCACGGGGCGTACGCCACACGAAACCTTTAAAAGCATGGTCGATGGCTATCACCGGCACTAACGAATGATCATTACACGAGCAGACCTGCGAGAATGGCGTATCGGAGCGGTGATGTATCGCTGGTTCCTGCGCCATTTCCCACGCGGCGGTAGTTATGCCGATATTCATCATGCACTGATTGAGGAAGGATATACGGACTGGGCGGAGAGTCTGGTTGAGTATGCGTGGAAAAAATGGCTGGCGGATGAAAACTTCGCGCATCAGGAAGTTTCCTCTATGCAAAAATTGGCCACAGATCCCGGAGAGAGACCATTTTGCAGTCAGTTTGCCCGCAGCGACGATCATGCTCGCATCGGCTGTTGTGAGGATAATGCCAGAATCGCAACCGCTGGGTATGCCGCGCAAATTGCCAGTATGGGTTATAGCGTGCGGATTGGAAGTGTCGGCTTTAACAGTCACATTGGCAGCTCCGGTGAACGCGCACGGGTTGCTGTAACCGGTAATTCTTCGCGGATAAGCAGCGCTGGAGATAGTAGTCGGATTGCGAATACCGGAATGCGAGTACGCGTTTGTACATTGGGTGAACGGTGTCATGTCGCCAGTAATGGTGACCTGGTGCAAATCGCCAGCTTTGGCGCAAACGCCAGAATTGCCAACAGCGGCGACAATGTACACATCATTGCCAGCGGTGAAGATTCAACAATAGTGAGCACGGGCGTGGTCGACTCAATTATTCTCGGGCCAGGGGGAAGCGCCGCACTGGCATATCATGACGGCGAAAGAGTTCGCTTCGCCGTCGCCATTGAAGGTGAAAACAATATTCGAGCCGGAGTCCGCTATCGTCTTAATGAACAGCATCAGTTTGTTGAGTGCTGATAGCTTTACCTTTAATCAAACGAAAGACGCCTACGTGCACGGGAGGCAGGTTTTACGACAGCCCGAGCCATCGCCTCACCAATTTCTGCACATGCCGTAAGTCCCTGAACGAAAGGCTGGTCGTGCATTAACCAGGGCAACGCGCCGAACGCTACGCGCCCACGAATATCTTCGGGTTGCTGTAACGTATAATCTTCGCCAACATCAGGGTTTTTATCCCCTGTTTTCTGTAATTGTTCGCGTAGTCCAGGGAAAGGAATATCTTTCACTTTAAGCGGACGCTGCCCACGGGCATCAATAAAAACGTCAAACGAGTAGCTGTTGTCTTCCGTTTTCAGGACGGTGCGCGACTCATTAATTTCCATTTCGTAGTCTTCACCGAGGGCGAGAATATGAATGATTCCCGCTTCACGTAAGGCCAGTAGTCGACGAATAGACTCTGAAGGGATTGCCGCATAATTATCGATGAAAACCCGGGCAAGGCCTTTACTGAACCGTTTATGGTCGTGTTCATTCAGATGTGGAACAATTTCCTGTACTGCTTCATGCAGGCGCAGAATGACATAACGCCAGGGAACAGTATGTTTTTCTCGTTTATTGCGTTCGACTTCCTGGAGATTTTTTTCTGCCCAGTCAAATGGGTCGCGTTGTTTGCGCTCGGCAAACCAGGCTTGAGCAAAGGAATCGACATTCAGGCTCTCTAAGGCTATGCGTTGGCTCCAGCCTGGATCAGCAAACTTGATTTCCTCTACTATCAATCTAAATACCCGATCCAAAAGGCCATATTCGCCTTTTTGAATCTCAGCATTTAATGCTTGATCAGTGACGATGTGTAAGGGCTCGTAGGGAATAGGGCAATAGAAATCGGCTTCGGGTAAAATACCCGTGCGCGACATTAACGTAATATTTAGCTTTTCACTTGCGTTATCGCGGTGAAAAATGACGTGTTGTTTATCATCTTCAATGAACGAACCATGCTGAATAGCCACTGCCATTGCCGCATCCAGTCCGCTCAAGGATGTTCCCATAATACCCACGTTACACGCATCGACCTTTGCTTCCATCAGGCCTGACCACGGGCTGGGAAAGTACGTTCTGGTTGCTTCTTCTTCATCAGGCCAGACGTGACCCGTGGCAATCACCGCTAAATCAAACGTCTCGCTGGGTAAATCCTGATTTGTAGCGAGCATGACGCCAGCATTTGTAATTTGCAGATCGGTAACCTGGCATGATTCATAAACAGCCACCGCAAATTTTTGCTGTCGTGCCTGGTCTACTAATCGTAAAAATTGATCGCGGAAATATTCGCCCAGCAGAATTCGCGGTAAAAACTGACGATCGTGCAAGGTTTCTTTTTTAACGCCATAACGCTGGAGATGGCTGGCTTCTTGCTTTTGTAGCCATTCGAGATACGTACAATAAATCGGCGGTATTTCAATACTGGCAATATTTGCCAGCATCAGTTTTGAGTTTTCCTCATCACTGTATGGCATCCCGACACCGGCTTCGTCAGCCTGCTCGAAGATAGAAATAGAAAGTGGAGTTTGTTGCTGTAGAAGCGAGAATAAGGTGTAGATCCCCGTAGGCCCGGCACCCACAATAGCAATTTTTTTCATTGTTACTTACCTGTACGCATTCTTTCGAATTTAGTGTTATCAGATAAGTTTGGTTGAAATTTTTAGAATTTGAGAAATTTCAGACAGGGATGAAAAGGGCGCTAACCGCCCTTGGTTAAAATCTGTCAGGCGAGTTTTGCCTGATTGATTTGACTCAGTGGCTCATTGACATCGAAAACTTTGGCGACAACTTCCTCAACGCCGAGATTTTTCAGTCGGGCAGTATGTTTTTCCAGATAGGCAAGGGCGCTTTTTTCATCAGTGAAAAGGTAGATCCCACCGGCTTCGTGGTTCTTTTCACTTTCTGTCCATACCTTCCACAGAAAACCAGGTTCCTGATTAATCGACTCAGCAAGCGGTTCAAGCTGCTCAGCCATTGCGTCGCCAAATGGGCCATTAAAAGCAAAATGAAGTTGTAACAAAGTTGCCATAGCGATTCTCCTTCTGATAACGCATACGAAGACAGTGTAAATCTTTTAATGTATTGGATACAGAGAAGAAACAGAGGGAAAAAGGAGAAGACCAGATTAAGAAAATCTGGTGCGTCCGAGTGGACTCGAACCACCGACCCCCACCATGTCAAGGTGGTGCTCTAACCAACTGAGCTACGGACGCAGGATGGTGCGTTCAATTGGACTCGAACCAACGACCCCCACCATGTCAAGGTGGTGCTCTAACCAACTGAGCTATGAACGCAACGTTGTAGGTGACAACGGGGACGAATATTAGCGGCAGAGTGGGAAGGTGGCAAGAGGCAAAACGTAATTTTCTGCGCTATTTCGACCGTTTGCAGAGCTTTTAAGCAAATTGGCTATATTTTGTTGATTTGCAAGGGCGATTTTTATTCAGGATCGCATTTACATCTGACACAACCCAATAATCTGTGTATCAGAGTTTAAACAGAGTTGTTTGCCACCATCTCAAAATCTGTCGTGGATAAATCCTCCGTAGCCTTTACACTTAGGTAGCAATAAAGGCACACAGATGCAGCAAAGGAATAAATCATGGGATCTGATGCGAAAAACTTGATGAGCGACGGGAACGTGCAAATTGTTAAGACCGGCGAGGTCATTGGCGTGACGCAACTTACTGAAGGTGAGTTAATTGTTGAAGCTGGCGGAAGAGCCGAAAATACCGTGGTCACGGGGGCTGGCTGGTTGAAAGTGGCAACCGGTGGGATCGCCAAATGCACACAGTACGGCAACAATGGCACGCTATCGGTCAGCGACGGTGCCATTGCCACAGATATTGTTCAGTCCGAGGGAGGCGCAATTAGTCTCTCTACGCTCGCTACGGTTAATGGCCGCCATCCCGAAGGTGAATTCAGCGTTGATAAAGGTTATGCCTGCGGTTTGTTGCTGGAAAATGGCGGTAACCTGCGTGTACTGGAAGGCCATCGCGCGGAAAAAATTATTCTCGATCAAGAGGGTGGCCTGTTGGTCAATGGGACAACCTCAGCGGTCGTGGTAGATGAAGGTGGTGAATTGTTGGTGTATCCAGGTGGGGAAGCCAGCAATTGTGAGATTAATCAGGGCGGCGTTTTTATGCTGGCGGGGAAAGCCAATGATACGTTGCTTGCTGGTGGCACCATGAATAATCTCGGTGGTGAAGACTCTGACACTATTGTTGAGAATGGAGGCATCTATCGTCTGGGTACGGATGGTCTTCAGCTCTACAGTTCCGGTAAGACGCAAAACCTGTCCGTTAATGTGGGGGGGCGGGCTGAAGTGCATGCCGGTACGCTGGAAAATGCGGTAATACAAGGTGGGACAGTCATCCTGTTGTCACCCACCAGCGCGGACGAAAATTTTGTCGTAGAGGAAGATCGCGCACCGGTTGAACTGACCGGTAATGTTGCATTACTGGACGGCGCTTCAATGATTATTGGCTATGGCGCAGATCTGCAACAATCAACGATTACTGTACAGCAGGGCGGTGTATTGATTTTCGACGGCAGTACGGTAAAAGGTGACAGTGTCACTTTCAGTGTTGGTAACATCAATCTAAATGGCGGAAAACTGTGGCTAATCACTGGTGCGGCAACGCATGTGCAACTGAAAGTGAAACGCCTGCGCGGAGAGGGAGCGATTTGCCTGCAAACCAGTGCGAAAGAAATTTCACCTGACTTCATCAATGTGAAAGGGGAAGTTACTGGTGATATACACGTTGAGATAACAGATGCCAGTCGGCAAACTCTGTGTAACGCACTGAAACTACAGCCAGACGAAGACGGGATTGGCGCAACGCTCCAGCCTGCGTAAAAACACAGGCGCAACCCGTGAAGGTTGCGCCTTGTCTTTACTAGCGAGCTGCTCGTTGCAGAATGATGGCTGACGGCAGACGTTGCAGGAACCGCATACGCAGCATCATCATAATGGCTGCCGACGTCAGGCCAATAATAAAGCCTATCCAGAAGCCTGCTGGCCCCATAGGTTCAACGACCAGATCGGTCAGTGCCAGAATATAGCCGCTTGGCAAGCCCAGCACCCAGTAAGCCGTAAAGGTGATATAGAAAATGGAACGCGTATCTTTATAACCACGCAAAATCCCACTGCCAATCACCTGGATAGAGTCAGAAATCTGATATACCGCCGCCAGCAACATCAAATGCGCAGCCAGCGTTACAACCTCGGGATTGTCGTTGTACAACAGGGCGATTTGCTCCCGCAGTGAAACCGTGAAAATGGCCGTCAGGGTTGCCATACAGACACCCACCATAAGCCCGGTCCGCGCAGCGGTTTGCGCATCCAGCGTTGAGCCCTGACCCAGACGATAACCTACGCGGATAGTTACCGCTGCCGCCAGCGACATTGGAAGCACAAACATCAGTGAACTAAAGTTCAGGGCAATCTGGTGTCCTGCGACATCAACAATACCGAGCGGAGACACTAACAGAGCCACGACGGCAAACAGCGTTACTTCAAAGAACAGCGCCAGCGCAATTGGCAAACCGAGTTGAATCAGTCGTTTCATAACCGCAGGATCGGGCTTCGCAGTGCCTTTTTCGTTACGAATATCGCGCATCGAGCGGGCGCGTTTAATGTAAGAAACCATGGCAAGGAACATGACCCAATACACCGCAGCAGTAGCCACGCCACAACCAACGCCACCGAGCTCAGGCATACCGAAATGACCGTAAATAAAGATATAGTTCACCGGAATGTTCACCAGCAGGCCGATAAAGCCCATCACCATACCCGGCTTGGTTTTTGCCAGACCTTCACACTGGTTACGGGCAACCTGGAAGAAAAGATAGCCCGGCGCGCCCCATAGCAACGCACGCAGATAACCCACGGCTTTGTCCGCCAGAGCCGGATCGATGTTTTCCATGGAGCGGATAATGTAACCTGCATTCCACAGCACCAGCATAATGAGAACGGAAACAAAACCCGCCAGCCAGAAACCTTGTCGCACCTGATGCGCAATGCGCTCACGTCGACCGGAACCATTTAATTGCGCGATAACCGGCGTTAATGCCAGCAGCAGTCCGTGACCAAAGAGGATCGCCGGAAGCCAGATAGAAGTACCGATAGCGACCGCCGCCATGTCGGTGGCACTATAGCCGCCCGCCATCACGGTATCGACAAAACCCATCGCAGTTTGGGCGATTTGCGCGAGAATCACCGGGATTGCTAATGCTAATAACAGACGCGCTTCACTGATATACTTCTGCACGTGAACACCTTTTATTTGTAGTTATATGAGAGACTAAAAAGCCGCCTGAATGGGCAGCAAAAAGAAGAAGCAGGGGAAATTCAGTCTATTGTAGCGAGGATTTATTAATTCTCCAGTGAAAAAATAGCCATTCTTACCCCTTCACTGGTAAGGGCGTTTGCCACCTGCTATTGTGCTGAACAGAATGTCTTAACTGATTTCAGGAGTTGTAAGTATGTTTACGGGGATTGTACAGGGCACCGCAAAACTGGTGTCGATTGACGAGAAACCAAATTTTCGCACACATGTGGTGGAGTTACCCGACCACATGCTGGACGGCCTGGAAACCGGTGCGTCCGTGGCGCATAACGGTTGCTGCCTGACCGTGACGGAAATTAACGGCAACCATGTCAGTTTTGACCTGATGAAAGAAACGTTACGCATTACCAATCTTGGCGATTTAAAAGTGGGGGATTGGGTAAACGTTGAGCGTGCGGCGAAATTCAGTGATGAAATTGGCGGACACTTAATGTCAGGTCATATTATGACCACCGCGGAAGTGGCGAAAATATTAACCTCGGAAAATAATCGCCAGATCTGGTTTAAAGTCCAGGATAGTCAGTTGATGAAATATATTCTGTACAAAGGATTTATTGGCATCGACGGTATTAGCCTGACCGTCGGCGAAGTCACGCCAACGCGTTTTTGCGTCCATTTAATTCCGGAAACCCTGGAACGCACGACTCTTGGGAAGAAAAAACTCGGCGCACGCGTCAACATTGAAATTGATCCACAAACTCAGGCAGTGGTAGATACCGTAGAACGTGTGCTGGCGGCACGAGAAAATGCCATGAATCAACCAGGTACAGAAGCCTGATCTGAAATCGCCCCCGGAGAGGGGGCGATAGAATAGCCTTTAGCGAGCCACTCGAAGGCCGTTTTCAACACCGCGTGAGAACACCACCTGCCAGAGCTGAATATCACGGGCGCGGAAAGCACCCGCACAGGCATTCAGATAATAGGTAAACATCCGTTTAAAGCGTTCACTGTAGTTATCCGCAATTTCTGGCCATGCGGCGAGGAATCGTTCATACCACGCCATCAACGTAGTATCGTAATCAGCACCGAAGTTATGCCAGTCTTCCATCACAAAGTGGGGTTCGCTGGACTGAGCAATCTGGCGTACAGAGGGCAGGCAACCGTTCGGAAAAATATATTTATTAATCCAGGGATCAACATTCAGATCGGTTTTTTTCGAACCGATAGTATGGAGCAGGAATATGCCTTCCGGTTTCAAATTACGATCCACCACCGCAAAATAGGTATCGTAATTTTTCGGTCCGACGTGCTCGAACATCCCCACAGAAACAATACGATCAAACTGGTCGTTCAGGTCACGATAATCTTGCAGCAAAATGGTGACATCCAGGCCTTCACAGCGTTCCTGAGCCATTTTTTGCTGTTCGGCAGAAATGGTGACGCCAACCACGCTTACGTCATAATTAGATGCCATGTAGTGCGCCAGTCCGCCCCAGCCGCAGCCAATATCCAGTACGCGCATCCCTGGTTTTAACTGCAATTTTTCACAAATCATTTTGAGCTTCGCCTGCTGGGCAGATTCCAGATTATCGGCATCTTTCCAGTAAGCGCAGGAATATTGCATGAAGGGATCAAGCATGCGGCTGAACAAGTCATTACCCAAATCGTAATGCTCTTTGCCGACTATCCAGGCACGTTTTTTACTCTGAAGATTGAAGAGACGAGCGCCGGCAATACGCAGCGTGTCTTTGAAATGATGGGGGAGTTGGTTCTCGAGACCTGCGCGTAAGACTTTGCTAAAAAACATATCCAGTCGGTCACATTCCCACCAGCCATCCATATAACTTTCGCCTAACCCCAAAGAGCCTTCCTGCAGAACGCGTTTAAAAAAATCGGGGTTTTTCACACGAATATCCGCCGGGGCAGAACCGTTAATGGCTATACCGGCACGGCTAAGTAATTCGTTGGCGATACGGTACCAGTTGTCATCCGGTACACTGACTTCTTCTATACACGATGAACTCATAGTTTCTCCATCACTGGTCGGTGATCAGAACCTTAAAACAGCGTAGACGCTTTTTGGGCTTTGTGAGAAATCTCGCAGAAAAAACCGCGAGTCTATAATCCGACGTAGAACAGAGGGAAAGGAGGAACCCTTGCCGAAATGACCATCCATAGCGAGTCGGGAACGATCCTGTCCCCGTAAAAACATAATATTTATCGTAGCTTTAACAACTCGAAATTAGTATAGGCCGCTAATTTCAATCATACAACAAAATTTTGTTAGCAGCCTAAGTATAAGTATATCGATATAGATCAGTGTGATTCGCTATGAGCGACTTCGGCATTGCCATGATTCTGGCAGTCAACTTCTTCACAACGTTGCATCATGTAACCCAGAGCAACCAGCACTACTGTTGATAACATCACGCTGGTGGTGGTGAGCAATGGCGTGCTGATACTGATAAGCCAGGAAACTACCAGACTTGCGAGGAAGCACAGACCCAGTTGTAGAGTGTTTTGCAACGCTGCGGCGCGACCAGTTGCATGTGGGAAGGGACGCAGCGCCTGGGCGACAACAATCGGGTAGATCGCGCCATTGGCAATCGCCATCACACAGAATGGGATCAGGATTTCGACTAGCGACACATGGCTAATGAAGCCCGCAGCCCAGGTCGCAATGACGCTGACAGCAAACAGTACCAGCAACCACGGTAATAACTGCTTGCCTTGCCATTTCTGCAGTGCGGCGCGACAGCCATAACCACCAATCAGAAACGCGATAGTTTGCGGGACATAACTTAAACCAATAACTGCCGGGCTGTAGCCCATTTCACTAAGGATGAACGGTGAGCCGGTCAGCCATGCAAAAAAACTGGCTGAACAGGCCGCATATATCAGCACGTTGCCGCGATAGGTTTTAGAACGTAGCAGGTCGGTAAAGGTCAGACCATCCTGACTATTGTTACGGGCCTTCGTCGTGGGTTTGAGCCAGAAAATAGGCAGAATCAGCACCACGGTAATGGCAAACAGGGTGGCGAAAATCGCCTGCCAGGAAAAATGGACCAGCAGCCAGCTTCCTAACAGAGGAGCCAGTGCCGGAGATAGACCCACCAGCGGCATGATGGTCGCAAAAATACGGTTAACTTTCTGTGAAGGATAATAATCCGTCACTAACGCTTGCCAGATAACCGCCGCGGCGCAGACACCCACAGCCTGTACAAAACGCAATACCAGCAGCGTAGCGGCGTTTTCTACCCACAGCATCCCCAGACTACCTAACGCAAAAATTGTCAGGCCGATTAATAATACCGGTTTACGACCATAACGGTCGGAGAGCGGCCCCCACAGAAGCTGGGCTGCGGCAAAACCGGCAAGGAACAGACTAAGGCTGGCACTGACAGCAGACGCAGGCGTTTGCAGGTCGGCCTGTATGGCGGCGAAAGCAGGCAGATACATATCGGTTGCCAGAAAACCGAGTACGCTCAAACCCGCCAGCCAGACTAAAAATCTTTTCCCAGGTTGCATGTATATTCTCTAAATCTCTCAATTAAACACCGCCGCAAAGTGTAGGGAGTGAAATTAGTGTTGTGAAACGGTAATATTTGATGACTGGTTTCAAAAATTTTGCAGGCAGACTATGTGGTCAGAATATTCACTCGAAGTTGTTGATGCGGTAGCGCGTAATGGTAGTTTTAGCGCTGCGGCACAGGAGTTGCATCGCGTTCCTTCTGCGGTCAGCTATACCGTGCGTCAGCTGGAAGAGTGGCTGGCGGTGCCGCTGTTTGAACGACGTCACCGTGATGTGGAACTGACCGCTGCCGGGGCGTGGTTTCTCAAAGAAGGGCGCTCTGTTGTCAAAAAAATGCAGATCACCCGGCAGCAATGTCAGCAGATAGCGAACGGCTGGCGCGGTCAGTTAGCTATCGCAGTGGATAATATTGTCAGGCCGGAACGTACACGGCAGATGATCGTTGATTTTTATCGCCATTTTGATGATGTCGAACTCCTTGTCTTTCAGGAAGTGTTCAACGGTGTCTGGGATGCGCTTTCCGACGGGCGCGTGGAACTGGCGATTGGCGCAACACGCGCGATTCCGGTAGGCGGTCGTTATGCCTTCCGCGATATGGGGATGCTAAGCTGGAGTTGCGTTGTTGCCAGTCACCACCCGCTGGCGTTGATGGATGGCCCGTTCAGCGATGATACGTTGCGCAACTGGCCGTCGTTGGTGCGCGAAGACACCTCGCGAACGCTACCTAAACGTATTACCTGGTTGCTGGATAACCAAAAAAGACTTGTCGTGCCTGACTGGGAATCATCGGCAACCTGTATCTCTGCAGGATTATGCATAGGGATGGTGCCAACACATTTCGCCAAACCGTGGCTTAATGAGGGGAAGTGGGTGGCACTAGAACTGGAAAACCCCTTCCCGGATTCGGCATGTTGTCTGACATGGCAGCAAAATGATATGTCGCCTGCGTTAACCTGGTTGCTTGAGTATCTCGGCGATAGTGAGACGCTGAATAAGGAGTGGCTGCGGGAGCCGGAAGAGACTCCCGCAACGGGTGATTAACGACGATAGTCGCGGAACGGGCCGTCAGCCACGGAGCGGCGTTCAATCAACCGCGGATGCACTTCAATGGATTGCGGTTCTTCGCGTTTATTGACGATACGATCCAACAGCATATTGAACGCAGTTTCGCCCAGCGAATCTTTTGGCTGATGGATCGTGGTCAGCGCCGGCGTAAAATAGCGGGCGTTGCGCACGTTATCATACCCGATCAGCGAAACATCCTGCGGGACGCGCAGACCCATTTCATCAGCAGCACAAAGTGCGCCCATTGCCATGATATCGCCACCACAGAAGACGGCAGTAGGGCGATGCGGCTGCGACAGGATTTGCTGCATGGCGCGATAACCGGATTCAGGTTCAAAGTCACCCTGCACAATCCAGCTTTCCGGCACTTTGATCATCGCTTCTTCCATCGCCTTCATAAAACCGGCAAGGCGGCCTGCGCCGGTGTTACGTTCCAGTGGGCCAGGGATAACGCCGATTTCGCGGTGACCGCGTTCAATCAGATAACGCCCGGCCATGTAGCCGCCTTCGAACGCGTTATCAATGACCGCATCGGTGAAGTCAGCTTTTGCTTCACCCCAGTCCATCACCACCATCGGGATATGGCGATACTCTTCCAGCATCGCCAGCAACGGCTCTGGGTACTCAGAACACATCACCAGCAGACCATCGACGCGTTTTTGCGCCATCATCGACAGATAAGCCCGCTGTTTCTCAAGATTGTTCCACGCATTGCCCAGAATCAGGGTGTAACCTTTCTGGAAGCAATTTTTTTCAACCGCTTCAATGATCTCGGCAAAATAGGCCGCTTCGCTGCTGGTCGCCAGCAAACCGATAGACTTGGTGTGGTTAACCTTCAGACTACGCGCCACCGCGCTAGGGGAGTAGTGTAATTCTTTGATCGCTGCCCACACGGCGTTGCGCGTTTCTTCAGCGACGAAACGTGTTTTGTTGATCACGTGTGACACAGTTGTAGTGGAAACGTTTGCTCGTTTCGCTACATCTTTTATTGTTGCCATTCCATTTCACTCCAGACCCTAACTTCAGCTCCTGCAAAATCGCAAGGTAAACGTTTGCCTTTACACACCTTACGCACAACAAAAGTGTTGCGGTACGCCGGAAAAACGACACGGAGCGTCAGGAAGGGGTCAATGGCCAGTACGCAAATAGTGTAAGCGTGGAATTTTGGCCGATCTTGACGAAAAGGGGAAGTGGTAAAAACACTTATCATTATAAATGACGGGAGATTTTTTCATCACAGTGTGTAAAAATGCGTAATATCACTTTTTGTGTGGTAATAAAAAAGGAGAAAACTTGATGAGCACCGACCTTAAATTTTCACTGGTAACAACGATTATCGTCCTCGGTTTGATCGTGGCCGTGGGTTTGACTGCCGCGCTGCACTGATTTCCTCTCGAGGGAGCGCGTTCTCCCTCGCATCTCCTTCCTGTTTGTTAGCAAAATGGCAAAAGTGTTTTCTCTTTTTGTTATTTTCATTTTTTTGTGATTGCTGTCATGCTTTCGCCACTTTAATGAATATCGCGTAATGACGCGAAGAGGTGGAGATAAGGCATGAAAATTAACTATCCGTTGCTGGCGCTGGCGATTGGCGCGTTTGGTATCGGGACAACGGAGTTCTCGCCAATGGGCTTGTTGCCCGTCATTGCGCGCGGTGTGGATATCTCGATTCCCGCTGCCGGAATGTTAATCAGTGCCTATGCAGTTGGCGTAATGGTTGGCGCGCCGCTGATGACGCTTCTACTTTCTCATCGTGCCCGCCGCAGTGCGTTGATTTTCCTGATGGCGATTTTCACGCTCGGCAATGTACTTTCCGCCATCGCGCCGGATTATATGACTCTGATGCTTTCACGCATTTTGACCAGCCTGAATCACGGAGCATTTTTTGGTTTGGGTTCAGTTGTGGCCGCAAGCGTGGTGCCAAAACATAAACAGGCCAGCGCAGTTGCCACTATGTTTATGGGGTTAACCCTGGCAAATATCGGTGGCGTGCCGGCGGCGACCTGGTTGGGTGAAACCATCGGCTGGCGGATGTCATTTCTGGCAACGGCGGGGCTGGGAGTGATTTCAATGGTAAGTCTGTTCTTCTCATTACCTAAAGGTGGCGCAGGGGCGCGACCTGAAGTGAAAAAAGAGCTGGCGGTATTAATGCGTCCGCAGGTGTTGTCTGCATTGCTGACGACGGTACTGGGAGCTGGTGCAATGTTTACCCTCTACACCTATATCTCTCCGGTACTGCAAAGTATTACCCACGCAACACCGGTGTTCGTTACGGCAATGCTGGTGCTGATTGGTGTCGGATTCTCTATCGGTAACTATCTCGGCGGCAAACTGGCAGATCGTTCAGTTAACGGCACGTTGAAAGGCTTTTTGTTGCTGCTGATGGTGATTATGCTGGCAATCCCGTTCCTGGCCCGCAATGAGTTCGGCGCAGCTATTAGCATGGTGGTGTGGGGAGCTGCAACCTTTGCGGTCGTACCGCCGTTACAGATGCGCGTGATGCGTGTCGCCAGTGAAGCGCCAGGTCTGTCTTCATCAGTCAATATTGGTGCCTTTAATCTTGGAAACGCGCTGGGAGCAGCTGCTGGTGGTGCGGTAATTTCCGCTGGGCTGGGATACAGCTTTGTGCCGGTGATGGGGGCGATTGTCGCGGGACTGGCATTATTGCTGGTGTTTATGTCAGCCAGAAAACAACCTGAGGCAGTTTGCGTTGCCAACAGCTAATTAAACAAAAACGCAGAAGGATAACCTTCTGCGTTACAGTTACTGGCAACGTGCGATTTATCTTGCCGGATGCGGTGTTAACGCTTCATCCGAGTTGGCATGGTAAGCGAAGCGCACCAGGCAATGTTGCATTTGCCATCAGTTATTATGCAGCGAGATTTTTTGCTACGAATTCCCAGTTCACCAGCGCCCAGAAGTGCTCCAGATAGCCAGGACGTGCATTGCGATAGTCGATGTAATAAGCGTGTTCCCAGACATCAACGGTCAGCAGCGGAGTTGCATCGGTGGTCAGCGGAGTACCCGCGTTAGAGGTTGAAACGATAGCCAGTTTGCCATCGCTGTTTTTCACCAGCCAGGTCCAGCCAGAACCAAAGTTTTTGATTGCTGCATCAGTAAACTGTGCTTTGAAATCGGCAAAGCTGCCAAAAGATGCGGCGATAGCTTCAGCGACTTTTCCAGTCGGTTCGCCACCCGCGTTCGGTGCCAGGCAGTTCCAGTAGAAAGTATGGTTCCAGACCTGAGCTGCGTTGTTGAATACGCCACCTTCAGAGCTGCGAATAATCTCTTCCAGTGATTTACCTTCAAACGCGGTACCTTTAATCAGGTTGTTCAGGTTAGTGACATAAGTCTGATGATGCTTGCCGTAGTGATACTCGATGGTTTCCGCAGAAATGTGCGGTGCCAGAGCATCTTTAGCATATGGTAGTGCAGGTAATTCGAATGACATTGCTACTCTCCTTTATTATTAATTTGCATACGTACAATAGCCTTATTGTGCGTATGGATAGGGTAGCAAATTAAAAGGTGAGACAAAAGATGAACTTACCCTGTTGCCGTAACAACAGGGTAAAGTTTTAGCGAAGTGTTTTTGGGGTCATTACCCGGCGAGCGCCAACATAGTGGCGCTGCCAGTAGTCTTCACTGAGAGAAGTGATTTGAATTTCCTGACCCGTACGCGGTGACTGAATAAATTTGCCGTTGCCGACATACACGCCGACATGATCGGCTGTACCGCGTCCCTGAGTACGGAAAAAGACCAGGTCGCCGTTTTTCAGCTCACTACGTTCGATAGGTGCTGCATCACGCAGGTGATACATTTCATTCGCCGTACGCGGAATACGAATTTTCACCAAATCTTTATAAGCGTAATAAACCAGGCCGCTGCAATCAAAACCGGTACGCGGTGAGCTGCCACCCCAACGATATGGCTTACCAATTTGCTGCATCAGTTTATTCATTGCCACTTTCGTGGCTTTTTGCACCTTCGCTTTGTGCGCGTCGGCAAGAGTTCCTGACGCGGCATTTTTGACTTTCACACAATGCGATTTATAGCCCTTACGTTTGGTACACTTTTCGGTAAAGCTGGCTGAGGCCGTTTTATTGACGGCGTGTTTGCTGCGAGTTTTGGCGTTTTTAGAAGCGGTAATGGAAGATTTTTTAACGGAAGAAGCGGTTTTGCTTTTGATCGTACTTTTACTGGCGGCTTTTTTCGCTGTTTTCTGGCTGGCTTTCTGGGTCTTTTTGGTGGTTGCCGTGCTTTTCTTTTTATCTGCTTTTTTGGTGATATGAGTAGTAGCAGAACTCTCCCTGGCTTGCTTTGAAGCATGGGCCATAGGCGTTAAAGGCAGGGTGGTAAAAAGTAAAGCACAGAGCGTGATCGAAATACGGTTTATCCGCGCCACTGAGCGTCCCTCTGTTAAGGCAGGTCTATCATGCCTGCGTCTGATTTACAAAACTTGATGATTCTAATGCATAGAAGAAGAGAAAGTTAATAGCTTTTATTGTTAAAAAATACGTTTCGTCGGCGAGCGCAAAAAAATGCAGCAGTGAAAGCTAAAAATGGTCATAAATACGCCAGTTTGCCTTGCGTCAGGGAAGAAACGAATATTTGAAATGCAACAAATAGAGCAAAGGGATAAAATAGCAAAAGCGTGATGAAAATGTTATTTTCCGATGCCGCACTGACCCGCTACAATGTCAGATTACTGCCGTAAAGAAGTTTGAGGAAGCAAGACAATGAGCACCACTATCGAAAAAATCCAACGCCAGATTGCTGAAAACCCGATCCTGCTGTACATGAAAGGTTCACCGAAACTGCCGAGCTGCGGTTTCTCTGCCCAGGCAGTCCAGGCGCTTGCCGCATGTGGCGAACGTTTTGCCTATGTTGATATCCTGCAGAATCCGGACATTCGTGCGGAACTGCCGAAATATGCTAACTGGCCGACTTTCCCGCAACTGTGGGTTGACGGCGAGCTGGTCGGCGGTTGTGATATCGTGATCGAAATGTATCAGCGTGGCGAACTGCAGCAGCTGATCAAAGAAACTGCCGCTAAATACAAGTCTGAAGAGCCGGACGCGGAATAATCCGTCCTGCAATACTGACGGATGCGAACGGGCATCCGTCAGTTCTTTATCTATCCCCAATCCAGCCCTTGTGGCGAACTTGAAAATCCCGCCTCACGCAGCAGCGTAAACATCGGCGTTTGCCGGACCGGTAGATCATTCACTTCTGTTAGCGTAAAGCGCAGCCGTGGTTCGCGACGCAGTGCGGTGGTCAGCGCCTGGAAAATTTCTGGGGCGAGTAATTCATCTTTTTCCTGCCAGACCAGCATTTTTTTGCCGCCTTGCGCCAGATAGAGTAACAATTTGCCGCCAGAAACGACCACCAGCGCACCCGCCCGACGCGTTGGAACCAGCGTTGCCGGATGTGCAGGCCAGGGCAGAAGATTTCCCCACACATTAGCCGGATCGTTGGCGGAGAGCGCCACTGGTGTATAGTGGCGCGTTTGCGTGGCTTGTGTCGCCAGATCGCGCAATCGGTCAATAGTCAGACGTTCAGCGAATTGCGCACTCCCCAAACCTTCTACAAAACGACCTCGCATAATTCGCCCGGAGTCTTCCATACTTCGACAAAGCGTTTGCATCGATGGAAACCCGCCAGGGATATTTTCGGCTATCACCGCCTGACGACTGATGATGCCGTAGCGGTCGAGCATATTTTCCGCCAGCGCCAGCATCCTTTCGGTATCGTTTAGTGGCTCCACCTGCAATAACGACCAGCGTCCGGCCAGCTTTGGTGTGTTGTAAGATACCCGCGGCGAGACGGGTTGTGCATAGACAGGACGCCCACGACGAGCCCGGTGACTGCGGCGAGTTGAGGTGCGCGCGTTGGAACTGCTGCGGGTGAGGGCGCGTAACGGTGCCCAAATATCGCTGGTGATGACGCCTTGCCAGACCAGCGCCCATAACGCCTCTTGCAGTGCCGAGGGATCAACCGATTCGCCGATTTTATCGCGTATCCGTTGGCTGATTTGTTGTGCAAACCAGGCTCCTCCGTCAGCCAGAACCGTGACTATCGCTTGCTGCAGTGCCGAACGATTCGCCTGATTCGCTTCGGCGGGAGTGAACGATTCTGCAGCATATTCCTGTAGATGCAGTGCCACCAGGCCGTCATCTTCACCCAGTTTTTTTTGCCCCGACCAGATAACCGCACCGGTTGCCAGTAATTCATCGAGCATTTCTGGCGAATAGTCGCGTACGCGGGCAGGCAGGATCTGGCTTTCCCAGAGTGAGGCGGGTAAACCGACTCCGGCAAGCTGTTCGATCACCCGCATGACGCCATCCACGCCCTCATAAACGCCTGGCGATGTTGAGGCAAAGAGTGCCGGGCTACCATCGGTGGCGGGTAATACGCCCTGACGTTCCAGCAGCAATCGCGCATAGGTCGTGGCCGCAACGGGACGTGTCGCTTCTCTGGCGGCTTGCAGCGAGCGCAAACGCAGACGACGAAATACTTCACCGCTCACCCAGATGTCTTGTTGCAGATTCATCACCAGCCCCTGTTCGCGCAGTTGCTGAAGTTGCTCTTCGACAATGGCAATACCGAGACTAAACTCATGAGCCAGTTGTTCAGACGTGACCAGAGCATGAGCCCGGAGATAGCGCAGAAAGAGGTCGCGAAGCGGGTAACTGACTCGGTGCAAATCAATCTCTGGCAGTGACTCTGGTAGTCGTACGCCGAGAGCATCGCGCAGCCTGGCGGCATCATCCATACAGGCAAGACGCTCCTGCCCGCTAATCATCGTCCGGAAGATTCGTTTTACTGCAAGAAGATTTTCCAGATACGACGCAATCTCTTCACTGCTGCCTGTATGCCGTTGCACCAGGTCTTCAACGGTCATTGGCCCCAGTTCGCGCAGCAGGTCGAACAATCCTTCTTCACCTTTCGCTCTTCTGCCAGGAGCCAGTCGTTGCAACTCTTCTTCCACCTGGCGAATGACCTGCGGGTCGAGTAATTCCCCCGGATCGACCTGTCCGAGTAGATTGCGCAGTAACTCGCTGTCCAGCGACAGTACGGATGCCCGGCGCTCTGCCAGCGGGGCGTCGCTCTGGTACATAAATTCCGCGACATAGCCGAACAATAAACTAGCGGCGAAAGGCGAGGGCGTAGTGGTCGTGACATCGGATATTTGAATTTCGCCACCGTTCAGGCGACGCATCAAACGTTCCAGCGCGGGAAGATCATAAACATCTTGCAGACATTCGCGTAGGGTTTCGAGAATGACCGGAAAATCCGGATATCCCTGAGCGATTTCCAGCAACTGACTGGCGCGCAGCCGTTGTTGCCAGAGCGGGGTGCGATGGCCCGGCGTGCGGCCCGGCATTAATAATGCCCGCGCGGCGCATTCGCGAAAACGGGCGGCGAAAAGTGCCGAGCTGCCTACCGCCTCGCGGACAATTTGCAGCAACTTTTCTGGTTCAAACAAAAAAATCGCGGCATCGGGCAATTTACCATCGGTGTCAGGAATGCGCGCAACAATGCCGTCATCACTGGCAACCACAGACGCGTCAGCGCCCCATAGTGCATGTATTCGCCCGGCAATCGCCAGCGCCCAGGGTTCATGCACCCGTCTTCCATAGGGAGAGTGCAAAATAATACGCCAGTCACCAATTTCATCACGGCACCGTTCGAGGACCAGATGACGACTCCCCGGAACGATGCCCGTCGCGTTGCGCTGCTCGTCAATCAACCCCTGAATATTGGCGATCGTATTTTCTTCTGCCAACCACGGGGGAATAGTCCCGGAAAAGAACGCGCCATCCGCCAGTAAATGGAGAAAATCGCCGATCATCTCGCCTAATTCTGCCGGACGTCCGTTACCTTCACCACGCCAGAAGGGAAGGCGGGCAGAACGACCCGGAGCAGGAGTCACAATCACCTGATCGCGGGTGATTTGCTGGATCCGCCATGAGGTAGCGCCGAGAGTGATAATGTCGTTCACCCGCGACTCATATACCATCTCCTCATCCAGTTCACCCACCCGCCGCGAACCGGCCTGTTCTTCACCTTCGGGTAATAACACGCTATACATGCCACGATCCGGAATGGTGCCACCACTGGTAACCGCCAACAGCTGAGCGCCAGGTCGGGCGGTCAATATCCCGGTCTCCCTGTTCCAGACCAGTTTTGGTCGAAAAGCAGAAAAATCGCCAGAGGGATAGCGCCCGGAAAGCATATCCAGCGTGGCGTCAAAAACACGTCTTGGCAGATCTTTCCACGGTGCGGCACGGCGTACGCGGGAGTACCATTCGTCTGCCTGTAATGCATCCATCGACGCGGCGGCAACGGTTTGCTGCGCAAGGACGTCGAGTGGATTATGCGGTGGTGTCAGGTTTTCCAGCCTGCCTGCGAACATACACTCAACAATGACTGCGGAATCGACTAAGTCACGCCTGGTTCGGGGGAAAAAAAGCCCTTTGGAGATACCTCCTACCTGGTGTCCGGCACGTCCAATGCGTTGTAACCCACTGGCAACAGAAAGCGGCGTTGCCACCTGAATCACCAGATCCACCGCGCCCATATCAATCCCCAGTTCGAGACTGGAGGTTGCGACCACGCAGCGTAATTCACCCGATTTCAGCGCCTGTTCGGTTATTGCTCGTTGTTCTTTAGAGACGGAGCCGTGGTGTGAGCGGGCAATAAAAATGTCGCTACTTTGTACACGGTTAGAGGTTGCGCCGGAGGTCGACTCGAAATGGGCCGCATCAACGGCGATAGACGGGGAACGCTGTAAGCGTGCGGCGTAAAGCTCATTCAATCGTGCCGTCAGTTTTTCCGCCAGCCCGCGTGAATTAGTAAAGACAATGGTCGAGCGATGGCGCAACACTTCATCAAGGATACCCGTTTCAATATATGGCCAGATGGAGCCTTCCCGGCCGGCATGGCTGTCTTCGCCGGTGCCGCTGGCGACCGATGAGACATCATCCATATTGGCGACCGGTACGACAATTCGTATCTGCGGATGGCGCATTGCGGGCGGGTTGACTACCGTAACCGGGCGATCGCCGCCAAGAAATGCTGCCACATCGCTGGCTGAACGCACAGTGGCAGAAAGGCCAATTCGCTGTGCTGAGGTGTGGAGCAGCGCATCGAGCCGCTCCAGACTTAACGCCAGATGCGCACCACGTTTACTGCCTGCTACCGCGTGGACTTCATCAATAATTACCGTTTCGACGCCGCGTAGCGTTTCGCGCGCGCGGGAGGTCAGCATCAGATAGAGTGATTCGGGTGTGGTGATCAGAATATCCGGCGGATTACGGGTGAGTTTGCTGCGTTCCTGTGCAGGCGTATCGCCAGTACGGATCCCCACGCGAAGATTGACTTCCGTTTCGCCGCGCCGCCGCCGTTCATCGGCAATACCCTGTAACGGGATCTGCAAGTTGCGCTGAACGTCGGTGCCAAGGGCTTTTATCGGTGAAATATAGAGGATGCGTGAGGTTTTACGTTTATGCGCCTCGCGGGTATCTTCGCCGCCTTCGCGGAAGAGCTGATCGAGGGCGTAGAGAAATGCTGCCAGCGTTTTCCCGGAGCCAGTCGGTGCAATCACCAGCGCATGTTCGCCTCGCGCCGCTACATGCCAGGTTTGCGACTGGACAGCGGTCGGCTGTTTAAAGGCGCGAAGAAACCAGTCGCGGGTTGCCGGTGAAAACACGTCCGGCAGGGGCGATGAAAGGTTTGGATTATCTGCCATTAACGCTATTCCCCGTGAATATCATGCATGATGCGTGGAATAGCCTCACTATAGATGCCTGAACCATTGCATGTCATCAGGCATCGACTCGATTACACCTCTTCGGCGGCAGGTAGCGGCCAGCCTCCCAGACGTTTCCAGCGGTTGACGATTTCACAAAACAGCACAGCAGTGCGTTCGGTGTCGTACAGCGCGGAGTGCGCCTGGGTGCTGTCGAAGTCCATGCCAGCGGTCTGGCAAGCCTTTGACAATACGGTTTGTCCGAGTGCCAGCCCGGCAAGTGCAGCAGTGTCAAAAGTGGCGAAAGGGTGGAACGGGTTACGTTTCAGTGAGGCGCGTTCTGCGGCGGCCATCATAAAGCTGTGATCGAAATTGGCGTTGTGCGCCACCATAATGGCGCGGTTACAGCCGCTCGCTTTAATGCCTTTACGTACAACTTTAAAAATTTCGTGCAGCGCCTCGTATTCGCTGACCGCGCCGCGATCGGGATCGTTCGGGTCAATGCCGTTGAAGGCGAGGGCCTCTGGCTGCAAATTTGCGCCGACAAATGGTTCGACGTGGAAATGTAATGTGGTGTCCGGCATCAGCCAGCCTTGTTCATCCATTTTCAGGGTGATGGCGGCAATCTCAAGCAGCGCATCGGTTTTGGCGTTAAATCCGGCTGTTTCAACATCGATCACAACAGGATAAAAACCACGAAAACGGTCGCACAGACCGGTAAGTTGAGCGTTATCGGACATCTGATTCTCTTAATACGGATAAATTGCAGCGCGCATTATGACAAATATTACTTGTCGATGCAGTAAAGATGCGGGCGCGATGAGTTCACGCCCGGCAGGAGATTAGTTGCCCAGACCGCGACCAGCGTCTTTCTCTTCGATTAATTCAATTTTGTAACCGTCCGGATCTTCCACAAACGCGATAACCGTAGTGCCGCCTTTTACCGGACCCGCTTCACGGGTGACGTTACCGCCGTTCTGACGGATTTTTTCGCACGCTTCAGCGGCGTTATCAACGCTAAGCGCGATGTGACCATAAGCAGTGCCGAGTTCGTATTTATCCACGCCCCAGTTGTAGGTCAGTTCAATCACCGCTTCTTCGGTTTCCGGGCCGTAGCCAACAAACGCCAGTGAGTATTTGTATTCCGGGTTTTCGCTGGTACGCAGCAGTTTCATGCCCAGCACTTTGGTATAAAAATCGATGGAGCGTTGCAGATCGCCAACGCGCAGCATGGTATGAAGAAGACGCATCTTTTTATCCTCAAAATGGCTAACAGATTCAAAATGTTGTTTTAGTATAGCGGCGGCTTTGCGCCGCTCGCAATGTTGGATTACAGCGTCGGGTAATCCGTGTAGCCTTCCGCACCGCCGCCATAGAAACTTTCAGCACGCTGTGGATTAAGCTCAGCTTTGCGCTGCAAGCGGGCGACCAGATCCGGGTTCGCAATCCAGTCACGACCAAATGCCACCGCATCAATTAACCCTTTGCCAATCAGCGTTTCGGCTTTTTCTACCGTGTATGCACCTGCGCCGATAATCGGACCGTGGAAACGGGCGCGTACTTTTTCGCGGAACGCATCAGTATACGGTTCACCTCCCGCCCAATCTGGTTCTGACATATGCAGATAAGCAATGCCGCGTTTACCCAGTTGTTCAATCAGATACAGTGCATCGGCTTCTTCATTCGGGCCGTTATCCGTGTTCTGGAAAGTACCGATTGGCGAAACGCGAATGCCAATGCGATCGGCCCCCCATTCTTCAATCCCTGCATCGACCACTTCCAGCACCAGACGTGCGCGATTTTCCACGCTGCCGCCGTACTGATCGGTACGATGGTTTGAAGAAGGAGAAAGGAACTGATGCAGCAAATAACCATGAGCAGAGTGGAGCTCTACCAGATCAAAACCGGCTTCACGCGCGTTAGCAATGGCCTGACGGAAATCATTGACGATACCCGGAATCTCTTCCAGTTCAAGCGCACGCGGCATGGATGTTTCAACACGGATCGCCTGACCATTTTCATCGCGCAGAGAAGTACGTGTTCCCGCGCTAAGTGCGGAAGGCGCTACCGGTGCCTGACCGCCAGGTTGCAGGCTGGCGTGAGAAATGCGTCCGGTGTGCCACAGCTGTACGGCCATATGACCATTTTCAGCATGAACGCCAGCGGTAATTTTTTTCCATGCGGCAATTTGTTCCGGACTATGGATGCCAGGTGCACCAGCATACCCTTTTGCCTGGGCAGAAATTTGCGTGGCTTCGCTAATAATCAAACCGGCACTGGCACGTTGGCGATAGTATTCCGCCATCAACGGGGTAGGGATGTCACCCGGTTCAATACTGCGCAGACGCGTCAGCGGTGCCATAAAAATACGGTTTGCCGCCGTGATCGCGCCCACTTTCAGTGGGGAATACAGTTTTTCAGATGACATAAAGGCTCCCGGTCGTCTGGTGATAAAAAATGCCTGCTAAACGGCAGGCGTCGCAATAATGGTTTTTACATGTGCCAGCGCGTTTTCCAGTGGCTCGGAATTGCGCGAAATTTTGGCCTGCAGATTCGCACCCAGCCATAGTGCGTAAAGCACTTGTGCCTGTTGCAGCGGTTCGCCACAAAAGGTTAAACAATGGCTATCACGGCCATTTTCCAGCGCCTGCGAGAGCAGAACGATCACGCCGCGAGCGCCTTTATCCATCGCGCTACGCATATCTTCTGACAGATCGCACACTTCGGCAGAGAGTTTTACTGTCAGGCAACCACTGATGGTTCCATGTTGGCAAAACTGGTTCAGTGTTTGCTGGTAATAAGCCAGTATGCGGTCGCGGTAGTTACCTTCGCCGGATTGCAGCAACTCAGTCAGTCGCTGGTGATATGCGGCGTAATGGCGCTCAAGCATGGCAACGCCAAACGCTTCTTTAGAGCGAAAGTAGTGATAGAAGGACCCTTTCGGCACTTCAGCAGTTTTTAGTAATTCGCTTAGCCCCATCCCGGTGAATCCACGTTGCAGGCAAAGTTGCTCGCCCGTCGCCAGGAGATGTTCGCGAGTATCATGTTCGGTGTGTTTGTTCATGCGTTGGAGTGTAGTAGACCAGTCGGTCTAGTGCAAGCAAAGTTGCTACTTTGGGCATTAACAGCTTCAATAATGGTAATAATCTTATTTGAGGAGGGCGAAGTGGCGGAGCAATTAGAGTTTTTTCCCGTCCAGAGCCCGTGCCGGGGAATTTGCCAGTCTGACGAACGCGGGTTTTGTCGCGGCTGTTTTCGTAGTCGGGATGAGCGTTTTAACTGGAATAAAATGAGCGATGGCGAAAAACAAGAGGTGCTGCGCCTTTGTCGGCAGCGATTAATGCGCAAATTACGCGCAAATAAGCCAGCGTCATCAGACGAACCGGAGCAACCATCACTCTTTTGAGCCTAATCTTGCGTATACTCCTCTCATATCTGATAAGAGGAAGCGATTATGGTTCAGCGTATTACTATTGCGCCGCAAGGCCCGGAGTTTTCCCGTTTTGTGATGGGCTACTGGCGATTGATGGACTGGAATATGTCCGCCCGCCAGCTGGTCAGTTTTATTGAAGAGCATCTGGATCTCGGCGTGACCACCGTGGACCATGCTGATATTTATGGTGGCTATCAGTGCGAAGCGGCGTTTGGCGAGGCACTGAAACTGGCACCTCACCTGCGTGAACGGATGGAAATCGTCAGTAAATGCGGTATCGCGACGACCGCGCGTGAAGAAAACGTCATTGGTCATTACATCACTGACCGCGATCACATCATTAAGAGCGCCGAACAGTCGCTAATTAATCTCGCGACCGATCATCTGGATCTGCTGTTAATCCACCGACCAGACCCGTTAATGGATGCCGATGAAGTGGCGGACGCGTTTAAACATCTGCATCAGAGCGGCAAAGTGCGTCATTTTGGCGTATCGAACTTTACGCCTGCGCAATTTGCGCTTTTGCAATCACGCCTGCCGTTTACCCTTGCCACTAATCAGGTGGAAATATCCCCGGTACATCAGCCGTTACTGTTGGATGGCACGCTCGACCAACTGCAACAACTGCGTGTTCGTCCGATGGCGTGGTCCTGCCTTGGTGGTGGTCGTCTGTTTAATGATGATTATTTCCAGCCGCTGCGTGATGAACTGGCTGTGGTGGCGGAGGAGTTAAACGCGGGCTCGATTGAACAGGTGGTTTACGCCTGGGTATTACGTTTACCGTCGCAGCCGCTGCCAATTATCGGCTCAGGTAAAATTGAGCGCGTACGGGCAGCTGTCGAAGCTGAAACACTGAAAATGACCCGTCAACAATGGTTCCGTATCCGTAAAGCGGCATTGGGTTACGACGTACCGTAAGCACTTTTAGGAATAGCCGCCGTTCAAAAATGTGTCACTGGTTTACACTTATTCAGGAATGCACAATGAACGGAGGTCCTATGAAACGTTTTAGTCTGGCCATTCTGGCGCTGGTTGTTGCGACCGGCGCACAAGCTGCCAGTGAAAAAGTCGAGATGAACCTCGTCACGTCGCAAGGGGTTGGGCAGTCAATTGGTAGCGTCACCATTACTGAAACCGATAAAGGTCTGGAGTTTTCGCCCGATCTGAAAGCATTACCCCCCGGTGAACATGGCTTCCATATTCATGCCAAAGGAAGCTGCCAGCCAGCCACCAAAGATGGCAAAGCCAGCGCCGCGGAATCCGCAGGCGGGCATCTTGATCCACAAAATACCGGTAAACATGAAGGGCCAGAAGGTGCCGGGCATTTAGGCGATCTGCCTGCACTGGTCGTCAATAATGACGGCAAAGCTACCGATGCCGTCATCGCACCTCGTCTGAAATCACTGGATGAAGTCAAAGACAAAGCACTGATGGTCCATGTTGGCGGCGATAATATGTCCGATCAACCTAAACCGCTGGGCGGTGGCGGTGAACGCTATGCCTGTGGTGTAATTAAGTAATTAAGAGGCCAGCGTACCTTGCGGTGGTGCTTGCTCAAGTTGCGAAAGCGAGCAGTACAGCCGCCAGACAATTGCCGCCAGCTCACGGGCGGCAGGTTGATGATGGCGGGCAAGGCTGTCGCAAATCCGCTGTAATTCTTCAAGTGTGGCCGCCAGTGATTTTTGCTGAACGCCACGCTCACTCATCACTCCGCGCAACAGTGAAATACAGTTATCCCGTACTCGTGATAACGGATCGGAACGCGATTCCCAGTCGCGTAATTGCCAGACAACATGAGAACAGTTCAGCAGCACTACACCCCAGCGTAATAACCAACGGCGAGCCAGCGCATCCTGGCTGTTACTCAACTGACTGACGTGATGATAAGTGAGCGATTCAAATTCGCTTTCACTCAGTGTTGGATGGCGGCTTAGCTGATCGACAAAATCCCGGCGCAGCGCGCGAATATGACGACGGCTTTTACGAGCACCCGACCCTGGACGCAAAATGGCGAACGCTAACCACGCCAGCGCAACGCCAACGATTTTTGCCAGATTATCGTTAAGAAAATCAGCAAAATCATACACCGGGGGATTAGTGACAGCGATAAACAAACCCATAAAAACAATCAGTTGCCCCCACAGTGCGGCAAATTTGGGCATCTGCAATTTAAGAAGCTGCATTGTCGCCAGCAGTGGAAAGAGAAACAGTAAAAATTGCCACAGATCGCTAATCTGGACCATCAGGCCAAATTTGACCACAAAGCTGAATAGCGAAAGTAACACCAGAGTGCGCATCAGTAGTGACAACGACTTAAACGGTGCTGCGACGGCGGAGTAGAGTACGCAGCTAATTGCTGCCAGCGTTAATGCATTGGCACCGGCATCCCATTGCGAAGCAATACTCCATGCGCCAATCATCATCAACGTACAAAATGTACGCAGTCCGCTCCACATAGCTTCGGCGTTATCGGTATGACGAGCCAGGCCGGATGTCCGTGGGAGTCTGGTATGATCATCCACACCGCTTTGCAGACGATGTAATTCCTGACTACTTTGCAGATAAAGGCGGCAAAAATAACGTAGTCGCTGCCAGAAGGCGACGTGCCGGTAGTCGGCGACGTTGGTCGGGCGTAGCGGGGCGATAATACGTGCGACGGTGTAAACATCTGTTTGCGAACTGGCGAGCGCCGTCAGCAGCTGTTCGAGAATTTCTCGTGTGGCACATGGCGGTGAGGGCCAGTTGAGCAACATACGTCGCAGGCTGGAGATGACACTGGTCATACGTAATTGCTGGTGGAGCAGCGCATTAAGGCGTGCGTTTTGCTGGCGAAAACGATAGTGGCTCCAGAAAGCCTGGATACGGAGCAAATTCATGGTCAGTATCTGTCCAATCACCCCCTCATGTGCTGCACGAATGGCATCGGTTGTTTCAGGCTGCCAGAGTAAACTGGCATGTTCCAGTAATCGGGCGTGCATGTTTTTCAATGCGGTTAAAAGGGCAGTAGCATCGGAACTGCTCGGCAGGATCATCATCATCATGCCGCCGCACAAAATACCGACAATCACCTCGCAAACGCGCGCCTGAGCGATATCCCACAGCTGGCTGGCCTCAGTAATATTAACCATCGGAAAGGCGATGATGGCAGCCGTGTAGCCCGCCAGTTGAAATGCATACGCGACATTATTCGTGAAGTGCGCACAGGCCCAGGTACAAAAGCCAAGCCACGCCGCCATGCTCAAAAGAAAAAACCACGGCTCATTGAGCGTATGTCCGGCAAGAAGCAGTGCCGCAATGGCTCCGAGCAAACTGCCAGCGATGCGTCCGAGGCTTTTGCTGATGACACCGCCAACGGTGGGAAAGCTAACCACGGCAGCCGAGGTCATCGCCCAATAGGGTTCATCCAGATTTAAATAATAGGCAACCGTCAGCGCCAGACACATGGCAATGGTATTGCGTAACGCATAACGCCATTGCGCCAGCGTGGCCCTGAACCAGGGCAAATTGCGCAAGGACCATGACGATGCGTTCATTATTGACCTACGGCAATGCTACAGGTGGTGCCCGACACCAGCGTGACATCGCCTGGGACTTTATCCAGCGCAAAGCGGACGGGAACGCGTTGGGCAAGTCGAACCCAGGGGACGTTAGGTTTCACATCCGGAATAAGGCTTGAGTCACTTTCAACGCTCTGATCATAAATCGCCCGACCGATACTGGAAACGTGACCCTGTAACGTTTTGTTATCACTATAGAGGGTAATTTGTGCTGGTGCACCTTCGCGGATATGGCGCAACTTGGTTTCTTCAAAATAACCAATGACGTAAAACGAGTGGCTGTCGACAAGGGCAAACAGCGGTTTCCCGGTGTCAGCGTAATCGCCGATGCGGGTAGTGAGGTTAGTCACCCATCCACTCACCGGGGCGCGAATTTCCGTTTGCGCCAGTTGCCATTGTGCCTGTTTCAGCGTCGCCTGTGCGGCATCAACACTGGCCTGCATCGCTTTAACATTGAGGTTAGCGGTATCGAGTTCTTCGGCAGAAATAAAATTTTGTGAGAGATGACGACGACGATTCGCTTCGTTATTGGCTTTTGCGAGGTCAGATTGCGCTTTCGCCAGCTGAGCCTGTGCGTTCAGCTCGGCGATCTGAAAGGGCGTTTTATCGATCGTGAGCAGAAGATCCCCCGCGTTAACCAGTTGGTTGTCTTTTATATTCAGCTCAACAATACGTCCCGACACCTGAGGGGTGATAGAAACCTGTTCAGCGCGTATTTTCCCGTCGCGTGTCCACGGAGATTGCATGTAATAATTCCACAGCCACCATCCGGCAAGAACCGCAACTACCGCTACAATGATTGTTGAGAAATACTTAATTGTTTTAATTGACATAGTTACCACGCAATCAGTATTGCCAGGGCAAGGCAAACGCAAATCGCAAACAGCGATAAATCCATTAACAAGGGATGCCAGATGTCACCGGCGTAGATCCAGCCACGAAGCAGGCGGTGTACGACAAGCCAGATGACGAATCCAAACGCGAAGGCTTTGAAAAACGGAGGAAAGTAGACGGACGCACCGAACACCAGATCTTGTAAGGGCAATCCTGTTGCATTGAGCATAAACTTCACAAAGTAGATTCCTTTACGACCGAATATATTGCGTTAGATTAATAAATATTCTTTAAGTGCGAAAAATTTACGCGCAATTTCTGAAAAATATGTCTGACGGTAACCAAATGCAGCAATACATTTGTTTTAGCAATACAATTGCTGCACACTATTCTAAAAGCCGCATAATATCTTAGCAAGCTAATTATAAGGAGATGAAATTGGAATCGCCACTAGGTTCTGATCTGGCACGGTTGGTGCGCATATGGCGTGCTCTGATAGACCATCGCCTGAAACCGCTGGAGTTAACACAAACCCATTGGGTTACGTTACACAATATCCATCAGTTACCTCCAGACCAGTCGCAAATTCAACTGGCAAAAGCGATTGGCATCGAGCAGCCATCACTGGTCCGTACTCTGGACCAACTGGAAGAAAAAGGGTTAATTTCGCGTCAAACTTGTGCCAGCGATCGTCGGGCTAAACGTATTAAACTGACGGAAAAGGCAGAGCCGCTGATCAGCGAAATGGAAGCTGTTATTAACAAAACCCGCGCGGAAATTTTACATGGCATCTCCGCAGAGGAACTGGAACAACTGATTAAGCTCATCGCAAAACTTGAGCATAATATCATTGAGTTACAGGCCAAAGGGTGAAATGAAGGGGGCGTGTGGTCAGTAACCTGACCACACGCAAACTTATTTAGCGCGGGGAAACGGTCACCTGACTGCCATTGCTGGCCAGTACGACACGTTGGCCCGGAGAGAAACGAGTGTTGCCTTGTTTCTGTACCACCATGATGGTATTACCATCGTCTTTACGAATTTCCAGCTCGACACCCTGCGTTTTGTTCATTGCACTCTGTACGCCCTGACCGGCTACGCCACCTGCAACAGCACCTGCTGCAGTAGCCAGAGAACGCCCGGTTCCGCCACCAACAGTATTCCCCAGGAAACCACCAAGAACAGCACCGCCAATTGCGCCGATAACGTTGGAATCATCACCGCCCTGAATCTGTACCGGACGTACGTTAACGATGGTGCCATAGCTGACATTCTGTACTTGTTTCGCTTCAGAAGCGGTATAAACATCCCCTGACAGGGTGTCGTTATTAACACAACCGACAAGAGACAGACCTACCATTGAAACAACCAATACGCGTTTAATCATTGAAAAATCTCCTGTTCACCATGAAACGCCACGCAAGCATCCCTCATGGTCAAAGTATATGGCATATGTGAATCCATGGTTACATGTTCTACCAAATATGAGCAAATCATAATGAAAGTAGGATCAACCAATTATAAACAAAATATTCATGATGATTATTGATTTGAAGATAATGTTTTACTACCAACGGTAAAAATCGGTCATTCCGCATAGTATTCACGAAAAGTTTATGTTTGAGTGGTGCGCAAACGTCAGATTGAAAAAGGATGAACTATGAAATCGGGCCGCTTTATTGGCGTTATGTCAGGCACCAGCCTTGATGGTGTTGATGTTGTGTTGGCGACAATTGATGAACACCGGGTCGCACAGCTGGCAAGTTTGAGCTGGCCGATCCCGGTGTCTCTGAAACAGGCTGTACTGGATATTTGCCAGGGCCAGCAGCTTACACTTTCGCAGTTTGGACAGCTTGATACTCAACTCGGGCGACTTTTTGCTGATGCGGTCAATGCCTTGCTTAAGGAACAAAACCTGCAGGCGAGAGATATCGTTGCGATCGGCTGTCACGGTCAAACCGTCTGGCATGAACCGACGGGCGTGGCACCACACACTTTACAGATTGGCGATAACAATCAAATTGTGGCACGCACCGGAATTACGGTTGTCGGTGATTTTCGCCGTCGCGATATTGCCTTGGGAGGACAAGGCGCACCGCTGGTACCTGCGTTCCATCATGCGCTGCTGGCTCACCCAACCGAGCGACGAATGGTGCTCAATATTGGCGGCATCGCAAATCTGTCACTGCTCATTCCTGGGCAGCCGGTTGGGGGCTACGATACCGGTCCTGGTAACATGCTGATGGATGCCTGGATCTGGCGTCAGGCAGGTAAACCTTACGATAAAGATGCCGAGTGGGCACGGGCGGGTAAAGTCATTCTCCCACTGCTGCAAAATATGCTTAGCGACCCGTATTTCTCGCAACCTGCACCGAAAAGTACCGGACGCGAATACTTTAACTACGGCTGGCTGGAGCGCCATTTGCGCCATTTTCCGGGTGTTGATCCCCGAGATGTACAGGCGACACTGGCAGAACTCACCGCCGTGACCATTTCTGAACAAGTTTTGTTGAGCGGTGGCTGCGAACGATTGATGGTATGTGGTGGAGGAAGTCGTAATCCGCTACTCATGGCGCGTCTGGCGGCATTACTGCCAGGCACAGAAGTCACCACCACCGATGCCGTTGGCATTAGTGGCGATGACATGGAAGCATTGGCTTTCGCCTGGCTTGCCTGGCGGACGCTGGCGGGATTACCAGGAAATCTGCCTTCCGTCACTGGCGCAAGCCAGGAGACGGTACTCGGGGCTATTTTCCCCGCTAACCCGTGATATCAGAGTTAACTGAATTTTTCTTACCGCGTCTGCCGTTACACTTGGAACGTTAGGGAGGGCGTATTGCCCTCCAGACCAGGAAAGTCTTCGGGATATGTCTATGAAAAAACTGTTACTGATCTGTTTGCCGGTCCTTCTCACCGGCTGTAGCGCGTTCAATCAACTGGTTGAGCGCATGCAAACCGATACGCTGGAATACCAGTGTGATGAAAAACCGTTGACGGTCAAACTGAATAATCCGCGCCAGGAAGTCAGTTTTGTTTACGATAATCAACTACTGCATCTCAAACAGGGCATTTCTGCGTCTGGTGCACGTTACACCGACGGGATCTATGTTTTCTGGTCGAAAGGCGAGGAAGCGACTGTCTATAAACGCGACCGCATCGTCTTGAATAACTGTCAGTTACAAAATCCACAGCGTTGAGATTTTTCCAGGGGCGGCGCACAATAGCGTTACCCACTGACAATCCGTAAAGAAAACCATGTCTGATAACGACGAATTGCAGCAAATCGCGCATCTGCGCCGTGAATACACCAAAGGCGGATTACGCCGCCGCGATCTTCCCGCCGATCCATTAACCCTTTTTGAACGCTGGCTCTCTCAGGCGTGTGAAGCCAAACTGGCGGACCCTACCGCGATGGTGGTCGCTACCGTGGATGAACATGGTCAGCCTTATCAGCGCATCGTTTTACTCAAACATTACGACGAAAAAGGCATGGTGTTTTACACCAACCTCGGCAGCCGTAAAGCACATCAAATCGAAAATAATCCGCGCGTTAGCCTGCTGTTCCCGTGGCATACCCTTGAGCGCCAGGTGATGGTGATCGGTAAAGCGGAACGACTTTCGACTCTCGAAGTGATGAAATATTTTCATAGTCGTCCCCGTGATAGCCAGATTGGTGCATGGGTTTCGAAGCAGTCCAGTCGCATTTCTGCCCGCGGTATCCTTGAAAGTAAATTCCTGGAGCTGAAGCAGAAGTTTCAACAGGGCGAAGTGCCATTGCCGAGTTTTTGGGGCGGTTTTCGCGTCAGCCTTGAACAGATTGAGTTCTGGCAGGGCGGTGAGCATCGCCTGCATGACCGCTTTTTGTACCAGCGTGAAAATGATGCGTGGAAGATTGATCGTCTTGCCCCCTGAAAAGATGCAAAAATCTTGCTTTAATCGCTGGTACTCCTGATTCTGGCACTTTATTCTATGTCTCTTTCGCATCTGGCGAAAAGTCGTGTACCGGCAAAGGTGCAGTCGTTATATACATGGAGATTTTGATGGCAAGCAGTAACTTGATTAAACAATTGCAAGAGCGGGGGCTGGTAGCCCAGGTGACGGACGAGGAAGCGTTAGCAGAGCGACTGGCGCAAGGCCCGATCGCGCTCTATTGCGGCTTCGATCCTACCGCTGACAGCTTGCATTTGGGGCATCTTGTTCCATTGTTATGCCTGAAACGCTTCCAGCAGGCGGGCCACAAGCCGGTTGCGCTGGTAGGCGGCGCGACGGGTCTGATTGGCGACCCGAGCTTCAAAGCTGCTGAGCGTAAGCTGAACACCGAAGAAACTGTTCAGGAATGGGTGGACAAAATCCGCAAGCAGGTTGCCCCGTTCCTCGATTTCGACTGTGGAGAAAACTCTGCTATCGCGGCGAACAACTATGACTGGTTCGGCAATATGAATGTGCTGACCTTCCTGCGCGATATTGGCAAACACTTCTCCGTTAACCAGATGATCAACAAAGAAGCGGTTAAGCAGCGTCTCAACCGTGAAGATCAGGGGATTTCGTTCACTGAGTTTTCCTACAACCTGTTGCAGGGTTATGACTTCGCCTGTCTGAACAAACAGTACGGTGTGGTGCTGCAAATTGGTGGTTCTGACCAGTGGGGTAACATCACTTCTGGTATCGACCTGACCCGTCGTCTGCATCAGAATCAGGTGTTTGGCCTGACCGTTCCGCTGATCACCAAAGCAGACGGCACCAAATTTGGTAAAACTGAAGGCGGCGCAGTCTGGTTGGATCCGAAGAAAACCAGCCCGTACAAATTCTACCAGTTCTGGATCAACACTGCGGATGCCGACGTTTACCGCTTCCTGAAGTTCTTCACCTTTATGAGCATTGAAGAGATCAACGCCCTGGAAGAAGAAGATAAAAACAGCGGTAAAGCACCGCGCGCCCAGTATGTACTGGCGGAGCAGGTGACTCGTCTGGTTCACGGTGAAGAAGGTTTACAGGCGGCAAAACGTATTACCGAATGCCTGTTCAGCGGTTCCTTGAGTGCGCTGAGTGAAGCGGACTTCGAACAGCTGGCGCAGGACGGCGTACCGATGGTTGAGATGGAAAAAGGCGCAGACCTGATGCAGGCGCTGGTCGATTCTGAACTGCAACCTTCCCGTGGTCAGGCGCGTAAAACTATCGCCTCCAATGCCATCACCATTAACGGTGAAAAACAATCCGATCCTGAATACTTCTTTAAAGAAGAAGATCGTCTGTTTGGTCGTTTTACCTTACTGCGTCGCGGCAAAAAGAATTACTGTCTGATTTGCTGGAAATAATGCATTAAGTGGAAAGGGGGAGTGAGAAATCACTCCCCCTGGTTTTTATACAGGGAACATGATGAAAAATATTCTCGCTATCCAGTCTCACGTTGTTTATGGTCATGCGGGTAACAGTGCGGCAGAGTTTCCGATGCGCCGCCTGGGCGCGAACGTCTGGCCGCTGAACACCGTTCAATTTTCTAATCACACCCAATACGGCAAATGGACTGGCTGCGTGATGCCGCCCAGCCATTTAACCGAAATTGTGCAAGGCATTGCCGCCATTGATAAATTACACACCTGTGATGCCGTATTAAGTGGCTATCTGGGTTCGGCGGAGCAGGGTGAACATATTCTCGGTATCGTTCGTCAGGTGAAAGCAGCAAATCCGCAGGCGAAATATTTTTGCGATCCGGTAATGGGTCATCCGGAAAAAGGCTGTATCGTTGCACCGGGTGTCGCAGAGTTTCATGTGCGGCACGGTTTGCCTGCCAGCGATATCATTGCGCCGAATCTGGTTGAGCTGGAGATACTCTGTGAGCATCCGGTAAATAACGTCGAAGAAGCGGTTCTGGCAGCGCGTAAACTCATTGCGCAAGGGCCACAAATTGTGTTGGTTAAACACCTGGCGCGGGCTGGCTACAGCCGTGACCGTTTTGAAATGCTGCTGGTTACCGCCGATGAAGCCTGGCATATCAGCCGTCCGCTGGTGGATTTTGGTATGCGCCAGCCGGTAGGTGTTGGTGATGTGACGAGCGGTTTACTGCTGGTGAAACTGCTTCAGGGGGCAACGCTGCAGGAGGCCCTGGAACATGTGACCGCTGCAGTATACGAAATCATGGTGACCACCAAAGCAATGCAGGAATATGAGCTGCAAGTGGTTGCTGCTCAGGATCGTATTGCCAAACCAGAACATTATTTCAGCGCAACAAAGCTCTGAAATATCTCATTTCGGCCCACAACGACCTGTGGGCCGATGGCTATTACTTTAAGCCTTCCGCTGACAGCGCGTCTTGTACTTCCGGACGTTCAGCCATACGTTGCATAAATGCCGCAATGTGCTCTAACCCTTCCAGATTCAGTTTCACCGCGTATGCCCAGCGCAGAACCGTAAACAGATAGGCATCAGCAATTGTAAATCGTTGCCCGCAGATCCAGTGCTCATCCTTCAGAGCATCGTTCACATATTGCAGCTTCTTCTCCAGCTGCGCGCGAACTGTTGGTTTGTACTCTTCCGGTGTATCAGGGCGAAACAGAGGTGTGAAGCCTTTATGCAGCTCGGTGGCGATGTAATTCAGCCATTCGATGGTTTTATAGCGGGAAATACTGTTTACCGGTGCCAGCAACTGGCGGTCGGGGACGCTGTCGGCAAGATACTGCATAATCGCTACGCCTTCCGTCAGCAAAGTACCATCGTCCAGCAGCAATGCAGGTACCTGTCCCTTAGGGTTAACGGCAAAGTAATCGTCACCGTTTTCGAGACGTTTTTTCATTAAATCCACACTGACGAGCGTAAAATCCTTTCCGCTCTCACGCAGGGTGATATGGGAAGCGAGAGAGCAGGCGCCCGGTTTGTAGAACAATTTCATCGGTAACTCCTTTTGTCTGTGGTTTAAAGTATGGTAGTGCGTTGCTGAACAAAAAAAAAGCCGCTAACGAAAAGTTAGCGGCTTGTAAAAGAGTTTCCCTGAATTTTACGCTACAGCAGCTTTCGCCGCTTTGTCTGCAGCGTCATCCTGCGTCATGCGGTGCAGTTTCGGCGCGGTCAGCAGCATCAGTACAGCAATAACGGCAGTAGCGACACCAATCTGCAAGAATACGCGACCATAGACTTCCAGTGACATCAGCGGATCGGTAACGTTATCCGGCACAGCCATCATACCCGCAACATAACCACCAATCAGGTTTGCACCGGCAGTGGTCAGGAACCAGCTACCCATAATGAAGCCCAT
The DNA here is from genome assembly GCF_046487485.1 of Escherichia sp. WS1368. Classification (NCBI taxonomy): domain Bacteria; kingdom Pseudomonadati; phylum Pseudomonadota; class Gammaproteobacteria; order Enterobacterales; family Enterobacteriaceae; genus Escherichia; species Escherichia sp. WS1368. The sequence continues at coordinate 1,087,131 of NZ_JBJQJI010000001.1, forward strand.
CAGACGCTGCGGAACGAGTTGTGCAACCATTGCCAGACCCAGACCAGAGATCATAAGTTCCCCGATACTCTGCAGGCCATAGCTTGCGACCAGCCAGCTTACAGACACGATACCTGCGTCAGACGCGAATTTTGCACCCAGCGGCAGAATCAGGAACGCACCAGAACACATCACCATACCGATTGCAAACTTAGTTGGCATCGGCAGGGTATCGCCCATCTTGTTATAGATAGCGGCCAGAATCGGGCTACCAATGATGATCCAGAACGGGTTCAGTGCCTGATACTGCTCAGGTTCTACGGCCAGGCCCAGAATGGTGTGTTCAACGTTACGAATCGCAAAGAAGTTCAGTGACGTTGGCATCTGGCTGTACAGCACGAAGAAGATAATGGCTTCGAGCATCAGGATGAAGGCAACGATCATTTTACGACGCGCAGCACCTTTCATCGCGAAGGCTTCTTTACCGAAGATAACCACAATACCGAAGGCAACAACGCCCAGCGCCATACGCGCAACTTCCTGATTGTGCAGCAGCCAGGTGGCGATAGCGATCAGTGCCACAACACCAATAATGGTCAGCAGCAGGTTACGGTAGTTGATAGGCTCGAAGTCTGGTTTTGAACCGTACTGTTTAACCCAGCGTTGGCAGAAGGCGAAGTTAACGATAGTGATCAGCAGGCCTACAACGCTCAACGCAAACGCAACACTCCAGCCGTATTTCGCGGCCAGCCACGGGGTGGCGATCATAGAGAAGAAAGAGCCGATGTTGACGGACATGTAGTACATGGTGAATGCACCGTCCAGACGCGGGTCGTTTTTCTCATAGCATGTAGAAAGCAGAGAAGACGGGTTAGCTTTAAACAGGCCGTTACCGACCGCAATAGCCGCCATACCCATATAAACGATACCGGCGTCGTGACCAGACCAGGCAACCAGAGCATAACCAATCGCCAGCACAATAGCGCCAAGCATAATTACGCGTTTAGTACCCAGTACCTTGTCACCTAACCAGCCGCCGATAGCGACCAGACCATAAACCAGGGCACTAAAGGAAGAGAAAAGGGTGATTGAATCCGCTTCAGACATACCCAGTTGTTTAACCAGGTAAACAGCCATAATTCCTTGTAGGCCGTAATAACCAAAACGTTCCCATAACTCAATCGAGAAGATGAGATAGAACGCCTTCGGTTGTTTGAAAGCGTTCAAACTGACGCTTTCAGTTGGTTTTTGGTTTGCAGTGGACACTTTTACCTCTTTTTTTACATCCCATATTAACGGGGGTGCTTTCTCGCGTTATGCCTAAAAAACATACGCGCAATTGTTATAGTGGGAGGGGAAACGGCAGGTAATGTTCACTATCTTGCACTTTCAGACAAGTCCTTTGTAATAATCTGTTACATATAACTGAGGCGGGGAATTCAACCATTCCGGGAAATGTTATCCAGCGTTAAATTTTTCAAAAAACGTAACGGCAGATTTTTTCACTACCCTGAGAGGGGGATGATGGCTTAACGGCGATATGTTCTGCTATTTAGCGTTTTTCCTAGTGAGATAGTCCAGTTTCTGAAAAATAGCCAGTGTAATGTTTTGTAGGTCAATATTTGTTGCGTGTGTAAATTTAAATGATTTTAACCTAGTTCTTGCAATGTTTTTACATTGCCACAGCATCGTGATCTTGATCACGAATGAATAGAAAATTTCGCTATTAAAAAAACAATTAACCTGCATTTTTGGTTATCCACAAACGGATTACCTGATGATAACGCTAAGCAATGGCATCATTGACGTTAAAAAGATGTTTTAAAAGAGGATAAAGAAAGGTTATCAATGGGGTAATCGGTGTTACCCCTTTTCTTCAGATGTCAACTTTCTCTTTGTATTCACAAAGATCTTCAATAATACAAGAGCCACAGCGAGGCTTGCGGGCAATACAGGTATAACGCCCGTGCAGGATCAACCAATGGTGGCAGTCGACTTTAAACTCTGCCGGAACCACTTTCAGTAGCTTTTCTTCTACCTGTTCGACGTTTTTCCCCGGCGCAAATTGAGTACGATTACAAACGCGGAAAATGTGCGTGTCGACAGCAATAGTCGGCCAGCCGAATGCAGTGTTTAATACGACGTTGGCTGTTTTACGACCTACACCAGGCAGGGCTTCAAGCGCAGCACGATCTTCCGGAACCTCGCCATTATGCTGTTCCAGTAAGATACGGCAGGTTCTGATGATATTTTCTGCTTTGCTGTTATAAAGCCCAATGGTTTTGATATAGGTTTTCACCCCTTCGACGCCCAGTTCAAGCATCGCTGCAGGTGTATTAGCCACCGGGTAGAGTTTCGCCGTCGCCTTATTAACACTGACATCGGTCGCCTGAGCGGAAAGCAGTACGGCAATCAGCAATTCAAAAGGCGAACTGAAATTAAGCTCGGTGGTGGGATGAGGATTGTTCTCACGCAGGCGAGTGAGGATCTCCAGGCGTTTTGCTTTGTTCATCAGACATTCCCTGTTTCACCGTTTGGCAATGCACGTTCGGCAGCTGCTTCAGTACGGCGCTTTTTCATTCTTTCATCAATCAGGTATTTCCCTGCCAGCATCAGTCCCAGGCCAATAAATGCACCTGGTGGCAGCATCGCCAGCAGGAAAGGGGAGTCGGTGTGGAAAATTTCCACGCGTAATACTTTTGCCCAGCTACCTAACAGCGCATCTGCACCGTCAAACAACGTGCCATTGCCGATAATTTCGCGTAGTGAACCCAGCACGAACATGGCGCAGGTTGCGCCCATACCAATTGAAAAGCCGTCCAGTGCCGAAAGCGCCGGACCTTTTTTGGCGGCGAAGGCTTCAGCGCGGCCCACAACGATACAGTTAGTGACAATCAGCGGAATAAAAATCCCTAATGATTGATACAGGCCAAAGGCGTAGGCGTTGATCAGCATCTGTACAGCGCTGACCACCGAGGCGATGATCATCACGTAAATGGGAATGCGGATCTCGGCTGGCGTCCAGTGACGCAGCGTCGAAATGGTCAAGTTGGTCAGCGTCAGTACCAGCGTAGTCGCAAGTCCTAAACCCAGAGCGTTAGTGGCAGTGGACGTGACCGCCAATAGCGGACAGAGGCCGAGCAGCTGGACCAGCGCAGAGTTGTTTTTCCACAACCCCTGAACAATAACGTCTTTAATTTCGCTCACGCTTTATTCTCCACAGGCAGGAAGTTGAGAAAGTTGTGACGGTAACGTCTGAGCGTACAATCCGGCGCGTTTTACCGCATTAACCACCGCGCGCGGAGTAATCGTCGCGCCGGTGAACTGGTCGAAATCACCACCATCTTTCTTCACCGCCCAGTGCGCATCATCCGCACCACTGATTTTTTTACCCGCAAAATGGGTGATCCAGTCAGAAAGGCGCAGTTCGATTTTATCGCCAAGCCCTGGCGTTTCGTGGTGCTCTGTCACGCGCGTGCCAAGTACCGTGCCGTTAAAATCGGCTCCCACCAGCAGCTGAATCGCACCGGAATAGCCATCTGGCGCGGTTGTTTCCAGAACGGCGGCTACCGGTTTGTCATCCTGTTTGGCGATGTAAACCCGATGCTCACCTTTACCTAACTCTGGCGCAGTTACCAGATAGCAACTCTGTGCCAGCGCATTGTTATAGCGTTCGGCTGGCAGCACCTGATCAAATAACGCTTTTTGTTGCAGACTGGCCTGTTCAGCAATCGTCGTTTTGGTCATCTGGTTGATGGCCGCAGTTAACCCTGTAGAACCCGCTGCAAATAGTGCCAACGTAATGCCGTGTTTTCGGATAGTTTTCAGCATGGTTTACCCTTTGCGATGGCCGTAGACGCGCGGACGCGTGTAGTAATCGATCAGAGGAACCGTGATGTTCGCCAGCAGGACGGCAAAAGCCACGCCGTCAGGATAGCCGCCGAAACTGCGGATCAACCAGACTAATAAGCCCGCCAGCGCGCCGAAAATAAGACGACCACGATTGGTCGTAGAAGCGGTAACCGGGTCAGTCAAAATAAAGAATGCGCCGAGCATAGTCGCACCAGACAGCAGATGAATTTGGGGTGATGCCAGTGTTTCTGGTGAGAACAACCAGCCCAACGTTGCGCATAACGCCAGCGTTACTAAGAAGCTGAGGGGAATATGCCAGCGAATCGCTTTCTGCCATAGCAACCACACGCCGCCAGCCAGCCAGGCGAGATTTACCCATTGCCAACCAGCGCCCGCCAGAATACCGCTGTAGATCGGATATTGCATAATCTGTTCAACCGAATGACCGGCACGGACAGAGGTTTTAAATGTATCCAACGGTGTCGCCTGACTAATGCCATCAATACCTAAGCGTAGCGTGTTCATATCACCACCACTGGGGGTATGTCCGCTGAAAATAACCTGTATGGCGTCGATAAAACCAGGGATGTTGACCGCAATTTCATGTGGCGGTAACCAGCTGGTCATCTGCACCGGGAAGGAGATCAGTAAGACCACATAACCAATCATTGCCGGATTAAACGGGTTTTGCCCCAGACCGCCATACAACTGTTTAGCGATGATCACCGCAAACACCGTACCCAGTACGACCATCCACCATGGCGCGAGGGGGGGAATACTTACCGCCAGCAATAAGCCTGTCAGCAATGCTGAGTTATCTTTCAACGTTGCGGCTACCGACTGCTTGCGTAGTTTGAGTACGAGAGCTTCGGCTAACAGAGCACTGACCGACGCCAACAGGATCTGAACGAGAGTACCCCAACCAAAAAACCACAGTTGCGCTGCGATTCCTGGCACGGCTGCGAGCAACACCAACAGCATAATGCGCGATGTCTGGCGCTGGTTATGGGTATAAGGGGAGCTAGCTATTCTGAATACCATTTAGTCCTCGTTTACAACCTTTTGCTGGGCGGCTTTTTTGGCCTGAACGCGGGCAATAGCCGCGGCAACTGCCGCTTTGCGCGGATCAACCTGTTCTTCTGGTTCCGCATTGGCCTTTTGCTGTTCCAGCTTGCGTGCTTTGGCGCGGGCAATAGCGGCTTCGACGGCGGCTTTGCGCGGATCGACCTGTTCTTCTGGTTCCGCATTAGCCTGTTGCTGTTCCAGCTTGCGTGCTTTGGCACGGGCAATAGCGGCTTCGACGGCGGCTTTGCGCGGGTCAACCTTTTCTTCTGGCTCCGCATTAGCCTGTTGCTGCTCCAGCTTGCGCGCTTTGGCGCGGGCGATAGCGGCTTCGACGGCGGCTTTGCGCGGGTCAACCTGTTCTTCTGGCTTCGCATTAGCCTGTTGCTGCTCCAGCTTGCGTGCTTTGGCGCGGGCGATAGCGGCTTCAACTGCGGTTTTACGTGGATCAGCAACGGTTGCTGCGTCGTTAGTTTGCTGCAGTTCTGCCTGTTTCGCTCTGGCTTGCGCTTTACGGGCTTCTCGTACTGCAATAATTGCACTGTTATCCGGGCGTTCGCCCGCTTTAATCACAATCGGCTGTGTAGCCTGGGCCTGTTTCTCTTTCACCCGCGCCAGAGCGGCAGCAATCGCATCTTTATCTTTGGCTGCAGGTTGAACGGCTGCGCTCTTATGTCGTTCAAGGCGAGCCGCTTTTTCGCGCTCCAGACGAGCCTGGCGCGCTTCGAAACGCGCTTTGGCTTCTGCGGCGCGCTTTTCTTCCTGATGAATAGCCGCAATTTCAGCTTTTTCCTGACGGAAATATTGCACCAGGGGAATATTGCTCGGGCAAACCCACGCGCAAGCCCCACATTCAATGCAGTCGGCAATGTTATGCGTGGTAGCTTTATCGTGTTGCTGACCTTTGCTGAACCAGTACAACTGTTGCGGCAAAAGATCCGCAGGGCAGGCGTCAGCACAGGCGCTACACCGGATGCAGCTTTGTTCTTCCTGTGGTTCGCCAAGCTCATTGGCAGAGGGAGCCAACAGACAGTTGGTAATCTTTACGACCGGGACATCCAGCCATGGCAAGGTAAAGCCCATTAGCGGGCCGCCCATAATCACCATTTGATCGGCAGAGGGGCAGAATCCGGCGTCATTCAATAAATGACGCACTGGCGTCCCCAGCCGTGCCCAGACGTTGCCCGGGCGAGCGATTGCTTCGCCAGTCAGGGTTACGACACGCTCGGTAATCGGCTCGCCATCAATAACGGCACGTTTCACTGCATAAGCAGTGCCGACGTTTTGCATTAATACGCCGATATCGGATGAACGCCCGCCATGTGGAACCTGCTTCCCGGTCAGAATGTAGGTTAATTGTTTAGCACCGCCAGAAGGATATTTAGTTGGAATCACCCGCAGAGAAATATCGTGAGAGTCCGCCAGCACCGCGCGGAGCATGGAAATCGCCTGCGGTTTGTTATCTTCAATGCCGATAAGAATTTCGCGTGGCTGCAGAATATGCGCAAGAATGCGAATACCCTCTACGACCTGAGCCGCGCAATCCTGCATCAAACGGTCATCGGCGGTAATGTACGGCTCGCACTCAGCAGCGTTGATAATCAACGTTTCAATCTTATCTCCGCCGCCCTGCAATTTAACGCCTGTCGGGAATCCCGCACCACCCAGCCCGGCAACACCAAACTGATGAATGCGCTCGATTAACTCTTCGCGACTGCGAGAGCGATAATCGTCCCAGCCGTCGCGCGGGATCCAGCAGTCTTCGCCATCAGCATCAATAATCACGCTTAATTCAGCTAAAGCTGAAGGATGAGCCGTAGAGTGGGGCGCAATAGCCGTAACGGTACCCGAGGTGGGCGCGTGAACTGGCAGCATTTTGCCGCGACCACGGGTAAGCGGCTGGCCGCGCAGTACTTTATCGCCGACGCTAACGCACAACTCACCTTCAGAGCCAATATGTTGTTTCAGTGGTATGACAAAACGCTGCGCCAGGGGTACCTGGCGCAGGGGCGTACCGTTGGACTGGGTTTTCATCTCCGGTGGATGGATGCCGCCGTTGAAATCCCAGATTTTATTTTTTCTGAATGCAGAGAATAACTTAAGCATGGTGTTCCACGGGAATGATACGCACGGGAATGGTGTTCAGATCCCATTTCCAGGAGTCAGGTGTTTCTGCAACCGGTTGCAACGAGATGCAGTGCGTCGGGCACGGATCAACACATAAATTGCAGCCCGTACAGAGATCACTCATTACCGTATGCATGGCGCGGGTAGCGCCAACGATGGCGTCTACCGGACACGCCTGAATACATTTAGTGCAGCCAATACAGTTATTTTCATCAATAACCGCCACCATCCGCGTAGGCGTTAGCTCTTGCGCTTCGCCATCCAGCGGCTGTGGCTCGACATTAAGCAACTCAGCAATTTTTAGCATCACAGCTTCGCCACCTGGGGCGCAGCGGTTAATTTTTTCACCGTTACAGCTGATGGCTTCCGCGTAGGGGCGACAGCCGGGATAACCGCACTGACCACACTGGCTCTGCGGTAAGATTTCGTCAATTTTCTCAACGACCGGATCGTCTTCCACCGCAAAACGGCGGGAGGCATAACCCAGAATGGCGCCAAACGCCAGGCCCAGCAGGCTCACGGCGGCAACGGCAATCCAGATAGCATTCATTACAACTTCACCAAACCACTAAAGCCCATAAAGGCCAGAGACATAAGACCTGCGGTAATTAACGCAATGGCATTACCGCGAAAAGGTGCCGGGACATCAGCCACAGCAAGGCGTTCGCGGATGGCGGCGAAGAGCACCATCACCAGCGAGAAACCGACAGCGGCGGAAAAACCGTACAGCGCCGACTGCAAGAAATTGTGCCCGAGATTGATATTCAGCAACGCCACGCCGAGCACTGCACAGTTGGTGGTGATAAGCGGCAAAAAAATCCCCAGCAGACGGTAAAGCACCGGGCTGGTTTTGCGCACCACCATCTCGGTGAACTGCACAACCACAGCAATCACCAGAATAAACGCCAGGGTGCGCAGGTAAATCAGATTAAGCGGGATCAAAATCCACGTATCGATAAGCCAGGCGCAAATAGACGCCAGCGTCATCACAAACGTTGTTGCCAGCCCCATGCCCATCGCGGTTTCCAGCTTTTTGGAAACTCCCATAAACGGACAGAGACCGAGAAACTTGACCAGTACAAAGTTATTGACCAGTACAGTTCCGACAAACAGTAACAGGTAGTCAGTCATTTTTCGGCCTGAAATAAAAAAGCCGCCTATTATCCGTTAATCCAGAGCAGGCGACAACAGGTTAACTGTAAGGTTATTACGGATTCACAAACGTCGCTTTCACCCGCGACGAGCGTTTAAAATAGGGGACGATCAATGCGGTTGCCAACAAAGTAAACAGTAACTGGCGAACGGCTATGCCATCTTCCACGGGTGAAAAAGCGAACGCTTTTACTGCCAGCAATACGGAAATAAGCAGCCAGATAATATAGTGTTTAGGAACACAACGCCGACGTTTAAAGAAAGCGATGGTCAACCACAGTGTGTAATACCACATGGCGATAGCGGTAATAAAAGAAACGCCCCATAAGATTTGTGTCGTCAGTGCTTGTTCGCCGAGCGTTTGAAATGTTTGCGGAGAAGATAACGCAGCGGTATACAGCAACAACGCCAGCGTCGTACTTAACAGAGCGACTAAAAGCCAGGCCAATGGGCCAAGCAACCAGCCTCCAATACGTTGTGGCGTTGTGGTGGTCATAGGTTCTCCAGAATAGCGACGCAAACAGGCAAATCTAATTTTAGGGGCGTTATTATAAGGCTTTTATAACCGATCGCTACTTTCTTTATTGGACATAGTGCCAGACGGACTTCGGTACCTGGCCGAGGTCAAACAAACGCCCGCCAGAAACCAGCTCTGCGCGACGGTGATCGGCAGCACGATACATATTGATCAGTTCCTGATCGTCCGTCAGGGTGTAATTAAGATGGTCGTAGAGTTTTTCCAGACTTTCGAGTGAACTGATTTTGCGAAATTTTAATAAGTAGTCCTGAACAGTCATAAAAGGTCCATAAAATAATTAATACCAAAGGGGTAGGTATTATTAGTGATGATAAAATTTCACCAAAAGTGAACGCTTGTGTTATTACAATAATAAGAATGCGCTGATGGCAAATATTCAGGGATGAAAAACTGCTCTGAAAAGAGTAACGCGCTTTACTATCTCTGACAATCACCAACAACATCGAACAAGATAATAAATTCCTGGTTTAATATCCGACAAGTGAAAACATGCACCCGGACGGGCAGCATGTCGCTCTACAAGCACAGAGCTTACTTGTGTTGTACCGTAGTACTCTGTTCAGGTGGCTGATAGTTGTCAATGTGACTCGCCACGCCAAGAAGAATGACTGAAACGACAAGAACGATCCAACCTGTTAATTCAATAAGACGATTCATTACAGCCCACATCTCTGTTGATTGATCCATTAACTTCAGGGGGTAAATGTTACTTAGCAATAATAGCTCCAGCAAGATTTTTACTGAGGTTTTTGCGATATTTAGCTTTTGTCGTTGGAAAATTCGCTATTTTTTTGACTTAAGTTAAACAACATCCCTTATTGCTGGCAGGTTATTAAACTGTTGAGCGAGGGTAAAGGATAGTGTCAAATAGCCATCATACTTCAATGAGAGGCAATGACATGAGCGACAACATCCGTGTTGGGTTGATTGGGTATGGTTATGCGAGCAAAACCTTCCATGCGCCCCTGATTGCGGGCACGCCCGGGCTGGAACTGGCGGTAATCTCCAGCAGCGATGAAACAAAAGTAAAAGCCGACTGGCCAACGGTTACGGTTGTCTCTGAGCCGAAGCATCTGTTTAACGATCCCAACATAGACCTGATTGTCATCCCTACACCCAACGATACCCATTTCCCGTTAGCCAAAGCGGCGCTTGAGGCGGGTAAACATGTGGTCGTTGATAAACCCTTTACCGTGACACTGTCACAAGCGCGAGAGCTGGAAGCGCTGGCAAAAAGCCTGGGGCGTGTGCTGTCTGTATTCCATAACCGTCGCTGGGATAGCGATTTCCTGACGCTAAAAGGTTTGCTCGCGGAAGGCGTACTGGGTGAAGTTGCTTACTTTGAGTCTCATTTTGACCGCTTCCGTCCGCAGGTGCGCGATCGTTGGCGTGAACAGGGCGGCCCAGGCAGCGGTATCTGGTACGATTTAGCACCGCACCTTCTTGATCAGGCCATTACGCTATTTGGTTTACCGGTCAGCATGACGGTAGATTTGGCACAGTTACGGCCCGGAGCGCAGTCGACCGATTATTTCCACGCCATCTTGTCCTATCCGCAGCGGCGAGTCATTTTACACGGTACCATGCTGGCAGCCGCTGAGTCAGCACGTTATATCGTGCATGGATCCCGAGGCAGTTATGTAAAATATGGCCTCGATCCACAGGAAGAACGTCTGAAAAATGGCCAGCGTCTGCCGCAGGAAGACTGGGGCTACGATATGCGTGATGGCGTACTTACCCGCGTGGAAGGTGAGGAACGTGTCGAAGAAACGCTGTTGACAGTACCAGGGAATTATCCGGCTTACTATGCGGCTATTCGTGATGCGTTAAATGGCGATGGTGAAAATCCGGTTCCGGCAAGTCAGGCAATCCAGGTAATGGAGTTGATTGAGCTGGGCATCGAATCCGCCAAACATCGCGCGACGCTGTGCCTTGCGTGAAAAGAGGATGGTGCAATTAGCACCATCCATTTTTGTTACTTCGCAGCGACTTTTTCTCGCAGTGCGCGTTTTTCCTCTGCGCTGAGGAAAGCCATTTCCAGACCATTAATCTGCGCCTGGCGGATTTGCTCGCGGGATAACCCAGCAGCCGGCGCGGCAACGGTATATTCGTGAATGATATCCACTCCCTGTACGCCGGGATCGTCAGTGTTAATGCTGGCACGAATGCCATGCTCAAGGAACGTTTTCAGCGGATGTGCCGCCAGCTCTGCCACGGTGCTGGTCTGAATATTGGAGGTCAGACAGGATTCAATACCAATTTGCTGCTCGGCGAGAAAATCCATCAGCGCCCGATCTTCAATGGCTTTTACGCCATGTCCAATACGTTCCGCCCCCAGTTCACGAATCGCCTGCCAGATGCTTTCCGGCCCGGCAGCTTCGCCTGCATGGACGGTAATATGCCAGCCCGCATCACGCGCGCGGTTGAAGTGAGAAAGGAACAGACTTCCCGGGAAACCAAGTTCATCACCGGCTAAATCAAGTGCGGTAATCTGGTCTCGGTGGGCTAAAAAGGCCTCCAGCTCTTGCTGACAGGCGGCTTCACCGAAGGTCCGGCTCATAATGCCGATAAGCTTCGCCTGTACACCAAAGGTGCGGCAACCCTCACGTACGCCATCGATCACCGCTTCGACAACACCCGCTACAGGCAGCTGATGTGCCATTGCCATGTAGCCCGGTGAAAAACGCAGCTCGACATAGTGCAGGCCGTTACGGGCTGCATCTTCAATGTTTTCAAATGACACGCGGCGACAGGCATCAAGAGAGGCGAGAACTTTAACGCCCCAGTCAAGTTTGGTCAGAAAGCTCACAAGATCGGGTTCGTTGGCAATGACCTGAACGTGGGGAATCAGTGTTTCTAGGGATTGTGCAGGAAGCGAGATATTATACTGGCGGCCAAGTTCAAGAATGGTCTGGGGACGAATGTTGCCATCAAGGTGGCGATGGATATCAGTTAATGGCAGGGTGGTATCAATCATGGTCGCACTCTTTTTCTGGATATAAAAGTGCGCACCATTATAAAAACAAAGCAGGGTAAAAATCCACGATTGCGCAACGATTTTTTACGTTGCGCAATTGGGGTTAACGAACAGCGCGGATGGCGTTAATTAATCCAGCAACACCTTTTTCCAGTTTCGAACGCGGGCACCCGGCATTGAGACGGACAAAACCACGACCTTCTTCACCGTAGGTATACCCCGGCATGATCGCGACCTTCTCTTGCTCGATAAGCGCTTTTTGCAACGCGTTGTCGTCAATATTCAACGGACGTAGATCAATCCAGGCCAGATAAGTGGATTGCGGGATCTGCCAGTTGAGTTCAGGGAACGCGGCGTTCATTTTATCTGCGATATACGTCAGGTTATCTTTCAGATAGACGCGTAAGGCATCCAGCCACGGCGCGCCTTGCTGATAGGCGGCGATATGGGCAGTTAACGCCAGTACTGAAGGGGAAGAAAGGCCATCACGTCCTTTCAGTGCCGATAAATAGGCATCACGGCTGCTGCTATTTTCTATAATCCCGTAAGCACCGGTCAGGGCGGGAATATTGAAACTTTTCGATCCCGACGTTAGCAATGCCCAGTCTCCGCGCGCCACATTACTCCAGGGAATATGCGGCTGCTCGGCCCAAACCATATCCATATGGATTTCATCGGAAATAACCCGCACACCATGACGCTCGCACAGGTCAGCCATGATCTCCAGTTCATCGCACGTCCACACTTTCCCGGTAGGATTCTGTGGGCTACACAGGAGCATAATTTTACATTCTGGTTTCGCCAACACGGCTTCAAGCTTGCCCATATCGCAAAACCAGCCGTCAGCCCGCTTCTCTAAAGCGACGGGCATTACTGTGCGCTGGTTACCTTCAATGGCCTTGTAAAATGCGTCATAGGCGGGTGTGTGGATCACCACGCCTTCACCTGTTTCAGACCACTGACGAATCAGTTCTGAAACCATATAGATAACAGAAGGGCCATACACCACCGACTGCGTATCAATTGCGGTGTAATGCTGGGTGGAAAACCAGTGGGCAATAGCCGCGAGAAACTCATCGTTTTTCCAGCGGCTGTAGCCAAACACGCCGTGCATCAGGCGCTGATTCAGCGCCTCGATAATGCAGGGGGCAGTGGCAAAATCCATGTCTGAAATCGTGAACGGTAACAGGTCAGCAGTGCCGAAACGGTCAGCGACATAATCCCACTGCGTACACCATGTGCCATGACGATCCACGACCTTTGAAAAATCGAACATATCTTATCCTTATGCCTGGACAGTATGCATCAGACCGGCCATTTCATCTTTTACTGACTGAACTTGTGGCCCGATAACAACCTGCAGGTTATGTTGATTAAGTTGTACTACGCCAATTGCCCGATTGTCCTTCAGTGCCTGCACATTAACAAGCGACATATCTTTCACAGACAAACGCAGACGGGTAATGCAGTTATCGAGGCTGACAATATTGTCGGCACCGCCTAAGGCTTCGAGGATTGCCGGAACGTTGTAACCTGATTTACCCGGCACACCGGCAACGGCTTTTTCGATTGAGCTGGCAACTTCGCTATCGCGCCCCGGGGTTTTCAGATTGAAGCGGGTGATAGCGAAACGGAAGATGACGTAGTAAACGACAAACCAGATTGCCGCCACCACTGGCACCATGTACCACTTGGTTGACAGACCATGCAAAATACCGAACACCACGAAGTCGATGATATTGCCGTCGGTATTACCGATGGTGACGCCGAGCACAGACATGACGGTGAAGCCGAGGCCGGTTAACAGCGCGTGGATGACATACAGAACTGGCGCTACGAACAGGAACAGGAATTCCAGCGGTTCGGTCGTGCCGCCAACGACGCAGGCGATCAGGCCAGAAATCAGCAGACCTTTAATTTTATGGCGATTTTCCGGGCGCGCGCAGTGATACATAGCTAACGCTGCACCTGGCAGACCGCCGAGAAACGCAGGCATTTTACCTTGCGAAAGGAAACGCGTGGCGCTTTCAGAAAAACCGTGAGTGGTCGGGCAACTCAATTGCGCCTGGAAGATGGTCAGTGCGCCGCTGACGGTTTGACCGCAGACTTCCTGCGTGCCGCCTGCGTCGGTAAAGCGAATTAATGCCACCAGAATGTGATGCAGACCAAACGGCAACAGCAGACGTTCACCGGTACCAAACAGCATCGGTCCGAAATCACCCGCACTGTTGATCATATGGCCCAGGCCGCTAATACCCATGGCGAAAATCGGCCAGACTAATGGAATCACCAGACCGACAAGGCCCATCACCAGCGAGGAGATGATTGGTACGAAGCGCGTACCGCCGAAGAATGCCAGCGCATCCGGCAGGCGGATATTATGGAATCGCTCATGCAGCATCCAGACGATAATACCGGCGATCACCGCACCGAGGATCCCGGTATCGATCGACTGGATCCCAAGAATGCTCTGTATGTTATTGGTTTTCAGAACGGCGGCGTCTGTGGTTGGCAGAATGCCTTTATTGGTTAACCAGAAGTTTACCGCGAGGTTCATTACCGCATAACCGACGAAGCCAGCGAATGCCGCTACGCCTTTGTTTTCGCGTGCCAGGCCCAGCGGGATGGCGATACAGAACATGACTGGCAGGAAACTAAAAGCAAACGAGCCAATCTTACTCATCCAGGTAAAGATAGCCTGCAACACGGGGTTGCCCAGGACCGGGATTAGGGTGATGACATCGTGGCTACTAAGGGAACTACCAATGCCGAGCATAATGCCGCAGAACGACAATAATGCCACGGGTAACATGAAGGTTTTGCCTAACTGCTGGAAGAACTCCCACAGCGTGACTTTCGGTGCTGTTTTCGCCGTCATAAAACGACTCCTCGTAGAGAACAATCTGGATTCAGTAAATTGCGCGAAAAGATAAAACGTTTTATCAAATTTTAGTGAGGCATAAATCACATTACGCAACGATAATAGCGGGTATAAGATAAATAAAAGGTAAAACGTTTTATCTGTCACATAATCAGGGAGTAGGTCATCTGCATGGCTACCGCCAAAAAAATAACCATTCATGATGTTGCGCTGGCTGCGGGCGTGTCGGTAAGTACCGTTTCGCTGGTGCTTAGTGGCAAAGGGCGAATCTCTACCGCCACAGGAGAACGCGTTAACGCCGCCATTGAAGAGCTGGGATTTGTGCGCAATCGCCAGGCGTCGGCGCTGCGCGGCGGGCAAAGCGGCGTCATTGGTTTGATCGTCCGTGATTTATCTGCGCCGTTTTACGCCGAATTGACGGCCGGATTGACGGAAGCTCTGGAAGCGCAGGGACGGATGGTGTTTTTGCTTCACGGCGGTAAAGACGGCGAGCAGCTGGCACAACGGTTTTCACTGTTACTGAATCAGGGGGTCGATGGTGTGGTAATTGCCGGGGCTGCAGGAAGCAGCGATGACCTGCGACGGATGGCAGAAGAAAAAGCTATCCCGGTGATTTTCGCTTCCCGTGCCAGTTATCTTGATGATGTTGATACGGTTCGCCCGGACAACATGCAGGCTGCACAGTTGTTGACGGAGCATCTCATTCGCAATGGGCATCAGCGGATCGCCTGGCTGGGAGGGCAAAGTTCCTCATTAACCCGTGCAGAACGGGTGGGGGGCTATTGTGCGACTCTACTAAAATTTGGCCTGCCGTTTCACAGTGATTGGGTGCTGGAGTGCACTTCCAGCCAGAAGCAAGCCGCGGAAGCTATCACGGCGCTTTTACGTCATAACCCGACCATCAGTGCCGTGGTTTGCTATAACGAAACTATTGCGATGGGGGCATGGTTTGGTTTGCTGAAAGCAGGGCGGCAAAGCGGGGAAAGCGGAGTCGATCGTTACTTTGAGCAACAGGTTTCGCTGGCGGCATTTACCGATGCGACACCAACCACACTTGATGATATACCCGTTACCTGGGCCAGCACGCCAGCGCGGGAACTTGGTACCACACTTGCGGATCGCATGATGCAAAAAATCACTCATGAAGAGGCGCATTCACGCAATCTTATTATTCCCGCCCGGCTCATTGCGCCGAAATAATCCTCTCTTTATCTGCTATACCTGGTAGTGTCCTTTCCTCAAGGTTAATGATAAAAAATGTGGCACACAGGCGGTGCCTTTTATTTTTACTGAAGTTCACAGGAGGTTTATGTGTTTAATTCTGACAACCTGAGACTCGACGGAAAATGTGCCATCATCACAGGTGCCGGTGCAGGTATTGGTAAAGAAATTGCCATTACATTCGCGACAGCTGGCGCATCTGTGGTGGTCAGTGATATTAACGCCGATGCAGCTAATCATGTTGTAGATGAAATTCAACAACTGGGTGGTCAGGCATTTGCCTGGCGCTGCGATATTACTTCCGAACAGGAACTCTCTGCACTGGCAGACTTTGCCGTCAGTAAGCTGGGTAAAGTTGATATCCTGGTTAACAACGCCGGTGGCGGTGGGCCTAAACCGTTTGATATGCCAATGGCAGATTTTCGCCGCGCTTATGAACTGAATGTATTTTCTTTTTTCCATCTGTCACAACTTGTTGCGCCAGAAATGGAAAAAAATGGCGGTGGCGTTATTCTGACCATTACTTCTATGGCGGCAGAAAATAAAAATATAAACATGACCTCCTATGCATCATCTAAAGCTGCGGCCAGTCATCTGGTCAGAAACATGGCGTTTGACCTAGGTGAAAAAAATATTCGGGTGAATGGCATTGCGCCGGGGGCAATATTAACCGATGCCCTGAAATCCGTTATTACACCAGAAATTGAACAAAAAATGTTACAGCACACGCCGATCAGACGTCTGGGCCAACCGCAAGATATTGCTAACGCGGCGCTGTTCCTTTGCTCGCCTGCAGCCAGCTGGGTAAGCGGACAAATTCTCACCGTCTCCGGTGGTGGGGTACAGGAGCTCAATTAATACACTAACGGACCGGTAAACAACCGTGCGTGTTGTTTACCGGGATAAACTCATCAACGTCTCAGCTAAATAACTGGCAGCCAAATCACGGCTATTGGTTAACCAATTTCCGAGTGAAAAGTATACGAATAGAGTGTGCCTTCGCACTATTCAACAGCAATGATAGGCGCTCACCTGACAACGCGGTAAACTAGTTATTCACGCTAACTATAATGGTTTTATGATGGATAACATGCAGACTGAAGCACAACCGACACGGACCCGGATCCTCAATGCTGCCAGAGAGATTTTTTCAGAAAATGGATTTCACAGTGCCTCGATGAAAGCCATCTGTAAATCTTGCGCCATTAGTCCCGGGACGCTCTATCACCATTTCATCTCCAAAGAAGCCCTGATTCAGGCGATTATCTTACAGGACCAGGAGAGGGCGCTGGCCCGTTTCCGGGAACCGATTGAAGGGATTCATTTCGTTGACTATATGGTCGAGTCTATTGTCTCTCTCACCCATGAAGCCTTTGGACAACGGGCGCTGGTGGTCGAAATTATGGCGGAAGGGATGCGTAACCCACAGGTCGCCGCCATGCTTAAAAATAAGCATATGACGATCACGGAATTTGTTGCCCAGCGGATGCGTGATGCCCAGCAAAAAGGCGAGATAAGCCCAGACATCAACACGGCAATGACTTCACGTTTACTGCTGGATCTGACCTACGGTGTACTGGCCGATATCGAAGCGGAAGATCTGGCGCGTGAAGCGTCGTTTGCTCAGGGATTACGCGCGATGATTGGCGGTATCTTAACCGCATCCTGATCCTCTCTCTCTTTCCGCGGGCTGGTGACAACTGAGCCCGCGTTTCATATCGTAATTTCTCTGTGCAAAAATTATCCTTCCTGGGTTCGGAGAATTCCCCCCAAATATTCACTGTAGCCATATGTCATGAGAGTTTATCGTTCCCAATATGCTCGAACGAACGTTCGATTGCTTATTTTGTGGCTTATGTCAACGCTGTTTTAAAGATTAATGCGATCTATATCACGCTGTGGGTAGTGCAGTTTTTGGTTTTTTGATCGCGGTGTCAGTTCTTTTTATTTCCATTTCTCTTCCATGGGTTTCTCACAGATAACTGTGTGCAACACAGAATTGGTTAACTAATCAGATTAAAGGTTGACCAATATTTTTATCTTAATGAGGAGTCCCTTATGTTACGTCCTGTAGAAACCCCAACCCGTGAAATCAAAAAACTCGACGGCCTGTGGGCATTCAGTCTGGATCGCGAAAACTGTGGAATTGATCAGCTTTGGTGGGAAAGCGCGTTACAAGAAAGCCGGGCAATTGCTGTGCCGGGCAGTTTTAACGATCAGTTCGCCGATGCAGATATTCGTAATTATGTGGGCAACGTCTGGTATCAGCGTGAAGTCTTTATACCGAAAGGTTGGGCAGGCCAGCGTATCGTGCTGCGTTTCGATGCGGTCACTCATTACGGCAAAGTGTGGGTAAATAATCAGGAAGTGATGGAGCATCAGGGCGGCTATACGCCATTTGAAGCCGATGTCACGCCGTATGTTATTGCCGGGAAAAGTGTACGTATCACCGTTTGTGTGAACAATGAACTGAACTGGCAGACTATCCCGCCGGGAATGGTGATTACCGATGAAAACGGCAAGAAAAAGCAGTCTTACTTCCATGATTTCTTTAACTATGCCGGGATCCATCGCAGCGTAATGCTCTACACCACGCCGAACACCTGGGTGGACGATATCACCGTGGTGACGCATGTCGCGCAAGACTGTAACCACGCGTCTGTTGACTGGCAGGTGGTGGCCAATGGTGATGTCAGCGTTGAACTGCGTGATGCGGATCAACAGGTGGTTGCAACTGGACAAGGCACCAGCGGGACTTTGCAAGTGGTGAATCCGCACCTCTGGCAACCGGGTGAAGGTTATCTCTATGAACTATGCGTCACAGCCAAAAGCCAGACAGAGTGTGATTTCTACCCGCTGCGCGTCGGCATCCGGTCAGTAGCAGTGAAGGGCGAACAGTTCCTGATCAACCACAAACCGTTCTACTTTACTGGCTTTGGTCGTCATGAAGATGCGGATTTGCGCGGCAAAGGATTCGATAACGTGTTGATGGTGCACGATCACGCATTAATGGACTGGATTGGGGCCAACTCCTACCGTACCTCGCATTACCCTTACGCTGAAGAGATGCTCGACTGGGCAGATGAACATGGCATCGTGGTGATTGATGAAACTGCAGCTGTAGGCTTTAACCTCTCTTTAGGCATTGGTTTCGAAGCGGGCAACAAGCCGAAAGAACTGTATAGCGAAGAGGCAGTCAACGGAGAAACCCAGCAGGCGCACTTACAGGCGATTAAAGAGCTGATTGCGCGTGACAAAAACCACCCAAGCGTGGTGATGTGGAGTATTGCCAACGAACCGGATACCCGTCCGCAAGGTGCACGGGAATATTTCGCGCCACTGGCGGAAGCAACGCGTAAACTCGACCCGACGCGTCCGATCACCTGTGTCAATGTAATGTTCTGCGACGCTCACACCGATACCATCAGCGATCTCTTTGATGTGCTGTGCCTGAACCGTTATTACGGTTGGTATGTCCAAAGCGGCGATTTGGAAACGGCAGAGAAGGTACTGGAAAAAGAACTGCTGGCCTGGCAGGAGAAACTGCATCAGCCGATTATCATCACCGAATACGGCGTGGATACGTTAGCCGGGCTGCACTCAATGTACACCGACATGTGGAGTGAAGAGTATCAGTGTGCATGGCTGGATATGTATCACCGCGTCTTTGATCGCGTCAGCGCCGTCGTCGGTGAACAGGTATGGAATTTCGCCGATTTTGCGACCTCGCAAGGCATATTGCGCGTTGGCGGTAACAAGAAGGGGATCTTCACCCGCGACCGCAAACCGAAGTCGGCGGCTTTTCTGCTGCAAAAACGCTGGACTGGCATGAACTTCGGTGAAAAACCGCAGCAGGGAGGCAAACAATGAATCAACAACTCTCCTGGCGCACCATCGTCGGCTACAGCCTCGGTGACGTCGCCAATAACTTCGCCTTCGCAATGGGGGCGCTCTTCCTGTTGAGTTACTACACCGACGTCGCTGGCGTCGGTGCCGCTGCGGCGGGCACCATGCTGTTACTGGTGCGGGTATTCGATGCCTTCGCCGACGTCTTTGCCGGACGAGTGGTGGACAGTGTGAATACCCGCTGGGGAAAATTCCGCCCGTTTTTACTCTTTGGTACTGCGCCGTTAATGATCTTCAGCGTGCTGGTATTCTGGGTACCGACCGACTGGAGCCATAGCAGCAAAGTAGTGTATGCATATTTGACCTACATGGGCCTCGGGCTTTGCTACAGCCTGGTGAATATTCCTTATGGTTCACTTGCTACCGCGATGACCCAACAACCACAATCCCGCGCCCGTCTGGGCGCGGCTCGCGGGATTGCCGCTTCATTGACCTTTGTCTGTCTGGCATTTCTGATAGGACCGAGCATTAAGAACTCCAGTCCGGAAGAGATGGTGTCGGTATACCATTTCTGGACGATTGTGCTGGCGATTGCCGGAATGGTGCTTTACTTCATCTGCTTCAAATCGACGCGTGAGAATGTGGTACGTATCGTGGCGCAGCCGTCATTGAAGATCAGTCTGCAAACCCTGAAACGGAATCGCCCGCTGTTTATGTTGTGCATCGGTGCGCTGTGTGTGCTGATTTCGACCTTCGCGGTCAGCGCCTCGTCGTTGTTCTACGTGCGCTATGTGTTAAATGATACCGGGCTGTTCACTGTGCTGGTACTGGTACAAAACCTGGTCGGTACTGTGGCATCGGCACCGCTGGTGCCGGGGATGGTCGCGAGGATCGGTAAAAAGAATACCTTCCTGATTGGCGCTTTGCTGGGAACCTGCGGTTATCTGCTGTTCTTTTGGGTTTCGGTCTGGTCACTGCCGGTGGCGTTGGTTGCGTTGGCCATCGCTTCAATTGGTCAGGGCGTTACCATGACCGTGATGTGGGCACTGGAAGCTGATACTGTAGAATACGGTGAATACCTGACCGGCGTGCGAATAGAAGGGCTCACCTATTCACTATTCTCATTTACCCGTAAATGCGGTCAGGCAATCGGAGGTTCAATTCCTGCCTTTATTTTGGGATTAAGCGGATATATTGCCAATCAGGTGCAAACGCCGGAAGTTATTATGGGCATCCGCACATCAATTGCCTTAGTACCTTGCGGATTTATGCTGCTGGCATTCGTCATTATCTGGTTTTATCCGCTCACGGATAAAAAATTCAAAGAAATCGTGGTTGAAATTGATAATCGTAAAAAAATGCAGCAGCAATTAATCAGCGATATCACTAATTAATATTCAATAAAAATAATCAGAACATCAAAGGTGCAACTATGAGAAAAATAGTGGCCATGGCCGTTATTTGCCTGACGGCTGCCTCTGGCCTTACCTCTGCTTACGCGGCACAACTGGCTGACGATGAAGCGGGACTACGCATCAGACTGAAAAATGAATTACGCAGGGCTGATAAGCCCAGTGCTGGCGCGGGAAGAGATATTTACGCATGGGTACAGGGAGGATTGCTCGATTTCAATAGTGGTTATTATTCCAATATTATTGGCGTTGAAGGTGGGGCGTATTATGTTTATAAATTAGGTGCTCGTGCTGATATGAGTACCCGGTGGTATCTTGATGGTGATAAAAGTTTTGGCTTTGCCCTGGGAGCAGTAAAAATAAAACCCAGTGAAAATAGCCTACTTAAATTAGGTCGCTTCGGGACGGATTATAGTTATGGTAGCTTACCTTATCGTATTCCGTTAATGGCTGGCAGTTCGCAACGTACATTACCGACAGTTTCTGAAGGAGCATTAGGTTATTGGGCTTTAACGCCAAATATTGATCTGTGGGGAATGTGGCGTTCACGAGTATTTTTATGGACCGATTCAACAACCGGTATTCGTGATGAAGGGGTGTATAACAGCCAGACGGGAAAATACGATAAACACCGCGCACGTTCTTTTTTAGCCGCCAGTTGGCATGATGATACCAGTCGCTATTCTCTGGGGGCATCGGTACAGAAAGATGTATCCAATCAGATACAAAGTATTCTCGAGAAAAGCATACCGCTTGACCCGAATTATACGTTGAAAGGGGAGTTGCTCGGCTTTTACGCGCAACTCGAAGGTTTAAGTCGTAATACCAGCCAGCCCAATGAAACGGCGTTGGTTAGTGGACAATTGACCTGGAATGCGCCGTGGGGAAGCGTATTTGGCAGTGGTGGTTATTTGCGCCATGCAATGAATGGTGCCGTGGTGGATACCGACATTGGCTATCCCTTTTCATTAAGTCTTGATCGTAACCGTGAAGGAATGCAGTCCTGGCAATTGGGTGTCAACTATCGTTTAACGCCGCAATTTACGCTGACATTTGCACCGATTGTGACTCGCGGCTATGAATCCAGTAAACGAGATGTGCGGATTGAAGGCGCGGGTATCTTAGGTGGTATGAACTATCGGGTCAGCGAAGGGCCGTTACAAGGGATGAATTTCTTTCTTGCTGCCGATAAAGGACGGGAAAAACGCGATGGCAGTGCGCTGGGCGATCGCCTGAATTACTGGGATGTGAAAATGAGTATTCAGTATGACTTTATGCTGAAGTAACAAATAACGCCGGAGAGAAAAATCTCCGGCGTTTTGGCTGTGAATTACTGCTGCGGAATAGCGGGTACAGCCGGAACGTTTAATGCCGGCATTGCAAACATCCCAACAAAATCTTCCAGTGGCATTTTCTGCCCGTTTAACGTGATCTGACCGTTAGCATATTGCAGGCTGGTGGTGATGGTATTGTCCTGCAAGGTGGTCAGGCGGAACATCTGCCCCATTGCTGACGCACCTTCAACTTGCTGTTTCGCCAGTTTTTTTGCTTGATCTTCCTGATAACCTTCCAGCTTCGCTACCTGAGTCATAAACTCAGTTGCCATATCCACCGGAATGGTCAGTTTCGCATCCAGAGATTTAACCGAGCGGTCTACTTCCTGCGCCAGCGTTTGCGGCGCTTCTTTAGTCGTTGCCGGATCTTTCAGGAACAGCGACAGATTCAGCGCACTTTCACCCTGACTGTTTTTCCAGCTTAGCGGCGCGATAGTAATCACCGGATCGCCTTTCAACATCAGCGGCAGGGCGCTAAAGAAGGCTTCCGTCACTTTCTCCTGATAAAGTTCGGGATTGTTGGCAATTTCTGGCTGTGCCAGCAGCGCCTGAGTTTGCGCGTTATATTGCTGGCTAAACTGATGCCAGGCTTCACCATCAATCTGGCCGACTTTTAAAGTCAGCTTGCCGCTGCCCAGATCCTGATTCTGTACCTTCAGGCTGTTTAGCGAGTAATCCAGTTGGCTATTGATCGTTTTACCGTCATTGACCAGATCCGATTTACCGCTGATCTCCATGCCTTCCAGCAGTGCCAGTTCTTTGCCTTCCACTGAAATGGTCATTTTTTCCAGCGACAGTTTTTGATTTCCTACGCGCTCACCAAAACTTGCCAGCGTGCTGGAACCGTCGGTTTTCAGATTATTAAAGGTCAACTGTACTTTCTGGTTGTATTCGTTAACCGCGTCTATCCGACCACTTTGCGCCTCCCCGGAAAGGGAGATAGCTTTGCCGTCTCTGTCTGCATTTAACTGGAACTCGCCGCCGCTAAAGGCGACTTTTTCATCCTTTTGCTCGTAATTCAGTGGCTTGAGCGAAATATCGGAACTGGAATCACCTCTGTAACCAATGCGGGAGTTAATCTCAAAAGGCGTTTCACCTTTTGCCATATCAAACAGTGGCTTGCTAACTTCGTTATTAACCAGCGTGGTTTGAATTGATGCCATCGACGGGATCAGGTTCAGTTTTTTTAGCTGGGCAAGGGGGAAGGGACCATGATCAACTGATTCGTTGAAGATGACGCTCTGACCGCTTTTAATCCACGGATTTTCTTTCCCGGCAATGGGTTTCACCAATAGTTGCAGCTGACTGCTGAATACGCCGCGATGATAGTTTTGATAACTCACTTCCAGGTTGGATTCAGGAGCGGTCAGTTTGAGTTGCGCGTTCGCCTGCGCGACCATGTCTTCGAGATGGGTTTCAATCTTCTTGCCTGTATACCATGCGCCGCCTGTCCAGACTACGCCTAGCGCAACAATGACGCCTACCGCTACCAGCGATTTATTCATAATGATTATCCATAAAATGAAATCAGGCGGACTGGCCGCCTGAAGGTGTTATAAGCCTTTAATAAGCTTAGCAAGAGATGTTAATTTTTTCAGTAAGCTCTTACAGCTTGTTGTAAACACGCGCTAAACGGCCGTGGCCTTTGACAGTCACCGGTGATTCGTTGGCGGCAATAAACGCTGATTCACCCGGTTTAAGCTGTAACTGCTGAGAACCTTTCCACAGCGTTGCATCGCCTTCGACGCAGAACAAAATGGCGGCACTCTGCTGGCTGATGGTGGTTTCTTTATCACTAAGGTCATGCAGCGAGAAGGCAAAATCATCCACAGGAATCGGGAAGTCCAGTTCTGCACCTTGTTTCACCGGCTGGGTCAACAACTGGTTAGCCGGTTTGGCTTCGAACTTCACATTGGCAACCAGTTCCGGAATATCAATGTATTTAGGCGTCAGACCCGCACGCAGCACGTTATCGGAGTTCGCCATCACTTCCAGCGCCACGCCTTGCAGGTAAGCGTGCGGTGTTTCAGCGAACAGGAACATCGCTTCGCCAGGATTCAATTTCACCACATTCAGCAACAGCGGGGAGAACAGACCGCTGTCATCCGGGTAAAATTCAGAAATTAAACGAATTGTTTGCCACGGTTCACCCTGCTGGCTGTCAAGGGCCGATTTTAAAATCGCCAGCGCGCGGGATTTTTCTTCACCCTGCATATTCAACAGGCTGGCGAACAGTTCGCTTAAACGTTCGGCATCAGGCTGTTGTAAAAAGTGAGCAATCGCCGGATGTGCACCTGCGACCGGCTGGAGCAGGGAGACAATCTCGGAAAACTCACGAAACGCGTTCATCGCAAGGAAAGGCGTCAGCGCAAAAACCAGCTCCGGCTTGTGGTTAGGATCTTTATAGTTACGCTCGGCGGCATCCAACGGAATACCTGCGGCATTTTCTTTGGCAAAACCGATTTCAGAATTGCGTTTGTTTGGATGAACCTGAATGGAGAGCGGCTGTGCTGCGCATAATACTTTGAACAGGAAAGGCAGTTCGCCAAAGCGTTTGGCAACGGCCTCTCCGAGCAGAGTCGATTTATCACTCTCAATCACATCACGCAGTGAAACGATATCTCCGGCGGCATTCTGCACTCGTGAACTGCTTTTCGGATGTGCGCCCATCCACAGCTCGGCCATCGGCTGGCTGGACGGATTTTCCATACCATAAAGTTCAGTCAACGCCGTTTTGCTGCCCCAGGCATAGTTTTGCACTGAGTTAATGAGTTTTTGCATGATCAATCCCTGTTTTAATGTGGAAATTAATCCCGCTATTAAAGCAAGAATCCTACGGGAAGTAACCTGGAGCCGCAAAAAGTCGTACTAGTCTCAGTTTTTGTTAAAAAAGTGTGTAGGATATTGTTACTCGCTTTTAACAGGGCAACGGAACACCCGCCCAGAGCATAACCAAACCAGGCAGTAAGTGAGAGAACAATGTCAAACAAACCCTTTCATTATCAGGCTCCTTTTCCACTCAAAAAAGATGATACTGAGTATTACCTGCTAACCAGCGAACACGTTAGCGTATCTGAATTTGAAGGGCAGGAGATTTTGAAAGTCGCACCCGAAGCGTTAACTTTGTTGGCGCGTCAGGCGTTTCATGATGCGTCATTTATGCTGCGTCCGGCTCACCAACAACAGGTGGCCGACATTCTGCGTGACCCGGAAGCCAGCGAAAATGATAAATATGTGGCGCTGCAATTCCTGCGCAACTCCGACATCGCCGCAAAAGGCGTTCTGCCAACCTGTCAGGATACCGGCACCGCGATTATTGTTGGTAAAAAAGGGCAGCGTGTATGGACCGGTGGCGGTGATGAAGCGGCGCTGGCACGCGGTGTCTATAACACTTATATCGAAGATAATCTGCGCTACTCGCAAAACGCGCCGCTGGATATGTATAAAGAGGTGAATACCGGCACCAATCTACCAGCGCAGATCGATCTTTATGCCGTTGATGGCGACGAGTACAAATTCCTCTGTATCGCCAAAGGTGGCGGTTCGGCAAACAAGACGTATCTCTATCAGGAAACCAAAGCGTTACTGACGCCGGGGAAACTGAAAAATTACCTGGTTGAGAAGATGCGCACGCTGGGTACGGCGGCCTGTCCTCCGTATCATATTGCGTTCGTTATTGGTGGAACTTCTGCAGAAACGAACCTTAAAACGGTGAAACTGGCTTCCGCTAAATACTATGATGAACTGCCAACGGAAGGGAATGAGCACGGACAGGCGTTCCGCGATGTGGAACTGGAAAAAGAATTGCTGATCGAAGCGCAAAATCTTGGTCTGGGTGCGCAGTTTGGCGGTAAATACTTCGCTCACGACATCCGCGTGATTCGCCTGCCACGTCACGGCGCATCCTGCCCGGTCGGTATGGGCGTCTCCTGTTCTGCTGACCGTAATATCAAAGCAAAGATCAACCGTCAGGGGATTTGGATCGAAAAACTGGAACATAATCCAGGCAAATATATCCCGGAAGAGCTGCGCAAAGCGGGAGAAGGCGAAGCGGTGCGCGTTGACCTTAACCGTCCGATGAAAGAGATCCTCGCACAGTTGTCGCAGTATCCCGTTTCTACACGCTTATCGCTGAATGGCACGATTATCGTTGGTCGTGATATTGCTCACGCCAAACTGAAAGAGCGGATGGATAACGGCGAAGGGCTGCCGCAGTATATTAAAGATCATCCGATTTACTACGCGGGTCCGGCCAAAACGCCGGAAGGTTATGCCTCCGGTTCTCTTGGCCCAACGACCGCCGGACGGATGGATTCTTATGTCGATCAACTGCAAGCGCAGGGCGGAAGTATGATCATGCTGGCGAAAGGCAACCGCAGCCAGCAGGTGACGGATGCCTGTAAAAAACACGGCGGTTTCTACCTCGGTAGTATCGGTGGTCCGGCAGCTGTATTGGCGCAGGGAAGTATTAAGAGCCTGGAATGTGTTGAATATCCGGAACTGGGAATGGAAGCCATCTGGAAAATTGAAGTGGAAGATTTCCCGGCATTTATCCTTGTGGATGATAAAGGAAATGACTTCTTCCAGCAGATACAACTCACACAGTGCACCCGCTGTGTGAAATAAACAGAGCCGCCCTTCGGGGCGGTTTTTTTACATGGCACGAAAGACCAAACATTTGTTATCAAATAGTAAATAATAAGTGAGCTAAAAGTTGCTTAACGAAAGCAAAACAGAAAGAAAAAATTAATCAGGTGAGGAGCAGGCCATGAATACAGTACGCAGCGAAAAAGATTCGATGGGGGCGATTGATGTCCCGGCAGATAAGCTGTGGGGCGCACAAACTCAACGCTCGCTGGAGCATTTCCGCATTTCGACGGAGAAAATGCCCACCTCACTGATTCATGCGCTGGCGCTAACCAAGCGCGCAGCGGCAAAAGTTAATGAAGATTTAGGCTTGTTGTCTGAAGAGAAAGCGAGCGCCATTCGGCAGGCGGCGGATGAAGTACTGGCAGGACAGCATGACGACGAATTCCCATTGGCTATCTGGCAGACCGGCTCCGGCACGCAAAGTAACATGAACATGAACGAAGTGCTGGCTAACCGGGCCAGTGAATTACTCGGCGGCGTGCGTGGGATGGAGCGTAAAGTTCACCCTAACGACGACGTGAACAAAAGCCAAAGTTCTAACGATGTCTTTCCAACGGCGATGCACGTTGCGGCGCTGCTGGCGCTGCGCAAGCAACTCATTCCGCAGCTTAAAACCCTGACACAGACGCTGAGTGAAAAATCCCGTGCATTTGCCGATATCGTAAAAATCGGTCGAACCCACTTGCAGGACGCCACGCCGCTAACACTGGGGCAGGAGATTTCCGGCTGGGTAGCGATGCTCGAGCATAATCTCAAACATATTGAATACAGCCTGCCTCACGTAGCGGAACTGGCTATGGGCGGTACAGCTGTGGGTACTGGACTAAATACCCATCCGGAGTATGCGCGTCGCGTGGCAGATGAACTGGCAGTCATTACCTGCGCACCGTTTGTTACCGCGCCGAACAAATTTGAAGCGCTGGCGACCTGTGATGCCCTGGTTCAGGCGCACGGCGCGTTGAAAGGGTTGGCTGCGTCACTGATGAAAATTGCCAATGATGTCCGCTGGCTGGCCTCTGGCCCGCGCTGCGGAATTGGTGAAATCTCAATCCCGGAAAATGAGCCGGGCAGCTCAATCATGCCGGGGAAAGTGAACCCAACCCAGTGTGAGGCATTAACCATGCTCTGCTGTCAGGTGATGGGGAACGACGTGGCAATCAACATGGGGGGCGCTTCCGGTAACTTTGAACTGAACGTCTTCCGTCCGATGGTGATCCACAATTTCCTGCAATCGGTGCGCTTGCTGGCAGATGGCATGGAAAGTTTTAACAAACACTGCGCAGTGGGTATTGAACCGAATCGTGAGCGAATCAATCAATTACTCAATGAATCGCTGATGCTGGTGACTGCGCTCAACACCCACATTGGTTATGACAAAGCCGCCGAGATCGCCAAAAAAGCGCATAAAGAAGGGCTGACCTTAAAAGCGGCGGCCCTTGCGCTGGGGTATCTTAGCGAAACCGAGTTTGACAGCTGGGTACGGCCAGAACAGATGGTCGGCAGTATGAAAGCAGGGCGTTAATCTGCAACATACAGGTGCAGCCGGGGAATGATCAAACGAAGCGGCTGCGCCTGTGGTTTATAACGGTGTTGCACATTGTCGGCATCGTAATTTAACAACTCCCCAACGTCCGGCACGCCCGCGCCATTATCCCGATTAATCAGCGCAATAAGCGGTGTAGGGCAAGCGTGTTGTACTTGTTTTTGATCTCCCTTGTACCAGACGCGGGCAATCGGCTGCACCTTCACCGGACGTTTGATTTTTAACTTCGCGTCCTGTGGCAGGGTAGCAATATCCTGATACTCTCTCTCCAGTTTTCTTTGCCACTCCTCGCGCGTCCACGGTGCGACACTGCGCGGTGATTTCAGGCTTTTTTCCAGCTGTGCCAGGACTTCATCACGATGCAAATTCTTAATGATATGTTTATTGGCCCAGCCAAAACGTAAAGTGGCGGGGTCGTGCAGAACAGTGAGCGTTCGGTAAGCATTAAGGGTGATCAGCCCCGGCAAATGACGATGCACCCATTCAAAACGCGCCGCTGTGGGGAGTTCTGACTCAACCGTGACGATACGCTCGAACGTAGTCTTGAGTTGATTGATGCGCTGAATATGACTGACCAACGCTGCTTGCGAAAGGTTATCGACCTGGTAACACAATACGCCAGGTAGACGAACAGCGGCCTTGCTGCTGCGATTTTCGGACTGTTGTTGAATAAATAAATGGCGGAAATGACGTAACGCCAGCGACTGCGCGTCGTTGCCGAGATGTTGCTTTACCTCAATACGATTAAGCGGATTATGCTCATCCTCTTTTTTTACCTCCGGCAAAGAGAACACGCGGGCAACCAGCAATTTGTGCTGTTCTAGCTCAGCGGCAAATGCAGCCAGTTCTTGTTCCATCTGGCGAAAGGTAGTGTTGAGTCGGTCTACGAGATCGTAACGCGCCATAATATTAACCACCTTAGTTACAACATACTTTATTTTATAGCACAGTATCGACAGCCTGACCACCGTGCGCATAGTGTCAGGCAGAGGTAAATTGCGGGATGTTATGCCATAACGGCCAACTAAACGAGAAGCGGGCACCACCCAGTTCGCTGGTGTCACAATTAACCGTACCGCCCATTGCTAGTGCTATAGAGTGGACAATCGCCAACCCCAGCCCGCAGCCGCCGGTTGAGCGATCCCGGCTGGGATCGAGGCGAACAAAAGGTTCAAAGATATGTTCGCGGTTTTCAGGGGCAATCCCTGGGCCATCATCCTCAACAATTAATGTCGCTCTATTCCCCGACAGTAGCAGGCTGGTTTCAACCGTTGAGTGACAGTAGCGCAGGGCGTTATTGAGCAAATTATCCAGCACGCGCTCCATTAAGCGCATATCCAACGCCGCATAATGGCCTTGCATGAGCGTTTTTATCCGTACCATTTTATCGGGCGTTACTGCCTGAATATCTGCCAGATGCGTTGACAGCCATAACGGCAGGTCTGGTTCGCTAAGATGAAGCTCATTTTGTGGGCGATCGAGTCGGGCATAAGTTAGCAACTCTTCAATTAAAGCTTCAAGTTGACTGATATCACGATTCAATGCCTGGGATTCGGCGGCGCTCAGGTTATCACTCATCTCCAGTCGATAACGCAAGCGCACTAACGGCGTTCGCAGTTCGTGAGCGACTCCGTCAATAAGCTGTTTTTTGCTGGCTATCAAGGCGTTGATATTGTCCGCCATCTGGTTAAATGCGACGCCAAGGCGTTCAAAGCTCGAACCCTCATCAAAGTGGATACGTTCATTGAGATGCCCATCGCCAAATCGTTGCGCCGCTGCTTCCAGTTTTAACATATCCTGCCAGTGCGGACGCATCCAGATAAACACCGGAAAGGCGAGGGAAATGGCAATAAAAGCGATCAGGGCGATATCCAGCAATCGCATCTGATGGAGGTAATAAAGATAAGGAACAGGACCAACTGCCAGCACGTAGTGGCTGCGCGGGATACGTTGCAAAAACGTGTACTGATCGTCCAGGGCGACAATTTCGCCGCCACGCAGCCGGTGCATGGAAATATCATCAAGATGGTATTTACTCAGTGGCTCGACTCGCAGATCGAAAGAGAGATTTAAATCCATCTCCTTCAGCGTCTTACCCCAATCGTGTGGGGGGATCTCACGCAATTCGCTGCGCATCAGATACAGCGAACTGTTCATCAAATCATCCAGCGACTGTTTGCCCGCGCGTTCGGCGGTAAATTTGTACACCAGCCCAACCAGCAGAGACATCACAAGGAAGCAGACAAACAATAACAGGTAAAACTGGATAAACAGTTTTTTCATCGCTTATTCCCATGCATGAGGCGCAAAAAGATAGCCTTTGTTACGCACAGTTTTAATGCGATAAGGTTCTGCGGCGTTATCGAGCAGTTTTTTTCTTAACCGCGAAATAGCCACGTCCACGCTACGATCCAGGCCGTCATAACTGACGCCGCGTAAATTTTTCAGCAATGCATCGCGGTCCATGATTTGCCCGGCATGGGTAGCTAATTCCCACAATAATTCGAAATCAGCTGTCGAGAGCGAGATTTCAGTGTTAGCCAGGGTGACTACGCGGTTGATAGGATCGATGGTCAACGTGCCGAAATGCAGGGCTTTGTAGGGAGTCAGTGACGTTTCCTGAAGACCTTTGGTCAGCGTGGCTTGCTCATTCTGACGCAAATGCAAACGTAAACGCGCTAACAAAACAGCAGGGGGCGTCGTTTTGAGAATATAGTCGCAGGCTCCCATTTCCAGTGCCAGGATGTGGTTCATATCGCTATCGAGAGAGGTTAGAAGAACAATTGGTCCGGACCACTTTGCGCGTAAATCACGACAAATGGTCATGCCGTCCTTGCCTGGTAGCATGATGTCGAGTAACACCAAATCCGGATTTTCTCGCAAAATGGTTTCTTCGGCATGGTCGCCGCGCGGCTCTACGGTAACCTGCATATCATGTTTTGCCAGGTACGCGGCAATCAGTGAACCGACTTCCGCATCATCTTCCACAAATACGATAGTGTTCATATTATTCACGGTAGATATAAAAACGTCACAATACACCGCGCTGTTTTTACTTACTATCAATCGTTTCTAAACAAGTTTTCATCAGGTATTCTACTGATGACTTGTTATGGAAGTGTTAAGGTAAAAAGATGGGGCTGGTAATCAAAGCCGCGCTCGGTGCGCTGGTAGTGCTGTTGATTGGTGTTTTAGCAAAAACGAAAAATTATTATATCGCCGGGCTGATCCCACTTTTCCCGACCTTTGCGCTCATCGCGCATTATATTGTTGCCAGCGAACGCGGCATTGAAGCCTTACGCGCAACCATCATTTTTAGCATGTGGTCGATTATTCCCTATTTTGTTTACCTGGCGTCGCTGTGGTATTTCACCGGAATGATGCGCTTGCCCGCCGCTTTTGTTGGTTCTGTTGCATGCTGGGGGATAAGCGCATGGGTGTTGATTATATGCTGGATTAAGCTGCATTAACGCAGATGACGACCGCCATCAAGAGGGAAACTGCGTCCGGTGACAAAGCAGCTGGTAAGTAAGTAATCGACCAGGTCGATCACTTCTTTCTCGCCAGGCGCGGTTTTCATCAGTGATTTATTCAGCGCCTGTTGTCGATATTCGGCATCATCATGTTCATTAAACAGGATCAGCGATGGCGCAATAGAATTCACTTTCACTTCCGGTGCCAGCTTGCGGGCAAACGAACGGGTCATATTATCCAGTGCCGCTTTGCTTGCAGCATAGGCAATATGTTTGTCGCTACCGCGCTCCACCACATAATCGGTAAAGTGAATGATATCGCTGGCGGCGTGTCCGTGCCCACGCAGTAATCTTTCCAGGGCATGGTTGAGTAGATATGGGGTATTAACGTGGATCTGCATCATGCAAGCCAGTACGTCGGTCAGTGGCGCTCCCGGTTTTTCCGCCATCCACGCGCTGGCGTTATGCAAAATAGCACGCAGGCCATGGGTGCTTTTTAGTACTTCATCGGCAAACGCCATCACACCGTCGTTGGTCGAAAAATCAGCCTGAATACACTGCGCACCTGCCTTAATCAGTCCATCAATGGCTGGATAGTGCGTCCGATAGCTGACAATCACCGGTTGCTTTTGATTAATGAAATGCCAGGCGAGTGCGAGGCCGATGCGACGACCTCCGCCAGTAATTAATATTGGCAAGGGCTGGGCTTTACCCATCGTTATCTCCTTTGCTATCCAACGATGGGATGAACGTTATCCCACCAGCATCCAGGTCGCCGGAACTGAGGCAATTAACAGCATGCCAATTAGCACCATTTCCTGACGGTTCAGTACGTTATCATGTGTATGCGTTTTACGCGCATACAGGAAAACCAGCAGCCCCGGCGCATACAGAACAACGGATAACAGCAAGTGCATTGGACCAGAGGCGTACAATAACCATAAGCCATAAATGCAGGCACCGACACCTACCGCTTTATGCAGTGGACGGGTTGCGATTTTCAGCAAGAACGCGCCGACCAGGAAATAGGGCACCAGAATCATTTCTGAGGCGATGGTCAGCAACGTGTTGTAATCGGAACCGGTCAGCCAGATGAGCACCAGACAAATTTGCACGCAGATGTTGGTCAACCACAGTGAGGCGGATGGCGCGGCTTGTGCGTTCTGGCGCGCAAAAATGCGTGGGAATGCTTTATGAGTGGCAGCCAGGAACGGAACTTCTGCCGCCATGATGGTCCAGCTTAAGTACGCGCCGCAAACGGAAACGATCAAACCGGCAGCGATGATGATTTCGCCCCACGGTCCCATCATTTCCACCATCAGACCGGCCATTGACGGGTTACGAATTTCAGCCAGTTCAGGACGTGCCACCACGCCCAGCGAAAGCAGCGTTACCAGCAAATAAACGCCCAGAGCGGAGAGAACCGCCAGCAGTGTCGCTTTGCCAACATCACGTTTATTACGCGCACGCGCAGAAACAACCACGGCACCTTCAACACCAATGAAAACCCACAGGGTGATCAGCATGGTGTTTTTCACCTGTTCCCACACGGGTACGCCAAGTGCAAGTCCGGTGAAGTCGAGCTTGAAGGTATCCAGTTTGAACATCATCATCGCCAGCACAACAAACAGACCCAGCGGCAACAACTTTGCCAGTGTCGCCACCAGGTTAATGCTGGCAGCGGTTTGCACTCCGCGCAGGATCAAAAAGTGAACAATCCACAATAACGCCGATGCACCGACGATCGATTGCCAGGTATTACCATCACCAAACAGGCGCAATTCCGGCGTGTCCGTAAAAAAGCTTAACGCGGAAAAAACGATCACCAGATAGGAGACGTTGGCGATGACTGCGCACAGCCAGTATCCCCATGCGGAACAAAAGCCGATTAGCTCGCCAAACCCTTCGCGGGCATAGGTAAAGATACCGCCGTCAAGTTCGGGACGAATGCGCGTGAGGATCAGCATGGCAAAGGCCAGCAATAAAATGCCAGCGCCAGTAATACCCCAGCCGATGAGCAGTGCTGCCGGGCTGGCAACTGCCGCCATATTTTGCGGCAGACTGAAAACACCCGCGCCCAGCATTGAGCTTAATACCAGCGCGGTGAGTGCGCTCAGTCCCAGTTTCTTTTCCATCGATATCCAGTGATTAAAACGTGACAAGAAGAATAAATATTAGGGCAAAACGCATAAAAATGGAGTTTGCCACTGAAGCGCGGGATTTTACGAAGAGATGTGTCTGCATGCAATGGTCGCGGGGAAATTTGTGACTAAAAATGCGAAAGGCGGCATCAAGCCGCCTTATAGGAGTAACTGAATAGTTATTTATACAGATCTGCGCTGACGGTCAGGTTATTACCACGTTCCTGCCACTGGCGGGTGATGTGGTAATACTTAGCACCTTTCTTCGCGGCACGTTTCGCAACCTGATAGGAGACTTCGGTCATGTTGCCGTAGTTGCCAGAGAATTTGATGCTGTCGAACGGGACCATCATCGCTGCGGTCGCTTTGTTCAGTTCTTCGACTTTAGTGCCATCCGGGAGCGTGACGGTGTAACGCCCGCCTTTTGATGACTGGGTTTCAAAGAAGCGACCGACTTCAGAACTTGGTGATGCGGTAGTCGCAACACCCGGGATCTCAACTTTCTTCGCAGCTTCGCCACCGGCAGCCAGAGCTGCACGTCCTGCTTCGGAATCTGCCGGGATCACATCCGGGCTCTGGACGATACGTTTCTTCGCATCTTTTTTATAGATGAATGCAGTAATACGCTGGTTGCCGCCCTGGTTGGCATCGATTTGACGAACGATGTAGAAAGAGTAGGCACCTTTCGCTTTTGCCGCTTTGGTGATGGCATCATTGACTTCTGGCTGGCTACGATAGAAGCCCTGGACGGTGACCGTGTCAAACGGTTCAATCAGAACAGCCTGATCTTTCGGCAGTTCGACAACACCGTTAATTACGCGATTACTTGTTTCTTCTGCTTTTTCAGCATCGGCTTTATAGAGGTCAGCGACCACACGCCAGTTACCGCTGTTACCAAAATCAGAAGTGTCGACAACATAAAAAGAGGCGGCACCTTCTTTATCTGCGCGACGAGAAACGGCTTTCACCGCTTCGCCAATAGCATTAAAACGACCGGTAACCACTACACGGTCAAAAGGTTTAACCGCTGCCGCTTGCTCCGGTGTCAGTTCTGTTGCTGCGTTAACGGAGAATGCCGTAGCAGAAAGCAGTGCCGACGCCAGGAGGGTGTTCTTAAGCTTCATAAAAATAATCCTTCGCCTTGCGCAAACCAGGTACTGGTATTGTTATTAACGAGAAACGTGGCTGATTATTGCATTTAAACGGTGTAACTGTCTGCGTCATTTTTCATATCACATTCCTTAAGCCAATTTTAATCCTGCTCAAATGACCGTCTATGCTTAAAAAACAGCCGTATCAGCATCATTACTACTGAAGCAACTGAATTGTATAAGTTAATTTAATGTTAAGTAGTGATTCGTGCCGGGGCGATGTCTCGTTTTACCCGACCGCCGAAGACAATTATCAGTCTTTATCCGGCGTTCTAAGGTGTTTATCCCACTATCACGGCTGAATCGTTAATATTTTGCGAGTTCACGCCGAAATACTGATTTTTGGCGCTAGATCACAGGCATAATTTTCAGTACGTTATAGGGCGTTTGTTACTAATTTATTTTAACGGAGTAACATTTAGCTCGTACATGAGCGGCTTGTGTGACTCCTGACACAGGCAAACCATCATCAATAAAACCGATGGAAGGGAATATCATGCGAATTGGCATACCAAGAGAACGGTTAACCAATGAAACCCGTGTTGCAGCAACGCCAAAAACAGTGGAACAGCTGCTGAAACTGGGTTTTACCGTCGCGGTAGAGAGCGGCGCGGGTCAACTGGCAAGTTTTGACGATAAAGCGTTTGTGCAAGCGGGCGCTGAAATTGTAGAAGGGAATAGCGTCTGGCAGTCAGAGATCATTCTGAAGGTCAATGCGCCGTTAGATGATGAAATTGCGTTACTGAATCCTGGGACAACGCTGGTGAGTTTTATCTGGCCTGCGCAGAATCCGGAATTAATGCAAAAACTTGCGGAACGTAACGTGACCGTGATGGCGATGGACTCTGTGCCGCGTATCTCACGCGCACAATCGCTGGACGCACTAAGCTCGATGGCGAACATCGCCGGTTATCGCGCCATTGTTGAAGCGGCACATGAATTTGGGCGCTTCTTTACCGGGCAAATTACTGCGGCCGGGAAAGTGCCACCGGCAAA
Organism: Escherichia sp. WS1368; assembly: GCF_046487485.1. Taxonomy (NCBI): domain Bacteria; kingdom Pseudomonadati; phylum Pseudomonadota; class Gammaproteobacteria; order Enterobacterales; family Enterobacteriaceae; genus Escherichia; species Escherichia sp. WS1368. The sequence continues at coordinate 1,123,466 of NZ_JBJQJI010000001.1, forward strand.
AGTGATGGTGATTGGTGCGGGTGTTGCAGGTCTGGCCGCCATTGGCGCAGCAAACAGTCTCGGCGCGATTGTGCGTGCATTCGACACCCGCCCGGAAGTGAAAGAACAAGTTCAAAGTATGGGCGCGGAATTCCTCGAGCTGGATTTTAAAGAGGAAGCGGGCAGCGGCGATGGCTATGCCAAAGTGATGTCGGACGCGTTCATCAAAGCGGAAATGGAACTCTTTGCCGCCCAGGCAAAAGAGGTCGATATCATTGTCACCACCGCGCTTATTCCAGGCAAACCAGCGCCGAAGCTAATTACCCGTGAAATGGTTGACTCCATGAAGGCGGGCAGTGTGATTGTCGACCTGGCAGCCCAGAACGGCGGTAACTGTGAATACACCGTGCCGGGTGAAATCTTCACTACGGAAAATGGTGTCAAAGTGATTGGTTACACCGATCTTCCGGGCCGTCTGCCGACGCAATCCTCACAGCTTTACGGTACTAACCTCGTTAATCTGCTGAAACTGTTGTGCAAAGAGAAAGACGGCAATATCACTGTTGATTTTGATGATGTGGTGATTCGCGGCGTGACCGTGATCCGTGCGGGCGAAATTACCTGGCCGGCACCGCCGATTCAGGTATCAGCTCAGCCGCAGGCGGCACAAAAAGCGGCACCGGAAGTGAAAACTGAGGAAAAATGTGCCTGCTCACCGTGGCGTAAATACGCGTTGATGGCGCTGGCAATCATTCTTTTCGGCTGGTTGGCAAGCGTTGCGCCGAAAGAGTTCCTTGGGCACTTCACTGTGTTCGCGCTGGCCTGCGTTGTCGGTTATTACGTGGTGTGGAATGTTTCGCACGCGCTGCATACACCGTTGATGTCGGTCACCAACGCGATTTCAGGGATTATTGTTGTCGGAGCACTGTTGCAGATTGGCCAGGGCGGCTGGGTTAGCTTCCTTAGTTTTATCGCGGTGCTTATAGCCAGCATTAATATTTTCGGTGGCTTCACCGTGACTCAGCGCATGCTGAAAATGTTCCGCAAAAATTAAGGGGTAACATATGTCTGGAGGATTAGTTACAGCTGCATACATTGTTGCCGCGATCCTGTTTATCTTCAGTCTGGCCGGGCTTTCGAAACATGAAACGTCTCGCCAGGGTAACAACTTCGGTATCGCCGGGATGGCGATTGCGTTAATCGCAACCATTTTTGGACCGGATACGGGTAATGTTGGCTGGATCTTGCTGGCGATGGTCATTGGTGGGGCAATTGGTATCCGGCTGGCGAAGAAAGTTGAAATGACCGAAATGCCAGAACTGGTGGCGATCCTGCATAGCTTCGTGGGTCTGGCGGCAGTGCTGGTTGGCTTTAACAGCTATCTGCATCATGACGCGGGAATGGCACCGATTCTGGTCAATATTCACCTGACGGAAGTGTTCCTCGGTATCTTCATCGGGGCGGTAACGTTCACGGGGTCGGTGGTGGCGTTCGGCAAACTGTGTGGCAAGATTTCGTCTAAACCGTTGATGCTGCCAAACCGTCACAAAATGAACCTGGCGGCTCTGGTCGTTTCCTTCCTGCTGCTGATTGTATTTGTTCGCACGGACAGCGTCGGCCTGCAAGTGCTGGCATTGCTGATAATGACCTCCATTGCGCTGGTATTCGGCTGGCATTTAGTCGCCTCCATCGGTGGTGCAGATATGCCAGTGGTGGTGTCGATGCTGAACTCGTACTCCGGCTGGGCGGCTGCGGCTGCGGGCTTTATGCTCAGCAACGACCTGCTGATTGTGACCGGTGCGCTGGTCGGTTCTTCGGGCGCTATCCTTTCTTACATTATGTGTAAGGCGATGAACCGTTCCTTTATCAGCGTTATTGCGGGTGGTTTCGGCACCGACGGCTCTTCTACTGGCGATGATCAGGAAGTGGGCGAGCACCGCGAAATCACCGCAGAAGAGACAGCGGAACTGCTGAAAAACTCCCATTCAGTGATCATTACTCCGGGGTACGGCATGGCAGTCGCGCAGGCGCAATATCCTGTCGCTGAAATTACCGAGAAACTGCGCGCTCGTGGTATCAACGTGCGTTTCGGTATCCACCCGGTTGCGGGGCGTTTGCCTGGACATATGAACGTATTGCTGGCTGAAGCAAAAGTACCGTATGACATCGTGCTGGAAATGGACGAGATCAACGATGACTTTGCTGATACCGATACCGTACTGGTGATTGGTGCTAACGATACGGTTAACCCGGCGGCGCAGGATGATCCGAAGAGTCCGATTGCTGGTATGCCTGTGCTGGAAGTGTGGAAAGCGCAGAACGTGATTGTCTTTAAACGTTCGATGAACACTGGCTATGCTGGTGTGCAAAACCCGCTGTTCTTCAAGGAAAACACCCACATGCTGTTTGGTGACGCCAAAGCCAGCGTGGATGCAATCCTGAAAGCTCTGTAACCCTGACGGCCTCTGCGGAGGCCGTCACTCTTTATTGAGATCGCTTAACAGAACGGCGATGCTTTGACCTCCCGCTGTTTGTTCAAGCGCAATTTTGACAATAATTGTCAACGGCACGGAAAGCAGCATACCCACCGGTCCTAACAACCATCCCCAAAAAATCAACGACAAAAATACCACCAATGTGGAAAGCCCCAGCCCACGCCCCATGATGCGTGGCTCCAGAATATTGCCGAAGACCAGATTAATCAGCAGATATCCCGCCAGCACCAGCAACGCTTCGTAGAAGCCATTAAACACCAGTACCTGAGCGATAGGGGGAATTGCCGCGAGAACTGAACCAATATTAGGGATGTAATTAAGCGCAAAGGCCAGCAATCCCCAGACAAAAGCGAAGCGAACATCGAGTGCGGCGAGCATCGCCCAGGCGACCAGGCCGGTGATGATGCTGATGGCTGTTTTCAGCACCAGATAATGAGAAACACTGTCAATCGCACGTTGAATCGCCGCCATCCCTTCAACCGGACGCGCCATCATTTGCTGAAATTTTCCGGGCAATTGTGGCACTTCGAGCAGCATAAACAGCACCGTCAGCAGCAATAAAAATATTGATGACATGGCATTAGATAACTGCGTCAATAAGTTGGTGAGCAACGTCATCGCCGCGTTCGGATCAATGTAATGCGCCAGTTGGTCAACTGAGACATCAATCCCTACGCGTTGCAACAACGGTTCAATCGCTTGCAGCGGCGTCATAATAGAGTTGCGATATTGCGGTAACGTCCGCGTCAACTCGTTGAGTGCGGAACCCAGATAAGCTAACAGCAACACCATCGCCATCACGATGATGGTCATCAAAATCGACACCGCCAGTACACGCGGCACTCGCCAGCGGACCATGTGTTGCACCAGCGGGTTAAGAATAACAGCAATAAATAATGCGAGAATAAACGGCACGATGATCTCGGCGGCAAAACGGATACCGCAGAGAATAATGACCAGCATTCCCAACATAATGACGATTTTTAGGCCATTGAGCGTGATGATCGGCTTTGCCATGCTTGTCCCCGTTTTTTCTTCCTTTGCTAATAATAATGTCTTTTTCGCTCCGTCATCATAACGAAAATCAAACCGCTCAGGTAAAGAAGTGAAAATATTTTGAGTTAATTCTTAAGCTATGATACAAATCAGGCGTGTTCAACTACCGAGGACAATTATCATCCGCGATGACGAGAAGCAACACTGCGGATAATTGTAATATTATGGACAATTTGTTCAGGACGTTATTTTCTACATTTACCCATCTTCGTACCTCATCCACTATCTTGCTCGTAGGTGAGCAGCACTGGCGCAACGCGCTTTAGTCCTTTCTTCTGCTTAAGCTTACGCTATGCGCGGGGCTTGACCACTTTACTTTGGTTTCGCTGAATTAAGCGAAAATTAAAATAATTCTCTTGCAGGAGAAGGACAATGTATATTTATTGGATTTTATTAGGTCTGGCTATTGCTACAGAAATTACCGGTACGCTGTCTATGAAATGGGCGAGCGTCAGTGAGGGAAATGGCGGCTTTATTTTAATGCTGGTGATGATTTCTCTGTCGTATATATTTCTCTCTTTCGCCGTTAAAAAGATCGCCTTAGGCGTGGCTTATGCGCTGTGGGAAGGTATCGGTATTTTATTTATTACCTTGTTTAGTGTTTTGTTATTCGACGAAAGTTTATCGCTGATGAAAATTGCCGGGTTAACCACCCTGGTGGCCGGGATTGTATTGATCAAATCAGGTACCCGTAAAGCGCGTAAACCTGAACTGGAGGTGAACCATGGCGCAGTTTGAATGGGTTCACGCCGCCTGGCTGGCATTGGCAATCGTGCTGGAAATCGTTGCTAACGTCTTTTTGAAATTTTCTGACGGCTTTCGTCGCAAAATATTTGGCTTGCTCTCCCTGGCGGCGGTGCTGGCTGCCTTTAGTGCGCTTTCTCAGGCCGTTAAAGGGATCGACTTGTCTGTCGCTTATGCATTGTGGGGCGGGTTTGGTATTGCCGCCACGTTAGCCGCAGGTTGGATCTTGTTTGGTCAACGGTTAAATCGTAAAGGCTGGATTGGCCTGGTCTTGCTGTTGGCTGGAATGATCATGGTGAAACTTGCCTGATGAACACGCTGCCCGCGCTGTCGGGCAGCGTTTGAACATTATTTTTGCGACAGTTGATCCAGCCTGTCGCGAAAACCGGTAACAGAAATGGCCCGGTTATCGGCGCGCCAGCGATCTTTCGCGGCAGGAGCCGAACTTTGCACCCCAATTAATTGCCAGCCGTCATCGGTATGCAACATCAGAGGCGAACCGCTGTCACCCGGCAAGGTATCGCACTGATGCGACATCACCGACGTTTGCGCCCAGCCAGTCACTTCACAGTTTTGATGACTGTACAACGTATCGAGATGATCTTCAGGGTATCCCGCCTGAGTCACTTTACGACCTGCCGCTTTTAATGCGGCGGTAAGCGCGGCTTTATCTCCCTCAAATAACGGCAATGGTGTAATGCCAGAAGGCGGATTACGTAGCACAATCAAACCGAAGTCCCACGGCGCAGCTGCGGGAGGAACAATCCAACCATCCCCATCTGCTTTTAACCGCTTTCCCAGTGTCGGATCAACGCGGCCTTCTATGTCGTGGATCTCATAGCGCCAAAGACCTTTATTTGACACGAAACGCAGCGCTACCGCTTTATCGGCTTTACCCTTTGGCGGCGTCAATAAACAGTGTCCTGCCGTTAATGCCAGATTGGGTGCAATCAGCGTCGCCGTACATAAATTGCCGCTGGCCGTTTCCAGTTGGCCAACCGCATCCCACGGTGATTGGGTCGTGTCATTCACTGGCACACGATCATCATGACCAAAAAACAGGGTGCTGACCTCATCGTTTGCCGATTTGGCAACGTCTGGTTTATCTGCAAACACAAAAGCAGACGTCAAACTAATTGCACCCAACACTACAGCAATGGTTGTACGCATATCACACTCTGGTGGGTAATTATGATTATTAAAAGCAAACCCTCATAAATACTATAGACGGGACGGGATGAAAGTGGGAGTAAAATCAGATAACTACGATCAGGAAAGATAAAAACGGGCGGCAATCAGTGCGCATAAAATAAGGATGATAAGAATGAACTCAAAGCGATAACGGCCCACCATACTACCCTCCGCTAAAGGCGGTGCTAAACGTTATCCGCTTAGCACCGTAATTTTCAGGCGCGAGGGGGCGCGCCAGCATTACTATTGATAACTTACGCTGCGGGTTGTGCAGCAGGTTTTGCCGGTTGCTGATGGCTGTGTTTCTTGGCGTGTTTCTTCGCTGCCTGCGCTTTTTGTTCAGGAGCTTTCTGTTCAGCTTTGGCATTTTTATGATGCTTTTTAGCCGCCTGCGCTTTCTGGGCAGGTGCTGCTTTATGCTGTTTTTTATGATGTGTGGTTTTCGCAGGCGCTGCTTTGGTGGTCGTCGCAGTCGGAGCAGGTGTGGTCGCAGTCTCTGCAGCAAAGGCGGCAGAAGACAGACCCATAGCAGCGGCAACAACCAGAGCTAATACTTTTTTCATTGTCATACCCTCAATTTGTTTTTTCATTTAACCCCACTGCGGGGCCGTTGAAATAACTATATCCCTGGGAATGGCAGACTTCCGTGAGTGGTTGGTTTCAGCGTGTAACGATATGTACAAACGCTGAATAAATTACAGCGTTGATAATAACGTATTGTGACTTAAGGGAAATTTAGCTACCAATAATAGTAGTCTTGATCGGGTTAACTATTTTACTACTTACAAAGCGGTAGAATAACTGCGCATCAGTAATAAATGACACACAGCAAAATGAATCCGTTTATTTGGGTACTTATAATCCTGATGACACTAGATGCGCTGCGGGAATTGGCTGGCGCTTCGTCTATTTTAGGATGGCTATTAACGTTGGTTTGAGCAGGCAATAAGTCCGGATGGGTATTTACCGCAGTCCGGACTTATTTTTCAGGCGTGCAGACGACGATGCAAACGCGTCCCGACCAGCAGAGCAATGACCAGCATCAGAGCAATAAATGCGCCGACGCCGTTCCAGCCATAGTTATGCCAGAAAACACCACCCAGCGTCCCGGCAATACTCGACCCCAGATAGTAACTGAACAGATACAGCGAGGAGGCCTGGCCTTTAGCGCGTTTTGCGCGGGGGCCGATCCAGCTGCTGGCTACTGAGTGGGCTGCGAAGAATCCGGCTGAGAAGAGTAACATTCCGGCAAAGATCAGCCACAGCGAGCTAAATAAGGTCATCAGTAAACCAAACAGCATAACCCCCGTCGAAAACAACATCACCGGACCGCGCCCATAGCGGGTGGTCATGGTTCCGGCTTTGGGTGAGCTCCATGTACCGGTCAAATAAGCCAGCGATAATAAGCCAACCACGGCCTGGCTGACATGCCAGGGAGAGAGCATCAACCGATAGCCGATGTAATTAAACAGCGTGACGAACGACCCCATCAGCAAAAAGCCTTCTGCGAACAATAACGGTAATCCCCGGTCACGCCAGTGCAGACGAAAGTTGATAAACAACGTCTTAGGTCGCAGCGAAGTCGGGCGAAAATGGCGTGATTCAGGGAGGATTTTCCAGAACATTAACGCCGAGGCCAGCGCGAAACAACCGATTGCCGCCAGAGCAATTCGCCAGTTGAAAAAGTCCGTGAAGACACCGCTAATTAAGCGTCCGCTCATACCGCCAATTGAGTTGCCGCTGATATACAACCCCATCGAAAAGGCCACGAAACTGGGGTGGATTTCCTCGCTAAGATAAGTCATGCCAACAGCTGCCACGCCACTTAACGAAAGCCCAATCAAGGCGCGCATAATCAAAATGCCGTGCCAGCTGGTCATCATTGTCGAAAGTAACGTACAAATGGAGGCCAACAGTAGCGCCGTGACCATCACTGGTTTGCGACCAATGGCATCGGATAGCGGGCCAGTAAACAGCAAACCGATAGCCAACATCGCCGTTGAAATGGACAGTGAAATACTACTGTTAGCAGGCGTTAAGCCAAACTCCTGCGAAAGCACCGGAAGGATAGGTTGCACACAATAGAGAAGTGCGAAGGTTGCCAGTCCGGCAGAGAAAAGCGCCAGGGTGACACGCATAAATTGCGGCGTACCGCGTTTAATAAATTGATTTGGCTGAGAAATGCTTTGCTTGTCAGTGTCGCTTGCCGGAGCGCCATCAACAGTTGTAGTACGGCTCACTTGAAATCCTTGCTAAATATGCCTGTGGATCAGGCTTATGAATAGATTAGGAAAATCGAATTGTTCTGTCTAATATATTAATAATCTCAAATAAGATGTTTTAAATATGAATATTGAACTTCGTCATCTGCGTTACTTTGTTGCGGTTGCAGAAGAGCTGCATTTCGGGCGCGCCGCTGCCCGCCTGAATATTTCGCAACCACCGCTAAGTCAACAGATTCAGGCGCTGGAGCAACAAATTGGTGCCCGACTGCTGGCACGGACCAATCGCAGTGTATTGCTGACGGCAGCAGGAAAACAGTTTCTTGTAGATAGTCGGCAAATCCTGTCTATGGTGGATGATGCTGCCGCTCGCGCTGAAAGACTGCATCAGGGTGAAGCGGGGGAGTTGCGCATTGGTTTTACTTCGTCCGCTCCTTTTATTCGGGCGGTGTCCGATACGTTATCGCTGTTTCGCCGTGATTATCCCGATGTCCATTTACAAACCCGCGAAATGAACACTCGCGAGCAAATCGCTCCGCTCATTGAAGGAACGCTGGATATGGGATTGCTGCGTAACACAGCGTTACCGGAGACGCTTGAACACGCAGTCATCGTCCATGAACCGCTTATGGCGATGATCCCGCACGATCATCCCCTGGCAAATAACCCGAGTGTAACGCTGGCTGAACTGGCGAAAGAACCCTTTGTCTTTTTTGATCCGCACGTCGGGACAGGGCTGTATGACGATATTCTCGGGCTGATGAGACGTTACAATTTGACGCCCGTCATCACTCAGGAGGTGGGTGAGGCAATGACCATCATCGGTCTGGTTTCCGCCGGTCTGGGTGTTTCAATTTTGCCTGCGTCATTTAAACGTGTTCAGCTCAACGAAATGCGCTGGGTGCCGATTGCTGAAGAGGATGCGGTTTCTGAAATGTGGTTGGTCTGGCCGAAACATCATGAACAAAGTCCGGCTGCGCGTAACTTTCGTATTCATCTGCTGAATGCTCTCAGGTGAGGGAAATTTCAGCGAAAAAGCCCGAAAAATGTGCTGTTAATCACATGCCTAAGTAAAAATTTGACGACACGTATTGAAGTGCTTCACCATAGCCTACAGATTATTTCGGAGCGCGAAAATATAGGGAGTATGCGGTGGTTGCTGAAAATCAGCCTGGGCACATTGATCAAATAAAGCAGACCAACGCGGGCGCGGTTTATCGCCTGATTGATCAGCTTGGTCCAGTCTCGCGTATCGATCTTTCCCGTCTGGCGCAGCTGGCTCCTGCCAGTATCACTAAAATTGTCCGTGAGATGCTCGAAGCACACCTGGTGCAAGAGCTGGAAATCAAAGAAGCGGGGAACCGTGGCCGTCCGGCAGTGGGGCTGGTGGTTGAAACTGAAGCCTGGCACTATCTTTCTCTGCGCATTAGTCGCGGGGAGATTTTCCTTGCTCTGCGCGATCTGAGCAGCAAACTGGTGGTGGAGGAGGCGCAGGAACTGGCGTTAAAAGATGACTCACCATTGCTGGATCGTATCATTTCCCATATCGATCAGTTTTTTATCCGCCACCAGAAAAAACTTGAGCGTCTGACTTCGATTGCCATTACCTTGCCGGGAATTATTGATACGGAAAATGGTATTGTACATCGCATGCCGTTCTACGAGGATGTAAAAGAGATGCCGCTCGGCGAGGCGCTGGAGCAGCATACCGGCGTACCGGTTTATATTCAGCATGATATCAGCGCATGGACGATGGCTGAGGCCTTGTTTGGTGCCTCACGCGGGGCGCGCGATGTGATTCAGGTGGTTATCGATCACAACGTGGGGGCGGGCGTCATTACCGATGGTCATCTGCTACACGCAGGCAGCAGTAGCCTCGTGGAAATAGGTCACACGCAGGTCGACCCGTATGGGAAACGCTGTTATTGCGGGAATCACGGCTGCCTCGAAACCATCGCCAGTGTGGACAGTATTCTTGAGCTGGCACAGCTGCGTCTCAATCAATCCATGAGCTCGATGTTACATGGACAACCGTTAACCGTGGACTCATTGTGTCAGGCGGCATTGCGCGGCGATCTGCTGGCAAAAGACATCATTACCGGGGTGGGCGCGCATGTAGGGCGCATTCTTGCCATCATGGTGAATTTATTTAACCCACAAAAAATACTGATTGGCTCACCGTTAAGTAAAGCGGCAGATATCCTCTTCCCGGTCATCTCAGATAGCATCCGTCAGCAGGCCCTTCCTGCGTATAGTCAGCACATTAGCGTTGAGAGTACTCAGTTTTCTAACCAGGGCACGATGGCAGGGGCTGCGCTGGTAAAAGACGCGATGTATAACGGTTCTTTGTTGATTCGTCTGTTGCAGGGTTAACATTTTTTAACTGTTCTACCAAAATTTGCGCTATCTCAATTTGGGCCAGGAAAGCATAACTTAGACTTTCAAGGTTAATTATTTTCCTGGTTTATATTTGTGAAGCATAACGGTGGAGTTAGTGATGCTGAAGCGTTTCTTTATTACCGGTACAGACACTTCTGTAGGGAAAACGGTGGTTTCCCGCGCATTGCTACAAGCGTTAGCCTCCCAGGGAAAAACGGTTGCGGGATATAAACCCGTAGCGAAGGGGAGCAAAGAGACACCCGAAGGGCTGCGTAATAAAGATGCCCTGGTGTTGCAGAGTGTTTCAACCATCGAACTGCCTTATGAAGCAGTTAATCCTATCGCGTTAAGCGAAGAAGAAAGTAGCGTGGCGCACAGTTGCCCAATCAATTACACCCTCATTTCAAACGGCCTGGCAAACCTGACCGATAAAGTCGATCATGTGGTGGTAGAAGGGACTGGCGGCTGGCGCAGTCTGATGAATGATTTGCGTCCGCTCTCTGAATGGGTGGTGCAGGAACAACTGCCGGTGTTGATGGTTGTCGGTATTCAGGAAGGTTGCATTAACCATGCACTGCTAACAGCTCAGGCGATCGCCAACGACGGGCTACCGCTCATTGGCTGGGTGGCTAACCGAATCAATCCAGGACTGGCGCATTATGCGGAAATCATTGATGTGCTGGGTAAAAAACTTCCGGCACCGCTCATTGGTGAACTGCCTTATCTGCCGCGCGCCGAACAGCGTGAACTGGGGCAATACATCCGCTTAGCTATGCTGCGCAGTGTGCTGGCGGTAGATAGAGTCACGGTGTAAAGTCCGCGAAATTACCGACGCAATTACGCAGGCAATCAATAAACCGGGGAGTAGCTGATACTCCCCGGTCATTTCACATATCATCAACGTCGACATAATCGGCGCGTGCGTGGTTGCCGCCAACAGTGTCGCCATCCCGGTCAATCCGAGTAAAAGCGTAATTTCTTCGCCATCAGGGAACCATAATCCCAGGCTACGACCATACAACATGCCAATGGCAAGACCGATAAATAGCGTCGGTGTAAAGACACCACCGGGCGCGCCAGAACCACTACTCGCCAGCACGGCAAACAGTTTACAGAGGAAGATCCCGGCAATGATCATTAACAGTGGCGGGGCGGTTAAAAAGGATTGTACGGTGCTATAGCCGTTGCCCCACACTGCAGGTGTGAACAGGGAAAGCAGACCCACGATCAACCCGCCCAGTGCCAGTTGCCAGGGCGGCGCAAGTTTGAGACTTACAAATCCACGATGACAGGCGTTCATTAACGTTAACAACAGTGGTCCGCACAGACCTGCCAGCACACCTGTACTGATAATCAGCGCATAGTCACGAGCCTGAACCGTCACTGAGAGTTGTACGCTGTAGAGTAACGCGTCGCTATGATTAATCAGATTGCTAACCAGCAACGCCACGACGGCGGAAATAATCACCGGGCCGAGAGAGGCCAACATCATAGTGCCAAACAGCACTTCGGCTATAAATAAACTGCCAGCAAGCGGGGCGCGATAGGCCGCAGCCATTCCCGCCGCAGCTCCACAGGCGATCCATAATTTCCACTCCTGGCGTGGCGTAAAACGTTGGACAAAACAGGAGGCGGCAAGGGCAGCTAAAAGAATCATCGCACCTTCGCGACCAATTGCACTGCCGCTGGTTACTACCAGCAGAGAGGCAAGCGATTTAACCAGGCTTGCTGCGTAATCAAACTGCCCATCGGTTTGCAACGCTTCCATGTAATCGGTCGGCGCATGAGGGCGTTGCTAGGTAAATTTCTGCCAGCCCATCAGCAACAAACCCGCCGCCAGTCCGCCGAGCGCCGGAGTTAGCAGCCGTCGCCACGGGGAAAGATTTGTCGCTGCATTGACCAGACTGCCCGAGTCATTATTGAGGAACAACCACTCCAGTAGCAGCATTGCATGACGAAACCCGGCAACGGCAAAGGCCGCGAGAATACCGACGACTGTTGCGATAAGCAGACGGCGGAACATAGTGCGCAGATCCGGATAGATGTGTAGATGATGCATGAGCAGAAATGGGCAATGAAACACGGGCGACTATTTTGCGGCAAAAGAAGCCAGACGCAAAAGCAGTGCGTGCTTTAAGAGATAAAAAACGTGACACTGTAACGTATTATTGCCGAATTGCGCGTAATCGTCACCATCCGGCAATATTACGGTGATCCTATCGAAACAGCGATTTAACCGCGACAGGAATTAACAGTTGTGATTGCCATTGCGCCAGCGTTAAGCGAGCCAGTTCACCCAGTGCACGGTAGAAAGGGTGTTCTGCTTTTTCGATAAAAACGTCAAGAAATCGTGTTGACCACGGAAAAAGGTGCCATGCCAGCAATTCTTCGCATTCTGTCTGGCGACCATTCTCCGCCAACCACGCAGCCATCAACAGCAGTGAACCAAAATGATCTTCCGGTTCGTTTTGCTGCATTTCAAACTGAATGCCTTTCTCGCGCATCCACTGACGAAGTGCCAATGTTGAATCGCCAAACAGCACAGATTCGCGATCCAGCCAGACCGACCCCCACGGCGGTGACGGCAGTGCCCACGGGCCGACAAACAAACGCTGCCAGGCCTGGGCGTGAGTCTCTTCACTCTGTGTCTGAAAAGCCGTCACCAGCGGCGCTAATGACGCTTCTGGTAGAGGCCACTGAGTTTCCCAGCCGTCACGGGTGAGTACCGCAACCAGGGGGGCGGCTTCCGCACTCTCTGGAGCGTAATAAAACAGCGCGCCCAACACGCGCGCCGCGACAGAAAAATTATCTTGCTGTGAAAAATGGGTCATTCCTAACATCCTGAAATGTGCGGGTTGCCCCGCACCAATTTGTTAACCTGCAATAGCCATTCCTACCGTCATGTGCAGGCCATAAAAGAGCACACGCCCGATCATCTCACCGCCAAGTATGAGGATTAGCCCCAGAACAAGTCCGGCAACGTGAGGTTCACGGCGACGAATGAGCGGACAAAGCCAGCATCCTAGACCTGTGCATAACAATACCACACGCCAGACCTGTAAGGAGGCGTAATCTGGTACCAGTGCGCTGGCTTGTTGTACGGATGAGTGAATAGACGCCAGAGACAAACCTTGCAGCACAATCACCCCGGCACAAGCGATCAGCGCCAGAACGCTAATGATGGCAAATGGTGTGGTATTAAATGTAACGCGGGCTGCCCGCAGAATTGCAGCAGCAAGTATTGGACCGCTCAATAATACTGTCAGAAAGAAAGCCAGCGTAGTGTAACCGTTATGCCAGGTTGGCACAGTGTCGATTTGATACACGCCGGTCATCATCCAGACGAAAATGACGCCGAGCGCCATGCTGACAAGTAACCAGAGTTTCCCCAACGCTTGCGGCATTTTACCGATGATCGTCACCAGCCACCATAATCCGCCAACGGCAAAAAATATTGAACCGGCAGCAATCTCGTTACTCAGACCAGAAGCTCCGATTCGATTCAGCGAGTTAAACGCCCGCAGTGGCGATCCCAGGTGCATGACAGAGGCAATAAACCCGATGCCCATCAACAGCCAGAGGAAAAACATGCCACGAACAATGTGCTGACGGTCTGCGTCATTTTTGGCGGCGAACCAGCCAATTCCGCTAACAATCAGCGCGCCTACTACGCATTGACCCAATACGGTAAAGATAACCAGTGGCCATTCATGCCATCCATTTCCCATTTTACACTTCCTCCGGATTAGCCAGATAACCAGTGGTATCGCCGGTCGGGCGGCTGTTGGCGTTAGGTTTGATAACGATATTGGGTTTTGTGAAATGCGCGCGCGGCAGTGGCGCGACGGCAGCCAGAGTGCCGTGCTTCTGGCGCAGCTCTTCAATTGGACCGAACTCAAGTGCACGCAGCGGGCAGGATTCGACACATATGGGTTGTTTCCCCTCGGCGACGCGCGAATAACAACCATCGCACTTCGTCATGTGCCCTTTTTCAGCATTGTACTGTGGCGCGCCGTACGGACAAGCCATGTGGCAGTAGCGGCAGCCGATACAAACATCTTCATCAACCACCACAAAGCCATCTTCACGCTTATGCATTGCGCCGCTGGGGCAGACTTTTGTACATGCGGGGTCATCGCAATGGTTACAGGAGATGGAGAGATAATAAGCGAACACGTTCTGGTGCCAGACGCCATTATCTTCCTGCCAGTCGCCGCCAGCATATTCATAAATACGGCGGAAACTGACTTCCGGGCCAAGATCTTTAAAATCTTTGCACGCCAGTTCGCAGGTTTTACAGCCAGTACAGCGGCTGGAATCGATAAAAAATCCATATTGTGTGGTCATGGGCTACTCCTTAAACCTTTTCGATCTGGACAAGATTGCTGTGCGACGGGTTTCCCTTTGCCAGCGGTGAAGGGCGGTGAGAGGTCAGAATATTGATACTGCCGCCGTGATCGACCCGGTCACCAAACATATCCGCTTTAAGCCACGCACCTTGCCCGATGGCGGTAACGCCAGGCAGAATACGCGGAGTCACTTTTGCGGCAATCAGCATTTCTCCATTATTGTTAAATACCCGCACGGTATCGCCATGACGGATACCGCGTGCCTGAGCATCAATGGGGTTGATCCACACCTCTTGTGGGCAGGCCTGCTGTAACACATCAATATTGCCGTAGCTGGAGTGGGTACGCGCTTTGTAGTGGAAGCCCGTTAGCTGCAGTGGATAGGTTTTCCGCAGGGGATCGTCCCAGCCATCAAAACCTGGGGTATACGCAGGAAGGGGATGAATAATTTCATCTTTTTTCAATTCCCAGGTATCCGCAATCGTCGCCAGTCGTTCAGAATAAATTTCGATTTTCCCCGAAGGTGTTTTCAACGGGTTTGCCTGTGGATCTTCACGGAATGCGCGGAAAGCGACGTAGTGTTCTTCCGGGCATTTTTTCTTAAAGATCCCGGTCGTTTTCATCTCCTCGTAGTCGGGCATCTCAGGGTTACGTTCCTTCGTTTTCGCATGGAGATATTTGATCCATTCATGCTGACTGCGACCTTCAGTAAAGGTTTGATAAACGTCCGGTCCTAAGCGTTTGGCGACTTCACTCAGCATCCAGTAGATGGGTTTGCGTTCAAATTTTGCTGAGGTTGCGGGTTGGGCGAGGATCACATAGCCCATATTCCCTGCAGATTCATGAGAGATAAGGTCTTCTTGCTCTGTTGGCATCAGGTCGGGCAACAGGATATCGCAATACTTAGCCGAGGCCGTCATGAAGTGGTCAATGCCAACAATCATCTCGCACTTGCTGTCATCCTGAAGCACCTCATGGGTGTGATTGATGTCGCCATGTTGATTGATCAATGTGTTACTGGCGTAGCACCATAAAAACTTGATGGGGACATCCAGTTTTTCTTTTCCACGAACACCATCACGGGTCGCGGTCATTTCCGTACCGTGGTCGATGGCATCTGTCCATGTAAAGACGGAAATCTGCGTTTTAACAGGATTCTCAAGCATCGGGAACCATTCTACCCCCAGATCCCAGCTACCTTCGCGTACACCTGAGTTGCCGCCGTTTATGCCGACGTTACCGGTGAGAACGGAAAGCATGGCAATAGCGCGGGACGTTTGTTCGCCGTTGGAGTGTCGTTGTGGCCCCCAACCCTGACAAATATAAGCAGGTTTTGCTGAACCGATCTCTCGTGCCAAATGGATAATTTTTTCTGCCGGTATGCTGGTGATTTTTGCTGCCCATTCCGGCGTTTTAGCTATGCCGTCAGGCCCTTCGCCCAGAATATAGGCTTTATAATGCGCGTTACGTGGTGCGTTGGCGGGCAGCGTTTTTTCATCGTAACCAACACAATATTTGTCGAGAAATGGCTGATCGACCATGTTTTCAGTAATCAGTACCCAGGCAATCGCACAGGCCAGTGCTCCATCGGTGCCAGGGCGAATGGGCAGCCATTCATCTTCACGTCCGGCAGCTGTGTCGTTATAACGTGGATCGATGACGATCATGCGTGCATTTGAACGTTCGCGGGCTTGCTCGACGTAGTAAGTGACACCACCGCCGCTCATCCGGGTTTCTGCCGGGTTATTTCCGAACATAACGACCAGTTTCGTATTGGCGATATCATCCGGGCTGTTGCCATCATTGGCACCGAACATATAACTCATTGCGGCACTGATTTGAGCGGTACTGTAGCTGCCATAGCGACTGAGAAAACCACCGCAAGAGTTCATCAGACGGTACGGGACGTTCGAGTTGGTGATGTTTCCGCCATCTACGCCTGTTCCGTACAGGACATGTACAGCCTCATTGCCGTAATCTTTAAGGATCCGCCGAAGATTATCACTGATGGTATCCAGGGCTTCATCCCAACTTATCCGTTCAAATTTACCTTCACCGCGCTTGCCGACGCGCTTCATGGGATATTTCAACCTGTCAGGATGATTCATCCGTCGGCGGATAGAGCGCCCGCGTAAACATGCCCGAACCTGATGATTACCGTAGACGTCGTCACCTGTCGTATCAGACTCCACCCAGTACACGGTGTCATCTTTCACATGCAAACGTAACAGACAGCGGCTCCCGCAGTTAACGGTGCAGGAACTCCAGACCGCTTTCTCTTCTACCGGTGTCTCTGCCGCTCGGACCATTTGGGAAAATGGCAGAGTGAAAGCACTGCTTGCCAGCGCAAGACTGCCAAGTGCGGAGGTTTTCATCAGACTTCTACGGCTGATTTCAGCCTTCATGAGCGCCTCTGTGGTATGGATTTTCATCATTACTCACTTATTGCTTTTCAAACAAAATGTCATGTCAAAATTTATGGTCGTAGTGGGTTATATTTTTTCGATCTCGACCAGATTAGTGTGCTGCGGGTTTCCCTTCGCCAGTGGTGAAGGGCGCAGAGTGGTTAGCGTATTCACACAGCCGCCGTGGTCGATTTTATCGCCAGACATATTGGCCTCGTGCCAGGCTCCCTGACCCATAGCGCTAACTCCAGGAAGAATGCGTGGTGTCACTTTGGCTGGTAGCCGAACTTCGCCACGATGGTTAAACACCCGCACCATATCGCCGTTGGCAATCCCACGTTTCTGTGCATCTATAGGGTTGATCCACACCTCCTGACGGCAGGCTGCCTTCAGGACATCAATATTGCCGTAGGTCGAGTGGGTACGGGATTTGTAATGGAAACCAAACAGTTGCAGTGGGAAGGTTCTACGTTCAGGGGAGTCCCAGCCTTCAAAGGTTGAGGCATAAACTGGCAGTGGGCTTATCACTTCATCTTTTTCCAGTTCCCAGGTACGGGCAATTTCCGCCAGCTTGCTGGAATAAATTTCAATCTTACCGGAAGGCGTTTTAAGTGGATTTGCCTCGGGGTCGTCACGAAATGCTTTGTAGGCGACAAAATGACCATTGGGATCTTTACGCTTATAGATACCCATTTTTTTCAGTTCGTCGTAAGACGGTAACGCCGGATCTTTGGCAAGCATTTTGGCGTACAGATGTTGTAACCATTGTTCCTGCGTGCGACCTTCTGTGAACTTTTGATAGACGTCAGGTCCAAGACGTTTCGCGACCTCACTCAGGATCCAGTAAATCGGTTTGCGTTCGAATTTTTCGCTGGTGACTGGCTGGAGGAAAATGAGATATCCCATGTTACCGGCGTAGTCGTTAGGAATAATATCTTCCTGCTCAACGGTCATCAGGTCTGGCAGCAGAATGTCGGCATATTTTGCCGATGAGGTCATAAAGTTTTCGATGACCACAATCATTTCGCATTTCGATTCGTCCTGCAGAATTTCATGCGTTTTGTTGATGTCAGAATGCTGATTAACCAGGGTATTTCCCGCGTAGTTCCAGATGAACTTAATGGGCACATCCAGTTTATCTTTGCCCCGGACGCCGTCGCGGATTGCCGTCATTTGCGGGCCATGATCGATAGCATCCGTCCAGCTGAAGCAGGAGATTGACGTTTTGACCGGATTATCCAGCACCGGTAGGCGTTCTATGGTAATGGTATAGGTCGATTCACGCGCGCCACTATTCCCGCCGCTGATGCCGACATTGCCCGTCAAAATAGGCAACATAGCAATAGCGCGTGCGGTCAGCTCACCGTTTGCCTGGCGTTGCGGCCCCCAGCCCTGGCAGATATAAGCGGGTTTTGCTGTGCCAATTTCACGCGCCAGCTTGATGATACGGTCCACCGGGATACCGGTAATTTGCGAAGCCCACTGCGGCGTTTTCGCTGTTTTGTCGTCTCCTTCACCAAGAATATAGGCTTTATAGTGACCATTTTTTGGTGCATCTGCGGGTAAGGTTTTTTCGTCATAGCCGACGCAGTATTTATCGAGAAAAGGTTGATCAACGAGATTTTCGTTAATCAATACCCAGGCAATACCCGCAACCAGCGCGGCATCGGTGCCCGGGCGAATAGGTAGCCATTCGTCTTCACGACCAGCAGCCGTATCGGTATATCGCGGATCGATAACAATCATTTTTGCGTTCGATTTCTCGCGCGCTTTTTCAAGAAGATAAGTGATGCCACCGCCGCTCATGCGGGTTTCTGCCGGGTTGTTACCAAACATCACGACCAGCTTGCTGTTTTCAATATCCGTGGTGCTGTTGCCATCATTACTGCCGTAGGTGTAGGGCATGGCACAGGAAATTTGCGCGGTGCTGTAGGAGCCATACTGGTTGAGTGAACCGCCGTAGCAGTTCATCAGGCGTTTGACCGCCGAGGCTGATGGTGAAGAGCGGGTCATATTGCCGCCAACAATCCCCGAAGAGTACTGAATATATACAGCCTCATTGCCATATTGTTCGACGGTTTTTTTCAGGCTACTGGCGATAGTATCCAGGGCTTCATCCCAGCTAATCCGTTCGAATTTGCCTTCGCCGCGTTTGCCCACGCGTTTCATTGGGTAATTCAAGCGATCGGGATGATTAATACGCCGACGGATGGAGCGACCGCGCAAACAGGCACGTACTTGATGATTGCCATACTCGTCGTTGCCGGTGTTGTCAGTTTCCACCCAGGTCACTTCATTATCTTTAACATGCAGACGAAGTGCACAGCGGCTACCACAGTTGACGGAACAGGCACCCCAGACCACTTTCTCGCTGGCCTGTTGTACCGCTGCCGCTGCACTGCGCAGGGTGAACGGTAAAGAAAAACCGCCTGCAGCCAGCGCCAGAGAACCTATCGCGGTAGATTTAACGAGTGTTCTGCGGCTGATGCCTACCATTTGTTCATTTTTGGACATAACTCACTCCCTGTTCTTTATCGTTATATAAAAGTTTATATATTGAATATTTAGCGCGCTAACAATAGAGGGAGTCTACCTATTTTGGGTTAAGAATTATTAATCCATATCAATAGAAGGGTATGAGTAATAAGGTGGGATTATGTTGTATGTTCAAATCGCCGGATGTGTCGTATCCGGCGTGCAGTCGATAATGTATTACTGCGGTTCGGCAGGCGCGCCATCCTGGGTAGACTGCGCGGGAGCAGAGACGTTACCGCTGGTGGTGCGGGTGTAGAGAATTTTATGCGTATCATTAGCGCAATGCCCGACGACCTGGGAATCAGGCTGATCAACCTGGTCATTGGGTACAATACTTAACGTGAAGCTGCTTTCGGGAACGCCATTATTGATAATGCGCTGTGATATATCGCTCTGTATGCGCTCACAGGATCCCGGCGCGGCGAGTACCGCGGGTGAGGCGAGGGCGAGCAGAAGCGCGGCACAGCAGGTTGAGAGTTTCATCATAAGCTCCTTACGCGAAGATAACTTCTTTAAGCATAGCATTTAACGTGTAAAGTACTGTATTTGCTACTATGATTGAGAATCATCTCTACTCTCTGGTGACTGTTGTGAAATACAAATTACTGCCATGCTTACTCGCGATATTCCTCACAGGATGTGACCGCACAGAGGTAACACTTTCATTTACCCCTGAGATGGCCAGTTTCTCTAATGAATTCGATTTTGATCCGCTGCGTGGTCCGGTAAAAGATTTCACTCAGACATTAATGGATGAGCAAGGTGAAGTGACGAAACGTGTTTCGGGGACTTTGTCGGAAGAAGGCTGTTTTGATTCACTCGAATTACTGGATCTGGAAAATAATACCGTGGTTGCCCTGGTACTGGACGCCAATTATTACCGTGATGCCCAGACACTGGAGAAAAGAGTTCGTTTGCAGGGAAAATGCCAGCTAGCAGAATTACCTTCTGCAGGGGTGAGTTGGGAAACCGATGATAATGGCTTTGTGATTAAAGCCAGCAGCAAACAGATGCAGATGGAATATCGCTATGATGATCAGGGTTATCCGCTGGGTAAAACCACGAAAAGTAACGACAAAACATTATCTGTCAGCGCTACGCCATCAACGGATCCGATCAAAAAATTAGATTACACAGCGGTTACTTTACTGAATAATCAACGAGTTGGTAATGTAAAACAGAGCTGTGAATATGACAGTCACGCCAATCCGGTGGACTGTCAGCTAATCATTGTTGATGAAGGAGTAAAACCCGCCGTCGAACGGGTTTACACCATCAAAAATACTATCGATTATTATTAATGCTATTGTGCGGTCGGCTTCAGGAGAGTCTGACCCGGTGTTTTGTGCTCTGCCAGATACTGATGCTGGAATATGCACATGCGAATGGCATTCCGATATTGACCATTAATAAAGAACTCATGCATCAATTCACCTTCAACCGTAAAGCCAAGCTTGCGGTAAATGTGAATCGCTTTTTCATTCTCTTTATCGACGATCAGATACAGCTTATAGAGATTGAGAACGGTGAAGCCATAGTCCATTGCTAATTTTGCAGCACGGGTTGCCAGACCTTTCCCCTGATATTCCGGGGAGATAATTATCTGAAATTCTGCGCGGCGATGAACATGGTTAATTTCCACCAGCTCCACCAGACCGGCTTTTTCGCCGTCACATTCCACCACAAAGCGCCGTTCGCTCTGATCGTGAATATGCTTATCGTACAGATCAGAGAGTTCAACAAAGGCTTCGTAGGGTTCCTCAAACCAGTAACGCATCACACTGGCGTTATTGTCGAGTTGATGTACATAGCGTAAATCTTCACGCTCCAGCGGGCGTAGCTTAACACTGTGGGCGCTTGGCATAACGTGTCCTTACATTCCTTAAATCAATAACAGGTTAGGGGGTAATAACGCGGCCAGTTCGACGGTCCAGGCAGCGCAAAGTATTTGGCTCCCAGTAGGCATTGATGTTGGCGCTTTGCTCACATTTATCGCGGTTATCAAAAGCGGCGTCGGCTTTATCCCACTCTTTTTCAGTGCGTTTATTCACTTTCTGACGCAGATTGCGCGTGTCATTCCATTGCTCTTTTTCCATAGCGGCGTGCTGGCGGCTTTGTGCACTGTCGCCAGACTCAATCACCAGTTTGTTAGTTTCGGCATGAACAGTTGTGCTCAATGCCATTGCGCAAGGCAGCAGAAAAGCGAGCAGGCCAATTCGTTTGCTGAGAGTAATTTTCATAATTCATTCCCTGTATGAATGATTAAAGGTGATTCTACACCATCCACTGCGAACGCAAAACGTACCAGGAGGATGTTTATATTGATGATATTATGTCGTCCTATAACTATACATGATGTCAATAAGTGACAAAGATGATTAAAACAACGTTACTATTTTTTGCTACTGCGCTGTGTGAAATTATTGGATGCTTTCTGCCCTGGTTGTGGTTAAAACGAAACGCCAGTATCTGGCTGTTGCTTCCGGCGGGGATTTCTCTGGCACTGTTTGTCTGGTTGTTAACGTTGCATCCTGCGGCGAGTGGGCGTGTTTACGCGGCTTATGGTGGCGTTTATGTCTGCACGGCGTTGATTTGGCTGCGTGTTGTGGATGGCGTGAAACTGAGTCTTTATGACTGGACGGGGGCGTTGATTGCGCTTTGCGGCATGTTGATCATTGTTGCGGGCTGGGGGCGCGCGTAAGGACATAAATCCATTTTATCAATAAGATACAAGGAAGTGTCAGCTGACAAAAGATATTCTATTTCATCTTTTGTCAACCATTCACGGCGCAAATATACGCCTTTTTTTGTGATCACTCCGGCTTTTTTTGATCTTTATACTTGTATGGTAGTAGCTCAGTTGCGTAGATTTCATGCATCACGACAAGCGATGCAAGGAATCGAACATGAAGATCGTAAAGGCTGAAGTTTTTGTTACCTGTCCGGGGCGTAATTTCGTCACATTAAAAATCACCACTGAGGACGGTATTACGGGCCTTGGGGATGCCACCCTCAATGGACGTGAGCTTTCCGTGGCCTCTTATTTGCAGGATCACCTTTGTCCGCAGCTTATTGGTCGCGATGCGCACCGTATCGAAGATATCTGGCAGTTTTTCTATAAAGGTGCTTACTGGCGTCGCGGTCCGGTTACGATGTCGGCCATTTCAGCGGTTGATATGGCGCTGTGGGATATTAAAGCCAAAGCTGCCAACATGCCGCTTTACCAGTTACTCGGCGGCGCGTCTCGTGAAGGGGTGATGGTTTATTGCCATACCACCGGTCACAGTATTGATGAAGCTCTGGATGATTATGCTCGTCATCAGGAGCTGGGATTCAAAGCCATCCGCGTGCAGTGCGGAATCCCTGGTATGAAAACCACCTACGGCATGTCGAAAGGTAAAGGTCTGGCTTATGAACCCGCAACCAAAGGACAGTGGCCGGAAGAGCAGCTGTGGTCGACGGAGAAATACCTCGATTTCATGCCGAAATTGTTTGACGCGGTACGTAACAAGTTTGGTTTTAATGAACATTTGCTGCATGACATGCACCATCGCTTAACGCCTATTGAAGCGGCGCGCTTTGGTAAAAGCATTGAAGATTATCGCATGTTCTGGATGGAAGACCCGACGCCTGCGGAAAACCAGGAATGCTTCCGTCTCATTCGCCAACATACCGTCACACCCATCGCGGTGGGTGAAGTCTTCAACAGCATCTGGGACTGCAAGCAACTGATTGAAGAGCAACTTATCGATTATATCCGCACCACGCTGACCCATGCAGGCGGAATTACCGGTATGCGCCGGATTGCCGATTTTGCTTCGTTGTATCAGGTACGTACTGGCTCACACGGTCCTTCCGATTTGTCACCAGTCTGCATGGCTGCGGCGCTGCACTTTGATCTGTGGGTCCCCAATTTCGGTGTCCAGGAGTACATGGGTTATTCCGAACAAATGCTTGAAGTCTTCCCGCACAACTGGACTTTCGATAACGGCTATATGCATCCGGGAGACAAACCGGGTCTTGGCATCGAATTCGATGAAAAGCTGGCGGCGAAATATCCCTATGAACCTGCTTATCTGCCAGTCGCACGTCTGGAAGATGGCACGCTGTGGAACTGGTAAGGAGTAAGATAATGAAAAGCATTTTAATTGAAAAACCGAATCAACTGGCAATTATCGAACGCGAAATACCCACCCCGTCAGCGGGTGAAGTACGAGTAAAAGTGAAACTTGCCGGAATTTGTGGTTCAGATAGCCATATTTATCGTGGGCATAATCCTTTTGCGAAATATCCGCGCGTCATTGGTCATGAATTCTTTGGCGTCATTGATGCAGTGGGTGAAGGCGTGGAAAGCGCCAGAGTCGGTGAACGCGTTGCTGTCGATCCGGTGGTCAGCTGTGGGCATTGCTATCCGTGCTCTATAGGTAAGCCGAACGTTTGTACGACACTGGCTGTATTAGGTGTGCACGCTGACGGTGGTTTCAGTGAATATGCCGTGGTTCCGGCAAAAAATGCGTGGAAAATTCCTGAAGCAGTGGCCGATCAATATGCGGTGATGATCGAACCTTTTACCATTGCGGCGAACGTAACCGGTCATGGTCAACCGACTGAAAATGATACCGTTCTGGTTTACGGTGCCGGTCCAATCGGCCTGACGATCGTTCAGGTATTAAAAGGCGTCTATAACGTTAAAAATGTGATTGTTGCCGATCGCATTGATGAACGACTGGAAAAAGCGAAAGAGAGCGGGGCTGACTGGGCGATTAATAACAGCCAGACACCGCTTGGCGAGATTTTCGCTGAAAAAGGCATAAAGCCGACATTAATTATCGATGCGGCTTGTCATCCTTCTATCCTGAAAGAGGCCGTAACGCTGGCTTCTCCAGCGGCACGTATTGTATTGATGGGCTTCTCCAGTGAACCGTCTGAAGTGATTCAGCAAGGAATTACCGGAAAAGAACTCTCTATTTTCTCTTCACGCTTAAATGCAAATAAATTCCCGGTCGTTATCGACTGGTTAAGTAAAGGGTTAATTAAACCAGAAAAATTAATTACCCATATGTTTGATTTCCAGCATGTTGCTGATGCCATCAGTTTATTTGAACAGGATCAAAAACATTGCTGCAAAGTCTTACTCACTTTTTCTGAATAATACCAATAACGGCGAGTAAGTAGTACGCATCTTACCTCTTTTTTAGAGATAACCATTATGACAATAGAAAAACACGAAAGAAGCACTAAGGATTTGGTGAAAGCAGCAGTATCGGGATGGCTGGGCACTGCGCTTGAATTTATGGATTTCAAGAGTCATACGTGTCAACTATTTGATAAATATTAAATTAATTTTTCATTGCTTCGTTATGGGGCATGGTTGGGGCAAACTCGCTTAACTGTGTATTTAACAAAGCTACCTGTGCATTATTGTTTTCAGACATCCATTTTCCGTTTACCTGAAATACCATTTGCGC
This sequence comes from Escherichia sp. WS1368, assembly GCF_046487485.1. Lineage (NCBI taxonomy): Bacteria > Pseudomonadati > Pseudomonadota > Gammaproteobacteria > Enterobacterales > Enterobacteriaceae > Escherichia > Escherichia sp. WS1368. Next base: position 1,148,289 of record NZ_JBJQJI010000001.1, read on the forward strand.
ATCTGCATGGCCCATCTGGTTTGCTATAAATGCCGGGTTAGCACCAGCTGTCAGCGACCAGCAGGCATAAGTATGTCTCGACTGATATGATTTTCGATGGCGGAGTCCGGCACGTTTTATCGCTGCGTCCCACATCTGCCTTATTGAGTCAACGGTAAAATGGTCACCATAATTTTTTACTCTCGCTGACACTTCAGGTTGAAAAACAAAGGTGCATTTATGTTTTTCTGTTCTGCCATACTCTCTGAGGTGAACATCAATGATATGCTCTTTGCTCAGTCTCGTTAATGTCATCTGACTCCGGAGAGCGTCGATTGCTGGCTTAATAAGATGAATGACCCGATTGGTTCCCGCCTGTGTTTTTGGTACCGTGAAACGGTCTTTTGCTAAATTTCTCCTGATCATCATTGTTCCATTTTTCAGATCTATGTCCTCCCATCCAAGTGCACACAGCTCACCAGGGCGAACGCCAGTATAAACAGAAACACACCATAAATTTTTGGCTTGCTGATTTCTGCACGCATCGATAAGACGGATGAATTCCTCCCGCGAAAGAGGATCCGGAATGGTTCTTGATTCCTTTAATGGCGAGATCCCCTTAAACGGGTTATCTGCCAGGTAACCGTTATCAACACCAAACTGGAACACGGCGTTAAGATTTGTCATGTAATTATTTACAGTTACAGCCGATCTCCCTGGTTGTGTAACAATATAGTTACTTTTGGGGATCTGGTATCCAGTCAGTAGCTCTTTACGAACCTCCAGTAATTTTTCTTTATTAATCGATGAGGCAAGATTTTTTTCACCGATTATGCTCAGGATATTTTTGATGACGGCACGGTATGTGTTGAGTGATGTTTTTGCGACTTCAGTTTCTTTCAGTGCCAGAAATTTTTCAGCCAGTTCTTTTATGGTTAAATCTTGTCGGGCCTCACCAAATTTTTCCAGATTGCGTGAGGAGGGAAACTGTTTTGCATAGTCGAAAACACCAGTTTTTATTGCGTAACAAACAGAGGCGCGTAGCTCACCTGCAACGCGCCTGTTTTTTGCTGTGTCAGGAACCCCCAGGTTTTCCCTGACTCTTACGCCTTTATAAACAAACCAGATACGTAATTTCCCTCCATGGTTTTCCACGCCTGTCGGATATTTCATTTCAACTTCTCTCATTAGTTAGTGTGGCTTTTAGTCAAGTAAGATGACGTCTTGGTCTTGCTGATGCCTGGCGCTCAATCCAGCGATCAATTTCTTCCAGGTTGTAAAAGCATGGACTGTTATCCCATGGCATACCGTCATGAGCGACATGCTTATATTCCCTTCCTTCCATAAACGATTTTTCCCGAGCCTTTTTTAACGTACCTTTTTTTATTCCTTTCAGCGCAATTAACTGCTCTTCGGATACCCATTTGCCGGGAGAGACAATCATGATTACTTCGTTCATCGATTTCTTTATCTCTTACATCAGACGAGCGCCGGTTGCAGAATACCAGTCACAACCGGCGACAGTTGAACATTAAGAATCAGCCTGACTCGGGATCAGTTTTTGCCAGATAGCTGAAACGTATTTTGCCTGGTAACGGGCGTCATCAAGTGCATTATGGCGCTCACCTTCGAATGGAATAGCCGTTCTGGCATCGAAGTCTATGGCTTTCCCCAGTTCAACGATTGTGCGTACATCGCGATCGTTGTAGTAACGCCACGGGCAGGGGATCCCCTGCCGTTCGTATGAACGGCGCAAAATCGTGTTGTCGAAGTTGGCTCCATTTCCCCAGACATGAACAAAAAATTCACCGGAGTTTTCGTCGATAAATTCCCGCAATTGTAACAGTGCATCATCTAACGGGATTTCATCGGTCATAATGGCAGATTGCGCTTCGCGTGATTGTTTAAGCCACCATTTAATGGTGTCCCGATCAATGACTCCGCCAGCAGTTTCCAGATCGATAGTCTTACTAAATTCCGGTCCCATATCTCCGGTTTGCGGATCGAAAAATATTGCACCTATTGAGATGATCGGGGCATCAGGATTTTTTCCCATGGTTTCAAGGTCGATCATTAGATGGTCACACGTCCTGCTGGTGGATGTGATTTCGTGATGACCGTTCACCTTAATTGGGTGATCTGCCGTCTCGCCAGTTTCATTATCGCTATTGTGATGCTGATTGCCGCCAGTGTTCTCCTTGTGTGGATGTTCAGCGCCTTCCATTTCCTCCGGATCATCTTCCTGAACTTCAACCTGATACTCTTCATCGAATGTTTCTTGGTATGTTGCGTCGCCCATCACCGCGCCACAATCAGGGCAGTTGCCGCCGCCGGTTTGACCGCAGGCGGTGCAGACCTTTTCCACTTCCTGTTGCGCCACTGGTTCAGGCTGTTTCGTTTCTGGCTCGTTTTGTAACGCATTTGGACTGTTTTGTTCCGCTTTTTGGTAGTTCCGTTCCGATTCATGCTGGTTCTGGTTCACAGAATCGCGGGTCTGGATCCCCTTAACCCATTTCGGATCATTCGGGTCACTAATCCCTTCAACAAATTCACCACGTGATGCAGCAAGCAACTTATCGGCGTCAGGCTGGCTGATATTGGCTGCCTGCATAATTTTGTTTACTTCGTCAGCGGTAACTTTTATCGGCTCTGGTTGTTCTGAATCTTCAGCGGTATCTACATTTTGCGGTAAGCCCGTGTATGTGCCATTTTTTCGGGCAAAATATTCTTCTTTTGTGATTTCAGTGGCGCCAGCAGCCAGTGCCTTATCCAGACCAGAAAGTTTGTTTGCGCGACCGTATTTTTCGCCATCCTTGTCGGTAAAGAGGAAGTAGAACGGCCCCTCACGCTCTACAGATGGTTCGACTTCCACTTTGCATTCAGTTTTTTCGTTGCCCGGAATTGCCGTTTCCACTGCATCAGTTTCTGGTACTGGCGACGAGAGAGTATCAGTTGCGCTCTGATTTGTTCCTTCATCTTCAAACACGCCCTTTGTAGTCAGGTATTTAGTAATGTATTTGTTCAGTGCCACAGGGTCTTTGTGAATGTCGATCGGACGTTCACGGACAAGGCCAAAAATAGTCTGGCGGTCGTAGCGAAGGGCATCAGGCTGTTTGCGCATTGATGCCGAGATACGCTTCCAGTCTTCGCGGTCGTTGTCGATAACTTCATTTTTTGCCCAGCGATGGATGCTGCCGTCAATGTTTCCGGCATCCACATCACCAGGCCAGAGAGCGTAGGCCAGTTCGTCATCCAGTGTTTTCCATGTCTGCTTGTATTCGCGATGAGTGGCAGCAATGACCGGGTTGATTTTTCCTGTTGAATTTTCAGTGTGCTGTTGATTGGCTCTGGCGCGGGCGAGATCAACAACAGACGTGTATTTTCCGGTTTCCTTGCGTTCATTTTCGCGACGTTTTTTCCAGATACGCATCTCTGCCTGAATTTCGGGCCATTTAGCTCCAGGATTACATTTATGTTTAACCCACCCGATGGCATGCAGCTTAAGCTCCGGATACATGGCGTTAACTTCTGGCATTTTCATCAACGCTTCAACGATATGTCCGTCGAATGTTGCCATGTCTTCCTGCAACAATTCCTGCGCGCTAATCACCATATCAACGGTGATGTTTTCACATGTGTCGAACTTAACCATGACAGCGTTCTGTACTTCAGGGGCCAGCTTGTCAAAAGTGACGTTCATCGGATCTGATTCAGTCTCAACCGGGACAAAGGAAGCAGACTCCTCATCCCAGCGGTTTTCCTGCATATATTCAGCATCCCAGGAATCGAGGGCAGGGCGGGGTATACCGGGTTTATCCTCGCAAACAAGAAATTTATAAGCGCAGTCCTGAGCAACCGGATAATGTTCCAGGAATTGCCAGTGAAATTTTGCGCGGGCGCGACGTTCATCACCGGCTTCAATGGCAGTGGCTACAGCGATTGCACCTTCTTCCTTTATTGCCTGTTCGTCCGGAATGGCGGCGCAAATAAAGACTTTACTCATTTTGTTTTAACCTCATGACAGATTTAAGGGTGAACAAATCCCTGCCATTGCTGGCATATAAGAATGAAATCGGATGTTTATTACGGAACTGTTTTAAAGACCTGCCGGGATTTCGTTATTATCCTGGTGAATAACTTTATCGACAGGGTAACAGTTACCGGGAATTTTCTGTTCGGTTGCTGCAGTCACACACTCCTGCATTGTCCTGTGAACACTGACTGCAATATCAACTGGTTCTCCGGAAACAAGAAAAACTGTCAGAACAAGTGCAAATGCTGTATTCATTGCCAGCATCCTTTTTGTATCGGACGTAAACGGGCCAGCATTGAAAGAATGCATACTTTATTTAATAGCTCCCGTTCTTGTTTTCTCTTGTTAATGGCATCTTCAGTAAATACTGGGTTACTGATAGTGACACCAATTTCAAAACAACCTTCAGACGTATTAACGTTTGGTAATAACGTTTTCATTATCGCGTCCTCAACAATGAATTTTGTGATGCAGTGCCTGGTGCCTCCAGGTGACGTTAACCAGTTAACAATTAACGTCGGATACAGAGAATCCACCCATAACACTGTTTTTGGTTTTAACTGTTCCGCGTGCGCTCAGCCGCATTCACCGCATCACAAAATTCACTTTAAAAACGGCGGCAGAGCAGTCACGGAGTAAAACTGATACCGCTAAACGTCACCAGAAAATTGATAACAGAGGGCGTTGCAGCGGGGTTGTCACTTAAGCGTATGGTCAACCTGACAACCCGGTGTCCTCAACGGGGAAGGAATAACCCCGCCATACTTACCGCCGCGCCATTTCGCGGGTTGCCACAACCGGAAGCGCACGGTCGAATTAAATTTAACGACACCGTACAGTGAGACGAACTTCGCCGTGCGCTTTCGTGTTGTGTGCCTGCTTTTAACCACGTCAGGCGAGGTGGTATCCTTAAAATCACCACAGTTTTAAGGATTCATTAAGCAATGTCGCAACCACCAATAAATCCGCTTAAGAACATGAAAATTGATTACTGGTATAAAGCGCTTACAGTTGTTGGCGCTGCGTTGTTTGTCTTTAATGGAACGTCTTTTTTTGACAGATATCCCGTTGTTCCATTGGGTTTTTTGTCCTCCGGCATCTTTTTTATTGGTTTGGGGGAGTGGATTAATCACCCTCTCAAGGTGAGATTTATTGGTCCTGGAGTTTGGACTCGTGGATATAATCGTTCTTCGTGCGCACTCGGTATCATCTTCGACATACTTGGTTGTTTCCTGATTGTTACAGGAGTCGTCAAGTTCTTCTGATGTAAAACCGCAAATGGGGCACGTAACGGGAATTTTGAAAAGCGTTTCTCCGGGTTCCAGAACAAAATTTTCTGCGGTCTGATTTTGCTTCTCATATTTGTGCTCCGCGTCATTGTGAGAGCACATTCTTATTCTGAGTGCCTGTTTAAACTCACTGAAGCTGAGAGCTTCTTCGCCTTCGGCAAGGCCTTCGAAGTATTCTTCGTAAGCCTTTTCCATGATTGTGTCGAAATCCATATCACTCACCTGAGTTTCTTTCCAGCCAGCGACGGGCACCATTTTCGGTTTTAAACGTTTTGCTTTTGGTATACGTCATCGCGGTGAACGTGCCGTCCTGGTTGGGGAACACGCCACATACCAGAGATTCGCTGTTGCCAAGATCGATAGTATCCATGCTGACCTCATTTCCCCTTAACGCCGGGGTAGCGGAACTGTTTGCTGAGAACACCGTGCGGTGTCTTGATGGAGGTAATTTAGTTTTCTCATTATTTTTCGTCAAGGTTTTTTGATGAGAAAACTCAAGTATTGGCGCAAGATAAAGCCAATACATTGAAATGTAAGGCTTTAAAATTTTGTGAAGGGATGATTATTGATGCTTGTTGCGTTTGCGAGCCTCTAATAGCTCGGTGAACAGGCGATTAAAATTCTCAACGCGGGCGCGGAGTTCGCTGAGTTGTGCTTGTTGCTCTGATTTAGGAAGTGCGCGATACAAACGCAGCATCTCTAACTCATCTTCCGATAAGTCTAAGGCACTATCGAGTGAAACAGGGGGAGCTGGTGTTTTGTCCTCGTCGCCAAACAGTATCCAGGTTGGTGAACATTGCAATACCTCGGCAAGGCGATGCAAATTTTGCCCGCGCGGGGCTGTATGGTCACTTTCCCATAATGAAATTGATGAGCCAGATACGCCAGCAGCTTTGCTTAAACCGTTTTGACTTAAGCCTACCTGCTTACGTCTTTCTCTAATGCGTTGACCTAAAGTTTTCTCGTTCATATTTAGATATCTTAATAACCCTTGACTTGAGATTCCTTGAGTGATTAGCATTGAGAAAACTCAATATTGGAGGTGCGATGTTTAAATCAGACGTAATTAATTTTTACGGTACGAAAGCCAAAGTAGCGAAAGCTGCTGGCGTTGATCCATCTGCTGTTTCTCAATGGCAAGAGCTGGTTCCTGAAGGTCGCGCGATGCGTCTACAGGAGGCATCTGGCGGCGAGCTTCTGTATGATCCCAAGGTTTATGACGAATATCGTAAGACGAAGCGGGCGGGGCGGTTGAACAATGAAAATCACTCCTGAACAGGCTCGTGAGGCTCTGGATGCCTGGATATGTCGACCAGGAATGACACAGGAGCAGGCGACGATATTAATCACTGAAGCATTCTGGGCTTTGAAAGAGCGCCCGAACATCGATGTTCAGCGTGTCACAGATGAAGGTGGCGCGGTTGATCAGCGAGCGCTTGGCGTTAATCGAGTGAAGATATTCGAACGCTGGAAGGCTATCGACACTAGGGATAAGCGTGAAAAGTTCACGGCGCTAGTGCCTGCAATTATGGAGGCTATCCGGATTAATGATTTCAGGTTGTATCGTGAAATTAGTGACGGAAAAAGCATCACGTACATGATCGCCGGGTTAAACAAAGAATATGGCGATGTGGTGGAGTCCGGACTGCTTTTTGCTGATCCTGCCGTAGTGGATCGTGAAACTGACGAACTTATAGAAAAAGCAATTGCTTTCAAACTTGCGTATCGACAGCAATACCAACAAAAAGCTGGATGGAATTATGAGCCTTCTTTTTGCTGAACGCCCACTGGTTATAAACACACAGCTTGCGATGAAGATTGGCTTAAATGAAGCCATTGTGTTGCAGCAGTTGCATTACTGGTTGAGAGATACCAATTCCGGCATGGAATGTGATGGTGTTCGCTGGATTTACAACACAACGGAACAATGGCTGGAACAGTTCCCATTCTGGTCAGAGTCAACGTTAAAGCGCGCGTTTGCAAGTCTGAAAACGCTGGGGCTTTTGCGTTGTGAAAAGCTCAATAAATCAAAGCGCGATATGACCAATTTCTACACGATCAACTATGGGAGCGAGCTTTTAGATGATGGCAAATTGAGCGAATCCATCGGTTCAAAATGCGCCGCTCCATCAGGTCAAAATGACACTATGGAAGAGGTCAAAATGAAACGCTCCATTGGTTCAAAACGACCCAATGTCATCGGGTCAAAATGGCCTGATGATCTTACAGAGAATACAACAGAGATTACTACAGAGAATAAAAACACTTTTCGTCCGGAAGCTTCGCAACCGGACCCGCAGACGACTGAACAGGATTTTTTAACCCGGAACTCCGACGCGGTTGTGTTTAGTGCGAAAAAACGCCAGTGGGGTAGCAGGGAGGATTTGGCGTGTGCCCAATGGATTTGGGGGCGGATCGTGAACCTTTACGAACAGGCTGCCAGCGACGATGGAGAGATCATGCGACCAAAAGAGCCTAACTGGACAGCCTGGGCCAATGACGTGCGCACAATGCGGATGCTGGATGGCAGAAGCCACAGACAAATTTGCGAAATGTTTGGTCGGGTACAGCGAGATCCATTCTGGGTAAAAAACATCATGAGCCCGTCAAAACTCCGCGAAAAATGGGACGAACTGGTCATCCGCCTGGGACGTTCACCTGTACAGCGTTGTGTGAATTATATTTCTGAACCGGATACAGAAATTCCGCCTGGTTTCAGAGGATAAGTGTTGATTTCAGGTCATGAGGTAATTTTAAGGAGGACTTGTGGCAAAAGTTTTTACACAGGAAGAGCGGGAAAAAATTAAAGAGCAGGTGGTCGAACTTGTGCGCCAGAGCGGTCGCGAGACGTTACTAAAACAGGTGCGACAGGATATCTGATGAGCATTCTTGCCAGAGAGCTGGTTGCCAGTTGTTATGTATACAACTCCGGCTACGCGTTATTCCCGTCTCAACAGGCACCAAAGGACTGGCAAAATGCCCGCAAAAAACTCTCTAGGGCGAAGGTGAAGAAACCCGCTGTGGTTGATCCGGACCTTATCTGGTCATTACCTGACGGAGAAATACGTCGCTACGACAGTCACCTAAACATAATCTGTCGCGAGTACCGGAGGAGTGAAGTTATTCAGTGAATATTGGCATTTTATCAGTGAATTACACGGTATTTATAGACATTTTTAGATTAAATAGCATTTGTTCATATGTGAATTGACATTTTTATGGTACAGGGAAGAACTAGTGTGGTGCCTGCTTTGTGCCAGAAGCGAACGTTGCTAACAGCGTAGTGTGTTTATCTATAGGGCGCAGGTCAAACCATCTAGTCAAAAGGATTACTAACTCAAGTTTCATGTGCAATATTACTTTGCAACATTTATCTTAATTAGCTATAAAGAGGGAAAAATACTATTAATTAGGATAAGGGCATGCAAGGCACAGCCTTAGATAAAAGTCAAGAGTTTCAACTTGTTGGGAATGATGATGTTGCCGAGCTGTCAACAATTAATGCAACTCAAGAAATAAAAGACAGTGTTACTCCAGAGATTATAATCGCACTTTGTGGGCCAATTGGTTCACCGCTACATGAGACTGCTGAGCAGATATCATTCTCGCTTAAAAAATATGGCTATAAAACATACGACATACGCTTGAGTGATCTAATCCGGATTAATTCAAAATATACATCAATTAATATTGATGAAAGCACTAATCTAAAGAAATTCAAGTCACTTATAACTGTGGGTGATAAACTTCGTGAAATTTATGGTAGTGATATTCTTGCAAAATTAGCTATTGCTAAAATTAGCGCCGAGCGTAAAAAAAACTTTGGTGAATTTGATGATATTGTTAATGAATCCAGCAAAGGGGAAGCGAGTAAGATTAAAAATCAAAAAATTTGTCATATTATTGACTCAGTTAAAAACTCTTCTGAGCTTGAGTTGTTGAAATCAATCTATGGAAAAATGATTTTCTCTATAGGTGTATTTTCCCCTTTAGAGGCAAGGCGTGAAAATCTTTCAAAAATTAATAGACTAAGCGTTGAAGATATTGCTGAACTAATCAATACCGATTCTGGTGAAGAGTTCGATCATGGGCAATCAGTTAGAGACACTTTCCCGAAGTGTGATTACTTTTTGCGGGTTGACAGTGGGTTGGCAGAGCCAGGAAATGCCGATGCTAAAGGCCAAATTCTATCTAAACTGGAACGTTTCTTTAAGCTAATTTTTAGGAGTTCAGTTATATCACCGACTGAAGAGGAAAATGCAATGTATGCAGCCACCTCAGCGGCTCGTAATTCTGCATGTCTATCAAGACAAGTTGGTGCTGCAGTAACATCTTCATCTGGAGAACTTCTTTCTACCGGTTGGAATGATGTGCCTCGTAATGGTGGTGGTCTCTATGGTAAACAATCTATCCGCTTAAAAGTTATTGATCCTGATCATCGTTGTTATACATTACAAAATAGAAATTGCTCGAATGATGCGGAAAAGAGAATATTGGCTGAAGTTGTCATTGATAGCCTTGTACAGGAAAAAATAATCCCTGTAAAAAAAAGAGAAGCGGCGATTCAAACTATTATAAAAAACTCACGATTAAAAGATTTAATAGAGTTTTCAAGAGCGGTTCATGCAGAAATGCACGCGATTCTTGGCGCATCTCGTGTGGCAGGAGAAAGAATTTTAGGCGGAAAAATATTTGTAACAACCTATCCATGTCATTCCTGCGCAAGGCATATTATCGCTTCTGGTATCTCTGAAGTATATTTTATTGAGCCGTATAGAAAAAGCTTAGCTCTTAAACTTCATTCGGATGCGATGACCGAATCAGTAATCGAGACGGATGAAAAAGTGAAATTGATACAATTTGATGGAGTAGCTCCAACTAGGTTTCTTGAGCTTTTTGAATCTGGATCTCGAAAATCTAAAGCTGGGGTGCTAGAGTTAGCGACAGAGGGTGCGGCTATGCCTGTGGATAGCGTTAGTCTCAAAGCGATTCCTAAATTAGAACAGGTAGTTATTGCTGAAGTTGATAGTAATAAACTTAACTTGTTGAGGCTTGAGTGATTTATATGAAAAAAAACGACAGAAACCAGTTGGAACTACCTATATTAACAGAAGTTAGTATAGGAACAATCCACTCGAACACGAGAAGTGTCCAACACACTGCTCAACCGTCTACATGTGAGAGTGAGTATGTCGAACTTGCAGGTTCTGAAGATATTGAGATTTATCAATCGATTAGCAACGCTTACTTCAGGGCATTATCTACTCAGAAACGTTAGTCAATTGCCATGATTTAGGCCCCGTTTTGGATAAGGTTACGAGATGGGGCGATTAGCGTCTCAATTGTTGGTGGCGATAGGTTGTAATGTCCCATTTCCACAGAAAAAATCAGAGAAACTATACCCAATAGTTGTATTGAATCACTGACGAGACAGCCTCATATTCATCAGGACTGGTGTACGTCCAATACAGGAGGTTGTGGTGCTGGTTCTCAAATGTGCGCTGGCTATTACGGCTGTAATGGCGATTTATTGTCTTGCTATTGTTCTTATGGATCGCCTTTCTGACTGATTTCACATTGGCGAGGTAACGGTAGTTAAGTAGAATGGCTGCGGGTGCTTGAGGCTATCTGCCTCGGGCATGAACACCAACGGCAGATAGAGAAAAGCCCCAGTTAACATTACGCGTCCTGCAAGACGCTTAACATTAATCTGAGGCCAATTTCATGCTAGACATATGTAGGTTAGCCTCTTACGTGCCGAAAGGCAAGGAGAAGCAGGCTATGAAGCAGCAAAAGGCGATGTTAATCGCCCTGATCGTCATCTGTTTAACCGTCATAGTGACGGCACTGGTAACGAGGAAAGACCTCTGCGAGGTACGAATCCGAACCGGCCAGACGGAGGTCGCTGTCTTCACAGCTTACGAACCTGAGGAGTAAGAGACCCGGCGAGGGAGAAATCCCTCGCCACCTCTGATGTGGCAGGCATCCTCAACGCACCCGCACTTAACCCGCTTCGGCGGGTTTTTGTTTTTATTTTCAACGCGTTTGAAGTTCTGGACGGTGCCGGAATAGAATCAAAAATACTTAAGTAGCGCGCAGGGATAAGAGGGATGGTCCCTTAAAGGGGAGAGCTAATTATCCGGAAGGATTCTGATGATGAACATCGAAGAACTGCGTAAAATTTTTTGTGAAGATGGCCTCTATGCTGTGTGCGTTGAAAATGGAAATCTTGTTAGTCATTACCGCATTATGTGTTTGCGAAAGAATGGGGCTGCGTTAATTAATTTTGTGGATGGTCGAGTGACAGACGGATTTATCTTGCGCGAAGGTGAGTTTGTCACTTCATTACAGGCACTGAAAGAGATCGGAATAAAAGCAGGCTTTTCAGCTTTTGCAGAAGAATAAACTCATCTACAATCTTGCGCGGGGCTGAACTCCCGCTGAGTAACACCGTGCCACCGGAGAAAACCGATGGCACGCAACGTAAAATATTACAATTCTGATAATTCGCCCGTTCTTGCCTGCACGCACGAGCGGTATTCTCACGCATTCAAGTCTGAATGGTTCCAGCACCCTCCATGCACTGAAGAGCAGGCTGAATGGATAATTCAGTGTTACCGCAGGCGCGGATACGAGGTTAAGAAAGCCCTTAGTCTCGACTACCGTCACTGGATAATCTCAGTCAGATTGCCTTACTCCGAACGCCCACCGCGTCCGTCCCGTACATTCCAGCAACGCATCTGGAGGTAACGTGCGGGTATTACTTCGACCTGTTCTGGTACCGGAACTCGGGCTGGTGGTCGTTAAGCCGGGCCGTGAATCCATGCCGGTATTCCACAATACCCGGGTACTGGTGGAGCCGGAACCGAAAAGCATGCGTAATCTGCCGTCCGGGGTCGTTCCTGCCGTTCGCCAGCCGCTGGTGGAAGACAAAACATTGCTGCCGTTTTTCAGTAACGCACGGGTAATTCGTGCTGCTGGTGGTGCTGGTGCATTGTCTGACTGGCTGTTGCGCCATATTAAATCCTGCCAGTGGCCACACGGCGATTATCATCACAGCGAAACCGTTATTCACCGATATGGTACCGGCGCAATGGTGTTGTGCTGGCACTGCGACAACCAACTGCGTGACCAGACATCCGAATCACTCGAGCAACTTGCTCATCAAAACCTGGCAGCATGGATGATTGACGTCATCGGTCACGCAATAAGCGGTACGAAGGAGCGTGAATTATCTCTGGCTGAATTATCCTGGTGGGCGGTCCGCAATCAGCTGGCGGACGCGCTACCGGAAGCGGTATTACGTCGCTCGCTGGGATTACCAGCGGAAAAAATCTGCTCGGTGTACCGCGAAAGCGACATCGTACCGGGAGAGCAGACCGCCACCAGCATATTGAAACAGCGCACAAAAAATCTTGCACCGTTGCCTCACGCCCACCAGCAACAAAACCCATCACAGGAAAAGACGGTGGTAAGCATCACCGTTGATCCAGAGTCTCCGGAATCTTTCATGAAGCTGCCTAAACGTCACCGTTGGGTTAAGGAGAAATACACACGCTGGGTTAAGACACAGCCGTGTGCTTGCTGCGGGATGCCAGCCGACGATCCGCATCATCTGATTGGTCACGGGCAGGGCGGAATGGGAACCAAAGCACATGATCTCTTTGTGTTGCCTTTGTGCAGAAAGCATCACGACGAGTTGCATACGGATACCGTGGCATTTGAAGAGAAGTATGGCTCCCAACTGGAGCTGATTTTTCGATTTATCGATCGCGCGCTGGCAATTGGTGTGCTGGCCTAATTTTGTGGAGTAAGTTGATGCGTGATATTCAGATGGTTCTTGAGCGTTGGGGGGCATGGGCGGTTAATAATCATGAAGATGTGACCTGGTCGTCCATTGCCGCTGGTTTTAAGGGATTAATTCCTTCAAAAGTAAGATCTCGTCCGCAATGCTGTGACGATGACGCGATGATCATTTGTGAATGTATGGCTCGCCTGAGAAAAAACAACAGCGATTTACATGGTTTATTGGTGGACTATTATGTCGGCGGCATGACTTTTATGGCGCTTGCACGTAAGCATGGGCGATCTGATTGTTGGGTTGGCAGGATGCTCCAGAAAGCTGAGGGCGTAGTGGAGGGCATGCTGATGGTATTGGATCTCCGATTGGAGATGGATGCTGATTGTTCGAAATAATTAAAGGAAAAGTTGCTGTCTGATTGTCATTAGTCTAACATTTTAAATGTTGGAATCGCAACGTAGTTATTATCATATAACAGCTTGTTTCCTGATTTAGCCAGCCTCCCCAAAGGCTGGTTTTTTTCTAATAAGTATCATTTCGGGTAGGGATTTTATTGTTTAACCCATAATAATTCATTGACATTGAATCCCAACTTTTGAGCGGTTCGCACATAGTCTGCTTTTACTTTATCTGGAATAGTTGGGGTCCTTGCCAGAATCCATAGGTATTCTCTGTTCGAACCACTAACAAGAGCATACTTATACTCATCATCCAGTTTGATTACATTATAGCCACCATAGAAGGGGCCAAAAAACGAAACCTTCAACGCTGCAGTTTTAGTATCTCCAGTAAAGTATGCTTTACCTTCGCTCTCGCTCCATTTATTTTTCGTTGGATCGTATCCACGGTTAAGTACACGAATCCCTCCGTCGTTCCGTTTTCCATAAGTAGCGCTGACCTGTTCCAGACCACGTTCGAACCGGTTCTCGAGGCGAGCTATTTCATACCATTTTCCGAGGTAGCGGTTGGCGTCAAAATTTGTAATCGGCTGCACACCTTTAGGTGGTGTCGGGGCCTTACATGCTATAAGAGTGAAAGAGAGTGCAATGCCAGTCAACACAGGCCATAACTTCATAATCAATCCTGTACTTTTGATAGTTGAGAGTAAGTATGAAAGATAGATGATTACGACCGATCACTTAAAGAACTTTCATACTATATTAGGAATAGTCCATAACAGAAAAATTGTCAGTGATGACGTCAGAAAGGCAATTTATTCCGTGCACTACACAGTTTATGTGTTAATGAATTAGTCAAGGGGGAGGATATGATAAAAAAACCTGTGATTGGAATCAGCGGTTGTTTGGCCGGTTCTGCTGTTCGTTTTGATGGTGGTCACAAAAGAGCTGACTTTTTAATGGACAAATTAGTGGAATGGGTAACTAGACTGGCCCCATGAATCTCCAGACAACCAATATCACTTAAATAAGTGATAGTCTTAATACTAGTTTTTAGACTAGTCATTGGAGAGCAGATGATTGATGTCTTAGGAC